>JBGANR010000002.1:0-256907 GCA_044222225.1 Mycobacteriaceae bacterium
CCCATGTCTCTATGTCTCTTAATAAGAGACATACGGTCACCGCAAGGGAGCCGTGGCGAACTCGGCGAGGCCCGACGC
Source organism: Mycobacteriaceae bacterium (assembly GCA_044222225.1). GTDB lineage: Bacteria > Actinomycetota > Actinomycetes > Mycobacteriales > Mycobacteriaceae > JBGANR01. Next base: position 79 of record JBGANR010000002.1, read on the forward strand.
CGGCGACACGGCGGCCGTGAAGCCGAGTTCGGCCCGGGCTCGCTGCGGCGACGCGACGATGTGCCGCACGTCCGAGACGAATCCGGACGCCGCACCGGGGCGGGGACGCGCCCCTCCGGTGACGACGGGCTCCGGACCGCCGACGGCCGTCGCGAGCAGACGGGCCATGTCGGCCAGGGCGAGCGGGTGGCCGGAGGCGACGTTGTACGCCCGGAATCCCCGCCGCCCGTAGCGCAGTGCGGCGACGTTGGCGCGGGCGACGTCCGTGACGTGGACGAAATCGCGCAGCTGCCGGCCGTCCTCGAAGACGGTCGGGGCCTCGCCGCGCTCCAGCGCCGAACGGAAGATCGCGGCGACCCCGGAGTACGGCGTGTCTCGGGGCATCCACGGCCCGTAGACGTTGTGATAGCGCAGGGCCACGGCGCTGCCGCCCGTCTCGGCCGCCCAGTCGCGAACGAGCTGCTCCTGGCAGTGCTTCGTCACGGCGTAGACGCCGCGCGGGCGCAGCGGTGCGTCCTCGACGGTCTCGGTCCAGGTCAGCGGCTCGCCGGCCGGACTCCGCGGGTCGAACTCGCCGCGTCCGAGGGCGGCCGGGTCGCGCGGCGCGGGTTCGACGATCCGGCCGTCGTCGGTGCGATAGGAGCCGTCGCCGTAGACGACCATCGAGGATGCCAGGACGAGCCGCGAACGGCCGGCGCGCGTCATCGCCGCCAGCAGCACGGCCGTCGCGAGCAGGTTCTCGCGCACATAGGCGGGCATATCGGTGACGTCCTGGCCGTGACCGACCATCGCGGCCTGATGGCAGACGGCGTCGACGCCCTCGACGGCCGTGGCGATGGCGACGGGATCGGCGACGTCCAGAAGCCGGACGCCCGCAGGCGCCGCGGCGCCGGCCCCGTGTGCGGCGGGCAGCATCGCGTCGACTCCGTCCACCTCGACGCCGTCCGCCCGCAGCGCGGCGGTGATCGCGCGGCCGATGAATCCGGCGGCGCCGGTGACGAGCACCCTCACGGTTCGATTCCCGGCAGCGTGTGCTCGGCCTTGCAGGTCGGGCAGGGTTCCGGCTCGGGGGACAGTCCCGCGAGGGTGGCGGCGACCAATGCGGTGAAGGGCTCGAGGTTTCGCTGGAACTCGACCCACACCTCGTCGGCCGTGACGCCCTCGCCGGCGGCGAGTCCGGCGTCGACGTCGGTGACCAGGGCCAGCGGCGCGTAGCAGACGCCGAGTTCGCGGGCGAGGACGGCCTCAGGGTGACCGGTCATGTTGACCAGCGTCCAGCCCTGCGCGGCGTACCAGCGGCTTTCGGCGCGCGTCGAGAACCGGGGGCCCTCGATGACGACCATCGTGCCGCCGTCGACGACGTCGGGCAGGTCGGCGCGTCCGCCCGCGGCGACGGCCGCCGCGCGGATCGCCGGGCAGTAGGGGTCGGCGAACGAGACGTGGATCGCGCCGGAGTCGACGTAGGTCTGAGCCCTGCCGCTGGTGCGGTCGACGAGCTGGTCGGGCGAGACGACGGAGCCGGGACCGAGGTGCGGCACGAGGCTGCCGACGGCGCAGGGGGCGAGGACGCGTCGCACGCCGAGGGAGCGCAGCGCCCAGAGATTGGCGCGGTACGGCACCTGATGCGGCGGGTGTTCGTGGTGCTCACCGTGCCGGGGGAGGAAGGCGACCGTGCGGCCGCCGAAATCGCCGACACGCACCGGGCCGCTCGGCGGTCCGTAGGGCGTCTCGACGTCGACGATCCGCGACTGCGGCAGCAGCGAATACAGTCCGGTTCCTCCGATGACGGCGGTCGTGATCACGTCGTGTCCTCATCTCTAGATGATCGATTCCCGAACGGGGTCACTCGGGCACGTCGGCTCTGACCATCCGGCGACCAGTGCGGGTCCGGACCCAGGATGCCCGCAGGCCCGCCGCCGCGGCGGCGATCCAGACGGCTGCGAGCGCGAGGCCGATGGCGAGGGGGTAGTCGCGGTCGAGGAGCGTCGGGTTCACCGGCCGCGGACGGTCCAGCAGCAGCGGCAGCGCAAGCAGCGCGACGGCGACGGTGCAGGTCGCGGCGACGACGAGCGGTCGCCGCCAGGGTGCCGGGATCCAGCGGCGCGTCGCCCACCCGGCCGCGACGCCGAGCGGCGCGATGACGGCGTCATGAGCCAGGACGCCGGCGACCACCCACTCCGCGATGACGAGCAGCAGCGGCGGCGGGAGCTCGGTGAGCAACGAGACGCCGTAGCCGGCGGCGACCACGCCCACGGCCCCGAGGAGGATGCGCAGCACCGTCATGGCAGCACCTCGATCCGCCCGACCCATTTGGTCTGCAGGACGCCCGGCCGGTTCGGCGCGATGAGCCGGCAGGGATAGCCGTGGTCGAGATCGAGCACGTCGCCGTTCAGTCGCAGCGCGAGCAGCGTCGAGTCGTCGGCGACGAAGCCGGCCGGCAGCACGCTCGTCCGATAGCCGCCGACCGGTTCCAGCGAGACGACCCGCACGTCGGTCGAGGTCGTCGTGCCGGCGGCGCGCAGGAGATCCGACAGCCGGACGCCCGTCCACTCGGCGCCGACGCTCCACCCTTCGACGCAGGCGATGGGCAGGGTCGCGGTGGTCTGTGGCAGGTCGCGCAGCTCGGCCAGGCTCCACGCCCGGGTGGCGCCGTCGGGACCGGCGATCGTCAGCCGATAGTCCGGATCGAGTGCCGCGGCGGCGATTCCGGCCTGCACCGCGGTGCGGTTGACGGGCAGTCGCTGCGGGCCGCGTCCGGAACGCGGTGACAGGAACGCGAACGGCCGCAGCGGCGTCACGGACTGTCCCGCGATGCCGACGGCGACGACGCCCGCTGCCGCGGCGGCCGCCGTCACCGCCGTGCGCCGGTCGACGAGCGGGGACGACGTGTCGACGGGCGCGGGCGGCGCATGCCAGTAGCGCTGGGCGAGCGGCAGTTTGACCGCGATGTGGACGGCTAGGGCGCCGATCGCGAGGTAGGCGACCGCGTAGTGCACGTCCGGGAAGAAGAACGGCCACGGGTACCACTGCGCCACGTTCATGACGCCCGTGACGAGTTGGAACAGGCATGCCCCGACGAGCACGCCGATCGACACCCGTTCGAGGAGATGGCCGACGAGCAGCCGGACGGAGTGCAGCGGCGGGCGGACGAACAGTCGTCGGTAGACGAGCCCCAGCTTGACGAGCACCAGCGGAACCGCGACGAATCCCGTCGCGACGTGCAGTCCCTGGGTGAGCCGGAACAGCCAGACGGGGTGCGTCGGCCAGGCGAACCAGCTTGTCGGATGCTGCAGGAAGTGGCTGATGAGACCGGTGAGGAAGCAGGTCGCGAACGCGGCCCCGGCGGCCGCGCCGACGTGCGCGACGGCCCGGATCCGCCGTGGGTCGTCGTCGCCGCGGGGACGACGCGGGGCGTCGACGGTGCTCATCGCCGCAGCACCGCCAGGCAGCGCCCGCCGAAGTCGCGGGCCGAGACGAGCCGCATGCCGGACGTGACGGCGAGCAGCGCTGCCTGCTCGACACCGGCTCTGGCCCAGGGGAACCACGGTCCGGAGCCGACGGCCGTCTCGACGCGGGCCGCACCGGTGACGAGACCGGTGCCGACGCCGCCGAACTCGACGAGCACGCGGCCGTCGGGCGCGATGAGGGACCGTGCCCGCGTCAGGACGTGCACCGGATCGCCGCCGATGCCGATATTGCCGTCGAGCACGAGGGCGACGTGCCAGCGGCCCTCGCCGGGCAGCGCGGCGAAGATCGAGCGCCGGACGGCGCACCCGCCGCGATCACGGGTGAGGGCGACCGCGCGCGGCGATTCGTCGACCCCGAGGCAGGGGATGCCCCGGACGGCCAGCGACTCGACGTAGCGTCCGGGGCCGCAGCCGAGGTCGATGGTCGGCCCGTCGCAGGCGGCGGCGACCTCGGCGTCGAAGGCGGCATCGCCCGCGTCGGTCCGGCGGCCCTCCCAGCGGGCGATCGGTAGCGCCTCCTGCGATCCGTCGGCGCTCCGCAGCCAACAGGCGTCCCCGGCGAACGCGGGATCGAAGCCGGTGAGTCCGGCGTCTGCGGTGATCGTCACGATGCGACTCCGATCGCGGGAGCGGATCGCAGGGCGGCGAGTCGGAACCGGCTGCCGGCGCCGCACGCGAGCGCCACCGGGGCGATGTCGCCCTGGACGTCGACGTCCCGCATGGCCGGCAGCCACGTCACGCGCAGTCCCGCGGACCGCAGCGCCGCCGCTGTGCGTGCGCTCGTCGACGAGGTCGACGTCGCGACGGCGGCCAGCCGGCCCGCGGCGTCCGGATCGCCGAGGGCCAGCGCCCACCAGCCGCCGTCCGGGGCGGGGCCGAGTGCTGCGACGCCCGCGCCGCCGGCGGCCGCGGCGGCGAGCAGATCGACGGGCCGTACCTGCGGGGTGTCCATCCCGATCTGGACGAGGACGCGCCCGCCGCCGGGCTCCTCGCGGTCGTTGAGCAGGACCCGGGCGTCGTGGTGCGCGTTCGCGAGTCGTGCGGGCAGACCCGCGCCCCGCTGGGGCAAGACTCGGCAACGGGCGAGAAGCTCGGTGAGCTCCGGCAGACGGCGGGCCCGGCCGAGCTCACCGGTGAGCGCCACGACGACCGGCAGCCGCGTGCCGAGAGCGGCGTGGAGGGTGTCGAGCAGGCTCGCCGCCGCGAGCTCGGCCGCCGCCGTGTCGCCGATCGTCGCGGCGAGGCGGGTCTTCGCCCACCCCGGCACCGGTGCTTTGGCGACGACGAGGACGGCGGGCGAGCAGGTGGCGTTCATCGGGCCGCCGCCGCGAATGCGCGGGCGGCCAGCCACGAGCCGCGCACGGTGCCCGACACCTTCGACGCGCCCCCGGCGCGTGGACGGAAGACGACCGGTCGCTCCGCGACGATCCAGCCGGCGCGTCCGGCACGGGCCAGCAGCTCCACCGGATAGCCGAATCCGCGGTCCGTCACGCCGAGCGCGAGCAGGTCGGACCGGCGACAGGCCCGGATCGGACCGACGTCGTGCACGTCGATCCGGTGCCGGTGCCGCAGTCGGGCGGCGACGGCGCGGCTGCCGAGTCTGGCGTGCACGGGCCACGCGCCCGGCTCGGCACGCCGGTCGCCGAGGGCGAGCCGGACGGGACCGGTGAGCGCCGCGAGGACGGCCGGCAGGTCGCGCGGATCGCAGGAGCCGTCGCCGTCCATCGTGCAGACGACCTCGGATTCGGCGGCCGTCACGCCGGCGTGGACCGCGGCTCCGTAGCCGGCGACCGACTCGGTGACGACGCGAGCGCCGGCCGCGCGGGCGATCCGGCCCGTGCCGTCGGTGCTGCCGTTGTCGACGACGAGCGCGCGGAATCCTGGTGGCAGGCCGGCGATCACGGCCGCGATCGTGGCCTCTTCGTTGCGGCAGGGAATGATGACGTCCACGGGTGTCGTGCTCATGGTTCGGACGCTAGACCCGGCCGGTATCGCGAATCGGACCTGCGGCGATGACGAAATTATGACGGCTCGCCGCGATGCGACCGTCGCGCGGAGCCGACTGCCTACCGTCGTGACATGCCCCGCGTCACGGTCCCCGCGCCCGAGGTGCCCGGTGTCCACCGGGGACTGCTCGGCGCCGCGCTGGGCGTCGTGCTCATCGCCGCGGGTTTCGCGGTCCCGGAGTTCCTGCCCGCCGACGCTCGGCAGCGGCTGTGGGCCGGCGCCGCCCCGATCTTCGGCTTCTGGGAGGCTCACGCCTCCTGGGTGGGCACGCCGCTCGCCGTCGCGGTCGCGACCCTGCTGATCGCCGGCGCGCGCGGTGTCGACAGGCTCCGGCTTCGCACGCTGCTGCCGCTGTCGTACGCCGGCGCGATCGGTTGGGCGGTCGCGTTGTCGCTGATCGACGGGTGGCGGCGCGGGTTCACCGGCCGGCTGCTGGATCCGTCGGAGTATCTCAACGACGTGCCGAAGGTCGACGACATCGGCGCGATGCTGCGCGGCTTCTCGGGCCGGATCCTGGACTACCAGCCCGATTCATGGACGACCCACGTCTCCGGACACCCGCCGGGCGCGTTCCTCGTCTTCATCGGACTCGACCGCGTCGGCCTCGGCGGCGGCACCGCGGCCGCGTGGTTCTGCGTCCTCGTCGCCGCGAGCGCCGTTCCGGCGATGATCCTCACGGTCCTGCTGCTCGGCTCGCCGCAGGCCGCCCGCTCGGTGGCGCCGTATCTGGCGCTCAGCCCCGGCGCCGTCTGGGTGGCGGTATCCGCCGACGCGGCCTTCCTCGGTGTCGTCTCCTGGGGGTTGGCGCTGCTCGCCGCATCGACGCGGACGGCCGGGCCGCGCCGGCAGGTGCTCGGCGTTACCGCCGGACTGCTGCTCGGTGCCGGCGTGTACCTCAGTTACGGCCTCGTCCTCATCGGGATCCCCGCGCTCGCCGTCCTGTGGCTCGGCCGTACGGTACGTCCGCTGCCGGCGGTGCTGGCGGGTTCGCTGCTCGTGGCCGGTGGCTTCACGGCCGCCGGGTTCTGGTGGTTCGACGGCTACCGGCTCGTCATCGAGCGCTACTACCAGGGCATCGCGACGCAGCGTCCGGCCGCGTACTGGGCGTGGGCGAATTTCGCGGCGACCGGCTGCGCCGTCGGTCTGGCCACGTTCGCCGGCCTCGCTTACGTCGTGGACCGGAACCTGCTGCGTGGTCGGGATCCGCGCGCCGTCCTCGCTCTGGCGGGCGTGGCCGCGATGCTCGTCGCCGACGCCAGCGGGCTCAGCAAGGCCGAGACGGAACGCATCTGGCTGCCGTTCAGCGCCTATGCCGTGCTCGCCGCCGGGTTGCTGCCGGTGCGGCACCGGACCCGCTGGCTCATCGTGCAGGCGGCGCTTGCGCTCGCCGTCAACCATCTGATTCTGACGAAATGGTAGGGACGATGCCGAGGAGTGTGCTCATCGCCGACGACGACGCCGTGGTCGTCGACGTCGTCCGCAGATATCTGGAACGCGACGGGTTCGACGTCGTCACGGCGTGCTCCGGCACCGAGGCGCTGCACGTGCTGCGTTCGGTGCCGATCGCGGTGGCGGTGCTCGACGTGATGATGCCCGCCCCGGACGGGCTCGCGGTGTGCCGTGACCTGCGGACCGGTGGCCGGCCCGATCCGCCGGTCATCCTCCTCACCGCCCTCGGCGAGGAGGAGGACCGGATCCGCGGCCTGGAGGTCGGCGCCGACGACTACGTGACCAAGCCGTTCAGCCCGCGGGAACTGGCGCTGCGCGTGGCGGCGGTGCTTCGACGTGCCGGGCCCCGCGCCGCGGCGGAGCCGATCGTGCGGGACGGCCTCCGGGCCGACCGGGAGAGCGGCACCGTCGACCTCGGCGGGTCGACCGTCTCGCTGACGGCGCGCGAGTTCGATCTGCTCGATCATTTCCTGCGCAACCCGGGCACGGTGTACTCCCGCGACGAGTTGCTCGCCGTCGTCTGGGGGTGGACGTTCGGCGATCAGTCGACGGTCACCGTGCACGTCAAGCGGCTGCGCGACAAGCTGGGCCGCGCCCACCGGATCGAGACGGTCTGGGGCCGCGGGTATCGGTGGCGTGAGACGACGCCGACGACGGAAGGATCGGCCTGATGCCGCAGATCGTGCACATCATCGGCTACGCGCTGCTCTTCTCGGTGCCGGTGATCGCGCTCGGCGCCGCCGCGCTGGTCGCGGCCCGACGCGCCTCGCTGACGGTCAGCATGGTGCTGCTCGTCCTCATCCCGACGGCCGCGACGCTCTCGGGCGTCGTCGGGGTGAGCGGGTTCATGTTCACCGAATCGTTCTTCGGCACCGTCGCCGTCGTCGCGACGGTCGCGGTGATCGCCGTGCCGGCCGCCGTCGTGCTGGGCCGCTATCAGGCCCGTCGGACGGTCTGGGAACGGCAGGCGCGGGAGCGGGAGCGGGCCGTCGAGTCGTCGCGGCGCGAGCTCGTCGCCTGGATCAGCCACGATCTGCGGACGCCGCTCGCCGATGTGCTCGCCTCGGCGGAGGCGCTGCGCGACGCGGTCGTCACCGAACCGGGCGAGGTGCACGCCTACAGCGAGGAGATCGTCGGGGCGGCGACCCGGTTGGGCGTGATGGTCGACGACCTCTTCGCCATGTCGCGCATCACCGCCGGCACCCTGGAGATCACGCGGGAGCGTCTCGACCTGCGGGAGATCGCCGACGAGGTGGTCGCGGCCAGCCGATCCGCGGCCGAGCGGGCAGGCGTCGAACTCGACGTCCGCACCGCCGCCGATCCCGTGCCGGTCGCCGGTAGTCCGGCCGCGCTGACGCGGGCCGTGACGAACCTCGTCGACAACGCGCTCACGCACACACCGGTCGGCGGGACGGTCGCGGTGGCCACAGGCGCCGACGACGGCGTCGGATGGCTGCGCGTGGACGATACCGGCGACGGGATCGACGCCGCCGATCTGCCACGGATCTTCGAGCCGGCCTACCGCGGGGTCGCCGCACGATCCGTGCCGGTGCGGGCGGGGCGTGGGCCGGGCGCGGGCATGGGTCTGGCCATCGCCGCGGGCCTGGTCGAGGCCCACGACGGTGTCGTGACGGCGCACAACCGGACACGAGGCGCGCGGTTCGAGATCCGGCTGCCGGCGGTCGGACCGGAATGACTACATTGGACTACATTGTGGTGCATGGCAGCGCCGGTGAACGTTCGTTTCGGTGAGTCTGTACGCGACTCACTTGCACGGTTCGTGCGTCGCACGGGCCAGACCAAGTCCAGCGTCGTCAATACCGCGGTGTCTGACTGGCTGGCCATGCAGGCCCACCCCCGGATCCGCTTCGTGATCACCGAGACGGGTGAACGTCGCGCCGCGCTGACCGACGGTCCGCAGGTCTGGACCGTTGCCGAGGCGTGGCTCGCGCATTCACTCGAAGATCGGGAAGCCGTGACCGTCGCGGACGCGCTTGGCCTCACGCCCGGCGCCGTCGAGGCGGCGCTGGCGTATTGGGCTGATCGACGCGATGAGATAGACGGGGTCATCGAACGCCATCGCGCCGCGCAAGACGATGCCCTCGAGGCTTGGGAGCGTCGCCAGATGCTGCGGCAGGGCTGAAGGTGGCACGCGAGCACGATCTCCGATTTGGTGTGATGACCGTCGACGTCGTCACCGATCCCGCGCTCGCCGGACCGCTGGCCGATCTGGCCGCGCGGACCTTCCCGCTCGCCTGCCCGCCGTCGCTGTCGGCGGCCGACGTCGCCGGTTTCATCGCGTCGAACCTGTCGGCGCAGCGGTTCGCCGAGCATCTCGCCCACGGTGATCGAGACGTCCTCGCGGCTCGCGACGACGACGCCCTCATCGGCTATGCGCTCGTCCTGCACGGCGACCCGGATCGCGCCGACGTTCGCGCGGCGGTCCCGGCGCGCCCGGCGAGCGAGGTGAACAAGTTGTACGTCGACCCTGGATTCCACGGCGGCGAGGCGGCGTCGGCACTCATGGATGCCGTGCGGCATTGCGCGCGGGACCGGGGGAGCGCGGTGCTGTGGCTCGGCGTCAATCAGGAGAACGCTCGGGCTCAGCGGTTCTACGGCAAGGCGGGTTTCGCGCGGGCCGGGGTCAAGACGTTCGATGTCAACGGTGTGATGTGCAGCGACTTCGTGTATTCCCGAATTCCCTGACGCTGCAGTGGTGACGAAATACCTTGCCCCGTAGGGACTTTCGTCACTCGTCAGACAAGAAAACGGGCGCCGGAGCCAAAGGCCGCCGGCGCCCGCTTTCATCGGGATCACTTGAGCAGGATCTGGATCTGCTGGTAGGCCGACAGGACGAACAGCGAGCCGTAGGCGACGCTGGCGAAGATGAGGACCGAGGAACGGAACGGCCGGATCTGGATCTGCTTCGGGAGCGCCTTCTTGTTCATGTAGAACAGCAGGGTCGAGTAGACGGACATCTGCAGCGAGCCGACCACGGCCGAGATCACCAGGAGCAGGAGCGGCTGGTCGAGACCGATCAGCAGCACGCAGCAGCCGGTGAGGCACACCGACCAGACGACGATCGCGTAGAGCTTGCCCTCGCCGAGCTTGGACTTGCGCATGTACGCCGTCTTCAACGTGTTGGAGACGAGCCGGCTCGTGTAGTCGACGATGCCGAACGAAGCGGCGAACAGTGAGAGGGCCCCGACGAACCAGAAGAGGGTCCGGAACCACGGGCCCACGGCGTCCGCGAGGACGTCGCCCTCGATCTTGATGAAGCCGATCCCGTTCGGCACCTTCATGCCGAAGATCGTCGAGTGCGCGACCATCGACATGAACCAGATGGTGATGATGGTGATGGCGACGAAGCTGGCCAGCTGCTCCATGTTGGCGAACTTCCACCAACCGTTCCAGCGCTTCATGTTGCCCGGGTTGGGCTCGAAGACGTACCCGGCGGTCGTCTTCGTCACCTCGTGCGAGGTCAGGCCGCCCAGCGGGGTGTGATACTTGCCCATCCCGAAGCCCTTGTCGCGCACCCAGTTGCTCTGGCACAGGTTCTGTCCGCCGCCGGCGCCCGAGAAGGCGATCGCGCCGGCCAGGGTGGCGAAGCCCAGTTCCAACGGGAACTGTCCGACGTGGGTGACGATGTCGGGCAGCGCCTCGTACGTCGGGCCTTTGATGACGAAGAAGAGGCACACGACGATGAAGAGCAGGATCGCCGCGATCTTGACGAAGATGATCCGCTCGAGCGCGTCGTAGACGACCGGGACGACGGTCAGCGCCGTGGCGACGATCAGCAGCATGCCGATGGCGACGTAGGTGGAGTTGCCGCCGACGATGTAGGTGACGAGCGTCGCCGCGCTGGTCGACCAGCCCGGCCACAGATTGCCGAGCACGGTCATGATGGCGAAGAACAGGCCCCAGTGCTTCCAGAACCGGTTGAAGCCCTCGAGGACCGTCTCGCCCGTCGCCAGGGCGTAGCGCTCGATCTCCATGTTGAGGAAGAACTGCAACATGACGCCGACGACGGCGCCCCACAGGAAGATGAGCCCGACCTGGGAGGCGACGTACGGCCAGAGGATGAACTCGCCGGACGCCAGTCCGACTCCGGCCGCGACGATGCCCGGGCCGATCAGCTTCGCGTACTGCGATCGGGTGGGCGGGGCGGGCATGTCCTGGATTTCAGGTGCCGGGAAATTCTTTGTGGAGAGTGTCGGTACGAACTCGCGTTCGCGGTCTTGTGGTTCGTTTGATGTGGACATATGTATCGGTTCCCTTCGGGACGGAACCTCGACGGAGGGTGGTTCCGGCTCGTGTGGACGGAAGGCCGACGAGAGGTCGACCCCTGCTGCAGGGTGGCGTTACGGAGTCTAGGGAGCAATACCCGGAGCTTGTCGGAGAATTAGAGAAAATAGTGACGGCGTGAATTCGTGGCTCTCGGGTATCGTCCCCGACGGTTCCAAAGACGTTGAAAAACAAGGCCGTTCAGTATGCGGATGAAAATGTTCGGCATGCGGATGGAGATGTTCGGCATACGAATGCAGAAGGACGCAGTCGGCGGCACACGGCCGGGCGGACGAGACGGCCCGTCGTGCTCCGGCGGCCGGGTGTCGCGTGGTGGAGACGGAACTCACGGCACCGGCCACGGCATCGGTGTCGCGGGACCGTCGGTGTCACCGGATAGGATCGAGGCGCCGACGGGCCCGCCGTGATGCGGCCCGGCGATCGTCAGACGTCCGATGAGAGGAACCTTCGTGCCGCAGTCGTCCGCTTCTCCCGCCGCTCAGACGCTCGTCGTGCCGGCCGGAACGACGGCGGGCGCGGCGCTGCACCAGGCCGGTCTGCCGAACCGGGGGCCCGAGGCGATCGTCGTCGTCCGCGACGCCGACGGTGCGCTCAAGGACCTCTCGTGGGCTCCCGAGGCCGACGCCGTCGTCGAGCCGGTGCGCGCCGACAGCGAGGACGGCCGCAACGTCATCCGCCATTCGACGGCGCACGTCCTCGCCCAAGCGGTGCAGGAGCTGCACCCGAAGGCGAAGCTCGGCATCGGCCCGCCGATCCGGGACGGCTTCTATTACGACTTCGACGTGCCGGAGCCGTTCACGCCCGATGATCTCAAGGCGCTGGACCGCAGGATGCGTCAGATCATCAAGAGCGGTCAGCGGTTCAGCCGTCGCGTCTACGGCTCGCTCGACGACGCGAAGGCCGAGCTCGCGGCCGAGCCGTACAAGCTCGAGCTCGTCGACGACAAGGGCAGCGCCGACGACCCCGACGTCATGGAGGTCGGCGGCGCCGAGTTGACGGCCTACGACAACCTCAACCCGCGCACGGGCGAGCGGATCTGGGGCGACCTGTGCCGTGGACCGCACGTGCCGACCACCAAGTACATCCCGGCGTTCACGCTCACCCGGACGTCGGCGGCCTACTGGCGCGGCGACCAGCGCAATGCGGGCCTGCAGCGCGTCTACGGCACGGCGTGGGAGTCGAAGGAGGCGCTCGACGCCCATCTCGACCGGATCGCCGAGGCCGAGAAGCGCGATCACCGGCGGCTCGGCACCGAGTTGGACCTGTTCAGCTTCCCCGACGAGATCGGTTCCGGGCTCGCCGTCTTCCATCCGAACGGTGCGATCGTCCGCAACGAGCTGGAGGACTACAGCCGACGGCGCCACATCGCGGGTGGCTACGAGTTCGTCTACAGCCCGCACATCACCAAGGGGCAGCTCTTCGAGACCTCCGGGCACCTCGACTGGTATCGCGACGGCATGTTCCCGGCGATGCACCTCGACGCCGAGTTCAACGAGGACGGGTCGGTCCGCAAGCCGGGCCAGGACTACTACCTCAAGCCGATGAACTGCCCGATGCACAACCTGATCTTCGCCTCGCGTGGACGGTCGTACCGGGAGCTGCCGCTGCGGCTGTTCGAGTTCGGCACCGTCTACCGCTACGAGAAGTCCGGCGTCGTGCACGGCCTGACCCGGGCCCGCGGTTTCACGCAGGACGACGCCCACATCTACTGCACCCGCGAGCAGATGCGCGAGGAGATCGCGGCACTGCTCCAGTTCGTCATCGGCCTGCTGCGCGACTACGGCCTCGACGACTTCTTCCTCGAGCTGTCGACGCGCAACGAGGAGAAGTACGTCGGCGACGACGCGTCGTGGGAGGAGGCGACCGAGGTCCTGCGGCAGGTCGCCACCGATTCCGGCCTCGAGCTGGTGCCGGATCCGGGGGGCGCGGCCTTCTACGGGCCGAAGATCTCCGTGCAGGCCAAGGATGCGCTGGGCCGCTCGTGGCAGATGTCGACGATCCAGCTCGACTTCCACGAGCCGGCGCTGTTCAACCTCGAGTACACGGGCAACGACGGCGCCAAGCATCAGCCCGTCATGATCCACCGCGCGCTCTTCGGTTCCATCGAGCGCTTCTTCGGTGTCCTCACCGAGCACTACGCGGGCGCGTTCCCGGCGTGGCTCGCACCGCAGCAGGTCGTCGGCATCCCCGTCGCGGGCGATTTCGCTCCGCACCTGCAGGGGGTCGTCGACGCGCTCCGGGCCGAGGGCCTCCGGGCGAGCGTCGACGTCTCCGACGATCGGATGCAGAAGAAGATCCGCAACCACACCACCGGAAAGGTGCCGTTCATGCTGCTCGCGGGGGAGCGGGACGTGGCGGCCGGTGCGGTGAGCTTCCGCTTCCGGGACGGCAGCCAGGTCAACGGCGTGCCCGTCGCCGACGCCGTCGCGCAGATCACCGCGTGGGTGCGGACGCGGCGCAACGAGTCGCCGACCGCCGAGCTCTGGCAGAGCCCGTGACGGACATCATCGGCGACGGTGCCCGCGGAATCGACCCGATCACCGAAGATGGAGCCCGCGGAATCGACCCGATCACCGAAGATGGAGCCCGCGGAATCGACCCGATCACAGACCGTGGCGCGGGGGAGCCCGATCGGCTGCAGCGGCTGTGGAGCCCGCATCGGATGACCTACATCGCCGAAGCGCCGAAGCCGTCGAGCACGGGCCACCCGTTCCTCGACATCCCGAAGCTCACCGACGAGGAGGGACTCATCGTCGCGCGCGGCGAGACGGTCTACGCGGTGCTCAACCTGTACCCGTACAACCCCGGGCACTCGATGATCGTCCCGTATCGGCAGGTCGCCGACCTCGAAGCCCTGACCCCGGCCGAATCGGCCGAGCTCATGGCCTTCACGCAGCGGATGATCCGCGTCGTCAAGTCGGTGTCGAGCCCGGACGCGTTCAACGTCGGGCTCAACCTCGGCGCCGCGGCCGGCGGATCGCTGGCCGAGCACCTGCATCAGCACATCGTCCCGCGCTGGCGGGGCGACGCGAACTTCATCACGGTCATCGGCGAGACGAAGGTGATGCCGCAGCTGCTCTCGCAGACGCGGGAGCTGCTCGCCGACGCATGGCGGGAGCAGCCGTGCTGAGCGCGCTCGGCCGGGTGCCGATGTCGCGGGTGACGCGGCCGCTCGGCAAGCTGCTGCTGCGGACGGGGCTGACGCCGGACGCCGTCACCCTCATCGGGACGACGGCGTCGATCACAGTGGCGCTCACCTTCTACCCGGCGGGCGAGCTGTTCTGGGGCTCGGTCCTCATCTCGCTGTTCGTGCTGTTCGACATGCTCGACGGTGCGATGGCCCGCGCCCGCGGCGGCGGCACCCGCTACGGGGCCGCGCTCGACGCCACATGCGATCGGATGTCGGACGGCGCGATCTTCGCCGGGCTCGCCTGGTGGTGTGTCTTCGGCAAGGAGAGCGGGCCGGATCAGCCGCTGCTGGTCGCCACTCTCATCTGCCTCGTGACCAGCCAGGTCATCTCCTACGCCAAGGCCCGCGCCGAGGCGAGCGGCCTCAACGGCGACGGCGGCCTCATCGAGCGGCCGGACCGGCTCGTGCTCGTCCTCGCCGGTGCCGGATTCACCGGTCTCTTCGACAATCCCTGGCCGCTCGCGGTCGCGATGTGGGCGCTGGCCGTGGGCAGTGTCGTCACCGTCGGGCAGCGGATGCTGTCGGTGCGTCGTTCGCCCGGGGCGACCGATCTGATGCCGACCGCCACGTCCCAGGACCAAGCTCCCCAGCGCACTGAACCCCAGCGTTCCGATGCCCGCGGCGAGGGCGCCCCGAGCGCGGGTGAATCGGGAGGACGCGCGTCCGGCGACGGTGCGCCGGGCGCGGGCGCCGCGGCGTGAACCTGTCGGAGCGGACGGCTGATCTCGCCTACGGCGCCGGCTGGGCGCTCGTCCGTCATGTTCCGGACGCCGTCGGCCGGCGCGCCTTCGTCGGCGCCGGCCGGATCGCCGGTCATCGCGGTGGCGGCCCGGCGCAGTTGCGCCGCAATCTCGCGCGGGTCCTGGGGACGAGTCCGGCGGACGTGCCGGACGACGTCGTCGCCGAGGCCGTCGCCTCCTACGCGCGCTACTGGTACGAGGCGTTCCGGTTGCCGTCGATGGATCCGGTGCGCGCGGCCGCGGACGTCGAGCTGCCGGCGGCCGACCGCGCCCGCTTCCAGGCGCCCCTCGACGCCGGCCGCGGCGTCCTCTTCGCTCTGCCGCACATGGGCAACTGGGACATGGCGGGGGTCTGGCTGACGCAGAACGTCGGCCGGCTGACGACGGTCGCCGAGCGGCTCGAGCCGGAGTCGCTGTTCGAGCGCTTCGTCGCCTACCGGGAGTCGCTGGGCTTCGAGATCTTCCCGCTCACCGGCGGCGAGCAGCCGCCGTACCCCGCGCTCGCCGACCGGCTGCGGGCCGGCGGCATCGTCTGCCTGCTCGCCGAGCGGGATCTGACGCGGCACGGCGTCCCCGTGACGTTCTTCGGCGAGCCGACGCGGATGCCCGCCGGGCCTGCGCGACTGGCGATCGAGACCGGCGCCGCCCTCTTCCCGGTGCACCACTCGTTCGCCGAGGGCAGCCGGTCGCGTATCTCGGTGGCCGAGGAGATCGACGTCACCGGCGGCGTCGAGCCGACCACGCAGCGGCTCGCCGACGCGCTGGCCGCCGGCATCGCCCGCCGGCCGGTCGACTGGCACATGCTGCAGCCGCTGTGGGAGGCCGACTGGTCGGCCGCGCGCCGGGAGCGGCTGGCCTGATGCGCATCGGCATGGTCTGCCCGTATTCGCTGGACGTCCCGGGTGGCGTGCAGGCGCACGTCCTCGATCTCGCGCGGGTGCTCATCGACCGCGGACACGAGGTGTCCGTGCTCGCGCCGTCGTCCCCCGAGACGCCGGTGCCGGATTTCGTCGTCTCCACCGGTCCGGCGCTCGCCATCCCGTACAACGGCTCGGTCTCGAGGGTGAACTTCGGACCGCGCGCCTACCGGACGTTGCGCAGCTGGGTGCGCACCGGCCGGTTCGAGGTGCTGCACGTCCACGAGCCGAACTCGCCGTCGATCTCCATGCTCGCGCTCAAGGTCGCCGACGGCCCGATCGTCGCGACCTTCCACACGTCCATCACCCGCTCGCTCACGTTGTCGACGTTCGGCGGCGTGCTGCGGCCGTTCCACGAGCGGATCTCGGGCAAGATCGCCGTCTCCGAGCTCGCCCGTCGCTGGCAGATGGAGGCGCTCGGTTCGGACGCCGTCGAGATCCCCAACGGCGTCGACGTCGACTTCTTCCGGCGGGCGCGGCCCCTGGACGGCTATCCGCGGGCGGGCCGGACCATCGCCTTCCTCGGCCGCTTCGACGAGTCGCGCAAGGGGATGGACGTGCTCGTCGAGGCGTTGCCGTGGGTCGTCGAGCGCTATCCGGATCTGGAGATCCTCGTGATCGGCGGCGGCGGCAAGAAGGCGCTGCGACGCCGGGCGGGGGAGAACGCGAAGCGGTTGCGCTTCCTCGGCCAGGTCGACGACGAGATGAAGGCCGCGGCGCTGGCGTCGGCGGACGTCTACTGTGCACCGAACATCGGCGGCGAGAGCTTCGGCATCGTGCTCGTCGAGGCGATGGCGACGGGGACGCCGGTCGTCGCGGCCGGGCTCGACGCCTTCCGCCGCGTCCTCGACGACGGCGGCTGCGGGGTGCTCACCGAGATCGGCGACGCGCGAGCACTGGCCGCCGGGCTGCTCGCCGTCCTCGACAACGACGAGTACCGCGACGACCTCGTCGCCCACGCCTCGGCGCGCGCGTGGCTTTACGACTGGTCGACGGTCGCCGACCAGGTGCTGCGGGTGTACGAGACGGTGACCGTCGGCACCGATCCGGTACGGGTGACGCGATGACGGTCTCGGTGCTGTCCGTCCTGCTCATCGTCATCGTCGCCGCGGCGGTGCTGCTCGCGGTGGCCTGGGCGTATTCGACGGCCAACCGGCTCGACAGGCTGCACGTGCGTGTCGACCACGCCTGGCTGGGGCTCGACGCCGCGCTCGCGCGCCGCGCCGTCGTCGCGCGGTCGATCGCCGCGTCCGGTGCCGGCGGCCCGCCGCTGGTAGTCGCCGCCGACCGCGCCGAGACGGCGAGCCGTGACGATCGTGAGCGGGTGGAGAACGAGCTGTCCCTCGCGCTGGCGGAGGTCGACCGCACGGCGCTGAGCGCCGCTCTGGTCGCCGAGCTCGCCGACGCGGAGGCCCGCGTCAGCATCGCCCGGCGCTTCTTCAACGACGGTGTGCGCGACACCCTCGCGCTGCGCGGCCGGCGGCCGGTCCGCTGGCTGCATCTGGGCGGCACGGCGCCGCTGCCGCGGTACTTCGAGATCGCCGAGCGCGGAGCCCTGCCGGCGTAGCGGCCCGATACGCCGGAGCTGCGATGACCTCCGTATCCCGGCCGCACCGGGCCGTCCACCCGGGCCTAGACTCGGCTGGTGAGCGCTCCCGTCGGCGTCCGGCGCCGCGGAAGTGCCGCGTCGTCGGGCGCAGCGGTCGCCGATCGCTGCGCCGAACAAGAAGCACCACGGCTAGAGCATCCACTTGAAGGAGAACGCAGTGAGCACCCCGATCGCGTCCGGTGACGGCGCGGCCCCCAGTATCGGCACCGGCCGCGTCAAGCGCGGCATGGCTGAGATGCTCAAGGGCGGCGTCATCATGGACGTCGTCACCCCCGAGCAGGCGAAGATCGCCGAGGACGCCGGCGCCGTGGCGGTCATGGCGCTGGAGCGGGTGCCCGCCGACATCCGCGCCCAGGGCGGCGTCTCGCGGATGAGTGATCCCGACATGATCGACGGGATCATCAGCGCGGTCAGCATCCCGGTCATGGCGAAGGCCCGCATCGGCCACTTCGTCGAGGCGCAGGTACTGCAGGCGCTCGGTGTCGACTACATCGACGAGTCCGAGGTCCTCACCCCGGCCGACTACGCCAATCACATCGACAAATTCGCCTTCACAGTGCCGTTCGTCTGCGGCGCCACGAATCTCGGCGAGGCGCTGCGGCGCATCACCGAGGGTGCGGCGATGATCCGCAGCAAGGGCGAGGCCGGTACCGGCGACGTCTCGAACGCCACGACCCACATGCGGCAGATCCGCGGCCAGATCGCGCGGCTGACGTCGTTGTCGAAGGACGAGCTGTACGTCGCGGCCAAGGAGCTGCAGGCGCCCTACGAGCTCGTCGTCGAGGTCGCCGCCAAGGGCAAGCTGCCCGTCGTCCTGTTCACCGCGGGCGGCATCGCCACTCCGGCGGACGCCGCGATGATGATGCAGCTCGGCGCCGAGGGCGTCTTCGTCGGCTCCGGCATCTTCAAGTCCGGCAACCCCGAGCAGCGCGCCGCGGCGATCGTGCAGGCCACCACCTTCCACGACGACCCGGACGTCATCGCCAAGGTCTCGCGTGGCCTCGGCGAGGCGATGGTCGGCATCAACGTCGACGATCTGCCGGTCGGCCACCGGCTGGCCGAGCGCGGCTGGTAAGGCGTCATGCCCCCGCGGAGTGGGAGGCGGCAGCGGCCTCCTGCCCCGCGCGCCTGCCGGCCACCGAGGTGCCGTTCTGAACGGGAACGGTTGCGCGTTGCGCGAAGCCGTGATGAGCGGCGAAGTAGACTTCCGGCGGTGAAGCGCTATCGCATCCCCGCCGGGACCGTGACGGAGCGGCGGACGTGACGACGCTGCCGCGAAACCTCGGTTGCGGGCGCTGCGGGGCGCGGCTCGTCCCCGGCCTCGCGACCTGTCAGGCGTGCGGCACGAAGACCGGGCTCGGTGACTTCCAGCCGGCCACGACCGTGCACTACGTCCGGCCGCGGCCCCCCGCCGCCGGACGGCGCGTCGCCGCCACCCTGCTCGATGCTGCGGCCTGGCTGCTGCCGGCGGCCGTGCTCGCCGTGGTCGCCACCTTCGTCTCGGTTCCCGCGCCGGTGATCATCGGCGTCTTCGCGGCGGCCGCGATCGTGACGGTCATCGCGATGGGGTTGACGGGGATCTCCGTGGGGCGCGGCATCACGGGGCTGAGCGTGCGGCGGCCCGACGGCTCCGTGCCCGGCGTCCTGCGGGCGGCCGTGCGGAGCGTCTGCTTCATCGTGTTGTTCGCCCTCGCCGGCGCGGCGCTCTGGACGATCCCCCTCGACCGTCGGCGCCGCGGCCTGCACGATCGCCTCGCCGGGACCGAGGTGATGACGGAATCACCCGCCGCGTACCGACTCGTCGCCGCTTCCACGTCTGTCGCCTAGCCTCCGGGTAGGGTGTCTTCACACCGATTCGTGGCGTGAGCCACGTTCACGGAAGTGGCGCTCGCCACCTGACGGATGAGGTAGCCGAATGCGGGTGATCTTCGCATGAGCACCGGAGGCGGTAGCGCGACCGTACGAGACGCGTCTCTGTCGGGCACCGACGACGTCGGGTGTTTCCGGTTGCGCTGGGCGGCGACGAGCGATGTCGGCCATGTCCGCGAGGCCAACGAGGACGGCGCGCTCGTCGGTGCGCGGCGATTCTTCGTCGCCGACGGCATGGGCGGTCACGAAGGCGGCGAGATCGCGAGTTTCGCAGCGCTCGACGCGCTCGCCGAATGCGCCGTCGACACCATCGAGACCGCGCGCGCGAGCATCGTCACGCAGCTCGGCAGCGCGAAGTTCGTCATCGACGGCATCGAGGCGCCCGGCGGGCGGGCCGCGGGCACGACGATCACCGGGCTCGTCGCGGTCGCCGGGGACGAGCCGCTGTGGCTGGTCGTCAACATCGGCGACAGCCGGACGTACCGGCTCGGCGCCGCCGGGTTGACCCAGTTGACGGTCGACCACTCGACCGTCCAGGAGCTCGTCGACGCGGGTTTCCTCACCAAGGAGCAGGCGCGCACCGATCCGCGGCGCAACGTCATCACCCGCGCGCTCGGTGCGGGCATGGAGCCGGAGGCCGACTTCCGCGGTCTGCCGATCGTCGCGGGCGACCGGCTGCTGGTGTGCTCCGACGGGTTGACCGGCGAGGTCGACGACGAGGCGGTCGGCAGGATCCTCGCGTCGGACAGGGGCCCCGCCGCCGCCGCGGCGGCGCTGCTGGAGGCGGCGCTCGCCGGCGGTGGTCGAGACAACGTCACCCTCGTCGTCATCGACGTCGAGCGCGGCGACGACGCCGACTGACCTTCGCGGCGAGCGGGCGCCGTCCGCCCCGCCGTCGTGCGCCGGGCGGACGGGCGGCAGAATCTCACGACATGGCGACGATCGAAGAGATTCTTCGGCTCGAGCGCATCGACCGCGACATCTTCCGCGGCGCTGCGCTCAAGAGCGTTCTCACCCGCACCTTCGGCGGACAGGTGGCCTGTCAGTCGCTGTTGTCAGCGGTGCGGACCGTCGTCGACGACTACGACGTCCACTCGCTGCACGGCTACTTCATCCGGCCGGGTGATCCCGACGCGCCGACCGTCTACACCGTCGAGCGGATCCGAGACGGTCGGTCGTTCTGCACCCGCCGTGTGACGGCGATCCAGAACGGCGAGGCGATCTTCTCGATGGAGGCCTCGTTCCAGGTGCCGGGCCAGAGCGGCATCGAGCACCAGGATCCGATGCCGCCGGCGCCGGACCCCGAGGATCTGCCCGATCCGCTCGACGACGAGAACAACGAGTCGCTCGCGACCCTCGAATGGCGCAATTTCCATCTCCGGCGGGTGCCGCAGGACCAGATGCAGGCGCGGACGACGGTCTCGAGCCAGCAGGTGTGGTTCCGGTATCGCACCGCGCTGCCCGACGACCAGTTCGTGCATATCGCGACGCTGGCCTACATGAGCGACATGACGCTGCTCGGCACGTCGCGCGTCGCCCACCCCGATGCGGACCCGCAGTTCGCCTCACTCGACCACGCGATGTGGTTCCTGCGTCCGTTCCGGGCCGACGAGTGGCTGCTGTACGACCAGGGCTCGCCGTCCGCGGGCGGCGGCCGGGCGCTGACCCACGGCCGGATCTTCAACCAGGCCGGCGACATGGTCGCGGCCGTCGTGCAGGAGGGCCTGGCCCGCACCGGGTCCGCACCCGCGAAGAGCGCCGGGTGACGCGGGTCTCGCGTCCGGTCATCGGCGTCTTGGCGCTGCAGGGCGACGTCCGGGAGCATCTCGCCGCGCTGCGGGCCGCCGGAGCCGAGGCCGTCGCGGTCCGCCGGGAGGCGGAACTGGCCGCCGTCGACGGGCTGGTCATCCCGGGTGGCGAATCGACGACGATGAGCAAGCTGCTCGGCATCTTCGGGCTCGACGCGCCGCTGCGGCGCCGGCTCGCCGACGGCATGCCCGCGTACGGCTCGTGCGCCGGGATGATCCTGCTGGCCTCGAAGATCGAAGACACCCGGCCCGACGCCCGCCACCTCGACGCGCTCGACGTCACGGTGCGGCGCAACGCCTTCGGCAGGCAGGTCGACTCCTTCGAGACCGACCTCGACGTCGTCGGCGTCGACGGCCCCGTACGTGCGGTGTTCATCCGTGCGCCGTGGGTGGAGAGCTGCGGCCCGGACGTCGAGGTGCTCGCGCGTGTGCCGTCCGGCCCCGCCGCAGGGCGGATCGTCGCGGTGCGTCAGGGCGACGTGCTCGCGACGTCCTTCCACCCCGAGGTGACCGGCGACGCGCGGATCCACGGGCTGTTCGTTGACATCGTGCGCGGGGCGGCCGACGGCGGCGAGTAACATCAGGCCCCGACATTTCTCGCTGATCTCGGTGTGCGCCGAGATCGCGGACCGAAAGGGATCACCGGAGCATGAGCGGCCACTCCAAATGGGCTACCACGAAGCACAAGAAGGCCGTCATCGACGCCAAGCGCGGCAAGATGTTCGCCAAGCTGATCAAGAACATCGAGGTCGCCGCTCGCACCGGCGGCGGTGATCCGTCCGGCAACCCGACGCTCTACGACGCCATCCAGAAGGCGAAGAAGAGCTCGGTCCCCAACGACAACATCGAGCGCGCCCGCAAGCGCGGCGGCGGCGAAGAGGGCGGCGGCGCCGACTGGCAGACGATCATGTACGAGGGCTACGGCCCGAACGGCGTCGCCGTGCTCATCGAATGTCTCACCGACAACCGCAACCGCGCCGCGAGCGAGGTGCGTACGGCGATGACCCGCAACGGCGGCAACATGGCCGACCCGGGTTCGGTCTCGTACCTGTTCACCCGTAAGGGCGTCGTCACCCTCGAGAAGGCCGGGCAGACCGAGGACGACGTCCTCATGGCCGTTCTCGACGCCGGCGCCGAGGAGGTGACCGATCTCGGCGACTCTTTCGAGGTGGTCTCCGAGCCGACCGATCTCGTGGCCGTCCGCAGCGCGCTGCAGGAGGCGGGCATCGACTACGACGCCGCCGAGGCGAGCTTCCGGGCGTCGGTCGAGGTGGCCGTCGACGCCGACGGCGCGCGCAGGGTGTTCAAGCTCATCGACGCGCTCGAAGACTGCGACGACGTCCAGAACGTGTACTCGAACGTCGACATCTCCGACGACGTGCTGGCCGAACTCGACGCCGACTAGACCCGCGGGTATCGTCGTTCATCGTCGAACAACTGTTCTGACATCGCGGCGGCGACGAGGTGGATTTCGATGCGTGTCATGGGGTGTGACCCCGGGTTGACCCGATGCGGCATGGCGCTCGTCGAGACGGGTGCCGGCCGATCGGTCACGGCGCTCGACGTCGATGTGGTGCGGACCCCCCGGGACATGGATCTCGCCGAGCGGCTGCTGACCATCCACCGGGCGGCCGAGCACTGGCTCGACACGCACCGGCCGGACGTCCTGGCGGTCGAGCGCGTGTTCGCCCAGCATCAGGTGTCGACGGCGATGGGTACGGCCCAGGCGGGCGGTGTCGTCGCGCTGGCGGCGGCGATCCGGGGGATCCCGGTGCACTTCCACACGCCGTCCGAGGTGAAGGCGGCCGTCACCGGCAACGGGCGGGCTGACAAGGCGCAGGTCACCGCGATGATCACGCGGATCCTCGGGATGCAGCAGGCGCCGAAGCCCGCCGATGCCGCCGACGCGCTGGCGCTCGCCGTCTGCCACAGCTGGCGGGCGCCGATGCTGGGGCGGATGGCCGCCGCCGAGGATGCCGTCCGCAAGGCCAAACAGGTATACGAGCAGCGGCTCGCCGCCGCGCGAAGGGGGAACCGATGATCGCCTCGCTGCGGGGGCCCGTCGTCGACGTGGCGCTCGATCACCTCGTGATCGAATGCGGCGGCGTCGGCTACAAGGTGCTCGTGACGCCGGCGACGGCCGGCTGCGCCCGCCGCGGCGACGAGCTGACGATCCTCACCATGATGATCGTCCGTGAGGACTCGATGACCCTCTACGGCTTCGGTTCCGGCGAGGCGCGCGACCTGTTCGTACTGCTGCAGACGGTCACCGGGGTCGGCCCCCGGCTCGCGCTCGCGGCGCTCGCGGTGCTCGAACCGGCCGAGCTCACCGCGGCGCTCGCCGGCGAGGACGTCAAGGCGCTCATGCGGATCCCCGGCGTCGGCAAGCGCGTCGCCGACCGGCTGGTCGTCGAGCTGCGGGACAAGGTCGGCGCCATCGCGCCGGTGGCGACCGCGGCCGCGTCGCCGACGCCGGTGTTCGGCGCCGGCGCCCAGGTCGTCGAGGCGCTCGTCGGGCTGGGCTTCCCGGAGGCGTCGGCGGAGAAGGCCGTCGCCGCGCAACTCGCGGTCGACGGGTCGCTCACCTCGTCCGCGCTGCTGCGAGCCTCGCTCGCGAGCCTGGGCAGGACGCGATGATCGAGGATGAGACGGACGCGGGACGCGACGTCGGCCCCGGCCTCGCGGCGGGGGAGTCGGACGTCGACGCGGGGCTGCGGCCGCGTTCGCTCGGCGAGTTCATCGGCCAGCCGAAGGTGCGTGAGCAGCTCGAGCTGGTGCTGCGCGGTGCCCGGCAGCGCGGCTCGACGCCGGATCACATCCTGCTCTCGGGGCCGCCCGGGCTCGGCAAGACGTCGCTGGCGATGATCGTCGCCGCCGAACTGGGTGCCGCGATCCGTGTGACGTCGGGACCGGCGCTGGAGCGGGCGGGCGATCTGGCCGCGATGCTGTCCAACCTCGTCGAGGGTGACGTGTTGTTCATCGACGAGATCCACCGCATCGCCCGGCCCGCCGAGGAGATGCTCTATCTCGCGATGGAGGACTTCCGGGTCGACGTCGTCGTCGGCAAGGGGCCGGGCGCGACGTCCATCCCGCTCGACATCGCGCCGTTCACGCTGGTCGGGGCGACGACGCGGTCCGGCGCGCTCACCGGCCCGCTGCGCGACCGCTTCGGTTTCACCGCGCACATGGAGTTCTACGAGCCCGCCGAGCTCGACGAGGTGCTGCGCCGCTCGGCGCGGCTGCTCGGCATCGTCGCGGCGCCGGACGCGACCGCGGAGATCGCCCGGCGCTCCCGCGGCACGCCGCGGATCGCGAACCGGCTGCTGCGCCGAGTGCGCGACTACGCCGAGGTGCGGGCCGACGGCCGCGTCAGCAAAGAGATCGCACAGGCGGCGCTGGCCGTCTACGACGTCGATGTCGCGGGCTTCGACCGGCTCGACAAGGCCGTGCTCGCCGCGCTGCTACGGAGCTTCGGCGGCGGTCCGGTGGGCGTCTCGACGCTCGCGGTGGCGGTGGGGGAGGAGCCCGCGACGGTCGAGGAGGTGTGCGAGCCGTTCCTCGTCCGGGCCGGGATGATCGCCAGGACGCCGCGCGGCCGCGTCGCGACGGCCGCGGCGTGGCGGCACCTCGGGCTCGTCCCGCCGCCGGACGTCGCGGACGCCATCGCGGTGCGTTCACGAGACGACGACGCCGGCACGCGACACGCGGCACAGACGCCGCTCTTCGGGAACTGAATTCGGACGTTCGGCACCGGGGATGGCACACTGGAGCCGATGCCCCGCGGTGCGGGGTCCCTCTTGGCGTGCCGCCGGTGCGCCGTCACGAGGCGCGCAGGGTTCGGCGCGCCCACTTGCTACGAAGGGCTGAGCAGTTCCATGGAAATCCTTCTCCTGGTCGTCGTCTTCATGGGCGTCATGATCTTCATGCAGTCGCGGACACGGAAGAAGCAGGCGGCCGCGGCGCAGCAGCTGCGTGACGCGGCGACCGTCGGCGCGCGCGTTCAGACGACGTCGGGCATCTTCGGCACGATCGTCGAGATCACCGACCGGTTCGTCGACCTGGAGATCGCGACGGGCATCGTCGTCCGCTGGGACCGCCGGGCGATCGTGACGATCGTCACGGAGGACGCGGGCGACACTTACGTCGGCGTCATCCCCGCCGATGAGCTGGACGACGACGATGACGATGACGACGAGTTCGACTTCGAGGACGCCGACGAGACGACGGAGGCCGCGCACGACGGCGACCGTCCCGGCATCGATCTCAGCAAGGCCGACGAGCGCCGCCGCGACGAGGCATAGGGCGTGGCTCGCACAACCGCCATCGAGATCAAACCCTGGCAGCAGCTGACGGCCTTCCTCGTGTTGACCGTCGCGATCTTCGCGGCGGTCTTCTTCACGGGTGATCACCGGGCGGCGCCGAAGCTCGGCATCGATCTGCAGGGCGGCACCCGTGTCGTCCTCACCCCGCGCACCGTCGACGGCGGTGCGCCCGACCGCGGACAGCTGGAGCAGGCGCGCAACGTCATCGAGAACCGGGTCAACGGTCTCGGTGTCGCGGGCGCCGAGGTGATCATCGCCGGCGACAACATCCAGATCACCGTCCCCGGGACGGACGGCCAGGCGGCCAAGGACGTCGGCCAGCCGGCGAAGATGTCGCTGCGGCCGGTCGTCACGGTCCAGCCGCAGTCGGCGACGGCTCCGCCCAACCCGGCCCCGGCGTCGGGCGAGGTGCTTGATCCCGATGCGACGGCCAAGGCCATCGCGGACGCGAAGAAGCTGCGCGAGGCCGACGACGCGAAGGCGTTGGAGCCCAACCTCGCCAAGGTCTCCTGTGTCGGCGCCGACCCGTTGCGCGGCAACGACGATCCGAAGAAGTTCCTCATCTCCTGTGGGATGGACGACGGGCAGGTGTACCTGCTCGGTCCCGAGGTCATCCCCGGCGCGGACATCAGCGACGCGACGTCGGGCCTCAACCAGCAGGGGCAGAACACCGTCGACGTCAGCTTCTCCGGCGGCGCCGGGCGGGTGTGGGGCGACTTCACCACGGCGAACGTCGGCAAGCAGGTCGCCTTCGTCCTCGACACGGCCGTGCTCAGCGCGCCTGTGATCCAGCAGGGCGGCCAGTACGGCGGCTCGACGTCGATCACCGGTCAGTTCACGCCCGGCTCCGCGAGGTCGCTGGCCAACGTCATCAAATCCGGCGCACTGCCGCTGTCGTTCGAGCTCTCGGACGCGCAGACGGTCTCGGCGACGCTGGGATTCTCGTCGTTGCGGGCCGGCCTCCTCGCCGGTCTCGTCGGCCTGATCCTCGTGTTCCTGTACGCGCTCGGCTACTACCGGATGCTCGGCATCCTCACGGTGCTCTCGCTCGTCCTCTCCGGGCTCATGACCTACGGGCTGCTCGTGCTGCTCGGCCGGTGGATCGGGTACAGCCTCGATCTGGCGGGCATCGCGGGTCTCATCATCGGCATCGGCATGACGGCCGACTCGTTCGTCGTCTACTTCGAACGTATCAAGGACGAGATGCGCGTCGGCCGCAGCTTCCGCTCGGCGGTGCCGCGCGGCTGGCAGCGTGCCAAGCGCACGATCTTCTCGGGCAACGCGGTGTCCTTCATCGCCGCGGCCGTGCTGTACGCGCTCGCCATCGGCGAGGTCCGCGGCTTCGCGTTCACGCTCGGGCTGTCGACGATCCTCGACGTCGTCATCGTCGTCATGGTGACGCACCCGCTCGTGACGTACGCGTCCCGCAACGCCCTCCTGTCGCGTCCGTCGGTCAACGGCCTCGGCGCCATCACCGCCGTCGGCCGTGAGGCGCGCGCCGCGGCGGTCGACCGCCGCAACCGTGATGACGGAGACGATCTCGAACTCCGGAACGGATCCGATTCCGCCCGCGCGACCAAGGAGGCCGAAGTTGGCTAGGACCGACGTCACCGAGCGCGAGGCGACGGCCCCCGAGGTCTCCGCCGGCGCCGAGGAGTCGGCGCACCGGCATTCGCTGCTCACCCGGCTGTACACCGGCACCGGTGCGTTCGAGATCATCGGGCAGCGCCGGCGATGGTTCGGCGTCTCGCTCGCCATCGTGCTCATCTGCCTGGCGAGCGTCGGCATCCGCGGCTTCACGCTCGGCATCGACTTCGTCGGCGGCACCGTCATCCAGTTCCCGACCAGTTCGTCGGTGACCACGGAGCAGGTCGAGGACGCCTTCGAACGATCGCGGGGGGAGGCCGCCGAGTCGGTGCAGATCGTCGGCTCGGGCGACAGCCAGACCGTCCAGATCCGCACGTCGCACATCACCGATCGGGCCGAATCCGACCGGCTGCAGAAGGATCTCTTCGACGCCTTCCAGCCGGTGGGCCGCGACGGACGCGCGATCCCCGCGGCCATCAGCATCTCCGATGTCTCCGACACCTGGGGGCAGGAGATCACCCGCAAGGCGCTCATCGCGCTCGCGGTGTTCCTCGCGATCGTGCTCGTCTACATCGCGATCCGGTTCGACAAGGAGATGTCGGCGGCGGCTCTCGTCACGCTGTTCTTCGACCTCTTCGTGACGGCCGGCGTGTACTCGATCGTCGGTTTCGAGGTGACGCCGGCGACGATCATCGGCGGCCTGACGATCCTCGGCTTCTCGCTCTACGACACCGTCGTCGTCTTCGACAAGGTGGAGGAGAACACGAGGGGGGTGCTGCACACGACGCGGCGCACCTATGCCGAACAGGCCAACCTCGGCGTCAACCAGACGCTCATGCGGTCGATCAACACGACGGTCATCTCGGTGCTGCCGATCATCGCGCTCATGGTCATCGCCGTGTGGCTGCTCGGTGTCGGCACGCTCAAGGATCTCGGTCTCGTGCAGCTCGTCGGCGTCGTCATCGGCACCTACTCGTCGGTGTTCCTCGCGACGCCGCTGCTCGTCGTGCTCAAGCAGCGGCAGCGCAAGATCAAGGCGCACACGGCGAAGGTGCTCGCGCGCCGGGCAGCGGCCGAGACCGGCCGGTGAGCACGGCGGCGGAGCTCGTCGCCCGGTACGCCCGGGTGGTGCCGGACTTCCCGGCACCGGGCATCGTCTTCCGCGACCTGACGCCGGTGCTCGCCGACGCCGTCGCGCTGCGGGTGATCGTCGACGAGATCGTCGCGGTGGCCGCCGATGCGGACGTCGTCGCCGGCATCGACGCGCGCGGCTTCCTCATCGCGGCGCCGGTCGCCGTCGCCGTCGGCGCGGGCGTGCTGGCCGTCCGCAAGGGCGGCAAGCTGCCGCCGCCGGTCCTCGGTGAGGACTACGCCCTCGAGTACGGTGCGGCACGCATCGAGATCCCCGGAGACGGGCTCGACCTCGTGGGCAAGCGGATACTCGTCGTCGACGACGTGCTCGCCACCGGCGGCACGGCCCGGGCCGCGATCCGGCTGATCGAACGGGCCGGGGCGATCGTCACGGGCACGGCGTTCATCGCCGAGCTGCCCGGTCTCGGCGGCCGGGAGGCGCTCGCCGGGTATCCGGTGACGACGCTCGTCGCCGACTGAACGAGGGGGCCCGGGTACGGCCGGGACGCTGCGGTTAGATTTGATCTCGAATGGCGTCGTGGGTGTGGAGGTGGCGATGAGCGAGACGGATGTGTCTTCGGCCGAGTCCGCGGTCGCGCCGGAGACGTCGGCGGCGGACGAGACTCCCGCGCCGGTCGCGCCCGCGGCGCGGGCGACGTCTGCGTCTCGCCGTGTGCGGGCGCGTCTGGCCCGCCGGATGACGGCCTCGCGGCATCAGGTCAGCTCGGTTCTCGAACCGCTCGTCGGGGTGCACCGCGACGTCTACCCCAAGGCGAACGTCGCGGTGCTGCAGAAGGCATACGACATCGCCGAGGAGCGGCACCGCGGGCAGATGCGCAAGTCGGGTGACCCGTACATCACGCATCCGCTCGCCGTGGCGACGATCCTCGCCGAGTTGGGGATGGACACGACGACGCTCGTCGCCGCGCTGCTGCACGATACGGTCGAAGACACCGACTACGCGATCGAGCAGGTCGAACGCGATTTCGGCTCCGAGGTGGCGCATCTCGTCGGCGGTGTCACGAAGCTCGACAAGGTGGCCCTGGGCAGTGCCGCGGAGGCGGAGACGATCCGCAAGATGATCATCGCGATGGCGCGTGATCCGCGGGTGCTCGTGATCAAGGTCGCCGACCGGCTGCACAACATGCGCACCATGCGCTTCCTGCCGCCGGAGAAGCAGGTTCGCAAGGCGCGCGAGACGCTCGAGGTGATCGCCCCGCTCGCGCACCGGCTGGGTATGGCCTCGGTGAAGTGGGAGCTCGAAGACCTGTCGTTCGCGATCCTGCACCCGAAGAAGTACGAGGAGATCGTGCGGCTCGTCGCGGATCGCGCGCCGTCTCGCGACGAGTACCTGCAGGTCGTCCGCTCCGAGATCGGCGACGCGTTGCTCGGCATGAAGATCACCGCGAAGGTCGAGGGGCGTCCGAAGCACTACTGGTCGATCTATCAGAAGATGATCGTCAAGGGCCGCGACTTCGACGACATCCACGACCTCGTCGGCGTACGCATCCTGTGCGACGACATCCGGGACTGCTATGCGGCCGTCGGTGTCGTCCACTCGCTGTGGCAGCCGATGGCGGGCCGGTTCAAGGACTACATCGCGCAACCGCGCTACGGCGTCTACCAGTCCTTGCACACCACGGTCGTCGGCCCCGAGGGCAAAGCGCTCGAGGTGCAGATCCGCACGCATGACATGCACCAGCGCGCCGAGTTCGGCATCGCGGCGCACTGGCGGTACAAGGAGACCAAGGGGCGGCACGACGGCGACCACGCCGAGATCGACGACATGGCGTGGATGCGGCAACTCCTGTCGTGGCAACGAGAGGCCGCTGATCCCGGCGAGTTCCTCGAATCGCTGCGTCACGACCTCGCGGTCCAGGAGATCTTCGTCTTCACGCCCAAGGGCGACGTCGTCACCCTCCCCTCGGGGTCGACGCCCGTCGACTTCGCCTACGCCGTCCACACCGAGGTCGGGCACCGCTGTATCGGCGCGCGCGTCAACGGCCGGCTGGTCGCGCTCGAACGCAAACTGGACAGTGGCGAGGTCGTCGAGGTGTTCACCTCGAAGGCGCCCAACGCCGGGCCGTCGCGGGACTGGCAGGAGTTCGTCGCCTCGCCGCGCGCGAAGGCGAAGATCCGGCAGTGGTTCGCCAAGGAGCGTCGCGAGGAGTCGCTGGAGGCCGGCAAGGAGGCCATCGTCCGCGAGGCGCGGCGCAGCGGGCTGGCGTTGCAGCGGCTCATCAGCGTCGACTCGATGGCCGCCGTCGCCGCCGAGCTGCGCTACACGGACGTCGCGGCGCTGTACACGGCCGTCGGGGAGGGGCATGTCTCGGCGCGGCACGTCGTCGACCGGCTCGTCAGCGGGCTGGGCGGCATGGAGGACGCCGAGGAGGAGATCGCCGAGCGGTCGACGCCGTCCACCCTGTCCCGGCGTGCGCGCAGCGGCGGCGATGCGGGCATCGTGGTGACGGGTGCCGACAATGTGCTCGCCAAGCTGGCGAAATGCTGTACCCCGGTGCCGGGCGACGAGATCCTGGGCTTCGTCACGCGCGGCGGCGGCGTCTCGGTGCACCGCACGGACTGTACGAACGCGGCGTCGTTGCAGGAGCAGCCGGAGCGGATCATCAAGGTGGCGTGGGCGCCGTCGGCGTCATCGGTCTTCCTCGTCGCGATCCAGGTCGAGGCCCTCGACCGGCACCGGTTGTTGTCGGACGTGACGAAGGCGCTCGCCGACGAGCGCGTCAACATCCTCTCGGCGTCGGTGACGACGAACCGCGACCGCGTGGCCATCAGCAGGTTCACCTTCGAGATGGGGGACCCGAAGCACCTCGGGCACGTGCTCAACGTCGTGCGCAACGTGGAGGGCGTGTTCGACGTCTATCGTGTGACAAGCGCCGCCTGAGGCCCTGAAGCGCGGCCGATGCCGATTCTTATCGCGGCGTTCACTATGCTGTAACGATGCTCAAACGCGCCGACGAGACCTTCGCGCGCCGGTTCCGCACCATCTCTGCACAACGGCTGGAACTCGGACGGACTGGTTGGTTCGTCGTCGTCGGCGTTTCCGCAGCGGTCCTCGGGGTCATTCAGTACATCGCCCATCTCAACGGGCTCACCGGGCCGCTGACGCTGCTCGTCACCGAGATCGTCGGCCGGCCGCATTCTGGGGAGGTCAAGCTCGCCGGGTTGCTGCTCGCCGTCACGTGCATGCCTCGCGACGTCCGCAAGCCCGTGCTGATCTGCGCGGCGGTCTTCGAAGTGGTCTTCAACGTGGAGCGGCTGATCGCGGGCAACCGGATCAACTTCGGCAACGGTTGCCTCATCGCGCTCCTGTTCGCTGTCGGCTACGCCCTGACGCGCCTCAGCGGGCGAGAGCGCGAGATGATGCTCAAGGCCACCGCGCTCGGGCTGCTGCTGGTCTGCATGGGACGTATCGCCGACGTCTGGCTGCAGCTGACGATGATCAGCCGCCCGTTCGTCGCGGACGAGTTCGTCGAACTGGCCGATCGTGCGCTCGGCAGCCCCGCGTGGTTCATCGGCCGGTTCGTCGAGGACGACAAGATCGCGTCGTTCTTCCTGGGGAGGATCTACGCCTATCTGGCGCTGGCCGCGATCTTCGTCGCCTGTTACCAGCTGCGGAACACCGCCCGCGAGGGCTTCCCGCGGCACCACATCGTCAGAACCTTCCTGACGATCGGACTGCTCGGGCCCGTCGTCTACTTCGTCTTCCCGGTCGTCGGACCGACGTACTTCTTCGGGAACACCGTCGAGGGGGCCGGCGTCGCGGACGTCTGGCCGTGGGTGTTGCCGACGGGCACCGATCCGGTGTCGGTCTGGTATGCGGCGGCACCGCGCAACTGCATGCCGAGCCTGCACACGGCGTGGGCGACGACGATCTTCCTGCACGCCCTTCGCGGACCCCGCTCGCTCAAGATCTTCGGCGCGGTGTTCCTCGTCGGCACACTCCTCGCGACCCTGGGCTTCGGCTTCCACTACGGCGTCGACCTGCTCGCCGGTGCCATCTTCGCCCTGACCGTCGAGACCGCGCTCATGCGGCCCGAGGACGGTTGGCACTCGACGCGCGTCGCCGCCGTGCTCACCGGACTCGGCCTGTTCACGGGACTGCTGTGGTCGGTGCGCTATCTGTCCGTCGAGATCGCCGCCCACCCGATGATCTCGGCGCCGCTCATGATCAGCTGCGTCGTCGTCACCGCCCTGGCCTCCTGGTCGGTGTGGCGTCGATCGTCCGTCGAACGGAAGCCGACGCTGCAGCCGGCCTGACGTCGCCGACCCGCGGGCTCGTTCGGGGTCAGCCGATGGTCGCGTCCGTGACGTCGATCTGCGCCGCCGGCTGACCGACCTGTGGCTTCTCCTGGCCCGGCGTCGGCTGCTCGGCCTTGAGTCCCTTGTCCTTGTAGCCGTCCAGGACGCGGAACGACGCGTCGTCGTCGACCTTGCCGATGATCGGCAGGTCGAGCGCGATCTCGGTGTCGGCGAGGAAGACGACGATCTGGCTGCCGAGCGTGTTCGGCGCCTCGCTGGCGTTCGCCTCGCTCATCACGGCGACCGTGCCGCGGCCGAACTTGTAGGTCTTCTGCGCCGTCGCGTCGCCGGTGTCGGCCGCGGGGATCGGCAGGCCCCAGCCGGGGCCGAACGACGTGGCGGCAGCGCCCACGCGGGCCTCCGGCACCTCGCCGCACATGAGGAACGTCGCGCGCGGGCCGACGCCGACCGTCGGGCACGTCGTCTTGCGGTAGTAGTCCTGCTTGACGAGCGTCTCGACGGCCGCGACGTCGCATGTCGACTCGGAGCGGTCGAGGGTGAGCTTGACCGGCCCGGCCGCCAACGCGAACGTGACGTCGACGGTGCCCTCGTTGCTCTGCCTGCTGCGCGGCATCGCGGTGCGACGGGCGGACTGGGCGGCCTTGACGCTCTCGGGCGTCGGCTGTGCGGGCGCGCCCGTCATCGGGTCGGCGCCGGCCGAATAGCCGTAGGGCTGGAAGTCGCAGTCGACGTGCTTGGCGTTGTCCATCGCCCACGACACCTTGTCGACCACGACGTACGTCGTGACACCGAGCACGACGGCCGCGACGGCCGCCGATGCGCCGATGATCTTGCGCTTCTTCGACCGCGCCGCCGAGTCCTCGGCGGCGATGCGGGCCTTGAGGAGCTGCTGGGCGGCCTTGCGGCGATCCTCGTTGCTCAGCACCTCGGTCTTGTCCGCATCGGTCTTGTCGAGGCCGCGGTCCTGCTCGTCCTTGGGCACGCCCGGTCTTCCTCCACGATTGCTGGTGTCGGCGGGCGAGCCCGCGCGGGTCGACGCCGCGCGGGAGCCTCGCGCGGCCGTGACCAGTCTGCCAGTCCGCGTCGGCGACGGCGCCCCTGGGATCGCCGAAACGGCGCCTGAGAGAATGGCGGCCATGTTCATCACGGGATTCGCGGCGGGAGTGTTCGCGACGAACTGCTACATCGTGGCCACCGCCGAGGGCGAGGACGCCGTCGTCATCGATCCGGGGCAGGACGCGGCGCCGACGGTCCGCGAGGTGCTGGCCGAGCATCGGCTCAACCCCGTGGCCGTGCTCCTCACCCACGGTCACCTCGATCACACGTGGAACGCCGCCGAGCTGGCCGATGCGTACGGCATCCCGGTGTACATCCATCCCGCCGACCGGCCGATGCTCGCCGATCCCGCGTCGGGTGTGGGGCCGCAGCTGAGCGCGATGCTCGGCGACGAGGAGTTCGCCGAGCCGGAGAAGGTCGTCGAGTTCGCGGACGCCGAGGACGTCGAGCTCGCCGGAATCCGGTTCGGCGTGCAGGTGGCGCCGGGGCATACTCAGGGGTCGGTGCTGCTCGACGTGGTGGCGACGACGCCCGACGGGCCGGTCCCGGTGTGCTTCACCGGTGACGTGCTGTTCGCGGGTTCCATCGGACGCAGTGATCTGCCCGGCGGGAGTCACGAGCAGCTGCTCGACTCGATCGCCGCGTCGATCCTGCCGAAGGCCGACGCCACCGTCGTCCTGCCCGGTCACGGGCCGCAGACGTCCGTCGGCGCCGAGCGCGCCGGGAATCCCTTCCTGCAAGGTCTGTGATCGCCGTCCTCCCCGCAGGCTCCGTCTCCCATCGGACCCGGCGAGCGCCGGTTCCGCACGCAACACCCGAGAGGAACGCATGACCACCCCGACGCCGATCCAGGCGCCCCGCGGCGTCCCCGACTACGTCCCGCCGGCGTCGGCGCAGTTCGTCGCGGTCCGCGACGCCCTCACCGCTGCCGCCCGCCGGGCCGGCTACGGCCACGTCGAGCTGCCGATCTTCGAGGACACGACGCTGTTCGCGCGCGGGGTCGGCGAGTCGACGGACATCGTCAGCAAGGAGATGTACACCTTCGCCGACCGTGGTGAGCGATCGGTGACGCTGCGACCCGAGGGCACCGCCGGCGTCATGCGCGCCGTCATCCAGCACGGTCTCGACCGCGGCCAGCTGCCCGTCAAGCTGAGCTACGCCGGACCGTTCTTCCGCTACGAGAAGCCGCAGGCCGGCCGCTACCGGCAGTTGCAGCAGGTCGGCGTCGAGGCGATCGGCGTCGACGATCCGGCGTTGGACGCCGAGGTCGTCGCCGTCGCCGACGAGGGCTTCCGTTCGCTGGGGCTCACCGGTTACCGGCTGGAGCTGACGTCCCTCGGCGACGACACCTGCCGGCCCGCCTACCGGGAGCGGTTGGTGGAGTTCCTGCGCGGGCTGGACCTCGACGAGGCGACGCGCGATCGCGCCGAGATCAATCCGCTGCGGGTGCTCGACGACAAGCGCCCGCACGTGCGCGAGCAGCTCGCGGGCGCGCCGATGATGCTCGATCACCTCTCGGAGTCGGCGGGGGAGCACTTCGCCGCCGTGCGGGCGCACCTGGACGCGCTCGGCGTCGCCTACGAGGTCAATCCGCGGCTCGTCCGCGGGCTCGACTACTACACGAAGACGACGTTCGAGTTCGTCCATGACGGCCTCGGCGCCCAGTCGGGGATCGGCGGCGGCGGCCGGTACGACGGCCTCATGCGCCAGCTCGGCGGCAAGCTCGAGTTGTCGGGCATCGGCTTCGGGCTCGGCGTCGACCGCACGGTGCTCGCGTTGGAGGCCGAGGGGCTCGCGCCCGCGTCCGACGCGCGGTGCCAGGTGTTCGGGGTGCCGCTCGGCGCCCCGGCGAAGGCCGAGCTCGTCCGTCTCGCGGGTGAGCTGCGCCGGTCCGGTGTGGCCGTCGATCTCGCCTACGGCGACCGCGGCCTGCGGGGTGCGATGAAGGCCGCCGACCGCAGCGGCGCCCGGTTCGCGCTCGTTCTCGGGGAGTCGGAGTTGGCGGCGGGCGAGGTGGTCGTCAAGGACCTGCGTGACGGCTCGCAGCGCACGGTCGCGACGGCGGACGTCGTCGCCGAGCTGGTGGTGGCGACGAGCGAATAGCGGCCGGCCGGGCATATGACGAGACCCCGTGCCACCGGGCACGGGGTCTCGTCGTCGAGCGGTTCGCCGGCTACTTGCGGCCGCGGGTCCAGTTCATGCCCCAGCCGTACGCGCGGTCGAGGTCGGCCTGGCTGCCGGTGATGTAGCGGACCTCGCGGGTGACGTCGATGCCGCGACCCGTGTTCTGCAGCAGTGCGATGGCGCAGATCCGGGCGTTGTCGCTGGCCGAGTCGAGGCGCACCTCGATCTGCGGGCCCGAGGTCGGGAACATCGTGACGACGCCGTCGACGGCGGCCCAGTTGGGGGCGCCCTCGTAGATCATGGCGAAGACGAGGATCCGGCGGAAGACGTCCGGTCGCGAGAGGTCGATGTGCATGTTCTCGCCGCCCGCGACGGCGCCGGAGCGGTCGTCGCCGTCGAGCTGGATGTGCGGGGCGCCCTGCAGCGACCCGAACGTGCCGCCGAGCGCTTGGACGACGCCCTTGCGACCGTCGGTGAGCTCATAGAGGCAGCCGAGATCGAGATCGACGGAGCCGCCGGTGAGCTTGGCGAGGAAACCCGTCTTCTTCGGGCCCTGCGTCCAGTTGAGATTGACGCGCATGACGCCCTGCTGCTCGCCGCGTTTCGTGAGACTGACCGAGGGCGCCGACTTCGTCAGGCTGAGTTTGCCGAGATTCACCCCGCCGCCCTGGGGCGGGGAGGGATGCTGCGGCTGCCGGGCCTGGTGGCCGCTCTGCTGCGGCGGGCCGGCCGGCGGTGGGGTGGGACTGCTCGGGCGCTTCGTGTAGTCGATGGCCATGGTGGCCTCCCTGGGTGGTGCGAACGGTGGTCGTCGGGGCGTCGGCGGCCGCCGGTCGAGACGGTCAGCCGACTCCGACGGTGGAGTCGCTGCCCTCGACGGCGTTGTCGCGGCGATTGCGGAGGATGCTCGAGACGAGCGCCGCGCCGATGAACGCGACACCGATGAGGCCGGTGACGACCTCCTCGACGTGGATGCCGATGGAGATGAGCAGGATCGCGGCGAGGGCGCCGATCGCCCAGTGCGCGCCGTGCTCGAGGTACCGGTACTCCGACAGCGTGCCCTGCCGGACGAGGTAGACGGTGATGGACCGGACGAACATCGCGCCGATGAAGCCGAGGCCGAGGGCGATGATGATCGGGTCCGCCGTGATCGCGAACGCGCCGATGACGCCGTCGAACGAGAACGACGCGTCGAGCACCTCGAGGTAGAGGAACAGGAAGAAACCGGCCTTGCCGGTGGCCTTGGCGAGCTGCGACGGACCGCCGGTGTGCGCCTCCTCGCCTTCCTCGCCCTCGTGATCGACGTTGAACAGCTCACCGAGACCGTTCACCGTGATGTAGGTGATCATGCCGAGCACACCGGAGATCATGACCGTGGAGACCTTGTCGTCGGCGGCGAGGAACACCGCCGAGAGGACGAGCGATCCGCCGGCCACGATGACCGCGAGCTGGTCGAGCTTGCCGATCTTGGCGAGCGGTCGCTCCAGCCAGGCCAGCCAGACGATCTTGCGGTCCTCGAAGATGAAGTCGAGGAACAGCATGAGCAGGAACATCCCGCCGAACGCCGCGATCTGCGGATGTGCGTCGGTGAGCAGCGTCTCGTAGCTCGGCGAACCGTCGGCGAAATGCGCGGCGCCGTCCGCCGGCGGATTGAGCGCGAGATCGAGGGCGCGGGTCGGGGAGAGGCCGGCGGTCGCCCACACGATCGCGAGGGGGAAGACGAGACGCATGCCGAAGACGGCGATGAGGATGCCGATGGTCAGGAAGATCTTCTGCCAGAACTCACTCATCCGCTCGAGCACGGTCGCGTTGATGACCGCGTTGTCGAAGGAGAGCGACACCTCGAGGATGCCGAGGATGACGACGAGGAGGACGGCTTCGGGCCCGCCGTACACGCCTGCCACGATGACTGACAGGATCGTGACGAGGATGGAGAAACCGAATATCCGGAGAACCATGGGGTCCGTTCGATCGGGTCGACCGCGGGGGCGGTGGACGAGGTGGGGTCGACGGACGGGTCAGACGTTGACGCCGTAGTCGCGGGCGATGCCTGCCAGGCCGGAGGCGTAGCCCTGGCCGATGGCGCGGAACTTCCATTCTGCGCCATGTCGGTAGAGCTCGCCGAAGACCATCGCGGTCTCGGTCGAGGCGTCCTCGGAGAGGTCGTAGCGGGTGAGCTCGCGCCCGGTGTTGCGGTCGACGACGCGGATGAAGGCGCCCGTGATCTGGCCGAACGACTGCCGGCGTGCCGTGGCGTCGTGGATCGAGACCGGGAAGAAGATGTTCGTCACCGCGGGTGACAGCGCGATGAGATCGACGTTGACGACCTCGTCGTCGCCCTCGCCCTCGCCGGTGAGGTTGTCGCCGGTGTGCTCGACGGCGCCGTCGGGGGACCGCAGGTTGTTGTAGAAGACGAAATGCTGATCGGACAGGACGCGCCGGTCAGGCCCCGTGAGCAGGGCGGACGCGTCGAGGTCGAAGTCGGCGCCGGTCGTCGCGCGGACGTCCCAGCCGAGCCCGACGGCGACGGCCGTCAGGTTGTCCGTCTGCTTGGAGAGGGAGACGTTGCCACCCTTGCTCAAAGACACGCTCATGGATTCACGGACCTTCCTGTGGGGGCCGATGCCGGGAACGGCCTTATGACGAGGCGTGGACGCGCCAGCGCCGTGCCCGGCATGTGGCCAAGGGGCACGGCGCTGCCGTTACCGGATTTTAGACGTTGACGCCGTAGTCGCGGGCGATGCCGGCGAGCCCGGAGGCATAGCCCTGGCCGATGGCGCGGAACTTCCACTCGGCGCCGTTGCGGTAGAGCTCGCCGAAGACCATCGCGGTCTCGGTCGAGGCGTCCTCGGAGAGGTCGTAGCGGGCGAGCTCGTTGCCGTTGGAGCGGTCGACGACGCGGATGTACGCGTTGCGGACCTGGCCGAAGGACTGCGAGCGGGCGTCCGCGTCGTAGATCGAGACCGGGAAGACGACCTTGCCGATGTTGGCCGGGACGGCCGCGAGCTCGACGTTGATGACCTCGTCGTCGCCGTCGCCTTCACCGGTGGTGTTGTCGCCGGTGTGCTCGATCGAGCCGTCCGGCGAGCGCAGGTTGTTGAAGAAGATGAAGTGCTGATCGGAGACGACCCGACCGTCGGCGTCGGCTCCGATGGCGCTGGCATCGAGATCGAAGTCGGTGCCGGTCGTCGACCGGATGTCCCAGCCGAGTCCGACGGAGACGGCCGTGAGGTTCGGTGCCGCCTTGGTGAGCGAGACGTTGCCGCCCTTGGTCAAGCTGACGCCCATGGGGAGTCCCTTTCGTTTGATGCATGGCGTATCGGCAGTTCGGGTGTGTCACCGCTCACGCCGCGGACTGGATATTTCAGACTCGCGGCCCCGAGTGTAGCGGCCCGACGGAGCTCGTGGCGATGTCTGCACCACGAACATCCGTCGACGGGCGGTGTGTCGTCCGCCCGGACGGCCTCATCCGAGGAAGCGGGAGAGCAGCGGCGCGGCCTGCTTCGGATTCTTCGTCTGGATGCCTTCACCCATCGCCTGCAGCTTCCACTCGGCGCCCTCCCGGTAGACCCGCGCCATCACCATGCCGGTGAACGGCATGCCGCCCTGCAGCGTGTAACGGGCGAGTTCAGCGCCCGTCGTGAGGTCGACGAGCCGGCAGTACGCGTTGCGGACCTGCTCGAACGTCTGACCGCGGTACGACGTCACGGTGAGGACGATCGACGTGATGTGGGGTGAGACGGCGGGCAGGTCGATGCTCACCACCTCGTCGTCGCCGCCGCCTTCACCGGTGAGGTTGTCGCCCGAGTGGCGGATGGAGCCGTCCTTGGCCGAGAGCCGGCCGTAGTAGATGACGTCGTCGACGGCCCCGCCCGCGAAGAGGAAGGCGGAGGCGTCGAGGTCGATGTTCGCTGTGCGCGAACCGAACCGGCCGCGCGTCTCGACGGGGTCCCAGCCGAGCCCCATGTCGATGCGCGTGAGGGCGACGCCGCCGTCCTTGCGCAGACTGACGCGCTGGCCCTTGGCGAGGCTGACCGGCCGGGACTTCGACAGGCTGATCTCGCCGCCGCCGCCCGCGGGCGCCGCCTGCGCACCCGTAGGCGATCCGTACGGCGCCTGGGGCGGTGCGCCGTAGGAGGGCGCGGGCGCCGTGGCGCCGTAGTCGGGCGGCGGGGGCTGCGTGCCGTAGCTCGGGGCGGGGGCGCCGTAGCTCGGCGCCGGTGAGCCGTACGACGGTGCAGGCGAGCCGTAGTCGGGGGCCGGCGGCTGACCGCCGTAGTTCGGAGCGGGGGTGCCGTAGCTCGGCGCCGGTGAGCCGTACGACGGTGCAGGCGAGCCGTAATCGGGCGCCGGAGAACCGGGTGCGGGGGGCGGGGAGCCGTAGCTCGGTGCGGGGGAGCCGTACGCGGGGGCCGGCGGTGCGGCGGGCGGTGCCGGGGGCGCGGCGGGTGGTGCCGGGGGTGCGGGCGGCGCGGCGGGCGCGGGCTCGTCGTCGACGCTGACCCCGTGGTCGGTGACGAGAGCCGCGAAGCCGCCCGCGTAGCCCTGTCCGACGGCGCGCACCTTCCAGGCCGGGCCGCGACGGTACAGCTCGATGGCGATGACGATCGACTCGGTGGCCAGGCCGTCGATCCGGTACTCGTAGAGGCGGTTGCCGGTGCCGTCGGCGACGCGGGCGGTCGGGGGCGCGAAACGTCCGAAGGTCGCCGAGGCGTCCTCGAGCGTGATGACGGTCCGGATCTGGTCGATGTCGGCCGGCACCTCGGCGAGGGTCACCCGCAGCGCGGCGGGCTGTCCCGGCCCGCCGGGCTGCAGCCGGACGCCGGGGCCGGTCGGCTGGTTGAAGAAGACGAAGTCGGCGTCACTGCGGACCTTGCCCGCGGACGTCACGAGCAGCGCCGACACGTCCGCCGGAGCGGTGAGGTCGACGGAGACGACGACTTCGGGCGTGTTGAGCGGACCGTTCTGGCCCTTGGCGAGTGGTGTGGTCACAGGGCCATCCTGGCAGAAGTCGCGAACCAGCGGATGATCTCGCGGCCCGCGTCGATGCCGGCGGCGGCCGTCACCGCGACGCCGGGGTGGGTCCAGCCGAGGTCTTCGAGTTCGCCGTGCCGAGGCCGGATCGCCGCGTCGGCGGTGGCGAGGAGCTGCGCGTCGAGGGCGCCGTCGCCGGCCGCGAGCAGCGGGGCGTCGGCGCTCAGGGCGCCCTCGGCGACGAGCCGGCGACGCACCTCGGCGACGGCGCGGCTCTTGCAGACGGCGTCCGGCATGGTGTAGATCTTGCGCCCTTGCCGGGAGGCGTTCCAGCCCCGCGGCCGGCACCAGGCGTCCCATTCGGCGAGGAAGTCCGGGGGCAACCGGCCGAGGTCGACGACGAGATAGTGGAACAGGCTGTCGGCGACGCGGGAGCTGGTCACCCAGGACGCGTCCAGGCGTGGCTGCAGAGCCGCGACCACGTCGTCGAGCCCGGCTCCGCCCGCGCGGGCGGCCGCGTCGATCGAGGCTCGCCAGCCGGTGTCGGGGACGCCGTCGACGAGGATCGTGCCGCCGTTGCTCGTCACCGCGTAGTGCCACGGGCCGCCGGGCAGGGTGATCCGGTTGAACTGCACGACGGTGCGGGTCGTCGTCGGGACGACGACGGCGATATCCGTGACACGGCGCAGCTCCTCGGCCGCGTCGCGGTGCATGAACGACAGCGGCGCGTCCTGATAGATCTCGACGCACAGGATGTCGCCGGGCGCGGACGGCGACATCTCGGCGACGGCCTTCGCCGAATAGATCAGCGTGCGGTCGAGGTCGCTGGCGACGAGCGCGGCGCGGCGCTCGGCGGCGGCCGGCGGGTCGGCCGGGTCGGTGGTGGTCGGTGCGGTCATCGGGCGAGCTCCTTGATGAGTCCCATGCAGGAGTAGGCGAGGTCGGGGATCACCTCGACGGGCACGCCGCGATCGGCGGCGAGGAGCCGGATGTGCCGGTGGTCCGGCGCGTCGGCGTCACGGACGAGGATGCGCCACGGCATCCGGCGCAGCAGCACGCGCGTCGTCTCCCCGACACCGGGTTTGACGAAGTTGGTGCTCGTGATGCCGTACTCGGCCTGCACCGCCTCGACGGAGGCCCAGCCCGCCCACGTCGGTGTGCGGTCGGCTGCCAGCAGCGCGGCGACCTGGCCGGCGACGCGGATGGTCACGGCCCCGAAGCAGTCGGCGACGGTGTCGACGAGGACGCCGGAGACGTCGTCGGCGGCCAGTTCGGCGTAGAACTTCGCGCCGTGGAACTCGCCGGGGCCGATGTGCGTCGCGTTGAGGACCGTGCGGGAGACGAGCCCGGAGACCGTCGAGTTGAGGCACGCCGAGGCGATGAGGAAGTCGTCGCGGGTGCCGTAGGTGCGGGCGCAGGCGCCCGGGTCGGCGAGCACGGCGAGGTCGGGATCGAAGACGGCGCCGCCGGCCGCGTGATAGTCGGCGAGGGCGGCGGTCAGCTCGCGGGTGATGACGCCCTTGCCCGTCCAGCCGTCGACGAAGACGACCGACGCGGGGTCGTGGTGGGCCGCGAGGTGGTCGAGGGCGACGGTGTCGATGCCTCGTCCGCGAACGATCGATACGGCGTAATGCGGCAGATCGAGGCCGTGCCGGTAGGCGGCCCAGCGCCGCATGAGGACGCCGACCGGCG
Source organism: Mycobacteriaceae bacterium (assembly GCA_044222225.1). Classification (GTDB taxonomy): domain Bacteria; phylum Actinomycetota; class Actinomycetes; order Mycobacteriales; family Mycobacteriaceae; genus JBGANR01. The sequence continues at coordinate 42,607 of JBGANR010000002.1, forward strand.
TGCCGGCCCGGGCGAGCGAGACGAGGACGACGTCGGAGCCGCGTTCGCGCAGGACGAGCTCGGTGACGGTGCCGACGGCCAGCGCCAGTCGCGCGGCGGACTCCCGCAGCACCTCGTCGAAGAGCCTGCGGTAGGCCGGGCCCGGCTGATACTCGATCGGCAGTGATTCCGCGTAGTGCGCCTGTCCGGACTGGATCCGGCGCTCGCGGTCGGCGATGTCCGCCTCCAGCCGCACGTGCGAGAGGTCCTTGAGCAGCCAGCGGACGTCCGCGGCGGCGTACGAGCCGAAATCGGGGCCGGTGAGCGGTGTCGTCACGGGTTCTCCGCCGATCGGTCGGTGAGCTCGGCCGATGTTCGGCCGCGGTCGCGCACCGCCGCCTGGTCGGTGCCGGGCAGGACGGCGAGCAGGACGTCGTCGCCGGCCGCGGTGAGGACGTCGAGGAGGCCGCCCGGCGCGGCCAGCCGCGGGGTGTCGGCGGGCGCGTCGACGACCAGCACCAGCCGGGCCTGCGCGGCAGCGTCCGGGAGGGCCGCGTTGTACAGGTAACGGGGCGCGTCCTCGCCCTCCTCCGGGGCGGGAAAGGTGAAGCCCCGCCGCAACGGATAGCCCGGCGCGTCGACCACGTACGCGGGGGAACGGGTCGTCGTCTGGAACCGGACGTCGAGGTGGTGGCCTTCGAGCGCGTCGGCCAGGCGCAGGGGCAGGTGCATGAGCTCCTCGTGGCCGACGACGATCACGGGCCGGCTCGGGTCGAGTTCCGCGGCGAGCAGCGTCGCGGCCGTCGCGACGGCCGCGGCGTAGCGGGGCCGGTCGTCGTCCTCGAAGCCGAAGCGGCCGCCGTCGGGGACGTCCGTGGGCCAGGGCAGGTCGATCCGGGTGACGGTGCCGGACGCCGCGCCGCGCGGATTGAGCGGCGGATCGGGCAACGCGAGGACGTCGGCGACGAGCGTCGGCGGCAGCTCGGTTCTGCCGGTGGCGAGCGCGACGTGGTCGATCCGCACACCGAGAGCGGCCGCGGCGTCCGCGCAGGCCCGGCGGTGTTCGGCGGTGCGCATGTCGACGAGCGAGGCGACGACGTAGTGCGCACGCGGGGCGAGGGCGTGCAGGGCGCCGATCGCGTCGATAGCGGTGGCGCCGGTCGAGATCTCGTCGTCGACGAGGACCAGCGGCGCGGGCCGGTGTAGCCGTGCGGGATCCGCAGGCTGCAGCTGGTGCCGCGTCGCGTGCGAATGTCCCTCCTCGAACTCGGCGTGGGTGCGGGCGCCGCCGCGGCGCGTCGAATGCAGGTAGTAGGACGCGCGCAGCCGGTCGGCGACGCAATGGCCGAGCCCCGTCGCCGTCTCCGCGAAACCGAGCACGAGCAGGTCTCGTCCGCCGGCCGGTACGTCGGTGTCCGGGGCGTCGCCCAGCGCGGCGAGGACGAGGTCGCCGAGCCGGTCGGCCGCCGCGATGACGTCGCCCGGCGGCGTCGGGAGATGCTTGCCGAGCACCGTCGAGACGAGCAGATGGGCGCGCCGCGGGTTGCGCCGCAGCCCGGGTTCGACCAGGTCGGGCACCTCGGCGCCGACGGGGGAGTCGACGTGATGCAGCCCGTACCCGAGTCGCTGCGTCGCCCAGGGCGTGGGGCGCTCGCGGGTGTCTGCCGGATCGGTCCGGTGATCGGTCGTCGCGCTCATCGGTCCACCAGCGCCGTCAGGAGGTCGACGAACGTGATGCCCTTGCGCGTCACGCCGAAGACGTGCGCTCGCAGCAGCGTCCGATCGGCCCAGCTGCGATGCGGGCGGGTCTCGTTCATCTTGTTGCGGTACGTCGAGGCGCGTACGCCGCCGCTGTCGTCACCCACGATGTCGAGTGCGTCGTGGTACTCCTCGTGCGTCACGGCCGAGAGGGCGTGGACGGCCGCGACGTGCAGCGGATGGATGACGGTCTTGCCCTGGATGCCGTTGGCGCGGTCGAGCGCGATCTCGCGGAGCAACCCGTCGAGATCGCGGCTGACGAGGTGCCGCCGGAAGAGGACGGCGTCCTGCTCGGCGAACGGCGTCTGCCGCAGCATCGGACGGAACATCCGCTCGTGGTCGGCGAAGTACTCCCACACCGGGCCGGTGATGACGAAGCCGTCGTCGCCCGCCCGGCCGAGATAGTTGACGATCGTCGCGATGACGTCGGCGACGACGCGGACGTCGTAGATGGTCAGGTCGCGGTCGCGGCGGATGCCGAACGTGCTGCACATGTCCGTCGCGCCGATGCGGACGGCGAGGACCTGCTCGCGGTGCTCGGCGAGAATCGCGGCGATCGCCTGCAGTTCGGTGTCCCGCGTCTCGCGGTGGACGAGCGCGGCGGTCTCCATGACGGGCATGGCGTAGAGGTGCTTGCCGACGACCTCGGACGCCGCGGCGACGGCCGCCAGGTGTTCGCGTCCGGTGGCCGCGGTGAACTTGGGCAGGACGAAGCCGGTCAATGCGCGGATCCCGGGGCCGATCGCGGCGGCGATCTGTTCGACGGCCGCCAGATCGCGGATGCGGACGAACAGCAGCAGTCGGGCCGCCGCCGTGCCGGCGAGCTCGTCGAGCGCGGCGACGACGGCCTGCTGACCGTCCTCGACGTCGTCGTCGGCGACGGCGTCCTCCAGGTCGAGGACCATCGACGTGACGCCGTCGGCGGCGCGCCGCAGAACCGTCGCGGCGAGGTTCTCGCGCGTCGCCGGCACGTACAGCGTGGCGCCGAGGGCCATCGCGAGGACGTCACGGCCGGCGGCGTCGGAGAAGTGCCGGGGTGGATGGAGGAAGAGCGACCGGCGGGTCGCGACGTCGAGCTGGTCGAAATGCCGTAGCACGGGATCGGCCACGGACGTAGCCGCCGACGTGCGCACGGTGTGCTCCGGGCTCTCTGCTGCACCGGGTGTGGCGGCGTGCGAGGCCGTCGCCTCGCTGGAATCGATATCGGTCATGGCGCTTCCGCGTGTCCCCTCATCCTCTGCACGACCCGGGCGATGAACTCCGAGACGAGGTCGAGCTCTGTACTGAACGCCCAATAGTCCGGATGTGGACCTGTCAGGCGGGCTTCGGCGCGGTCGATGCGCTCGACCTGCGCGTCGAGAACGGATCCCCATTCGCGGGTGAGTCCGCGATCGACCGCGAGACGCTGCGCGTCGCGGATCCGGAAGCGGACGCCCGACGCGCGTCCTCGCGGGTCGGTCTTCAGCTCCCGGAGGACGGCGAGCCGTCCGGTGACGCCGTCGACCGCCGCATCGGCGGCCGAGAGGTGTTCGCGGACCTTCTCGGTCCGGGCGAGTGCGGCCTCCGGGTCGCCGGACCGCAGTGCGGCACGGGCCGCGTCGAGCTCGGCGGCGGCGTCGACCATGCGGGCACGGCCGGCGCGCTCGTTCTCGACGAGATCGGCGGAGCTGGCGGCGTTGAACTCGCGGAGCAGCGCGGAATAGGCGCCGGGGAGCCGGGTGGCCCGGTTGCCGACGGCGTCGAGCCGGGTGGCGACGGACGAGACGGCGCGGCGTGCCTGCTCGGCGCGCCGCGGTGCGGCGTCGACGGCCTCGACGAGGGCCTGGGCCCGATCGGTGACGTCCTGCGCCGCGTCCTCGATCTCTCGTGGCGAACCCGCGTCGCGGCGGCGCAACAGCACGTCGAGTGCCGTGTCGAGCGCCGTCGCCGCTCCCGTGACGGACGGATAGGCGGCGAACGCCGGATCGAGTGCGTCCAGGGCGCCGACGGCCCGTGTCGCGGCGGCCATCGCGTCGTCGGCGAGCCGCGGGGCCGCGGCGGCCGCCGCCGCCGCGCGGGAGAGGACGTCCTGGTGGCGGGTGTGGAAGTCGTAGACGGCGTGCGACGCGCCGAGGAGCAGCCGGCTGCAGGTGTCGAACTCCTGGTGGGCGATGGGCGGGGCCCAGGCGTCGTCCGGGTAGCGGCTGGTCACCGCCAGATAGTTCTCGCCGGCGGCGAAGCACTGCGCCTCGACGCCGCGCCAGGCGTCGCGTAACCGGTGCTCGGGTGCGAACTGCTCGGCCGCGGCGACGGCGGCCGACGCGGCGCTTTGCCGAGCGTCCATGTCGAGGAACGCGGAGGTGAGGTTCGCCCGAGCGTGACGCAGCGCCGCGTCGTCGCCGCGTCCGCTCCCCGCGTTTCGTCCCCAGAGTCCCGCCACGTTCGTGATGGTATCGGGATGCGGCCGATTCGGACGTCCAAGCGGCTTGTGAACGATGTCCTGCGAGTGAACGTCCCGTGAATGAGATGTTTCAGGGTATGAGCAGCGTCTCCAGCGCTTCGAGGGTGACGCCGCCCAGCCGCAGTGCCGCCGAATGGAAATCACGCAGCGTCGCCGCCGGATGCGCCGCGAGGTAGCCGTCGCGCGTCCGCTCCCATACGCGCCGGCCGAGCGCGTAGCTCGGTGCCTGGCCGGGCCAGCCGAGGTAGCGATCGAGCTCGAACCGCAGGAACTCCCGGTCCATCGCGACGTTGGCGGTGAGGTACTCCCACGCCTTGTCCGCATCCCAGACGCCGCCGCCGACGGACGCCGGGGCCGGCAGCCGCAGGTGGACGCCGATGTCGATGACGACGCGCGCCGCCCGCAGCCGCTGGCCGTCGAGCATGCCCATGCGATCGCCCGGATCCGAAAGCCAGCCGAGTTCGCCCATGAGGCGCTCGGCGTAGAGCGCCCAGCCCTCGCCGTGGCCCGAGGTGAAGGAGGCCAGCTTGCGCCAGCGGTTGAGGTCGCCGTCGATCATCGCCTGCCCGATCTGCAGATGATGACCGGGGACGCCCTCGTGGTAGACCGTGGTGGTCTCCTGCCAGGTGCGGAACGTCTCGGTGCCCGGCGGGACCGCCCACCACATCGTGCCCGGCCGTGCGAGGTCCTCGGACGGAGCCGTGTAGTAGATGCCGCCCGTGCCGGACGGCGAGATGCGGCAGGCGAGCCGTCGCAACTCGTCGGGGATGTCGAAGGCCCGCCCGGCGAGGTCGGCGACGACGCGATCGCACAGGTCCTGCATCCACGCCTGCAGGGCGTCCGTGCCGTGCACCAGGTAGCGCGGGTCGGCGTCGAGCACGGCCACCGCGGCGGCGACGTCACCGGAACCCGTCAGTTCGGTGGCGAGTGCACGCTGCTCGGCGGCGATCTCGGCCACCTGGTCGAGCCCCCAGGCGTACGCGTCGTGCAGGTCGACGGTCGCGCCGACGAAGCTGCGGGAGAACCGGCGGTAGCGCTCGTCGCCGATGGCGTCGTCGGTGACGCAGGCCGGTGCGACGACGCGTTCCAGATGATCGGCCGTCGCGGCGAAGGCGCGGGCGACGTCAGTGAGGTCGGCGTCGGCGAAAGCCGGACCGAGCGAGCGGCGGATCGCGTCCGTCGCCTCTCGTGCCTGCGCCGCGACGAGCAGCGGCTGCCGGCGGGCCAGGGGAGGCCCCGCCGCGACGCGGGCGTCGAGCCCCGCACGATAGGAGGCGAGCGCCGCCGGCACGTCGGCGAGCCGGGCGCGGATCTGCTCGACGGCCGACACCGGGTCCATGAGCGAGAAGCAGTCCCGGACCGCCTGCACCGGGCTGGCCAGCACGTCGACGGCGCCGAGCCGCTCGCCTGCCGCGGCGAGTGCCAGATCGGCGCCGAGCGCGCTGCGCATCGTCGTCACGGTCGCGATGTCGACGGCGTCGACCGGCGGTTCGTCGCCGAGCCGCCGCAGTGCCCGGCGCAATTCCTCGGCGTGTTCGGCGTCGGATTCCGGATCGAACCGCGTCAGCCGGTCGTCGTGGCCGGTGACGCCGATCTCCGTGGCCAGCAGCGGATCGAGTGCGCAGAGCCGATCGAGGTGCTCGTCGGCCACGCGGTCGATCGCCGACGGCGTCCGGACTCCCGTCATCGCGTGCCGCGCAGCTTGAAGGTGTCGCACTTGTTGACGTCGCCGTTCGCGCGATAGCCGTTCATGAACCACGTGGTGCGGTCGGCGCTGCTGCCGTGACTGAACTGCTCCGGGCTCGGGTTCCGGCCGGCGCGCTTCTGCAGTGCGTCGTCGCCGATCGCGTTGGCGGTGGTGATGACGGTCGCGATCTGATCCTGCGTGATGGGCTTGAGCAGCGCGTTCGGCCCCTTGTCGGCCCGGCTGACCCACATCCCGGCCAGGCAGTCGGCCTGCAGCTCGAGGTTGACCGAGACGGAGTTCTCGCCGGTGGCGTTCGACGATCGGCGCTGCGGGTTGAGCAGGTTCTGGACGTGGTGGCCGTACTCGTGCGCGATGACGTACTCCTGCGCCAGCGGGCCGTCGCTGCCGCCGAGCTGGGTGAGATAGCGATCGAAGAAGGACGGCGCGAAGTAGGCCGTCTTGTCGGCCGGGCAGTAGAAGGGCCCCATGTCCTCGCTGCCGGCGCCGCAGCCGTTGGTGTTGACCTGTTTGGACGCGAAGATGACGACCTTCGGCTTCGTGTACCGGTTGCCGATGAGCTGCGGCCACACGAGATCGAGACTGTTCTTCGTCGCGACGATGCGGCACACGGTGTCGCTGTTCGCCTTCTGGATCGTGCACGACTGGATCTGCTTCTGCAGGTCCTCGTCCGGTGAGTTCGACGTCGCCGCGCCGCCCCCGCCGCCGGGCAGCAGGGAGAGGGGATTGAAGCCGAGGAACATCGACGCGACGAGTCCGACGACGGCCAGCAGGCCGCCGCCGCCCGCGATCACGCCGCCGCTGATGCCCCCGCCGCTGACGCCGTCGGTGTCGAGCGGTCCGTCGCCCTGAAAGGTCATGGCCTGCCTCCTTCTCGTGTGTCGTCTGAAGCATCTCACCGCCCACCGACAGGAAACGCGGCGGCGACCGACCTTTAGGATGGGACGTCGACGACGGAGCGCGCGGAATCGTCGACGACGTGTGCGCGCCGCTCCGGTGATTCCGACGCACCCACCCCCTGTGAAAGGACCCCCCCGTGCTGCGCACCCACGACAGCGGACTGCTGCGCGCCGAGAACATCGGCGAGCAGGTCACCCTCACCGGCTGGGTGGACCGGCGCCGGGACCACGGCGGCGTCATCTTCATCGACCTGCGGGACGCGTCCGGCGTCGCGCAGGTGGTCTTCCGCGATCAGCCGGTCGCCGAGCAGGCCCACCGGTTGCGCGCGGAGTACTGCGTCAAGGTGACCGGCACCGTCGAGGCGCGGCCGTCGGGCAGTGAGAACGACGCGCTCGCGTCGGGCGCGATCGAGGTGAACGCCACGGGGCTCGAGGTGCTCAACGAGGCGGCGCCGCTGCCGTTCCAGCTCGACGAGAACCCGGGTGAGGAGGCGCGTCTGAAGTACCGCTACCTCGACCTGCGCCGGCCCGGCCCGGCCGCGGCGCTGCGACTGCGCTCGAAGGTCACCCAGGCGGCGCGCCGGGTGCTCGACACGCGCGACTTCGTCGAGATCGAGACCCCGACGATGACCCGCTCGACGCCCGAGGGCGCCCGCGACTTCCTCGTGCCCGCGCGACTGCGCCCGGGCACCTTCTACGCGTTGCCGCAGAGCCCGCAGCTGTTCAAGCAGCTGCTCATGGTCGCCGGCATGGAGCGCTACTACCAGCTGGCCCGCTGCTATCGCGACGAGGACTTCCGCGCCGACCGGCAGCCGGAGTTCACCCAGCTCGACATCGAGGCGAGCTTCGTCGACCAGGACGATGTGATCGAGCTCGCCGAGGCGATCCTCGTGGCCGCCTTCGCGGCCGCGGGGCACGAGATCAGCGCGCCGTTCGGTCGCATGACGTACGCCGATGCGATGCGTCTGTACGGCACGGATAAGCCGGACCTGCGGTTCGGCCTCGAGCTCGTCGAGTGCGCCGAGTACTTCGCCCAGACCCCGTTCCGGGTCTTCCAGGCGCCGTACGTCGGCGCCGTCGTCATGCCCGGCGGCGCGTCGCAGCCGCGCCGGACGCTCGACGCCTGGCAGGAGTGGGCGCGTCAGCGCGGCGCCAGGGGACTCGCGTACGTGCTGATCGGCGAAGACGGGACGCTCGGCGGGCCCGTCGCCAAGAACCTGTCCGAGGCCGAGCGCGCCGGGCTGGCCGCGCACGTCGGTGCCGCCCCGGGGGACTGCGTGTTCTTCGCGGCCGGTCCGGCGAAGGCGCAGCGGGCGCTGCTCGGTGCGGCCCGCGTCGAGATCGCGCACCGGCTCGGGCTCGTCGATCCGGACGAGTGGGCGCTGACATGGGTCGTCGACGCGCCGCTCTTCGAGCCGGCCGCCGAGGCCGTCGAGTCGGGTGACGTCGCCGTCGGCGCGGGAGCCTGGACGGCCGTCCACCACGCGTTCACCGCGCCGAAGCCGGAGTGCGTCGAGGGCCTGGAGTCCGATCCGGGCGCCGCGCTCGCGTACGCCTACGACATCGTGCTCAACGGCACCGAGATCGGCGGCGGCTCGATCCGCATCCATCGCCGTGATCTGCAGGAGCGGGTCTTCGCGATCATGGGCATCAGCGAGGAGGACGCGCGGGAGAAGTTCGGCTTCCTGCTCGACGCCTTCTCGTACGGGGCACCGCCGCACGGCGGCATCGCGTTCGGTTGGGACCGGCTCGTCTCGCTGCTCGCGAAGGCGCCGTCCATCCGCGAGGTCATCGCCTTCCCGAAGTCCGGCGGCGGCGTCGACCCGCTCACCGATGCGCCTGCGCCGATCACGGTCCAGCAGCGCCGGGAGTCGGGGATGGACGCCAAGCCGAAGGGCTCGCAGGAATCGTCGGCTTGATCCGGGGCTCGGCTTCGTCAGACGTACCGCGGCTTCGGCCCGTCCGCCGCAGACCGCGGTACGGTGGATGACGATGACCGCCGTAGTGCACGAACTGGACAGGGTGATGGCCGGGGCCGCCGCCCTGCTCGGTCGCCGCATCGGCTCGACCGTGCAGTTGGACGACCCGGAAGACCTCGGCGGCAGCGGCCGCACCACGGTACTGCGTGCGCGCGTCATCGGTACCCGATACGCGCTGCCGAGGACCGTCGTCATCAAGTCGCTGCCGAGCGGCGGAGTGTGGGGCGGCTTCACCCGCGAACTCGCGTCCTACCGCTATGTGACGGCTCTCGCGCGGTGCTCGCGGCCGGGCCCGGAGCTGCTGGCGGCCGATCCGCGGGCGGGGGTGCTCGTGCTCTCGGACCTCGGCGACGGCAGTTCGATGACCGAACTGCTCGCCACCGAACGGCGTGAGCGGGTCGTCCAGTCGCTGTCGGCGTGGGGGCAGGCCCTCGGCCGGATGCACGCCGCGACGGTCGGCGGGGAGCAGGACTTCGACGCGCTGCTCCGGTTGGGAACGGGGCGCCCGGCCGATCCGATCGCTCGCGAGGCCGTGGCCGCGCCGGTGACGGTCAAGCGGATCGCGGAGTCCGTGTTCGGCCCCGGGACGCCGGCCGGATCGCCGCCGCCGGAGGTGTCGCGGCTGCTCAAGCGGGCCGCCGGTCTGCTGGCGGGCGGCGACTATCGCGTGTTCAGTCCGTCGGACGTCGGGCCCGAGAACATCCTCATCAACGACGAAGGCGTCAAGTTCCTCGACTACGAGTGGGGCGGGTTCCGCGACGCCTCGCTCGATATCGGCTACGCCCTCGTGACCTATCCCGGGCACCTGCGTCGGCAGCGGGGCGCGGGTGCCGGGAGTGAGCCGGGATCCGACCAGGCGATCACGGCGCTGGACGCCGCGCTCGCCGAGGGGTGGCGCGCCGAGGTCGTCGGCAGCTGGCCCTCGCTCGAGGGGGACCGTCACTTCAGGACCAAGCTGCTCACGGTGCGGCTGCTCTGGGTCTGGCTGTCGACGACGTGGGTGCTGCCCGGTCGCGGCCTGCGCGCCGACCTGCAGGGACTCGCGCTCTACAGCTCGGACGCGCGTGTCGTCCTCGATCGCTGGCGGGGGCTCGCTCGGGCGGCTCGGGCCGTCGACTACGAGCCGGTCGCCGAATGGGCGGACGCCGTCGCCGACGGATTGCGGGACCGCCGGCTCTCGTGACGCCGGGGCCGTCGAGGTCGAGACGTCGGGCCCGTCAGGATCGTATCGGTGCCCTGTGATGGACTGGACGCGATGACCGATGCCACGCTGTTCGACCCTGATCCGGAACCCATCGGATCGGGCGCGTGGCCGTCCCCGCCCGCCCGGTCCGGGCAGGGGTTCGCCGCGCCCGGCGGCCATTCGCCGCTCGCGGTGCGGATGCGTCCGCGCGCTCTGACGGAGATCGTCGGGCAGGCGCATCTGCTGGGCCCCGGGTCGCCGCTGCGACGACTGGTGGAAGGTGCCGGTGCGGCGTCGGTGATCCTCTACGGACCGCCCGGCACCGGCAAGACGACGCTCGCGTCGCTCATCTCGACGACGACGGGCCGCCGCTTCGAGGCGCTGTCCGCGCTGTCCTCCGGGGTCAAGGAGGTGCGTGCCGTCATCGAACTCGCCCGCCGATGGCTCATCGCCGGCGAGCAGACCGTCCTCTTCATCGACGAGGTCCATCGCTTCTCCAAGACGCAGCAGGACGCGTTGCTCGACGCCGTCGAGAACCGGATCGTGCTCCTCGTCGCCGCCACCACGGAGAATCCGTCCTTCTCGGTGGTCTCGCCGCTGCTGTCGCGCTCGCTGGTGCTGGCGCTGCGGGCGCTGACGGCCGACGACGTCCGGAGCCTGCTGGAGCGGGCCGTCGCCGACGAGCGGGGGCTGGGCGCGGCCGTCGTCCTCGAGGACGAGGCGCTCGAGCACCTGGTCCGGTTGTCCGACGGCGACGCGCGACGCGCACTCACGGCGTTGGAGGCGGCCGCCGATACGGCGACGGCCGCCCACGAGGGCGAGGACGGCGTCCGGGTCGGGCTCGCGGACGTCGAACGCGCCGTCGACAGGGCGGCCGTGCGGTACGACCGCGACGGCGATCAGCACTACGACGTCATCAGCGCGTTCATCAAGTCGATCCGCGGCAGCGATGTCGACGCGGCGCTGCATTATCTGGCGCGGATGATCGTCGCGGGGGAGGATCCGCGGTTCATCGCGCGGCGGCTCGTCGTGCATGCGAGCGAGGACATCGGCATGGCCGACCCCACGGCGTTGACGGCCGCGACGAACGCCGCCCAGGCGGTTGCGCTCATCGGCATGCCGGAGGCGCGGCTTGCGCTGGCGCAGGCCACGATCCACCTGGCGACGGCGCCGAAGTCCGCGGGAGTGGTCGCGGCGATCGGACAGGCCATCGCCGACGTCGAGGCGGGGAAGGCGGGCGCCGTGCCGCCGCCGCTGCGCGACGGTCACTACCCGGGCGCCAAGCAATTGGGCAACGCCGTCGGCTATCGCTACCCGCACGACGTGCCGGGCGGGGTCGTGCGGCAGCAGTATCCGCCGGACGAGCTCGTGGGCGTCGACTATTACGCGCCGACGGAACGCGGCTACGAGCGGGAGATCGGTGCGCGACTGGGGCGGTTGCGGCCGATCGTCCGCGGGCGGTAGCAGAACGGGCCCCGGGTAGGGTGGTGCGTCGCGCCACGAACGAGCAGGGAGACAGGGATACCACCGTGTTGACACACGAGATCCGGAAGCGGTTCCTCGATCACTTCATCAAGGCCGGGCATACGGAGGTGCCGAGCGCCTCGCTGGTGGTCGACGACCCGAACCTCCTGTTCGTCAACGCCGGCATGGTGCCGTTCGTGCCGTACTTCCTCGGGCAGCAGACGCCGCCGTTCGATCGGGCGGTGAGCATCCAGAAGTGCGTGCGGACCCTCGACATCGAGGAGGTCGGCATCACGACCCGGCACAACACGTTCTTCCAGATGGCCGGCAATTTCAGCTTCGGCGACTATTTCAAGCGCGACGCCATCCGGTTCGCCTGGTCGCTGTTGACGAATCCGCTGGACGAGGGCGGTTTCGGGCTCGACCCCGAGCGGCTGTGGTCGACCGTCTATCTCGACGACGACGATGCGCGTGACCTGTGGCTCGAGGCGGGACAGGTGCCCGAGCGCATCCAGCGCCGCGGGATGAAGGACAACTACTGGTCGATGGGCGTTCCCGGTCCGTGCGGCCCGTGCTCGGAACTCTTCTACGACCGCGGCGCGGAGTTCGGCGTCGAGGGCGGTCCCGAGGCCGACGAGGACCGGTACATCGAGATCTGGAATCTCGTCTTCATGCAGAACGAGCGCGGCGGCGGCGGCGCGAAGACCGGCTACGAGATCATCGGCGAGCTGCCGAAGAAGAACATCGACACCGGCCTGGGCATCGAGCGGGTCGCGTTCTTGCTGCAGGGCGTCGACAACGTGTACGAGACGGATCTGATGCGTCCGGTCATCGATCGCGCCGAGGCGCTGACCGGGCAGCGCTACGCCGCTGGCGACGCCGAGCACGACCGGCTCTTCCGCGTCATCGCCGATCACGCCCGTACCGGCGTCATGCTCATCTCCGACGGTGTGACGCCGGCCAACGAGGGCCGCGGTTACGTGCTGCGCCGGTTGCTGCGCCGGATCGTGCGCTCGGCACGGCTGCTCGGCGCCGAGGCGCCGACGATGGCGGAGTTCGTCGATACCGTCGTCGCGACGATGACGCCGTCCTACCCGGAGCTGGCGGACGCCGCCGAACGGATCCGGGCGGTGGCCGTCGGCGAGGAGGTGGCCTTCCGCAAGACGCTGACCGCCGGCTCGGCGCTGTTCGAGCAGGCCGCGGTCGCGACGAAGAGCGCGGGCCGCACGACGATCGCCGGCACCGACGCGTTCACCCTCCACGACACCTACGGTTTCCCCATCGACCTCACGCTGGAGATGGCCGCCGAGGCGGGCCTGGCCGTCGACGAGCAGGGCTTCACCGAACTCATGGCGGAGCAGCGGCGTCGCGCCAAAGAGGATGCGAACGCGCGGAAGTCGGGACATGCCGACATGTCGGTGTACCGGCCGTTCCTCGACGGCGAGGCGACGGTCTTCACCGGCTTCGACGAGCTGACCACGACGGCCCACGTGCTCGGCATCGTGTCGGGCGGGCAGCGGGTCGCCGAGGCCGGGGCGGGCGCCGAGGTGGAGATCGTGCTCGACCGGTCGCCGCTCTACGCGGAGTCGGGCGGTCAGGTCGCCGACATCGGGACGCTGACCACCTCGTCCGGCCTGGTCGCGGACGTCTACGACGTGCAGAAACTGGCCAAGAAGGTGTGGCTGCACAAGGTGCGGATCACCGCGGGGTCGGTCGCCGAGGGTCAGGACGTCCTCGCGCACGTCGACACCGCGTGGCGGCACGGCTCGACGCAGGGCCACTCGGGTACCCACCTCGTTCACGCCGCGCTGCGCGAGGTGCTCGGCCCCGAGGCGACGCAGGCCGGCTCGCTCAACAAGCCGGGCTACCTGCGGTTCGACTTCCGCGCGTCGAAGCCGGTGACGGCTGAGCAGCGGGCGCGCGTCGAGGCCATCGCGAACGAGACGATGCTCGCGAACTTTCCCGTCAACACGTTCGAGACCGATCTCGCCAGCGCGAAGGCGATGGGCGCGATGGCGCTCTTCGGCGAGAACTACGGCGACAGCGTGCGCGTCGTCGAGATCGGCGGGCCGTTCTCGATGGAGCTGTGCGGCGGCACGCACGTCGCGGCGTCCGCCGCGGTCGGTCCCGTGACACTGCTCGGCGAGTCGTCGATCGGCTCCGGCGTGCGCCGCGTCGAGGCCTACGTCGGGCTCGACTCCTACGCGCATCTGGCGAAGGAGCGTGCGCTGCTCGCCGCGCTCTCGTCGGACCTCAAGACGCCCGCCGAGCAGCTGCCGGGCCGGGTCGAGACGCTTGTGACGCGCCTGCGCGATGCCGAGAAGGAGGTCGCCGCGCTCAAGGCCGAGAAGGCGCGCGCGGCGGGCGGTTCGCTGATCGAGTCGGCGACCCGGCACGGCGACACCCTGCTCGTCGCCGGTCCGGTCGCCGCCGGTGCGGATCTCCGCGCGCTGGTCGGTGACCTGCGCGGACGCGTCGCGGGTGAGCGGGCCGTCGTGGCGCTGTTCGCCCCGGACGGGGCGAAGGTGCCGTTCGTCGTCGCGGTCACGGAGCCCGCGGTCGCCGCGGGCGTCAAGGCCGGCGACCTCGTGCGCGCGATCGCGCCGCTGGTCGGCGGCCGGGGCGGCGGCAAACCGGACCTCGCGCAGGGCTCCGGCTCGGACGCGTCCGGAATCGACGCCGCCGTCGCAGAACTCGGGCGCCGGCTTGTCTGACGGCACGACTCCCGCTGCGGCGCCCCTGCGGGGGCGCCGGATCGGCGTCGACGTCGGCGCCGTGCGGGTCGGTGTCGCCTCCTGTGATCCCGACGGCATCCTCGCGACGCCCGTCGAGACCGTCCGTCGGGGGCCCGGGGACGCCGGTACGGCTGCCGCGGTCCGCCGGTTGGCGGCGATCGTCGCCGAATACGAGGCGGTCGAGGTGGTGGTCGGGCTGCCGCGGACGCTGCGGGGCGAGGAGGGGGCCGCGGCCGTGGCCGCGCAGGCGTTCGGTGACAGGCTGGCAGCAGCCGTCGACGTACCGCTCGTCTATACCGACGAGCGGCTGACGACGGTGACCGCGACGGCCGCGTTGCACGCCGCCGGACGCAAGACGCGTAGACACCGCGAAGTGATAGATCAGGCGGCGGCCGTGGCCATCCTGCAAGGATGGCTGGAGCGGCGGCGGAGCAGCCGAGAGACGGAGGACGTCACGTGACCCCACCCGACCCTCACGAGCCACCGGGCGACGAGTCGCCCCGGCGGCGTCGACGGCGGGCCGACGGCGGTGTGCCGTTCGATCCGACGGCATGGCGCACGGCCTACGGTGACGTGGCCCGCCGGCACGAGACGGGGGATACCGGCAGGCACTATTTTCCGTCGTTCGACGACCCCCCGGAGCAGGTGGGTCGGGCCGAGCCCGAAGTGCGACCCGAGCATGAAGGACCGCCCGAGCGGGAGGCCGCGGGCAAGCCGGAGCCGGTGCCCCGGCGCCAGGAGTCCCGACTCGACGAGAAGCCGACCGCGGAGGGGAAGACCGCGGCCGAGCATCCGAGCGACAGGGGCAGGCGCGCCGAGGGCATGCGTGCGAAGGGACGGCGTCCCGGAGGATCCGGCTCGGCGAGACAGGCACCGCCGGCCGGGCAGGAGCCCGACCGGCAGCCGACCGTGGTCATGCGCAAAGAACCCGCCGTCCGCAAGGAAGCCGTCGGTCGCCGGGAACCCGCCGACCGCGAGGAGCCGTTGCGGCGGGCAACCGAGGCGGTCGCGACCGATGCGACGAGTGCGACCGAGGTCATCCGCGTCGACCGGTCGGCCGAGCAGCCGCCGGCGTCGACGGGTGCGACCGAGGTGATCCGCACCGACGTGAATCGGCAGGACTCGGCGACGGAGGTGTTGCCCGCGTCGCGGCTGGAGCCGGCGACGCAGGCGATCACGCGGAAGCCGGCCGGGCCCGAACCCGTGTCCGACCGGCCGGCGACGGTGGAACGGCCGGAGTCGGAGGACCCCGTCGAGGCGGCGCCTCGACGCCCCCGGCCGGACGGACGGGCCCCCGATCGGGAGACCGTCCGGCGCAGGCGCCGGATCGCGATCGTTCTGGCGCTCATCGTCGCGATCGTTCTGGCGGCGGCCGTCGGCTACGGTGCCTACCGCTACTACTACGCCGAAGGCGATGACTACTCGGGCGGCGACGGGACGTCGGACGTCCTCGTCGAGATCCCCGCCGGCGCCACCGTCATGGAGGTCGCGACGGTGCTGACCACCGCGGACGTCGTCGGCAGCACCGACGCATTCGTCAAGGCGGCCGGCGACGGGAGCGTCGACCCCGGCTTCTACAAGATGCGGACGCACATCTCGGGCGCCGCGGCCTTTGAGCGGATCACCAAGGGGGACAAGAGCTTCCGGGTGGGCCGGGTGGTCATCGGGGAGCGTCAGCTCGACGACAAGCCGGGTGCCGACGGTAAGACCACGCCGGGCATCCTCTCGCAGCTCGCGGACGCCACGCACGCCGAGCTCAACGGGGCGACGATCGGCGTCACGGAGGTGCAGCTGCGGGAGGCCGCCGTCAAGGCGACGCCCGACGAACTCGGCATCCCGCAGTGGGCGAGGGCGGCGGTCGTCAAGCTGCCGGCCGATCATCGCAAGCTCGAAGGACTCATCGCTCCCGGGACCTACGAATCGCTCGATCCGCGGCTTTCGGCGCGCGATCTGCTGCGGTCGCTCATCACGGCGAGCGCGGCGCAGTACGAAGGTGCGGGTCTGCTCACCGAGGACGCCTCGGGGCTGACGCCGTACGAGAAGCTCGTCGCGGCGTCGATCGTCGGTCACGAGGTCGATCCGAACAGTCCGGACGCCGCCAAGGTCGCCCGCGTCGTGCTCAACCGGCTGGCCAAGAAGCAGCGGCTGGAGATGGACTCGACGGTCAACTACGCGGCCCGCGTCAACGACATCGATCTGGGGATCGAGCAGTTGGTCACGGACAACGCGTGGAACACCTACCGGAACGTGGGACTGCCGGTGACGCCGATCTCGGCGGTCGGCCGCACGTCGCTGCAGGCGATCGAGAATCCGGCGGAAGGGGACTGGCTGTACTTCGTCACCGTCGATAGGGACGGAAAGACCCTGTTCGCGACGACGTTCGAGCAGCATGAACGTAATCGGCAGGAAGCCTGCCGTACCGGACTTCTCAAGAAGGGATGCGAGCAATGACGGAGACGGTCACTCAGACGACGGAGGCTGCCGGCGGAACGTCCGCCGCGCCGGACGGGCCCCGCAAGGGCGCGATCCTCGGGCACCCCGTGGGGCATTCACGGTCGCCCGATCTGCATCTGGCCGCCTACCGGGCGCTCGGACTCGACGGGTGGACCTACGAGCGCGTCGATTGCACCGGGGAGCAGTTGCCCGCATTCGTCGACGGTCTCGGGCCCGAATGGGTCGGTCTGTCGGTGACGATGCCGGGTAAGGTCGCCGCGCTCGCGTACGCGACGGAGCGGACGCGTCGGGCCGAGCTCATCGGCTCGGCGAACACCCTCGTCCGGATCCCCGGCGGCTGGCGGGCCGACTGCACCGATGTCGACGGCGTCACCGGCGCGCTGGAGGCGGTCGGGGCCGCGGCCCTCGCCGGACGGCCCGCCGTGGTCATCGGTGCCGGCGGCACGGCGCGTCCGTCGATCGCGGCGCTCGCCGAGGCGGGGGCCGGGTCCCTGTCGATCGTGGCGCGCGATCGCGGCCGGGCGGCCGACGTGCTCGAACTCGCTGCAGCCCTCGAGCTCGACGCGACGTTCGTCGACATCACCGACACCGAAGCGGTGCGGGCCGCGTGCGCCGCCGCCGGCGTGACGGTGAGCACCGTGCCCGCGGTCGGTGCCGCGCCCGTCGCCGCCGAGATCGCGGCCTGCCCGGCGGTGGTCGACGTGATCTACAACCCGTGGCCGACGCCGCTGGCCGAGGCGGTCATGGCCGCCGGCGGACGGCTCACCGGCGGTCTGACGATGCTGCTCTGCCAGGCGTTCGGTCAGGTGGAGCAGTTCACCGGACGCCCCGCGCCGCGCGAGGCGATGACGGCCGCGCTGAGCTGAGGATCGTCCGACAGGATCCGGGCCGGCCGCACGCGAATCGGCCCGGCCTGTGGACGGCGAACACCAGATCGTCGTAGCGTGGCGCGTTCTCCACAGGGCGGCGTGACGCGGCGGTCTCGGCGGCCTCCGCGTCGGGGCCGGGCGCGAGGATCGGCGGCATGGAGATCCTGCTGTTCGTCCTCGCCGCCGTCGTCGTTGCGTTGTGGCGGTGCGACGCACGCACCCGCCGGCTGCCGAACCGGCTGACACTGCCCGCCGGCGTGGGCGCCCTCGGCGCCTGCGTCGCCGACCTGCGCGTCGCGCTCGCCACCGGCGCGGTGGTCGGCGTCTACCTGGTCGGCCACCTCGCGGGCGGGGTCGGAGCCGGCGACGTCAAGCTCGCGCTGCCCGTCGGCGCTGTGGGTTCCTCGGGGTCGCTCGTGCTGGCCTGGGGTTTCGTTCTGCTGGCCTTCTCTCTGACGGTCGTGCTCGGCCGTCTGCGCCGAGAGAGAACCGTGGCGCACGGTCCGCCGATGTTCGTGGCGGCCGTCCTGTGCGGGTTCGCCGGGTGGGCGTGGGAGTGATCGGCCCGTGGCCGCTCACGTCTCACGGAGGCCGGGCGATGTGCGAGGAGTGTCCCGGGCGGGGAAGCCGGATCCCTCGTGGCTACGGGCGAGCCGGCGTCACATCAATGGATTGACCGGGCGTCACCGCCAGTCGGTCATCGACTACACGGGTGAGGATCACAAACGGATCAACGGCTGGCTCCGTCGCGGCCGAGTTCCTCCCGATACATGGGCGGCCGCGCGAGTGAAGGACCTCGATGCGGTGTTGGCGGAGCGACCGTTCGTGCGGAACAACGAGTTGACACGTACTGTGGACGCCCTGTCGTTGGGCTTGGCGTCAGGTGACGAACTACGGAAGATCATCGGTCGTGCGCGCGTCGAGGACGGCTATCTGTCCACGACACGGTTCGCCGACGGGGGTGCCACAAAGGGCTACCGGGGTGCCGTCCGACTGACTGTTGTGGCTCCCGCCGGGACGCACGCGGCGGCGATCGAGGACGTATCGCGGGTGCCTGGACAAGGTGAGGTACTGCTGGCGCGCGGACTGAAGTACGTGATCACCGCGGCGGCATACGATGCCCGGATAGGCATGTGGCGCGCCACGATGACGATATGGACGGGGTGATGGGATGAGCGCACTCGATGACGGCGGTCTCGGCGGCCGCTCGGTGACCGACCCTGTGACGTTGACAAGGATGCGCCGGGACCTCTTCGTCGACGGCGGCTTCAAGTTGCCTCTGCAGGAAGCCGAGCGCGCCGCCGGTCTTACCGAAGCCGACATCTGGAAGTTCACCGAAGCGCTGAGTGCGTGACGATTCGGCCCGCCGGGCCGCCTCGTCGCGCCGAGTGACGTCGTCCTCGCCGCCGTTGCCGGGCCCGATGTACGGCCGGGGCGCGCATCACTGGCAGAATGGCTGCTCGTGCTGCGTTGGATCACCGCCGGAGAGTCCCACGGCCCCGCCCTCATCGCGATGCTGGAGGGCATGGTGGCCGATGTCGCCGTGACCTCGGACGAGATCGCCGATCAGCTCGCGCGTCGTCGCCTGGGCTATGGCCGCGGGGCCCGTATGAAGTTCGAGAAGGACGCCGTCCGCATCCTCGGCGGCGTCCGGCATGGACGTACGCAGGGCGGTCCGGTCGCGATCGAGATCGGCAACACCGAATGGCCCAAGTGGGAGACGGTGATGGCGGCCGATCCCGTCGCCCCCGAGGTGCTCGCCGACGTCGCGCGCAACGCGCCGCTGACGCGTCCGCGTCCCGGGCACGCCGACTACTCGGGCATGCTCAAATACGACTTCGACGACGCCCGTCCGGTGCTCGAACGGGCGAGTGCCCGGGAGACCGCGGCTCGGGTCGCGGCCGGCACCGTCGCGCGCAACTTCCTGCGCCAGGTCTTCGGCGTCGAGATCATCAGCCACGTCGTGTCGATCGGCGCGTCGCAGCCGTACGACGGTCCGACGCCGACGATCGAACAGCTCGAGGCGATCGACGCCAGCCCCGTCCGGGCCGCCGGTGCGGACGCCGAGGCGTCGATGATCGCCGAGATCGAGGCCGCCAAGCGGGACGGTGACACCCTCGGCGGCGTCGTCGAGGTGGTGGCGACGGGCCTGCCGGTGGGCCTCGGCTCGCACGTCTCGGGGGAGCGCAGGCTCGACGCGCGTCTGGCCGGGGCGCTCATGGGCATCCAGGCGATCAAGGGCGTCGAGGTCGGCGACGGCTTCGAGACGGCCCGGCGGCGCGGCAGCGTGGCCCACGACGAGATCGTCCCCGGTCCGGACGGCATCGAGCGGTCGACGAACCGCGCCGGCGGGATCGAAGGCGGTATGACGAACGGCGAGTCGGTCCGCGTCCGCGCGGCGATGAAGCCCATCTCGACGGTGCCGCGTGCGCTGTCGACGGTGGACATGGGCACGGGGGAGCCCGCGACCGCGATCCATCAGCGCTCGGATGTCTGCGCGGTGCCCGCGGCGGGCGTCGTCGCCGAGTCGATGGTCGCGCTCGTCCTGGCCCAGGCCGCGCTGGAGAAGTTCGGTGGTGATTCGGCCGGAGAGACCGGGCGGAACGTCGCGTCTTACCTTGCGCGGATCGCGCAGCGTCCGCCGCGGCCATGACAGGAACGTTGCGGCGGCGGCCGAACTGTCCGCGCGTCGTGCTCATCGGCCCGATGGGCGCGGGGAAGTCGACCGTCGGGCCCATCGTCGCCGAACTGCTCGACGTGGAGTTCCGGGATACGGACACCGAGATCGTGGCCCGTACCGGCCGGACGGTGGGCGCGCTGTTCACCGAGAGCGCCGAGCTCTTCCGGGACGTCGAGGAGGCCGTCGTCGCGCACATGCTCACGGCCTTCGGCGGTGTGCTGTCGCTCGGCGGCGGTGCCGTACTCCGGGAACGCACGCGGGAGCGGCTCGCGGACGTGCCGGTCGCGCTGCTCATGATCGGCGCCGAGGCGGGCATCGCGCGCGTCGCCGGGTCGGGGCGTCCGCTGCTCGCCGGACCGGATCCGGCGGCGACGTACCGCCGGCTGATGGCCGAGCGGGAAGAGATCTACCGCGGTGTCGCATCGCTCGTCGTCGACGCCGAGGCGCCGCCCACGGATGTCGCCGAGGCGATCGCCGCTGAACTGACGCGCCTGGAGGCTGCGGCGCCCACCGGGTGACGGTCGACCGACGTCGACCGCGGACGAGAGAAGCGAGGCAGTGATCGTGACGGATTCCGCAGGTTCCATCGGCGACGGAGGCTCCACGAGCCCCGGCACACCGACGGTCGTCCGGGTCGAGACGGCCAGTCCGTACGACGTCGTCATCGGGGCGGGGCTCGATCGGCACGTCATCGACGCGTGCTCGGGCGCCGAGCACGTCGCGATCCTCTACCAGCCGCCGCTGCGGCAGACGGCCGAGGCGATCCGCGAGGCGCTCGTCGCCCGCGGCTTCGACGCCCACCGGATCGAGATCCCGGATGCCGAGGCGGGCAAGGATCTGCAGGTCGTCGCGTATTGCTGGGAGGTCTTCGGGCGCATCGGCATGACGCGACGCGACGTCGTCGTGTCGCTCGGCGGCGGTGCCGCGACCGATGTCGCCGGCTTCATCGCGGCGACGTGGATGCGCGGGGTGGACGTCGTGCACGTGCCGACGACGCTGCTCGCGATGGTCGACGCGGCCGTCGGCGGCAAGACCGGCATCAACACCGACGCCGGCAAGAACCTCGTCGGCAGCTTCCACGAGCCGCGGGCCGTGCTCATCGACACCGCCACGCTCGCGACGGTGCCGCGCAACGAGATCGTGGCCGGCTCGGCCGAGATCATCAAGACCGGTTTCATCGCCGACCCGCGCATCCTCGAACTCATCGAGGCCGATCCCGTCGCGGCGCTCGACCCGACGGGGCCGGTGCTTCCGGAACTCATCGAGCGCTCGGTGCGGGTGAAGGCGGGCGTCGTCGCGGCCGATCTCAAGGAATCGAACCTGCGGGAGATCCTCAACTACGGCCACACGCTGGGGCACGCCATCGAGCGTCGAGAGAAGTACCGGTGGCGGCACGGCGCGGCGGTGTCGATCGGCCTCGTCTACGCGGCCGAGTTGGGCCGGCTCGCCGGTCGCCTCGACGATGCGACGGCCGACCGGCACCGCGCGATCCTCGCCTCCGTCGGTCTGCCGACGACGTACGACGGTGACGCGTTCCCGGCTCTGCTCGACGGGATGCGCGGCGACAAGAAGAACCGGTCCGGGATGTTGCGCTTCGTCGTGCTCGACGGGCTCGCCAAGCCGGGGCGTCTCGAAGGTCCCGATCCGGCGCTGCTCGTCGCGGCGTACGCGGCCGTGGCGTCCGAGGACGGTCCGTCGACCTCGGTGCTGCTGTAGTCCCCTCGGTGGACCCCTCGTTTTCCCGTGCCTCGGCGTTACATCGAATTCGTCGATCTCCATCAATATTTCGAGGGCCGATCCTAGATCAGCTTATGACCGTCTTCCGATCGGCGTAATGCCACATCTGATGTCCGCGATAGCTCCACCAGTCCGTGATCGACGCGACCGGCGGCGGAACGAGTTCGTCCGCTGATTCGCCGAGGTCACAGGGGTCATCGACCGCCGCGTCCGCGGTGGCCGCCTGGGTTTCGGTGGAGGGAGACGCGATGTCGGCGATCGAGCCGGCGGCGACGGCCGCCCTCACTCCTCCCTCCGGGATGAGTGCCGCGCGGTCTCCGCGATCAGACGCGTGGCGGGATCGGTACGTGCGCAACGTCCGGCTGACCGATCTCGTCGTCATCGTCGGCGCGGTCGCGGCGGCGCAGGGGATCCGGTTCGGCAGCGAGGACGTCTTCGGTCGCGTCGGCACCCTCGGCATCCCGTTCGTCGTGCTGCCGGTGACGGTCGTCCTGCTGTGGAAGCTCGCGCTGCGGCTGGCGCACAGCGACGACCGGCGCGTCATGGGCACCGGAGCCCAGGAGTACAACCGGGTGATCAACGCGAGCCTCGGCCTCGTCGGCGCGCTGGCGCTGGTCGGAATGATGACCAACGTCTCGGTCTCGCGCGGCTACTGGGCGATCGTCTTCACCGTCGGCACGTTCGGACTGCTGGTGTCGCGCTGGCTGTGGCGCAAGCGGATCGCGGCGGGCCGGCGCGCCGGAGTGTGCCGGACGAACGTGCTCGTCCTGGGTGAAGCCGACTCGGCTCGCGAGTTCATCGCGCACCTGGCGGCCAACACCGAGCTGGGCTTCGACGTCGTCGGCGTCTGCATCCCGGGAGCGCGCCCGTCGGCGCCGCCGCTGCGGGTGCGGGTGCGGGGATCCGACCGGGGAGACTCCGCCGGTTCCGTCTGGAGCGAGGTCCCGGTGTGCGGCGACGTCACCGACGCGCGTGCCGCCGTGGAGGCGTACGGCGCGACCTCGGTGGCCGTGACCTCGACGAACGTGCTCGGCCACGCCGCCATGCGTGAGCTCTCCTGGCAGTTGGACGCGATGGACGTCGAGATGCTCGTCGCCCCGAGCCTGCTCGCGTTCGCCGGGCCGCGGATCATGATGCGGCCGGAGACGGGGATGCCGCTGCTGTACATCGAGCGGCCCCGGTACGAGCGCGCCACCCGCGCGCTCAAGTCCACCTTCGACGTCGCGCTCGCCGCCGTCGCGCTCCTCGTCTTGTCGCCCGTCATGCTCGGCTGCGCACTTGCCGTCAAGTTCAGCGACGGCGGCCCGGTCTTCTACCGGGCCGAGCGGATCGGCCGCGGCAACACGCCGTTCCGGATGTGGAAGTTCCGCACGATGGTCGTCGGCGCCGACTCGATGCGCGACACGCTCACCGGTCTCGACGACGGCAACGGCGTGCTGTTCAAGATCCGCGAGGATCCGCGAGTCACCCGCGTCGGCCGGGTGCTGCGGCGCTACAGCCTGGACGAACTGCCGCAGCTGTTCAACGTGCTCGGCCGCACGATGAGTCTCGTCGGCCCGCGCCCGCCGCTGAGTTCGGAGGTGGCGACCTACGACCAGGTGGTCACGCGACGGCTGCTCGTGCGGCCCGGGATCACTGGCCTCTGGCAGGTCTCCGGGCGCAGTGACCTGTCCTGGGAGGCGTCCGTCCATCTCGACATCGCGTACGTCGAGAACTGGTCGCTGCCCGGCGATCTCATCATCCTCTGGCGTACCGCGCACGCGGTGCTCGCCGCCGACGGCGCGTATTAGCCCCCGCGCCCGTTCCCGTCGGCAGCCTCGTTCGAAGGAAGACATGTCCCCGAAACGCGCTCTCATCACCGGCATCACCGGCCAAGACGGCTCTTATCTCGCCGAGCTGCTGCTCTCGAAGGGCTACGAGGTGCACGGCCTGATCCGTCGCGCGTCGACCTTCAACACGTCGCGCATCGATCACCTGTACCAGGATCCGCACGAGGTCGACGCCCGGCTCTTCCTGCACTACGGCGACCTCTCCGACGGCGCTCGGCTCGTCACGCTGCTGTCGACGATCGAGCCGGACGAGGTCTACAACCTGGCCGCGCAGTCGCACGTGCGGGTGAGCTTCGACGAGCCGGAGCACACCGGTGACACGACCGGCATCGGCTCGGTGCGGCTGCTGGAGGCGGTGCGTCTGTCGCAGATCGACTGCCGCTTCTATCAGGCGTCCAGCTCGGAGATGTTCGGCGCGACGCCGCCGCCGCAGAACGAGGACACGCTCTTCTATCCGCGCTCGCCGTACGGCGCCGCGAAGGTCTATTCGTACTGGATCACGCGGAACTATCGCGAGGCGTACGACATCTTCGCCGTCAACGGCATCCTCTTCAACCACGAGTCGCCGCGGCGCGGCGAGACCTTCGTGACGCGCAAGATCACCCGCGCCGTCGCGCGCATCGCGGCCGGGCTGGAGCGGCACGTCTACATGGGCAATCTCGACGCCGTGCGGGACTGGGGCTACGCGCCGGAGTACGTCGAGGGCATGTGGCGGATGTTGCAGGCGGACACCCCGCGCGACTACGTGCTGGCCACCGGGGTGCGTTGCACGGTTCGCGAGTTCCTCGAGACGGCCTTCGAGCACGCCGGGCTCGACTGGCGCGAGTACGTCCGCTTCGACGAGCGTTACCTGCGGCCGACCGAGGTCGATTCGCTCATCGGCGATGCGAGCCGCGCGGCCGAGCTGCTGGGCTGGCGTGCCCGAGTGCACGCGCCGGAGCTGGCCCGCATCATGGTCGACGCCGACATCGCGGCGCTCGGCTGCGCGGGTTCGCCGTGGATCGACCGACCGCGGCTGGCGGGGTGGGCCGCATGACGGGCGTGGCTCAGGACGCGACGATCTACGTCGCCGGCCACCGGGGGCTCGTCGGCTCGGCGCTCGTGCGCCGGTTCACCGCGGCGGGCTGCACGAACATCGTCGGCCGGACGAGCACCGAACTCGACCTGCGCGATCGGGACGCGACGTTCGACCTCATGCGCACGGTGCGTCCGGACGTCGTCGTGCTGGCCGCGGCGAAGGTCGGCGGCATCGCGGCCAACGCCGCCGCGCCCGTCGACTTCCTCTCGGACAACCTGCGGATCCAGGTCAACGTCCTCGACGCCGCGCTCGACGCGAAGGTCGAGCGGCTGCTCTTCCTCGGCTCGTCGTGCATCTACCCGAAGTTCGCCGCCCAGCCGATCCGTGAGGACTCGCTGCTCACCGGCCCGTTGGAGCCGACCAACGACGCCTACGCCATCGCGAAGATCTCCGGGATCCTCGGCGTCCAGGCCGTGCGGCGGCAGTACGGGCTGCCGTGGATCTCGGCGATGCCGACGAACCTGTACGGCCCCGGCGACAACTTCAGCCCCGAGACCTCGCACCTGCTGCCCGCGCTCATCCGGCGTTACGACGCGGCGGCGGCGGCGGGTGCCGACACCGTCGACAACTGGGGGACGGGGACGCCGCGGCGGGAACTGCTGCATGTCGACGACATGGCCGACGCGTGCCTGCACCTGCTGGCGCATTACGACGGGCCGGGGCAGGTCAACGTCGGCACGGGCGTCGACCACACGATCGCCGAGATCGCCGGGCTCGTCGCCGGCGCCGTCGGCTACCCGGGCGTCACCCGGTGGGACGCCGCGCGTCCGGACGGCACGCCGCGCAAGCTGCTCGACGTCACGACCCTGCGCGACCTGGGCTGGACCAGCCGGATCCCGCTCGCCGAGGGGATCGCCGCGACGGTCGACTGGTATCGCGAACACCGGGACTCGGTGCGGGCCTGACCCATGCGCATCACGATCATCGGCCTCAACTACGCCCCCGAGGTGACCGGCATCGCCCCGTACACGACGGGCCTCGCGGAGGGACTCGCCGCGCGCGGGCACGACGTCGGCGTCGTCGCCGGGCTGCCGCACTACCCGCAGTGGCGGCGACAGTCCGGCGCCGCGCCGGGACCGGCCGGCGCGCCGAACGGGGTCGGCCTGCGGCGCGTCGGCCACCATGTGCCGCGACGTCCGGCGGCGGCCGCGCGGGTGCGGATGGAGACCGGGTTCGGCGTCCGTGCGACGGCCGCGAGCTGGCACCGGCCCGATGTCGTCATCACGGTGAGCCCGGCTCTGCTCGCGGCGTCCGCCGTCGTCGGGCGGGCGCGGGCGGCCGGCGTCCCGGTCGGGCTCGTCGTCCAGGACCTCTACGGCGTCGGCGCGCGGGAGACGGGGATGGGCGCGGTTCCCGCGGCGGCGCTCGGGCGGCTCGAACGCGCCGCGATCGACGCTGCGACGGGCACGGTCGTCGTCCACGAGCGGTTCGCCGAGCGGCTCGCCGCGGCCGGTGTGCGGCGGCCGGAGCGGATCACGGTGATCCGCAACTGGAGCCACATCGACGGTGTGGTCGGTGACACCGGCGCTGATCGCGCGGCCGTCCGGGCCCGATTCGGCTGGCGGCCGGACGAGGTGGTCGTGCTGCACAGCGGGAACATGGGCGTCAAGCAGGGGCTGGAGAACGTCGTCGACGCCGCCCGGCTGGCCGAGCGGCGCGGCGACGCCGTCCGGCTCGTGCTGCTCGGTGACGGCGGCCGGCGGCCGGAGTTGGAGGCGGCCGGCCGGGGCGCGTCCCGGCTGCAGTTCCTCGATCCGCTGCCCGCGGGCGAGTACGAGGCGGCGCTCGCCGCGGCCGACGTCCTGCTGGTCAACGAGGCGGTCGGCGTCTCGGACATGGCGGCGCCGAGCAAGCTGACGTCCTATTTCGCCGGCGGGCGGCCGGTGCTGGCGGCGACGGCGCCGGACGGCGTCACGGCCGGTGAGATGCGTCGCGCCGGGGCCGGCGACGTCGTGCCGGCCGGCGACCCGACGGCCCTGCTCGACGGCGCGCTTGCGCTGGCTCACGATCACGATCGTGCGCTGAGCTGCGGTGATGCGGCACGCCGGTACGTCCGGCAGACGCTGGGCGCGGCGACGTCGCTCGACCGCTACGAGAGATGGTGCGACGGATTGGTGGGTGCACGATGAGCGGATCACGGCTGCTGCGGGGGGCTCGCCGCGCCGCGACACTCGGCCGCGGGCGCGGGATGTTCCGGGCCGGCCTGCTCGACTGGCGGGCGGCGGGCGCGCCGATCGGCCTGGTCATCGGCCCCGTCGCCGTCACGGACGAACGCGACGTCCTCGCCCGGCTGCGCGCCCTCGTGACGGGCGAACCGGCGAGGCGGATCGGACTGCGGCCGGACCCGGCCTCCCGCATGTGGCGGTGGCGCGCGCCGGACGAGACGTGGCTGCGTGGCGGCCGGGACGTCGTCGCGGGCGACGTCGAAGGGGCCGTCCGCCGATGCGCGACGTCGCGGCCGGCGACGCCCGTATCGGCCGGGATCACCGACGGACACCTCGTCGCCTACGTCGACCACGGCGTCGGCGACGGCTGTCTCGTGCTCGAGGCCGTCGTCGCACTGACGATCCCGGGTCCGCCGCCGCCCGGGGGCCTCGTCGTCGACCACGCGCAGACGTACGTCCGGTGGCCCGTGGCGGCGGTGCTGCGGGGCGCGGCGGCCGACCCGCGGGCGCTCGTCGCCGACGTGCGCCGACATCTGGCCGAGCATCGCCGGCCGCGGCCGACCGGTTCGGGTGGGGAGCCCGCCGGAGCGGCCGCTCCGACCGCGGCCCCCGGCGCGCGGCGTCCGGCCGTCGTCTTCGAGCAGGCCGAGCCGGAGTTCCTCGAGCGGCTCGTCGCCTACCGGGCCACCGCGCCGGGACGTCCGTCGATCGGCGCTCTGCTGGCGTACTCGATGGCCGCGTCGTTCGCCGACCACGTGCCCGATCTCGCGTCCGAAGCGGGCGTGCTCGTCGACATGCGGCGCTTCCTGCCCGCCGGCCGGGAGTCGATGGCCAACCTCGCCGCCGTCGTCGACGTCCCGATCGGGCACGATCCGGTGGCGTTCACCCAAGCGTTCACGGCCGCGGCGTCCTCGCGCGCCGTACCCGTGCGGCTCGCCGTGTCGCTCCTGCTGGCGGCGCTGCGGCGGAGGGGGAGTCCGGCCGCGGCCCACCAGGATCCGGCTGCGCCGGTGCGGCTGACGATCTCCGACGTCACGCGGCATCCCGCGGTCGCCGCGGTCGCCTGGGATCCGGCCGCCGATCCGGCCGACCGTGTACTGGCGATCGCGCTGCCGCCCGCCGGCGCGCGGCACATGTCCCTCGTGCTCGCCCAGGTCGGCTCGCGGATACAAGCGACGGTGGCGTTCGACGAGTCCGTCGTGCCGGCCGACGATGTGCGCGCCGCGGTGCGGGCGGGCCTCGCCGCGTCCTGGCTCGACGCCGACGCGGCACCGGCCGCCGTCGGTGCGGACGAACCGGCCGGGGGCGCCGGATGAACCGCGGGATCGTGTTCGCCGTGGTCGGGACGCTGCTCGCGATCGCGGGTTGTGGCTCGGCGGCCGATTCCGCACCGGTGGTCGCCGCGCCAGAACCGATCCGGCACGACGTCCCGCTGCTGACGCCGGAGAGTACGCGCGGGCAGATCGTCTCGCGGCGATCGTTGCAGGTCACCTCGCGATTGCGGGCCGCGGCGGCGTTGTCGGTCGCCGCCGTCTACCGGTCGACGTCCGGTCGCGACGGTCGCGCCACCGAGGTGTCCGGGGCGTTCTTCGTTCCGCGCGGACGTCCGCCCGCCGGTGGCTGGCCGGTCATCGCGGCGGCGCACGGGACGCTCGGACTCGCGCACGGGTGCGGACCGTCGTCGTCGGCTGATCTCGCCGGCTATGCCGACTCGGTGGCCGGGATGCTCGAGCTGGGCTACGCCGTCGCGGTGCCGGACGGCGAAGGGCTCGGCGCGACGGGCAGCCATCCTTACCTCGAGCCGCGGACCGCCGCTTTCAACGTCATCGACGCCGTTCGCACGCTGCGCCGCCTCGCGACCACGGTGTCGTCGCGCTGGCTCGCGTACGGCGAGTCCCAGGGCGGGCAGGCGGCGTGGTCGGCCGCCGAGCGGGCCGGCGACTACGGCCGCGGGCTGACGCTCGTGGGCGCCGTCGCCGTGGCGCCCGCCGCGAACATCGCGGGCCTGCCGGAACTCGTCGCACGCGGCGGCCTGACGCGCGGGCAGCGTGAGGTGTTGCCGACGATCGTCGCGGGCGCCGCACGGATCGCGCCGGAGGCCGCGCTGACGAGCGCCGTCGCGGCGGTGCCGGCCGCCGATCTCGCCGCCGTGACCGGTTGCGACGCGGCCGTCCGCGCTGATGCCGCCGGGCGCGCGTCGGTCCGACCGCTCGTCGACCTCGACGCGGCGACAGCCGGTGAGCTCACCGGAGTGCTGCGCCGAAGCGCCCTGCCGCAGCGGCCCGCGGCGGCGCCGCTGCTCGTCGTCACGGGCGACGCCGACGACGTCGTCCCACCGGAGTGGACGGCCCGTGCCGTTCGCGACGCCTGCGGGCTCGGCGATGTCGTCGAGCACCGCGTCGTCGAGGGCGGCGGGCACAGCGGACTCGACATCGGGGGCTCCGGACGCGACTGGGTGGTCGACAGGTTCGCGGGCCGCCCGGCACCGTCGACCTGCGGGGAGGCGGGGACGTGAGGATTCTGCAGGTGGCGACGCTCTTCACCCCCGACGGCGAGTTCGGCGGACCGACTCGAGTGGCCGTGAACCTCGCCCGCGAGCTCGCCGAGCGCGGCCACGAGGTGACGCTGGCAGGCGCCGCCCGCGGCTATGCCGCGCAGCCGCGAGAGATCGACGGCGTCTGCGCCGTGACGGCGCCCGCTCGGCAGCTGGTTCCCGGCATCGGCTACGCGGGCCTCACCGGCCGGGGTCTTCGCCGCCTGCTGCGTCCGGAGATCGAGGCCGCCGATGTCGTCCACCTCCACCTCGCCCGAGAGTTCGTCACCCTGCCCGCCGCTCGCGCCGCGCGTCGGGCCGGCACGCCGTACGTCGTGCAGCCGCACGGGATGGTCGACGCGAGCGATCGCCTGCTCGCGCGGCCGCTCGACATGGCGATCACCCGGCCCGTTCTGCGCGAGGCGGCCGCGGTGCTCTACCTGACCGGGACCGAACGCCGCCGGATCACCGACTTCGCGGGACCCGGCCTCCGGCTGCGGCCGTTGCGCAACGGTGTGCCGAGGCCGCCGGCCGACGCGGCGGCGCCCGCTGGCGACGGCGTTCCCGAGGTGTTGTTCCTGGCCAGGCTGCACGCCCGCAAGCGGCCGGACCTGTTCGTCCGTGTCGCACGGGAGCTGCTCGGCGCGGGCGTCGACGCTCGCTTCACCGTCGCCGGGCCCGACGGCGGCATGGCGGCGGCGGTCGACGCCGAGGTCGCCGCGGGACCGGGCGACCGGCTGCGCCGGGAGCCGCCCGTCGCACCCGGCGCGGTGACGGCGCGGCTCGCGCGGGCCGCGATCTACGTGCTGCCGTCGGTGGGGGAGCCGTATCCGATGTCGGTGCTGGAGGCGATGTCCGTCGGCCGCCCCGTCGTCGTCACCCGCTCCTGCGGGCTCGCCGACGCCGTCGAGCGGCACCGGTGCGGCGTCGTCGTCGATGAGACGTCCGGGGCGCTGCGCGACGCGATTGCGCAGCTGCTCGCCGATCCGGACGCCGCCGCGGCGGCGGGAGAACGCGGCCGCGCGGCGGCCGCCGCCGAGTTCGGGATGAGTGCGATCGTCGACGAGTTGGAGCGCGTCTACGCCGACGCGATCGAGGCGGGCCCGGTTCCTGCGGGCGATTCCGGAGTCGTCCGATGACGCCCGCGAGACTGCGCGCCGTCGCGCGCGCCAATGCGCTGCTCATCCTGGTCGCGGTACTCGCCGCGGCGGGGTGGGGCTGGCTGTCGGCGACGCGGACGCCGGTGCGCTACGCGGCGACGGCGAGCGTGGGTGCGGCGGTCGACGGGCTCGGCTCCGACGAGGGTGCGTTGCGGCGGGTGACGCTCGCGGCCTCGAAAGTCCCCGAGTACGCGGCGCTCGCGACGTCGGATTCGTTCATCGAACGCGTCATCGTCTCCCGTCGGCTGCCGACGACGTCTCAGGAGCTCCGGCAGGTCCTGACGGTGTCGTCGCCGAAGGATTCCGGGCTCGTGGCGGTGACCGTGACCGTCGGATCGGCGGCACAGGCCGCGTTGACGGCGAACGCCGTGGCGAACGAACTCGCCGTCGTCATCCCCGAGCGCGAGGAGAACCTGCCGATGCGGGTGAGCGTCGTCGCGCCGGCCGCCGTGCCCGGTGAGCCGATCGGCCGGTATCCGGTCGCCTGGCTGCTCCAGTACACGGTGGTCGGCCTCGTGGTGGGCGGCGGGCTCGCCGCTCTGCGCGAGGCCGTCCGCGGGCGGCGGCCGAGGAACAGAGGAGAACGGACATGACGGGGCACGAGGCGGCGGCACGGCGATCCCCGGACGCGAGATTCCCGAACGCGCGGTTGTCGCTGGTCGCGTGGCTGCTGCCGGCGAGCGGACTCAAGAATCTGCTGCTGCGCCGGCTCGGCAATCAGATCGGCGCCGGCGTACGCGTGGGGCCGACCCTCGTCCTGCGCTGTGGCCGGTTCAGGCTCGGCGACGGCGCCTCGATCGGCACCGGCAACGTGTTCCGCAACGTCGCGGCCGTCGAGCTCGGGCCGGAGGCGTTCATCGGCGGGTTCAACCAGATCACGGCCGCACCCGGGCATCGCCGGGTCGATCCGTCGGCCGGGCGGCTGGTGCTCGGTCGCGGTGCGGGCGTCATCAACCGGCACTATCTCGACTGTTCCGGACGTATCGAGATCGGGGAGATGGCGATGATCGCCGGAATCCGGTCCATCCTGCAATCCCACGAACTGGATCTGGAGACGAATCGTGCCGGGATCGCCGACATCGTGATCGGCGAGCGGACGTTCACCGGCACGAAGGTGCTCGTGCTCTCGGGCGCGGTGATCCCGCCGCGTTCCGTGCTCGCGGCGGGCTCGACGTGGCCGCGCACCGCCGGCGTCGCCGAGCCCGGGCTGTACGCCGGGACCCCGGCGCGACGGATCAAGGGCGTCGAGGACTGGGCGTGGCCGAACCGCGTCGAGATCCACACCCCGGTCGGCGACGACGGCCGGGGAGGTGCCGCGTGACGTCCGCCCGCGCCGTGTTGCGCCGTCTCGCCGTTCCGCTCGCGGCGGTGATCGCCGTCACGGTCGTCGTGGTCCTCGCGCAGGATCTGCGCGGTGCGGCGGCCCCGCCGGCGGCGCCGGTGTGGGATCTGACGGCTCCCGACGCCGCCGATCGGATCCGCGCCGACGGATTCACGCTCGTCGACCGGGGGCGCAACGCGTCACCCGCCCGGGTGGGTCCGAGCGGCCTGCAGCACGGCCCCGCGGTGAAACCGGACGCGCTGGCGTACTTGCAGCGCCGGCTGTCCGGGCCGCTGGGCAGGATCGGCGCGTCCGTGACGTTCGAGCCGGACACCGCGGGTTCGGTGGTGCTCATCGCGCCGGCGGCGGCGCTGCCACCTGCGGATCGGCTCGGCGCGCAGCCGCTCGACGCCGGCGTGTACGTCGTCGTCGATCCGCTGACCTGGACCGTCGGCGTCTGGGAGGGTGCGGGCGGCCTCGACGTGCTCGCCGGCGGAGCCTTCGCCGCGCGACTGGTCGGCACCGTCGGCGTCGACGTCGTGCGCCGCGGCGACCGGATGACGGTGACGCTCCCGGACGGCTCGGCCCACACCGTCACCGATCCCCGCGTCGCGGCGCTCACCGCGGACTGGGCGGGCTGGGAGCTCTTCGAGAGCAAACCGAACGACGTCGGCGCCGCCATAGCCGGAGTCTGGGCGGTGGCCGAATGACTCTCGTCTATCTGTTCGCCGCCGCCGCGCTCGCCGGGGCCGTCGCCGGCGCCGTGCCGCTGGGTCTGCGCGCACTCAGCGCCGAGGACCGGCGCGCCGTCGTGACGGTCGTCCTCGTCACGGCGTGGCCGCTGAGCTGGACGTTCCTGTTCGGTCCGCTTCTCGTCGGAACGCCCGCGTCGCCGTTGTTCCCGCTGGCGTGGTACGCGCCCGCCGCCGCGATGGCGCTGCTGTCGACGGCCGCGGCGGGTAACGACCGCGGCGTGCGCATCGACCTGCCGACGCTCCTCGTCTTCGCGACGTCGGTCCTGGCGCTCATCGCGGCGGTCGCCGCGCCGAAGGACGGCAGCGACCTGCTGCGCTGGGGCATGGGCTTCCTGCTGGTGCTTCCGGCGCTGCTCAAGGGACGGGTGACGGTGGCCGCCGTCGCGGTCGGCTGCCGGCTCGCGCTCGTCCTCACGGCGGTCGCGGTCCTCGTGGCCGTGCTCGTGGAGCCGACCGTCGTCGAGGCGTGCCGCGCCGACAAATGCGGTGCGGCCGGGCTCGTGCTGACCTCGCCGTTCGCCGGCAACGGCAACGTGCTCGGGTTGTCGGTGGCGTTGCTCCTGCCGTTTGCGCTCGCCGGTGCTCCGGCGCGGCCCGGAGGGCAGGTGCGGCAGGGCGGGCTCGCGGACCTCGGGCGGTCGGTCGCGCTGACCGGTTGCGTCGTCGCCCTGGGGGAACTCGCGGGCAGCCGGACGGCCTTCATCGGCGTCGGGATCGTCGTCGCCGTGCACCTCGCCCTGCGGCTCTGCTCGCCCCGGCTGCGGCCGTCCATCCTCGGCGTCGGCCTGTTCGCGGGGCTGGCGGTCTCGCTGGCGCCGGCGGTCCTCGTGTTCGGCGACGAGGCGTTCTCGTTCCGCGGTGAACTGTGGAACCAGGCCCGGTCGATGATCGCCGAATCGCCGCTGCTCGGCTCCGGCCCGACGGCGTGGGAGAAGTTCGGCCGGACGGCCGTCTACGACGCCAACTACTCGCCGCACAACGGCTGGCTCGACATGCTCGTGTCCGTCGGCGCCTGCGGCACCGTCATCGTCGTCGCGGCGGTGATCCTCAAGTTGTGGCTCGCCACGCCGGACGAGCGTGAGGATCTCGTCGTCTACGTGTGCGGGCTGCTCGGGACGTCGACGCTCGAAGCGCTGTTCGTCCCGTACTTCCTCGGCATCACACCGTTCGCGGCGATCCTGCTGCTGCTCGTCGGCCCCGGCGGCCGGACACGCGGTTCACCGCCGGACGCCCGCGCCGAGTCGACTCCGGCCGAGTCGCCCCCGGAGGCCGCGCCGCCGCGCGCCCCGGCACCCGTCCCCGCATCCGAGCTCCGCCAGATAGGAACGCCATGACCGACATCCTCGACGCCCTCCGCCGGCGGCTCCCGCTCGTCCTGCTCTGCGGGCTGATCGGCTTCGGCGTGGCGGCGGCCCTCGCACTGACGGCGCCGGAGAGCTATCGGGCGACGGCCCGGCTCTTCGTCGCCACCGCCGCCCGCGACGTCGCCTCGGCGACCCAGGGCGACATCGCCGCGCGCTCGCGCGTCAAGACGTACTCCTCGCTGGTGCAGGGGCCGGCGTTGCTGGTCCGCGCGGCCGAGCGCTCAGGCACGGGGATCAGCGCCGCCGACCTCGGTGCCGCCGTGTCGGTGTCCGCGCCGCCGGGGACCGTCCTGCTGGACGTCACAGCGGCCGCGGGCGAGCCCGAGCGGGCCGCTCAGCTCGCGCAAGCCGTGGCGGACGAGCTCCTCGCCGTCGTGGAGCAGCTCGAGAAGCCGCTGCGCAACGGGCAGCCGTCGATCGGCCTGCTCGTGCTGCAACCGGCCCAGGCCGGCGTCGAGCGGGTGCCGGCGTGGCAGCTCGGGCCGGTGGCGATGTACACCGGCGGCGGTCTGGCGGCGGGTCTGTGCTTGGCGGTGCTGATCCCGGCGCGGTTCCGCTTCCGCCGCCGCCGGGCCGGTGCCGAGTCGCCGGTGCCCCCGGCGCCCGTGGCCGCAGCGCCCGTGGCCGCGGCTCCGGTGTCGCCCACTCCGGCTCCGGTGCCGTCCGCGTCCGTGGCTCCGGTATCGGCCGCGCCGCCGGCCGATACCGCGGTGCGGCCCGATCCGCCCCGCGATCCCGCGGGCGGCTGGCAGACCGGGCCCGACACCGATCAGCTGAACCACGTGCCGCGGCGCGCGCTCCGCCGCCGTCGCGCCGAAGGTCCGGGGATGGACCGATGACGGCCACGACCGGCGCGTCGCCCGTCGTGCGCGATCTGTCTCGCTACGCCGACACCGGCCTGGACCGGGGACGTCCGGTGGCGGTGCGGATCGCCTGGCTCGCGCTGTCGACGGGCCTGCTCATGCGCTGGTGGTGCCCCAACGGGGTGCGCATCCGGATGCTGCGCCGGTTCGGTGCCCGGATCGGAAGCAGCTGCCTCGTGCGCCCGCGGGTGCGCATCGACCTGCCGTGGAAGCTCGCCCTCGGCGATCACACCTGGCTCGGTGAGGGTGTGTGGATCATCAATCCCGAGCCGGTGCGCATCGGGTCGAACGTGTGTCTCTCCCAGGGTGCGGTGATCTGTTCCGGCGGCCACGATCCGGACTCGCCGACCTTCGCGCGCGATTCCGCGCCCGTGACGATCGGCGACGGCGTATGGCTCGCACTCGGTGCGACGGTGCTGCGCGGCGTCGAGATCGGTGCGGGTGCGACGATCGCCGCCGGTGCCGTCGTGTCGCGGTCGGTGCCTGCCGGGGCGCGTGTCGGGCGGAGCGGTCGGGTCACCATCGAGGGAGGTGCGGCATGACCGGGACGGACGCCGGCGCGACGATCAGCGTGCTCATCCCGAGCTTCAACCCGGGGCCCTATCTGCCGGCGGCGCTCGACAGCGCGTTCGCGCAGCTGGGGGAGCATGACGAGATCGTCGTCCAGGACGCCGGGTCTACGGACGGCACCGCGGAGGTGCTGGCCCGGAGGTCGGCCGCCGATCCGCGGCTGCGCGTCGTCACCGAGCCCGACGACGGTCAGTCGGACGCGCTCAACCGCTGTCTCGCCCGCGCCGTCGGCGCCTGGTGCGTGTGGCTCAACGCCGACGACCTGCTGGTCGACGGCGCGCTCGATGCGGTCCGCGAGGTGATCGCCGCGGAACCGGACGTCGACCTCGTCATCGGCGGGCACCGGATCGTGCGGATGGACGGCGACGTCGTCGACGAGTTCACCGGCAGACGGCTCGACGTCGGCTGGATGACGGCCCGCGGTTGCGGGGCCTTCTCGGGGTCGATCGCGATGCGCACCGACGTGCTGCGTCGCGTCGGGGGCATCGACGGTGAACTGCACACCGTCATGGACCTGGAGCTGCAACTGCGGCTGGCGGCGGCCTCGCCGCCGCTCCGGCAGACGGTCATCGAGCACCCGATCGGCGCGCTGCGGTTTCACGAGGCGTCGAAGACGGCGACGCTGTGGTGGCGTTTCGTCGCCGAGAGCCACCGCATCAGGCTGCGTCATGTCCGGACGCCGGCCGAGCGCCTCGTCGCGATCCGGGCGACCGGGTTGCACGCCGGCATGCGCTGGGTGTTCCGGCTGCGGCTCACCCCGGGCTACCGCGCGGTGCGGCGACGGGTCACCGACGCCGTGGCCGTCGTCCGGCGATGACGGTGACCAGCGGAGAGCCGGCCGCCGACCGGCCTGCCACCGACCGGCCGACCGGACGCGGGCTGGCCGGCGCGACGATGGCCCGGATCGGCGCGCGCGTCGTGAGCTCGCTCGCCCTCGGCGCCTGCCTGCTGCTCATCGCGCGTGGGGTGGCGCCGGCGGAGTTCGGCGCGCTGATGACGGCCTACGCCGTCGGTCTCGTCGTGGGGCTCGCCGCGGGCGTCGGCGCGCCGGTGCGGGTGCTGCGCGCGCCCGCCGGTGCCGGGGTCGCGCCGGGGTCGCTTTTCATCGTGCACACGGCGGCGGTGCTCACCGCCGGGGCGGCGGCCGGTCTCGTCGCCGCCGTCGTGTGGCCGACCTGGGCCGTCGCCGCCGGGCTCGTCTTCGCGACGTCCGACACGCTGCAGAACTACGCGCAGGCGCAGTTGACGGCGACCGGTCGCCGGTCGGTGGCGGACCTGCTCGTTGTCACGCATCGCGTCGTTCCGCTCGTGGCGGTCGCGACGGACTTCATGGTCACCGGCGGTGTCGGACTGCCGGTGCTTCTCCTGGCGACGACGGTGCCGGCCGCGCTCGGCGTCGTCGTCCCGTGGGTGCTCGACCCGCCGCGGCGGCCGATCGATCTGGCGGCCGTGTTCACCGGCTGGTCCGGTTACTGGGGCTATTCGGGGTCGGCGATGCTCACGCAGCTGCAGATCCCGGTCCT
This sequence comes from Mycobacteriaceae bacterium, assembly GCA_044222225.1. GTDB lineage: Bacteria > Actinomycetota > Actinomycetes > Mycobacteriales > Mycobacteriaceae > JBGANR01. The sequence continues at coordinate 79,650 of JBGANR010000002.1, forward strand.
CGGCGTGGTGGCCGCGGCGCCGGTGGTCGCGTCGTACGCGCTGGCGATGCGGGTGGTGGGGCCGATCACGCTGGTCACGGCGTCGCTGACGGCCGTCGCCGTGCCGGGGCTGGCCGCGCGGCTCGCCGCGCCGGCGTCGTTCAGCGCGCTGTATCGCCGCGTGCTCGCGACGTGTGGCGGGTATGCGGTGCTCGTCGTCGCGTTCGCGGTGCCGGGTGCGCTCGCCCTCGCCGCGCTCGCCGGCGACGGGTACCGCGACGCCGTCCCGCTGTTCGCGGCGTCGATCGTCGGGGCGGCACTCAGCGCGTGCAGTCAGGGTTTCAACATCAAGCTGCTGGCCGTCGGCTCGCCGTGGCGGGCGACGGCGGCGATCGTCTCCGGGGGACTGGTCGCGCTCGCGCTGCTGGCCGTCCTCGGCGGCACCGAGCCGGGCCTGTTGTGGTTGGTTCCGGTGTCGGCGCAGATCGTCGTGCTCGCGCTCATCGGAGTCGCGGCGGGTGTGCGATGAGACGGAGCTCGCGGAATCGACCGGGGTCGTGGAGTGGAGAAGGAGACGTCATGACGCATCGCGGAGGGCGATCCGGTGCGGCGGCGCGACGGCTGTTCGCGGCGGTGCTCGCGGCGTGCGTCGCGTCCGGGACGGCGGCCTGTGCGCAGACGCCCGAGTACGTCCGCGTCGATCTTCCGTCGTCGGTCGCGCCGTCGTCCGCGGCGCCCTCGTCCGCTCGGCCGGGCTCGTCGGTCGATCTCGTCGTCATCGGCGACAGCACGACGGCGGGCACCGTGTTCGGCGGCCAGGGCCGCTACAACTGGGCGTCTCTCGTCGCCGACCGCGTCGCCGAGGATCAGATGCCGGTCGATGTCATCAAGTCGGCGCACGGTGGGTCGGGTTACCTCAACCGCGGGCCGGACGACACGGTCTTCGCCGAGGAGGCCGAGGCCGTCGTGTCGGAATCGACCGCGGTCGTCGTCGTCTTCGGGAGCGGTAACGATGTGGACGAGAAGGGTGACGTCGGCGCCGCCGCCACACAGATCTGCCGTCGGGTCGCGCGCGTCGCGCCCCGGGCGCGGCTGCTCTACGTGGCCCCGTCGTGGACGCGTGGACAGGCCGTTCCCCGTGAACTGCGCTCGATCGCCGAGGCGATCGGCGGCGCTGCGAAAGAATGTGCCGGTGCACAGTTCCTCGATCCGATCGGTGAACGTTGGTTCCCGGACCTCGCCGGCATGATCGGCGGTGACGGCATCCACCCGACGAACGCCGGCCACGAGGTGTTCGCCACACACATCTATCCCGTCGTCAAGCGGCTGCTGGCGGATGCGACGCGGCCGGGCTGACGTCTTGGCGCGGGTCCGGACGCGGTGGGCGCCGCTCGTCGTGGTCGTCGCCGCGGTGCTCGTGGCGATGGCCTGCACCTCGAGCACGCGGATCCCGATTCCGAACTCCGCGCTGCCGACGACGGCACCCGCGTTCGGCGTGGCCAGCATCGCGACGCTCACCGACCGGACGATCGACGGCCTCCGGGCCGAGGCGCGCGCCATCCGCGACACAGGGGCGACGTGGATCAGGATCGTCGTCAACTGGAACGAGACCGAACCGCACGACGGCGTCTTCTACTGGCAACGCATCGACGACGCCGTCGCCGCGGCCCGAGAGCAGCAGTTGTCGATTCTCGGGCTCATCGGTGGGCCGGCGCCGAACTGGGCGGGTACCGCTGCCGACTCCCGCGGATCGGTTCCGCGCGATCCCGTCGACATCGGACGCTTCTCGGGGGCGCTCGCCGCGCGATTCGCGCACGAGGTGGCGGCGTGGGAGGTGTGGAACGAGCCGAATCTGCGCGGCTACTGGACGAACCCGTCGCCCAAGGCCTACGTACCGGTGCTCCGGGCGGTGCACGATGCGATCAAGGCCGCTGATCCGCCGGCGACGATCGTCCTCGGTGGACTGTCTCCGGACGTCAGCGGCATCCCCGTGGGGGAGTATCTCGAGGGCGTCTACGCGGCCGGTGGCGGCGATGCCTTCGACGCCGTCGGGCTGCATCCGTACGTCGTCCCCTCGCCGTTGGGGTGGGATCCGTTCGGCAGACTCGGCATCGTGCACGAGGCGCGTGCCGTCATGGCGCGGCACGGCCAGTCGAGCAAACAGATCTGGATCACCGAGTGGGGCCAGTCGACCGGTACCGCCTACTACGCGGTGACCGAAGAGCGGCAGGCGTCGATCATCGTCGACGGCCTGCGTCGGCTCCGGACGGAGCGGGGGATGGGACCGGTCTTCCTCTTCACGACGAAGGACTGGTCCACCGACCCGGCGATCGCCGATCTCAATTACGGGCTGTACCGCTACGACTACTCGCCGAAGCCGGTGGTCGCCCGGCTGCGAGCGGTGGCGCGATGACCGGGTCCGCCCCTCCATTCGGGCGCACGTATTCGTTTCGGGCGCATGTATTTCGTTCCCGCCCCGGTTGCAGGCTTACGCGGGAACCGAATTCCCGGGCCTGAACGGAAACTACGCGCCGGACTGCGCTCAGCCGATCGCCGCCCGGACGGCGTCGACGGCGGGTTTCGGGGTGCCGTTGTGGCGGAAGAGGCCGAAGTTGGCGTCCAGCAGCGTCGGATCAGCCCACAGGTCGCGCGAGGTGAAGAGGAAGACGGCGGCGATGAACGGCATCGCCTGGAACCGGTTGACGGCGTCGGCCAGGATGCGGGCCTGCTCGGCCTCGCTCACCGAGTACGCCGTGGTCCCCGTCGCCTGACCGTATTCGGTCACCCACATCTTCTTCGCGGCGTCGCCGTTCGCGATCATGGTCTGCCGGCCGGCCGTGAGGACGGCGGCCCCGCCGCCGTCGCCGTAGCGCGGGTCGGCCGTCAACGCATACGGGTACGTGTACGGGTGGACGCCGACGCCGTCGAAATAGGGTGCGGCGCCGAGCCGATACAGGTCGGCGATGAAAGTGGTGTCGCGGGTCTCGGCGCGGCTGCTCGAGGTGCCGCCGGTGACGATGGGCTGGCGGCTTCCCGTCCCCCTGATCGCCGTCGACGCGGCGCGCAGCAGCGGCACGTACGTCGCGGCCGTCGGGGGGATGAGGTAGTGCGAGAGGTTCGGCTCGTTCCAGATCTCCCAGGCCGAGACGTACGGGGAGTAGCGCAGGGCGGCGAGCCGCGCGAACGTGCCGAACGTCGCGGGGTCACGCGGGGGATTGCCGTTGGCGTACGGGTCGGCCCCGGGCCGCTGCGCCCAGTACGGCGCCGGCCCTTCGAGATCGAGCAGCACGAGCAGTCCCGCAGCGCGCGCGGCGGCGACGGCGAGATCGATCGACGCCCACCGGGCGTCCGCGGGCCCGCCCGGCTGGACGAGATTCCACTTCGCCGCGATGCGGATCGCGGTGCCGCCGGCCGCCCGGATCTGCGCCGCCTCGGCCACGTGATCGACGCCGGTGAGCATCGTCGAGACGGACGCCACGCCGACCACGGGGGACGCGGCGTGCGCCTGTCCGACGCCGACGCCCGGCACGATGAGCGCCGCGAACACGATCAGGCAGGACAGGCAGCGCCGCACGACGGTCTCTTCTCGATCGGAGGTGAGCCCCGTAACGCCGGAGCGGTCCTGAGCGATGAACTTAAGCCCTTCGGCGTGTCGGCCGCCAGTTCTGCGGAGATGTCGGGTATAAGACCGCCCGGACTGAAGGAGCCGTCGAGTCGCCACCGCCCGGGGTCCGTTCCTCTACGGTGACCTGTGTGAACTCCGTGTCCTCGATCGCCGATCGGCCGACGGCCCGTCGGCGGGAACGGCTGCGCGCGGCGACGCGTGACGCCGGTCTCGACGCGCTCCTCGTCACCGATCTCGTCAACGTCCGCTACCTGTCCGGGTTCACCGGATCGAACGCCGCGCTGCTCGTGTCGGCGGCCGGGCCCGACGGCGACCGGATCGCGACGGACGGCCGCTATGTCGTGCAGGTGGCGCAACAGGCGGGAGACCTGCCGCTGACGGTGGCCCGCGACTGCGGCCAGGCGCTGCTGAGGGACGTCGGGCCGACGCGCGTCGGCTTCGAGGCCGAACACGTCAGCGTCGCCGCGCACACCGTGCTGGCGGAGGTTGCCGAGCTCGTCCCCACCACCGGCCTCGTCGAGACGCTGCGCGAGGTCAAGGAGCCGGCCGAGGTCGACGCGTTGCGCCGGGCCTGCGCCGTCGCCGACGAGGCGCTGCGGGTGATCGTCGAGCGGGGTGCGATCGCACCCGGCGCGACGGAACGGGACGTGCAGCGGGCGCTCGACTTCACCATGCTCGAGCTCGGTGCCGACGCCGTCTCCTTCGAGACGATCGTCGCGACCGGCTCGAACAGCGCGATCCCGCACCACCGTCCGACCGGGGCGGTGCTCGCCGCCGGCGACTTCGTCAAGATCGACTTCGGCGCCGTCGTCGACGGCTACCACTCGGACATGACGCGGACCTTCGTGCTCGGCTCGCCCGCGCCGTGGCAGACCGAGATCTACGAACTCGTCGCGGCCGCGCAGGCCGCGGGCCGGGCGGCTCTCGTGCCGGGGACGGAGCTCGCCGCGATCGACGCCGCCGCTCGGGACGTCATCGACGCGGCCGGCCACGGCGAGCACTATGTGCACGGACTCGGCCACGGCGTGGGCCTGCTCATCCACGAAGCCCCGGGAATCGGAGCGGCGGCCACGGGTAGACTCCTTGCCGGCGCGGTCGTGACCGTCGAGCCCGGGGTCTATCTGCCGGGACGCGGCGGCGTTCGGATCGAGGACACGCTGGTCGTCACCGACGGCGAGCCGGAGCTGCTCACGCTCTTCGACAAGGCCCTTCTCGTTCTCTGAACGCCTGCGACCGACACGAGCTCGAACCCCGGCGCGCACGCGAGAACCGCGAGCACCACCCGCGAGAACACCCAAGGAGACCACGTGGCGACCACCGCCGACTTCAAGAACGGCCTCGTCCTCAACCAAGAGGGCCAGCTCTGGCAGATCACCGAGTTCCAGCACGTCAAGCCGGGTAAGGGCCCCGCCTTCGTGCGCACCAAGCTCAAGAACGTGCTCTCGGGCAAGACCGTCGACAAGACCTTCAATGCCGGTGTGCGGGTCGAGACGGCCACGGTCGACCGCCGCGACATGACCTACCTCTACAACGACGGTTCCGACTACGTCTTCATGGACGGCCAGACCTTCGACCAGATCTCCGTCACTCCGGAGACCATCGGCGACGGCGCGCGTTTCCTGCTGGAGAACATGACCGTGCAGGTGGCCACCCACGAGGGCGCGCCGCTGTACGTCGAGCTGCCGGTGACGGTGGAGCTCGTGGTGCAGCACACCGATCCGGGCCTGCAGGGTGATCGCTCCACGGGCGGCACGAAGCCCGCGCGGCTGGAGACCGGCGCCGAGATCCAGGTGCCGCTGTTCATCAACACCGGCGACAAGCTCAAGGTCGACTCGCGCGACGGCAACTACCTGGGCCGGGTCAACGCCTGACGTGACGGGCTCCGACTCCTCCGACGCGCGCTCGTCGCAGTCGCATCCGCGGCGGCAGCCGCAATCGGACTACAAGAAATACGGCGCACGGCACCGGGCCCGGCGCCGCGCCGTCGAGGTGCTGTTCGAGGCCGAGGCGCGGGGCGTCGACGGGCGGGACGTCGTCATCGAACGGCGGGGCCTCGCCGCGGGCGACGACTCGTTCTCGTCGGTCCCGGCCTACACCGAGACGCTGGTGGCCGGCGTGACGGCCGACCGCGAGCAGATCGACTCGCTCGTGTCCTCCCACCTGCGCGATTGGACGCTGGAGCGGCTGCCCGCCGTCGACCGCGCGATCCTGCGGCTCGGCGCGTGGGAACTCTTCCACGCTCCCGACGTGCCGCCCGTCGTCGTCGTCGACCAGGCCGTCGAGATCGCTCGCGAGCTCTCCACGGACACGTCGCCGAACTACGTCAACGGCGTGCTCGCCGCACTGACGCCGCTGGCCGAACAGGCCCGTGCGGCGGTCGCGGACGCACCCGACGAACCCGGTGCCGGCGTCCCGGCCGAGACCGGCGGCCCGGAGGCCGGCTGATACCGTAGTCGTCGAAAAAGTTCGACGTCCTTTAACGACCCGTCCCGTGAGGCGGAGAAGGAGGTCCGCGGTCCGTGACGCCCATACAAGGGACGCGCTCGCAAGACCCCGGCAGGCAACTGCTCGACGAGGCCGCGGTGACGCGCACCATCGCGCGCATCGCCCACCAGATCATCGAGAAGACCGCTCTCGACGCCCCCGACGCCCCGCGCGTCGCCCTCGTTGGCATCCCGACGCGCGGCACGACGCTCGCGCAGCGGCTGGCGGCGGACATCACGTCGTTCACCGGTGTGACGCTGCCGGTCGGCTCGCTCGACACCACCCTCTACCGGGACGACCTGCGGGCCAAGCCGCATCGCCCGCTGGAGCCGACGACCGTGCCCGAGGGCGGTGTGGACGATGCGCTCGTCGTCCTCGTCGACGACGTCCTCTACTCGGGCCGGACGATTCGCGCCGCCCTCGACGCGCTGCGCGACCTCGGCCGGCCGCGCGCCGTCCAGCTCGCGGTGCTCGTCGATCGCGGCCACCGCGAGCTGCCCCTGCGCGCCGACTACGTGGGCAAGAACGTGCCGACGGCGCGCACCGAGCAGGTGCACGTCCATCTCTCCCAGCACGATGAGGGGCCGGAGGGCGTGTACTTGACGGGGGGCGAGTCGTGAGGCATCTGCTCAGCGTCCGCGATCTCGACGCGCGCACGGCGAACGAGCTGCTCGACGAGGCCGAGCGTTTCGCGCAGGCGCTCGCCGGCCGCGAGATCCGCAAGCTGCCGACGCTGCGCGGCCGCACCGTCATGACGGTCTTCTACGAGAACTCCACCCGCACCCGCGTGTCCTTCGAGGTGGCGGGCAAGTGGATGAGCGCGGACGTCATCAACGTCAGCGCGTCGAGCTCGTCGGCGAAGAAGGGGGAGTCGCTGCGCGACACGGCCAAGACGCTGTACGCGCTCGGCGCCGATGCGCTCATCGTGCGCCACCCGGCGTCCGGCGCGGCGCACCAGATCGCCCGCTGGACGAGCGAGAACGGCCGCGGCCCCGCGGTCATCAACGCCGGTGACGGCATGCACGAGCATCCGACCCAGGCGCTGCTCGACGCGCTCACGCTGCGTCAGCGGCTCGGCGAGCTGACGGGTAAGCGGATCGCCATCGTCGGCGACGTCCTGCACAGTCGTGTCGCGCGCTCCAACGCCCATCTGCTGACGACGCTCGGCGCCGAGGTCGTCCTCGTGGCGCCGCCGACGCTGCTGCCGGTGGGGGTGCGGACGTGGCCGGTGCAGGTGTCCCACGACCTCGATTCCGAGCTGCCGGCCGTCGACGCGGTCATGGTGCTGCGCGTGCAGGCGGAGCGGATGAACGGCGGCTTCTTCCCGTCGGCACGTGAGTACGCGATCCGGTACGGGCTCTCCGAGAAGCGGCTGGCGGTGCTCGGCCCGGACGTGCCGGTGCTGCACCCGGGGCCGATGCTGCGCGGCATGGAGATCGGCTTCTCCGTCGCCGACACCCCCCAGGTGACCGTGCTCGCACAGGTCACCAACGGAGTCCACATGCGGATGGCGGTGCTGCGGCGGCTGCTCGTCGGCACCGACGATGAGAGCGAGGGGAACAGGTGAGCGCGTCCAGCATCTCCGGTCCGGGAGCCGTCGGCAGCGTCGTGCTGCGCGATGTCCGGCCGTACGGCGAAGGCGAGCCGGTGGACGTGCGCGTCACCGACGGCGTCATCGACGCGATCGAACCGGCGGGCGCGCTCGACGCCGGCGACCGCCCCGAGGTCGACGGCCGCGGCGCCGTGCTGCTGCCCGGCCTCGTCGACCTGCACACCCACCTGCGTGAGCCCGGCCGTGAGGACACCGAGACGATCGAGACCGGGTCGCGCGCCGCGGCGGCGGGCGGCTACACCGCCGTCTTCGCGATGGCGAACACCGATCCGGTGGCCGATTCGCCGGTGGTCTGCGAGTACGTGTGGCGGCGCGGCCGCGAGGTCGGGCTCGTCGACGTGCACCCGGTCGGGGCCGTCACCGTCGGCCTCGGCGGTAAGCGGCTCGCCGAGCTGGGCGCGATGGCGTCGAGCCCGGCCGCGGTGCGGATGTTCTCCGACGACGGCAAGTGCGTCGACGATCCGCTGCTCATGCGCCGTGCGCTGGAGTACTCGGCCGGGCTCGGCGTCCTCATCGCGCAGCACGCCGAGGAGCCGCGGCTCACGGTCGGCGCCGTGGCGCACGAGGGCCCGGCGGCCGCCGAGCTCGGCTTGGCCGGCTGGCCGCGCTCGGCGGAGGAGGCGATCGTCGCGCGCGACGTGATCCTCGCCCGCGACGCCGACGCCCGGATCCACATCTGCCACGCGTCGACGGCCGGCACCGTCGAGCTGCTGCGCTGGGCGAAGGGCCAGGGGATCGCCGTCACCGCCGAGGTGACGCCGCACCACCTGCTGCTCGACGATTCCCGGCTGGCGACCTACGACGCGGTCAACAAGGTCAACCCGCCGTTGCGAGAGGCGTCCGACGCCGCCGCGCTGCGGGAGGCGCTGGCCACCGGCGTCGTCGACGTCGTGGCCACCGACCACGCTCCGCACGCCGAGCAGGACAAGTGCTGCGAGTTCGCGGCCGCCCGCCCCGGCATGCTCGGGCTGGAGACGGCCCTGGCCGTCGTCGCGCAGACCATGGTCGAACCGGGGCTGCTCGACTGGCGCGGCGTCGCCCGCGTGATGAGCGAGCGGCCCGCCGAGATCGTCGGGCTCACCGACCAGGGACGTCCGATCGCCGTCGGCGAGCCGGCCAACCTGGCGCTCGTCGACCCCGGGTTCGGCTGGACGGCCCGCGCCGACGATTCGGTGAGCATCTCCCGCAACCTGCCGTTCGAGGGCATCGACTTCGCCGCCAAGGTCACCGCGACGCTGTTGCGGGGCGTGGTCACGGCCATGGTGGGACGGTGAGCGACGCGATCGTCGTCGTCGCCGTCCTCGTGGTGTGGGCGGTGCTGGTGCTGCTGGCCCTGCGGGGCTGGCGGAACCGGGGCCGCCGGCAGGCCGATCGCATCGGGAGCTTCCCCGACCCGCCGACGGGCCTGCATCAGCCGGAGGTGGGTCCGCACGCCGGGCTCTACATCGGCAGCACACTGGCGCCGAGTTGGCAGGACCGCATCGCGGTCGGCGACTACGGCGACCGGGCGAAGGCCGTGGCCGCGCTCTTCCCGGAAGGTCTGCGGATCGAGCGGCAGGGCGCCTCGACGCTGTGGGTGCCGCGCGCCGACATCGAGGTGATCCGCGTCGAACTGGGGCACGCCGGCAAGGTCGTGCCCGGGCCGGGTGTGGTCGTCGTGCGCTGGTGGCTGCGCGGCGGTACCGGAGGCGAGACGGACGTGGGCATCGAGTCGGGCCTGCGGTTCGACGACAAGAACGTGTACGAGCAGTGGGTCGCGGCGAGTCCCGCGCACCCCGAGACTGGAGGCGAGCGATGAGCACGGCGGTGCTGGTGCTGGAGAACGGCAGGGTGTTCCGCGGTCGCGAGTTCGGTGCCGTCGGGCAGACGCTCGGCGAGGCCGTGTTCTGCACGGCGATGACGGGCTACCAGGAGACCCTGACCGACCCGAGTTACCACCGGCAGATCGTGGTGGCGACCGCCCCGCAGATCGGCAACACCGGCTGGAACGACGAGGACACGGAGTCCCGCGGCAGCGCCGGGGACAACGGCGACCGGATCTGGGTGGCGGGCTACGCCGTCCGCAACCCGACGCGTCGCGTCTCCAACTGGCGCGCCACGGGCAGCCTGGAGGCGCAGCTGGTCGCGCAGGACGTCGTCGGCATCGCCGGGATCGACACCCGGACGGTGGTGCGGGTGCTGCGCGAGCACGGCTCGATGCGGGCCGGCGTCTTCTCCGGCGCGGCCCTGGCCGACGACGAGGTGCTGCTCGACCGCGTCCGCAGTCAGCCGCCGATGGCGGGCGCCGCGCTCGCCGCGGAGGTCTCGACGCCGTCGGCGTACGTCGTCGAGCCGGCGGGCGAGACGCGGTTCACCGTCGCCGCGATCGACCTCGGCATCAAGACGAACACGCCGCGGATGTTCGCCGAGCGCGGCGTGCGCGTGCACGTCTTGCCCGCGACGTCGACGATCGCGGACGTCGAGGCGCTCGGCGTCGACGGCGTCTTCCTCTCCAACGGCCCCGGCGACCCCGCCACGGCCGACGACCCCGTCGCGCTGACCCGCGACGTGCTCGCCAGGGATCTGCCGCTCTTCGGCATCTGCTTCGGCAATCAGATCCTCGGCCGCGCGCTCGGCCGCGGCACGTACAAGATGCCCTTCGGCCATCGCGGCATCAACATCCCGGTCATCGAGCACGCCACGGGCCGCATCGCCATCACGGCCCAGAACCATGGTTTCGCGCTGGAAGGCGAGGCCGGGGAGCGCTTCGACTCCGACTTCGGACCGGCCGTCGTCAGCCACGTGTGCGCCAACGACGGCACCGTGGAGGGCGTCGCGCTGGCGAGCGGCCGCGCGTTCAGCGTGCAGTACCACCCGGAGGCCGCCGCCGGTCCGCACGACGCCGCCTATCTCTTCGACCGCTTCACCGCGCTCCTGGAAGGATCCCGCCGGTAATGCCCCGTCGCACCGACATCAGCCACATCCTCGTCATCGGCTCCGGGCCGATCGTCATCGGCCAGGCGTGCGAGTTCGACTACTCGGGCACGCAGGCCTGCCGCGTCCTGCGGGCCGAGGGCATGCGCGTCAGCCTCGTCAACTCGAACCCGGCGACGATCATGACCGACCCCGAGTTCGCCGACGCCACCTACATCGAACCGATCACGCCCGAGTTCATCGAGAAGGTCATCGTCGCCGAGCGCGACAAGGGCTTCCCGATCGACGCCGTCCTCGCCACGCTCGGCGGCCAGACGGCGCTCAACGCCGCCGTCGGCCTGCACGAGCAGGGCATCCTCGCCCGGCACGGCATCGAGCTCATCGGCGCCGATTTCGACGCCATCCAGCGCGGCGAGGACCGCCAGATGTTCAAGGACATCGTCGCGAAGGTCGGCGGCGAGTCGGCTCGCTCGAACGTCTGCCACACGATGGCCGAGGTACGCGACACGGTCGCCGAGCTCGGCTATCCGGTGGTCGTGCGGCCGTCGTTCACGATGGGCGGCCTCGGCTCGGGCATGGCCTACGACGAGGTCGATCTGGAGCGGATCGCCGGCGGCGGCCTCGCGGCGTCGCCGACGGCCAACGTGCTCATCGAGGAGTCGATCCTCGGCTGGAAGGAGTACGAGCTCGAGCTCATGCGCGACGGTCGCGACAACGTCGTCGTCGTGTGCTCGATCGAGAACGTCGATCCGGTGGGTGTGCACACCGGCGACTCGGTGACGGTCGCGCCCGCGATGACGCTCACCGACCGCGAATACCAGAAGATGCGTGACCTCTCCATCGACATCCTGCGCGAGGTCGGCGTCGACACCGGCGGCTGCAACATCCAGTTCGCCCAGGATCCGAGCGACGGCCGGCTGGTCGTCATCGAGATGAACCCGCGCGTCTCGCGCAGCTCGGCGCTGGCGTCGAAGGCCACCGGCTTCCCGATCGCCAAGATCGCCGCCAAGCTGGCCATCGGTTACACGCTCGACGAGATCCTCAACGACATCACCGGCGAGACCCCGGCCTGCTTCGAGCCGACGCTGGACTACGTCGTGGTCAAGGCGCCGCGGTTCGCGTTCGAGAAGTTCCCGGGTGCCGACGACACGCTGACCACGACGATGAAGTCGGTCGGCGAGGCGATGAGCATCGGGCGCAGCTTCGCCGAGGCGCTCGGCAAGGTGATGCGCTCGCTGGAGACCAAGGCGGCGGGCTTCTGGACGGCTCCGCATTCCGACAGCACGGTCGACGAGCTGCTCGCCGAGGTGGCGACGCCGCGCGACGGCCGACTGTACAAGATCATGGAGGCCCTCGAGAAGGGCGCCACGATCGAGCAGCTCTACGCGTCGACGGCCATCGATCCGTGGTTCCTCGCCGAGATCGACGGCGTCCGGGAGCTGGGGGCGCGCGTCCGCGACGCCGCCGAGCTCGACGAGCCGCTGCTGCGTGAGGCCAAGTCCGGCGGCCTCTCGGACCGGCAGATCGCCGACCTGCGGGGCGTCATGGAGGCCGCCGTCCGCGCGCGCCGCCTCGAGCTGGGGGTGCGGCCGGTCTACAAGACGGTGGACACCTGCGCGGCCGAGTTCGAGGCCCGCACGCCGTACCACTACTCGTCCTACGAGCTCGATCCGGCCGCGACCAGCGAGATCGCGCCGCAGACCGAGCGCCGCAAGGTCATCATCCTCGGCTCCGGCCCCAACCGGATCGGTCAGGGCATCGAGTTCGACTACAGCTGCGTGCACGCCGCCCTCACGCTGTCCGAGGCCGGGTACGAGACCGTCATGGTCAACTGCAACCCGGAGACGGTCTCGACCGACTACGACACGGCCGACCGGCTCTACTTCGAGCCGCTGACCTACGAGGACGTCCTCGAGGTCGTCGCGGCCGAGCAGGCCTCGGGCGACGTCGCCGGCGTCATCGTCCAGCTCGGCGGGCAGACGCCGCTCGGCCTCGCGGCGCGTCTGGAGACGGCCGGGGTGCCGATCGTCGGCACCAGCCCGGCGGCCATCGACCTGGCCGAGGACCGTGGCGAGTTCGGCCGGGTGCTGGTCGCCGCGGGCCTGCCCGCGCCGCGCTTCGGCATGGCGACGACCTTCGACGAGGCGCGCGAGATCGCGTCCGGCATCGGCTACCCGGTCCTCGTGCGGCCGTCGTACGTGCTCGGCGGCCGGGGCATGGAGATCGTCTACGACGAGCAGAGCCTCGCCGACTACATCTCCCGCGCCACCGAGATCACGCCGGCGCACCCGGTGCTCGTCGACCGCTTCCTCGACGACGCGATCGAGATCGACGTCGACGCGCTGTGCGACGGCGAGGAGGTCTACCTCGGCGGCGTCATGGAGCACATCGAGGAGGCCGGCATCCACTCCGGCGACTCGGCCTGCTCACTGCCGCCGACGACGCTCGGCCACGCCGACCTGGAGAACGTCCGGCGGTCGACGGAGCTGCTCGCCAAGGGCATCGGTGTGCGCGGGCTGATGAACGTCCAGTACGCGCTCAAGGACGACGTGCTCTACGTGCTGGAGGCCAATCCGCGGGCCAGCCGGACGGTGCCCTTCGTCTCCAAGGCGACGGCCGTGCCGCTGGCCAAGGCGTGCGCGCGGATCATGCTGGGGGCGACCATCGCCGAGCTGCGTGAGCAGGGCCTGCTGCCGGCCACGGGTGACGGCGGCGAGGCGCCCGCCGGCGCGCCGATCGCGGTCAAGGAGGCCGTGCTGCCGTTCAACCGCTTCCGGCGCGCGGACGGCACCGGCGTCGACTCGCTGCTCAGCCCCGAGATGAAGTCGACGGGCGAGGTCATGGGCATCGACGACGACTTCGGCACCGCGTTCGCCAAGAGTCAGCTCGCCGCCTTCGGCCCGGTGCCGACGTCGGGCACGATCTTCGTGTCGGTGGCCAACCGGGACAAGCGGGCGCTGCTGTTCCCGATCAAGCACCTGGCCAGGATGGGCTTCCGCATCATCGCGACGGCCGGCACCGCCGACGTGCTGCGCCGCAACGGCGTCGCTGCCGAGGTCGTCGCCAAGGGCCACGAGGCCGGCCGGCCGGGGGTCGACCGGACCGCCATCGATCTCATCAAGGCCGGCGAGGTCGACCTCATCATCAACACGCCGTACGGTGTCGGGCCGCGCGCGGACGGCTACGAGATCCGCAGCGCCGCGATCGCGATGTCGGTGCCGTGCATCACGACGGTGCAGGGCGCGGGTGCGGCCATCCAGGGCATCGAGGCCTGGATCGCCGGCGACGTCGGCGTCAAGTCGCTGCAGGACAGGCACGCCGCGCTGACGGGCGGCCCGGCGGGGCCGGCGAAGGGCGGGCGGTGACGGCCCCGGCGGGTTCGTTCGCGGCCCGGTTCGCGGCCGCGACGGCCGAGCGCGGACGGCTCGCCGTCGGCATCGACCCGCATCCCGGTTTGCTCGCCGACTGGGGCCTGGCCGACGACGTCGCCGGGCTGCGCGCCTTCGCGCTCGCCGCGGCCGAGGCCTTCGCCTCGGTGGCGGGGCTCGTCAAGCCGCAGGTCGCGTTCTTCGAGCGACACGGGGCGGCCGGGCTCGCGGTGCTGGAGGAGACGATCGCGGCGCTGCAGGCGGGCGGAGCGCTGGTCATCGCCGACGCCAAGCGCGGCGACATCGGCTCGACGATGGCCGGCTACGCCGACGCGTGGCTGCGACCGTCCTCGCCGCTCGCCTCGGACGCGCTGACGGTCTCGCCGTACCTCGGCTTCGGGGCGGTCGAACCGGCCGTCACGGCGGCAGCGGCGGCCGGTGCGGCGGTGTTCGTGCTGGCCCGCACGTCGAACCCCGAGGCGGTGGGTGTGCAGTCGGCGAGAACGGCGGCCGGCATCGGCGTCGCCCAGTCGATCGTCGACGCCGCGGCGGCCCGCAACGCCGACGGCGCAGGCACGATCGGCGTCGTCGTGGGGGCGACGGGGGGACTCGATCTGGACTTGTCGGCGCTGCGTGGCCCGATCCTGGCGCCGGGCCTCGGCGCGCAGGGCGCGCGGCCGGCAGACCTGCCTGAGGTCTTCGCCGGGGCCGATCTCGCGTGGCTCGTGCCGGCGGCGTCGCGTTCGGTGCTCGTCGCCGGCCCGTCGGTCGACGCGTTGCGCGCCGCGGCCGTGACTCTTCGGGACGAGGTGGAGGCGGCGCTCGGCGCCTCCACCTGACGGCTTTTCACCGGCGTCACCGCATTACAACATCGGTTTTCCGGCCGCCGCGCCGGGGCCGGGGTCGCAATTGTCGACGGCCGTGGGTACGGTCGCAGACGCGCTGCCACACGACGGACGTCTCTGTCGACTGTCAGGCGGAGCGCGTCGGAGTACGAGTAGCAGCACGAATGAGAAGAGGAAACGTGGCCCTTCCACAGTTGACCGCCGAGCAGCGCGCCGCTGCGCTTGCGAAGGCTGCGGCCGCGCGCAAGGCTCGCGCCGAGCTGAAGGAGCGCCTCAAGCGCGGCGGCACGGACCTCAAGCAGGTTCTGACCGACGCCGAAGAGGACGACATCCTCGGCAAGATGAAGGTCTCGGCCCTGCTCGAGTCGCTGCCGAAGGTCGGCAAGGTCAAGGCCGCCGAGATCATGACCGAGCTGGAGATCGCCCCGACGCGCCGCGTCCGTGGTCTCGGTGAGCGGCAACGCCGCGCGCTGCTCGAGCGGTTCGGTCAGGCCTGATCGGATTGACGTCCCGGACGCACGGCCGGGGCCGGCTGGTCGTGCTGGCCGGCCCCTCGGCCGTCGGAAAATCGACGGTGGTGCGCCGTATCAAGGAGCTGCTGCCGGAGCTCGTCTTCAGCGTCTCCGCGACGACGCGGGACCCCCGCCCCGGTGAGGTCGACGGCGTCGACTATCACTTCGTCGGGCCGCGCCGGTTCGCCGAGATGATCGCGGCAGGGGAGCTGTTGGAGTGGGCCGAGATCCACGGCGGGCTGCAGCGCTCGGGCACGCCGCGGGGGCCCGTCGAGGCGGCGCTCGCCGCCGGCTCGCCGATCCTCGTCGAGGTCGATCTGGCCGGTGCCCGCAACGTCAAGACGGCGCTGCCGGAGGCCGTCTCGGTCTTCCTGGCACCGCCGACGTGGGAGGAGCTCGTCGCTCGGCTGACCGGCCGCGGCACCGAGCCGCCGGACGTCATCGCCCGCCGGCTGGCGACGGCGAAGGAGGAGCTGGCCAGCGCCGGCGAGTTCGACGTCGAGGTCACCAACAGCGATGTCGAGGAGTCCGCTCGAACCTTGGTATCCTTGTTGGTCGGCGATGCGGCGTCCGCCTGATCGGCGTCCGCGTTTCCCACCCCGCCAGCATGCTTCCGCCTTCGCGGGAGCCGTTAGGAGACTTGCGCGCGTGAGCGACACCATGACCAATCCCGACGCCTCCAAGGGGGCACACGTCTACGACACCCCGATCGGCATCACCAACCCGCCGATCGACGAGTTGTTGGGACGTGCGTCGAGCAAGTACGCGCTCGTCATCTTCGCGGCTAAGCGCGCGCGGCAGATCAACGACTACTACAACCAGCTCGGTGACGGCGTCCTCGAGTTCGTCGGTCCGCTGGTCGAGCCGGGGCTGAACGAGAAGCCGCTGTCGATCGCGCTGCGGGAGATCCACGCCGACCTGCTGGAGCACACCGAGGGCGAGTGAGATGAAGCTTGCGGAATCGACTCGATAAGGGAATGGCGCTTCGTCAGCGGGTCGTCATCGGTGTGGGAGGCGGCATCGCCGCCTACAAGGTCTGCTCCGTCGTCCGTCACTTCACCGAGGCGGGCCACGACGTCCGGGTCATCCCGACGGAGGCCGCGTTGCGCTTCGTCGGTGCGGCCACGTTCGAGGCGTTGTCCGGCAACCCCGTCCAGACGGGGGTGTTCGAGGACGTCCCCGAGGTGGCGCACGTCCGGATCGGCCAGCAGGCCGATCTGGTGCTCGTCGCTCCGGCGACGGCGGATCTCCTGGCGCGGGCCGCTGCGGGCCGGGCCGACGATCTCTTGACGGCGACGCTGCTCACCGCGCGATGCCCAGTCCTCTTCGCCCCGGCGATGCACACCGAGATGTGGCAGCACGCGGCGACGCAGGCCAACGTGGCGACGCTGCGCGAGCGCGGCGTCGTCGTGACGACGCCGGCGTCGGGCAGGCTGACGGGCGTCGACACGGGACCCGGCAGGCTCGCCGATCCCAGCGAGATCGCGGCGCTCGGCGAGTTGCTGCTGGAGCGTCCCGACGCGCTGCCGCGCGACCTCGCCGGTCGCCGCGTCCTCATCAGCGCCGGCGGCACCCGTGAGGCGCTGGACCCGGTGCGCTATCTCGGCAACCGGTCGAGCGGCAAGCAGGGCTATGCGCTCGCGCGCGTCGCGGCGAGCCGCGGTGCGGACGTGACCCTCGTCGCGGGGGTGACGCACGAGCTCGCCGTCCCGGCGGGCGTCGACGTCGTACGCGTGACCAGCGCCCGCGAGCTGCAGGCGCAGATGCGCGCTCATGCACCGACGGCGGACGTCGTCATCATGGCGGCGGCCGTGGCCGACTTCCGGCCGGTCGCTGTGGCCGAGGCGAAGATCAAGAAGAACGGCGCCACGCCGGCGCCCGTCGAGCTGACGACGAATCCCGACATCCTCGCCGGTCTCGTCGATGCTCGCAGCCGCGGCGAGGTGCCGGCCGACACCGTCATCGTCGGGTTCGCCGCCGAGACCGGGGACGCCGAACGCGGCGTCCTGGAGTACGGGCGCGAGAAGCTGGCACGCAAGGGCTGCGATCTGCTCGTCGTCAACGCCGTCGGCGACGGCAAGGCTTTCGAGACCGATGACAACTCGGGCTGGATCCTCGCCGCGGGCGGCGCCGAGACGGCCCTGCCGGTCGGCTCGAAGCCGCTCATGTCCTCACGGATCCTCGACGCCCTCGCGCCGCTGCTACCGCGATGTCGTCGCTAGGCGACGAACAGCGAACAGCATGCTCCATCTCCGACATAAGGACTGATCTCATCGTGACCGCATCCCGTCGACTGTTCACCAGCGAGTCCGTCACCGAGGGCCACCCGGACAAGATCTGTGACGCCATCAGCGATTCGATCCTCGACGCGCTGCTCACCGAGGACCCGAGGGCGCGCGTCGCCGTCGAGACACTCGTGACGACCGGCCAGGTACACGTCGCGGGCGAGGTCAACACGACCGCGTACGCCGACATCCCGCGGATCGTGCGCGAGAAGGTGCTGGAGATCGGCTACGACAGCTCGTCGAAGGGCTTCGACGGCAACTCGTGCGGCGTCAACGTCGCGATCGGCGCGCAGTCGCCGGAGATCGCGCAGGGCGTCGACAACTCGCATGAGGCGCGCGTCGAGGGCATCACCGAGGACGCCATCGCCCGCCAAGGCGCGGGCGACCAGGGCCTCATGTTCGGCTATGCGACGCGGGAGACGCCGGAGCTCATGCCGGTGCCGATCGCGCTCGCGCACCGGCTGGCGCGGCGTCTGACCTACGTCCGTAAGGCGCAGATCCTGCCGTACCTGCGTCCGGACGGGAAGACGCAGGTGACCATCGAATACGCCGGCGATCAGCCGGTGCGCCTGGACACCGTCGTCGTCTCGACCCAGCACGCGGCCGACATCGACATCGAGGGACTGCTGACGCCGGACATCCGCTCGCAGGTGCTCGAGGCCGTGTTCGCCGAGATCGACCTGCCCTCGCTGGACACCTCCGACGTGCGGCTGCTGGTCAATCCGACGGGTCGGTTCGTGCTCGGCGGGCCGATGGGCGATGCCGGCCTGACCGGCCGCAAGATCATCGTCGACACCTACGGCGGCATGGCGCGGCACGGCGGCGGCGCGTTCTCGGGCAAGGACCCGTCGAAGGTCGACCGCAGCGCGGCGTACGCGATGCGGTGGGTGGCCAAGAACGCGATCGCGGCCGGGTTGGCCGATCGGATCGAGGTGCAGGTCGCCTACGCGATCGGCAAGGCCGCGCCGGTCGGGCTGTTCGTGGAGACGTTCGGCACCGAACAGGTGGATCCGAGCAAGATCCAGGAGGCCATCAGCCAGGTCTTCGACCTGCGGCCGGGCGCCATCGTCCGCGACCTCGACCTGCTGCGTCCGATCTACGCGCCGACCGCGGCCTACGGCCATTTCGGACGCACCGACATCGATCTGCCCTGGGAGCACACCGACCGGGCCGACGCGCTGCGCGCCGCCGCCGGCCTCTGACCCGGCGTGGCCGACGGCCGTCGGCAGGCCACGCGGCTGCCGGTCGCGAGCGTGTTGCCGCTGCTCGGGCTCGCCCACCTGGACCGGCCGTTCGACTACCGCGTGCCCGAGGAACTGGATGCCGACGCGCGTCCAGGAGTGCGGGTGCGCGTGCGGTTCGCCGGCCGGCTCGTCGACGGCTACCTCCTCGAGCGCCTCGAGGGCAGTGACCATCCGGGCCGGCTGGGCTGGCTCGACCGCGTCGTCTCGCCGGAGGTGGTGGCCCCGTCGGCGACGTTCGAGCTCGCCCGGCGCGTCGCGGCGCGCTACGCCGGGACCGTCGGCGACGTGCTGCGGCTCGCGATCCCGCCGCGGCATGCGCGCACCGAGAACGAGGAGCGGGCCGCGCGTCCGGTGCCGGAACTCGCGGCGCCCGACCCGGCCGGCTGGGCCGGCTACCGGGACGGCGCATCGTTCCTGACGGCCGTCGGCGATGCCCGCGCCGCGCGGGCGGTGTGGCAGGCGGCGCCCGACGAGGACGTCGCGGCCCGGCTCGTCGAGCTGGCCGTCGCGGCGGTCCGGGCCGGACGCGGCGCGTTGCTGCTGGTGCCGGATCAGCGCGATCTCGACCGGCTCGAGAAGGCTGCCGCCCCCGTGCTCGGCGACGCCGTCGTGACGCTCGCGGCCGGGCTCGGGCCCACCGCCCGCTACCGGCGCTGGCTCGCCGGGCTGCGCGGTGACGCGCGCGTCGTCATCGGCACGCGCAGCGCCGTCTTCGCCCCGGTGGCCGAGCTGGCGCTCGTGGCGATCTGGGACGACGGCGACGAGTCGTACGTCGAGCCGCGCGCGCCCTATCCCCATGCCCGCGAGGTCGCGGCGCTGCGCGCGCATCAAGCGGGCTGTGCGTTTCTCGTCGGCGGGCACGCGCGCACGCCCGAGGCGCAGTTGCTCGTCGAGACGGGGTGGGCGCGGGATCTGCTGCCGGACCGGCGCACGCTGCGGACGCGGATGCCCCGGATCTCGGCGCTCGACGAGTCCGATGCCCGCGTCGCCCGGGATCCGCTCGCGTTCGCCGTGCGCATCCCTGATGTCGCGTACGCCACCGCGCGCGCCGCCCTGGGCCGCGGTGAATCAGTGCTGTTCCAGGTGCCGCGGCGGGGCTACGCGCCGGCGCTCGCGTGCGCCGACTGCCGTGCCCCGGCGCGGTGCCGGCGCTGTCACGGCCCGCTCGCCGACGCCGGGCCCGACCGCGCCGACGTCCGGCTCGGCTGCCGCTGGTGCGGCCGGGCCGAACCGCGGTTCGCCTGCCCGGCGTGCGGCGGCGGCCGCGTGCGCGCGATGGCCACGGGCGCGCGGCGGACCGCTGAGGAACTGGGCCGGGCGTTCGCGCCGGCGCCGGTGCTCACCTCCGGCGGCGAACACGTCGTCGCCGAGGTGCCGAAGGGCCCGCACGTGGTGGTCTCGACGCCGGGCGTCGAGCCGGCCGCGCCCGGCGGCTACGGCGCCGCGGTGCTGCTCGACGCCGCCGTGATGCTGGCCCGGCCCGATCTGCGGGCCGGCGTCGACGCGCTGCGCCGCTGGATGGCCGCGGCGGCGCTCGTCCGGGTCGGCGGCGAGGTCGTCGTCGTGGCTGAGGCAGGCCTGGCGCCCGTGCAGGCGCTCATCCGGTGGGACCCCGCCGGGTTCGCCGCCGCCGAGTTGGCCCAGCGCACCGAACTCGGCTTCCCGCCGGCCGTCCGCCTCGCCGCGATCGACGGCGTCGAGAGCGACGTCGCGGCGTTCTGCGCGGCCGTCGAGCTCGCCGGGGTGCCGCCCGAACTGCTCGGGCCGGTGGAACTGCCGCCCGGTGCGCGTCCGCCGGCCGGCGTCGACGAGGACGCCGAGCTCGCCCGGATGCTGCTGCGGGTGCCCCGGCAGCAGGGCTCGGCGCTGTCGGCGTCGCTCGTCGCGGCGCAGGTCGCGGCGTCGGCGCGGCACGAGATGAAGGGCCTGCGCATTCAGATCGACCCGCCGCAGGTGGGGTGACGGAGGAATCTCAAGAAAGCCGTCGCTGCTATTCCGACACGCCTAAAGCTAATATTGCTGTATGGATTGGGGGCGTTTGGCGAGACTTTCGCGGCGGCAGTTCGGTCTGTTCACCTCCGGGCACGCCGCGCGAACGGGTGTGCCCGGGTATCAGTTGTCCCGGGCGGCGGAGCGGGGGACGATCCGTCGGGTCCGGCACGGCGTCTACGCGTTCACCAACGCCGACGAGCACCCCTTCGAGGACCTCGCGGCGCAATGGCTGGCGTTCGATCCGGTGACACCCGTCGCTCGCAGGCGGGCGCGACCGACGGAGATCGTCAGCCATGATTCTGCGGCGATGATGCGCAGGCTCGGCAAGATCAACGATTTCGGGACCCGGCAGTTCACCGCGTCGCGGCGGGTCAACCTGCACGTTCGGCACGTGCAGATGTATCGGGCGGCGTTCGGGCCGGAGGACTGGTCGATCGTCGAGGGGTTGCCGGTCGCTTCGCCGCTGCGGATCGTCGCCGACCTGCTCGGCACACCGCACGACGGTGACGAAGTCGGCTCCGTCATCGACGAAGGCCTGGCCACAGGCCTGTTCACCCGCCACGCCGTGATCGACGTCGCTGACCGTCACGCCGACCGCTGGAGCTATCCGGGCGGTAGTGACCTCGTCGAGGGGTTGCTGTGGTCGATGGACCCATCGACGGCCGAGGACCTCGCGTATGCCTGAGCCCGGGCAGTACCGCTCGGACGACGGTCTGCGTCGTGTCCTCAATGCTCGCCTCACCGTGCTTGCCCGGGACTGGGGGTGGACCAGGGAGCAGGTTCGTGACGCTTTCGTCATGCAACTGTTCGTCGGTCGGCTTGCGCGTCGTGATCCCGACGCGTGGGTTCTCAAAGGCGGTGCGGCGCTGCAGCTGCGAAGCCTGGAAGCGCGTCCGACCGCCGACGCGGACTTGGCGGCCCGCCGTGAGCAGAGTGAGATCCGCGCCCTGCTGATGTCCTGTGCCTCGCCGATCGGCGACGAGCGGGGCGAGTTCGAGGTGCAGGTCACCTCCGAACGCCGAGGAACCCATCGCGGAGCCATTCGATGGCGGCTCGGTGGGGCGGTGTTCTGGCAGGCGAAGATCGATGTGAGTTTCGCGTCTACCGTCGACTGGTCGCCGGACAAGGTGTCGATGACACCGATGATCCCGGACGTGCAGGGATTCGGTCCGTTTCCGTCGATCCCGGTCGTCCTCCCGAGCAGCATCTGGCCGATAAGATCGCCGCGACGGTGGAACTCCACGGCCCGCGGAAAGATCGGTCGTCGACTCGCTCGCATGACCTCGCGGACATCGTTGTCATGAGCCGGTGCGTATCGGTGGACGCCCGCAGACTCCGGGACGCGATTCGCGTACAGGAAACCGTCCGGGGAATCACCGTCGGGCCCGCTCTGGTCATCCCGGATCCGTCTTGGGAGCGGGATTATGCGCGCCGAATGCAGAACTCGCGGCTGCCGGCCGAGCTTCGAAGCGTCCAGGGAGCACTCACCCACGCGAACGCCTTCCTGCGCCCGGTCCTCGACGGCCGTCTCGTCGACGGCACCTGGGACCCCGAACACCAGCAGTGGTGGCCGACGGCGACCGCGGCGGCTGTGGATCAAGCCGCGCCCCGGTCGAGGAGCATCGCCGACCTCATCGCGGACATCCAACTGGGGCCCGGATAACTGCGCCGGGTGTCGTCCTCGGTTCAGCCGATGTTCGAGCGACGACGAGCGTCATGAACGGGAGTTATGGAAGGCTGGCTCCATGTCTTCCTTCAACCCGTTCGGCGCGGGGGGCGATCCGGGGCCGGGGCCCGGGGATCGTCGACCACCCGGTTCCGGGGGCGCCCCGTTCGGGCCTGGTGGTTCTCCGTTCGGGCCGCCGCAGCCGGCCGGCGGACCGTCGGCCGGAACCGCCGGTGACAGGGGAGCTCCGCTCGTCGTGGCCGGTCCACCGGTCGGGCTGCTCGGCGTCGTCGCGGCCGTGGCCGCTGTCGGCGCCGCGGTGGGAGCGTTCGGCTGGGGGAGTTGGCTCGCGACCGTCGGATGGGCGCTCGCCGGCCCCGTCGCGATCGGCCTCGTCGGGCTGTACACGGCGACGGACACCGCCCGACAGACGGCGCCGGTGTACCTGCGACCGGGATGGTTGCGGGCGTTGTACGCGGTGGTCGTCCTGCTCATCGTCGTCGGCGTCACGGTCGGTGCGTTGGGGATCGCGTTCTGGATCGGTCGCCGGTGACGGCCGTCCGCCGGCCGGCCGGCCGGCGCTCGCCCCGTCCGGATCGCCCGGCGAGCGGGATCAGTCGGCTCGGCGCCGTGCTCGCCGTCGTGATCCTCGCCGCGCTGACCGTCATCGGCTCCGCCGGTGTCGCGCACGCGGCGTCCGACGACGACGGCGTCAACCGGTTCGGCGCCTGCCTCGCGGCGCAGAAGGCCGGCCAGGTGCTGCTGCTCATCGATGAATCTGGCAGCCTGCAGGAGTCCGATCCGCAGGCGGCGCGCGTGACGGCGGCGAAGTACCTCGCCCGGCAGTTGCAGACGTTCGCCGGCGACGCGGGCACGAAGATCGACCTCGCGGTCTCGGGATTCGCCGAGGACTATCGCAAGCGACTGGGCTGGACGCCCCTGACGGCCGAGACGTTGCCGGAGATCAACCGCACTCTCGACGGGCTCGGCACGAGCAACAACGGCAAGGACACCGACTACTGGCTGGCGCTGGACGGCGCCCGCACCACGCTCGCGGAGAAGAAGCCGCAAGGGGGTCCGACGCCCGGGGGGCCGACACAGGGCTGCCAGATGATCGCGTGGTTCACCGACGGCGCGCTCGACTTCAGTGCGCGTCCGGACGCGAGCAAGCCGTACGCGCCGGGCCGTTCGCTGGACACGGAAGCCGACGTCGAGGCGATGAAGCGGGCGGCGCGCGAGGGCGTCTGCCGCACCGGTGGGATCGCCGACCAGCTGCGCTCGTCCGGCGTCGTGACCATCGGGATCGGGCTGCAGCCGCAGCGGGCCGCCGCCGCCGATTTCGATCTCATGAAGTCGATCGTCACCGGCGAACCCGGCCCCGGCGGCGCGTGCGGCGCGATCCGCTCCCCGGCACCCGGCGATTTCCACCTCGTCTCGGACATCGACGATCTGTTGTTCGCCTTCGACAAGATCAGCACCCCGGGGCAGTCGCCGCTCACCGAGACCGCCGGCGTGTGCGTCCGCACCGTCTGCGAGGAGGGCAAGCACCGCTTCGTGCTGGACCGGTCGGTGGGCAGCGTCGGCATCCTGGCCGCGGCGACGAGCGCCGGACTCGTGCCGTATCTCGTCGCGCCGGACGGCAGGCAGATCAGGATGGCTCCCGGAGCGCCGGGCACCGCCGACGCGGGCGGGGTGGCGATCACCTACGAGTTCCCGTCGGAGAAGTCGGTGTCGGTCAGGATGACCGGGGCCGACGCGCCGCGCTGGCGCGGCGTGTGGGCGCTCGCCTTCGTCGCACAGAGCGACGACGCGACGGGCCAGACGCGATCGAACATCCACATCACCGGCGATCTGTTCCCGCAGTGGCCCGACGCCGGAAAGGCCGCGCTCCGCAGCGGGGCGGCCGGCGCCTCCCTGACGTT
Organism: Mycobacteriaceae bacterium; assembly: GCA_044222225.1. Classification (GTDB taxonomy): domain Bacteria; phylum Actinomycetota; class Actinomycetes; order Mycobacteriales; family Mycobacteriaceae; genus JBGANR01. Next base: position 104,097 of record JBGANR010000002.1, read on the forward strand.
CCGCGTGGTGAACACCGCGGGCACGGCCGTCGACACGGCGGGTCTGCCGGGGCAGGCTGCGCTGTCGGCCGAGTTGGTGACGGCGGCGAAGACGATCCCGATCGCCAAGGATCTGTCCAAGACGGCCCTGTCGAGGCCGCAGAAGGTCGACCTCAGCGGCGTCCCGCCGGGTGCGGCGACGCTGCGTCTGACGCTGCGGGTGACGACGGCGTCGGCGCGGGACTCCGACGGCGTCACCGTGCCCGGCACGGCGCTGTCGCCGCAGACCGTCGAGGTGCCGGTGATGATCGATCCTCCGGTGGGGTATCCGACGATCGGCTCGCGCATCGACTTCGGGACGCTGGAGGGCGGTGGATCCCGCACCGCGTCGCTGACGGTGACGGGGCCCGGCTGTGCGTGGCTGGCCCCGGGCTCGGCGAAGGTCCTCGCCTCGCCGGACGGCGCCGGCGACGTCGCCGTCACCGCGGAGGCGACCGGCCAGGACGGCTGCATCACGGCGACGGACGGGCAGCAGGCCGACCTGCCCCTGACGATCTCGGTGCCGAATTCGGTCAACGGAGTGGTCAACGGCACGGTGTCGATCATGGTGGCGCCGACCGACCGGTCCGCGGCTCCGCTGCCGGTCGAAGTGTCCTACACCCTGGAACTGCAGAAGCCGCTGAACAAGACGAACTTCGTGATCGCGCTGATCGTCGCACTCATCGCCGGTCCGCTGATTCCGTTGCTCCTGCTGTACTTCGTCAAGTGGCTGACGGCCCGGATCCCCGCGAAGGCGCTGCGCTCGGAGCAGATCCGGGTGCGGATCGCCTCCGGCACGGTCACCCGTGACGGCGCGCCGTTCGCACTGCGCGACACCGACCTCGTGTCGATGGTGCCGGGGCTCGGCTCGCCGGTCCGGCGGATCGACCTCGGCGGCGTCGTGCTCCGGTCCCGCATGGGCCGATCGCCGTTCGGTGCCGGATTCGTCGTCGCGACGGCCCCCGGCCTGGTCGGTGCCGCGGGCAAGTCGGGCACGACCTACGGCTCGAACCCCGACGCCAGGCTTCCGCTGGCCGTGCACAACTCGTGGTTCCTGCTGCACGATCCGTCCGGCCCGGCCGATGCCGCCACGGTCGTCGTGCTCGCCGGCGGCGACGCGACGGCGGCCGTCGTCATCCGGTTGAGCGAGGAGATCGCGACCGCCGCGCCGGCGGTGCTGCGGGACCTGCGGGCGAAGGCGGCGCCCCGCGCGGGCGCATCGGGCGACGCCGGTGACGGCGTCGTCGACGATCCGTTCGCCGCGCAATCGCCACGCCGGTCGCCGGAGGACCCGTTCGCGGCGGGCGGCCCGCCCGGCGGTCCTCGACCGGGGCCACCGAGCGGCCCCCCGCGTGGACCCTGGCCCGGTCCGGGCGACGGACCGTGGCCCGGTCCGGCGGGCGGATCGCGACCCGGTCCTTCGGGGCCGCCGCCCGGCCCCGGTTTCGATCCGTTCCGCGGGGGACCGCCGCCCGGGCCGGGCCCGGGCCCGGCGACCGATCCGTTCCGGGGCGACCCGTTCCGCGGCGGCCCGCCCCCCGGCGGCCGCCCGGGTGGTCCGCCCCCCGGCGCGCCACCGAGCGGCCCGCCGCCGTACGGCGGCAGTCCCGGCGATCCGCCCAACCCGTTCCGCTGACTCTTGGCACCCGATCAGACCGAAGGAATCGAGCAGGCATGAAGAGGTTTCTCATCGTCGGATGCGGTGGCTCCGGAGGCGCCACGCTGGCCTACATGATGGATCAGCTGTCATCGGATCTGGCTTCGCACGGCGTCGACCGGCTGCCGGCCGGCTGGCAGTTCGTCCAGCTCGACGTGCCGACGTCGCCGTCGTCCGTCGACGGGGTGGGAAACGTCCGTGAGCAGGGCGGAACGTACGTCGGCACCGGACCGGAGAGCGACAGCTACAAGGTGCTCGACAACGCGATGAGTCAGCGGCTCGCCGCCGATCAGGCGCTCGACGCGATCGCCACCTGGGCGCCGCGCGAGCCGGAGACGGTGACGACGCCGCTGTCGACCGGCGCCGGACAGTACCGGGCACTCGGCCGCATGATCACCCTCAGCCGGGCCGGCGAGGTCCGGTCGAAGCTGCAGCAGGCGTGGGACCGGCTCTTCCTCAACACGACGGATTCGGAGATGCGCTCGCTCCGGATCCCCGGCGCGGGCGGCTACGACTCGAACGATCAGCCGATCGTGCTCGTCGTCTCGTCGATGGCGGGCGGCGCCGGCGCGTCGATGGCGCTCGACGTGTGCCGCATCCTCTCGCTCGTCCAAGGCGTCGATCCACGGCTCATGGGCGTCTTCATGGTGACGCCCGACATCTTCGAGACGCTCCCGGATTCGAAGGTGCCGGGCACCCGCGCCAACGCGCTCGCGATGCTCGGCGAGATCGTCGCGAGCCAGACCGGATCGGCCCGCGCCGAGGACGTCGCCCTGCTGCGTGCGCTCGGGCTCGAGAACGGCGAAGGCGATCTGACGCCGTTCGCGCGTGTCTTCCCGGTCGGCCGCTACGTCGGCGCCCAGCGCACCGTCTTCGGCGACGGCACACCGACGGCGGTCTACCGCGGCCTCGGCCGCGGGCTGGCCGGACTCGTCCTCTCCGGAACGGCCACGCAGCAGTTCGTCGAATGGGACCTGACGAACGGCGACGGGCTCCCGGGATCGCTCGAGTTCCTCGGCTGGGGCAACAGGCAGTGGAACAACATTCCGTGGGGCACGTTCGGCTACGCCAGCCTGAGCATGGGGCGCGACCGGTACGCCGAGTACGCGGCGCAGCGCCTGGCGCGCAGCAGCGTCGACAAGCTGCTGCGCGGACATCTGCAGCCGGGCAACGAGGCGTCCGACGAGGAGCAGGTCAACGCGATCCTCGACAACCAGTGGGGCAACATCTGCTATTCGCTGGGGCTGCCCACGACCGATGACGCGTCGGCGGCGAGCATCGGCTGGTGGCTGGCCAACGTCGTGTCGCCGCGTGAGCAGGTGGCCCATCACGCGCGCGGCATCGTGGGCGCCACGGTGCGGCCGCAGGTCGACCAGCGGCCGGGTGCGGCGGCCGAGCACTGGGTGGCGCGGATCTACCAGGTGCTCGCCGAGCGCAGGCAGGCGCTCATCGACGGCGCGAACACGTCGGCCTACGGTCTCGCGTTCGGGTGGCAGCAGAACTTCGTCGGTGCGTTGGAGGCGGCGACGACGCACGCGCTCTCCCGGCAGGGCATCCCGTACGCGACGGGTCTGGTCAAGCGCGTCGCGCGGACGCTGAACGACGTCGTGCTGCCGGCCGCCGGCGATCTGGCGACCTACGGCCCGAAGGACGTCGCCGAGTTGCCGCCCGACGTCAGATCGACGCTGGCCTCGCTCAAGGGAACGCTCGCCCAGACGGGGGAGATCGCCGAGCGCGTCTTCGACGGCACCCAGGCCAACGTCGAGCGGCAGGTGTACGCGTGGCTCGCCCGGTACGTCGGCGACGCCGTCGCCGCGTTGATCGGCGAGGTCGTCGACCCGCTCGTCGCCGCCCTCGACGAGGCGCAGACGCTGCTGCGGCAGTCGGTGGCCGCGCCGCGGCGCACCGCGGGGCTGGCGCTGCTGCAGACCAACGAGTACGCCGCGTGGCCGTCGGACGCCGACGAGATCGTCCAGATGCGTTTCGCGGAGGCCGACAACGAGGTGATGCTCACCCGCTCGGCCGATTTCAAGCAGCGCTACGAGTTCGACCTGCCGATGTCGGTCGGCGCGACGTCGCCGGACCCGCGGTCGTTCCGCGACGGCGTCTCCCGGGCGGCGGCGCACGTCGTCACCGGGGCGTGGACGACGGTCGGCGGCACCCGCGCGCCCGCCGACGAGCGGCCGGTGGTCGAGCGCACGAACGCTTGGGTCTCACGGGCCTTCCCCCGCCACCCGGAGACCGGTGACGGCCTCATCACCCAGCGCGCGTCCTACGACATCCACCTGCGGCCGGCCGAACTGCTCGACCGGGCACGCCGCTTCGTCGCCCGCGGCGGGGAGTCCTTCGACCGGTTCTGCTCGGTCTCCCTGCGGGAGTACGTCATCGGCGCGGACGCCCCGGAGTCGGAGCTGGTGCAGCGCCGATCGGACATGGTGTTGCGGTTCCGGGAGGCGATCAACCTCGCCCGGCCGCTGGCGAGCGTCAACGAGAACGCCATGCAGGCGATCCACGGGGTGCAGGAGATGGTCTACCGCTTCAAGTTCTCGGCGGTGCCGTTGCTCGGGCTGACGGTCGCCGACGAGATGAAGGCGGCGCTCGTCGAGCAGTCGCGCGTCGACGAGAAGTGCGCCGACGCGCTGGTCCGCTCGCTGACCGACGAGGCGCGGATCAAGCGGATCGACATCTTCGGCTCGTACCCGAACTACTCGCCGCTGGCGTACGACTCGGTGGTCGAGCCCGCGGCCCGGCAGTGGCGGGCGTCGTCGGCGGGGCAGCGGCGGGCGTTCTGGTCGATGCGCCGGACTCGCCCGCTGGAGGCGAGCCTGCCGATGCACGAGACCGAGCGGCGCGCCATGGTGGCGGGCTGGATCCTCGGCCGGGCCGTCGGCTACGTCCAGGTGCCCGAGGCGCCGTTCACCCAGGCGGTGCACGTCTGGGACACCGAGTCGCGCCGCTGGCTGGCGTTCCCGAACCCGCTGCTCACGCCGCCGTCGGAGTTCGAGGCGGCCTACGACTGGCTGCCGGCCGTGCTGGAATCGGTGCTGCTCGCGATCGCGCAGTCCCATCAGCGTCCGGTGATGTCGTCGATGTACCCGTACCGGGCCCTGCGGCGCATCTACGACACGGGCCGGGAGAACGGCACGTCCGGACTCGATCGTCTGGCGGCGCCGACGAACCTCGCCGTCTGGCTCCGCACCGGTGACGCCGGGACGGGGGTGTCGTCGGTCATCGCCGACACGGGTCCTTCGACGTCGATCGACCATCGGGCCGAGCGGCTGCGCGGCTACCTGGAGGAGTACCGCGACTTCGTCGGCCACCACTACATGCGGGCCGGCGACGGAGCCGCACCCGGCCGGCCCGGTGCTCGGGGCGGCGGGACGTTCTCGGCCATCGGCGTCCGGATGCAGGCGTCCAAGACGCCGATCTTCCGGGACGTCGCCCCGGACGTGTTCTGGGCGACGACGCGGCTGGTCGAGCTCATTCCGGAGGCCGTGGCCGAGGCGAAGCGGCCGGCGACGCGCAGCGATCAGCAGGCGCCGAACTTCCAGGGCGGTGACGTCTTCGAGGTGCCCGCGGCGCCGTCGTCGTTCGAGGCGCCGACGGGGGGCGCGTTCTGATGACGGCGTTGACGGTGGTGGTGGCGCCGCCCGGCGTCGCCGACGGCGTGTACGGCGTGCTCACCGACCTGTCGGCAGCGGGCCTCCTCGACTCGTTCGCGTGGGTGTCGAGCGATTCGCCCGCCCCGCCCCTGACGTCCGTCGTCATGGTCACCGGCGGCCGGACGGCCGACGTCGGCCTCGCCGATCTCGTCGCCACCCGGATGACGTCGGTGCTGCGGGTGTGTGTGCTCGTCCCGGCGTTCGGCGGCCACGCCCGCCTCGCCGTCCCGGACGAGACCCGGCTCACCGAGCAGCTCGCGCGGACCACCGGCGCCGGGCGCGTCGTCCGGATCCGGTGCCTGCTCACCTCCAGTGGCGGCGTCGAGGGCGGACCGCGAGAACTCGCCGTCGACGGCTGGCACAACATCGTCGTGTCGCCCGAGGACGGCCGCGGCCCGCACACCGGACGGGTCCCGTTGCCCGACGGTCTCGGCGTGGGCGACGTCGGGCGGCATGTCGGGCCCGTCGTCGCGAGCCTGACCGGCCTGTGGCGCGGCGTCGACCACGCACCGCTCGACGACGCCGCGGTGCCGCCGGGACAGGTCGTGCGGCTCGCGCGGTCGTACTACCGGCGGCTCGACACCGACGAGGTCGAGATCGCGCTGCGTCGAGCCGTCCTCGCCCAGAGCGGGACGCTGCCGCTGCCGAGCGACCCGCGGTCCCAGGTGGTCTACGTCAACGATGTCGGGATGGCGACGGCGTCGATGGCCGATGCGCTGTGGCGCCGGTACGGCGATGTCCTGCAGGGCAAGCGCGCGGTCTCCGAGACCCCGTCCGTCCGGCACATCGGGGCCTGGGAGGGCCTGACGATGTTCCTCGGGTTCCTGTGGGCGGCGCTCAAGAACGCGCCGGGCGCGTGGTATCGGTCGATCGTCGAGGGGGTCTCGACGCGCATCGCCCGCGGCGTGCAGCAGACGATGTTCGACGGCGTGCCCGCGGCGTACGAGGTCGTCGTCCGGGGGCGTACCGCAAGCGGCGAGTACGCCGGGTGGGCGGCGATCGGTGCCGCGTCCGGCCAGCTCAGCGGCGTTCTCGCCGGACAGAACGAGAACGTGCACGAGAGCGACGCCGACCTGTCGATGCTGTGGCGGGACTACGCCCGCGCCGCGCTGACCCTCGCCGACGCCGGCAGCCGCGAGTCGTCCCTGCCGCCGATCCAGGTCGGGTCGGCGCGCGCCGTCGTCGCCGACGCGAACCAGATCGTGCCCGGACCGGCCGAGCGGTTCACGGCGATCCCGGGCGTCATCGCCGCCGCCCTGCACAGCGACGGGGTCGACGCGACGAATCCGCTGGGCGTCCGCGATCTCGGTAACCGGCTCGTCGATCTCGAACGTGATCCGGACCACGGGGTCCAGGCTCGCTCGACGCTCACCGCGCTCGACGCCTGGCGGCGTCGGGGATCGCGCAGCTTCGCCGCCGCGGTCGGCGGGCGACTGGCCGGCGCCTTCGACGATCGTTACGCCGAGGTCCGGCAACTCATCGAGCGGTTGCGCGACGCGCCGGAGCCGCCGGCCGATCCCGAGGGCATCGACATGCGGCTCGCCCGCTGGGTGCAGGTGGTGATCGCGATGCTGTTCGTGCTGGCCGGTGTGTTCACCTTCCTCGCGTACGCCGGTCACGTGGCGTGGTGGGTCGCGCTGCTCGGCATCGTCGTCGCCGTGCTCGTCTCGCTGGGGCTGTGCACGGTCGCATTCGTCCGCGCGCAGCGGCGCGTCTTCGCGTTGCTGCATCAGCGACAGGCCCTGCTGGGGGAGTCGGAGGTGAACGAGCAGAATCTGCGCACGGCGCTGCGGGAGCTGAAACGGCTGGCCCAGGCCTACGGGCAGTTCCTGTCGTGGAGCCGCGCGCTCGGCAGCTTCCTCGCGGCGCCGCTCGGCCCCGACGGCCGCGGCCAGGCGCCGCCGCTGCCGGTGTCGTGGGGTCTGCCGATGTCGACGGGCCTGGCCACGGCGCAGCCGGCGGCCGCCGACGTGGACGTCGTCGCCGACTACCTGCGGCGGGAGCTGTTCAACCGCGGTTGGCTGGGCGGACTGTGGAACGACCTCGTCTCGACGTCGTTGCCGGCCCGGTCCGCGACCGCCGAACAGCGTCCGGAGGACGCGCCGGTATGGGCCGAGCGGGGAATGGGGACGGGCTCGGGGCTGGACCGCTGGTCGACGGACGTGTTCCGCGGCGCCGTGACGTCGACGGGCGCCGACCTCGTCTGGCAGAAGGCGGTGTGGACGCTGCACGGGCCGCTGGTCGAGCTGGTGCCGCGCCTCGTCGGCTCGGTACAGGTGGTCGGCGGTCCGCGGGTGTCGCTCGACGAGTTCTTCGTGGGCCTCGACCGCGACGCGCCGGCCGCGGGCGGTTTCGACCACGCGCTGCTCAGCGACCTGGCGTTGACCACCGGGGCCGCGTCCGTCGCCTCGGACGTCCGCGACCGTGCGCGGATCGGGCTCGGCCAGGTCTGCGTGTCGACGCAGTTCGGCGAGACGCTGTCGGTGGACGACCTGCGGCGACCCCCGGGTGACGCCGGGCCGCCCGCCACGCACGTCCGTCCTGATCCGAACCCGCGTCCCGATCCGTTCCAGGTACCCGAGATCGGGAAAGGGTTCGGTTTTTGATGACCGACGCGAACGACAACCTGCGTGCCCTCGGACTGTGGGCCGACGCCGCCCGCGCCCGCGGGCTTCCCGTGCCTCCGCTCGACCGCCTCGTCCTCATCTCCCGTGAGCCCGAGGGGTGGCGCAGCACGACGATGGAGGGAACCGAGCCCGCCTGGGCCGACACGATCGACCATCTGCTCACGCAGGTCGATCTCGGCGTGCTGCCCGAGGCCGCGGTGGCGAACCTGCCGTTCGCGTTGCGCGACCCGGGGACGCTTCCGTCCGTCCCGGCGGGCCGCCTCGAGCCGGATGCCGCAGAGAAGAACACCGCGGTCGATCCCGTCACGGCCGCTACGGACGCGCTCATCGTGTGGCGTTCGGCCCGGGTCGCCGAGGGCGTCGACGGGGCCGAGACGATCAAGGACGCCACGCTGCGCAACCTGGTCAAGTACCACCAGACCACCGAAGAGCAGGTGCGCAAGCGGCTGCCCGGCGCGGCGGCCGGGTTGGCCGCCGATCTCGCCGCGCGGCTCGCGAACCTGCTCGGCGGGCAGGCCACCGGAGCGTCGGCGGCCGGAGTGTCGGGGGCGCAGGTGGCGGGGGCGCCGGAGACCGGGCCGCCTGCCGTCGGGGGTCGCCGGGCCGCGCGCCGCGCCGCCGAGGCCGAGTACTCGCCCCGGCCCGAATCCCTCGTGACACAGACCGGACGCCCGCGACCCGAGCACACCGCCAAGCCTGAATACGCCGCCAAGCCTGAATATCCGGCCGAGTCCGGATACCCCTCGAGGCTCGATGCCGCGGCCGACGCGGTCCGGAGCGATCGTCTCGACCTCGGCCACGCGGACTTCTGCGTCTACGACTATCCCGAGACCGACGTCGTACCCGGCGCCGTCACCGTCACCCCGACGGCCGATGCCGTGCGGCTGAGCTGGGAGCCCTGGCCCGCCGAGCCCGGTGAGACGGTGCTCTACCGCGTCGTGTCCGGGGACGATCAGGCGCCGTACAAGCCGGAGTCGGGCGAGCCGGTGGCCGTCGTCCGGACGACAAACGTCGAGGACCATCGTTTCCTCGTCTCCGCGGTGCGCGTCTACCAGGTCTGGGTGCACGTCGGTGACGATGAGCGCGAGGCGCGGGCCGCGCAGCCCGTCAAGTGGGCGCACGGGGAGGACATCAGCCCCGTCGACGCCATGACGCTCACCGAGGACGAGGGCCGCGTCATCGGGCAGTGGTCGGTCTTCCCGGGCACACAGGCCGTGCGGGTCTATCGCATCCCGCTCGACGGTGCCGGCGGTCCACGCGTCGAACCCCGGTTCCAGATCTGCGCCGACGGGCCGAACCTCACGGGCTTCGTCGACGTCGACGTGCCGCGCGGGCGGCGCTACCTGTACCGGGTGTTCGCCGAGGTCGTCGTCGACCAGTCCGTGCGACTGTCCCGGCACCGGCAGCAGGAGATCCTCGTCTCGGTCCGGTTGCAGCCGATCACCGACCTGCGGGTGACGATCAGCGAGAACAACGCGCAGTTCGACCTCGCCTGGACGGCTCCGGAGACCGGGCAGACCGTGCGGGTGTACCGCTTCAGCGCACTGCCGCGCGCCGGGATGGAGCGCGAGGACCTCGACGAGGCGCAGCTCAGTCCGCAGGGCTTCACGGAGGAGGCCCGGATCAAGCACCCGATCACCGCGCTCGATCATCAGACGCAGCAGATGACGGGTGTGCCGTGGCCGCACGGCTGGGATCGCGCATACCTGACGCCGGTCACCGTCGCCGGCGGCCGGGTGCGGATCGGCACCACGGCGGTGCGGGCCCGGCCGCTGCCGGCGGTCGAGTCGCCGCGGCTCATCGAGCGCGTCGACACGGAGGTCGTCACGTTCGGCTGGCCGGCCGGCGCCGCGGCGGTCCGGGCCTACGTCGGCCATCCGACCGGCACGGTCGAGCAGGCGTGTCAGGGCTCTCCGTTCGCCGAGATCAGCGCGTCGCGCTACCGGCGGGACGGGGCGCTCACCTTCCCGCGGCCCCTGCCGGCCAACGGGTGTGCGGTCTACCTCATGCCGGTCGCCTATTCGGGCGGGGAGCAGATCCTCGGCGAGGCGACCATGCTGGGCTATCCGGGCCTGACGCGGGTCGACTACACCTTCCAGCGGGTGCGGGTCGACGATCCGAAGCGCCTCATCGTGCGGCTCGCGCTGCGGTCGCCGGGATTCGTCGAGGATCTGCCGCCGCTCGTGATCGTCAACAACCGGCAGCGGTTCCCGCTCGAATCCGGGGACGGTCGGTCGCACAACTTCCTTGCGCCCGACGGCCGCACGGTGTCGCACTGCCAGATCGGCCGGCCGATCGAGGGCTACGTCGTCACGGACTGGTACGTGGAGTTGACCGGGGTCCAGGGCTACATCCGGATGTTCGTCTACGGCGACCAGTACTCGGGCCGCGTCGCCCTGCGTGATCCGCGCATCGAGCAGCTGTGGCTTCCGGTGGCCGGGGGACCGCAGCGATGACCGCGGCCGACGGCGGCGACGGGCCGGCGGCGGCGCGCTACGCCCAACTCGTCTACACGTCCTACGACGACGGCGGTGGCCGAGGCGGCTGGCAGGTCAAGGACGAGGAGGGCGGGCTGGGGCCCGCCGTGCGCGCGTCGCTCGTGGCGAACGTCGTCACGCGCTTCGACCTGGAACCGGCGCTGCCGGAGTTCCCGACGCCGGAACAGATCGCGTACCGGCCGGCACGGCTGAGCCGCCTCGTCCTCGACGACGGCGTCGCAGCCCTCTGGCACACCGTCGACGCCGGGCGGGACGCGTCGGGCCGGCCGGGCAACGTCTTCGCGCACGTGCTGGTCGATCGCCGCCGGTGGGAGCCGGCGCCGTTCCGGCCGATCGAACTCTGGCGATCGCCGTTCTGGCTGCGCCCCTACGGGGTCGCCGAGATCGCCGCCGCGACCCTCGTCCGCGGCGCGACACCGGTGCCCAATCCGGCGCTCTCCGTCGACGCCGTCGTCGCCTTCCTGCTCGACGGCCCGACGGATCGGCAGGGCGTCTTCCGGGTGCTGCTCGACGCCGTCGCGGCGGCGCTCGACGGCGGGCCCGGCGTGGTGCTGGGCACGGACGATCACGACCGGGCCGCGTCCTGGATCGCGGCCGTCAGTCATTTCCTGTCGCCGGGCCTCGCCCAGCGGTTGTCCTGGACGACGCACGACTCGCCCGAGACGGTGGCGGCGGACATCGCTCGCGGCGTCCACCTCATCGCCGTACGACGCGATCGGCTGCCCGAACGCGACCGGTTCGACGGCGTCGTCGTCGACGAGCTGGAGGAGCCCTATCTGGGCGACCCCGGCGGTCGGCACGAGGTGGCGCGCGGGCGGATCCCGGTGACGCCGTGGTCGGTGCTCGCGGAGGGTGTGCTGGTCGACGAGGCGATCGCTCGGCGGGTCCTGGCCCGGCAGGACGTCCTCGCCGCGGCGCTCGGCGACGACGTCGCGTCGCCGAGCTGGCCGATCGCGGCGGCGGTCGTCGAGGAGGCCGCCCTGGCGGAGTTCCATCCCGACGCCTGGCGGGTGATCGCGTTCGACGCGCCGCCGTCCGCCGACCGGCTGCCGTGGGCGGCGGAACTCGTCGAGCGAGCGCTCGACGAGGCCGGTCTCACCACGAGCGACCTGGCCGAGCGCCTGCTCGACGCCGTCGCGCGCGGCCGGGACGGCACCCGCCTGGCCCGGCGTTTCCTGCAGTCGTTCCACGCGCGTGTCGCGGGTCTGTGGGACGAGTGGCGGGATTCCGACCGACCCCTCGCCGCGGTGGCCGACGGCCTGCGGCTCGCCGAGCTCATCGTCCGGCTCGCCGAACTCGATGCGGCCTCGGCGGCGGCCGACGAGCTCTCGGCGTTCTTCCGCGAGGCCGGACCGTGGGCGCTCTTCGAGGCCGACGTCGCCGTGTCGCAGCCGGTCCTGCGGTGGTTCGTCCGGCCGGTCTTCGCCGAGCTGCCGATCGTCGACCTCCGGGCGCTGCCCGCCGGCACCGCGTTGTGGCTGTACCGGGACGGGTCGAGGATCTCCTATCCTCCGGTGGAGCAGGGGTCCGGCGAGCTATACCTGTTTCCCTTCGCCGCCCTGTCGATGCTCGCCGGCGGCGCGCGGCTCTCCCCGGCCACGCGGGAGACGCTGGTGGTGGACGCGGTCGGCTTCGCGGTCGAATCCGATCGGCTCGCCGACCCCGACTGCCGGGAACTGGTGGTCGATCTCGTCCGGCAGGCCCCGATCGACGCCGCCGCGCTGCTCCGCTGGGCGGCGCGGCCGGACCGCGTGCCGGCGGAGGTGCTCGGCGCACGGGTGTTCGCGCGCGAACTCGACCGGCGCGTCGTGCAGGCGGTGCTCGGTGCGCCCACGGAGACGCCGATCGCGGCCGACGTCCGGGCGGCGGCCTGGCTGCGCGACGCCGGAGCGCGCCGCGTCATCGACGACCGCGAGCGGTTGCTCCGGCAGACGGCGGTCTTCGCGGAGCCGTCCGTCCGGCCCCGGATCGCGACGGTGCCTGACGATCTGATCGCGATGCTCGTCGTCGGATTCGTCGCCGGCGAGGTCGTCCGTGCGTCCTGGGCCGATCCCCGCGGACCCTTCGCCGCCGCGTTGCGCGCGTGCCTGCCGCGCGTCCGGCCGGCGTTGCGCCCGCTGCTGGAAGAGGCAGAGCGTGGCGACGTCCTCGACGTGCGGGCGCTCGCCGGGCGGTCGTTGCTCCGGTCGATGAACGGGCGCCGGCTCGAACCCGGACTGCTCGACGACGGATCCCAGGACGCGTGGGAGGACCGGCTGATCGCCGACACCCTCGCGCGAGATCGCTATCGTGGTCCGACGACACAGACGGGTCTGCGTGACGCCGCCTGGCCGTGGGTGCACCGGAGTTTCGCCGCCGGCGAGGCCGAAGACTTCTTCGCACGTTACCGGCGTGCGGCTCAGGAATGGCTGCGCGCCCGCGGCCTGGCCGAGCCCGAGCCCGAGCCGGGTCTGCTCAACCTTTTCCGCCCCAGAGAGGAGCGTCGCTGATGCCCACCTATGTGCTCGACGGGACGTCGACGGTGAGCCTGCCGCGCCGCCCCCTGCTGGTGACGCTCGCCGCGTCCGGCGCCGGCCATGCGCGGTCCCGGCTGACGGCCCGGCGCCGGGACGGTTCGCCCGCACCGATCGTCCAGAACTCGGCGGACATGCTGATCCTGCCCCGCGTCGAGCAGGAGATCACGATCGTCGCCGTCCCGGACGGCGGGCGTCCGCAGTTCGACCCGGGCACCGTGTTGCACCTGTCGATCGGACCGGACGGCGACACCGAGTACAGCGGGACGATCGTCCAGGTGGCGCCCCGGGACGTCTCCGGGCTCGGGTTCATCGAGCTGGCGACGGTCGCTCCGGGCCCCGGCGACGTGGTGTCCGTGGCCACCCGCCTGACGCTGCCGGACGCACCGTTGCCCCGGCTGGCCGCTCAGGCGCGGGTGATGACGCGCGGCGTGCTGCGGGTCGACCGCCTGCCCGAGTCGCAGACCTGGGCGGTGCGCTGCGTCGTCGACACCTCGACGTCCATGGCGCGGCATGTCGCCGGCGGCTCCGTCGCCGCGGGCGGGGACATCGTGGCCGGCATCGCGTCGGTCGTGTCGGGCGGCGACGACGTGGAACTCGAATTCGTCGGCCGACGGAGTGACCGGCGGCGCGTCCCGGGCGCCCAGGTGGGGGCGACGCTGGCGGCGGCCCCGGCGGACGGCTTCGGCATCGGGGCCGATCCGGGTGCGGCGCTGCGCGGCGGGTCGGACCGCGGACTGACGATCGTCATCACCGACGACTCCGGGGCGGTGACCGCCCTGGCCGGCGCTCGCTCGGCGGGCGCGGTGGCGATGCTCGTCTTCGCGGACGTCGCACCCCGCCGGGCGGGCTTCGTCGGAGCGGTGTGCTCGCCGCCGGACACGTGGGCGGCGCCGGGTACGGACGGCCGCACGGCGCTGGCGGAGCAACCGGACCTGCTGCGCCGGATCGTCGCCGATCTGCTGACGCCGCTCACCGGCGGAGGCGGCCGATGACGAAGTGTCCGCGCTGCTTCAACCCGCTGTCGCCCGACGTCTTCGCCTGGACCGAGGCGCGGCCGGCGAAGGTGGAGCCCGATCCGGTGGCGTCGGCCTATCTCGGCCACGAGGTGCGCGGTGGCGAGGTGCGCACGGCGACGCGGCCGCCGGACGTCGGCGACAGCTGGACGCCGATACCCGCGGGTTTCACCGAGCCCGTCGTCATCCTGTGTCCGATCTGCCACTACGAGCTGCCCGATCTCTGGTATTACGGCAGTGCCACGTGCATCACGCTCGCCGGCGCCCGGTACACCGGCAAGACGGTCTTCATCGCCGTGCTCATCAAGCAGTTGCAGCAGTTCGCCGAACGGCTGGGCCGGGAGGTCGTGCCGGCGAACGCGGTGACGCAGGAGCGTTACAGCGAGGAGTACGAGCGTCCGCTCTTCGATGAGCGCGGCCTGCTGCAGCCGACGCCGAGTGCGGCGCTGCACGGCAGCTACCAGCACGAGCCGCTCATCTTCCACCTCGGGCGGTGGGGTGAGCGGGCGCGCTACCTCGTCATCCGCGACGTCGCGGGCGAGGACATGGAGCGCGGGGAGCTCGGCGGACGGGCGTGGGAGTTCTTCGCGCTCGCCGACGCCGTGTTCTTCCTCTTCGACCCCATCCGCGTCGATGAGATCGCCCACCAGCTGCGCGATCTGGTGCCCGATTCGCGGCTCGTCGGCGGCGATCCGCGCGAGGTGCTGCGGCGGGTGCTCGGGCTCATCGGCGCCGGTGAACCCAAGCTCGCCGTCGTGCTGTCGAAGTTCGACGCGCTGCAGGCGCTCTCGCGAGTGCAGGCGAGCACCTGGGGCCGCATCATGGCGCACCCGGGCGCCGCCTTCAACCGGGATCCCGGACTGGTCAACCGCCGTTACGACGAGGACGACGGGCGTCTGCTGCACGCCGAGGTGCACAGTCTCCTGACGCGGCTCGAGGCGGGGCCGCTGCTCACCGGCATGCAGAACCAGGTCACCGGCCGCCACTACGACCACCGCTTCTTCGCCGTCTCGGCGCTCGGCGAGACGCCCGAAGGCGACAAGCTCCACCGGAGCGGGATCACGCCGTTCCGGGTGCTCGATCCGCTGCGCTGGGTGCTCGCCGACGCCGACGTCCTGCAGGAACCGGCGTGGTGAGCGGACGCCTCACCGGTCGGTACACGACGCCGCCGGACACGACCGGACCCGCGCTGGGCGAGGTGACGTTCGGCATCGGCTGGGACGTCGGCTCGACCGCGACGACACTGGATCTGGATCTCGCCGTGTTCGTCCTCGGGGCGTCGGGCCGGGTGCTCTCGGACGAGCACTTCGTGTTCTTCAACAACCTCGTCGCCCCGGGTTCGGTCGTCCGCCTGCAGCAGACGCCGCGCCCCAGCGCGGCCCATCCGCCGCGGATGTGGACGGAGAGCGTGTCGATCGACCTCGACGCGCTCGGGCCCGAGGTCGAGGGGGTCGCCGTCGCCGTCGCGTCCTACGGCGGCGAGGGCACGTTCCGGGACTTCTCGGGGGCGTTCATCGAGGTGACGGACAGCCGCTGCGGCCCGCTGGCGGATTTCGACCTCGCCGGGCGGCGGCACGCGACGCGCGCGCTCGTCTACGCCGACCTGTACCGCGATCGCGGCGTCTGGCGGTTCCGGGCGCTGGGCACGGATTTCGCCGGGCTCATGGAGATCGCCGTCGAGTACGGGGTGGACGTGTGACGCGCCCGGCGGCCCGCGAGCGGATCCTTACCGGGCCGTAGGGTCGGGCTCATGGCGACGATCGAGGTGCGCGACCTGGTCCGCGAGTACGCGATGGGCAGGCAGACGGTCCGCGCACTCGACGGCGTCAGCGCGACGCTGTCGGCGGGGGAGTTCGTCGCGATCGTCGGACCGTCGGGATCGGGGAAGTCGACCCTCGTCCACCTGCTCGGCGGTCTGGACACGCCGACGAGCGGATCGATCGTCGTCGACGGCGTCGACATCACCGGACTGTCGGACGCCGCGCAGTCGGACTTCCGGCGCCGCACCGTCGGGTTCGTCTTCCAGTCGTTCAATCTCGTCCCCGGGCTCACGGCCTGGGAGAACGTCGCACTGCCCGCGGTCCTCGATGGCGGCTCGCTGCGCCGCGCCAAGCCGCGCGCGCTGGAACTGCTCGAGCGCGTCGGGCTCGGCGATCGCGCCGGGCACCGGCCGTCGGAGCTCTCGGGCGGGCAGACGCAACGGGTCGCGGTCGCGCGGGCGCTCGTGCTCGATCCGCCCGTCGTCATCGCCGACGAGCCCACCGGCAACCTCGACTCGGCGGGCGGCGCCGGCGTCCTCGGCCTGCTGCGGCAGCTCACCGCCGACGGCCGGCTCGTCGTCATGGTCACCCACGATCCGGACGCCGCGGCGGGCGCTGACCGCGTGCTGCACGTGCGCGACGGGCGGCTCGCCGATCCGGACGTCGCGCTTGCGGACGAGCCGGTGCCGGCCGCCGGGCGGCACCGCCGGGCGACCCTGTGAGAGCGGGCATCGACAGGTTTCTGCTGCTCAACGTGCGGCAGCTCGGCGGACATCCGCTGCGCTCGGTGACCTCACTGATCGTCGTGGCGGTGTGCTCGGCGCTCATCGTCGCGGTGTTCGGCACGTACGGCTCGCTCAGCGAGTCGACGCGCCGGCTCGCCGCCGCGACCACCGGCGGCGCCGATCTGCAGGTCGTCGGCCTGACGCCGACCGGCATGGACGAGCGGCTGCTCGCCGAGATCCGCGGTGTCGACGGCATCGCCTCGTCGCTGCCGCTGATCCAGGCGCGGACGACGGTCGACGGCGACGACGTCCTGCTCTTCGGCACCGATTCGTCGGGGCTGACGTTCGGCGGCGACGTCGTCGCGCAGCCCCGCGAGGCCCTCGCCACGGCCGACGTGCCGTTGACCCGGCTCGCCACCGACATCGTCGTGGGCCCCGCGGTCGGGGTGGCGGCGGGGGAGACGGTGACCGTGGGCGGCGAGCGGGTGCGGGTGGCCGCCGTCGCGGCGAGCGACGCCGTCAACGGCGGCCACTACGCGTTCGCGGCCCTGCCGGTGGCGCAGCGGCTCACCGGCCACGTCGGGCGGATCGACGCCGTGCTCATCACCGCCGACGGCGACGTCGGGGGGTTGCGACAACGCCTGCGGGCGGCCGTCGGCGACCGGGCCGCGGTCGTCGACCCCGACTACCGGGTGCGCCAGGGCGACGCGGCGACGGCCCTGACGCGCACGTCGACGCTGCTCGTGGCCCTGTCCTCGCTGGTCATCGCCGCCTTTCTCGTGCTCAACATGATGAACCTGGCGGTGGCCTCGCGCCGGCGGGCGATCGCCGTCGTGCGGGCGCTCGGAGCCCGGCCGGGCGGGCTCGCGCGCGATCTGGTCGCCGAATCGGCGCTGCTCGCGCTCGTCGGGGCCGCCGTCGGTGTGCCGCTCGGCGTGCTCGCGGGGCGGTGGGCGGTCGGCCGGCTGCCGGCGTTCGCGCAGAGCCTCGTCGACGCCCGCATCGAATACCACCTGCCGTGGTTCGCGGTGCCGGTCGCGGCGGCGGCCTGCCTTCTCTCGTGCGCGGCGGCCACCGCGGGCGCGGCGCGGACGGTGTCGACGGTGCCGCCCGTCGAGGCGCTCGGCCAGGGCGAGCGCGCCCCCGCCGACGACGCCGGCGCGGCCCGGCGGTGGGCCGTCGTGGCGGCCGGGGCCGGGCTCGTCGCCGCCTCGTTGCTGTTCGCGGCCGTCACCGTGTCGTTCGTCGCGCTCGCCGCGGGCGTGGTCTTTGTCGTCGGCTTCCTCGCCGTCGGGTTCGGCGCCCGGGGGCCGCTCGTCGCCGCGGCCACGCGGGTCGCCTCCTGGTGCGGCGCACCCGGGCGGCTCGGCGCCGTCGCCGCGGCCCGTGACCCGCGCCGCACGTGGGCGACGCTCATGACGGTCGCGGCGTCGGTGGCGCTCGGCGTCGGGATCTCGGGCGCGATGGGCAACATGGTCGACTCGACGACGTCCTCGCTGGCCGGTCTCGGCGACCCCGACCTGTACGTCTCCTCCAGCGCGGCCGACGTCATCCCGACGACGCCGCTGGCCGCCGCCGCTGCGCGCGACGTCGCGGCCGTGCCCGGTGTGTCGCGGGTGTCGCGGTCGATGTGGCTGTACCTCACGCTCGGCGAGCGCCGAGTGCTGCTGCAGGGCGTCGAGGCCGGGACGTCGTCGCCGCTGGCCCACAAGCTCGACGAGCCGGGGCTGCGGCGGCTGCTCGCGGGCGAGGGCATCGTGCTGTCCAAGGCGTTGGCCGAAGGGTTGGGCGTCGGCGACACTCTCCGACTGCCGACGGATCTCGGCCCCCGCGAGGTGCCGGTGCTCGGCGCCGTCGACTACGTCTCGCTGGAGGGCGGCGTCATGGCCGCGTCGCTCGCGGACATCGCGCGGTGGTATCCGGCGGCCGCGCCGACGTTCCTGCAGGTGACGGTGGCGCCCGGGGCGGACGTCGACGAGGTGGCGAGCCGGATCCGCACCGCCGCCCCCGGCACCCGGGTCTACCGCGGCGCCGAGGCCGTCGCGGCCGCCCGCTCGACGGTCACACAGATGGGCTCCCTGGCGACGTCCATCCAGTGGATCGTCGCAGTGGTCGCGGCGTTCGCGCTGGCCAACACGCTGCTGCTCGCCGTCGTGGAGCGGCGCCGGGAGATCGGCGTCTATCGGGCGCTCGGCGCGTCGCGGCGATTCATCACCCGCGCGGTACTCGCCGAGGCCGTCGGCATCGCACTCGCCGGAGCGGCGCTCGGCCTCGTCGCGGGCACGGGCTTGCAGTTGCTCTCCGGGCGCATCCTCACGACGCTGACGCACGTCCACGTGGCGTTCTCGCCGTCGCCCGGTGCGCTGGCCTATGCCGCCGTGGCGATCGCGCTGTGTGTCGGTGGGGCGCTTTTCCCGGCCCGCCGGGCGAGCCGGCTCGAGGTGACCGACGCGCTGGCGACCGAATGAGCGGCCGGCCTCGGCCGTAGAATCTGCACCTGGAGCGCCGGCTCGCCGAACGAAGGCTCCGGAAGCTGTCGTTGAGCGAGACGACGCGGCGATATACGTCGCCTTCGGCCTCTCAGCGACAGGTACTGGTCAGTCGGTTCGGCCGCACTGTCGCGCGGCGGGCGTTATTGTGAAGTTTTTGGCGAATTAAGGAGTCGAGTCGTATGGCGGTGCAGCCCGTTCGGGTGTTCGGGGATCCCGTGTTGCGGACGAGGGCCGACGAGGTGACGGCGTTCGACGACAAGCTGGCCTCGCTCGTCGCGGACATGATGGACACGATGGATCACTTCGGCGGTGCCGGACTCGCGGCGCCGCAGATCGGCGTCCTGCAGCGCGTGTTCGTCTTCGACTGCGGCGGCCACCGCGGCCACATCGTCAATCCGGAGTGGCGGCAGGAGTCCGAGGACACTCAGACCGGGCCCGAGGGTTGCCTGTCCATCCCCGGCATCCAGGCGGAGGCGACGCGGTTCGCCTGCGTCACTGTGGTCGGCAAGGACGTGACCGGCGCCGACGTCGAGATCACCGCCGAGGAGATCATGGCGCGCTGCATCCAGCACGAGACCGACCACCTCGACGGCGTCCTCTTCCTCTCCCGGCTCACGCCGGAGCTGCGCAAGGCGGCCATGCGGGCCGTGCGGGAGAGCCGCTGGTATCGCGACGGAGCGCTGACCACGACCGATCCCGGGGCGTACGAGCACGTGAGCGTCGACGCGTGAGGGTGGTCTTCGCAGGGACTCCCGAGCCCGCGGCGCCGTCGCTTCGGCGACTGCTCGACGACCCGGATTTCGACGTCGTCGCGGTGCTGACCAGGCCGGACGCGCCGGCCGGCCGCGGTCGAGCGGCCCGCCGCTCGCCGGTGGGTGTGCTGGCCGACGAAGCCGGCATCCCGGTGCTGACGCCGCGCCGGCTCGCGGACGTCGCCGGCGAGCTGGCCGACCTGGCGCCCGATGCGATCCCCGTCGTCGCCTACGGCGCCCTCGTGCCGCCGAGCCTTCTCGACCTGCCGGCCCACGGCTGGATCAACCTCCACTTCTCGCTGCTGCCCGCGTGGCGCGGCGCCGCCCCGGTGCAGGCCGCGATCGCCGCGGGCGACGACGTCACGGGAGCGTCGACGTTCCGTATCGAGGCGGGACTCGACACGGGCCCGGTCTTCGGGACGATCACCGAGACGATCCGGCCGGCCGACACGGCGGGGGACCTGCTCGGCCGACTCGCCGACGCCGGCGCGGAGCTGCTGGCGGCGACGCTCGCCGGCGTCGCCGCCGGGCAGGTCGGGGCTGTGCCGCAGCCGGCCGAGGGCATCAGTCACGCCCCGAAGATCGACGCCGCCGCGGCCCGCATCGACTGGACGCGTCCGGCGCACATCGTCGACCGCCGGATCCGGGCGGTCACACCGGCGCCGGGGGCGTGGACGACGCTCGGCGACGTCCGCGTCAAGGTCGGGCCGGTGACGGTCGACGAGCGCGCAGATTTGGCGCCCGGCGCGGTCGCGGTGATGAAATCGCAGGTCAGAGTCGGTGTCGGCGGCGGCAGCGTCGTGCTCGGCACGGTGCAACCGCCCGGTAAGCGGCCGATGGCGGCGGGGGATTGGGCGCGCGGCGCGCGCCCCGCCGGGACGACGGTTTTCGAATGAGCAGACGGGACGGCGGTTTTCGAATGACCAGTGGTGACAGGAGCGGGCCGAGCGGGTCCCGTCGTGGCCGGGAGGACGCCGGCCGCGCGCCGGCGCGGCGCGAGAGCGGCGCCCGGGCCGGCGTCGACGCGCCGCGCCGCGTGGCCGCCCGCGTGCTCACGGCCGTCCGCGAGGACGGCGCCTACGCCAATCTGCTGCTGCCCAGGCTGCTGCGGGAGGCACGGCTCGGCGGGCGGGACGCGGCCTTCGCCACCGAACTCGTCTACGGCACCAGCCGGGCGGCGGGCCTGCTCGACGCGATCATCGCCGACGCCGCGAGTCGCCCCGTCGCCGACATCGACGGCCCCGTCCTCGACGTGCTGCGGCTCGGCGCCTACCAGCTGTTGCGGACACGCGTCTCCCCACATGCGGCGACGGCGACGTCCGTCGACCTGGCCCGCGAGCGCAGCGGCCCGGGGGTGGCCGGCTTCGTCAACGCGGTGCTGCGCCGCGTCGGGGCCCGCGACGAGGAGGCCTGGGTCGACGCGCTCGCGCCGAGCATCGTCGACGATCCCGTCGGGCACCTCGCGTTCCGGTACGCCCATCCGCGCTGGATCGCCGAGGTGTTCGCCGTCGCGCTCGGCTCGTCGCTGGGCCGGTTGCAGGCGGCGCTCGCCGCCGACGACGAGCGGCCCGCGGTGCACCTCGTCGCCCGGCCGGGGCTCATCACGGCCGAGGAGTTGGCGCTGACCACCGGCGGCGAGGTCGGGCCGTACAGCCCGTACGCCGTCCACCTGTCCGGCGGCGATCCGGGCGATCTCGATCCGGTCCGCGAGGGTCTGGCGGGCGTGCAGGACGAAGGCAGTCAACTGGTCGCGCGCGCCGTTGCGGTCGCCCCCGTCGAGGGCGACGACGCCGGCCGGTGGCTCGACCTGTGCGCAGGTCCGGGCGGCAAGGCGGCGCTGCTCGGCGCCCTGGCCGACATCGACGGCGCACACCTCGACGCCGTCGAACCGGCGCCGCATCGGGCCGAGCTCGTCCGCAAGGCCACCGCCGGACAACCGGTCACCGTGTACGTCGCCGACGGCCGCGAGCCCGGGCTCGAGCCCGGCTACGACCGGGTGCTCGTCGACGCGCCGTGCAGCGGGCTCGGCTCGCTGCGGCGCCGGCCCGAATCGCGCTGGCGGCGGACGCCCGCGGACGTCGCCGACCTCGTCGTCCTGCAGGGTGAGCTGCTCGATTCCGCAGCCCGGCTCGTGCGGTCCGGCGGCGTCATCGCCTACGTCACCTGCTCACCCCATCCGGCCGAGACCACCGAGGTCGTCGCGGCGGCGTTGGCGCGGCATCCGGAGCTGACGCTCCTCGACGCGCGTCCGCTGATCCCCGCACCGGACCTCGGCGACGGGCCGTACGTCCAGTTGTGGCCGCACGTCCACGGCACCGACGCGATGTTCCTCGCGGTGCTGCGCCGCGAGCCGGATCCGAGTTAGCGGCGGGTGATGACAGCGTTCGGGGACGCCGTCGCGCTGCCGTTCACGACGATCGCCGCGCTGCTCATGGCGGCCGGCGTCGCCGCCGTCATGCGCCGAGCGCTGGGCGCGGCCGTCGGTCGGCCGCGCACCATCCTCATCGCGCTCATCGCGATGGCGGCCGGGGTGCCGCTGTCCATCGAGCTCAGCAGCCTGGCCGGCGTCGCCGAGGACGGGCGGATCCCGTCGCCGGGCGCGGCGACGGGCCTGCTGCTGGTGACCGCGCTGTGGATCTTCGTCGCCTGCCTCATCGCGGCGATCGCGCTCGAGATCATCGCGCCCACCGGCTCCATCCCGGGACCGCGGGAGGCGTTCGTGCGCTGCCGGGCCGCCGTGCGACGCATGGTGCGCTACCTGCACATCGTCCGCGCGGTGGCCGGGAGCGGGCTCGGCGGTGCGGCGCGTCGCGGGCCGGCGTCCCCGGAGTTCGGTCCGGCGCTCGTGCGGGCCTGCAATCGCTGCGGGGTCACCTTCGTCAAGCTCGGGCAGATCCTCGGCACCCGCGACGACATCCTCCCGCCGGACACCGCCCGCGCGCTCTCGTCGCTGCAGTCCGACGCCGCGGCGATCGCGACCGTCGACGTCCACGGCGTGATCGCCGCTGAGCTAGCCGCGCCCGTCGACGAGGTCTTCGCCCACATCGACGACCGCCCCCTCGCCGCCGCGTCCGTCGCCCAGGTGCATGCCGCGCGCACCCGCGACGGCCGGGCCGTCGTGCTCAAGGTGCAGCGACCGGGGGCGAAGGCGCAGGTCGACGTCGACTGCGACATCCTGCTGCGGTTCGCGGCGACCGCCGAGGCCAGGTTCCCGTGGGCCCGCGACCTCGCCGCCGGGCGGCTGGCCGAAGGGCTCGTCGCCTCGCTGCGGCAGGAGCTCGACTATCGCATCGAAGCGGCCAACACCGCGGCCGTCGCCGGCGCCTTGCGCGGCCGCTCGGGCGTCGTGGTACCCGCCGTCGACACCGAGCTGAGCACCGGCCGGCTGCTCGTCATGGAGCGGCTCGACGGGACACCGCTCTCGGCCGGGGAGGACGCCGTCGGCGGGCTCGACGAGCGCGAGCGCCGGCGGCTCGCGGGTGACCTGCTCGGTTCGCTGCTCGACGGCATCTTCCTGCACGGCGTCTTCCATGCCGATCTGCATCCGGGCAACATCATGGTCCTCGCCGACGGCCGGCTCGGGCTGCTCGACTTCGGCTCGGTCGGCGTGCTCGACAGCGAGACGCGCACCCTGCTCGCGACGCTGTTGCAGGCCATCGTGTCCGATGACGCCGTCGGTGCCGTCGACGCGATGCTCATGGCCTTCGACGCGCCCGCGGACGTCGATGCCACCGCGCTGCGCCGCGAGGTGGGCCGGGAGATCACGCTGCTGCGGCTGTCCGGCCGCCTGTCCGCCGACGCCTTCGGCCGCATCTTCACGATCCTGCGCCGGCACCGGATCGGGGTGCCCGGCGACGTCGCGGCGGCGTTGCGATCGCTGGCGTCCGTGGAGCGCGCGCTCGCCGCATTGACGCCCGGCGTCGAGCTGTTGACGGCCGTCGGCACCGAAATGCCGCGGCTGCTGGCGGCGTTGCTGTCGCCGCAGCGGGTGGCGAGTCAGGCGATCGCGCAGACGGCCGTCGGGCTGGCCGTCGCGCGCCGGCTCCCGGGTCGGCTCGACGCCGTCGGCCGGGCCGCGGCCGCGGGGGAGTTCACCGTCCGGGCCAGGGCGTTCGCCGACGAGTCCGACCGACGGTGGGCGCGTGACCTCGCGACCGACGCCGTCAGCGCGCTGCTGGGGATCGCGGCGTTCGTGGCGGCAGTCGTGTTCCTCGTCGTGCCCGGTGGCCCGATGCTGACGCCGCGGCTGCCTCTGTTCACGCTGCTCGGGGCGGGGATCGGGTTCGGCGGGGTCGTTCTCGGGCTGCGCGTCGTCGTCCGGGTGTTCTCCCGCCGGTCCTGAGATCCGGCGTTTCCGACGTCGCCCGATCGACCGACAGGGGATCTGTGGGATGGCGAGCCGTCGGCGGCGGGGGATAGCCTCCGGTGACCACCCGCTGGAATCAGGAGCCCTCTCGTGACACGACCGCCCGATTCATCGGACCCGACGATCATCACCCGCGGCCTGCGGACGTCGCCGGTCGTCGCGGAACCGGACGAGCCGACCTGGTCGATCGTCCCGGCCACCACGTCCGGAATCGAGGCGGCCACGTCCGGAATCGACGCGGCCACCTCCCCTGGATTCGAGGCGGCGGCCACGTCGTCCGGATTCGAGGCGACGACGTCCGATCCGGCGAGCGATCGTCGCTTCGACGCCACGGAGGCGGGGTTGACCTCGACGCCGCAGCCGGCCTCGGCTTGGACGGTGCAGGAGCTCTCGCCCGAGTGGACGTCTCCGCACGAGCCGGTGGGATCGACCGAGCAGAAGTCCTCGCCCGACTGGACATCGCCGGAGTGGACGTCGCCCGTCGCCGCCGGCCCGTCGACCTCCGCCTGGCCCGAAGCCGCCGCCGGCCCCGTGCCGGACGTCTCGGATCACGCCTACGACGCCACCGCCTATCGGCCGTACGAGCAGACCTATTCCGCGACGCAGATCCGCACCGACCACAGCGACGTCGGTTACGGCGGGCCGAGCGGATACGACGGCTACGCCGCGCCGGACGTCTATCCGGGCGGCGGTTCGGACGTCCATCCGGCTGCCGGCCCGGATTTCTACCCGGGCGTCGGCGCGGATCCTTACGCGGGCGCCGGCGCGGATCCTTACGCGGGTGCGGGCTCAGGCCTCTACGCGGGCGGAGTGCCTCCGGGGTACGCCGGCGGCGCCCCGCCGCCGCAGCCGGGCCACTCCCGCGGGTCGATCGTCGCCATCGCGCTGACCGCCGTCGTCGTGATCGCGATCGTCGGCGTCGCGTACTACATCGTGGCCGGGACCGGGGGTGGGACGTCCGGGACGACGGCCGGCCCGCGCAACGGTTCGACGGACATCACGGCCTGCGCGACGGCGCCGTCCGGCACCGTGACGGAGCTACGGCCGCAGACCGAGCTGACGGCCGTCCTCTCGGTGCGGGCGGGTTGCGATTCCGGCGACGTCCTCAGTTCGCCGGACACCAGGATCACGCTGCGCAGCGGTTCCGCTCTCGTCGCCGCCGCGTCGTTCGACCTCTCGCGGTCGCCCGTCGCGATCGGCGACGCGGCGACGCTCACGGTCGTCTTCCCGGCCGATTCGTCCTATGTCATTCGCAAGGCCTTGCCGTCCGCGTCGGCCGTGACAGTCGAGATCGCCGGCGCAGGCGGTTCGACGCGCGAGGCGTCGACGGCCGTCTCCGCCGTCAGTCTCACCGGCGGCAGGCGGGCGCTGCCGCCGGGCACCGATGGCGACGACGCGGCGGCGTCCGCCCTGCGCGCCCTCATCACCGCAGGCGAGCCGCCCGCCGCCCAGGAACTGGGCGAGCGGTGGGTGCCGCAGTTGAGCGCCAAACGGGTCGGCCTGTTCGCTGACGGGCGGACCTGGACCAACGAGACGATCCTCGACGAGGTCCGCAGGCTCGACGCGCGGTTCGGCGTCTACCTCCTCGATTCCGCGCGGTGGCCGGTGTTCGACTCGCCCATCTGGTTCGTCACGGTGGCCGCCGTGCCCATGGCGACGCCGGAGCTCGCCCTGGGCTGGTGCCGGCAGCAGGGCTTCGACGCCGACCACTGCTATGCGAAGCGGCTGAGCAAGACGTCGGGGCCGACGGGGTCGTCGAAGTACCAGTGACCGGGGCGCTCAGGCGGTGACGTCGCGGCGGCCGAGCGC
Organism: Mycobacteriaceae bacterium; assembly: GCA_044222225.1. Classification (GTDB taxonomy): domain Bacteria; phylum Actinomycetota; class Actinomycetes; order Mycobacteriales; family Mycobacteriaceae; genus JBGANR01. Next base: position 129,992 of record JBGANR010000002.1, read on the forward strand.
GACGCCGAGCACGGCGAGCGCACCGACGGCTTAGAGCGCGATCGTCGCGAGCGCCGCCGGCGTCGAGACCGCTCCCCGAGCCTCCGGCTGCAGCAGTGCGCATCGGCATGCGTGAGCGGGCGACGGCGACCGGCGGCAGGTTCGACGCCGGGCCTCGATTCGGTCGCCGGGAATTCGCCGTCGTCGCCGTTTGGGAGCGGCCCGCGTCATATCGGTAGCCGCTCGTGGTCGTCGCGACAATAATCGTCGCCTCGGGCCCCAGGAGCTACCGATATGACGTCGAGCGCCGCTCACCCGGGTTCGGCGAGTCTGTATTGGTACGCTAGGACGACAAGATGCGCTCGATCCCGGGCGCTGAAGCTTGCTCATCGCGCGGGTGACGTGGGTGCGGGTCGCCGAGAGACCGTCCCCGTCCGGCATCCGGATGTCCAGGACGGCAGGACGCGGATCATCGCCTCAGTATCGCGCGCGATGCGGCGAGAACCGGTCGCGTGTCGAGTAATCTGCCCTGGTCAGGGCCGAGTTCTTGGTGCTCGGTTCCTCCGATCGCAGAAGGTCAGGTGTCGTGCGGAAGGTCCGTCGCGAGTCGCGGGATCGCGCCGGTCAGATCACGGACGCCGCGGGTCTGTGGGGGGCGTCGCCGGGTGCGCTGTTGAGGGTCCAGCGGAGGATCATCGGCCTGGCCGTCATTGTCTGCCTGTTTCTTCTCGTTCAGTTCGTAGCCACAAGTAGTTCAGATGCCGGCCACGTGGCGTCGTGGTGGAGGCCGTCGGTCGGGTCGGTCCTCGTGCTGGCCACGATGGTGGTCGCAGGTGGTGTGGTGGCTGGTTCTCAGCGGGTGATGCGAGTCGGTGCGGCGACGTCGACAGTGGCCTTGCCGCTGGCTTCGCTCGCGGAACTCGTGGCATGGGATGGAACGCAGGGCGCGACGCCCGCGATCGGCCGGCTCTCCGAGATCGCACCGTTGCTCTGCATGATCGCCGCTGCCACTTGGCAGCGAGGTCTTGTCATCGTCTACACAGCACTTGTCATCGGCGTGTTGCGTATCGCTTCGGCCGTCAGTCGAATGGTCCCGATCGGTGACGCCGTCGTTGTCGTAGCTACAAACGTTTTGCAAAGTGTCGTCGTCGTGGTGCTGGTGAGGACGACGGTGAACGTGGCATCGGTGCTCGACGCCACGTGGGACGACTTCCATGCCCGCGCGGTGCGACGAGCGGCAGATCGGGCGAGGGCCGTCGAGCGCGACCGGGTTTGCGACATCGTCCACGACTGGGTACTCGCCGCGCTGCTGGCCGCCGCTCGACAGCCGTCGAACGAGATCATTCGCCGCCACGCCCACGTCGCGATGCGGAAGTTCGGACGGACCGGCCGGGACGCCTCGGGAGTGCTCGATGCGGTCGACGCGGCTGCCGTCTTCACGACGGTGGTCCGTGACGCCGACCCGGATGTGACGCCGGACGTCTCCGTCGAGACGGATGAGCGAGATTCCTACCCGCGCGGAGTGGTCGAAGCGCTAGCCGCCGGAGTGGGCGAGGCCGTTCGCAACTGCCACAGACACGGCGGCGACGGCGCGCGTTGCGTCGTGACCGTCGCTTTTCGAGCGGACGTCGTGACCGCCGAAGTCGTCGACGACGGTCCGGGCTTCGACTCGGGCGATCGATCGCCCGGCTACGGCCTCACCCGGTTGCGGGCCCGCCTGGAGTCCATCCCAGGGGCCGAGGTCGTGGTCACGTCTGTCATAGGCCGGGGCACCTCGGTGCGTCTGCGTTGGGTGCGCCCGCTGACCGTCCTCCGGAATGAGAACCGGGAGCCGGTGCTGGGTGTGCCGGCGAGGACGGCCTGGTTCGGTGTGGCGCTGACGTTCGTGACGTCGGTGGCGTGCGCCGTGGCGACGTATCGCGATGTGGTCACCGCGACGACCGGTGTCTGCCTCGTGACCGGCGCTGCGGTTCTGCTCGCGTGGGATCGATCTGATCCGCCGCGCTGGCGGGCCACGCTCGCCGTCGTGCTCATGCTGTCCACGGCGTTCGGGCTGCAATTGGTGATGTATGCGGCGCCGATGACGGCGCCCCAACTGTGGCCGACCTACTTCATGGTGTCGTTCGTCCCGGTGCTCTGTCTTCGGGGAAGGGCGTGGGCCGCGGTCGGCGTCATCCTGCTGTGCCAGATTCCTGTTTTGCTTCTGTACGAGCGAATGGGCCAGCCGATCGGCTATTGGCTGCACAACTTCATCGGCTCGGCCGTGACGCTGCTGCTGGGAGCCTTTCTCGCCTCCCTCATCCGGCCGGTCGCCCGCGACGTCCGACGGCTGCGGCAGCGATCCGCCGACGAGCACGCCGCGGCCGCCGCGTCGGCAGCCGCGGCGGAGACGCAGGATCGGTACCTGGCGGCATTCCGGACCGCGGCCGAGCCGATGCTCGACACGATCGCCCGCCGACCGCTGGACGACGCCGAACGTCGGACGGCGGCGGTGCTCGAGGCTCGGCTGCGCAGCATGATCCGGGCACCGGGTCTTGTCGATCGCCGGATCGACGCGGCTGCCGACGCCGCACGGAGCCGCGGCGCCGACGTCGTCCTCATCGACGACAGCGCCTCCGAGCGGTTGCGCGGAGCGGCTCGCGACGCGTTCGCCGAGCTTGTCGCGGCCGAACTCGACCGCGCCGGAGCCGGGTGCACGGTGACGATTCGCCTGACGCCGGCGCACCATGAGCACCCGGCGACTATCGTCGCCGTCGACGACCGGTCGGTGCGGCGACTGGTCATCGGGAGTGACGGGTGCCCGGTGCCGGATCGGACGCCCGAGCCCGCGGGTGGCGGCCCGTGACGTCGGCCGGATCGCATACGCTGACGCGCATGTCGCGTCCGATGATCGCCCCGTCCATCCTGTCCGCGGACTTCGCCGTGCTCGGCGCCGAAGCGGCCGCCGTCGGCGGTGTGGACGGCGCCGACTGGCTGCACGTCGATGTGATGGACGCGCACTTCGTGCCCAACCTCACGCTCGGGCTGCCCGTCGTGCAGAGCCTGCTCAAGCACACCGACATCCCGCTCGACTGCCACCTCATGATCGAGGACCCGGCCCGCTGGGCGCCCGGCTACGCCGAGGCCGGCGCCTACAACGTCACGTTCCACGCCGAGGCCACGGACGATCCGATCGCCGTGGCGAAGGACATCCGCGCCGCCGGGGCGAAGGCGGGGCTGTCGGTGAAGCCCGGCACGCCGATCGAGCCGTACCTCGAGATCCTCAGGAGCTTCGACACGCTGCTCGTCATGAGCGTCGAGCCCGGCTTCGGCGGCCAGTCGTTCATCCCCGAGGTGCTCGACAAGGCGTCGAAGGTCCGTCGCCTCGTCGACGCCGGTGAGCTGACGCTGGTGGTCGAGATCGACGGCGGCATCAACGCCGACACCATCGAGCAGGCCGCGGCGGCGGGTATCGACTGTTTCGTCGCGGGCTCGGCCGTCTACGGTGCCGCCGATCCCGCGGAGGCGGTTCGCCGGCTGCGGGCGTCGGCGGCATCAGTGCATCGGCATTAGTCGCCGGATGGCCGGAGACGAGCGGGGATGACCACGTACGGGAATCGAGCCCCGATGGAGTTGCCTGCCGCGATGCGCCTCGCGCTCACCGAGAGTCGCGCGGCTCGCGGACTGTCGACGCCCAATCCGCCGGTCGGGGCCGTCATCCTCGACGCCGACGGACAAGTCGCCGGCATCGGGCACACCAGCCGGGCGGGCGGCCCGCACGCCGAGGTCAACGCCCTCGCGGCGGCGGGTGAGCGGGCCCGCGGCGGCACCGCCGTCGTCACGCTGGAACCGTGCGCCCACACCGGACGCACCGGCCCGTGCACCGAGGCGCTGCTCGCGGCGAGCGTCGCGCGCGTCGCGTTCGCGGTCGCCGACCCGAACCCCGCGGCGGCCGGCGGCGGCGAGCGACTGCGAGCCGCGGGCGTCGACGTCGTCGGGGGAGTGCTGGCGGCCGAGGTGGCGACCGGCCCGCTACGGGAATGGCTGTTCCGGCTGCGCACGGGACGTCCCTACGTGACGGTCAAGTTCGCCGCGACGCTCGACGGGCGCATCGCCGCCCCCGACGGCACGAGCCGGTGGATCACCGGACCGGCGGCGCGCGAGCGGGTGCATCGCGTCCGTGCCGAACTCGACGCGATCATCGTCGGCACCGGCACCGTGCTGGCCGACGATCCGTCGCTGACGGCCCGGCTCACCGACGGCGGGTTGTCGACGCGTCAGCCCCGCCGGATCGTCGCCGGGTTGCGGGACGTCCCGGCCGCCGCGGCGCTGCGCGGTGAGGGCGGAGAGTTCCGGCACGTGCGTTCTCGCGACCCCCACGACGTGCTCGACGCCTGCGGCGATGCGGTGAATGTGCAGGTCGAAGGCGGCGCGACACTGATCGGCGCGTTCCTCGCGGCCGGGCTCGTCGACCGCGTCGAGGCCTATCTGGCGCCGACGTTGCTCGGCGCCGGCGCAAACGTCGTCGCCGCACCGACGGTGACGACGCTCACCGAGGCGTTCCGGTTTCGACGTGAGTCGAGCACGGATTTGGGTGACGATTTTCTTGTGACACTGGTCGCTGATGCCTTGATGGCCGAAGATGGGAATAGGTTACGTGGATAGAATACCTCATCGGTAGTCCTCCAGGCTACTCGGCATGTCGCTTCTTCTGGGGTCTCAGGACAAGTCGATGAGGTCTTAGCGTGAGAGGATTGGGCCGTCTATTGGGTCTTTGGTTTGTCCTACGCTGAGGAATCGATGTCGAAAGTAGATTGATTTTTCAGGATCGCGAGATATTCACTCATGGTCTAAGTGTTCGGAGGTATTGGTAGTTGCCTCGGGCTGTTCGGGAGGAAGAATTCGGGCGTTTTCCTGCTATTTTTAGGCATCGAAGATTCAGGAGCGCTCTGCGACGCGCTTAGATGGCGGATATCTCGGTCGTCGACGCATTGGTCATCGATCAGATTGACAAGGGCCGTTGCGGGTTGCAGCAGGGTTGCTTAGACGGAGGTCCCTGCTTCATTTTCTGCTACTACGATTCCTATTCTTGATGAGATCGACTTGAAAGGCGGCGCCGCGAAGGGCGCGAACGGCTCGCCGTCGTTTGTGACACATACAGGGGGGTTTTGGTCACACCACTAGACGTGTCAAGGTCGCGGTGGATGTATCTGATTGACGGTCTCGCAGTAGGACACCAAGCCGCTTAAGCGAGGATGGTTGCTCAGCGCATCGAGAATTTTTTCGACCGGTACGTCTAGCTCCAACAGAACAACGAGGTACGCCACAAGATGGACCGATTTCGCCACAGCAAGGATCTGCAGTCCGTCCTTGATGAACTGTCGCCTCTTGGTACCGCCGTGCGCGACGTGGTTTCGGGCCCATACCGCCCACACCGCCCAGTTGTCCACATCGAGGCCCAGGCGTGTCTGCACTTCGGTAGGGAGCATGTCGTGCAGTTCCTTGAGGCGCGAGTTGAGTGCGTGTCCGTCGCCACCTTTGAGGCACCACGTGTGGAGGCCCTCGGCTGCCGCGAGTACCTGGCTCACGTACTGCTCGACGAACTTCGGCGAGTAGCCGCAATGCCCAACCACCACGCTCCATGCGTAGTCCGCTTGACGCCCCTCGGTGAGCCTGTCCCGGCTCATAAGGTACGAATCGAGGGAAACGTCGTCGAAGTCGAAGACGATGGACGCTGGCTGATGCGTCTCGTCGGGGTTGGCAGGTTCGCCAATCCGTGACAGTAGGGAGACATTGTCGTCGTCCACGGACTTCAGTGTGATGGCCTCGACGCCCGCGGTACTGAACATCGTCAATCGAACTAGATCGAGGATCGGCGACATGTGGTCGATGAAATCGGCTGCGCTTCCGGCGGCGTCCTTGGGCAGTCGGATGCTCACGTTTGCCCCGACGTGAAGCTCGACCACTTGCCCTCGACGCTTGTTTCTCCGCATAAACTGGAGCCTCAGGTCTGGCATCGCCTCCGTGGCATCACTCTCCCATGGTTTGGTTGCCCTTGTGTTGACCGCGTACCGTGCGGCATTGGTCTCCGCGTAGACATACTCCGCATGGTATCCGCCGACGACGGGCAGAAAATAGGGCATGAGTCGAGTTCCGTTGGCGAGTTGCTTACCTGGATTCTCGACGCCATCGATATTAGCCCATTGTGGCGGGCAGAAACGACCGTCATCGGTTAGGTAGTAGAGGTCGTCGACCACGAGGATCGCTTTTGAGAACTTGAGTTCCTGTGGGTTGGATACATGAGCGCCAACGCACACCCATGGCGACTCCCAAAACTCCTCGCGGACTTGGTTCGACATGCCCGCTGTATACTTACTGCGCTGTGCGTCCCAGATTGACAACTTCTTGCCAGAGTCCGACACGCCATAGATCGTGCCAGAACGTACGTCGCCGACGATCTGGTTGGTGATATAGCCAGTTCCGTTCGGGCCCGCTCGATAGCGAGGCTCGGGTGAAAATCCTCCAATTAGTTCCAATGTGGCGCCGCGGGACGGGTCCCATGTGAGAATGCCGGGGACCTTGCCGTCAGGCAGTTCTGGCAGATAGAACCATCCTCGGAGACGTTGGGGGTTGCACTGTTCCATGGCTATAACGTAACGGACAATGTTCCGGTGGGCGTCATATTCAGGGAATCTGGGCGTTGAGGTGGACCGGGAAGGCCGGCGAAAGGGGATGCCGAGGAACTAGTTGGTTTCTACGCCGCCGACCGAGGTACGCGACCTCGCTCGCGTACATCTTGTACAAGGAGGTGGGATTGACACGTCGATCGTGCAATGCGAACTCGTGCTGCAGACGTTGTTGCCATGTCGCACGCGTCAGCCGGGGATGTGTCGGTGCCTGAAACACCGATCAGACTCGGTTTCGGCCCGCGCATACGGGACAAGCTGGATTGATGCTAAATTTGGATACTAAGTTCATAGGCTCCTTATAGCGGACATCGCCGAACTGCTCCGGAGCTCGGAATTAAAGAATGGAAGGTTCTAGTTAATGATTATTCACCGCGCTGAGCTCTGGTGATCGCCGGATGCTCCCGCGAGCGATGGCTTGCCCGGTGGCGTTCGATGTGATCCGTCAACGACCTGGTGGGCACGCGGTGGTAGCGTCGGGACCGTTCTCGGGGCGGGGTGAAACTCCCCACCGGCGGTGATGCTCGGACGCGATGTCCGGGACGAGCCCGCGAGCGCCCCCGCCCAGGCGGGGGGTCGAGCAGACACCGGTGCGATCCCGGGGCCGACGGTCACAGTCCGGATGCGAGAGAACGTGCGCGGTCCGCGCCGCCGATCGGAGATCGGCTCGGCCGCGCCGGTCGCGCCTCGTGAGCGACCGGCCGAAACCGGCCGGTCCCAGCGGACACGAGGAGCGCGATGTTCACCGGAATCGTCGAGGAGCTCGGCACGGTCGTCGCCGTCGAGGAGATCGACGACTCGGCCCGGATCACGGTCGCCGGACCGCTCGTCACCTCGGACGCCGGGCACGGCGATTCGATCGCCGTCAACGGAGTCTGTCTCACAGTCGTCGAGTTCGGCGACGGACGATTCACCGTCGACGTCATGGCCGAGAGCCTGCGCCGCAGCTCGCTCGGTGCCCTCGCGCCGGGCGCCCGCGTCAACCTCGAACGCGCGATGGCCGCGGGCGGTCGCTTCGGCGGCCACATCGTGCAGGGGCACGTCGACGGCACGGGCCTCGTCGCGTCCGTCACGCCCGCCGATCGGTGGACGGTCGTCCGCGTGACGCTGCCGCCGGCACTGGCGCGCTACGTCGTGGAGAAGGGCTCGATCACGATCGACGGCATCTCCCTCACGGTCTCGGCGCTGGGTGACGACGCGGCCGGAGCCTGGTTCGAGGTCTCGCTCATCCCCACGACCCTCGAGCTGACGACGCTCGGCGCGGCCGCGCCGGGGCGCGTCGTCAATCTCGAGGTCGACGTCATCGCCAAGTATGTCGAGCGCCTCACCGCGGCGCACGGCTCGGAGGACACCCGCCCCCGGGGCCTGGAAACCCGCTCGCACACCCGCCCCCAGGGCCCGGAAGAAAGCAGCGTCACCGCATGACCGGCTTCGATTCCATCGAGCGTGCCGTCGCCGACATCGCGGCGGGCAAGGCCGTCGTCGTCGTCGACGACGAGGACCGCGAGAACGAGGGCGACCTGATCTTCGCCGCCGAGAAGGCGACGCCGGAGCTCGTCGCCTTCACCGTCCGATACACCTCGGGTTACCTCTGCGTCGCATTGCCCGGTGACTCCTGCGACCGGCTCGGGCTGCCGCCGATGTACACGACGAACCAGGACAAGCACGGCACGGCCTACACCGTGACGGTCGACGCGCGGGAGGGGATCGGCACCGGCATCAGTGCCGCAGACCGCGCGACGACGATGCGCGGGCTCGCCGATCCGGCGTCGACGGCCGCGGACTTCCGCAGGCCGGGGCACGTCGTTCCGCTGCGGGCGCGCGAGGGCGGCGTCATGAGCCGGCCCGGGCACACCGAGGCCGCCGTCGACCTGGCCGAGTTCGCCGGGCTGGCGAAGGCCGGTGTGCTCTGCGAGATCGTCAGCCAGAAGGATGACGGCTCGATGGCGCAGACCGACGAACTGCGCGCCTTCGCGGCGGAGCACGGGCTGGCGATCATCACGATCGCGGACCTCATCATGTGGCGGCGGCGCAACGAGAAGCACGTCGAACGTGTGGCCGAGGCCCGCATCCCGACGCGGTTCGGCGACTTCCTGGCCGTCGGCTACCGGAGCGTCTACGACACGGAGGATCACATCGCGCTCGTCATGGGCGCCACGGCCGACGGCTCCCGTACGCCGGGCGATCCCAGCGGCTACTTCGGCGACGGCGAAGACGTGCTGGTCCGGGTGCACAGCGAATGCCTCACCGGCGACGTCTTCGGCTCGCTGCGCTGCGACTGCGGCCCGCAACTGGAGGCGGCGCTCGAAGCCGTGTCCGACGAGGGCCGGGGCGTGGTGCTCTACATGCGTGGTCATGAGGGGCGTGGCATCGGTCTGCTGCACAAGCTGCAGGCCTATCAACTGCAGGACGCGGGTCGTGACACCGTCGACGCCAACCTGGAGCTCGGGCTGCCCGCGGACGCACGCGAGTACGGCACCGGCGCGCAGGTACTCGTCGACCTGGGCGTCCGCTCGCTACGACTGCTGACGAACAACCCGGCCAAGAAGATCGGCCTCGACGGCTACGGTCTGCGGATCATCGACCGCGTGCCGATGCAGGTCCGGGCGAATGCCGAGAATCTGCGTTACCTGCGCACGAAGCGTGATCGAATGGGCCACGAACTGACCGGCCTCGACCACCTGGAGGGGCTCGCGTGAGCGCGGCCGGCACGACGGACATGAGGATGGTGCACGAGTGAGTGGCGTCGGAGAACCGCGGATCGACCTCGTCGGCGCGTCCGATCTCAAGGTGGCGATCGTCGCCTCGCAGTGGCACGACCGCATCTGCAGCGCGTTGCTGGACGGCGCGCTACGCGTGACGACGGCCGCGGGGATCGAGAACCCGACGGTCACACGCGTCGCCGGTGCCATCGAACTGCCGATCATCGCGCAGGCATTGGCCAGGACGCATGACGCGGTCATCGCGCTCGGGGTGGTGATCCGCGGGGGGACGCCGCATTTCGAGTACGTCTGCGACGCCGTCACTGCCGGACTGACGCGGGTCTCGCTCGACGAATCGACGCCCGTCGCCAACGGGGTGCTGACGACGAACAGTGAGCAGCAGGCCTTCGATCGTGCCGGGCTGCCGGGTTCCTTCGAGGACAAGGGCGCGCAGGCCGCGAAGGCCGCGATCGCGTCGGCGTTGACGCTCCGTAGCCTGAGAGCGTGAGCGCGACACCCGACACCGCGGACTGGGAGTATGAATACCGGCCGAGGCGGTCGCGGCGGTGGGCGGTCGCGGCCGCGGTCGTCATCGTGGCGGTGCACGCGACGGCCGGCGCGCTGCTGCGGATCTCGGACACCGGCACGCGGTTCTGGCTCGCCGATCAGATCGGGCTCGGGCTCATCGGCGTGTGCTTGGCGGCCGCCGCGCTGCTCTTCCTGCGGCCGCGGTTGCGGCTCGGTCCGCGGGGCGTCGGTGTGACGAACCTCGCCGGCGAGACGATCTGGTCGTGGGACGACGTCGCCGGCATCTGGTACTCCGACAAGGGCCCGTGGGCGCGTCTGGAACTGCCGGCCGACGAGCACGCGCCGCTCATGGCGATCCAGGCCGTCGACGGCGAGGCGGCCGTCGAGGCGATGGACACCTTCCGCGACTACCACTCCCGCGGGGCCGCCGGCCCACCCCCCCGCACGGCCGGTGACTCAGCCGCCGAGCACGATGCCCTCCCGTCTCGGATCGGCGCCGCCCAGCCAGCCGGTCTCGCCGTCGCGGATGAGCGCCGACAGGCCGGAGACCTGCGGTGACGTCTTGACGTCGTGCCCGAGCCTGCGCAACTCGGCGATGATCTGATCCGCCTTGCCGGCGGCCACGAACGGGTGCAGCGAGTCGATGTTCGTCGTCTTGCTGTTCGCGGCGCCGAAGTTGGCCAGCGAGACGGCCTGTTGCGGATCGAGCTTCCAATCCGTGAGCCCGATGATCGTCTTGATGACGAACTGGATGATGACGGAGCCGCCCGGCGAGCCGAGGGCGCCGAGCACGGGGCCGCGGGTGCCGTCCGGATTCGTCTGGAAGAGCAGCGTCGGCGACATCGAACTACGCGGCCGCTTGCGCGGTTCGACGCGGTTGGCCACCTGCCTGCCCGTCGCGTCCGTCGGCTGCGCCGCGAAGTCGGTGAGCTCGTTGTTGAGCAGGAAGCCGCGCGTCATGTGGTACGCACCGAACGCCGACTCGATGGTCGTCGTCATCGACGCGACGTTGCCGTACTTGTCGGCGATCGTGATGTGGCTGGTGCCGTGCTCCGGGGTGTCGACGAAGCCCGCCGGACGCGCGCCCGCGGGCTCGCCGGGCTTCGCCTCACCCATCGACCGGTTCGGATCGATGAGCGCCGCGCGGCGCTTGAGGTACTCGGGGTCGACGAGCGACGCCGGCGAGCCGCCGGGCAGCGGGACGAAGTCGGGATCGGCGATGTACCGGTCGCGGTCGGCGTAGGCCAGCCGCTCGGCCTCCGAGACGAGGTGGATGGCGCGGGCCGGCGGGAGCCCGCCGTCCTTGCCCGGATCGGCCGGGCCGAGCTCGGCGAGATCCAGCGTCGCGAGGATGCCGAGCGCCTGTGCGACGGTGATGCCGCCCGACGACGGCGCGGGCATGCCGCACAGTTCGCGTCCGCGATAGGGCGTGCAGACGGCCTCGCGCTTCTTCACCTGGTAGCCGGCGAGATCCTCGAGCGTCATCGTGCCCGCGGTGCGGCCGCCGGTCGTGTCGCGCACCTTGTCGACGATCGCCTGGGCGATGTCACCGGTGTAGAAGGCCTTCGCGCCGTCGGTGGCGAGGGCGCCGAGCGTCTTCGAGTACGCGGGGTTGGTCAGCCTTGTGCCCGCGGGCTTCGGCTTGCCGTCCGGGGTGAGGAAGTACTCCCGCAGGTCGGCGTCGTTCGCGAGCGCCGTCTGCTCTTCGACGATGGCGCCCGCGAGTCGCGGGCTGATGTCGAAGCCTGCGTCGGCGAGCCGGACGGCCGGGTCGAACAGCTCGCGCCACGGTGTGGTCCCGTGCTCGCTTTGGATGGCTTCGAGCAGCCGCAGCGCTCCCGGGACGCCGATCGCCCGCCCCGAGGCGCGCGTCGACGGGCCGGGTTCCCGGTGATCGGTGGCGCTGATCCAGCGCAGGTAGTTCTCGTCCGACGCGGCCGGTGCCGTCTCGCGGCCGTCGTAGGCCTGGACCGTCTTCTTCGCGGCGTCGTAGTAGAGGAGGAAGGCGCCGCCCGCGATGCCCGACGACTGCGGTTCGACGAGGCCGAGCACCGTCTGCGCGGTGACGAGCGCGTCCGCCGCGGTGCCGCCGGCCTCCAGCACGCGGCAGGCGGCACGCGTCGCTTCGGCGTTGGCCGTCGCGACGGCGAAGTCCTTCGTCCGCGCGACCTCCATCCCCGAGCGGTAGCCGGAGCCGCCCTCGGGGTTCGTGCCGATGTCACGCGGGCCGCCAGGCGTGCTCGCCGGCGACGGCGTGACGAGCGAGCCCTGGCTGCCGGTACCGTCGCAGCCGGCGGGGCCCGGGGCGGCCTCGTCGCCGCCGGACGAGCAGGCGGTGAGGACGAGCGCCGCGACGACCCCGACGGCGGCGGCGCGCAGACCCACGCGCCGCCGGCTTCTGGAACGCGGCCCGATCGGACGCGGGGCGGTGGAACGCGGTCGCGGCCGGAGCCGCGTGGACAGGATGCTCATCTGACGAACCCCCGAGGTCGACGTTTGTGATGCGTGTCTCACTCTAACGCCGGTGTCCGACAGAACTGGCGTTCCGCGACGGCCGGATCCGGTCCGCCGGCGGTCGCGGATTTCTGTCGGTGGTCGCCGATAGTCTCGACGGCGTGGCAGATCCCTCGACGTACCGGCCTGAGCGCGGCGAGATCCCCGTCGACCCGGGGGTCTATCGCTTCCGCGACGCGTCCGGACGTGTCATCTACGTCGGCAAGGCGAAGAGCCTGCGGCCGCGGCTCTCGTCGTACTTCGCCGATCTCTCGTCGCTGCACCCGCGCACGCGCCAGATGGTGACGACGGCGGCGAGCGTCGAGTGGACGGTCGTCAGCACCGAGGTCGAGGCGCTCGCGCTCGAGTACACGTGGATCAAGGAGTACGACCCGCGGTTCAACGTCCGTTATCGGGACGACAAGTCGTATCCGATGCTCGCGGTGACCATGAACGAGGAGTATCCGCGGCTGTTCGTCTACCGCGGCGCCCGGCGTAAGGGGGTGCGGTACTTCGGGCCGTACGCCCACGCCTGGGCGATCCGCGAGACGCTCGACCTGCTCACCCGCGTCTTTCCGGCGCGGACCTGCACCAACGGCGTCTTCAAGCGGCACGGGCAGATGGGTCGCCCGTGCCTGCTCGGGTACATCGACAAATGTGCGGCCCCGTGCGTCGGGCGGGTCAGCGCCGCGGAGCACCGCGCCATCGTCGACGACTTCTGCGACTTCCTCTCCGGCAAGACCGACCGCATGGTGCGGGCGCTCGAGTCCGAGATGCGCAGTGCCGCCGAGGATCTCGACTTCGAGCGGGCGGCGCGGCTGCGCGACGACCTCGCGGCGCTGCGCCGGGCGATGGAGAAGCAGGCGGTCGTCCTCGGCGACGGCACGGACGCCGACGTCGTCGGCGTGGCGCACGACGTGCTCGAGGCGTCCGTACAGGTCTTCCACGTCCGCTCCGGACGCGTCCGCGGCCAGCGGGGCTGGGTCGTGGAGAAGCCGGAGGAGTCGTCGACGGGCGACATCGTCGAGCAGTTCCTCACGCAGTTCTACGGCGAGGAGGAGGGCCGGCGCGGCGAGGGGCAGCCGTCGCCGGTGCCGCGACACGTTCTCGTGCCCGAACTGCCGTCCGGGGCCGAGCAGCTCACGGAGTGGCTCACCGGGATGCGCGGCGGTCCGGTCGACCTGCGTGTGCCGCGACGGGGCGACAAGAAGGCGCTCGCCGAGACGGTGACGGCCAACGCGGCCGAGGCGCTCAACCTGCACAAGCTCAAGCGCGCGGGCGATCTGACGACGCGCTCGGCGGCCCTCACCGAGATCCAGGAGACCCTCGGCCTCGACACCGCGCCCCTGCGCATCGAGTGCATCGACATCTCGCACGTCCAGGGCACGGACGTCGTCGCCTCGCTCGTCGTCTTCGAGGACGGCCTGCCGCGCAAGTCCGACTACCGGCACTACGCGATCAAGGAGGCCGCCGGCGACGGCCGGTCCGACGACGTCGCGTCGATCGCCGAGGTGACCCGCCGCCGGTTCGCCAGGCACCGCGCCGACTCGGGCCGTGCAGACCCCGACAAGGGCGAGTCCGCCGACGGTTCGGGCGGAGACCTCGCCCCCGACGCCGCGATCGACCCGGCGACCGGACGGCCGCGGCGCTTCGCCTACCCGCCCAACCTCTTCGTCGTGGACGGCGGCGGCCCCCAGGTGCGCGCGGCGGCCGCCGAACTCGACGCGCTCGGCGTCACGGACGTCGCCGTCGTCGGGCTCGCCAAGCGACTGGAGGAGGTGTGGTTGCCCGACGACGAGGACCCGCTCATCTTTCCGCGCACGTCGGAGGCCCTCTTCCTGCTGCAACGGGTGCGCGACGAGGCGCATCGCTTCGCGATCTCCTTCCACCGCAGCAAGCGCAGCAAACGGATGACGGCGTCGGCGCTCGACGGCGTCCCCGGCCTCGGTGCGACGCGGCGCGCGGCGCTCGTCAACCACTTCGGTTCGGTGGCCCGGCTCAAGCAGGCGTCGGTCGCCGAGATCGTCGAGGTCCCGGGCATCGGCCGTGCGACCGCCGAGGCCGTCCACACGGCGCTAACGTCGAACCGTGACGCGGCGCCGACCCCGACGGCGGACGCTCGCGCCGCCGACTCCGCAGTGCCCGACAACCAACGAACGGACGCCACGTGAACCCCTCCGTCAGGCCGCCGGACCGCCAGGTCGCCGGCGCCCACCCCGACCCCGACGCGCCCGCGATGCCCGTGCTCCTCGTCACCGGAGTGTCGGGAGCCGGCCGCGGCACCGTCGCGAAGGTGCTCGAGGACGCGGGCTGGTACGTCGTGACCAACGTGCCGACGCGGCTCGTCGCCGACGTCGTCACCGTCGCCCGCAGTGAGAACACCACCTCGCGGGTCGCGATCGTGCTGCACACCCGGGCCGAGGACTTCGCCGCGGACGTCGACACCCTGGTCGAGCAGCTCCGCGGCAGGGGCGTGACACCGCGGATCGTCTTCATCGACGCCTCAGACGCCGCGCTCGTCCGCCGCTTCGAGCAGGTCCGCCGACGGCACCCGCTGCAGGGCGCCGGCACGCTGGTCGAGGGCATCGCGGCCGAGCGGGCGATCCTCTCGCCGGTCAAGGAGCGGGCCGATCTCGTCGTCGATACCTCGGCGCTGTCGGTCGCCAAGCTCGGCGAGATCATCGAGTCGACCTTCTCCGGTGAGGCGGACGCCGTCGCACTCACCATCACCATCGAGTCGTTCGGCTTCAAGTACGGGCTGCCCATCGACGCCGATCTCGTCGCGGACGTCCGCTTCCTGCCGAATCCGTACTGGGTTCCGGAGCTGCGGGACAAGACGGGAGAGGACGCGCCGGTGCGGGACTACGTCCTCGGTCAGGACGGCGCGAGCGAGTTCCTCGACCTCTACAGCCGGCTCATCGCGCTCATCGCCGAGGGCTACGTCCGTGAGGGCAAGCGCTACATGACGGTGGCCGTCGGCTGCACCGGCGGCAAGCACCGCAGTGTCGCGATGACCGCGGCTCTCGCGGCGGCCGTCGCCCGCACCGCCCGGGTCCGCGCCGTCCATCGTGATCTGGGACGCGAATGAGCACCCCGGCGATCGTCTCGCTGGGTGGCGGCCACGGCCTGCACGCCACCCTCACCGCGATGCGGCGGCTCAGCTCAGACGTCACGGCCGTCGTCACCGTCGCGGACGACGGCGGCTCGTCCGGTCGACTGCGTGCCGAGCTCGGCATGATTCCGCCCGGCGACCTGCGGATGGCGCTCGCCGCGCTCGTCGAGGCCGAGGGCCGGGAGGGTGATCCGCGGGCGCGGTTCCTCGCCGAGCTGCTGCAGCACCGCATCGGCGGTCGCGGTGCTCTCGCCGGGCATCCGCTCGGGAACCTCCTGCTCGCGGGTTTGACGGAGATGGCCGACGGCGACTTCGCCGAGGCGCTGCGCCGGGTGGCCTGGCTGTGCCAGGTGCGCGGTTCGGTCGTCCCGATGTCGACGCTGCCCCTGGAGATCGAGGCCGATGTCCAAGGGCTCGACGACGATCCCCGGCTCAGCCGCAACATCCGCGGCCAGGTCGCCGTGGCGTCGACGCCGGGCAAGGTCCGTCGCGTGCGGCTGCTGCCGGACGCGCCGCCGGCCTCCCCGGACGCGCTCCGGGCGATCAAGCGGGCCGATCTCATCACGCTC
Organism: Mycobacteriaceae bacterium; assembly: GCA_044222225.1. Classification (GTDB taxonomy): domain Bacteria; phylum Actinomycetota; class Actinomycetes; order Mycobacteriales; family Mycobacteriaceae; genus JBGANR01. Next base: position 146,040 of record JBGANR010000002.1, read on the forward strand.
GGCCCCGGCTCGTGGTTCTCGAGCGTCATCCCGCACGTGCTGGTGCCGGAGCAGCGGGCCGCGCTCGTCGCGTCGACGGCGCGTCGGGTGCTGCTGCTCAACCTCGCGCCCGAGCTGGGGGAGACGTCGGGCTTCTCGGCCGAGCGGCACCTGCACGTTCTGCACGCGCACGCACCGCAGCTCCGGATCGACGACGTCGTGGTCGATCCGACGTCGTTCGTCGGATCGACCGAGCGCGCGCACCTCGAACGTGCGGCCGCGACCTTCGGCGCGCGGCTGCACGTGGCCGAGGTCGCGAGCCGGGGCCGGCACGTGCACGACCCGGAGCGCGTCGCGACGGTCGTGGGCGGTCTGTTGCCATGACGTAGCCTCGACCAGGTCGAATCACTCATTCATGTGGCGAGCGGAATCCGGCTCTACGGGCGGTCGGCCCGAGCCGGCGAAAGACGGATGATCCCGGTGGGCTCGATGCCGGGCCGGCGGATAGAAGCAGAAAAGACAGTGTCGGAGGCGAATCAGGTGGCGATGACGGCGGCGGTCAAGGATGAGTTGAGCCGACTGCCGGTGACCAAGGTGTCGGCGCGAAAGGCCGAGGTGACGACGCTGTTGCGGTTCGCCGGCGGGCTGCACATCATCGCCGGACGCGTCGTCGTCGAGGCGGAGGTGGACATGGGCATCGTCGCGCGCCGACTGCGCGCGGCGATCCTCGAGCTGTACGGCTACCACGCCGAGGTGCATGTCCTCGGCGCCGGCGGTATCCGCAAGAGTTCCCGCTACATCATCCGCGTCACGAAGGACGGCGAGGCGCTCGCCCGGCAGACGGGGCTGCTCGATCAGAGCGGACGCCCCGTGCGCGGGCTGCCGCCGCACGTCGTCGGCGGCAGCATCGCCGACGCGGAGGCGATCTGGCGGGGTGCGTTCCTCTCGCACGGCTCGCTCACCGAGCCCGGACGCAGTTCGGCACTCGAGGTGAGCTGCCCCGGCCACGAGGCGGCGCAGGCGCTCGTCGGGGCGGCTCGGCGGCTCGGGGTGTCGGCGAAGGCCCGGGAGGTGCGCGGCGCGGACCGCGTCGTCATCCGCGACGGCGAAGCGATCGGCGATCTGCTGACCCGGATGGGCGCGCAGGAGACGCGTCTGGTCTGGGAGGAGCGCCGGATGCGGCGTGAGGTGCGGGCGACCGCCAACCGGCTCGCCAATTTCGACGACGCCAACCTCCGGCGATCGGCCCGCGCCGCCGTCGCGGCGGCCGCGCGCGTCGAACGGGCGCTCGAGATCCTCGGTGACGAGGTCCCCGATCACCTGCTGACGGCGGGCCGGTTGCGTACCACCCACCGGCAGGCCTCGCTGGAGGAGTTGGGCCAGCTCGCGGACCCGCCGATGACCAAAGACGCGGTGGCGGGCCGCATTCGTCGGCTGCTGTCGATGGCCGACAAGAAGGCCTCGACCGACGGCATTCCCGATACGGAATCGGCGGTCACCCCGGAGTTGCTCGACGAAGTGTGACGAGTTCCGGATAGGCTGACCCCACCGAACGAACATCCCACCGCCGAGGTCGGTCGATGCTGCCCGACCCTCTGCTACTGAAGGAGAATCGCACGTGACCATCCGCGTTGGCGTGAACGGATTCGGCCGGATCGGCCGTAATTTCTTCCGCGCTCTCGACGTCCAGGCCGCACTCGGCACCGCTGATTTCGAGATCGTGGCGGTCAACGACCTGACCGACAACGACACGCTCGCTCATCTGCTCAAGTTCGACTCGATCCTCGGCCGCCTCCCGCACGACGTGTCGGTCGAGGGCGACGAGATCGTCGTCGGCGACAAGCGGATCAAGGCCCTGTCGATCAAGGAGGGCCCGGCGGCCCTGCCGTGGGGCGACCTCGGCGTCGACGTCGTCGTCGAGTCGACCGGCATCTTCACCAAGCGCGACGCGGCCCAGGGCCACCTCGACGCCGGCGCGAAGAAGGTCATCATCTCGGCCCCGGCCTCGGGTGAGGACATCACGATCGTCATCGGCGTCAACGACGATCAGTACGACGGCAGCCAGAACATCATCTCCAACGCGTCGTGCACGACGAACTGCCTCGGCCCGCTGGCCAAGGTCGTCAACGACGAGTTCGGCATCGTCAAGGGCCTCATGACGACGATCCACGCCTACACGCAGGATCAGAACCTGCAGGACGGCCCGCACAAGGACCTGCGCCGCGCCCGCGCCGCCGCCGTCAACGTCGTCCCGACGTCGACCGGCGCCGCGAAGGCCATCGGCCTCGTCCTTCCGGAGCTCAAGGGCAAGCTCGACGGCTACGCGCTGCGCGTGCCGATCCCCACGGGCTCGGTCACCGACCTCACCGTCGAGCTCGCCAAGTCGGCGACCGTCGCGGAGATCAACGCCGCGCTCAAGTCGGCCGCCGAGGGCAAGATGAAGGGCATCCTCAAGTACTACGACGCCCCGATCGTCTCCAGCGACATCGTCACCGACCCGCACTCGTCGCTCTTCGACGCCGGTCTGACGAAGGTCATCGACAACCAGGCGAAGGTCGTCTCCTGGTACGACAACGAGTGGGGCTACAGCAACCGCCTCGTCGACCTCATCGGCATCGTCGGCAAGTCTCTGTAAGACCGCTCTTCACGGCGCCGTGGCCGACTGACGCGTTTCACCGCGCGTCGACCACGGCGCCGATTCGTCCGTTCACCGAGAGAACCGTAAGGATTGCTCTATGACGATCGCCGCTCGAACACTCGACGATCTGCTCGCCGAGGGGGTGTCCGGGCGCACCGTGCTCGTGCGCTCCGACCTCAACGTTCCGCTGGCCGACGGCGTCATCACCGACGCCGGCCGCATCATCGCCTCCGCGCCGACGATCTCGGCGCTCGCCGAGGCCGGCGCCGCCGTCATCGTGACGGCCCACCTCGGCCGCCCGAAGGGCGCGCCGGACCCGGCGTTCTCGCTCGCGCCCGTCGCGGCGCGTCTGGGGGAGGAGCTGGGCCGCAACGTGCAGCTCGCCGGCGACGTCGTCGGCCAGGACGCGCTCGCCCGCTCGGAAGGTCTCACCGAGGGTGACGTCCTGCTGCTGGAGAACATCCGCTTCGATCCGCGGGAGACGAGCAAGGTCGACGCAGAGCGTGAGTCGCTCGCCAAGGACCTGGTCGAGCTCGTCGGTGAGGACGGCGCGTTCGTCTCCGACGGTTTCGGTGTGGTGCACCGCAAGCAGGCGTCGGTCTACGACGTCGCCAAGCTGCTGCCGAACTACGTCGGCAAGCTGGTCGCGGCCGAGGTCGCCGTCCTCGATCGACTGACCGGTGATCCGGAGCGCCCGTACGCCGTGGTGCTCGGCGGGTCGAAGGTCTCCGACAAGCTCGGCGTCATCGAGGCGCTGGCGCCGAAGGTCGACACGCTCGTCATCGGCGGCGGCATGGCGTACACGTTCATCAAGGCGCAGGGCAGCCCGGTGGCCGATTCGCTCCTGCAGGAGGACCAGATCGACGTCTGCAAGAGCCTGCTCGAGCGGTTCGGCGACGTCATCCACCTGCCGCACGACATCGTGGTCGCCGACTCGTTCTCGCCGGACGCACAGACCTCGATCGCGTACACGCGCGACGGCTTCACCGAGGGCATGGGCCTCGACATCGGGCCGGGCACGATCGAGCGGTTCGCCACCGTCCTCGCCGGTGCGAAGACCATCTTCTGGAACGGTCCGGTGGGCGTCTTCGAGTTCGACAGGTTCGCCGCGGGCACCGAAGGTGTCGCGAAGGCGATCGTCGGGGCCACCGAGCACGGCGCGTTCAGCGTCGTCGGCGGCGGCGACTCGGCGGCGGCCGTCCGCAAGGCCGGCCTGCCCGACGAGGCGTTCTCGCACATCTCGACCGGTGGCGGCGCCTCCCTCGAATACCTCGAGGGCAAGACGCTCCCCGGCCTGGCCGTCCTGGAGGCGTGACCATGACTCAGCGCAAGCCGCTCATCGCGGGCAACTGGAAGTGCAATCTCAACCATCTCGAGGCGATCGCCCTCGTGCAGAAGGTCTCCTTCGGGTTGCCGGAGAAGTACCTGGCGAAGGTCGACGTCGCGGTGCTGCCGCCGTTCACCGATCTGCGCAGCGTGCAGACGGTCGTCGACGGCGACAAGCTCGGCATCGCCTACGGTGCGCAGGATCTCTCGGTGCACGACTCGGGCGCCTACACGGGTGAGATCAGCGGTGCGTTCCTGGCCAAGCTCGGCTGCACGTACGTCGCCGTCGGGCACTCGGAGCGACGGACGTACCACGGCGAATCGGACGAGCTGGTCGCCGCCAAGACGAAGGCCGCGCTCAAGCACGGGCTGACGCCGATCGTCTGCATCGGCGAGGGACTGGACATCCGCGAGACCGGCGAGCACGTCGCCTACAACATCGAGCAGCTCCGCGGCTCGCTCGCCGGGCTGTCGGCGGAGGACATCGCGAAGATCGTCATCGCCTACGAGCCGGTGTGGGCGATCGGCACCGGCCGCGTCGCGTCTGCCGACGACGCGCAGGAGGTCTGCGGCGCGCTGCGCGAGGCGCTCGGCGAGTTGGCCGGCGCCGAGATCGCGGGCGGCGTCCGCATCCTCTACGGCGGCTCGGTCAGCTCGAAGAGCGTCGCCGAACTCGTCGGCAAGCCGGACGTCGACGGTGCGCTCGTCGGCGGCGCCTCGCTCAAGTCGGACGAGTTCACGGCGCTCTCGGCTCTCGCGGCCGGTGGTCCGCTGCCCTGACGTCCGCCGGCTGCCGTAGACTCGACAGCCGGTAACAGCCTCTTTTCCGGAAGGTAGTCCTCGACGTGGAACTCGCCCTGCAGATCGGTGTCCTCATCACGAGCTTCATGCTGGTCGTGCTCGTGCTGCTGCACCGCGGCAAGGGCGGTGGCCTGTCGTCGCTCTTCGGCGGCGGCATGCAGTCGAGTCTGTCCGGGTCCAGCGTCGTGGAGCGCAACCTCGACCGGTTGACGATCTTCGTCGGCATCATCTGGACGATCCTCATCATCGCGGTCGGCCTCAGCATCTCGCTGGCCTGACCGCCGGCAGGCGGGCGTCGTCACGGCGCCCGCCTCGCCGTCTGCACGTCAGTAGTCTCGACGCTCGCAGCGTGGCGTGCGTCCTCATCGACGACGCCGCACGGCGGGAAGGGGACGGGCCAATGTCCGCCGCCACCGATACCACGTCCGATCCGAATCGCGCCGACTCGACTCGGGATCGCGCCGAGACCGAGCCGCTGCGCGCCGACATCCGCTTCCTCGGCGGCACGCTGGGCGACATCATCCGTACTCACGCCGGTGAGGAGGCGTTTGCGCTCGTCGAGCGCGCCCGTGTCGAAGCCTTCCGCGTCCGGCGTTCGGAGATCGGCCGTGACGAGGTCGCGGCGCTGCTCTCGGACGTGAGCCGCGAGGACGCCATCATCGTCATCCGGGCGTTCGGCCTGTTCGCGCTACTCGCCAATCTCGCTGAGGATCTGCACCGGGAGCGCCGGCGCGCGCTGCATCAGCGAGCGGGTCATCCGCCGCAGGACTCGAGCCTGGCGGCCACCTGGCGCAAGCTCGACGCCGCCGGGTTGGCGGCGGAGCAGGTCGCCGACGGACTCGCGGGGGCGACGGTCGTCCCCGTCATCACCGCGCACCCGACCGAGACGCGTCGCCGCACGGTGTTCGAGGCACAGCACCGGATCACCGAACTCATGCGGTTCCGCTCGCGTACCGAGCTGACGCCGCAGGAGGACGAGGACGTCGTCGCCGAGATCGGCCGGCAGGTGCTGCGGCTGTGGCAGACGGCCATCATCCGCCTGGAGCGGCTGCGGATCACCGACGAGATCGAGGTCGGCCTGCGTTACTACGACGCCGCCTTCTTCGATGTCGTGCCGCGCGTCAACGCCGAGGTCCGGCGGCGGCTGCGCCGGCGCTGGCCCGACGCGCGGTTGTCCGACGAGCCGCTGCTGCGGATGGGTTCGTGGATCGGCGGCGACCGCGACGGCAACCCCAACGTGACCGGCGACGTCGTCACCCTCGCGACGGGACGCGCCGCCGCGACGGCGTTCGGCCGCTACGACGCCGAGCTCGAGGAGTTGGGCAAGGAGCTGTCGATGACGGCCCGCCTCGTCCCCGTGCCGGACCGGCTGTTCGAGCTGGCGGGCATCACGCGGGACTCCATCGCCGGGGACGAGCCGTTCCGCGCGGCGATCCGGGCCATCGCGGCACGCGTCCGAGCGACCGAGGCCGCCAGTGGTGTGTCGGCGGGCACCGCCGCGAGCGGCTTCGGAACGAACGGATTCCGGACGCCCGACGGTGGCTCCGCACCGTATGCGACGCCGGACGAACTGGTCGCGGACCTGCTGATCGTCGACGGCTGCCTGCGCGAGGCCGGCGACGACGCGATCGCCGACGATCGGCTCGGCCTGCTCATCGAGTCGGTGCGGACGTTCGGCTTCCACCTCTCCGGGCTCGACATGCGGCAGAACTCGGAGACCCACGAGGAGGTCGTGGCCGAATTGCTCGGTTGGGCCGGCGTGCACCCGAACTACCTCGATCTGGACGAGGCCGACCGGGTCGCGCTGCTCTCGAGTGAGCTCGGCCACCGCCGTCCGTTGCTGACGGCGGACGCCGAGTTGAGCGACCTCGCGGCCAAGGAACTCGGCGTCGTGCGCGCCGCGGCGGCGGCCATCGAGCGGGCGGGCGCGGCGGCCGTCCCGAACTACATCATCAGCATGTGCACCTCGGTCAGCGACATGCTCGAAGCGTTGCTGCTGCTCAAGGAGGCCGGGCTCGTCACCGTCGGTCCGGACGGCCCGCGTTGCCCGCTCAACATCGTCCCGCTCTTCGAGACGATCGAGGATCTGCAGCAGGGCGCCGAGACGTTGCTGGCCGCGCTCGCCGTCCCCGTCTACCGGTCGATCGTCGACGGTCACGGCGGACTGCAGGAGGTCATGCTCGGGTACTCCGATTCGAACAAGGACGGCGGCTACCTCGCGGCCAACTGGGCGCTGTATCGCGCCGAGCTCGACCTCGTCGCGGCGTCGCGGCAGGCCGGCATCCGGCTGCGGCTGTTCCACGGTCGCGGCGGCACGGTCGGTCGCGGCGGCGGGCCCAGCTATGACGCGATCCTCGCGCAGCCGCCCGGTGCGGTGCAGGGTTCGCTGCGCATCACCGAGCAGGGCGAGGTCATCGCCGCGAAGTATGCGGAGCCCGCGCTGGCACGGCGAAATCTGGAGACGCTGCTCGCCGCCGACATCGAGTCGACGCTGCTCGACACAGAGGGCCTCGGCGACGACGCGGGCGCTGCTTACGCCGTGCTTGACGAGCTCGCGGCGCTGGCTCGCACCGCCTACGGCGATCTCGTGCATCGGACGCCGGGTTTCGTCGACTATTTCGTGACGTCGACGCCGCTGTCGGAGATCGGCGCGCTCAACATCGGCTCGCGCCCGGCGTCGCGGAAGCAGACGAAGGAGATCTCCGATCTGCGCGCCATCCCATGGGTGCTCGCGTGGACGCAGTCGCGTGTCATGCTGCCCGGCTGGTACGGCACCGGTTCGGCGTTCGAGAGCTGGGTCGGCGACGATCCCGACCGGCTCGAGACGCTGCGCGACTACCACCGGCGCTGGCCGTTCTTCCGCACGGTGCTCTCCAACATGGCGCAGGTCATGGCGAAGGCGGACATGGACCTCGCGCGGCGGTACGCCGAACTCGTCGCGGACGAGGAGTTGCGCGCCGCGGTCTACGACCGGATCGTCGAGGAGTACGGCCGCACGATGCGGATGTACTTCGCGATCACCGAGTCGAACGATCTGCTCGCCGACAACCCGGCGCTGCAACGCTCGGTGTTCAACCGGTTCCCGTACCTCGAGCCGCTCAACATGCTGCAGATCGAATTGCTGCGCCGCTTCCGCGGCGGCGACGATTCGGAGCTGGTCCGCCGCGGCATCCTGTTGACGATGAACGGCCTGGCGACGGCGCTGCGGAACTCGGGGTAGTAGTCGCGAGCTGTGCACGGCGGATCGGCTGCTCGCCGGTCCGTCGTGTCTCAGCCGTTCCCGGTTGTGGGATGCGTGATCAGACCAAGATTCGATATCTCGACGTGCCGTGCCCGGATGAGAAGCGCGGCGATCGCGTCGATGTTCTCGGTGAACAGGGCGAGCAGCCGATTGTTGGTGATGTTCCCCGTAGCGACCGTCAACAGTGATCGTGGTGATCCGCTGAGCAGATGGCTGTCACGGAAATCTCGATCCTTGGTGATGACGGTTCGGTCGTCCTCGTCGGCGATACGGGCGATATGAGCGTCAGGCGTTCGGTTGCCGTCAGGCAACGCCGACACGTGGACGGCATCGTGGCCGATCAAGTTCAGGAGCTCGGCCAATCTGGCCGGCAACTGAGCGTCGACGAGAAATTTCACGGACCCGGCAGATCGGCGTCAGGCGGCGTCGAACGGTACGACGGTCCGCTGCGAGGTGGCCAACGCGCCGAATGTCAGTGCGGCAAGGAGGTCTTCGCGTTCGAGATCGGGGTAGTCGGCCGTGATGTCGTCGATCGTCATACCCGAGGCGAGGAGATCGAGCAGGTCTGTGATCGGGTAACGCAGGCCCCGAATGACCGGCTGGCCGTGGCAGATCGCAGGATCGATCGTGATGCGGCTCAGGTAAGACATGAGTCGAGCGTATCGGCGCCGGGGTGCACCGGCAACGAGTCTGCGCCGACGCCACAGTCGAAGGGAGACCGGGGATGATCTGGATCTGCGAGAACTGCGGGATCGAGCACGAGGACGCCGCCGCACCGCCGGCGGGCGACTGCGTGATCTGCGCCGACGACCGGCAATGGGTGCGTCACGGCGGCCAGAGGTGGACGACGCACGCCGAGGTCGCGGCCCGGCACACGTTCGAGTTGCGTGAGCACGAGCCCGACCTCGTCGAGATCCGGGTGACGCCGTCGTTCGGCATCGGGCACACCGGGCTCGCCCTGCGGACGCCGGCGGGCGCGCTGCTGTGGGAGCCGCCGGGGCTGTTCACCGAGGAACTCGTGCGCGCGATCACCGAGGCCGTCGGCGAGGTCCGTGCCGTCACCGCGAGCCATCCGCACCTGGTCGGCGCCGCTGTGTCGTGGGCCGAGATGCTCGGGGTGCCGTACTACGTCGCGGCGGCAGACCGGCGCTGGTTGCGACGGCCGAGCGACGCGATCGCCTTCTGGGAACGTCGCGCGACGCCGCTGCCCGGGCTCGAACTGGTCCAGACCGGCGGTCATTTCCCCGGCAGCGCCGTGCTGCATTGGCCGGCCGGGGCCGACGGACGCGGCGTGCTGCTCGTCGGCGACACCATCGCGGTCGGCGCCGACCGCACGATGATGAGCTTCATGCGGTCGTTCCCCAACTCGATCCCGCTGCCGGAGCGTCTTGTGCGGCAGATCGTCCGGATCGTCGACAGCCTGGAATTCGACCGGATCTATGGCGGGTTTCGAGGCGTCGTCGAGAAGGACGCGAAGACGCTGCTGCGGACGTCCGCGGAACGGTACATCGGGTGGCTGCGCGACGAGATCCGCGATCCGGACGAGATCGAACTGTGACGTCCGGACCCGTTCTGCCCAGGGCGGAACGGCTGACGGGCGATGGCCCCCCACCGGTAGACCGGAATCATGGCCGAGATCATTCTGTTCCCCGCCCGCCCTGACGCTCGGGTGCCCGCCGAGCGGCGAGCTGCGTCACCGGAGCAAGCGCCACGGTCGCGGACGACACCCCGATCTGAGACGAGGGGCATGGACCGCCGCCCGCGCACTGCTGAGCCGCTGTGGCGGGAGGCGCTGGGCGAGGAACTGCGCCATCGCCGGGGTGTCCGGGGCGACAGGCTTGTCGACGTCGCCGGACGTTCCGGGCTCTCGCCGCAGTACCTCTCGGAGGTCGAGCGCGGCCGCAAGGAGCCGTCGAGCGAGATGATCTCGGCGATCGCCGGGGCGCTGGGCACGTCGGTCTCGGATCTCGCTCGCGGCGCGGCACACCGGATGTCGGGGGAGACGGTCCTGCTCGCCGCGTGATCGAGACATCGCGGCTCATCCGGGCTGTCGCGTTCGCGCGTCACGGTGCGAGCCCCGTCGCGATCTCTATCCATATCTGTGTGAAGGCCGCTGCCATGAGGACCGCCCAGGCCCACGATGAGCACAGGAACAGCCGAATCCTGGGCGCCGCGGCGATGAGCACGGCATAGAGAGGCGACAATATCGTCAGCGGAAAGACGAACGTCTTCAGCGGGATGAAACGCAGACGGATGTCAAGGAACCTTTCAACGAAATGGAATACGACGAACCATTGAAACGTCGAATACTGGAGGGCTCCGGCGGCGAATCCGATGAGCACCGTGGCGATCGCCACGAAACCGGGCCGGATGTCGCGCCACACCCGACGTGACCTGGACGTAGTAACAGGACGATCGGGATCGACTGTCATTACCGGCCGTCGAGTTCACGCATCATGGCGAGCCCCGTGATGATCTCGAGCCAGACCCAGGTGAAAGCGATCGACGTCAGGATCGCGCCTGCCCATGACGCGCAGAGAAACAGCCTGATTCTGGGCGCCGAGGCGATGAGTGCCGTATAAAGTGCTGACAACATCGTCAGCGGAAAGACGAACGTCTCCAGCAGCGCGAAGTTCAGATCGAGGCCGAGGAAGGCTTCGACGAAATAGAACACGAAGCCCCATTGGACCGTCACGTATTGAAGAGCCCCCGCGACGAGTCCGATGAATACGGTAGCGACCACCGATGCGACGGCAAGGAAGGGCCTGTGTTGTGTTTCGTCGATGCGAACGTGCTCGATGTCGTGAATGGCGGAACTCCTCGAACGTCGGTCAAAAAACGACATACTCGCGGTTGATCACCACCCAGGCGTACGTTACGAGACCCGCCATGGAGCACGCTCCGATCCAAGCCGCGCAAAAGAATAGTCTCGCCCTAGGCAGGATGATCCCCAATGTTACATATAGGATCGAAAGAGCGGTGATCGAGATCAAGAACGTCTCGACGATGATCAGGGAGAATCTTAACCCGAGAATCCCGTAGAGAACGCCGAATACGACTACCCGTTGGTACAGGAGATATTGAAAGGCGCCCATCGACAGGCCCGCGACTACCTGGGCGGCGGTGCAGGCTATCGCAAGAATTCTACGTCGGGTTCCGCCTTGCCCCGTTAGCTGCGAACTTCCGGCGTTCACAGGGCCTGTCGCCGCCGATGGTCGTTGGAGCAAGGCGAACGCCCTTCGCTTCGGTGAGCCACCCGGTCCTCAGTGACGTGTTCAGGCGGATCGATATGAACACACGATAAGAGTGAGGCGGGCGGCAAGCGGTGTTCGCGTCAAGAATGCCGTGATCGGAGCTCCGTGTCAATAGAGCAGATGAATGTCACCTGACCGTCGACACATCTGATCCCGGCCGGTGAGCGGCTCAGCCCCGGTCGAGGATCCGATCGACCAACCCGTAGGCGACGGCGGTCTCGGCGGTAAAGACGGCGTCCCGGTCGGTGTCCGCGCGCAATTCGGCGACGTCGCGCCCGGTGTGCCGGGCGAGAATCTGCTCCTGCTGACCGCGGATCCGAACCACCTCGTCGGCCGCGATGATGAGGTCCGGGATCGTGCCGCGGCCCTGGGCCACGGGCTGATGGAGCACGACGCGGGCATGCGGCAGTACGGCCCGGCGTCCCGGCGCGCCGGCGGCGAGCAGTACGGCACCCGCGGCGACGGCCTGGCCGACACACGTCGTCGCGATCGGGGCGTTGACGTGCTGCATCGTGTCGTAGACGGCGAGCATCGCGGACGGATCGCCGCCCTCGCAGTTGATGTAGAACTCGATCGGCCGGTCCGAGCCGGCGGCGTCGAGATAGAGCAGTTGGGCGATGATCGCGTTGGCGACGCCGGCGTCGACGGCTGTGCCGAGGTAGACGATCCGCTCGGCGAGCAGGTGCGAGTAGACGTCCATGATCCGCTCGCCGCCCGGCACCGTCGCGACGACGTTGGGGATGGTGTAGATGCTCATGCGTGTGCCTCCGCCTTCTGGTCGATTCCGCGAGCTCCATCTCCGGTCTTCTCGCGAGCGCCATCGCCCGCTGTGGCGAACAGGCCCATCGGCGTGCGACGGACGGGCGTGACGGCGCCGAGGTCGGTGACGACGCGATCGATGAAGCCGTAGTCGCGGGCCTGTTCGGCGGTGTACCAGCGGTCGTGCAGCGAGTCGGCGAAGATCTGCTCGACGGGCTGTCCGGTGTCGGCGGCGATGAGCCCGAGGACGGTGTCCCGCGTATGACGCAGGTCGTCGGCCTGCAGTTCGACCTCGGCCGCCGATCCGCCGATCCCGGCCGAGCCCTGGTGCATGAGGATGCGTGCGTGCGGGAGTGCCGAGCGCTTTCCGGGTGTGCCGGCCGAGAGCAGGAACTGCCCGGCGCTGCACGCGAGGCCGAGCGCCAGCGTGCGGACGTCGTTGGGGATGAGTCGCATGACGTCGCGGATCGCGAGCATCGACGGCACCGAACCGCCGGGCGAATGGATCCAGAGCGCGATGTCGGCGACGGCGTCCTCGGCGGCGAGGGCGAGCAGTCCGGTGGCCAGCGCGGTGCCGTTGTCATCGTCGAGCGCACCGTCGAGGACGAGAACGCGCTGGTCGAAGAGCCGCGAGCGCATCGTCGGAGTGAAGGCGGGAGGTCGTTGCGGTTCGGTCATGCGTCCACCGTGCCGGGGCGGGACGTCGGCCGCGGTGCCGTGCTGCCGACGGCGGAACGGCCTACCGGCGATCTGCCGCAAGCGGCCCGGCGATTCCGGGCGCCCCCGGCCGGCGCCGAAACCGACCGGCCGAATCACCGACCGGCCGAATCGGCGACCCGCTGAGTCACCGACCGCCGAAGTCCGGCAGCTCCAGGTCCCGCGCGAGCGCCGCCGCATGGGTGCGGCTCTCCGCACCGAGCTTGGCGAGGATGTTCGAGACGTGCGTCTTCACCGTGCGCACCGAGATGCCGAGCCGGGTGCCGATCCGCGCATTGGAATACCCGGCTCGCAGTGCCGCGAGCACCTCCCGCTCGCGTTCGGTCAACTCCTGTGCGCCGGGCGGGTCGGTCGCCGTGGCGTCCGGCGCGACGGCCGCGAGCGCGCGCCGGGTGACCCGGGGATCGAGGACGCCCTCACCGGCGGCGACCCGCCGGACGGCGTCGACGAGCGGCCCCGCACCGGTGGTCTTGAGCAGGAAGCCGACGGCCCCGGCGCGAATCGCGGCGAGCACGAGATCGTCCTCGTCGAAGCTGGTCAGCACGAGGACGTCGGCCGTGCCGGCGGCGACGATCGCCGCGGTCGCCGCGATGCCGTCGACGCCGGGCATGCGCAGGTCCATGAGCACGACGTCCGGCCGTAGCGCGGCGGCGTTGCTGATCGCGACGGCGCCGTCGGCGGCCTCCCCGACGACCTGGATGCCCTGACTCTCGAGCATGATCCGCAGTCCTTCGCGGATCATGCCGTGATCGTCGGCGATGAGTACCCGTGGTTCGGCGGCGCTCATGACACGTTCTCCCGGGGAATACGGGCGTGGACGAGCCAGCCGTCGTCCCGCGGTCCCGCCTCGACGTCGCCGCCGAGCGCGCCGGTGCGTTCGCGCAACAGGTCGAGGCCGATGCCGTTGCCGGTCAGTGCGGGGACGGCGGGCGTGCCGCCGCGGGAACGGACCGACACGAGGACGTCCCGCCCGACGCCCTCCAGCCGGACGTCGACGTGAGCGCCCGCGGCGTGCCGTATGCAGTTGGCCAGCGATTCCTGCACGATCCGGCCGACGGCGTGATCGACCGGAACGGGTATCGCGCCGTCGAGGGTGTCCGCGAGCGTGACGCGCAGACCGGACCGGCGCGCCTCCTCGGCGAGCGCTGTGACGTCCGCCCGGCTCGGTGGCGCCGGTGACTCGTCGGATCCGGACCGGAGCACGGTGATCATGGACCGCAGGGCGGCGTGGGCGTCGAGGCTGGCATCGCGGACGGCCCGCAGTGCTAGTCGGTCGGTGGTGTCGTCACCGGCGATCGCGAGCGCCGCCTCGCTGCGGATCGCGATGGCCGCGACGTGTCCGGCCACGAGGTCGTGCAGCTCGCGAGCGACGGACTCCCGCTCGGCCGTCACGACCGCGGCCCGGTCGCGTCGGGCGAGCCGTGCGGCGTCCTCGGCCCGTCGTCGATGCAACTCGACGAGTTCACGCGACTGCGCGACGGCGGTGGCGTACCAGTAGTCGGTGCCGAGCAGGGCACCGGTCTGCAGTGCGATGAGAAAGGCCAGGCTCACATCGCGTGACAGGACGCCGGCGGCGACGGTCGTGCCGATGGTCGTGACGATGACGCCGGTGAGCAACCTGCGCCGGAGCTCCGGTGTCGCGGTGACGACCAGGGTGTAGAGGAGATCGAGCACGACGCTCGTCGTCACGATCCCGCCGACGGTGAGGACGTCGACGACGAGCAGCGCGGACGCCGCCGCGAGGGACAGCGCGGGAGCGCGTCGTTGTGTGAACAGGAGCAGGCAGGCGGGCAGCGCGGTGGCGAGCGTCCACCACGGCGAGACCGGTTCCGGGAGGATGGAGAAGACGTTCCACCATCCGGCGACCCCGAAAGCCGCGCCGGCCAGCCCGAGCGCGGCGTGGAAGCCGGCGTCTCGCCAGGGCCGGGGGACGCCGGGCCAGGAGGCCTCCGCGGTCGATGACGGTTCACGCATGATTCCCCATCACACCAGCATGCGGCGCGGTGAGACTCCGACCAAAGGACGAGGCGGCGCCCGGTCCTTGTGCCGATCCGCGTCCGACGACGACGCGCGAGGCTGACGGAGTGGACTCCCTCGCAGAACTGCCGCTGGTCGCCGCGCTCGCCGGTCTCGCCCTCGTCGACGGGCTGAGTATCGGAACGCTGCTCATCCCGGTGTTCCTCATGCTCGTGCCGGGGCGAGTGCGGGCGGGTCGCATCCTCCTCTATCTGGCCGCGATCTCGATCTTCTATTTCGCCGTCGGCGTGCTGTTCACGTTCGGGTTGGTCAACCTCATCGCGGTCGGCCACGGGTTCATCGAATCCACTCCGGGACGGGTCGTCATGCTCGTTGCGGGACTGCTCATGCTGGCGGTGGCGCTGTTCGCGCCGTACCGGCGACGGGAGCGCGGGGTCGAGCCCGAACCCGGCCGGCTCAGCGGGTGGCGTGACCGGCTGCTCGCCGAGGACACCGGTCGCGGCGCGGTGGTCACCGTGGCCCTCGGGGCCGGCGTGATCGAGGTCGCGACGATGCTCCCATACCTCGCCGGGATGACGCTGCTGGCCGGCGCCGACCTGACCATGCCGACGAGAATCGGGGCGCTCGCCGGCTACTGCGCTGTGATGATCGCCCCCGCTCTGCTTCTGCTGGCGCTGCGGATCGTCGCCGCGCGGGCGATCGAGCGACCGTTGCAGCGGTTCGGCGGCTGGCTGCAACGGACCGGGCGAGAGAACACGCTGTGGGTGATCGGGATCGTCGGGTTCTATCTGGCGCGCGGCGGGGCGGTCGGTCTCGGGATCATCGGCTGAGCCGAGCCGACCACGCACCGGGACGACGACGTTTTGGCATGCTGTGAACGATGTCCGCCGAATCGTTCGCCGCCGAATCGTTCGCCGCCGAATCGTTCGCCGCCGAGCTGCGGCGCCGGGGTCTGCGCGACGTCCTCGTCGACGACACCACGCGCGCGGCGTATTCGTCCGACGCCTCGCTGTACAGGGTCCGGCCGCTCGTCGTGGCCCGGCCGCGACACGCCGACGAGGTCGCGGCGGCGCTGGACGCCTGCCGGGCCGCGGGGGTGCCGCTGACGGCGCGCGGCGCCGGGACGTCGATCGCCGGTAACGCCGTCGGAACCGGGCTCGTGCTGGATTTCAGCCGGCACCTCCGGCGGGTACTCGCGGTCGACCCCGACGCGCGGACGGCGACCGTCGAGCCGGGCGTCGTCCAGGTGGAGCTGCAGCGTGCCGCCGCACCGCACGGACTGCGCTTCGGGCCCGATCCGTCGAGTCACAACCGCTGCACGATCGGCGGGATGATCGGCAACAACGCCTGCGGGACGCGCGCGCTGGGCTACGGGCGGACGTCCGACAACGTGCTCGGCATGCACGTGCTGACCGGCACGGGCGAATCGCTGCGGCTCGAATCGGGGACGCCGCCGCCGCTGGACTCGCCGACGCTGCGCGCCCTGCACGAGGTGACCGCCGGCGGCCTGGCGACGATCCGCACCGAGTTCGGCCGGTTCAGCAGGCAGGTCTCGGGGTACGGGCTCGAACACCTGCTGCCCGAGCGCAGGTTCGACGTCGCGCGGCTGCTCGTCGGCAGCGAGGGGACGCTCGCCGTCGCGACGGAGGCGACGGTGCGGCTGGTCGCCGAGCCGCGGCACCGGCTGCTCGTCGTGCTCGGCTACCCGGACATCGCCGCCGCGGGCGACGCGACGCCGCTCGTCCTGGAGCACGCGCCCACCGCCTGCGAAGGCATCGACCGGCGGATCGTCGACGTCGTCCGTGAGCGGCTCGGGCCGTCGGCGGTGCCGCCGTTGCCGGACGGCGCGGCCTGGTTGTTCATCGAGATCGCCGGCGACGACCGCGGCGAGACGCTGGCTCGGGCCGACCGCGTCCGCCGGACCTGCGACGCCGTCGACGGCCGCGTCGTCGACGACACCGGGGAGGCCGCCGCGCTGTGGCGCATCCGCGCGGACGGCGCCGGGCTCTCGGCTCGCAGCCCGCGGGGGCTGCCCGCCCATGCCGGATGGGAGGACGCCGCCGTCCCGCCGGCGTCGCTCGGCGGCTATCTGCGCGAGTTCGACGCGCTCATGACGGAGCACGACGTCACGGGCCTGCCGTACGGGCATTTCGGCGACGGCTGCCTGCACATCCGCATCGACTGGACGCTCGACGGCGGTACCGCGCGCTTCCGCGAGTTCCTGCTCGCGGCCGCCGACCTGGTGGCCCGCTACGGCGGGTCGCTGTCCGGCGAGCACGGCGACGGACGCGCTCGCAGCGAACTGCTGCCACGGATGTACTCGTCCGCCGCGATGAATCTGTTCGCGCAGGTCAAGCACGTCTTCGATCCGTCGAACATCCTCAACCCGGGTGTCATCGTCGAGCCGCGCCCGGCCGATGCGGACATCCGGGTCGCCGAGGCCCCGCCGCTGCGCCGCGGCGCCGGCCGGGGCCGGACGCTTGCGCTCGCGTACCGCCACGACGACGGCGACTTCGGCGCGGCCGTGCACCGTTGCACCGGCGTCGGCAAATGCCGTGCCGACAACACCGCGGTCGGCGGTGTCATGTGCCCGTCGTATCAGGCCACCCGCGAGGAGAAGGACTCGACGCGCGGCCGGGCGCGGGTGCTGCAGGAGATGGTGAACGGGACCGACGTCGGCGGCGGCTGGCGCTCACCCGAGGTCCACGAGGCGCTCGACCTCTGTCTGGCCTGCAAAGGCTGCGCCACCGACTGCCCGACCGGCGTCGACATGGCCGCGTACAAGTCGGAGGTGCTGCACCAGCGCTACCGGCGCCGGATCCGGCCGCGCTCGCACTACGCGCTCGGCCGGTTGCCGCTGTGGGCGCGGGCGGCGAGTGTGCTGCCCGGCGTCGTCAATCGCGGGTTGCGGCTGCCCGGAGTCGGTCGCGCGGCACTGGCGCTGGCGGGTGTCGACCGCAGGCGGTCGATCCCGTCGTTCGCGCCGCAGACGTTCCGCGCGTGGTTCGCCGCGACCGCGGCCGGCCGGTCGGCGACGGGCGATCCGGTGGTCCTCTTCGTCGACTCCTTCACGAACCACTTCACGCCCGAGGTCGGGCGCGCGACCGTCCAGGTGCTCGAGGCGGCGGGATTCCGTCCGCTGCTCACCGATCGCCAGGTCTGCTGCGCGCTGACCTGGATCTCCACGGGCCAGCTCACGGCGGCGCGCCGGATCCTCGGCAAGACCGTCGCGGCGCTTCAGACGCCGGAGCTCGCCGCGCTGCCTGTGGTCGGCATCGAGCCGTCGTGCACCGGCGTGCTGCGTTCGGACGCCGCCGAGTTGCTCGGTGGCGACGTCGCCGATCCGGTCGCCGCCCGCGTCCGGACGCTCGCCGAACTGTTGACCGAGCGCGGCCGGCGACCGCCCGCGCTCACGGGCCGGACGGTCCTCGCTCAACCGCACTGTCATCACCACGCGGTGATGGGGTGGGGCACCGACGCCAGGCTGCTCGCGGCGGCGGGCGCCGACGTCCAGCGCCTCGGCGGTTGCTGCGGCCTGGCCGGGAACTTCGGCGTCGAGAAGGGGCATTACGACGTGTCGGTGGCCGTCGCCGAGCACCGGCTGCTGCCGGCCGTCCGCGCCGCCGCCGCGGAGACCGTCGTCCTCGCCGACGGATACTCCTGCCGCACCCAGCTCGCCGACCTCAGCGATCGCCGCGGGATACACCTCGCCGAGCTGCTGGCGGGAGCTCTGCCTACCGGTCCTCGGTGACCGTCTCGCGCACGATCTCCGTGGCCGCCCGGACCGTCGGGCGGGCGTCGGAGCCCGTGCGCCGGACGAGGACGATCCGGCGGACGACGTCGGCCGCCAAGCCGAGATGCAGCGTCGGCAGGGACGAGTTGAGCCGCGTCATGAGACCGGTGACGAAGGTGGCGCCGAGCCCGCGGGCGGCCAGTGCGATGGAGACGGACGTCTCGATGACCTCGTGGCGGACGCTCGGTTCGAAGCCCGCCTCGCGGCAGGCGGATCGCACGGCGCGGCCGAACTGGGTGTGGGCGGGCTGCATGATCCAGTCCCAGCCGGCGGCGTCGGCGAGGTCGATCGTGCGCGGCTCGGTGATGCCGTACGCGCCGGGTGCGATCGCGAGGCCGAACGGTTCGGTGCGCAGCACGATGATCTCGACGTCGGCGCTGCGCGGCATCGGCGTGATCGGATAGTCGAGCCCGAACGCGACGTCGACGTCGCCGCGCTGGACGGCCGCGACGGCGTCGTCGACGTCCACCTCGCGGCTGGACAGGTCGAGCAGCGGATACCGCTCCCGGGCGACGGCGACGACCGGCGGCAGCAGGGACGCGGCCGTGCTGCCGAACGTGCCGAGCAGCAGCGGCGCCGCGACGTCGTCGCGGACGGCGGCGAGCGCGTCGAGCGCCTCACGTTCGGCCGCGAGGATCCGCCCCGCGTGCCGGGCGAGGACGGCGCCGGAGTCGGTGAGGACGACGTTGCGGCCGGCCTTCGTCACCAGCGCGACGCCCACGCTGCGCTCCAGCGCCGCGATCTGCTGCGAGACCGCCCCCGGCGTGTAGCCGAGGTGATCCGCGACCGCCGCCATCGTGCCGCGCCGGGAGAGCTCCCGGAGCGCGACGAGCTGGATGAGGTTGATGTTCATGCAGTGAACCTATTGGGTTCGCGCCGGAACGACATGGATACGATGCCGAGATGATCCGGGTCCGCGATGCACACGAGCATAATCTCGCGCACCTCGATCTGGACGTCCCGCGCGATCGGATCGTCGCGTTCACCGGTGTCTCCGGCTCCGGCAAGTCGTCGCTGGCCTTCGGGACGATCTTCGCCGAGGCCCAGCGGCGCTTCCTCGAATCCGTCAGTCCGTACGCCCGCCGGCTCATGGATCAGGTGCCAGCGACGAGCGTCGGCGACATCACCGGGCTGCCGCCCGCCATCGCACTGCGGCAGTCGCACGGCCACGGCTCGGCGCGCTCGTCCGTCGGCACGGTGACCAACATCTCCAACTCGCTGCGCATGCTGTTCTCGCGCTTCGGCGACTACCCGGAGGGCGCACCGCGGCTAGATTCGAACCTGTTCTCGCCGAACACCGCCGAGGGCGGCTGCCCGACCTGCCACGGTCTCGGTCGCGTCCACGACGCCGACGCCGACCTCATGGTGCCGGATCACGCGCTGAGCATCCGCGACGGTGCGATCGCCGCGTGGCCGGGGGCGTGGCACGGCAAGAACCTGCGCGACGTCGTCGCCGGGCTCGGCATCGACATCGACATGCCGTGGCGTGATCTGCCGGCCGACCAGCGGGAATGGCTGCTGTTCACCGACGAGGAGCCGACGGTGACGGTGTCGCCGATCCGGGCGGCGCACCAGATCCAGCGCGAATACCAGGGCACGTTCACCAGCGCCCGCAGTCACCTGATGCGGACGTTCGCGTCGACGAAGAGCGCCACCCAGCGCATGCGCGTCGCGGCCTTCCTGCGGTCGCGGCCCTGCGCGGCGTGCGACGGGAAGCGGCTGCGCCCGGAGGCGCTGGCGGTGCGGATCGCCGGCCTGGACATCTCCGCCGCGAGCGCGCTTTCGCTCGCCGAACTCGCCGATCTGCTGTCCGGCCTCGGCGAGCGGGACGGTGCCCGACTCGTCGCGGACGTCGTCGACCGGGTCCGGGCGCTCGTCGACCTCGGTCTCGGCTACCTCGCGCTCGACCGGGCCGCTCCGACGCTCTCGGCCGGCGAATTGCAACGGCTGCGGCTCGGCACACAGCTGCGGTCCGGGCTCTTCGGCGTCCTGTACGTGCTCGACGAGCCGTCCGTCGGGCTGCATCCGTCCGACACCGAGATGCTCATCGCCGCGATCCGGCGCCTACGCGAGTCGGGCAACTCCGTGTTCGTGGTCGAACACAACCTCGATCTGGTCCGCGCCGCCGATTGGATCGTCGACATCGGGCCGGGCGCCGGCGTCGACGGCGGCCACGTGCTCTACAGCGGACCGCCGACGGGGCTCGGCGACGTCGCGGCGTCGGCCACCGGCCGTCACCTGATCGGGCATCCGCCGTTGCCGCGGGTTGGCGGCGCGCTCGACGAGTGGCTCACCGTCACCGGCCTGACCAGCCGAAACCTGCGCGAGCCCGCGGTCCGGTTGCCGCTGCACGCGCTGACGGCCGTCACCGGGCCGTCGGGGGCGGGCAAGTCGACGCTGCTCGACGGCGTCTGCGCACTCCTCGGGGCGCGGTTCGGCGTCGCCGCGCAGGCGCCCGCGGATCCCGTCGAAGCGGACGGTGACGGGGACGGTGTCGACGACGGCGGTGTCGACGTGAGCAGGGCCTCGGTCATCGGCGCCGAGGGCGTCGACCGGCTGGTGCGCGTCGACCAGGAACCGATCGGCCGGACCTCCCGCTCCAATCTCGGCACTTACACCGGCCTGTTCGACGTCGTCCGCAAGCTCTTCGCCTCGACGCCGACGGCCCGCGAGCGCGGTTACAAGGCCGGGCGGTTCTCGTTCAACGTCGCCGGCGGTCGCTGCGAACGCTGCGAGGGGCTGGGGGAGATCTCCGTCGGCATGCTCTTCCTGCCGGACGCCGTCTCGCGCTGCCCGGAGTGCGCCGGCGCGCGGTACGAGCCGCAGACGCTGCAGGTCCGCTACGAGGGCATGACGATCGCCGACGTCCTGGCGCTCAGCGTCGTCGACGCCCGCGCGGCGTTCGACGGCGTCCCGGCGGCCGTCCGGACCCTCGACGCGCTGCTCGACATCGGTCTCGGCCACCTCACCATCGGCCAGCCCGCGACGACGCTCTCCGGCGGCGAGGCGCAGCGGATCAAGCTCGCGACGGAACTTCAGCGCGTCCGCGGCGGGCACACGGTCTACGTACTCGACGAGCCGACGTCCGGCCTGCATCCCGCCGACATCGACGACCTCGCCGCGATCCTGCGCCGACTCGTCCTCGGCGCGGCGGCCGGCCGGACCGGGAGCGGCCGCAGCACCGTCCTGCTCGCCGAGCACGACATGCGCGTCGTCGCGTCCGCCGACTGGGTGCTCGATCTCGGCCCCGGTGGCGGCGACGCCGGTGGCCGCGTCGTCGCCGCCGGAACACCCGCGGATGTCGCGGCGAACCCGGAGAGCGTGACCGGCCGCTACCTGGCCGCCTACGTCTGACGCCCGGTCTGAAACGTCGCGAGGCCCGGAGCACAGGTGCTCCGGGCCTCGCGACGTGGGTGATCAGTCGAGCAGGGAGGCGGCTCCCGGATCGACGAACCAGACGGTCTCGATCGAGCCGTGTGCGCCGGCGCACGGCCAGTCGGCCGGATCGGCGCCGCCGACACCGCCCGCGACCGCCTCGGCCTTGCCCTCGCCGGAGACGACGAGCCACACCCGCTTCGCCGCGGCGACCGCGGGCAGCGTCAGCGTGACGCGGCGCGGCGGCGGCTTCGGCGAATCGGTGACGGCCACCACCGTGCGCTCGGTCTCGGCCGTCGCCGCGGTGTGCGGGAAGAGCGAGTTGATATGCCCCTCGCCGCCCATCCCGAGCAGATGCACGTCGAACTCCGGCATCGGATCGAGCAGCGCGGCATAGTCCCGCGCCGCGGCCTCGATGTCGTCGCCGAACGGACCGTCGCTCGTCGCCATCGGGTGGACACGGGCGGGATCGACCGGGACGTGGTCGAGCAGCGCCTCACGAGCCTGCACCTCGTTGCGCTCCGGATCGCCGGCCGGCAGGTAACGCTCGTCGCCCCAGTAGACGTCGATGCGATCCCAGGCCAGGTCGGCCGTCCGCAGAGCCCGCAGCAGCGCGATCCCGTTGCCGCCGCCCGTGAGCACCACGGACGCCGAGCCTCGTTCAGCGATCGCCGAGCCGACGACGTCGACGAACCGCGCCGTCGCGGCGGTGACCGCCGTGTCGGCGTCGTCGAACCGCTCGACGATCAGAGTGGATGCTGTGCTCATCGGAGATCGAGCCGTCAGTCGCGCGCGGCGTCGAGCTGCTTGGCCGTGGCCTGCAGGAGGTCCTCCCACGACGCCTCGAACTTCTCGACGCCCTCGGACTCCAGCACCTCGAAGACGTCGGCGAGGTCGACGCCCGCAGCCGAGATCGCGTCGAACTCGGCCTGCGAAGCGTCGGCGAGTCCGACGATCGAACCCTCCACCACGGTGCCGTGATCGGCGAACGCCTCCAGCGTCTTCTCCGGGACCGTGTTGACGGTGCCGGGGGCGACGAGGTCGGAGACGTACAGCGTGTCCGAGTAGTCCGGGTTCTTGACGCCGGTCGACGCCCACAGCGGACGCTGCGGGTTGGCGCCGGAGAGCGCCGCGAACCGCTCGCCGCCTTCGAAGACCCCCTGGTAGGCGGCGTAGGCGAGACGCGCGTTGGCCAGCGCCGCCTTGCCGCGCAGCGCGAGCGCGTCGCCGCCGAGCGCCTCGAGTCGCTTGTCGATCTCGGAGTCGACGCGCGAGACGAAGAACGAGGCGACCGAGTGGATCGAGGAGAGGTCGCGGCCGGCCTGGCGCGCCTTCTCGAGGCCCTCCAGGTAGGCGTCCATGACGCCGAGGTAGCGCTCGACCGAGAAGATGAGCGTCACGTTGACGCTCACGCCCTCGCCGATCACGGCCGCGATCGCCGGCAGGCCCGCGAGCGTCGCCGGGATCTTGATGAGGACGTTCGGCCGGTCGACGATCTTCCACAGCTCGAGCGCCTGGGCCACCGTGGCCTCGGTCTCGTGGGCCAGCCGGGGATCGACCTCGATCGAGACGCGGCCGTCGACGCCGCCGGACGCCTCGTAGATCGGCGCCAGGATGTCGCAGGCCGCACGGACGTCGTCGGTGGTCGCCGTGCGGATGACGGCGTCGACGTCTGCGCCGCGGGCGGCGAGCTCGCTGAGCTGGCCGGCGTAGGCGGTGCCCTTGGAGAGGGCGGCCTGGAAGATCGACGGGTTGGTGGTGACGCCGACGATCGATCGGGTGGCGACGAGTTCGGCGAGGTTGCCGGACTGGATGCGCTCGCGCGACAGGTCGTCGAGCCACACCGAGACGCCGGCGGCCGACAGTGCGGCGAGATTGGGGTTCTGCTCACTCATGACGGGTTCCTCCGAGTTGCTTGTGAGGTGTGGTTCAGCGGTCGAGGGTGCGCTGCGCGGCCGCGACGACGGCCTCCGCCGTCAGGCCGAACTCGCGGTAAAGGATCTTGTAGTCCGCCGAGGCGCCGAAGTGCTCCAGCGAGACGATCTCGCCCGAGTCGCCGACGATGCGGTACCACGGCATGGCGATGCCGGCCTCGATGACGACGCGCGGCACGCCGACGGGCAGCACGCTGTTGCGGTAGTCCTCGTCCTGCTCGTCGAACCACTCGAGGCACGGCATGGAGACGACGCGCGCGCCGACGCCGTTGCCGGCGAGCGTCGCGGCCGCCTCGACGGCGATCTCGACCTCGGAACCGGTACTGATGAGGACGACGTCGGTCGTGCCGTTCTCCGGCTCGACGAGCACGTAGCCGCCGCGGGCGACGCCCTCGCGGCTCGTGCCCTCGAGGATCGCGACGTTCTGCCGGGTCAGCACGATGCCCACCGGGTGGTCGTGCCGCGCGAGCAGCGCGGCCCACGCGTAGGCCGTCTCGTTGGCGTCGGCCGGCCGGACCACGTCCAGGCCGGGGATCGCGCGCAGCGCGGCGAGGTGCTCGACGGGCTGGTGCGTCGGGCCGTCCTCACCGAGGCCGATGGAGTCGTGCGTCCAGACGTAGATCGGGTCGATGCCCATGAGGGCGGCGAGCCGGACGGCGGGGCGCATGTAGTCGGCGAACTGCAGGAACGTGCCGCCGTAGGCGCGCGTCGGGCCGTGCAGCACGATGCCGGAGAGGATCGACGCCATCGCGTGCTCGCGGATGCCGAAGTGCAGCGTGCGGCCGTACGGCTGCGCGGTCCACTTCGAGGTGCTGATCGACGCGGGGCCGAAGGACGGCTCCCCGGTCATCGTCGTGTTGTTCGAGCCGGCGAGGTCGGCCGAGCCGCCCCACAGCTCCGGCAGCACCGGGGCGAGCGCGTCGAGGACCTTGCCCGACGCCGAGCGCGTCGCGACGGCCTTGTCGCCGGGCTGCCACGACGGCAGCGCGTCCTCCCAGCCCTCGGGCAGCTCGTACGCGGTGAGCCGGTCGAGGAGCGCCTTGCGCTCCGGGTTGGCGGCGGCCCAGGCGTCGAAGGCCTCGTCCCACTCGCCGTGGGCGGTCGCGCCGCGGACGAGCAGGGACCGGGTGTGGGCGAGCACCTCGTCGGTGACCTCGAAGTCCTGCTCCGGGTCGAAGCCGAGGATCTCCTTGGTCGCGGCGACCTCGGCGGGGCCGAGCGCCGAGCCGTGCACGCCGCCGGTGTTCTGCTTGGTGGGGGCCGGGAAGCCGATGATCGTGCGCAGCACGATGATGGACGGCTTGTCGGTGACGGCCTTGGCCGCCTCGATCGCCGCCTCGATCTCGACGATGTTCTCGCCGCCGTCGACCTTCTGCACGTGCCAGCCGTACGCCTCGTAGCGGGCGGCGACGTCCTCCGACAGGGCGATGTCGGTGTGATCCTCGATCGAGATCTTGTTGTCGTCGTAGAAGAGGATGAGGTTGCCGAGCTGCTGGGTGCCCGCGAGCGAGCTGGCCTCGCTGGTCACACCCTCCTCGATGTCGCCGTCGGAGGCGATGACGTAGATGTGGTGGTCGAACGGGCTGGCGCCGGGTGCGGCCTCCGGATCGAAGAGGCCCCGCTCACGACGGGCCGCCATCGCCATGCCGACGGCCGACGCGAGTCCCTGGCCCAGCGGCCCGGTCGTGATCTCGACGCCCTTGGTGTGCCGGAACTCGGGATGGCCCGGGGTCAGCGAGTCCCACGTGCGCAGATCCTTGATGTCCTGCAGCTCGAGCCCGAAGCCGCCGAGGAAGAGCTGGACGTAGAGGGTGAGGCTGGAGTGGCCGCAGGAGAGCACGAACCGGTCGCGGCCGAGCCACTCGGGATCGGCCGGATCGTGGCGCATCGCGCGCTGGAACAGGGTGTAGGCCAGGGGCGCGAGGCTCATCGCGGTGCCCGGGTGGCCGTTGCCGACCCGCTGCACGGCGTCGGCGGCGAGGAGCCGAGCGGTGTCGACCGCCCGCGTGTCCGTGTCGGTCCAGTCGTCCGGGTGGACGGCCGTGGTCAGCGTGCGGATGTCATCGGTTACGGACACGATGGGGTTCTCTCCTCGCGGCTTGGGAACGACACCGGCATGTCGACGAAACACCTGCCGGTGGAATCGCGTCTCAGCCTAGACCCGGTGCCGGACACGCGCAGGCGATCATCGATGCGGGCGGCGGCCGATTGAGGCGATCGGGTGTCCGCGTTCTACCATCGTCTGTAGTAGACGTCATCGCGAGGAGCTCACGTGAGGTTTGGCCACGACGGCAGCGACACGATCGGTGCCGGAGGCGTCAGCGCCTCGAGCGGTTCCATCCGTGACATCGGGCTCGCATATCTCGCGTTGACCAAGCCTCGGGTGATCGAGCTGTTGCTGGTCGCGACGATCCCGGTCATGCTGTTCGCCGACCGCGGTGCGGTGCCGTTCGGGCTCATCGCGTCGACGTTCCTCGGCGGTTGGCTCGGCGCCGCGAGCGCGAACACGCTCAACATGGTCGTCGACTACGACATCGACCAGAAGATGCGCCGCACCCGCCGGCGGCCGCTGGCCCAGGGCACCGTCCCGCGGGCCAACGCGTTCGTGTTCGGCATCATCCTCGGCGCGGCGTCGTTCACGGTGCTCACCTTGCAGGCCAATCTGCTGTCGGCGCTGCTCGTCATGGCGACGATCGCGTTCTACGTCTTCGTGTACACGATGATCCTCAAGCGCCGGACCTGGCAGAACGTCGTCTGGGGCGGCGCCGCCGGCTGTATGCCGGTGCTCGTCGGGTGGGCCGCCGTGACGGGCACGATCGGCTGGCAGCCCATCGTGCTGTTCCTCGTCATCTTCTTCTGGACGCCGCCGCACACCTGGGCGCTCGCGATGCGCTACAAGGAGGACTACGCGAACGCCGGCGTCCCCATGCTGCCGGTGATCGCCACCCAGGAGCACGTGACCAAGCAGATGCTCTGGTACACCGTCGCCACCGTCATCAGTTCGTTCGTGCTGGTGCCGGCCGCGGGACTCATCTACGGTGTGGTCGCGCTCGTGTCCGGTGTCTGGTTCGTGTATGTCGTCGCCAAGCTCTACCTCGATGTCCGCGCCGGACGTCCGAACAAGCCGTACTCGGTGTTCATGCGCTCCAATGAATACCTCTCGCTGCTCTTCTGCGGGCTCGCCGTCGACGCGATCCTCGGATTCCGGACGGTCGCCGAGCTGATCGGCTGATCGGCGCTTCTTCTACTCGGCGGTACCTGTCGCTGTGCGGGCTCACGTGACGACATACGTCGCGAAGCGTCGCGAAGGCCCGCACAGCGACAGGTACCGCCGAGTACGTCAGGGCAGCAGGACGATCTTCCCGCGTGGCCACCGCTCGCCGTGTGCACGAGCGGCCTCCGCCAGCGGCAACGTGGCGGCGATGGTCACCCGCAGGGAGCCGTCGGTTGCCGCCGCCAGCAACGGTTCGCGTGCCGCACGTCGGTTCCGTCGGCTCCGTTCGGTGGATCCGTCGATGACGAGGACGTCGGACGCTCGGCTGAAGGCGGCGATGCTGACGATCCTGGACCGATCGGAGACGAGCGCGAGTGAGGCGTCGACGGCGTCGTCGGTGCCCGCGGTGTCGAGAACGGCGTCGACGTTCGGCGTCAGGGCGCGGATCTCATCGAGCATCGCCGGCCCGTGCGTGACGGGCCGCACGCCGATCTCCCGCAGCGCGTCGTGGTTGGCGGCCGACGCGGTGCCGATGACGTCGGCGCCGCGGGCGATGGCGAGCTGGGCGGCCACGAAGCCGACGCCGCCGGATGCACCGTGCACGAGGACGACATCCCCGGCGCCGACGTTCGCGGTCTCGACGAGGTCGGCGGCCGTGCCGCCCGCGCTCAGCAGCCCGCCGGCCTCGGCCCAGCCGAGACCGGCGGGCTTGCGGACCACGGCGTCGGCGGCCGCGACGATCCGCGTCGCGTAGGCGGCCTTCGCGGGCGAGACGACGACCTCGTCGCCGACGATGATCGGCTCGCCGCCGGCGTAGCGGGCCTCGGCTCCGGCCTGCTCGACGACGCCCGCCGCCTCCAGCCCCAGCGCGATCGGCAGCTTGGCTGCGTCACGTCCGAAGGCGCCGGAGTACTGCTTGCGGTCGTACGGGTTGACGCCCGCCGCCCGGACGGCGACGACGACGTCCGCGGGGCCGGGCTCGGGCAGCGCCGCGGTCTGCAGGCGCAGCACCTCCGGTCCGCCGTAGTCGACGGCGACGATGCGATCGGTGCTGAGGGCGGTCGAGGAGGTGCTCATTGTCGAGCCAACCGTCGTCCCGGCGACGGCATTCCCGCAGGCCGGCTCAGGGGAGCAGGGCGACGGAGCCGGTGGTCAGACGCGCCTCGAGATCCCGGTGGGCCTGCGCGGCGTCGGCGAGCGGATAGGTATGCCCGACCCGGACGTCGAGCGTGCCGTCGGCGACGGCGCCGAGGATCTCGCCGGCGCGCCACGCCAGCTCGGCCGGGTCCGCGACGAACGCGCCGAGCGTCGGCCGGGTGACGCGCAGCGACCCCAACGGGGCGAGTCGCTGCAGGTCGAAGGGCGGCACCGGTCCGCTCGCGGCGCCGAACAGCACCACGTCGCCGCGGACGCGCGTCGCGGCGAGGCTCTGCTCGAAGGTGGCGGCGCCGACGCCGTCGTAGACGACTGCGACGCCGCGGCCGCCGGTCAGCCCGCGGACGCGGGAGGCGAGGTCGTCGCCGTAGCGGAGGGTGACGTCGGCGCCCGCGCCGAGGGATTGCGCCGCCTTCTCGTCGGAGGAGACCGTCGTGATGACCCGCAGCCCCTTCGCGACGGCGAGCTGGGTGAGCAGCAGCCCGACTCCTCCCGCACCGGCGTGCACGAGGACGTCGTCGCCGGGCTGGGGGCGGGCGGAGCCGTCGAGGAGGTAGTGCGCCGTCATGCCCTGGAGCAGGCAGTTCGCGGCGACCTCGGGGGCGACGCCGTGCGGCACGGTCAGCGCGCGGTCGGCGCCGACGAGGAACAGCTCGGCGTACGAGCCGCGTGCGTCGACCGTCGCGACCCGGTCACCGACCCGATCGGGGTCGACGCCGTCGCCCACGGCCACGACGACGCCGGCGGCCTCGGTGCCGGGAGTGAACGGTGTGGCGGCCGGATACCGGCCGAGACGGAAGTAGACCTCGATGAAGTTGACGCCGACGGCCTCGGTCCGCACCAGCAGCTCGCCGGGGCCGGGGACCGGATCGGGGAGCTCGCGGAACTGCAGGACCTCGGGGCCGCCGTGGGCGGAGACGCTGATGGCACGCATGGTCCCGTTATATCGCGTCGGTAACATCAGACTCCATGAGCGAGACGGAGCTTGCGGAATCGGAGCGCACCACGACGGCCCCGGCCGGGGCGGTGAAGGCGATCGGTAAGTACCTCGCCGCGAACGGCGGTACCGGAACGGCGGTGCTCCAGCCGGTCGGCAAGGCCGGCGTCCGGGTGACGGTGGTGGCCGAGAACGGGATCCTCGGCGATCAACTCGTGCCGACGCTGGACGCCGCCAGGGCCGTCGTGGACGCCGTTCCGGGGCTGACGCTGTCGGCGGACGGCTGGACCCGCGAACTCGTCTCCAGGGCCGAACCGGCGCCCGGCCACTGGAAGAAG
This sequence comes from Mycobacteriaceae bacterium, assembly GCA_044222225.1. Lineage (GTDB taxonomy): Bacteria > Actinomycetota > Actinomycetes > Mycobacteriales > Mycobacteriaceae > JBGANR01. The sequence continues at coordinate 175,478 of JBGANR010000002.1, forward strand.
ATGGCCGGCTGGGTGGCGAACACCTGACCGGGCGGCTCAGGAACCAGCCGGTTCAGGACTCGGCCGGCACCTTCTCCGGCCGGGCGGCGACGACCTCGCTGCGGCTCACGCGGGGACGCAGGGACGTCCACAACGCGGCCGTCGCGGCGACGCAGGTGCCCGCACCCGCGACGTGCGCGACGACGAGCGCCGCCGGCACGTTCGTGTAGAACTGCACGATCCCGATCGTGGCCTGCGCCAGGACGATCGCGATGAGCGTCACCAGGCGCTTGCGGACCACGCCGCGCGCACCGACGGCCGCGAGCCCGAAGCCGAGGCCGACGAGCAGCGCGAGATAGGCGACGAGCAACTCGGCGTGCAGGTGGACCAGCGCGGTGATGTCGAACTCCAGGCGCGGTACCACGCGGTCGAGGCTCTTGTCGCCGGCGTGCGGCCCCGCCCCCGTGACGAGCGTGCCGGCGACGAGCGTGCCCGACAACGCGACGGCCGACAGGGCGGCGAGCAGCCGCAGCGGTCGCGGCGCGGTCCGGACGAGGACGCCGTCGTCGGGCTCGGCGATCTTGCCGTAGAGCACCGTCGCGAGCCAGACCATCGACATCGACACGAGCAGGTGGATGGCGACGGTCCACCACAGCAGGCCGGTGAGCACGGTGATGCCGCCGATCACGGCCTGCGCCACGGTCGACGCCGGCATCAGCCAGGCGTAGCGGACCACCTCGGGCCGCCGTCGCGCGCGGGTGACAGCCAGGACGACCGCGGCCGCGGTCAGCACGACGACGAACGTCAGCATCCGGTTGCCGAACTCGATGGCCTGGTGGAAGGCCGCGATGTCCGAGTGTGACGTCGGCGTCAAGCTGCCGGGCGAGCACTGCGGCCAGGTCGGGCAGCCGAGCCCCGATGCCGTGACACGGACGACCGAGCCGGTGACGGCGATGCCGCCCTGGGCGACGATGCCGCAGAAGGCGATGACGAGTTGGACGCGCACCGAGGGGAGCGGCAGCCTGTCGACGAGCCGGAGATACTGCCGGGAGAGCGCGTGAATCACCCCGTCAGCCTATCGGCCTCGTGGCACACGTCGATCTCAGGTGAACCGGAACCAGCGGACCGCGGCACCGCCGGCGACGACGGCCCACGCGGCGAGGATGGCGAGGCCGAGCAGGTCGATGCGCACGTCGACGGCGGCGCGGAGCGCTTCGACGAGGGCACCGGACGGGCTGAGGCGCGCGATCCACCACAGCGCTCGCGGCACGCCGTCGCCCGCCGCGACGAGCCCGCCGAGAGCGAGCAGGACGAACCACAGCAGATTGGCCAGCGCCAGCACGATCTCGGCCTTGAAGGTGCCGCCCAGCAGCAGCCCCAGCGTCGCGAACGCCGCGACGCCGGCGGCGAGCACGACGGCGCCCAGCCCGAGTCCCAGCGGCGACGGCCGCCAGCCGAGCGCTGCCGAGATGCCGCCGAGCAACAGCGCCTGCAGTACGACGACGACGGCCACCGCCAGCGTCTTGCCCGCGATGATGCCCCAGCGGGGCAGGGGCGTGGCACCCAGGCGTTTGAGGGCGCCGTAGCGGCGGTCGAAGCCGACGGCGATCGCCTGGCCGGTGAACGCCGTCGAGACGACGGCCAGCGCCATGATCGCGGGCGCCACGCGGTCCACCGGGTGATCGCCGAGGGCGTCGATGGGCAGCAGCGACAGCCCGACGAGCATCGTCACCGGGATGAACATGGTGAGCAGCAGCTGTTCGCTGTTGCGCAGCAGCAGGGACAGCTCCATGCGGGTCTGGGCGGCGAGCATCGCGGGCACGGTCGCCGGGCGGGCGTCCGGGGTGAAGGTGCCGGGGGCGAAGCGGGTCATCGGCGTACGTCCCGTCCGGTGAGTTCGAGGAAGACGTCTTCGAGGCTGCTGCCGGCCGAGCGGAGCTCGGTGACGAGGACGTCGTTGTCGGCGCACCACGCCGCGAGCGAAGAGATGAGCGCCGGCGTCGACGGGACTCCGGTGAGCCGATAGCCGGCCGCGGTCTCGGCGCATCGGCCGCCGAGGGCGGCGCCGAGCAGGTCCGGGTCGAGCGGTTCGCGCGTCGCGAACTCGAGGCCGCCGTCGGGACAGGCGGTCAGTTCGGCGGGCGTGCCCGCGGCGACGACGCGCCCGGCGTCGATGATGACGATCGCATCGGCCAGCTGCTCGGCCTCCTCCATGTGGTGGGTCGTGAGCAGCACGGTGACGCCGTCGTCGCGCAGGCGTCCGACGAGGTCCCAGACGAGCCTGCGCGCCTGCGCGTCGAGTCCGGCGGTCGGCTCGTCGAGGAACACGATCTCGGGCCGGCCGACCAGGGCGCAGGCGAGCGCGAGCCGCTGTTGCTGGCCGCCGGACAGCCGCCGGTACGAGGTGCGCCGGACGTCGGTGAGACCGAGCTCGGCGAGCAGCCAGTCGGGATCCAGCGGTTCGGCGAAGTAGGCGGCGACGAGTCGCAGCATCTCCTCGGCTCGGGCGCCGGGGTAGGCCCCGCCGCCCTGCAGCATGACGCCCATCCGCGGGCGCAGTCTGCCCGCGTCGGAGACCGGATCGAGGCCGAGCACGCGGACGGTGCCGCTGTCGGGCAGCGCGAAGCCTTCACAGATCTCGACGGTGGTGGTCTTGCCCGCCCCGTTGGGACCGAGCAGCGCGAGTACGGTGCCCCGGGGGACGTCGAGATCGAGGCTGTCGACGGCGACCGTCTCGTCGTACGATTTGCGTAGTCCCCGAATCTGCAGCGCGGACTCCGGTGACACGGCGTCCTGCGCGTGGGAGACGGGCGTAGCGGTCACGGAAGTCCAGCCTAGGCGGCCCGGCGGCCGCGTCGGGAGCCGGGCCGCTCGAGGACCACGAACGCGACGCCCGCGGCGACGAAGATCGCGCCCAGGACGGCCTGGTGGAGTGTGGGGATGGCGACGGGTCCGCCGCTGGGCATGGCCATGAAGCACATGATGACGATGAGGACCACCGCGCCGATGCGGAACGCCGGACGTGACGCCCAAGCGGCCAGTGGCGCGACCGCCGCCAGCCAGTACCAGGGCTGTACGACCGGGTAGAACAGGACGATCATCGCGAGCGAGGCGCCGAGCGCACCCACGATGTGCAGTCGTCCGGAGAGGGCGGCGAACATCATGCGGATCGCGAAGGCGGCCCCGATGAGCTGCCCGATCGGCTGTGTGAAGGCGAGTGTCGACGTCGTGTGGTCGCCGAGGCCGAGATACTCGCCGGCGCGGCCCGCCGACATGCCGATGAGCGCCGAGACCGAGGACCAGTTGCGGACCACCGTGTTGTCCGGCACGGCGAACAGCCACCCGAAGCCCAGCCCGCTGAGCATCGACACGGCCACCGAGAGCGCCGCGGCGACGGCGCCGAGCATCGAGCCCGCGTAGACGAGCAGCGTCGCCGGCCGATGGGCGAGCCCCCACCACGAGCGCCAGGGCTGCCCGCGCAGTCGCGGCAGGGTGGCGCCCCAGCGGCGGGCCAGGGCGATGGCGATGAACGGCAGCGCGATGATCGACGTCAGCTTGACGAGCACCGACGCCGTCACGAGGCAGACGCCCCAGACGAGCGTGCGGCCCGCCTGCGTCGGTCCCCGTGTGGCCCACAACGGTCCGGCGGCGTCGACGGCCCGCAGCGCGACCTCGGTGCCGACGAGCATGAGGCCGATCATCAGTCCGTCGTTGTGGATGCCGCCCACCAGGTGCAGCAGCACGAGTGGATTCGCGGCGCCGAGCCACAGCGCCGCGACCGGATCGACACCGCAGCGGCTCGCCAGCCGTGGCAGCGCCCACACGATGAGGGCGACGCCCACCAGCGCGAGGATGCGGTGCAAGGCGATGGCGATCGGGATCTGGCCGTTGGCCACATAGTTGATGCCCTGGCCCGCCCAGAGGAACAGGGGGCCGTAGGGCGCGGGTGTCTCGCGCCAGATGGTCGGTACGGACAGGGTGTAGACGTGGTCGACGCCGAGCCCCGTCACCGGCCCGACCTCGTACGGATCGAGGCCGAGGGACGTGATCTCGCTCTGCGCGAGGTAGGAGTACACGTCCTTGCTGTAGAGCGGCGGGGCGAGGGCCAGCGGGATCGTCCACAGCGTGAACACCCGATGGAAATCGCGCATGGACATGGAGCGGTGCACGAACCGGCCCGTCACGCGATAGACGGTGAACTGGCTGAGCATGAGCCATGCGAAGCCGACGAGGATCGTGCCGGCGAACGCCATCGTCATCGAGACGGTGTAGATGCGCGGCGGCAGGCCGAGCAGCCGCACTCCGAGCACCGGGTTCTGGACGACGGGCAGCGAGCCGGCGCCGATCGCGGCGATGGCGAGCATCACGGCCCCGGTCGCGCCGAGCAGCGTGACGCGCCCCAGGACGCGGCGCTGGACGGGCAGCAGGGGCTCGGGGGTGGCCTCGGGGTCGACGGCGTGCAGCGTCGCGACGTGCTCGCCGTAGTCGTGCGGGGCGTGCGGGCCCGGCAGCCGCAGCCCCAGCCACCGCATCGTCCTGTCGAGGCGCGCGGCGCCCCGGGCCGGGGTGTTCATCGGCTACGACCTTAGTTGTCCGGGGGCTTCGTGGTGGCGGGGGTCATCGGCGGACCGCCGGCGACACCCACCACCACGCCCGCCGCTCTAGCCAAGGCAAGGGTTCCCTTGCTAGCGTCGGGGAGTTAATTCCGCAACACTGATGTTGTGAAAAGCGCGGGCGGGTCGGTTGCTGCCGTGGCAGCGACCGGTCAGGAGCACACCGCGGGCGGCGATCGTGCCACCCGCGGTGCTGTCGTGCGTCTGCTGCTGGAGGAGGGGCCCGTGACGGTCGGCGAGATCGCCGAGCGGCTGGCGTTGAGTCAGGCGGGTGTGCGCAGGCATCTCGAGGCGCTCGTGGCCTCGGGGGACGCCGCGCACGCGCCGACGGCGCGGGGCCGGGGGCGGGGACGTCCGGCGCGGGCCTTCCTGCTCACCCCTGCGGGGCGGGCGCGGCAGCGGCACTCCTACGATGACCTCGCCGTCGACGCCATCGCGGAGCTGCGCCGGCTCGGTGGTGACGCCGCGGTGCTGCGTTTCGCGCGGCGGCGGGTCGACGGCGTTGTCGGCGCGGTGCGGCCGTCGGAAGGCGACTCCGATGTCGCCGGCACCGCCGAGCGGATCGCCGTCGCCCTCACCGACGCCGGCTACGCGACGAGCGTGCGCCGCGTCGGCAACGGCGTGCAGATCTGTCAGCATCACTGCCCGGTCTCCCGGGTGGCCGAGGCGGTGCCGGAGATCTGTGAGGCGGAGGCCGAGGCGTTCGCCGCGGTCCTCGGCACCCACGTGCAGCGCCTGGCGACGATCGCCAACGGCGACTGCGCCTGTACGACCCATGTCCCGCTGGGCAGCCCCCCGGTGGCGATCCATACGACGGCCGCCGGGGTCCGCCCCGGCACGCGAGGGACCGCTGGTCCCGGAAAGGAAGCGCGATGAGCGTCACCGACGCGAACGCCCCCCTGACTCAGGAGGAGACGATCGCCACGCTCGGGCACTACGGGTACGGCTGGTCCGACTCCGACGTCGCCGGTGCGAGCGCACGGCGCGGCCTGTCCGAGGCCGTCGTCGCCGACATCTCGGCCAAGAAGAGCGAGCCCGAGTGGATGCTCGCGAGCCGGCTCAAGGCACTGTCGATCTTCGACCGCAAGCCGATGCCGACGTGGGGTTCGAACCTCGACGGCATCGACTTCGACAACATCAAGTACTTCGTGCGGTCCACCGAGAAGCAGGCCCAGACCTGGGACGACCTGCCGGACGACATCAAGAACACCTACGACAGGCTCGGCATCCCGGAGGCCGAGAAGCAGCGCCTCGTCTCGGGTGTCGCGGCGCAGTACGAGTCGGAGGTCGTCTACCACCAGATCCGCGAGGACCTGGAGCAGCAGGGCGTCATCTTCCTCGACACCGACAGCGGGCTGCGGGAGCACCCGGAGCTGTTCAAGCAGTACTTCGGTTCTGTCATCCCCGCCGGTGACAACAAGTTCTCGGCGCTCAACACGGCCGTGTGGTCGGGCGGCTCGTTCATCTACGTGCCGCCGGGCGTGCGCGTGGACATCCCGCTGCAGGCCTACTTCCGCATCAACACCGAGAACATGGGCCAGTTCGAGCGGACGCTCATCATCGTCGACGAGGGTGCCTACGTGCACTACGTCGAGGGCTGCACGGCGCCGATCTACAAGACGGACTCGCTGCACTCGGCGGTCGTCGAGATCATCGTCAAGAAGGGCGGCCGCTGCCGCTACACGACCATCCAGAACTGGTCGAACAACGTCTACAACCTCGTCACCAAGCGGGCGAAGGCCGAGGCCGGCGCCACGATGGAGTGGATCGACGGCAACATCGGCTCCAAGGTGACGATGAAGTATCCGGCCGTCTGGATGACGGGCGAGTACGCCAAGGGCGAGGTGCTCTCGGTGGCGTTCGCCGGCGAGGGCCAGCACCAGGACACCGGCTCGAAGATGGTGCACCTGGCGCCGCACACGTCGAGCAACATCGTGAGCAAGTCGGTGGCGCGCGGTGGCGGCCGGGCGTCGTACCGCGGCCTCGTGCAGATCAACAAGGGCGCGTACGGCTCGCGATCGACGGTCAAGTGCGACGCGCTGCTCGTCGACCAGATCAGCCGCAGCGACACCTACCCGTACGTCGACATCCGCGAGGACGACGTGACGATGGGCCACGAGGCCACGGTCTCGAGGGTGTCCGACGACCAGCTCTTCTACCTCATGAGCCGCGGCCTCACCGAGGACGAGGCGATGGCGATGGTGGTGCGCGGCTTCGTCGAGCCGATCGCCAAGGAACTGCCGATGGAATACGCACTGGAACTGAACCGGCTCATCGAGCTGCAGATGGAAGGGGCCGTGGGCTAAGTGAGCGACGCTGGAGACTTCGCGGGCGCGGGAGTGATCGGAGCGGTGGCCGGTGAGAACACCGGTGGTGCGGGGAGTGTGCTCGCCGCCGACAAGGGCGCGCTGTTCCGGTCGTTCGACGTGGCGGCGTTCGAGGTGCCGCACGGTCGTGACGAGGCGTGGCGGTTCACGCCGCTGCGCCGGCTGCGCGGACTGCACAACGGCAGCGCCGTCGCCGACGCGTCGACGACCGTCGAGGTGACGGGGGACGCCGTCGTCGAGACCGTCGGCCGCGGCGATGTGCGTCTCGGCGAGGCCGGGGTGCCGTTCGACCGGGTCGCGGCGCAGGCCTATTCGTCGTTCGAGACGGCGACGATCGTGACCGTGGCCGACGAGACCGAGGTCGCCGAGCCGATCTCGATCGTCATGACCGGCCCGGGCGCCGGACACGTCGCCTACGGGCACCTGCAGGTGCGCATCGGAAACCACGCGAGCGCGGTCGTCGTGCTCGATCAGCGCGGCGGCGGCACGTACGCCGAGAACGTCGAGCTGCTGCTCGGCGACGGTGCGCGGCTGACGTTCGTCGACGTCCACGACTGGGACGACGACGCCGTCCACGTCGCGACGCACCACATCTCGCTGGGCCGGGACGCGGGGATCAAGCATTTCGCCATCAGCCTCGGCGGCGATCTCGTCCGGATGAGCCCGCTCGTGCAGTACCGCGGTCCCGGCGGCGACGCCGAGCTGTGGGGCCTCTACTTCGCCGACGCCGGGCAGCACCTGGAGCAGCGGCTCCTCGTCGACCACGCCGTGCCGAACTGCCGGTCGAACGTCGTCTACAAGGGCGCGCTGCAGGGCGATCCGGCCGCGACGCACGGCAAGGAGGCGCACACCGTCTGGATCGGCGACGTCCTCATCCGCCCCGCGGCGGAGGGCACCGAGACCTTCGAGCTCAACCGCAACCTCATCCTCACCGACGGCGCGCGCGCCGACTCGGTGCCGAACCTGGAGATCGAGACCGGCGAGATCGTCGGCGCGGGCCATGCCAGCGCGACGGGCCGGTTCGACGACGAGCAGCTCTTCTACCTGCGGTCGCGCGGCATCTCGGAGGAGGAGGCGCGCCGGCTCGTCGTGCGCGGCTTCTTCGGCGAGGTCATCGCCAGGATCGGCGTCCCGGAGCTGCGCGAGCGGCTCTCGGCGGCCATCGAGGCCGAGCTCGCCACCACCGGCACCTAGCGCGCCGTCGCATTCACATACGCCACCATCGATACGTAAGGAAGACGAGCCACAGTGGCCACTCTCGAAATCCGTGACCTGCACGTCGACGTCGCGCAGTCCGACGCCGACGCCGAGCCCATCCACATCCTCAAGGGCGTCGACCTGACGCTGCGCTCCGGCGAGACCCACGCCATCATGGGGCCCAACGGCTCCGGCAAGTCGACGCTGTCGTACGCCGTCGCCGGACACCCCAAATACGAGGTGACGAGCGGTTCCATCACCCTCGACGGCGAGGACGTCCTCGCGATGACCGTCGACGAGCGGGCCCGCGCCGGGCTCTTCCTCGCCATGCAGTACCCGGTGGAGGTTCCCGGCGTCTCGATGTCGAACTTCCTGCGCACCGCCGCGACGGCGATCCGCGGCGAGGCGCCGAAGCTGCGGCACTGGGTCAAGGAGACCAAGGCCGCGATGACCGAGCTCGGCATCGATCCGGCGTTCTCCGAGCGCAGCGTCAACGAGGGCTTCTCGGGCGGCGAGAAGAAGCGGCACGAGATCCTGCAGCTCAGCCTGCTCAAGCCGAAGTTCGCGATCCTCGACGAGACCGACTCCGGCCTGGACGTCGACGCGCTGCGCATCGTCTCCGAGGGCGTCAACCGCTATCGCGAGCGGGAGAACGGCGGCGTGCTGCTCATCACGCACTACCGCCGGATCCTGCGCTACATCCACCCCGATCACGTGCACGTCTTCGTGGGCGGCCGGGTCGTCGAGTCCGGCGGTCCCGAGCTGGCCAACGAGCTGGAGGAGAACGGCTACGCGCGGTTCATCGCCGCCGGCGCCTCGGCCTGACGGCTCGACTCGACCGAGAAGGGGGCGACGTGACGACATCGCAGATGTTCGACGTCGCGGCGATCCGCGCCGATTTTCCGATTCTGGCGCGCACCGTCCGCGACGACAAGCCGCTCGTCTACCTCGACTCGGGGGCGACGAGCCAGCGGCCGCTGGCCGTGTTGGACGCCGAGCGGGAGTTCCTGCTGCGGCACAACGCGGCGGTCCATCGCGGCGCGCATCAGCTCGCCGAAGAGGCGACCGACGCCTACGAGGACGCCCGGGCGGCGATCGCCGGCTTCATCGGGGCGCGCCCCGATGAGCTGGCGTTCACCAAGAACGCCACCGAGGCGCTCAACCTGGCCGCCTACACGCTCGGGGACGACCGTGCGGCGGGCGTGCTCGGCGGCCGGCCGCTGGGCCCGGGGGACACCATCGTCACCACCGAGCTGGAGCATCACGCCAACCTCGTGCCGTGGCAGGAGCTGGCCCGGCGCACCGGCGCGACGCTGCGCTGGTACGGCGTCACCGACGACGGCCGTATCGATCTCGACTCCCTGGAACTCGACGAGTCGGTGCGCATCGTCGCGTTCACCCATCAGTCGAACGTGACGGGTGCGGTCGCCCCCGTCGCCGAACTCGTCGCCCGCGCACGGGCCGTCGGTGCGCTCGTCGTGCTCGACGCCTGCCAGTCGGTGCCGCACTTCGCCGTCGACGTGGCGGCGCTCGGCGTCGACATGGCGGCGTTCTCGGGCCACAAGATGTTCGGTCCGACGGGCGTCGGCGCGCTGTACGTGCGGGCCGACATCGCGGCGCAGCTGCCGCCGTTCCTCACGGGCGGCTCGATGATCGAGACCGTCACGATGGCGGCGACGACGTATGCGCCTGCGCCGCAGCGCTTCGAGGCCGGAACGCAGATGACGTCTCAGGTGATCGGGCTGGCGGCGGCCGTCCGCTACCTGCAGGGTCTCGGCATGGACGCCGTCGCCGCGCACGAGCACGCGCTGACGGCGCGGGCGCTCGAGCTGCTCGGCGACATCGACGGGCTGCGCATCATCGGGCCCACCGAGATGAAGCTCTCGGAGTCGACAGGACGGGTGGAAGCCGTCGATCGCGGCGGCGCGGTGTCGTTCCTCGTCGACGGCATCCACGCCCACGATCTGGGGCAGGTGCTCGACGACCGGGGCGTCGCCATCCGCGTCGGCCATCACTGCGCGTGGCCGCTGCACCGGCGTTTCGGCGTCGCGGCGACGGCCAGGGCGTCGTTCGCGGCCTACAACACGCTGGCCGAGGTGGACGCGTTGGCCGACGGGATCCGGGCCGCGCAGGAGTTCTTCGGGACGGCGCGAGATGTCGGGACGGCGCGGTGAGGCTCGAACAGATGTACCAGGACGTCATCCTGGACCACTACAAGCATCCGCACGGGCGCGGCCTGCGCGAACCGTTCGACGCCCAGGTCCACCACGTCAACCCCACGTGCGGCGACGAGGTGACGCTGCGCGTCACGCTCGGGGCGGACGGCGAGATCGCGGACGTCTCCTACGACGGACAGGGCTGTTCCATCTCGCAGGCCGCGACGTCCGTGCTCACCGACCAGATCGTCGGCAAGCCGATCGGCGAGGCGCTCACCGTCGTCGACGCGTTCACCGAGATGATCTCCTCGCGCGGTCGCGTCGAGGGTGACGAGGACGTGATCGGCGACGGGATCGCGTTCGTCGGCGTGGCCAAGTACCCGGCGCGGGTGAAGTGCGCTCTGCTGGGCTGGATGGCGTTCAAAGACGGGTTGTTGCAGGCGATCGACCACACCGAAACGGAAGGCAAGGCATCGTGACCGACGTGAAGTCCGAGATGGAGCTTGCGGAATCGACCGCAATGCCCGAACCGCAGACCGCGCTCCCGAGTATCGACGACGTCGAGGAGGCGATGCGCGACGTCGTCGATCCGGAGCTGGGCATCAATGTCGTCGACCTCGGTCTCGTCTACGGCATCACCTTGACGGACGACGCCGTCGCCAAGCTGGACATGACGCTGACCTCCGCGGCGTGCCCGCTCACGGACGTCATCGAGGATCAGACGCGCAACGCCGTCGTCGGCTCCGGGCTGTGCACGGACGTCGAGATCAACTGGGTCTGGCTGCCGCCGTGGGGCCCGGACAAGATCACCGACGACGGCCGCGAGCAGTTGCGAGCCCTCGGCTTCACCGTCTGAGACGCTTCACGGTCTGAGTCCACGGATCCGACGATGGCAGAATCGTAGGTGCACCCACGCACCCGGAAGCCAGGATCGGATCCGCAAGCTCTAGAGGGAGGGCGTCGACATGTCCGTGACAGTGTCTGAAACCGCCGGTGACGTCACCGGAGCCGTGCTCGCAGGCGTCGACGGCTCCGACTTCTCCTATCGCGCGGCCCGCTGGGCGGCCGACTTCGCCGAACGGGAGAGACGCGAACTCGTCCTCATCGTCTGTGACGCCGCGGCGGTGCCGCTGGCCGAGCCGTACGCGCCGATCCCGGTCGGCGTCGTCGAGCGGATCAGCGAGTACTCCAAGACGGTCGGCGGCGAGGTCGCCGCGGCGATCGCGGCCGAGTTCCCGGCGGTGCGGTTGCGCTCGGCGGTCCTCTCCGGACGGCCCGGGGCACTGCTGTGCGACCTGTCCGGGGGCGCGCGATGCGTCGTCGTCGGTACGCGCGGGGTGTCCGGGTTTCGCAGCCTGCTGCTGGGTTCGGTGAGCGCCGACGTCGCGCTGCACGCGGAATGCCCCGTCGCGATCGTGCGCGGGGAGAAGCGGGACGGGCCGGTGGTCGTCGGCATCGACGGCACGCCGACGAGCGACGGCGCCGAGGCGGAGGCGTTCCGGCAGGCGTCGCTGCGGGGGACGCGGCTCGTCGCGGTCCAGACGTGGACCGATCTGTCCACCGACGCGCTCTACGGCTACGGGCTCACCGACGCCGATCTGCAGCAGCTCTCGGAGGAGGCGGCCGAATCGCTCTCCGAGCGGCTCGCGGGATGGGGAGAGGAGTACCCGGACGTCGAGGTGGAGCGGGTCATCGTGCCCGCGAGCCCGGCCGAACGGCTCATCGAGGAATCACGGCGCGCGCAACTCGTCGTGGTCGGCTCGCACCGGCACCGCGGGGTGCGGCGCTTCCTGCTCGGTTCGACGAGCCGGACCGTGACGACGCACGCCCATTGCCCGGTGCTGGTCGTCCGGGATGTCGGAGATCACCACGGACCGCGCGGCCATTAGTGTTCACGGGCGGAACATCCGCCGGTGTCGACGACGTTAGGGGAGACATGGCAACGATCAACCTCACCACCGATCAGTTCGACGCGACGGTCAACGACAACGATGTCGTCCTCGTCGACTTCTGGGCGGAGTGGTGCGGCCCGTGCAAGCGCTTCGGACCGGTGTTCGAGCGCTCGTCCGAGAAGCACCCCGACGTCGTCTTCGCAAAGGTCGACACGGAGGCCGAGCAGGGCCTCGCGGCTGCCGCGAACATCCGCTCCATCCCGACGCTCATGGCGTTCAAGAAGGGGCATCTCGTCTTCAATCAGGCGGGTGCCCTTCCGCCGGAGGCGCTCGAATCGCTCATCGCGCAGGTCGAGGAGCTCGATATCGACAAGGCGCTCGCCGAGCAGGCCGGGAGCTAGACGGTACGGGAGTCAGACCGGCCGGGCCTGCGTCCGACGGGCGGCCGACGCACGGAGCGTCGCTGTCCGGAGTTCCGCGGGGAGAGCCGCATACACCGCCGCCATGGCAGCAGCCGTGGCGGCGGTGTCGTCGTGTGCGAAGAGGAACGCGGCCCGGTGCGCCTCACCGACGGTGAAGAAGGCGCTGAAGAACCGGATCGTCTGCGGGCCGTCGAGCGCCAGAAGCGTACGCAGCCCGGTTGCCCGCAGCGCCCGGACGCCCCGTGACGTCGCCGGCGGCGGGCGTCGGCCGGCGAGGATCGCGTCCGCCGCCGAGTCGGCGGCGAGCAGCGCGGATCCGACGCTGAAGCCCGTGCACGCGTGCAGCGTCCCGCCGCGGACGCCGAAGCCGCTGCGGTGCAGACCAGGCATCATCGGGATGGCGACGCGTTCCTCGCGGCGAGCCGGTGCCGTCACGCCGAGACGGGTCAGCCGGGCCGCGAGCCGAGCGGGTAGCAGTCCGTCCGGGACGGGGGCGGCGGTGACGAGGATCGTCTCCTCGACGAGGACGAGGCCCGGCGCGACGGGTACGACATAGCAGAACGACGCTCGTGGGTCGCCGTCGTCGACGCCGGCAGGCGTCCAGTCCATGAACACCGTCTCCGGTGGCAGCGCGTCGGCGGGCAGAACGAGTCCGTAGGCCGCCTGCCAGGGGCCCGGGGCGGATGCGCAGGCGGGAGGCGCCGCACCGCGCGCGTCGATGATCGCCGCCGCGCGCACGAGCCGCCCGTCGTCGAGGGCGACGGCGTCGTCACCGAGCCACGTCGCCCGACCGGTGATCGGGCGGATGCGGTCGTCGTGCAGCGTGTCGGCGAGGCGCGTCGTATCGACGACGCCGAACGGCCACGGCTGGGTGCGGGCGACGCCGTCGACCCGGACGACGGGGTGTGTCGCCGGCGTCGCGAGCACGCTCTCGTCGAGCCATCCGGGCAGCTCCCGGGTGAACAAGGACAGGGTCTGATGCCAGGGGGCCGTCGGGGCCGGGTCGACGAGCGCGACGGAGGCGCCGCGGTGTGCCAGGCGCGCGGCCAGCGCACGTCCCGCGGGCCCGGCGCCGACGACGGCGACGTCGGCATCGACGATCGCGTCGGAACGGGCGGGCATCGGCAGAGCTTAGCCGCCGGGCCGGCGGGCGTCCGTCGGTGTCAGACGAGCGAGGCGACGGCGAGGACGACCGCGACGAGCGGGAACGTGCCCTGTCTCGCGGCCGCGCTCCGCTTGTCGGGGGACGTCAGCGCGAGTACGGCCGCGGCGGCGAGCATCGACCCGGTGCCCGCCAGCATGAGGGCCAGCCCGACGTCTTGGACGCCGGCGACGGCGAAGGCGATGCCGATCACCGAGACCAGCGCGAGGAAGAGGTTGTAGAAGCCCTGGTTGAATGCCAGCTCCCGGGTCGCCTCGGCCTCCTCGCGTGTGGTGCCGAAGACCTTCCGGGCGCGCGTCGTCCACGCGAAAGACTCCAGGTACCAGATGAACACGTGCAGAAGGGCCGCGAGCAGCACGAACGTGGCGGTGGCGAGCAGCATCGTCGAAGGATAGGCCCGTTCGGCGGCGACCGGTGGGCGAGGCCTGTTCGGCGGCCGAGAACCGGTTCGACGTCGGCCGTATGCTGGAACCTCGTGATCACGGCTACCGACCTCGAAGTCCGCGCGGGCATCCGCACTCTGTTGACGGCGCCGGGGAGCGCCCTGCGGGTGGCGCCCGGCGACAGGATCGGGCTGGTCGGCCGGAACGGTGCCGGCAAGACGACGACGATGCGCATCCTCGCGGGGGCGGGCGAGCCGTACGCCGGGTCCATCACGAACAGCGGCGAGGTCGGCTACCTGCCGCAGGATCCCAAGGAGGGCGACCTCGACGTCCTCGCGCGTGACCGGGTGCTTTCGGCCCGCGGTCTCGACGAGATCATGACCGCGATGGCGAAGGCGCAGCTCACGATGGCCGAGGCCGCCGACGACGCCGAGCGTGATCGGGCGGTCCGCCGCTACGGAAACCTGGAGGATCGTTTCTCCGCGCTCGGCGGTTACGAGGCCGAATCGGATGCGGCCCGGATCACGGGCAGCCTCGGGTTGCCGGAGCGCATCCTCGCGCAGCCGCTGCGGACGCTCTCCGGCGGCCAGCGGCGGCGCGTCGAACTCGCCCGCATCCTCTTCGCGGCGTCCGACGGCGCCGGCAAGTCCGGGATGACGTTGCTGCTCGACGAGCCGACCAACCACCTCGACGCCGACTCCATCACCTGGTTGCGCAGCTTCCTGCAGAACCACGACGGCGGGCTCATCGTCATCAGTCACGACGTGGAACTGCTCGCCGACGTCGTCAACCGCGTGTGGTTCCTCGACGCTGTCCGGGGTGAGGCCGACGTCTACAACATGGGCTGGAAGAAGTACTTGGACGCCCGCGCCACCGATGAGCAGCGGCGTCGGCGCGAGCGCGCCAACGCCGAGAAGAAGGCGGGTGCGCTGCGGGTGCAGGCCGCCAAGATGGGCGCGAAGGCGACGAAGGCCGTGGCCGCGCAGAACATGCTGCGCCGGGCCGACCGGATGCTCGCGGAGCTGGACCCGGAGCAGGTGGCCGACCGGACCGCGCGGATCAAGTTCCCGTCGCCCGCGGCGTGCGGCCGGACGCCGCTCACCGCCGAGGGGCTGACGAAGGTCTACGGCTCGCTGGAGATCTTCACGGGTGTCGACCTCGCCATCGACCGGGGCAGTCGCGTCGTCATCCTCGGTCTCAACGGTGCCGGCAAGACGACGCTGCTGCGGTTGCTCGCGGGGGTTCTCACTCCGGACGCCGGCAGCGTCGTGCCCGGTCATGGGCTGCGGCTCGGATACTTCGCGCAGGAACACGACACGCTCGACGGCGACGCCTCGGTGTGGGACAACATCCGGACCGCGGCGCCGTATGCGGGGGAGCAGGACCTGCGCGGGCTGCTCGGTGCGTTCATGTTCACCGGACCGCAGCTCGAGCAGCCGGCCGGGACGCTCTCGGGCGGCGAGAAGACCCGGCTTGCGCTCGCCGGGCTGGTCTCGTCCGCGGCCAATGTGCTGCTGCTCGACGAGCCGACCAACAACCTCGACCCGATCTCGCGCGAGCAGGTGCTCGACGCGCTGCGCAGCTACGAGGGCGCCGTCGTTCTCGTGACGCACGACCCGGGTGCCGCGCAGGCGCTCGATCCGCAGCGCGTCATCCTGCTACCGGACGGCACGGAAGATCACTGGTCGCAGGAGTACCAGGAGCTCATCGAGCTGGCCTGACTGCGACGCCTACCCGGTCTGTCGGCCGGAAAGCTGCTGGTCAGAAGGGTGGCGGGTCGTCGTTGTAGGCGGCGGCCGCGGCGGCCCGTTCCGCCGCCTCCCGCGCTGCGGCATCGGCCTGGTCGGATTCGCGGATCGTGCGGCTGTAAGCGCGTTCGGCCCGGACACGGGCCTGCCACTCGGCGAGCCGGTTCCGACGCACCGGTCTGCCGGTCGGGGTGGCGCCCGGGGTGTCGTCGAACACCACACCGGCCAGTCCGGGGAACAGATCGATTCCGGTGTACGCCGGACCCGGATAGCGCCCGCCGAGCGGGCTGACGAACACCACACCACCGCCGTCCCGACCGCGGGCACCACCGACCGCGCCGCTACCGGCGCGCTCACCACCGCGGGCACCGGCGTCGGCGTGTTCGACACGCCAGCCGTGGTGGGTCTTCCCCAGATGGTGACGCCTGCACAGATGCCCCGTGTTCGCGGTCGTCGTGTTCCCGGTCTGGTGGTTGTCGACATGATCGACATCACACCGCTCGGCCGGGCGGCTACATCCCGGGAAACGACACATCAGGTCCCGGACCTGCAGAAACCGCACGGCGGCGGCCGTCGGCCGATAGTCATCGGCTGCTTGAGACGCACGCGGCCGCGCCGTGTCGGATGCACCTTCGAGAGCCGGGCACGTCGCGGCGCGATCGGTCGCCGACCTCGACCGGGCCATCCCGGCGCTGTGCTGGCGTGGCCGTGACCGCGGCGAACACCGTCGACGGTCACCAGCCGACCGAGCACCACCTGCCCGGCCACCACCATCGCGCCGGCCACCATCAGGCGGTCCGTCAATATCGGATGGTCCAAGGCTGTCAGTCGGGTAGGCGCTGTCCGGGAGCAGCGGCGCTATCCGGCCCCGGCCGGCGAGATCACGAACATGATCAGCGGTGATGACGCCGTAGCCGGGGAGGAACCCGGGCTGCAGGTCGGTCGGATCGTCGATGGTGGAGCGGTTCGCGACCACATGCACCACGACCCGCCCGGTGACGGCCTCCAACGCTGCCACATCAGCGGCACGCCGCACCGCATCCACAACAACCCGCCGCTCAGCATCCATAGCGGCCTGCCGGGCCGCATCCCCCGCGGCGGCGCGCTGCTCGGCATCAACGACATCGGACGACGCAACCGTCCCGGCCGACCCAGCCGCCACCGAACCGGCGGCCGACGGCGACACATCCGCCGTCACCGGACCCGCAGCCGATGACGACGCCTCCGCATCCACCGAACCCGCAGCCGACGACACCACCGGCGACACCGTCACCGGGGTCGGAGCCCGGCGCAGCAACAACGCCGCTGTCGCGACATCCGACATCGCTTGAGCCTGCGTCCGCGCATCACCATCGGCGATCAACCCACGAGCAGCAGCGCGTATGACCCCTTCCGCCGTGCGGCCGACCGTCGCGTCGCAGGTGATCGACAACTGCGCCATCCCATCACCGATATTGCGACACCACACCGCACGATCAGCCAACGCCACCCGACGTCTGATTCGGAGGGCGTCAGCGTCGACCTGGGCGATGATCGCGTCGATCATCGCCTCCAACCGCGCCCTCGACCAGCCCTTCCCCGCCGACAACGCGACATCGACACGGCGGTCGACCTCACCCGCCAACTCGGGGCTGACGTTCAGCGCCCGCTGCGCGAGCTGCTCGGCCTGCAACGGCGTCAAACGACCAGACGCCACATGGGCCAGAACCGACGGCAACAGATCACGAAAAAGTAGTGCGTACCGGATCAACCGATCAGCCTGAGCCGAACCCCGACCCAACAATGCGGCGATCTCATCCCCAGCGGCCTGCACCGGATCCCGATACACCCTGTTCCTGTGCCGACCGTCATACGCCGCGTACACGTCAGCGACCGCAGCCATCTGATCCACATAACCCCGCCCATGCGCCCGAGTCGCGGTCTCAAGCCGAGTAAGAACCGACGCAGAACACGACCCACCATCAGGACCGCGAGAACCAGAACGACCGCGAGTGCGTACAGCGACAGACATTGTGAGCTCCCCCCGGAGTGCATCGAACGCAACGTCGATAATACGCCCGATCGACACACCCCGCAACGCTCAACCTGGACGTAACGTCCAGGTCTCGTCCGACGCCGCGCTCCGCTCAGGCCACGTCGCGCTCCGCTCAGGCCGACGCCGTGCTCCGCTCAGGCCGACGCCGTGCTCCGCTCAGGCCGACGCCGTGCTCCGCTCAGGCCGACGCCGTGCTCCGCTCAGGCCGGCGACGCGTAGGCGATGTCGTTGCTCTCGTAGCCCAGTGGCGGGCCGACGAACCGGCCACCGCAGGTCACGAGAATGAGCTCCTCGGGGCCGGTGGTGCGGTTGAGCTCGTCGGCGGGGAATTCGTCCGCCTTGCGGAAGCTCTTGACCTTCGTCACGGCGTACTTCTTCTGGACGCCCGCCTTCGTCGTGAGCGTGACGGTCGAACCGGGCGTCAGCTTCGGGAACCGTGCCGCGTAGCCGTCACCCTGCTTGAGGTCGTTGACGTGCCCGGTGACGACGATGACCCCGGCACCGGACCCCACCAGCGATGAGTCGACCCACCAGCCGAGCCGTGCGACGTCCTCCGGCGGCGGCAGGGCGCCCTCGGGTGTCGTGGCGACGGCGTCGATCGGCGCGGTCGCACCGTCGATCGTCAGCGACACCGGGGCCGTCGACTCGGTGGCCGTGGCCGTCACCGGTTTGGGCAGCGTGTGCTGCGCCGACGAGGACGCCGACGACGGCGCCGGTTCCGGCGATGAGCCGCATGCGGCCGGAACGGCGGCGAGCAGGACCACCGCGAGAGCGGCGGCGACGCGTCGGCGGAGGCGGTGGGCGTTCGCAGGCGGGATACGGCTCGCGGTGTCCATGGGCGGCACCTTTCGTGTCGGCTCCTTCCGAGGGTAGGAGTGCCACCGGTGTCATTACGGCGGCCGACAGGCCGACCGAGCGGGACACGTGAGAGGTAGTCCGTCAGGAGAACGTGACCGGCGGCGCCGTCGAGTCCGGGTCGAGCACTGCGTGCAGGATCGAGTCCCGAACGCGTGTCAGGTGGGCCACGCAGGTCTGCGCCGCGGCGTCGGTGTCGCCGGAGAGGATCGCCCGGGCCATGGCGATGTGGTCGGCGAGGGACGCCCGCAAGCCCTCGGGACGGGAATGGGAGATGTTGCGCAACCGGTCGCTGTGCGGTCGCAGATCGGCGACCGAACGGGCGAGGTGCCGGTTGCGGGTGTGCGTGATGACGGCTTGGTCGAAGTCCTCGGCGAGCGCGTAGAACCGCCGGCGCCGGTCCGTCGACGATTCGGTGCCGGTGCCACCGAGCCCGTCGCGGCCGTCACCCGCGGCCGTCTCCTCGCCGTCGATGGTCTCGAACGCCGCGACGAGTTCGCCGAAGCGATCGCGTGCGAGGTCGTCGCGGACGCACGCTTCGGCGACCGAGCGGGCGGCGGCCGCCTCGAGGAGGAGGCGGAGCTCGAAGAGGTCGCGCACGCCCTGCACCGTGATGGGGACGACCCGAGCGCCCTGCCGCTCGTGCAATGACACGAGGCCCTCGGCCGCCAGTCGCAGGAACGCCTGCCGCACCGGGGTCCGGGACGCGACGAACCGTTCGCCCACCTCCGCGGCGCGCAGCGACTGGCCGGGCCGGAGCGTGCCGTCGAGGATGTCCTGCTTGAGCTGGGCGAAGACGTGGTCGCTCTTGTTGTCGGCCATGGAGGGATCCTAGCCACTCGTCGGTGCTCCGTAGTGGATTCGCTAAGGTATACCTTGATGACTCGCTGGATACCGCTCGTGCTGCTCACCGCCCTCGGGTGGTTCGTCGGCGACCGCGCGGGACTCGCCGCGGCGCAGATGTTCGCCGCCGTCATCGCGGCCGGCGCGCTCGCCCTCACCGGACGGGGTCCGGCCGCGGTGCCGGCGCCGCTCGGCGCGGCCGCGCAGGGCGTGATGGCCGCGAGCGTCGGTCTGCTCGTGCAGCGCGACACCCTGACCGGGCTCGGGGACCGCTGGCCGATCGTCGTCGGCGTCGTGGTCGGGACGCTCGTGCTCAGCGTCCTCTCCGGTTTCCTCCTGGCGCTGCACCGGGACGTCGACCGCGTGACCGGTGCGCTCGCCATGACCGCCGGTGGGGCGGCCGGTCTCGTCGCGATGGCCCGCGAGCTCGGCGCCGACGACCGGATCGTCGCCGTGGTGCAGTACCTGCGGGTGGCGGCCGTCGTCCTGACGATGCCGATGATCGTCACGTTCGTGTTCGCGCCGCCGATGTCGGGCGGGTTGGGCGGCGGCCTGGGGTCCGACGCGAGCCTGCTGCGGACCGTCGCGGTCATCGCGGGCGTGCTCGTCGTCGGCACGCTGTTCGGAAGGCTGGCCAGGCTGCCGGCGCCGGCGACGCTCGGCCCGTTGATCGTCGGCGCCGTCTGCGAGTTCACAGGCCTGGCGGGCGGCGTCCGGATGCCGGCCGTCGTCCTCGCGGTGGCCCTCGTGTTGATCGGCTGGCAGGTCGGGCTGGCGTTCACGATGGACAGCCTGCGCACGATCGCCCGGATCCTGCCGCTGGCGCTCCTGCTGACCGTCGCGATCGGTGTGCTCTGCGCCGGTTCGGGCGTGCTGTTGGCGCGGCTGACCGGCGTCGGCCTGCTGGAGGGTTACCTCGCGACGACGCCCGGTGGGCTCTCGGCGGTGCTGGCCGTCTCGGCGTCGACGCCGTCGGACGTCACGCTCATCGCGGCGGCGCAGGTGCTGCGTGTGGTGCTCATGCTCGTGTTCGCGCCGCTGCTCGCGGCCGTGCTCACCCGACGCTCCTAGCCCTGGGCCGCGATGATGTCCAGTACGGCCCGACCGTACGCTTCGCGCTTGCGTTCGCCGATGCCACTGATGCCGATCAGGTCTTCGGCGCCGGCCGGACGATGCTCGGCGAGCGCACGCAGCGTCGCGTCGCCGAAGACGACGTATGCCGGGACGCCCTGCTCCTTTGCGGTCCGCGCCCGCCAGGCGCGCAGCGCCTCGAACAGACCGCGGTCGCCCTCGGTGAGGGAGTCGGCGGCTTTCCGTTTCGCCGCTCGTCCACTCTCGGCCGTGGCGGCCCGCGCGACCACGTCGCGGCGCAGCTTCACCGGAGTCGTGCCGGCCAGCACGCCGCCGCTCGCCTCGTTGATCGCGAACGTGCCGTATTCGCCCTGCGTTCGGACGAGCCCTTGGGCGAGCAGCTGGCGGACCACCGAGCGCCACTGCGCCTCGGTGAGATCGGACCCGATCCCGTAGGTGCTGAGCTCGTCGTGCCGGAACTTGCGAATCTTCTCCGTCGACGCTCCGCGCAGGATGTCGATGAGGTGCCCGGCGCCGAACGACTGCCGCCGCTCACGCTGCAGACGCACGATCGTGGACAGAAGCTTCTGCGCGGGAATCAGTCCGTCCCAGCTGTCCGGCGGCGTGAGGCAGGTATCACAGTTTCCACAGGGATCGGCGTTCTGCCCGAAGTAGCCGAGCAGGTTCCGACGTCGGCACTCGACGGTCTCGCACAGCGCGAGCATCGCGTCGAGGTGCTGGCCCTGCCGCTGCTTGATCGCGCGGTCGCCGGCGCTCTGCTGAATGAACCTGCGCTGCTGTACGACGTCGCCGAGGCCGTAGGCCATCCAGGCGACCGACGGTTCGCCGTCCCGGCCGGCCCGGCCGGTCTCCTGGTAGTAACCCTCCACCGATTTCGGCAGGTCGACGTGCGCGACGAAGCGGACGTCGGGCTTGTCGATGCCCATCCCGAAGGCGATCGTGGCGACCACGATCACGCCGTCCTCGCGCAGGAACCGGGCCTGATGCGCCGTGCGCGTCGCCGCGTCGAGGCCCGCGTGATAGGGGATCGCGGCGAAACCCTGCGCGACCAGATATTCGGCGGTCTGCTCGACCGATGCGCGACTGAGCGCGTAGACGATGCCGGCCGATCCCGCGGGCTGGGTGCGGATGAATGTGACGAGTTGCTTACGGACGTCGATCTTGGGGTCGATCCGGTACTGGATGTTGGGTCGGTCGAAGCTCGCGACGAAATGCTCCGCGTCGGACAAACGCAGCCGTTCGGTGATCTCGCGGTGCGTCTCGCGGGTGGCTGTCGCGGTGAGTGCGATTCGGGGGACACCGGGAAAGCGTTCGGCCAGATCACCGAGGGCGAGGTAGTCGGGGCGGAAGTCATGCCCCCACTGCGATACGCAGTGCGCCTCGTCGATCGCGATGACGCCGATCGATCCGCGGCGCAGCAGCCGCAGCGTCGACTCGTTCGACAGGCGCTCGGGGGCGATGTAGAGCAGATCGAGTTCACCGGCGAGATAGTCACGTTCCACCCCTGCGCGTTCGACGGAGGTCTGCGTGGAGTTCAGATAGGCCGCCCGCACGCCGTTGGCGCGCAGGGCGTCGACCTGGTCGTGCATGAGTGCGATGAGCGGGCTGACCACGAGCCCCGTGCCCTCACGTACGAGAGCCGGGATCTGATAGCAGAGACTCTTGCCGCCGCCGGTGGGCATGAGCACGACGGCGTCTTCGCCACCGACGATCCGGTCGATGACGGCGGCCTGGTCGCCGCGGAACGCCTCGTAGCCGTAGACGGTGCGCAGGGCGTCCCGCGGGGTCGAGAACCGGCTCGGGGCGGGTGATGGGACAGGTGCCGACCCGGGCGATCCCGGCCATCCGTCGTCCTCGGGCGGGCGTGGGGCATCCCGGTACTGATCGAAGGCGGGCTCGTCGGGGAACGGCAGGTCGGCGTACGGGTCGTCGGGCGGCGTATCGGACCGGGGTAGATCCGCATAGGGATCGTGCGGATCGTTCAGGGGCACGCGGCTAGCGTAACGAGCAGGAGCATCGCAGACAGCCGGCCCGGCATGCTCGGGGCCCGGACGATGAAGGTCGCGGTGCGGTGTCAGACGTCGCTTCGCCGCACGCTCTCCTCGACGAGGTCGAGGACGGCGGCGAGATCGGTCGTCGGCGCGCCGCTGGCGAGGCGGGCGATGAGGCCGTCGAGCACGAGGTCGAGATAGCCGACGAGGACGCGCGTCGGCACGTCGTCACGCAGCCGGCCGGCCGAGCGTTGCCGCTCGAGCCGGGCCGCCGTCGCCTCGCTGATCTCGGCGGACCGCGCCGACCAGCTCTCGCGGAAGGCAGGGTCGGTGCGCAGCCTGCGGGCGATCTCCAATCGGGTGCCCAGCCAGTCGAACTCCTCCGGACGGGCGAGCATGTCGCGCATCACCTGGACGAGGCCCTGTGTCGCCGCCACCTCGGCCATCCGGCCGGCGTCCTCATGCGCGAGAGCGAGGAAGAGCGCGTCCTTGTCGCGGAAATGATGGAAGATGGCGCCGCGCGAGAGGCCGGTCGTGTCCTCCAGCCGGCGCACCGTGGCGCCGTCGTAGCCGTACTCGGCGAAACAGCGGCGGGCGCCGTCGAGGATCTCGCTGCGGCGGGCGTCGAGGTGGTCCTGGCTCACCTTCGGCATCGGTACGCGCTCCTCTTCGTCGGGCGGACGGCCTGTGCGGGTGAGCGAAACGACGCGCGGCGGGCCGCTTGGGCCCGCCGCGCATCGTCGCCGGAATCCGCTTCTCAGCCGTCCGGTCTGGTGGAGCGTCAGCCCCGGATCATGTTCCGGAGCACGTACTGCAGGATGCCGCCGTTGCGGTAGTAGTCCGCCTCACCCGGGGTGTCGATGCGCACCTTGGCGTCGAACTCGACGACTGCGCCGTCGGTCTTCGTGGCGGTGACGTGCACCGTCTCCGGCGTGACGCCCTCGTTGAGCTTCTCGATGCCCGAGATGTCGTAGGTCTCGGTGCCGTCGAGGCCCAGCGAGCCGTGCGACTCGCCCGCCGGGAACTGCAGCGGGATGACGCCCATGCCGATGAGGTTGCTGCGGTGGATCCGCTCGAAGCTCTCGGTGATCACCGCGCGCACGCCCAGCAGGCTGGTGCCCTTGGCCGCCCAGTCACGCGAGGAGCCCGTGCCGTACTCCTTGCCGCCGAGCACGACGAGCGGGACGCCGGCCGCCGCGTAGTTCTGCGCCGCGTCATAGATGAACGACTGCGGGGCGTCGGCCTGCGTGAAGTCCCGCGTGTAGCCGCCCGAGACGCCGTCCAGCAGCTGGTTCTGCAGCCGGATGTTGCCGAAGGTCGACCGGATCATCACCTCGTGGTTGCCGCGGCGCGCACCGAGCGAGTTGTAGTCCTTGCGCGCGACGCCGTTCGCATCGAGGTACTGCGCGGCGGGGGTGCCGGGCTTGATCGTCGACGCGGGGGAGATGTGGTCGGTGGTCACGGAGTCGCCGAGCTTGGCGAGGACGCGCGCCCCCGCGATGTCGGTGACCGGCGCCGGCTCGAGCGTCATGCCCTCGAAGTACGGCGGCTTACGCACGTAGGTCGACGAGTCGTCCCAGTCGAAGGTCTTGCCGTCCGGCGTCGGGAGGTTGCGCCAGCGCTCGTCGCCCTTGAAGACGTCGGCGTAGTCGGCGGCGTACTGCTCCGGCGAGATGGACGAGGCGATGACCGCTTCGATCTCCTCGTTGGTCGGCCAGATGTCGCGGAGGTGGACCTCGTTGCCCTCGGTGTCCGTGCCGAGCGAGTCGTGCTCGAAGTCGAAGTCCATCGTGCCGGCGATCGCGTAGGCGATCACGAGCGGCGGCGACGCCAGGTAGTTCATCTTGACGTCGGGGTTGATGCGACCCTCGAAGTTGCGGTTGCCCGAGAGCACGGCGGTGGCCGTCAGGTCGTTGTCCTGGATCGCCTTGGAGATCTCCTCCGGCAGCGGGCCCGAGTTGCCGATGCACGTCGTGCAGCCGTAGCCGACGAGGTAGAAGCCGAGCTTCTCGAGGTACGGCCACATGCCGGACTTATCGTAATAGCCGGTGACGACCTGCGAGCCGGGGGCCATCGACGTCTTCACCCACGGCTTGGACGTGAGGCCCTTCTCGACGGCGTTGCGTGCGAGCAGCGCGGCGCCGAGCATGACCGACGGGTTGGACGTGTTGGTGCAGGAGGTGATCGAGGCGATCGTCACGATGCCGTGGTCGAGCACCATCGTGCCGCGCTCGGCGGACTCGACGAGAACCGGCTTGGACGGACGGCCCTGGGCGCCGTTCGCCGCGTTGTGGACGATGCTGACGACGCCGTCGTCGGCGAACGAGAGGACGGCCGGATCCGACGCCGGGAAGCTCTCCTCGACGGCTTCGTCGAGCTGCGAGTGAGGCGTCGCGTCGCCGCTCTCCACGTAGTTGTGGATGTCCTTGCGGAACGCGTTCTTGGCGTCCCACAGCTCGATCCGGTCCTGCGGGCGCTTCGGGCCGGCGATCGACGGCACGACGTCGGCGAGATCGAGCTCGAGGTACTCCGAGTAGACGGTCTCGACGGCGTCCTTCTCCAGCCACATGCCCTGCTCCTTGGCGTACGCCTCGACGAGGTCGAGGGTCTCCTGGGAGCGGCCGGTGAGCTTGAGGTACTTGATGGTCTCGCCGTCGATCGGGAACATGGCGCACGTCGAGCCGAACTCGGGGCTCATGTTGCCGATGGTCGCGCGGTTGGCGAGCGGTACCTCGCCGACGCCGTTGCCGTAGAACTCGACGAACTTGCCGACGACGCCGTGCTTGCGCAGCATGTCGGTGATCGTCAGCACGACGTCGGTCGCGGTGACGCCGGCCTTCGCGGCGCCGGTCAGCTTGAAGCCGACGACGCGCGGGATGAGCATCGAGACCGGCTGGCCGAGCATCGCGGCCTCGGCCTCGATGCCGCCGACGCCCCAACCGAGCACGCCGAGCCCGTTCTCCATGGTCGTGTGGGAGTCGGTGCCGATGCAGGTGTCCGGGTAGGCCTGGCCGTTCCGCACCATGATCGAGCGCGCGAGATGCTCGATGTTGACCTGGTGGACGATGCCGGTGCCCGGCGGGACGACCTTGAAGTCGTCGAACGCGCCCTGGCCCCAGCGGAGGAACTGGTAGCGCTCGCCGTTGCGCTGGTATTCGATCTCGACGTTGCGTTCGAAGGCCTGTGCGTTGCCGAAGGCCTCGATGATGACGGAGTGGTCGATGACCATCTCGGCCGGCGCGAGCGGGTTGACCTTGTTCGGATCGCCGCCGAGCTCCTTGACGGCGTCGCGCATCGTCGCGAGGTCGACGATGCAGGGGACGCCGGTGAAGTCCTGCATGATGACGCGCGCAGGCGTGAACTGGATCTCGACGCTCGGCTCGGCGCTCGGGTCCCAGTTCGCGATCGCGCGGATGTGGTCACCGGTGATGTTCGCGCCGTCCTCGGTGCGAAGCAGGTTCTCGGCCAGGACCTTGAGGGCGTAGGGAAGCTTCTCCGTGCCTTCGACGGCGCTCAGCCGGAAGATCTCGTACGAGTTCTCACCGACCTCCAGCGTGCCGCGGGCTCCGAACGAATCGATACTCACTTGTCAGCTCCATCGTCATATCGGCGGAATCCGGCGGGCTGCACCGGATCTTCGGCGTCACCGCCGCAGGGCTGGCGACGGTGCGGTGGCGTTCGGCCGGGCCGCGAGCGGTCGTTCGGCCGATACCGTGCATCTTAACAGTACGCGCGTACTGTGATCGTGGCGGGCGTCTGGATGGACGTGGTTTCCGGCGCGGACGCGTGTCCGGGTCCGACTCCGTCCCCATTGTGTCGTAACTTGAGACCGGTTCGAAGGTATTCGAGAGGGGTTCGACGATGTCTGGTCCGCACAAGGCCGTGGTGCCGCCGCAGTGCGTCCCGGGCCCGGAGGTGCCCTGCCTCGACTTCACGGCCGTCTACGCCGACCTCGACGCCGGTGCGCTCTCGATCGCCGGGCCCACGGCCGCCGACCTCACCCCGTATCGGGACACCGTCGAGCTGGCCAAGGGGAAGGGTGTCGACCTCAAGATCGTCGTCCTCGACCGGGGTTTCGCGCCCGCGACGTCGTATCGCGACATCGCCACCCGCGTGCAGGAGCACACCGGGGGGACCGTCCTCGTCTACGGCCCCGGCGGGTTCGGCTCGTCGAGCGACGAGCTCTCGCGGGTGCAGTTGGAGAACGCCGAGGACAACGCGTCGATTCTGCATCCCGAGGTCGGCTCGCGGCAGCTGCTCGAGAACCTCGACCACACGCAGCCGGATTGGACGATCATGACCGTCTTGTTCCTGCTCGTGATCGTGGCCGGCGGGGTCGTCGCCGTCCGGCGGATGCCGGGGGCGGCCGTCGCTCGCTGACGCCGCCCGACCTCTGTGATGTCGCGGAATCGGCTCTGCGCCCTCGGTTGCGGTTTCCCCTGATAGGCGCGTTTCCGCAGGTAATCACACCGTTGTAATTCGCTTCTCCGGGTTTTCAATGTGACATCTGTGACGTACGGTTCTCTAGTCATCAGTGGTGTCAATGGGGAAGTTGAGTACCGCTGTGACCGCCCACCGAGTTGCCGACACGCAGGGATACCGCGTGCGCCGGGGGCGTCGTCACGACCGAGGGAGATTGCTTGTGAGGCGACTGTCGCGAGGCCGCCCGAACTCCAGTGTCCGGACCGACCGCGCGGGGAGTCGCCGCAGCGTGCGGATGCTCGTCGCGTCGCTGACGACGGCGTCGCTCGCCGTACTCGCCGTTCCGGCCGCTGCGGATCCGTCGCCGGCGCCGCCGCCCGCGAGCGCTCTTGCAGCGCTCATCAACCGGGTCGCAGACGTCGACGCGCGGATCCGGTCGCTCGATGCGGCCGTCGCCGCGAAGCGGGAGACCGCCAACCGAGCGCTCGTCGACCTGCAGAGCGCGCGGGACGCGTCGCAGGCGGCGTCCTCCGCCGTCAAGACCTCGTCCACGGCGCTGACGAAGGCGAGTGACGACGTGGCGGCCGCGCAGCGGCGGTTCGACGCCTTCGTCCGGGCGCTCTACATGCAGGGCAACAACGTCGGCGCGCTCGACTACCTCGGCACGGACGACCCGCAGGACGTGCTCACCCGCGCCGGCATCGTCGACCGCATCACCGCCGATCAGCGCGCCGACGTCGAGCGGCTGCAGCGCGCCCGCAACGACGCGGCCAACCGGGCGTCCTCGGCGCGGGCCGCCGAGCGTCAGGCCAAGCTCTCCGAGACCACCGCCAGGACGCGGCACGACGCCGCGACCACCGCCATCACGGCGGCCGTCGGCGCGGCCCGCGAGCAGCGCACCGTGCGTGCGGGCCTGCTGGTGCAGCGGCAGAACGCGGCCGCCGAGCTGGCCCGCGCCAAGGGGCAGCCGACGACGCCGGCGCGTCCCGCTCTGCCCGGCCGGACGCCCGCGGCCGATCCCGTGGCACCCGGTGCGGAGCCGGGTGCCACGCCCGGCACCGATCCGGGTGCCGGTGGCTCGTCGTCGCCGGACAGCGGCCTCCAGCTCGACGCGCTGCGGCAGGTCGCCGGCGACGTCGCGCAGCAGATCATCGCCGCGTTCATCGCGCAGAATCAGCGTCCGCACACAGATCTCGACGGCAACGCACCGGGCGGCCAGGCACCGGCGCCGCCCGGTGGCGCGCAGACCGGTCCCGCGGCGATCGAGACGGCCGTCAACCGCGGCATGTCGCAGCTCGGCGTCGTCTACGCCTGGGGCGGCGGCGACGCGAACGGCCCCACCAAGGGCATCCGTGACGGCGGTGTCGCCGACAGCTTCGGCGATTACGACAAGATCGGGTTCGACTGCTCGGGCCTCATGATCTACGCCTTCGCGGGCGTCGGCATCTCGCTGCCGCACTACACGGGCTACCAGTACACGTCGGGCCCGCAGTTCCCGCTCGCCGAGATGAAGCGCGGCGACATGATCTTCTACGGTCCCAACGCCAGCGAGCACGTCTCGCTGTATCTCGGCGACGGCCGGATGCTGGAGGCGCCGCAGTCGGGCGACGTGGTCAAGGTCTCGCCGGTGCGCACCGACGGCGCCATGCCGAACATCGTCCGCCTCATCGAGTGATCAGCGCCCGACCGATCGGCGACCGTCCTCTAGGCTCGGAAACACCTGTCCCGGACGCCCGGCGGCGGCCACGTGCGAGTGGAAAGAGGAACTCTTGAGTCAGGAAGCGTCGGAGAGCGCCGTGACCGGCCCGGATCCTGCGAAGACGGAACTCGCGGAATCGATCAGAGGCGATTCGGCGCTGCTGCGACGGGTGATGGTCGAGGTCTCTCGGATCATCGTCGGGCAGGAGGTGCTCATCGAACGCATCCTGGCCGGGCTGCTCGCCCGCGGACACATCCTGCTCGAGGGCGTCCCGGGCGTCGCGAAGACACTGGCCGTCGAGACCTATGCCCGGGTGATCGGCGGCGACTATTCGCGCGTCCAGTTCACGCCGGACCTCGTGCCGACGGACCTGACCGGCACGCGGATCTACCGGCAGGGCGCCGAGCGCTTCGACGTCGAGCTCGGGCCGGTGATGACGAACTTCCTGCTCGCCGACGAGATCAACCGCGCGCCGGCGAAGGTGCAGTCGGCCCTGCTGGAGGTGATGGCCGAGCGGCACGTCTCGATCGGCGGCCAGACCTACTCGGTGCCCGATCCCTTCCTCGTCATGGCGACGCAGAACCCCATCGAGAACGAGGGCGTCTACCCGCTGCCGGAGGCGCAACGCGACCGCTTCCTGTTCAAGATCGTCGTCGGCTACCCATCCGTGGAGGAGGAGCGCGAGATCGTCTACCGGATGGGCGTGCAGCCGCCGACGGTGACGCCGCAGCTGGATCCCGCCGCGGTCGTGCGGTTGCAGCGGGCCGCGTCGCAGGTCTTCGTGCACCATTCGCTCGTCGACTACGTCGTGCGGGTGGTCAACGCGACGCGCCGGCCGGCCGAGCTGGGGCTGACGGACGTCGCGTCCTGGCTCTCGTACGGCGCGTCGCCGCGCGCGACGCTCGGCCTCATCGCCGGCGCGCGGGCGCTGGCCCTCATCCGGGGACGTGACTACGTCATCCCGCAGGACGTCGTCGAGCTGGTGCCCGACGTGCTGCGGCATCGACTCGTGCTCAGCTATGACGCGCTCGCGGACGACGTCTCGGCGGACGCGGTCATCGAGCGGGTGCTCGGCGCCGTCGGGTTGCCGCAGGTCGTCGCGGCGAGCTCGCCGCAGCAGCACCACCCGCAGCAGCATCCGGTCGGGCCGGGACCGGCCCCGCAGCAGGGACCGCCGCCCGGCTATCCGCAGGGTCCGCCGCCGCAGTTCGGCGGGCCGGGCGGGCCGGGGCCGCTGGGCAGGCATGGCCGCTGACGAGCGCGAGCGCCGGGCCACCGATGAGCGGGCCCTGGACGCCGCGCTGCGCAATGTCGAGCTGACGGTCCGCCGCAAACTCGACGGGATCCTGCACGGCGAGCACCTCGGCATCATCCCCGGCCCGGGCTCCGAGCCCGGGGAGGCGCGTCCCTATCAGCCGGGCGACGACGTCCGGCTCATGGACTGGGCCGTCACGGCACGCACGACGGCACCGCACATCCGGCAGCCGGTGGCCGACCGCGAGCTGGAGACGTGGCTGGCCGTCGACATGTCGGGCAGCCTCGACTTCGGGACGACGGACGTCACCAAGCGGGATCTCGCCGTCAACGCCGCCGCGGCGATCGCGCACCTCACCGCCGGCGGCGGCAACCGGCTCGGCGCCGTCATCACCACCGGGGACACGGTCCGGCGGCTGCCGGCGCGTCCCGGACGGGCGCATGCGCGCGCCGTCCTCGCGGCGATCGCGACGACGCAACGCACCGACCGCTCCGTGCGCGGCGACCTGCACGGCGCCATCGACGCGCTGCGCCGCCCGGAGCGGCGGCGCGGGCTCGTCGTGGTGATCTCGGACTTCCTCGGCCCGATCGACTGGGAGCGCCCGCTGCGGGCGATCGCCGGCCGGCACGACGTGCTCGGTGTCGAGGTGCTCGACCGCGCCGACGAGGAGCTGCCCGCGCTCGGCGACGTCGTGCTCCGGGACGCCGAATCCGGCCGTGTGCGTGAGGTGACGATCACCGAACGGGTGCGGGCGGAGTACCGCGAGGCGGCGGCCGAGCATCGTCTCGAGGTCTCGCGCGCGCTGCGGCACGTGGGTGCGCCGTTGCTGTCGCTGCGGACGGACCGGGACTGGATCGCCGACATCATCCGGTTCACCGCGGCACGTCGTCGCGGTGCCGCGGCCGGGGCGGCGATCGGCTGATGGGTTCACCGTTCGATCTTTCGCGTCCGCTGCTGCTGGCGTTGCTGCTCGGCGTCGTCGGGTTGGCGGCCGGGTACGTCTGGGCGCAGCGCCGGCGCCACCAGCGGGCCATCACGTTCGCGAACACCGCCGCGCTCGACCGGATCGCGCCGCGCCGGCGCCGGCTGACCCACCTGCCGATGGCGCTCGGGCTCGTCGCGCTGACGCTGCTGACGATCGCCGCGGCCGGCCCGCAGGGCGAGCACACCGTGCCGCGCAACCGGGCGACGGTCATCCTCGTGCTCGACGTCTCGCTGTCCATGCGGGCCACCGACGTCTCGCCGAGCAGGCTCGACGCCGCCAAGCAGGCGGCGTCCCGATTCGCCGACCAGCTGACGCCGGGCATCAACCTCGGGCTCGTCACCTACGCCGGCAAGGCGACGCCGCTGGTCAATCCGACGCCGGACCGCGACCAGTTCAAACGTGCGCTCGAGGGGCTCACCGTCGACGAGAAGACGGCGACGGGCGAGGGGATCATCGTGGCCCTCAACATCCTCGAGGCGGTGAGCGCGCTGCTCGGCGGCGACGGGGCGCCGCCCGCGCACATCGTCCTGGAATCGGACGGCAAGGAGACCGAGCCGACCAACCCGGACAACCCGCGCGGCGGCTATTGGGCGGCCCGGCTCGCCAAGCAGAAGGGCATCCCGGTCTCGACGATCGCGTTCGGAACGCGCTCGGGCGTCCTCACCACCGACGACGGCCAGGCGATCCCGGTGCCGGTGGACGAGCCGTCGCTCGCCGAGATCGCCCGGCTCTCCGGCGGCGAGGCGTTCACGGCCAGCAGCCTCGATCAGCTCAACCGCGTCTACGACCGGTTGCAGGAGAAGATCGGCATGGAGGTGCTCCGCGGCGAGGAACCGCTGTGGTGGATCGTCGGCGGCGTGCTGCTCATCGTCGCCGCGTTCGGGACGGCCATCGTCGTCAACCAGCGGCTGCCGTGACCGCGCCCGGTCGATGCCGCTCGCTCCGACTCGGCGGGTTAGGTTAGTCCCCATGTCAAGCGCAGAGAACGCAGATCAGGCCCTGACGGCGCACGGGCAGACGGCGCGTTCGGTCCTCGTCACGGGTGGCAACCGGGGGATCGGTCTGGCGATCGCGCGGCGGCTGCAGGCCGACGGCCACCGGGTCGCCGTCACCCATCGCGGTTCGGGCGCCCCCGACGGCCTCTTCGGCGTGCAGTGCGATGTCACCGACGGCGAGTCGGTGACGCGGGCCTTCGCCGAGGTCGCCGAGCACCAGGGCCCCGCCGAAGTGGTGGTCGCCAACGCCGGCCTCACCCAGGACATGCTCATCATGCGGATGACCGAGGAGCAGTTCACCGGCGTCGTCGACGCGAATCTCACCGGCGCGTTCCGAGTGTCGAAGGCGGCGACGCGCAGCATGCTGCGCGCCCGCTGGGGCCGGCTGATCTTCATCGGCTCGGTCGTCGGCCTGTCGGGGATGAACGGCCAGGCCAACTACGCCGCGTCCAAGGCGGGGCTCGTCGGCCTCGCCCGGTCGCTGGCGCGCGAGCTCGGTTCGCGCAACGTCACCTCGAACGTCGTCGCGCCGGGCCTCATCGACACCGACATGACCCGCGCCCTGCCGGCCGAGTACACGGAGAACGCCGTCAAGCAGGCGATCCCGGCCAAGCGGATCGGGCAGCCGGAGGACGTCGCGGCGCTCGTCTCGTTCCTCGCGTCCGACGAGTCGTCGTACATCACCGGGAACGTCATCAACGTCGACGGCGGCCTCGGCATGGGGCACTAGTCCGTCTCTTCTCAGCCCATCAACAGCCCAGGAGTACAGCACGTGAGCGGACTGCTCGAAGGCAAGACCATCCTCGTCACGGGGATCATCACCGATTCGTCGATCGCGTTCCACGCCGCGCGGGTGGCGCAGGAGCAGGGCGCGAAGGTCGTCATCACCGGTTTCGACCGGCTGCGGCTCATCGACCGCGTGGCGCAGCGGCTTCCGCGGCCGGTGCCGCCGGCCATCGAGCTGGACGCGACGAACGAGGAGCATCTCGCGACGCTCGCCGATCGCATCCGTGAGGTGGCGCCGGAGGGGATCGACGGCGTGCTGCACTCGATCGCCCAGGCGCCCAAGACGATCATGGGCCCGGACGCCGTCGACTTCCTCGACGCCGCCGCGCCGGACGCGTCGTCGGCGTTCACCGTGTCGGCCTGGAGCTATGCGGCGCTGGCGCGCGCCGTGCTGCCCGTCATGAACCGGGGCGGCTCCATCGTCGGCATGGACTTCGATCCGCGGACGGCGATGCCGTTCTACAGCTGGATGGGCGTCGCGAAGGCGGCCCTCGAGTCCGTCAACCGGTTCGTCGCCCGCGAGGTCGGCGCGGCCAAGGGCATCCGCAGCAACCTCGTCGCGGCCGGTCCGGTCAAGACGCTCGCGGCGAAGGCGATCGCCGGGACGGCCACCGACAGCGCGAAGGAACTGCGCCAGTTGGAGGCGTACTGGGACGGCGCGTCGCCGATCGGCTGGAACATCGACGATCCGACGGTCGTCGCCAAGTCGATCTGCGTGCTGCTCTCGGACTGGCTGCCGGGGACGACGGGGTCGATCGTCTACGTGGACGGCGGGGCCAGCCACAACACGTGGTTCCCGGACAGCTTCGTCGCCGAACCGTGACGGGAGTGGACGTCGCGTCGCCGGGGCGTTCGGACGACGGCCTCGATGTCGACGCGATCCTCGTGCTGTCGTTCGGCGGGCCCGAGGCGCCGGACGAGGTGATGCCCTTCCTCGAGAACGTCACGCGCGGACGGGGGGTGCCGCGGGAGCGTCTCGCCGACGTGGCCGAGCACTATTACCACTTCGGCGGCGTGTCGCCGATCAACGAGCAGGGGCGGGCGCTGGTCGCGGCGCTGGGCACCGAGCTGGCGTCGCGGGGCGCGCCGTTGCCGGTCTACTTCGGCAACCGGAACTGGCGGCCGTACGTCGAGGACGTGCTGCGGGTGGCCGTCGCCGACGGGCACCGGCGGATCGTCGTGCTGCCGACGTCGGCCTGGGGCGGCTATTCCGGCTGCAGGCAGTACGACGAGGACATCGCGCGAGCGCTGGCCTCGCTCGGCTCGGCGGCCGAGGGCGTGACGTTGCGCAAGGCCGGGCACTATTGGGACCGGCCGGGATTCGCGGCGGCGGTCGCCGCCGGCGTCGTCGCGGCGCGGGCCGAGTTGCCGGAAGGGGCGCGCGTCGTCTTCACCGCGCATTCGGTGCCGGTGGCCGCCGATGATCGCGACGGACGCGTCTACAGCACGCAGGTCGCCGAGGCGTCGCGGCGGGTCGCCGAGCTCGCCGGCGTCGCCGACTACGACCTCGTCTGGCAGTCCCGCTCCGGCCCGCCGCAGGTGCCGTGGCTGGAGCCGGACATCGTCGACCATCTCGAGACGCTCGATGCGCCCGGTGTGCTCGTCTGCCCGATCGGTTTCATCTCCGACCATCTCGAAGTGGTGTGGGATCTCGACACCGAGGCCCGAGAGGCGGCGGCCGGCCTGCACCTGTCCTTCGTGCGGGCGGCGACCGTCGGCACGCATCCGGCGTTCGTGGCCGCGCTGGCCGATCACGTCCTCGACGTCGCTTGCGGCCGGTTGTCGCCGGGGCATCCGGGGGTTTCGGACGACGGCGCCCGCTGTTCGGCGGGGTGCGGGGGGTAGGTCCGTCAGCGGGCGGCGTGCGGCCAGCGGGCATGGTCGGCGTCGATCACGTATTCGTGGGCGTGCCGGAAGACGCCGTGGCCGACGGCCGTCGCTCCCGTCAGGTGGCCCGCCGCGGTGTCGCGCCCGTGGTGCACGTGCTCGATGGTGGCTGGTTCGTGCGGCGGCCAGACGATCCAGCCGAAGACGGCGCCGGCCGCGGCCATGACGGTGAGGGTCGTCCACGTCGCGGTGAACCCGGCGATCGTGGCGCCCCAGCCGGCGACGGGATAGGCGACGAGCCAGCAGAGATGCGAGAGCGAGAACTGCGCGGCGAAGAGCGCCGGCCGGTCCGCGGGCCGTGATGATCGGCGCAACACGCGACCGATCGGGGTCAGGACGAGGCTCATCCCGGCGCCGATGATCGACCAGGTGAGGACTGCGGCAGCCCAGCGGTACGGGCCGTCGGCGGTGCTGAGTGTGACCGCCGTGCATCCGCCGAGGACCAGGAGAACGGCCCCGCCGAGCATGACCGGACGCTCGGCGACACGGTCGAGCAGACGTGGCAGGGCGAGCGCGACGAGCATGGTGCCGCCGCCCGATGCGGCCAGCAGCCAGGCGACGTCCGACTGGGGACGGGCCAGGTCGTCGCGCACGTAGTTGACCGTGTTGACCATGACGATGGACCCGCACGCGGCCACGGCGAGGTCGACGCCGAGGAGGCCGCGTAGGCGCGGGGTGGCGAGGACGATCCTCATGCCCGCCGTGGTGCGTTTCCAGGCGGTGTGCCGGGCGCCGAGGGCGGCGTCCGGAACGCGAGTGCCGAGCACGAGCACGGCCGAGGCGAGGAATCCGACGACGGTGCCGGCGAACAGCCAGTGGAAGGACATGACCGTCAGCGCCGCGGCGGCGAGGACCGGGCTGAGCAGGCTCTCCATCGTCGACGCCAGCTGCGAGGCCGACAGCGCCGCGGTGTACTCGCGCTCGTCGGGGACGATGTCGGGGATGACCGCCTGGAAGGTCGGTGTGAAGGCGGCCGAGGCCGACTGCAGCACGGCGATCAGCACGAAGATCTGCCAGGTCCGGTCGATGAACGGCAGCGCGAGGACGACGAGTGCGCGGACGACGTCGAGGCCGACGAGCGTCAGGCGCCGCGGCAGGCGGGCGGCGTAGGCGGCGGCGATGGGAGCCACCGTGACGTAGGCGACCATCTTGACGGCGAGCGCCGTGCCGAGCACCGCGGCGGCGTCGGCCCCGGCGAGGTCGTAGGCGAGCAGCCCGAGGGCGACGGTCGTCAGCCCGGTGCCGAACAGGGCCACGATCTGTGCCGCGAAGAGGCGGCGATAGTCGCGGATGGCGAAGAGCGGCATGCGCACTCCTAGTTGGGACGCGGTTTCAGCAGCTCCCCGCAGAGGGCGTCGACGGCGGCGACGCGGGCCCGGCGGACGACACGGTCGAGGTCGGCGAGCCGGCTGTCGGCACGGTGGGCACCCTGAGCGCCGACGGCGAACTGCGTGCCGTGTCGGCGGGCGACCACGAGGCAGGCCTCGACATGCGCCGCCGTCTGCAGGATGTCGTCGACGCGCGGATCGGCCGGCGGGAAGTCGGGGGCCAGCAGCTCGGCGACGGTGCCCGCGACCTCGGCGCGCAACGCGCGGGGATCGGCCTCGTTGGTGAAGCCCTGCAGCGTCGCGGCGGCGTCGCGGACGGCGTCGCGGAGCTCCAGACGCGCCTCGCCGAGCGGCAGGTGCTCGACGACGGGGATCACGGGAAGCCGATGGACCCGCCACTCGACGACGCCCAGGGGTGCGTCGGCGATCCGCGGCACGAATCCGACCGCCTGCTCGACGCCGAGGACGAGGGTCGCCTGGCCGGCGTTCAATGCGGCTTCCCGCAGCGGCGACGGCAGACGCGGTGGATGTCCGGGGGCGGGGAGGACGACGTGCACGGCGACGGGGTTCACGTGCGCGATCTCCGTGAGCAGTTCGATGCCCAGTCCGGTGGCCTCGCCGGCGACGACACGATGGGTCGACGCCCAGCGGTGCAGGGAGTCGAGGACGTCGTCGGCCGAGCAGCGTCCGGAGCGCCAGGCGGCCGTCCACGCGGCGAGTCCGGCGGCCGGGCCGAGCGAGCTGCGCAGCAGGACATCGCTTCGGAGCGCGTCGCCACCGCGGGCCGACGGTCCGAAGGCGTCGTGTGTCATGTCGTGCGTCATCGAAGACGAGTTTAATTCGCGGGCTGTCGACGGGCCGGTCGGCGGCGGCTCCCGGCGGCGCGGACCGCGCCGGATATCGTGGACGGCCGTGGACGATCGATACGGACGTGACATTCTGGCCGCCCCCCGCCGGAAGCGGACGACGCCGGAGGTGGCCGCGGATGCGGGGCTCGTCGTCGAGGATGCGGCGTCCGGTTTCTGCGGCGCCGTCGTGGCGACCGGGAAGACGAAGGGCGGGGACGTCGTCCGGCTGGAGGACCGGCGCGGTCTCGTCCGAGAGTTCGTTCTGCGGCCGGCGGCGTTCCTCATCGACGGAAAGCCCGTCACGTTGACGCGGCCGCAGGTCGCGGCGGCCGGTCCCCGGCGGACGGCGTCGGGTTCCCGGGCAGCGCCGAACCGGCGGGCCCGGGTCGCGCGAGCGAGCCGGATCGTCGTCGAGGGTGCGCACGACGCGACGCTGCTGGAGCGGGTGTGGGGCGACGATCTGCGGGATGCGGGTGTCGTCGTCGAGCCGATCGGCGGCCTCGACAACCTCGCGGAGTGGCTCGCCGACTTCGGCCCCGCGCCGACGCGCCGCGCCGGCGTTCTCGTCGATCACCTCGTGGCGGGGTCCAAAGAGGTGCGCCTGACCGCCGAGGTAGGGGAGAACGTGCTGGTCTGCGGACACCCGTTCATCGACGTGTGGCAGGCGGTCCGACCGGAGGCCGTCGGCATCGCCGCTTGGCCGCAGGTGCCGCGCGGCGAGGATTGGAAGACGGGCGTCTGCCGGCGGCTCGGTTGGGTCGATCCGGCCGACGGCTGGCGACGGGTCAACGGCGCGGTCTCGTCGTTCCGGCACGTCGACACCACGCTCATCCGGGCGGTCGAGGAGCTGATCGACTTCGTGACGCTGGCGCCGGAGTAGGCGCTCGGCCGGCTGAGGGAGCGCTGCGGGCTGAGGGAGCGCTGCGCGCGTGGATTCGGTTCCGGCATGGCTCGGCTTCCGCTGTCTCCGTTCGGGCGCGGGTATTCCGTTGCTGCGCGGGCTGTAGGCGCGGTCGGAACGGAATTCGCACGCGGCAACGGGGAACGCGTACGAATGCTTGCCGAGCCCGGTCGTGGCGTCGGCGGCGAGTGGCGCCTCATGGTGCTCTGTGAAGGCGTCTCTGACCTGCTGACGACACTCTGTCGCACCGGTGTCCGATTGTGGTTCCCGTGACAAATCTCTCTCTTAATCGAACATGCTCGGTAGAATCGGGCCACGATCACCTGCTTCGCACACGTTCTGGAACCGGTCCGGTCCCAGAACCTGTTCGTCGCGTGGCTCGACGGGCTGGGGTGGCCGGGCTCGCGGCGGTGCAGTTCGAGGCGGGCCGGTTGATGGCCGGATATGATGATCCCGCCTGCCGACACCGACATAGAGGCCGTCGATGTCGGCGACCGAACAGGTGTCGCGGTACGATGGCGTCCAGTTGCGGGCGGTCACCGAAGGACTCGTGCAAGCGGCCTGCCTGGCGAGCGGGGTGCGCGGCTGGGGCGTGGCTGCGCGGTCTGGTGGGTCGCCGGCTGTGAGGCGAACCAGCGCGTGCGAGACGCCGCGGTCCTCGGATCGCGGACCGGGATGGACGGCCAACCCCAGGCCCGATCCATTCGGTGACCGCCCAGGCGGTGTTCGACGGCCGCTGCTCCGCGGTGCGGCGCGGTCGATCGGTGCCATCGACACCGTGCCCGCGGACAAGGCCGAGATGGCTGACGAGATCCTGGGGACCGCGGCCCGCTCACGCCCGATGATGTGAAAGGGCTGTGCGCCCGGATTCTGAACCTGGTCGATCCCGACCGGAAACAAGCCGACGAGATCTGCCGCCGGAAACGCGGCCTCACGCTGGGGAAACAAGACGCCTACGGCATGAGCAGACTGTCAAGGGCATCTGGATCCGGAAGCGCGGGCGGTGTTGGAGCCGATCCTGGAGAAGTTCGCCCGCCCGGGTGTGAACAACCCCGCGGATGATGAGCCGCTCGGTGCGGAAGCGTCCGCGGAGGACATGCTGGATGCGGCCCGTCGGGATCGGCGGAACAATGCTCAACGCCAGCATGATGCGTTCGTGACCGCGTTACGCGGTGCTCTGGCGTCGGGACAGATGGGTGTGCACCGCGGGCTGCCGGTGACGGTGATCGCGACCGTCGACGTCCACGATTTGGAACGGGAGACCGGCCTGTCCTGCACCGCCTCGGGCGGGTTCCTGCCCGTCAAGGATTTGGTGCGGATGGCCGAACCGATGCACCCCTACCTCGTCGTGTGCGACCAACGCCGACCACTCGACCTGTATCGCGGAAGCCGGTTGGCATCGATGGACCAACGCATCGCCCTGTACGGCGCTGAACGCGGCTGCTCCCGGCCGGGTTGTGATGCGCCCGCCACCCGCACGCAGGTCCACCACGTCAAAGAGTGGCGCGACGGCGGTTTCACGAACATCGAATACCTCACGTTGGTGTGCGACGGCTGCCATCCGATGCTCAACCCTGACGGCACCTGGCAGACCGACCTCGTCGGACCCGACGGCCGGCCGGTCATCAGTGATGAGACGGCGAGCCGCGGCGACTCACCCGACAACTCGGCCGGCACCGACGTGACCATCGGCCGCGGCGATACCGCCTGCCCGAACGACGCCGAGCCCCGCCGCTGCACCACCCCGCGCGTCCTGTGGAAACGCAAAGGTGCCGCGAGCTACGAACCGCTCAACACCCGCCACCATCCGGAAGAAGAGCTCGCGAAGTACACGGCCGCCGCCGCGCAGGGCCGTGAACACGATCGCGGGGCGGACCGACGTCCGCCGACCGCGTCACCGTCGGGCAGTCCGACTGCCGACGACGCCGCGAACCGGCCCGGTGCGGGGCCGTGATGTCGCGCGATCCGTCGCCGACGGCCGTCATCGTCGAGAAGGGATCAGGCCTCGGGGATGTCCCGGCCGAACGCCTCGGGCGTCACGCTGGCCGGCTCCGGGCCGCCGCGGACGCCGGTGTCGAGGCCGTTGAGCGCCGCCATCTGAGCCTCGGTGAGTTCGAAGCCGAACACGTCGAAGTTCGCGGCGATCCGGGCGGGATTCACCGACTTCGGGATCGCCGAACGGCCCGCCTGCAGGTGCCACCGCAGCATGACCTGGGCCGGCGTCTTGCCGAGTGCGGCGGCGATCGCGGCGATCACCGGATCGTCGAAGGTGCTCTGCCCGCCGCCGCGGTAGCTCGTGATCCCGCCCATCGGCGACCACGCCTGGGTGAGGATGCCCCGCTCGTCGTCGGCGCGCCGGACGTCCGGCTGGGTGAAGTACGGGTGCACCTCGATCTGATTGACGGCGGGCACGACGCCGACCTGGTCGAGGAGCGTCTCGAGGTGATCCGGCATGAAGTTGCTCACGCCGATCGCGCGGACGCGGCCGTCGGCCAGGAGCGTCTCCAGGGCGCGGTACGCCTGGACGGTCTGCTCGAACCGCGTCGGCACGGGCTGGTGGAGCAGGAACAGATCGATCTGCTCGACGCCGAGCTTGCGCGCACTCTTGTCGAAGGCGTGCAGGGTCTCGTCATAGCCGTAGTCGCTGATCCACGCCTTCGTCTCGATGAAGACCTCGGAGCGGTCCAGTCCGGAGCGGCGGATGCCCTCGCCGACCTCGCGCTCATTGAAATAGGACGCCGCCGTGTCGATGAGGCGATAGCCGACGCGAAGTGCCTCGGCCACGGAGTTCGCGGTCACGTCGGGAGGGGTCTGGAAGACGCCGAAGCCCAAGGCGGGCATCTGGACGCCGTTGTTCAAGGTCACATCAAGGCTCATGATTCGACGGTAGAACCGTGCACCTTCTCGAAGAAGGGACCGGCGTTACACCCTTCACGTCACGCTTCCGACGCGGCTGTCTCCCCGTTCCGACGCTCCTCCCGAGCCTGCAGTCGCAGGTCGACGACAAGTCCGACGACGCCGACCGCCGAGAGCCCGAAACTCAGGGCGAGCTGCGTGGGCGACGTCGTCCCGGCGAGAGCGTCGCCGAGGACCGCGACGGCGATCGTGCCGGGCATCGTGCAGATCGCGGTCGCGAGGAAGTAGTGACGGAAATGCACCGACGACAGGCCGGACGCGTAGTTGGCGACGGCGAACGGACACACGGCGATGAGCCGCAGGGACCCGACGGCGAGCCAGCCGCGGCGGGCGAGACGACGGTCGATGGGGGCGAGGAGATCGCTCCGCAGCAGGTGCTCGACGCGATCCCGGCCGAGTCGCCGGGCGAGCCAGAAAGCTACGGCCGCGGCGATGTTCGTGGCGATGAGCGAGCCGACGACGCCGACGATCGGCCCGAAGAGGAAACCGGAGAGCACGGTGAACGTCGTGCGCGGGATCGGTCCGACGGTGATGACGGTGTAGGCGACGAAGAAGAGCAGGACGAATCCCGGTCCGAGGGCGTCGGCCCACTCTCGCACGCGCACGGCCGACGGCAGCGGCATGTAGTAGGCGGCCACCAGCAACACGGCGACCACGGCGAGCGTGGCGGCCGCGCGCAGAGCCGTCTGCCACGGCCGCGGGAGGGAGGGCACCGAGGGGAGTTTACGGGGGATCCCGCGGGCGTCCGGGGCCCTGCCGAGACGTCGCCGCGGCT
Organism: Mycobacteriaceae bacterium; assembly: GCA_044222225.1. GTDB lineage: Bacteria > Actinomycetota > Actinomycetes > Mycobacteriales > Mycobacteriaceae > JBGANR01. Next base: position 216,970 of record JBGANR010000002.1, read on the forward strand.
GCGCTACCGTGACCGCACAGCACCTGCGCGGGGACGGCGAAGGGAGACGGGGATCAATCTCGACGAGGCCTATGAGCGCTGGTCGGCGGCAGCCGGAGGCGTCATCGCGAAGATGAAGCCTGCGGAATCGACTGACCGGCAGTCCCGCCGCATCACCGCCGATACGCTGCCGGACACGCCCGAAGCCCTGCTCTCGACGACGCTGGCGGACGGCGCCGTCGTCCATCCGCTCTACACCCGCCGCGACGAGCGGCCGGAGCCCGGACTGCCCGGGCATGCGCCCTTCGTCCGCGGTGCCGACCCGGCGCGCGACGTCGTCATGGGCTGGCGGGTCACCGAGCGGTTCGGCGACACGCCCGGCGACGACGTCGTCGGCGCTCTCGAGTCCGGTGCGAGCGGCGTATGGCTGCGCGCCCGGGAGGCCGCGGATCTCGCGCTGCTCGACGACGTCTACCTCGATCTCGTGCCCGTCACGCTCGACGCGCGCGAGATCGCCCCGGTGCTGGCCGCGGAGTTCGCGCGCCGGGTCGGCGACGCGCCGCGTTCGGTCGCGACGACGGCGAGCCTCGGCATGTCCCCCCTGACCGCGGCGTTCTCCGGACGTCCGGCCCCGGCGGAGGAGGACGCCGTCGCAGCGGCCGTCGCGCTCGGTGACGCGCCCGTATCGGCGTTCCGCGTCGACGGCACCGACTTCGCCCAGGCGGGCGCACCGAACGCCGTCGAACTCGGCTTCGCGCTGGCCGCGGCCGTCGCACACCTGCGGGACCTCGAAGCGGCCGGCGTGCCGCGGGAGCGCGCGGTACGGCACATCACGCTCGCGGTCTCGGCCGATGATCAGCAGTTCCCGACGATCGCCAAGATCCGCGCCGCCCGGCTGTTGTGGGCGCGCGTCACCGAGGTCGTCGGTGCGGCCGCCGCACCGCTGCCGGTGCACGCCGTCACCGCGCTGGAGATGGCGTCGCAGCGCGACCCCTGGGTCAACCTGCTGCGCGGCACCGTCGCCGCCTTCGCCGCCGGCGTCGGCGGCGCCGATCAGGTGACCGTGCTGCCCTTCGACGAGGCGCTGCCCGCCGCGGCGCGGACGGCGTCGCCGGCGTTCGCCCGGCGCATGGCGCGCAACACCCAACTGCTGCTTCTGGAGGAGTCCGGTCTCGGTCGGGTCGTCGACCCCGCGGGCGGCGCATGGTTCGTCGAGAGTCTGACGACGGAGATCGCGCGACTGGCCTGGGACGTCTTCACCGATGTCGAACAGCGCGGCGGCTACCTGGCGGCGCTCGCCGACGGCGCGATCGAACGGGCCGTCGCCGGGGCGCTGGCCGACCGTGAGCGAGCCGTCGCACGCCGGAAGAAGGCGCTGACCGGCGTCAACGAGTTCCCGAACGCCGCCGAGACCGAACTGCCCGCGGGCGCCGCCGACGACGTCTCGTCGCCGACGGCGACGCCCCGGCTGGCCCGGACGGCCCGGCCGTTCGAGCGATTGAGAGACCGGGCCGACGAGCTCGCCCGCGCGACGGGTACCCGGCCGTCGGTGACGCTCGTCCCGCTCGGCACGGTCGCGTCCCACAACGCGCGTACGACGTTCGCGGCCAACCTCCTGGCCGCCGGCGGCATCACCGCCGTCAACCCGGGGCCGCTCGAAGTGCCGGACATCGTCGCGGCGCTCGACGACGCGCCGCGGATCGCCGTGCTCTGCGGTTCCGACGCCTCCTACTCGACCGACGGTGCGGCCGCGCTCGCCGCGGTCCGGGCCGCCGGCGTCGACACCGTCTATCTGGCCGGAGCGGCGAAGGCCTGGCCGCCGGACGCGGAGACGGCTCCCGACGGTTTCCTCACCGTCGGCATCGACGCCGTCGCCGCGCTGACGACGATCCTGGATCGGCTGGAATCGACCAGCAAGGAGGAGGCACGATGACCATCGCATCCTTCGCCGACGTTCCGTTCGCGGCGCCCGAGCCGGCCGACGGAAGTCCCTCGACCGCCGAGTGGATCGCCGACCTCGCCGCGGCCTCGAACCACGCGCCGGAGGACGTCGTCTGGTCGACGCCCGAGCAGATCGACGTGAAGCCGTTGTACACGCGCGCCGATCGCGATGCGGTCGCCGCGGCCGGCGAGCACCCGTACCCGCTCGACTCGATCCCCGGCGAAGTGCCGTTCCTGCGCGGCCCGTACCCGACGATGTACGTCAATCAACCGTGGACGATCCGGCAGTACGCCGGCTTCTCGACGGCGGCCGAGTCGAACGCCTTCTACCGGCGCAACCTCGCCGCCGGGCAGAAGGGCCTGTCGGTCGCCTTCGACCTCGCCACCCATCGCGGCTACGACTCCGACCACCCCCGCGTGGCCGGCGACGTCGGCATGGCCGGTGTGGCGATCGACTCGATTCTCGACATGCGGCAACTGTTCGACGGCATCGACTTGGGCGCCGTCTCGGTGTCGATGACGATGAACGGCGCCGTGCTGCCGATCCTCGCGCTGTACGTCGTCGCCGCCGAGGAGCAGGGCGTGCCGCCGGAGAAGCTCGCCGGGACCATTCAGAACGACATTCTCAAAGAGTTCATGGTCCGCAACACCTACATCTATCCGCCCGAGCCGTCGATGCGGATCATCTCCGACATCTTCGCTTTCACCAGCGCGCGGATGCCGAAGTTCAATTCGATCTCGATCTCCGGCTATCACATCCAGGAGGCCGGGGCGACGGCCGATCTGGAGTTGGCGTACACGCTCGCCGACGGTGTCGAATACATCCGGGCGGGCCTCGCCGCCGGCCTCGACATCGACGCCTTCGCGCCGCGGTTGTCCTTCTTCTGGGCGATCGGCATGAACTTCTTCATGGAGGTCGCCAAGCTGCGCGCGGCGCGTCTGCTGTGGAGCGAACTCGTCGCTGAATTCGGCCCGAAGAGCGCCAAATCCCGATCGCTGCGGACGCATTCGCAGACCTCCGGCTGGTCGCTCACCGCGCAGGACCCGTACAACAACGTCGCCCGCACCTGCATCGAGGCGATGGCGGCGACGCAAGGGCACACCCAGTCGCTGCACACCAACGCGCTCGACGAGGCGATCGCGTTGCCGACGGACTTCTCGGCGCGTATCGCCCGCAACACCCAGCTGCTGTTGCAGCAGGAATCGGGAACGACGAAGTCGATCGACCCGTGGGCCGGCTCGTACTACGTCGAATCGCTGACGCACAGTCTGGCCGAACGTGCTCGGGCGCACATCGCCGAGGTCGAGGCCGCAGGCGGCATGGCGAAAGCCATCGCCGAGGGCATCCCCAAGCTGCGCATCGAGGAGGCCGCCGCACGCACGCAGGCGCGCATCGACTCGGGGCGTCAGCCGGTGATCGGCGTCAACACCTACCAGGTGGCCGACGACCACGAGCTCGACGTGCTCAAGGTGGAGAACTCGAAGGTCAAGGCCGAGCAGATCGCCAAGCTGCAGCGACTGCGAGCCGAGCGCGATCCGGACGCGGTGCGCGCGGCACTGGCCGAGCTGACCCGGGCCGCGGGCGACACGTCGGGCGGCATGGCGAACAACCTGCTGGCCCTGGCCATCGATGCGGCCCGCGTCGGTGCGAGCGTCGGCGAGATCTCGGACGCGATCGAGGCCGTCGTCGGGCGGCATCAGGCGCAGATCCGCACCATCAGCGGCGTGTACCGGCACGAGGCGGGAACCGTGAGCACGATCAGCGAGGCCATCGCGCTCGTCGAGGAGTTCGCCGAGGCCGAGGGCCGGCGGCCCCGTGTGCTCGTCGCGAAGATGGGCCAGGACGGGCACGACCGCGGGCAGAAGGTCATCGCGACGGCCTTCGCCGACCTCGGTTTCGACGTCGATGTGGGTCCGCTGTTCTCGACCCCGGAGGAGGTCGCCCAGCAGGCGGCCGACAACGACGTGCACGTCGTCGGCGTCTCCTCCCTCGCGGCCGGGCACCTGACGCTGGTGCCCGCGCTGCGGGACGCGCTCGCGGCCGTCGGCCGCGACGACATCATGATCGTCGTCGGCGGCGTCATCCCGCCGGGCGATTTCGACGAGCTCTACGCGGCCGGAGCCGCGGCGATCTTCCCGCCGGGAACGGTCATCGCGGAGTCGGCGATCGAGCTCATCGGCAAGCTCGCGGCGGACCTCGGCCACGAGCTGACCCGAGGCTGATGGCGAGACCGCCGCTCGATCTCGCGACGCTGGTCGACGCCGTGCGCGCCGCCCGGCGCTCCGGTCTCGCCCGGGCGATCACGCTCGTCGAGTCCACCCGCGCCGACCACCGCCGCCTCGCCCAGCGGCTGCTGCTCGAGGTCGGCGGCGACGCCGGCGAGCGCTCGTACCGCGTCGGCATCACCGGCGTGCCCGGCGTCGGCAAGTCGACGACGATCGAGGCGCTCGGCATGGAGCTCGTGGAGAGCGGACACAAGGTGGCGGTGCTGGCCGTCGACCCGTCGTCGACGCGCACCGGCGGCTCCATCCTCGGCGACAAGACCCGGATGGCCCGCCTGGCGACGCACCCGCGCGCCTACATCAGGCCGTCGCCGACGTCGGGGACGCTCGGCGGTGTCGCCAAGGCGACCCGGGAGACGATGGTGCTGCTGGAGGCGGCGGGGTTCGACGTCGTCATCGTCGAGACGGTCGGTGTCGGGCAGTCCGAGGTGACGGTCGCCGGCATGGTCGACACGTTCTGCTTCCTCACCCTCGCCCGCACCGGTGATTCGTTGCAGGGCATCAAGAAGGGCGTGCTGGAACTGGCCGAGGTCGTCGTCGTCAACAAGGCCGACGGCGAGCATGCCCGGGAGGCGAAACTCGCGGCCCGAGAACTGAACGGCGCGCTGCGACTGCTGTATTCGAAGGACGCGCTGTGGCGGCCGCCGGTGCTGACGATGAGCGCGTTGGAGGGCACCGGCGTCGCCGAGTTCTGGGACGCGGTGCAGCGACATCGCGCGACCCTGACGGCGGCCGGCGAACTGGAGCGGCGTCGGGCCGATCAGCGGGTGCAATGGACGCGTGCGATGGTGATCGACGCGCTGTTGCGCCGGCTCGACGAGGACGCCGGGGTCCGCGGCCTGCGGGCCGATGCCGAGGCGCGTGTGCGGGCGGGGGAGCAGACGCCGGCGCTGGCCGCCGAGGAGATCCTGGCGGCGCTGGGGCGATAGCGCCGCACCGGCCGACTCGATCATGCGCCCGGCTCGATCATGCGGCCGCGCTCGGCTCGATCGTCGGCTGCGCTCGGCCGCCGGTCCGTCGGGCCGTTCAACCGACGGGCGCGGCGGCCGAGCGCCTTACCCGGACGCCATGCGCCGCGCCCGGGAGCTCAGGGTGTTGACGAGGCCCTCGAGGGGGCCGCGTCCCGCGGTCGCCCGCCAGGCCGTCGCGGCGACGGCCATCGTGACGAGCTGAACGACATAGCCCTCGGTGGGGCCGTACATGTCGAAGTCCGAGTTGATGAACGCGATGTGGGCGACGTAGCAGGTCAGCGACATGGAGCCGATCGCGACGAGCGGCAGGCACACTCGGCGGACGATCCGCGCGGCGCGGGGGCCGACGGCGTCGAACAGGAGCAGGCAGCCGCCGATGACGGCGATCGCGACGCCGATCGTCGTCGCCAGGTCGAAGGGCGTGCCGGTGTGGCGGGCGTTGGCGGCCAGCCACCACCAGGTGGATGTCGGCGTCGTGCCGTCCAGACCGAATGCGAGGTCGTAGGTCAGGTCGTAGGTGTCGGTGGCGGGCGTCAGGTGCCTGATGCCGTGGTAGCCGTCGAGCAGCGTCCACGAGATGATCGACGAGGCCAGGGCGAGGACGAAACCGGTCGCGGCGAGCCGGGCGGGCGTCGTCGACTTGGCGAGGTCGCAGCGCCCGACGACGATGCCGGCCAGCAGATAGGCGGCCCAGGTCCAGGCGGGGAACTCACCGGTGAACACGAGGGTGGCGACCGTGTTGAAGGGTTGCGTGAGCAGATCGCCGAACGAGAGCTGCGTGTCGATCGCCACGCCGAGGTGAGGGCGGATGAGCTGGCTGGTGATCGGGGCGACCACGAGCCACACGGCGGTGAGCCCGGCGATCACCCGCGTCGGCAGGAACACCACCGGGATCGCGACGAGGAACAGCACCGCGTAGTACGGCAGGATCACGGTCGCCCATTCGATGTCCGTGTAGCCGAGCAGCAGGCCGATCATGCCGATCACGGCGGCCCGGGTGGCGAGCCCGGCGGCGATCCCCTTCGCCGCGCGCCCCGGCACGACCTGCTTACGTCCGGACAGGAAGGCGACGCCGACGCCGGCGAGCACCGCGAACAGCGCGGACGCGAACCCGGCGGAGACGAGATAGCTCCACGCCGGGGTGTGGTAGTCGCGGCCGTCCTCCAGTGAGTGCACGGCGATCATGCCGAGCATGGCCAGGCCGCGGGCCAGGTCGATGCCCGCCAGCCGGATCTTCTTGCGTCCGGGCAGGCGCCGGTCGGCGGCCGGTTCGGCGGCGGTGTTCGCCGCCTGCTGGATGATCTGCGGTCGGGTCATCGTGTCATCACCGTGTCGATCAGGTCGAGGCCGGCGGCGATGCCGGACCGAGCGGGTTGAGGGATGCCGGAATCGGCGAACCACGTGCGGTCGGCCTCCGGATGGGGGCCGACGACGCCGACCCGGCCGGCGCCGTACGGGGCGGTGAGCGCGGCGACCTGGCCGTTCGCGTACGAGGCGATGATCTCCAGGCCCGCGGCGTGACGGCCGACGGCGAACACGGGACCGTCCTGGAAGTAGAGCGGCAGGGCGCGGCCGCGCCAGGCGACGTCGACGACGGTCGCGTGGGTGTGCGGGACGTCGGCACCGCGGGTCGTGGCGTACTGGTCGGTGTCGCCGGGCAGGAGGTCGAACCCGGGCGTCGCGCCGGCGAGGTAGGCGCCGAGGCAGATCCCGAGGTAGCGGCCGCCGCCGGCGACGTAACGCCGGATGTCGTCGCTGTGGCGGCGCATCCGCCGCCAGGCCGGCTTGAGCTCGCCGCCGCCGGGCTGCACGTAGAGACCGGCCCGGTCGAGCGCCTGCGGGGTGAGGGCCGTCTCCTCGCGCGGGCCGACGTAGCGGACGTCGAAGTTCCAGCGGCTCGCGCGCAGCAGCGCCGCGGCGGATTCGGCGCAGCCGGGCAGCGTCGCGTCGCCGCGATAGACGAGGGCGACGGGGCGGCTCACCGGTCGCAGGACGCGGCGCGTCGTGAGGGGCGAGTCGAGGCGGGAGGCGAGAGCGAGCCTGCGGTGCATCAGCGGACCGCCTGCGCCGGGATGCCGTGCCAGCGGGTGCCGGCGGGCAGTTCGTCGCCCTTCATGAGCAGCGAGAGCGAGCCGAGCGCGGCGTCGTCGGCGACGACGGCGTCGTAGAGCACGATGGCGCGGGTGCCCACGGTCGCGCGATCGCCGACGGTCACCGTCGACATCTTCATGACGCGGTCCTCGAAGAGGTGCGTCTGCAGCGAGACGCCGGTGCCGACGGCCGCGTCGTCGCCGATGGTGACGAGGTCGAACTCGGTCAGGTAGGTCGTGGCCAGCCAGACGCGCCGGCCGACCCGCACGCCGAACCAGCGCAGCACCATCGGCAGGTACGGGGTTCCGGTGAGCTGCTGGACGAGTACCGGGACCGCGGCGGCCTCGTAGATGCCGGTGGCGAACTCGGCGCGCCGGACGAAGACCGACCACAGGGGTTCGACGCGCGGCCGGTAGGCGCCGATGAGGTTGTTCTTGACGCCGGCGGCGAACAGGACGACGCAGACGGCCGTGCCCAGCGCGATGAACGGGGCGGCGGCGATCGTCGCGCCGAGCGACCAGCCGCGGGCCGCGAGTGACAGCGCCAGCAGGTAGAAGTACAGGCTGACCCCGATGATCGTGGCGGGCAGGACGATCCGGAAGAGCTCGATCCAGTAGCGGTGCGCGACGAGCCGGGCCGGCGGGTCGAACGTCGCGGCGTCGTCGAAGTCGCCGCTGTCCTGCCGGACCGGGAGCCGGAACGCCGGATTGCCGACCCACGAGGAGTCCGCGGGCACACCGGAGGCGGGCGGCACCGTGAGGACGCCGACGAGCGAGCCGTCACCGGTCGCCATGCCGGCGGGCAGCACCGCGGCGTTGCCGATGAACGCCCGGGTGCCGACGCGCGTCCGGGCGAAGGTCATCCGGCCGTTGCAGAACGTCGTGCCGCCGAGGCTCGCCATGTCGGCGACGAAGCTCTCGCGCTCGATGGTGAGCAGGTCGGGGTCGATGTGCGAGACCGTCGACACCTCGGCGCGGTTGCCGATGCGGGCGCCGAGCAGGCGCAGCCAGGGCGCGGTGTACAGCGTCGCGTAGAGCGAGTTCGTGTACAGCAGGCTCATCTCGAGCAGCTTGTCCGTCGCCCACTTGCGGATGCCGAGGCCGGACGCCTCGTGATGCGTCCCGATCGGGAGCCGGGGCAGGAGGAGCTTCTTGCCGCCGGCGACGATCAGGCAGACCGTGGCGACGTAGACGGCGCCGGAGACGAGCGTCGCGGCGAGGGCGGGCAGCATGCCGTAGCCGAGCAGGACCCACCACACGAGGACGAGCGCGGGGACGATCGTCGCGACGGCCGCGGCTTCGAGGCCGACGACACCCAGCGCGGCGAGCAGGAGCAGCCCGGTCGTCCAGCGCGGTGCCGGGCCGGCGGCGGCCATCGTCTCGACGCGGTCGTCGAGCCGGGCGACCGGGCGGGCGGGCGCACCCGCCCAGCGCGTCGCGACGGGCAGGGCCTGGCCGTCGACGACGGCCTGCTCGCCGAGCATCGCCCCGTCACCGATCACGCTGTCCGGTCCGACGACGCAGTTCGACGCCACGAACGCGCGAGCGCCGATCGCGATGCGGCCGACGATGACCTCGCTGCCCTCCACGATCCACGGCCGCAGGTCGGTGTTGTAGCCGACCGACGCGTCGTCGGCGATCGAGACGAACGCCGGGAAGGGGACCGTCGACGTGCCGATGTGCGTGCCCCGGCCGACGCGTGCGCCGACCGCCCGCAGGAAGGTCGCCATGAGCGGCGAACCGGAGAGCACCGGCAGGGGGGCGAGCATCATGAGGTGCTCGATCATCCACAGCCGCAGGTAGGTGGACCGCCACAGCCGGTACCGCCCCGGCGTGATGCCGGCCGACAGGGGCCGGACCAGGAGCACCGGCAGCAGCCAGCGGACACCGAAGTACGTCGGCACGGTGGCGACGAGCAGGTCGACGAGAGCGGCGTACGACGGCTGGCCGTCGTGGTGGGAGTAGACGATGGAGACCGGCAGCGTCACCACGAGGAGCACGACGAGCAGGAACAGCCCCTGCACGACTCCGGCGCGGCGCACCTGTCCGTCGGTCGCGACGAAGCGGAACGGGGAGGCGTCCGCGGGTCGCGTCGTCGCCGGTCGCACAGGCTCCTCGGTCGGCGCGGTGAACGCCGCGGCGAGTTCCCGGATCGTCGGGTGGGCGTAGACGTCACGGATGCCGGCCCCGGCCGCGAGGCCCGTCTCGCGCAGCCGGGTGACGAGCTGAGCGGCGGCGAGGGAGTGGCCGCCCAGATCGGTGAAGAAGTCGCCTTCGACGGAGATCGACGCGGCGGAGATGCCGAGCACCCCGGCGCAGAGATCGCGGAGCGTCGACTCGGCGGCCGTGGCGGGCGCGACGATCGGTCCGTCCGCGGCGGCGGTGAGCCGCCGGCCGGTCGGCGCCGGCAGCCGCTTGCGGTCGACCTTGCCGCTCGGCATCATCGGCAGTTCGTCCAGCACGTCGACGAACGTCGGCACCATGTAATAGGGCAGGCGGGAGCCGGTCGTCTCGTGCAGCCGCCGGACGAGCGCGGCGACACCGTCGGCCGTCGGGGTGAGCCCCGGCATGAGGACCACCCACGACGCGAGCTGCTCGACGCCGCCGATCGTGACGAGCGAGACGACGGCGCTGGCCACCTCGTCGTCGACGAGCAGGACGCTCTCGATCTCGCCGAGATCGACCCGGTGTCCGCGGATCTTCACCTCGGTGTCGGCGCGGCCGAGGTACTCGATCTCGCCGTTCGCGGTCCAGCGGGCGAGATCGCCGGTGCGGTAGATGCGGCCGTCGATGCCCGAGCCGGGCACCTCGAGGAAGCGCTCGGCCGTCAGATCCGGCCGGTTGACGTAACCGCGGGCCACGCCCGGCCCGCCGATGCACAGCTCGCCGACCTCGCCGTCGGGCACGACGCGCAGCAGGTCGTCGAGGATGACGGCCTCGTACGTCGGCAGCGGGACGCCGATCGTCACCGGCTTGCCGGGGACCAGTTCGCCCCAGGTGCACGTGACGGTCGTCTCGGTGGGGCCGTAGGTGTTGAGGATGCGCCTGCCGGCGCCGCCCCAGCGCTCGACCAGCTCGCGCGGGCACGCCTCGCCACCGACCATGATCGCGCGCAGCAGCGGCAGGTCGCGGGGGATCGTCGCCAGCAGCGTGGGAACGCAGTAGAGGACGGTGACCTGGCGGTCGTCGAGGAAGTCGGCGAGCTCGCCGCCGAGACGTCCGGCTCCGGTCGGGCCGGCCACGAGCGTCGCGCCGTGGGCCCAGGTCGGCCAGATCTCCTCGATCGAGAAGTCGAAGGAGATGATCATGCCCTGGTAGACGCGGTCGGTGGGACGGACGTCGTAAAGGACCGGGACGATGGACAGGAAGTTGCAGATGCTCGACTGCGCGACCTCGACGCCCTTGGGGCGGCCGGTCGAGCCGGACGTGTACAGGATGTAGGCCGCCGGGTCTTCGTGACGCGCGGCGTCCCACAGGTGGGGACGGCGCGCCGGATACGCGGCGAGGACGTCGGCCTGCGAGTCCATCTCGAAGCGGCGCACACCGATCTCGTCGAGCAGGTCGCCGAACCGGGACTGCGTCACGACGAGGCCGGCGCCGGAGTCGGTCGCGATGTACTCGACGCGGTCGGCCGGTGCGGCGGGGTCGATGGGCACGAAGGCGGCGCCCGACTTGAGGACTCCGAGGAGCGCGACGTAGGTGTCGACCGAGCGGTCGAGGAGGATGCCGCACCGGTCGCCGACACCGATGTCGAGGGACCCAAGGTGGTGGGCGAGCCGGTTCGCCCGGGCGTCGAGCTCGGCGTAGGTGAGTTCGATTCCGTGGCAGTCGAGCGCGATGGCGTGAGGTGTCGCGTCGCAGGCGGCCTCGAACACGTTCTCCAGACGCCGGTGGCGTACGGCGACGGCGCCGATCGGCTCCGTCGGCGGTTCGGTGACGGCACCGAACGGGACGGTAGGCGGCTCGGGGTGGACCATGGAAACCCTTCTCCGGCTTCTCCATTCCAACGGGCGGAGAGCGACTGACAGGCGATCGGATCGACGGCATCGGTCGTTCGATCGTGGATCGCAGCATGTCAGCGGCTTGAGAGGGGGAGCAAACCTCTAGATCACCCGCTTGATGAGGGCGAGAGGTCTGCTTATATCGGCAGGTGGGGAGTCGCCTGATTCGGACCTGATGAAGGCCGCGCCCCGCCGGTGAGATCCGGCGGGGCGCGGCGGTCATGTCGGATTCGCGACCCGATGGTCAGGGCGCGGGCGGTCAGGAGAGGGTCGTCGTGAGGAGGTCGTGACCGAGTTCGGGGTGGATCGCACCGGTGGGATTCAGGCCGCCGGAGAACCAGGAGAGGTCGGCCTCCGGATGCGGTCCGACGACGCCGACGCGGCCCGCGCCGTACGGCGTGACGAGCGCGGCGACGTGCCCGCTGGTGTAGCGCGCGAGGATCGTCGCCGGGTTGCCGGCGACGAGGTCGAACTTCGGCGGGTCCTCGAAGTACAGCTTGTTGGAGACGCCCCGCCAGAGCACGGTCGACACCGTCTCGTTCGGCGTGGTGATCGAGGCGCCGGGTGTGCCGTAGTAGCGGGAGGTGTCGCCGGGCAGCAGGTTGAAACCGGGCGTCGCACCGGCCAGGTAGCCGCCGAGGCAGAAGCCGAGATACCGGCCGCCGGTCGCGATGTAGTTGCGGATGACGGTCGCGTAGTTCTTCATGTGGTTCCAACCCGTGCTCAACGACGGGCCGCCCGGCTGGGCGTAGACGCGCGCGCGGGCCAGATTGACCGCGGTGATCGGTCCGTCGTTCGGCCCCACGTACTCGACGCGGAACTGCTGCGGGCTGGTGCGCAGGAGCTTCGCGACGGACTCCGGGCAGCCGGAGCAGGCCGCGGGGCCGCGATAGACGAGCGCGAGCGGCTGGGCGGCGTGGGCCGGGGCGGCCGGAACGACGACGGAGATACCGAATAAGACCGCAAATGCGGCTATGATCGGGAGAGCTCTACGGAAGACGGTGCGCATGGATCCTTCTTCGTGCGGACCGGCACGACCGATGACGCCGCGCCGGATCGGTGAACGGCGGTCGGGGATCAGGTGGGCACGTCTGCATCGTGGCGTGAACGGCGCCGTCGATGCAGGCGTCGCCGGGGAGGGAACTCCCGCCCCGGCGCCACCCTCCGTCGGGATGTGAACGGCATCCCGACGGTCTGCGCGGCACGGCGGTCATGGCCGACGACGTCTGCTCGACGCCCCCAAGGCTTCGCGACGAGTGACAGCGGCGGCCCGGTCAGTGGTGTCCCCGATACCGAACCGCGACCGGTGTGCAGCGTGACAAGCATAGCGTGAAGGGCCGTGTCAATCGGCCGTCGGCACCACTGTGCCGATTTCTTGATGGGGCTCGAAGATTTCAGGGAGACGCTGAGCCCAGCGCCGAACGGACGAAGTCGATGGCCAGGTCGGTGTGGACGGCCCCAGCGGGGTCGAGGCCGACCGCCGAGTACCAGGAGTCGGTCGCTTCGACGTGCGGTCCCGTGACGGCGACGCGGCCGGAGCCGAACGGGGCGACGAGGGCGGCGACCTCGCCGTTCGGGTAGTGCGCGAGCACCGTCGCCTCCCCGCTGACGATGAACCGCGGTGGGTCCTGGAAGTAGGTGCGGTACTCGCGGTCGCGCCACGTGACGGTGCCGATGCGCGGTGCGTCGTCGTCGATGCTCGCGTCGGGGCTGCCGAGATAGCGCGACGTGTCGCCGGGAAGCAGGCCGAAGCCGGGCGTCGCGCCGGCCAGATAGCCGCCGAGGCAGAAGCCCAGGTAGACGCCGCCGTCCGCCACCCATGATCGGATGACGTCGGCGTCGTCGCGGACCTGCCGCCACGCGTCGGCGAGGGTGCCGCCGCCCGGCTGCGCGTAGACCGCGGCCCGCTGCAGGGTGCCGGCCGTCAGTGGCGTGTCGTCGGGGCCGACGTACTCCACCCGATAGTTCAGCGGCTCCGCCTTGAGCACCGCCGCGACCGATTCCGCGCAGCCGGAGCAGGCCGCCGGGCCGCGATAGACGAGCGCGAGCGGCGGCGGATCGGGACGCAGCAGGGGGAACAGCGCCACGCCGGCGACGATGAGCAACCCCAAGGTGATCGCCGCCCGCAGTCGGCGGCGGGAGAACCTCGGGGGCCCGGGGCGGCCGGCGGCGTCAGGTCGCACGGGCCGTCGTGGCCAGGCGGGTGAGCAGGTCGTCGAAGAAGGCGTCGACGTCGGTCGCCGTCACGATGCGCGCGTTCTGCCGCCGGCCCCACATTCCGCGCACGTCGGCGACGGTGGCGCCGCGGGTCAGGGCGCCCCCGGTCTCGACGTCGACGCACGCCGCGACCGTGGTCGCGATCCGCGGATCGAGGGCGACGGCCGCGGCGAAGGGATCGTGCATGTGCGCGAGATAGCCCTCGTCGTGGTCGAGGTGGAATTCGAAGTAGAAGCGGACGGCGTCGGTGAGGTGGCGCACGACGGCGTTGTCCGCCACCGAGCGCAGGCCGCGCTCGTCGGCGGGATCGGGTTCCTCCACCGGGCGGCTGCCGACGAGCCCGGCCAGCCGGCCCAGGTGAGCCGGGGTGAAGGCGATCGCCTCGGTGATGTTCAGGCCGCAGACGTACAGCGGTGCGGCGTCCGGCTCGCGCTCGAACGCGGTGAACACCTCGTGCGCAGCCTCCGGGTCGACGGCGATGTTCCACTCCGCCAGCGGCGTCGTGTTGCCGGGATGCCAGAAGGCGCCGCCCATCACGACGAGCCGCTTGAGTCGCGCCGGCAGCCGCGGATCGCGTCGGATCGCCGCTGCGAGCGTCGTCAGCGGGCCGGTGACGAGCCCGACGAGCTCGCCGTCGTGGGCGGCCGCGGCGTCCAGCCAGGCGTCGACGCCGTCGACGGCCGACGCACGGATCGTCGCCGGCGGCAGGTCCGCATAGCCGACGCCCAGCGGCCCGTGGGTGTCCTCCGTCGTCATGAGGGGGCATGCGAGCGGCTGCGCGGCGCCGACGTGGACCGGGACGTCGTCGCGGTCGAGCAGGTCCAGCCAGGCGAGGTTGTTGGCGCAGACGACGTCGACCGGGACGTTGCCCGCGGTGCTGACGATGCCCGCGAGCTCGGCCCGCGGGTGCCCGAGCAGGTAGAGCAGGGCCAGGGAGTCGTCGATGCCGGTGTCGCAGTCGAACAAGATAGGTTTGGTCACCGCGTCGCCGCCGAGGCGGGCGCCGGGACGTCGGCGGCGTGGTCGCACATGGGGGCCAGCCTAACGAGGGGCGGGCTGCCCCTGAGCAGTCGACCGCGTGTCCCGGATCGGCCGGTGGATCAGCGGGACGGTGGAGGTCGCGGGCGGCTCCTGCGGATCAGGAGCCCGCTGAGACCGGCGGGTGGCCGGTCTCGGCGTCACGGCGGCAGGCGACGGCGAGTGCGACGGTGGGAATCAGCGTGAGCGCGACGATCACCGCGCCCACCGCCGCGGGGCCGGCGAGGCCGAGCGGTGTGGCCAGTGCGGCGCCGGCGAATGCGGTGCCGATGGTGGTTCCGGCGTTGAACGCCGCGACGCTCAGACCGGATCCGAGAGTCGCGGCCCGGCCGGCGAATCGAACGGCGAGGTGGATCAGGACGCTGTTCGCGCTGAGGCCGAACAGGCCGAGTAACACCACCAGGACGATCGTCGTCCACGCCGAGCCGGACAGCAGGCCGATCGCCGACAGCAGGACGGCCGTGACGGCGGGCGTCACGATCGTCACCAGGTGGGGATGGGCGTCGCCGAGACGGCCGACGACGAGGGTGCCGGTGAAGGAGCCGACGCCGAAGCCGGTGAGGACCAACGGCACCAGGGACGGCGAGAGCCCGGCCCGCTCGATGAGGATCGGCGCGACGAACGAGTATGCGGCGAGGACGCCGCCGGAGGTGGTCAGGCAGGCGGCCAGGACCAGCCACAGGCGAGGAGACCGCAGATCGGCCAGCTCGGACAGGATCGATGTCGTCGCCGTCGACGGCGCGTCGTGGGGGACGAGCCGGGCCACGAGTGCGACGGCCACCACCGCGGCGATCGCGAGTGTCCAGAACGTTCCTCGCCAGCCGGTCGACTGCGCCACCACCGCGCCCAGTGGCACGCCGAGGACGGTGGCGAGCGAGCCGCCCGCCCCGACGATGCCCATCGCGCGGGAGCCGAGCGACGGAGCGGCGGCCTGCGTGGCGACGACGGCGGCCACCGCCCAGAACGCGCCGGTCGCCAGGGCGGTCACGAATCGCGCGCCGATCAACAGCAGGAATCCCGATCCGAGCGCGACGACGACGTGACCGATCACGAAGACGATGAGCGCGAGGATCAGGGTCAGTCGTTTCGACAGTCGCATCGTGAGCATCGGCATCAACGGCGCGCCGACGGTCATTCCGATGGCGAACACGGTGATCAGCGCGCCCGCCTGAGCGAGGGAGATCTGCAGGTCGCCGGCGATCTCCGGGAGGATGCCCGCGACGACGAATTCGGTGGTCAGCATGAGAAACGTGCCCGTCGCGAGAATGTAGACGACCAGAGGCAGGGACGGCTTCCGGCCGGTGGGCGGTTCGGAGTGTTTCACGTGCGGGGCGCGAATCGCGTCGTCGTGCATCAGGGCCTTGTCTCGAGTGCGTCGTGGGATCGGTGTTCATCACACCGTGGACCGGGACGGCGAGGAAGGTCGCGTCTGCGGGGGGACAACGTCGACCCCCATCGCCCGCAGCGGCGGCGTTACCGTGAGATTCATGGACAATCGCGCCGATATCCGGGACTTTCTCGCGAGCCGCAGGGCCCGGCTCACCCCGGAGTCCGTCGGGCTTCCCGGCGGTGCCCGCCGCCGTGTGCCGGGGCTGCGCCGCGAGGAGGTGGCGGTGCTCGCCGGTGTCAGCACCGAGTGGTACACCCGGCTGGAGAAGGGCCACATCGCCGGTGTCTCCGACGAGGTGCTCGACGCGGTCGCCGACGCGCTGCGCTTCGACGACGAGGAGCGCGTGTATCTGTTCGACCTCGCCCGCGCCGCTAAGCCCGTCCACCGCAAGGCCGTCCGCCGCCGCGAGGTTCCGGTGGCGCCGCCCGTGCAGTGGATGCTCGACTCGATCACCCTGTCGGCGGCCTTCGTGCGAAACGGCCGGCTCGACGTGATCACCACCAACCGGCTGGCGCGGGCCCTCCACGCGCCGATGTTCGCGAGCGCGACCACTCTGGCTCACGGCCGTGCCAACTTCGCCCGATATCACTTCCTGGATCCGGGGTCACGGGACTTCTTCGTCGACTGGGCGGCCGGGGCCGCCGCCACGGTCGCACTGTTGCGCGCCGAGGCCGGACGCGAACCCCATGACAAGGCGCTGCGGGAACTCGTCGGCGATCTCTCGACCCTCAGTCACGAATTCCGCGCGCTGTGGGGAGCGCACGATGTCCGCATCCGGCATGACGGAATCAAACGGCTTCAGCATCCGGAGGTCGGCCTGATCGAGCTGACGTATCAATCGGTGGACATCCCGCTGACCGGCCGTGCCGTGCACGACCTGTCGCTGTACACCGCCGAACCCGGCACCGCCGACGAAGAGCGGCTCAAGATCTTGGCGAGCTGGGATGCCTCGCCGTCCGACGCCGTCGGCGACCGGCGAGGCGCCCGGTGAGGGACCGCGCGGTCACCACGGGTATGGCGTGAAGTCCTTGAGGAAGACGCCGTACAGGTCGATGCCGTTCTCGCCGTCGACGATCGGCTGGTAGACGCGCGCGGCGCCGTCGACGAGATCGAGCGGAGCGTGGAAGCCCTCGGCGGCGAGCCGGACCTTCGACGTGTGCGGTCGCTCGTCGGTGATCCAGCCGGTGTCGACGGCCGTCATGAGGACGCCCTCGGCGAACATGTCGGCCGCCGACGTGCGGGTGAGCATGTTGAGCGCGGCTTTGGCCATGTTGGTGTGGGGATGCCCCGCGCCCTTGTAGCCGCGGGAGAAGATCCCCTCCATCGCCGAGACGTTGACCACGTAGCCGCGCCGGTGCGCCGCGGCGCCGGCGGCGAGGGCGCCGCGCAGCCGCGAGACGAGGATGAACGGCGCGACGCTGTTGCACAGCTGCACCTCGAGCAGTTCGAGCGGATCGATCTCCTCGACCGTCTGCACCCAGCTGTTGGTGTGGACGAGATCGGGCAGCAGGCCGCCGGCGTCGACGGCCGTGCCGTCGGCGACCCGCTCGAGGGAGGCCGATTTGGCGGTCATGGCGAGGGCGGCGAGCCGCTCGGCCGAGCGGGAACCCGTCGCCGCCGACTCGGACGCGCCGGCGAGCTGCCGGGGATGCAGCTCGGAGGAGTCGCCCATCGTCAGGACGGGTACGTCGGCGGCGCGCCCGGTGAGCGCCTGCACCTCGGCGTCGACGAGGCTCTGGTACGCGCCCGGCGTCCGCTTGACGGTCTGGGCCGCGTTGTTGACGAGGATGTCGAGCGGTCCCTGCGCGGCGATCTCGTCGGCCAGGGCGGTGACCTGGACGGGGTCGCGCAGGTCGATGCCGACGATGCGCAGACGTCCCAGCCATTCGTCGCTGTCGGGCAGCGCGGCGAACCGGCGAGCCGCGTCCCGGGGGAAGCGGGTGGTGATGGTGAGGTCGGCGCCGTCGCGCAGCAGCATCAGCGCGATGTACATGCCGATCTTGGCCCGCCCGCCCGTCAGCAGTGCGCGCCGTCCCCGCAGATCGGTGCGCTGATCGCGGCGGGAACGGTTGGTGGCGGCGCAGTCCGGGCAGAGCTGGTGGTGGAAGGCGTCGACGCGGGTGAAGCGCTGCTTGCAGACGTAGCAGGCCATCGGCCGGACGAGCTCGCCGGCCGATGCGCCAGGCGTGTTCGACGTCAGCGGGATGCCGGCGGTCTCATCGTCGATGCGGCCGGGCGACCCGGTGGCGGTCGCGGCGATGACGGAGCGATCGGCGTCGAGCTTCGCCTGCCGGGCCGCCTTGCGGCGGTGCTGCTTGAGCGCCTTGAACAGTCCGCCGACAGCCCGTTGGACGGCGATCGAGTCGGGATCGTCGGACGGCAGCTCCGCGGCGTCGGCGAGGATCCGCCGGAGGGCGGCAAGATCGTCGGGGGGCAGCGGCACGGCGAGACCTCGGGATCGGGGTGTGGGTGGCGCCCGGACCGGAACGACCGGCGGGCAGGGCCCGACCAGTGTAGTCGGCGCCGGACTCAGCCGAGCGCCGCGGCGACGTCCGAGACGATCCGCTGCATCGCGACGCCCCGGTGGACGTCCAACCGATGATCGCTTCCGTCGGCGACGCAGGCGAGGAACTCGTCGAGCAGCGTCGCGTAGCAGTCGGGGGACGGGGTGCCGCGGTCGTCGAGGATCGCGACGCCGGCGCCCGAGTGGACGACGACCCGCATGACGGTGGGCGTCGCGGGCGTCCGCAGTGAGAGCGAGACCGTCGAGACCCGCTCATCGACGTGGGCGAGCGCGATCGTCCACGTGTCGCTCTCGGCGTGGCGATGCGCCGAGAGCACCTCGCGGACCGGCCCGAGAGCCGCGTCGAGCAGATCGAAGATGTGCGGTCCGACGTCGTAGAGTGCGCCTTCGGTCTGCCGCCAGGCTGATGCTGCGTACTGTCCGCCGAGAATCGCGCCGGAGAGCCACTGCGCCTCACCGGCGACCGGAGCGACGGCGGCCGCTTCGGCGAGGAAGCGGCGCGTCTCCGGCGCGAAGCGGCGCGTGAACGTGACGATCGAGCGGACCCCCGCCGTCGCCACGGCGGCGGCGACGGCCTCGGCGGCCGGCAGGTCGAGGGCCACGGGCTTGTCGAGGATGAGGTGCCGTCCCGCGGCCGCGGCGTTGACGGCCAGCGGCGCCTGGACATCCGGCGGCACCGCGAACGCGACGGCGTCGACGGCGTCGAAGAGGGCGGCGGGGGAGTCGAAGGATCGCGGAAAGACCTCGGCGGCCGCGGCCGGATTCCGGGCCCAGCCTCCGACGAAGTCGACCCCGGGATGGGCGGCGAGAGCGGGGGCGTGGGTCTGGCGAGCCCACGGTCCGGCTCCGACGAGTCCGATGCGCAGCATTCGACGAGCCTATTCGCCCACCGGGGGCGACCGGCGTTTCGCCCTTCGGGACTTCCTCCGGGTTCAGCGAGACCGTTCGTCCCGAGACAGGTTAGTGTGCCCTCATGAGCGACTCTCCACGATCCGGCGGGCGTCGGAAGCTTGCGATCGCACTCGTCGTCCTCGTCGTGCTCGGCGGTGTCGCCTACTTCGTCGGACCGTGGATCTACGCGAAGTTCATCGCGGAGGACGACGCCCCCGCGGCCGCCATTCAGACGTCCGGTGCGGCACCCGCGAGCGGTCCGGTCGACGGCGCGTGGGCGGTCGTACCGGGCGAAGGCTTGAACAAGACGGCGGCCGGCTACACCGTCAACGAGGTGCTGCGCGGTGAGAACGTGCGCGTCGTCGGTCGCACATCGAGCGTCGCCGGTGAGGCGACGGTCGCCGGCGGATCGCTGACGGCCGCGACCTTCACGGTGACCGTCGGCGACATCACCACCGACTCGTCGCAGCGCGACGCGCAGTTCCGCAGCCCGATGATCCTCGACACGACGGCGCACCCGACCGCGACCTTCGCCGTGGCGAGCCCGGTCGACGTCTCCGGTCTGCCGACCGACGGCACGTCGGGCACCGTGACGGTGACCGGTGACCTGACCGTCAAGGGCACGACGAAGCGGGTGACGGTCCCGCTCAAGGTGCTCCGCACCGGCACCGAGGTCGTCGTCGAGGCCACGGTCCCCGTCCGCTGGACCGACTACGGCGTCACGGCCCCGTCGCTGGGCTTCGTCACGGTCGAGGACACGGGCGAGATCAACCTGCTCGCAGTGCTGCAGCGACGCTGATCTCGGGGTTCGGCGAGTCTCGGGTTCAGACGAGCACCCCCGGGTTGAGCAGTCCGCCCGGGTCCAGCGTCGCCTTGACGGCGGCGAGGGAGGCGCCGAACAGCTCCGGACGCTGTCGGCGGTACCAGGGCATGTGGTCGCGGCCCACGGCGTGATGATGGGTGATGGTGCCGCCGTGCCGCGCGATCGCCTCGGAGACGGCGGCCTTGATCTCGTCCCACTGGGCGAGTGTCGAGCCCCATCGACCGGGCGCATAGACGCCGTAGTAGGGCGCGGGACCGTCGGGATAGACGTGGGTGAAGCGGCAGGTGACGACGCCGCCCGTGCCGCAGACCCGCATGATCGCGTCCTGCGCCGCCGCGGTGACCTCGCGGTGCAGTTCGGGGAACCGATCCCAGGTGCAGGCGGTCTCGAAGGTCTCGGCGATCATCGAGCGGCGGGCGAGGGCGTCGCGCTGGTACGGCATCCGCAGGAACGCCGAGCGCCACTGCGTCGACGAGTCGGGGGTCGCCGTGGCAGCCGATGTGCCGGCCGCGGTCCGCTCGGCGTCCCGGCTCCGGCGGGACAGCACGAGTCCGCCGTGGTCGGCGGCGATCTCGACGGCCCGGTCGAGCAGGGTGCCGACGGGGTGGTCGGCCGACTCGAAAGCGACGACGAGCAAGCCGCCGCGGGTGGACGTCCCCGTGTTGATGAAGGCCTCCGCCGGGTCGAGCAGGCGACAGTTCGACGGGTGCAGCCCCGACTGGGCCAGCGCGCGCGTCGCGTCGACGGCGCGGCTGTAGTCGTCGAAGGCGATCGACGCGGTCTGCTGCCGGCGCGGCCGGTCCTGCAGCCGCATCCACGCCTCGGTGATGACGCCGAGGGCGCCCTCGGAGCCGAGGAACATCCGGTCCGGCGACGGCCCGGCCCCGGATCCGGGCAGGCGACGTGACTCCACGACGCCCGAGGGTGTGACGACGCGCAGTGATTCCGTGAGGTCGTCGATGTGGGTGTACAGGGTGGCGAAGTGGCCGCCGGCGCGCGTCGCCAGCCAGCCGCCGAGCGTGGAGTGCGAGAAGGACTGCGGGTAATGCCGCAGGGTGAGGCCGTGCGGGCGGAGCCGTCGTTCCAGGTCGGGGCCCAGCACGCCGGCCTCGATCCGGGCCGCGCGGCTGACCCGGTCGATCTCCCGCACCGAGTTCATCGCCGTGAGATCGAGCGTCACACACGGGCCGTCGAATCTCGGTTCGATGCCGCCGACCACCGAACTGCCGCCGCCGTAGGGCACCACGGACGTCCCGGCCCCGGCGCACCAGTCGAGCAGATCGACGACGTCCCGCTCCGTCCGCGGCCGGGCGATGAGGTCCGGGACGTGGTCGATCCGTCCCTCGAGGTTGCGGACGACGTCCCGGTACGCCTTGCCACGCGCGTGTCCGAGCCGGTCGACGACGTCGTCGCTGCACAGCGAGGCGAGCGCCGCGGGTGCCGTCAGTCGCGCCGGAGCCACGCCCAGTGCGCGCGGATCGGGCGGGCCGTGGTCGGTGAAGTCGTGGCCGGGCGCCAAAGCGCCCACCCGATCGACCAGCGACGTCGCCTCGGCGTCCGTCAAGGCCTGCTCGACGTCGCCCCAGCCCCACCATGATCGTGTCATCTCGTCCCCCTCGTGGTTCTGTCGGTGATGCTGGCACAGGCCTCTGACAGAATCGGCCGGATCGCGCCGCTCGTCCTTCGCGCCGATACGGCCGTTAGTCTCGACGCCGTGAACGACGGACGAACGCAAGCCCGCGCCGGCCGGCGCGGTGCCCGCTGATGGCCTCGGCACGCGCGATCCCGGTCATCGCACTCACCGGCTATCTCGGCGCGGGCAAGACGAGCCTGCTCAACCACGTCCTGCGCACTCCGGACGCGCGGATCGGGGTCGTCATCAACGACTTCGGCGAGATCAACGTCGACGCCGCGCTCATCGAGGGGCAGATCGACGAGCCCGCCTCGATCGCCGGCGGCTGCATCTGCTGTCTGCCCGACGACGGCGGGCTCGACGACGCACTCGCACGGCTCGCCGCGTCGGAGCTCGACCTCGACGTGATCGTCGTCGAGGCCAGCGGGCTCGCCGACCCGGTGGCGCTCAGCCGCGTCGTCGGGTTCACGGGCGTCTCCGGCGTGCGGCCGGGCGGGGTGGTCGACGTCGTCGACGCCGTGGCCCATTTCGACACCGTCGATCGAGACGATCTGCCGCCGCTGCGTTATCAGGCCGCGTCGCTGGTCGTGGTCAACAAGCTCGACCGCGTGGCCGCCGAGGAGCGCGACGCCGTCGTCGAACGGGTCGCGGCGCGGGTCCGCGAGCTCAATCCGCGGGCGCACGTCGTCGGCGCCGTCGGCGGCCGGATCGATCCCGCATTGCTGTTCGACGTCGCCGAGCGCCCCGAACCCGCGGGCCAGCTGTCGCTGCGCGACCTGCTGCTCGACTCCGTTCGCGACGCCCACCCGCACGATCACCGCCACGCCGATTCGGTGACCGTCACCGGCGACGGGGAGGTCGATCCTGGGCTGCTGGCCGACCTGCTGGAACAGCCGCCGGCCGGCGTCTACCGGCTCAAGGGCGTCGTGCGGTTGCGCGGCAGGCCGCACGTCGTCAACGTCGTCGGCGATCACGTCCACATCGCCGCCGGGCGTCGGGCGGCGGGGGAGAACCACCTCGTGGCGATCGGCGCGCACCTCGATGTCGACGCCGTCCGCGGACGCATGGCCGCGGCGATCGAACCGATCACCGCGTCCTTGTCGCCGGCCCGGTACCGCCGGATCCGGCGCTATACGCAGGCCTGAAGTCAGTCGAACACGTCCGGCTGTGTGGCGACGATCTGCTCCCACATCGGCCGGAACTGGAACCAACCCGTGGTGTCGCTGCCGACCTGGGTGTGAGTGAGCTTCGCCGTCTCGTGGTCGATCTTCTGCGGCGTGCCGGCCGCCATCGCCACGAGTTGCGCCTGGCACGAGCGTTCCATCGTGACGAACCACCACGCCGCCGACGAGACCGAGCCGCCGATGGTGATGAGCCCGTGGTTCTTGAGGATCGCGGCCTTGTAGTCGCCGATCGCCGCGGCGACGCGCTTGCCCTCGACGAACTCGTTGACCACGCCGCGGTAGTCGTCGTAGACGCCGTGGTCCTCGTAGAACGCGCAGGCGTCCTGGGTCAGCGGATCGAGCGGGATGCCGAGGGTGGAGAACGCCTTGCCGTACAGCGAGTGCGCATGCGCGGCGGCCACGGCGTCCGGACGTGCGGCGTGGACCTGCGCGTGGATGACGAATGCCGCCTTGTTGACCGGCCGCCGGCCGTGCACGACGACGCCGTTGTGGTCGACGCAGATGAGATCGGAGACACGGATCCGGTTGAAGCTCATGCCGAACGGATTGACCCAGAAGAGATCAGGATCAGCCGGATCACGCGCGGTGATGTGCCCGGCAACGCCCTCGGAGAAGCCGCACTTGCCGAAGACGCGGAACGCGACGGCCAGGTCGCGCTTGCGCCGCTCGCGCTCCTCGTCGACCGACAGTCCCATCGGCGGCAGCGGCAGATCGCAGTCGTCCGGGATCGGCCCGAGCGCTCCCTCGATCAGCGCGCGGATCTCCGGCGGAATGGTTGTGGACATGGTGGGCCTCCCGAATCCGATGGCGACGTCAGGTTCAGGATGCCTCCGCCCGGCGTGATATGGGCGGAAATGCGAAAGGCCCCTCCTTCCGAAGAAGCAGGGGCCTTTCGTTCTGCGTGCGCGGAGGGGGACTTGAACCCCCACGTCCATTAGTAGGACACTAGCACCTCAAGCTAGCGCGTCTGCCATTCCGCCACCCGCGCAGGTGACGCTCTCGCGTTGCGGTGAGTAACGTTAGTACACCCGTGGCGGCTGCCCAAATCCGCAGGTCGGAGGGCTCTTCGCGACCCGGATCGAGACTCCTCGGCGCGCTCCTGTCGGTGGCCGGTGCTAGGAATGGGTCATGTCCTCCCAGCCCCGCGCCGTCGACGAGGTCGTCGACATCGTCAGCCGTCTCATCCGTTTCGACACGTCCAACACCGGCGACCCGGCGACGACAAAAGGGGAGGCGGAGTGCGCGCGCTGGGTGCAGGCGCAGCTCGAGGAGGTCGGCTACGAGACCACGTACGTCGAATCCGGCATGCCCGGACGCGGCAACGTCTTCGCGACGCTGCCGGGCGCCGACCGCGCCCGCGGGCGGCTCCTGCTGCACACCCACCTCGACGTGGTGCCGGCCCAGGCCGAGGACTGGAGCGTGCACCCGTTCTCCGGAGCGGTGAAGGACGGCTACGTCTGGGGTCGCGGCGCCGTCGACATGAAGGACATGGTCGGCATGGCGATCGCGCTGGCGCGGCAGTTCAAGCGCGAGGGCACGGTGCCGCCGCGCGACATCGTCTTCGCCTTCCTCGCGGACGAGGAGAACGGCGGTCGCTGGGGTTCGCAGTGGCTCGTCGAACATCGCGTCGATCTGTTCGAGGGCATCACCGAGGCGATCGGCGAGGTCGGCGGCTTCTCCCTCACCGTCGACCGGCCGGACGGCACGACGCGCCGGCTGTACGTCGTGGAGACGGCCGAGAAGGGGCTCGGCTGGATGCGGCTGACCGCGACGGCCAAGCCCGGTCACGGCTCGTTCCTGCACGAGGACAACGCGGTGACGATCCTCGCCGAGGCCGTCGCGCGGCTGGGCCGGCACCAGTTCCCGCTGGTGGAGACCGAATCGGTATCGCAACTGTTGGCCGCGGTCCGCGAGGAGACCGGCTGGGATCTCTCGTTCGACACCCCGGACGTCGACACCGCGCTGTTCAAGCTGGGCAGCATCGCGCGGATCATCGGCGCGACGTTCCGCGACACCGCCAACCCGACGATGCTCGACGCCGGCTACAAGGCGAACGTCATCCCGCAGCAGGCCACGGCCGTCGTCGACTGCCGGGTGCTGCCCGGACGGCAGGCCGAGTTCGAGCGCACCGTCGACGAGCTCATCGGGCCGCATGTGACGCGGGAGTGGATCACGAAGCTCGACAGCTACGAGACCACGTTCGACGGCCGCCTGGTCGATGTCATGAACGACGCGATCGTCGCGCACGACCCGGACGGCCGCACCGTGCCGTACATGCTGTCCGGCGGTACCGACGCCAAGGCCTTCGCCAAGCTCGGCATCCGCTGCTTCGGTTTCGCGCCGCTGAAGCTGCCGGTCGACCTCGACTTCGCGGCACTGTTCCACGGCGTCGACGAGCGGGTGCCCACCGATGCGCTCATCTTTGGTACACAAGTGCTCGACGACGTCCTCCGCAACTGCTGACGGGAGCCCCGATGTCCTACAACCCCTATGCCGCTCTGCCCGACCTGCCGTCGCTGACGGTGACGTCGGAGTCCTTCGCCGACGGCGGCCCGTTCGCGACGCCGCAGGTCAGCGGCATCTTCGGCGCCGGCGGCGAGGACGTCTCGCCGCAGCTGAGCTGGTCGGCCGGCCCCGAGGGCACGCAGACCTACGCCGTCTCGGTCTACGATCCGGACGCGCCGACCGCATCGGGCTTCTGGCACTGGGCCGTCTTCAACATTCCGGCGTCCGTGACCAGCCTCGATGCGGGCGCCGGCTCCGGCGAGCCTGGCGCGCTGCCCGAGGGCGCGGTGACGCTCCGCAACGACGGCGGCCTGGCGCGTTACCTCGGCTCGGCTCCGCCGGCCGGTCACGGCCCGCACCGCTACTTCGTGGCCGTGCACGCCGTCGGCGCGGTCCTCGACATCGACCCGTCGGCGTCGCCCGCGTTCCTCGGCTTCAACCTGTTCGGCGCCGCGATCGCCCGGGGCGTCGTCCACGGAACCTACGAGCAGAACTGACCGGCCAGGCCGCCCGCAGGAGTGCGGGCGGCCCCGGGATTCAGCGCAACGCCGACCCGACGGCCTCGGCCAGCGACGAATACCCCGCCGCGCTCACGCGCTCGGCGAGTCCCTCATGGATGTCGCGCGCCCACATCGGACCGCCGTAGATGAAGCCGGTGTAGCCCTGCAGCAGGGTGGCGCCGTTGACGATCCGTTCCCAGGCCTGGTCGGCGGTCTCGATGCCGCCGACGGAGACGAGGACGAGCCGGTCGCCGACGCGCAGGCGGAGCCGCCGAAGCACGGCGAGTGAACGGTCGGCGACGGGGGGACCGGAGACGCCGCCGGCTCCCAGTGCGTCGACCTCCGCGGCGGGCGTCGCGAGGCCGCCGCGGCTGATCGTCGTGTTCGTCGCGACGATGCCCGCGAGGCCGAGCTCGACGGCCAGATCGGCGACCGCGTCGACGTCCTCGTCGGAGAGATCGGGTGCGATCTTGACCAGCAGCGGCACCGTGACGACGTCGCGGACCGCTGTGAGCAGCGGTCGCAGCGACTCGACGGCCTGCAGGTCGCGCAGCCCCGGGGTGTTGGGGGAGCTGACGTTGACGACGAGGAAGTCCGCGAGCGGCCCGACGAGCCGGGCGCTCGCGACGTAGTCGGCCGCGGCGTCTTCGGCCGCCACCACCTTCGTCTTGCCGATGTTGGCGCCGATCGGCACCCCGACGGCCGACGCCCGGCGACGCCGCAGCCGCTCGGCCGCGTCGGCGGCACCCCGGTTGTTGAAGCCCATCCGGTTGAGCAGCGCACGATCGCTCGGCAGCCGGAACAGCCGCGGCTGCGGGTTGCCCGGCTGCGCCTGCGCGGTGACCGTGCCGACCTCGGCGTAGCCGAAGCCCAGCGCACCCCAGGCGTCGATGCACTCGGCGTTCTTGTCGAAACCCGCGGCGAGCCCCAGCGGAGCGGGGAAGTCGACGCCGAAGGCCGTGACGGCGATCCGCGGGTCGCGCCGCGCGAACATCGCGCCGACGGTCCGGCGAACCGGTGCCACGCGCCCGAGCCCGCGGATGGCGCGAGACATGACGTGGTGGATGCGCTCGGCCGGAACGCGGAAGAGCACCGTCGTCAGGACGAACCGGTAGACGGCCGCCTCGACGCGCCGCCACACCCCGTTCGCCGCGCTAGCCGCCGAGCGACCCCGCGCCGTCGGCCGCCTCGCCCCGTGCCCGGTCGTTCCCATCGCCGTCCTCTCCGTCACCGCGCCGTTTCGGGCGCCGCAGCAGCACCTTCCGGCTGCCGTCGCTGTACAGGCGTACCCGGGAGAGCTCCCATCCGGCAAACTCCGCCTGGATCGACAGGCGCATCGACGCCGTCACCCGCGTCACGTCCTTCGGCAGCACGAGCGGCACGTAGTCGTAGCGCTCCGGCTCGGTCAGCCAGTGCGCCGGGGTGCGGCGGTCGCGGGCGCGCGTCATCAGCGGGTCGGGATCGCCTGGATGCCGCCGCCACGGGCCGAGGCGACGTAGACGGTGCCGGACGCCGCGTCGACGGCGATCGAATCGGGTTGGCGGACGGTGGGGAACCGCTTGCGCTCGACGGCGAGTCCCGTGCCGACGTCGTAGCCGAGCAGCTCGTTCATCCCGCCGGCGGCGACCCACACGACGTCCGTCGCCGGATCGACGCCGAGCGCGTACGGGCCGGCGGGCACCGGCGCCGTCAGCGTGTTGGTCAGGGAGTTCGTGACGAAGCCGTAGAGCCGGCCGGCGCGGGTGTCGGTGACGAAGATCCGGCCGTGACGATCGGCGACGGCGTTCGTCGCGCCGTCGCCGGCCCGCAGCTGCAGACCGACCTCGTCCTTGGCCGGATCGGCCGCGGCGACGAGGCTCTGCGCGCGGTCGACGGCGACGAGGTGCCCGTCCGGGTCGGCGACGAGCGCGTCGACGCGAACGAGGCCGCCGATGGTCTTCGTCACCGCGCCGGACGCGTCGAGCACGCGGATGCGGCCGTCCGCGCCCCCGACGGCCAGCCGCCCGTCGGGAAGCGAGGCCAGCGAGAGCGGCTCGGCGACGTCGAGCGTGCTCGCCTCGACGGTCGCGGCGTCGAGGCGGACGCGCCAGAGCGCCTGCTCACCGGCGAGCAGCAGCGTGCCGTCGACCACGGGGCCGAGGGCCGTCGCGGCTCCGGGCAGGGCGACGGCGGCCGGCGGCCGGGCCAGATCGGCGGTGGCGTAGACGAACAGCCGGCGCCGGTCGTTCGACAGCGCGGCGAGGCGGGTTCCGTCACCGCTGATCGCGAGCCCGCCGCCGGCGTCCGGTGCGTCGACGACGCGGCCGGCGGGCGGTGCCGTCACCAGGGGGGCTGCGAGCGGCGTCTGCGGCACGATCGTCGGGACGTTCGGGCGGTCCGCCTCGTCGGCGCCGCATCCGGCGAGCAGCGAGGCCGTGGCGACCGTGGCGAGAAGGACGGCGGCGACGCGCGGGAGCGACCGCCGGTCGCCGCGCCGGGACTTGCGGAATCGCCGGGCGTCGAGCCCGCGGGGTCGTGGCATGGTGTCCATCTTGCCGTCGGAGCCCGCCGGCCCGGCACGGGCCCGCCGGTTGCGTCGCCGCAGGCGACCACGGGCCGGGGACAGGTCCCGTCGGTAGCATTTGCGGCCGTGACCGACATGAGCTGGCCGCAGGCCGTCGTCCTCGGAGTGGTGCAGGGCCTGACAGAGTTCCTTCCCGTGTCGTCGTCGGGGCACCTGCGGATCGTCTCGGAGGTGTTCTTCGGTGACGACGCGGGCGCGTCGTTCACGGCCGTCACCCAGCTGGGCACGGAGACCGCGGTCCTCATCTACTTCGCGCGCGACATCGTCCGCATCATCCGGGCGTGGTTCGTCGGTCTCGTGCGTCCGGCCGCGCGCGATCTGGACTACCGCATCGGTTGGTATGTGATCTTCGCGACGATCCCCATCGGCCTCATCGGGTTCCTCGCCAAGGACCAGATCCGCACGGCGGCCCGCAATCTGTGGCTCGTCTCGGCGATGCTCGTCCTGTTCTCGGTGGTGATCTGGCTCGCCGAACGCTACGGCCGGCAGGAGCGCGACATGTCGCAGCTCACGCTGCGCGACGGCCTGGTCATGGGATCGGCGCAGTGTCTGGCCCTCGTCCCCGGTGTCTCCCGCAGCGGCGCGACGTCCAGCGCCGGCCTCTTCCTCGGCCTCGAGCGCGCCGCAGCCGTCCGTTTCTCCTTCCTGCTCGCGATCCCCGCGGTGACGGCGTCCGGTTTGTTCAGCCTTCCCGACGCGTTCGCCCCGGCCGGTGCGGGACTGCACGCGTCGGGCGCCCAGATCGCCGTCGCGACGGTCATCGCCTTCGTCCTGGGCTACGCCTCGATCGCCTGGCTGCTGTCGTTCGTCGCGAAGCACTCGCTCAACTGGTTCGTCGGCTACCGCGTGCTGCTCGGGTTGGGCGTCATGGCGCTGCTGGCCACCGGCACGATCAGCGCGACGTAGGCTCAGGCGAGTGACCGTCCTCCTCGTCCGGCACGGCCGTTCGACGGCCAACATCGCGGGTGTTCTCGCCGGCCGCGCGCCCGGTGTCGGTCTCGACGACGTCGGCGCGGGTCAGGCCGACGCGCTCGTCGACAGATTGGCGTCGGCCCCCGTGGTGGCTATCGTCCGTTCCCCGCTGCTGCGCTGCGAGCAGACCGTGGCGCCGCTGGCCGCAGCCACGGGACTGACGCCGCGTGTCGAGGACGGCCTGATCGAGGTCGGCTACGGCGAGTGGACCGGACGCCGGCTCGCCGAACTGGCGCACGAGCCGCTGTGGTCGGTCGTGCAGCGGCAGCCCAGTGCCGCACGCTTCCCCGGCGGTGAATCGCTCGCCGAGATGGCGACGCGGGCCGTCGCGACGGTGCGCCGGATCGACGCCGAGCTCGACGGCCGGCTGTGGGTCGCGTGCAGCCACGGCGACGTCATCAAGGCGATCATCGCGGACGCCGCCGGCTCTCATCTCGACGCGTTCCAGCGGATCGTCGTCGCACCGGCGTCGATCAGCGTCGTCGAATACGGCTCGGACCGGCCGTATCTGCACGCCGCCAACGTCACGGGAGTGCCGCCGGTACCGGCGCCGCGCCGTCCGCCGCGGGAGACGGCCGAGGCCGTGCCGGCGGGTGACGCCGTCGTCGGCGGCGGGGTGTGACGACGTGGACGCGATAATGAATCTGATGAACAGCGGAAAGTGGGAGGTGCGGGGTGGCTAGGGCGATCCATGTGTTCCGGCGACCGGATCGCTTCATCGTCGGCACCGTCGGCGAGCCGGGCGACCGCACCTTCTTCCTCCAGGCCGTGCACGAGCAGCGGATCGTCAGCGTCGTGCTGGAGAAGCAGCAGGTCCAGGTGCTGGCCGATCGCATCGGCGCGTTGCTGGAGGAGGTGGCGCGCCGTTTCGGGACGCCCGTGCCGCCGCAGGCCGACCAGGTGAGCGATCTCGGCCCGCTGACGACGCCGCTGGACGCCGAGTTCCGCGTCGGCACGATGGGTCTGGGCTGGGACGCCGAGTCGAAGGCCGTCGTCGTCGAGCTGCTGGCCGTCACCGAGGGAGAGGTCGACGAGAGCATCGTCCTCGACGACGGCGACGAGGGCCCCGACGCATTGCGGGTGTTCCTGACGGCCGCGGCGGCCCGGCAGTTCGCCGCCCGGTCGGTGCTCGTCGTCGCGGCGGGGCGCGAGCCGTGCCCGCTGTGCGCGTTCCCGCTCGATCCGTCCGGGCACGTCTGCGCCCGGCTCAACGGCTTCCATCGGGGCGCGGAGTACAGCGGGCCGGCGGTCTTCCTGCGTCCCGACGACGATGACTAGCCGCCCCGAGGCGGAACGAGAGCAGACGAGCGCCGGGCCGCCGTCGGGCCCGGCGTCCGACGGGTCTGCGCAGCTCACGGGCGAGATGACGCTCGTCGGCCGGATCCCCGACGCCAGCAACGCCACGTTCGTCTGCGAGGTGGGTCGGGACGCCGTCCGCTGCGTCTACAAGCCCGTGCGCGGGGAGGCCCCGCTCTGGGACTTCCCGGACGGCACGCTCGCCGGCCGGGAGGTGGCGGCGTATCTGCTCTCGCGCCGGCTCGGCTGGGACGTCGTGCCGACGACCGTGCTGGGCGAGGGCCCCTACGGGCCGGGGATGGTGCAGCGCTACGTCGACACGGTCGATCCCGCGGCAGACCCCGAGCGGCTCGGTCTCGTCGATCTGTGCCCGTCCGACGCCGTCCCCGAGGGCTGGTTGCCGATCCTCGAGGCGACCACCCCGGACGGCGAGTCGATCACGCTCGTCCATGCCGACGATCCGCGGTTGCAGCGGATGAGCGTCTTCGATCTGCTCATCAACAACGCCGACCGCAAGGGCGGGCACGTCCTCGAGGCCGTCGACGGCTCGGTCCACGGCGTCGACCACGGCATCAGCCTGCA
This sequence comes from Mycobacteriaceae bacterium, assembly GCA_044222225.1. Classification (GTDB taxonomy): domain Bacteria; phylum Actinomycetota; class Actinomycetes; order Mycobacteriales; family Mycobacteriaceae; genus JBGANR01. The sequence goes on from JBGANR010000002.1 coordinate 248,353, forward strand.
CGCCGAGGCGAAGCTGCGGACGGTCCTGTGGGGTTGGGCGGGGCAGCCGATCCCCGGGGCGCTGGTGGTCGACCTCGACGAGCTGGCCGACGAGCTCGCCGGGCGCGGCCCCCTGGTCGTGGAGCTGCGCAGACTGCTCACCGCGGCCGAGGTCGCCGCGCTGACGGCCCGGGCCCGGGCGCTCGTCGCGCGTCCGGTGATGCCGATGCCGACGACGGCGCGTCCGCTGCCCTGGCCGCCGCTCTAGACTCCGGGACGCTCCCGGTGCGGGCGTCGCGTGTGGCCGGTGCGCACGGCTGGCTACAGTTGTCATCATGCGTTCCTGGCCCGAACCCGATGTCGCGCAGGTGCCCGGATCGGGCCCTGCGCTGCGCCTCTACGACACCGCCGATCGCGCCGTCCGTCCCGTCACCCCGGGTCCGACGGCCACCATGTACGTCTGTGGGATCACGCCGTACGACGCGACCCACCTCGGACACGCGGCGACCTATCTGACCTTCGATCTCGTGAACCGGCTGTGGCGAGACGCCGGGCACGACGTCCACTACGTGCAGAACGTCACCGACGTCGACGACCCGCTCTTCGAGCGCGCCGCCCGCGACGGCATCGACTGGCGCGATCTGGGCGACCGTGAGACCCGGCTGTTCCGGGAGGACATGACGGCGCTGCGCGTGCTGCCGCCGCGGGACTACCTCGGTGCCGTCGAGACCGTCGAGTGGGTGGTCGAGGCCGTCGGCCGGCTCCTCGAATCCGGTGCGGCGTACGTCGTCGACGACCCGGTGAACCCGGACGTCTACTTCCGGCGGGACGCGACGCCGCAGTTCGGCTACGAATCCGGCTTCGACGACGAGACGATGGCCGCGCTGTTCGCCGAGCGCGGCGGCGACCCGGACCGTCCGGGCAAGCGTGATCCGCTCGACGCGCTCGTCTGGCGCGCCGCCCGCGACGGCGAGCCGAGTTGGGACGCCCCCTTCGGCCCGGGCCGTCCGGGCTGGCACATCGAGTGCACCGTGATCGCGCTCCGTCGCATCGGCAGCGGGTTCGACGTCCAGGGCGGCGGCAGCGACCTCGTCTTCCCGCACCACGAGTACTCCGCGGCGCACGGCGAATCCCTCACCGGCGACCGGCGGTTCGCGCGGCACTACGTGCACGCGGGGATGATCGCGCTCGACGGCGAGAAGATGAGCAAGAGCCGCGGCAACCTCGTCTTCGTCTCGGCGCTGCGGCGTGAGGGCGTCGATCCGGGCGCCATCCGGCTCGGGCTGTACGCACAGCACTACCGCAGCGACCGGGAATGGAGCGGCGACGCCCTGGCGGCCGCCGAGAAGCGGCTCGCCGCGTGGCGGGAGGCCGTCGCCCGCTCGTCCGGGCCCGACGCGGCGCCGGTCATCGAGCGGTTGCGCACCCATCTCGCCGACGACCTGGACACGCCGTCCGCCCTCGCCGCCGTCGACGCCTGGGCTCAGGATCCGTACGGCTCCGACGCGAACGCCGGTCCGGCGATCGCTGACGCCGTCGACGCGCTGTTGGGAGTGAGCCTGCGATGAGCGAACCGATCGATCCCGGAGCGTTCGACCCCGCCGGTCTCGGACTCTCGGAGTCCGTCACCCGCATCGGACCGGGCGACAGCGGCGTCTTCACCGTCATCACCCGCACGTCGACCTATCTCATCGATCTCGACGCCATGACGCTGCTGCGGGCGCCGGGCGTCGGCAGCTCGGAGGAGGCCGACGGCTGGCTCATCAGCACCCTGCGGCGCGACTCCGAGGAGATCCCGCTGCTGGAGGTCGCGATCTGCGAGACCGGGGAGTCGGCGCAGTTCTGGGTGCAGGCATCGGACGGCCCGAACGTGCGCACGCTCCGGGTGACGACGCCGGTCGTCGAGATCAGCAAGATCGGCTGAGGCGCGGCTCAGCGTCCGAAGCCGCCCGGCCCACGTCGGCGCAGGTAGCGCTCGAACTCGGCGGCCAGCATGTCGCCGTCGATCTTGGTGGCCGCGTCGCTGCGCAACGCCTCGTCGCCGCGTTCTTCGAGGCTGCGCACGTATTCGGCGATCTCGTCGTCGTCGGCGGTCATGGCGCTGACCTCGCGCTCCCAGTCCTCGGCCTGCGCCGGCAGCTCGGCCAGCGGCACCTCGATGTCGATGACGTCCTCGAGCTTGGCCAGCAGTGCGGCGGTGGCCTTCGGGTTCGGCGGCTGGGCGACGTAGTGCGGCACCGCGGCCCACAGCGAGACGGCTGGCACCCCGGCACGGACGCACGCGTCGTGCAGCACGCCGGCGATGCCCGTCGGGCCCTCGTAGGTGCTCCGCGCAAGCCCGAGACGCGCCGCCGACTCCTCGCTGAACGCGGCGCCCGTCACGGGGACGGGCCGGGTGTGCGGCGTGTCGGCGAGCAGCGCGCCGAGGATGACGACCGTGTCGACGTCGAGATCGTGGACGAGGTCGACGATCTCGTCACAGAAGGAGCGCCACCGCATGTTCGGTTCGATGCCGCGCAACAGGATGATCTGGCGGCCGGCCACCTCGCAGCGGGCCAGGGACGTCGTCGGCCATGTGATGCCGCGGGGAATGCCGTCGATCTGCGAGATCGTGGGGCGATTGACCTGGAAGTCGTAGTAGTCGTCGGAGGAGATCTCGGCGATCTCCGTGGCGTCCCATGCGAGCGACAGGTGCTCGACGGCACCGCTGGCGGCGTCGCCGGCATCGTTCCAGCCCTCGAATGCGGCGATGAGCACCGACCCTGCGGAGGCGAGGTCGGCGGCGGGATCGGGTCCGGTCACCGAACCAGCCTACGACGCGGGCCGGCGCCGTCAGAGACGAAGCCTGCGGAATCGACCGATCGCGATTCGAGGCCGAGGATCGGGCGACGTACCCTGTAACGCATGTCTTTTCGCCCCCCGTTCGATTCGCTGCCCGTGCGATCGGACCTGCTCGACGCCATGTCGAGACGGGTCCTCATCTGGGACGGCGCGATGGGGACGATGTTGCAGTCGGCCGATCTGAGTCTCGACGACTTCGCCGGGCTGGAGGGCTGTAACGAGATTCTCAACGAGACGCGGCCCGATGTGGTGCGTGACATCCATCGCGCCTACTTCGCGGCGGGCGCCGACGCCGTCGAGACCAACACCTTCGGTTGCAACTTCTCCAACCTCGGTGATTACGACATCGCCGACCGGATCGAGGAGCTCGCCTTCATGGCGACGCGACTGGCGCGTGAAGTCGCCGACGAGTTCGGGCCCGGTCCCGACGGGGTCGGCCGTTACGTGGTCGGCTCGCTCGGGCCCGGCACCAAGCTGCCGAGCCTCGGGCACACCGACTTCGTCACGGTCCGGGAGTCGTACCGGCAGGCCGTCGCCGGGATGATCGCGGCCGGCGCCGACGGCCTGTCCATCGAGACGTGCCAGGACCTGCTGCAGGCCAAGGCGGCCGTCGTCGGCGCCAAGCGGGCGATGGTCGACGCGGGCGTCCGCATCCCGATCGTCGTCCACGTCACCGTCGAGACGACGGGCACGATGCTCGTCGGCTCCGAGATCGGGGCCGCGCTGGCCGCCCTGGAGCCGCTCGGCATCGACATGATCGGTCTCAACTGCGCCACCGGGCCGGCCGAGATGAGCGAGCATCTCCGCTATCTCTCGCGGAACTCCCGGTTGCCGGTGTCCGTCATGCCCAATGCCGGCCTGCCGGTGCTCGGCCCGAAGGGCGCCGAGTACCCACTCACCGCGCCGGAGCTCGCCGATGCGCTCGCCGGCTTCGTCACGGAATACGGCCTGACCTTCGTCGGCGGTTGCTGCGGCACGACGCCCGAGCACATCCGCCAGGTCGCCGAGCGCATCAAGCCGCTCGCGCCGGGTGTGCGCTCGCCGAAGCCCGAGTCCGAGGTCTCGTCGATGTACACCGCGGTGCCCTTCTACCAGGAGAGCGCCTTCCTCGCGATCGGCGAGCGCACCAACTCGAACGGGTCGAAGGCGTTCCGGGACGCGATGCTGGCCGGCGAATGGGACCGCTGCGTCGACATCGCGAAGAACCAGACCCGCGAGGGCGCGCACATGCTCGACCTCAACGTCGACTACGTGGGTCGTGACGGCGCCGCCGACATGGCGGAGTTGGCCGGTCGGTTCGCGACGGCGACGACGCTGCCGGTGATGATCGATTCCACCGAGCCCGACGTCATCGCCGCAGGCCTGGAGCGGCTCGGCGGGCGCTGCGCGGTCAACTCGGTCAACTTCGAGGACGGCGACGGCGAGGGTTCGCGGTACCGCCGGATCATGGCGCACGCCGTCGAACACGGCGCCGCCGTCGTCGCCCTGACGATCGACGAGGAGGGCCAGGCCCGCGCCGCCGATCACAAGGTCGCGATCGCGCGCCGGCTCATCGGCGACATCACCGAGAACTGGGGGCTGCGGCAGAACGACATCATCGTCGACTCGCTGACCTTCCCCATCTCGACGGGCCAGGAGGAGGTGCGCCGGGACGGCCTCGAGACGATCGAGGCGATCCGGCGGATCCACGCCGAGTTCCCCGACGTCCACTTCACCCTCGGCATCTCCAACGTCAGCTTCGGTCTCAACCCGGCCGCGCGGCAGGTGCTCAACTCGGTGTTCCTGCACGAGTGCGTCGCCGCGGGCCTCGACACCGCCATCGTCCATCCGTCGAAGATCCTGCCGATGGCGCGCATCCCCGACGAGCAGCGGCAGGTCGCGCTCGACCTCGTCTACGACCGGCGGGCAGAGGGCTACGACCCGCTTGCCCGGCTCATGGAGTTGTTCGAGGGCGTCTCGGCGGCTTCGGCGCGGGAGTCCCGGGCCGCCGAACTCGCCGCGCTGCCGCTGTTCGAGCGTCTGGAGCGGCGGATCGTCGACGGCGAACGGAACGGTCTGGAGGCCGACCTCGACGAGGCGATGACGCAGGTCCCGCCGCTGACGATCATCAACGAGACGCTGCTGTCCGGGATGAAGACCGTCGGCGAACTCTTCGGCTCCGGCCAGATGCAGTTGCCGTTCGTGCTGCAGTCGGCCGAGACGATGAAGACGTCGGTCGCCTACCTCGAACCGCACATGGAGTCGACGGGCGCCGAGGGCAAGGGCCGGATCGTGCTCGCCACCGTCAAGGGCGACGTCCACGACATCGGCAAGAATCTCGTCGACATCATCCTGAGCAACAACGGCTACGAGGTGGTCAACCTCGGCATCAAGCAGCCCATCGCGACGATCCTCGAGGCGGCCGAGAACAAGCGGGTCGACGTCATCGGCATGTCGGGGCTGCTCGTCAAGTCGACCGTGGTGATGAAGGAGAACCTGCAGGAGATCAATGTCCGCGGTGTCGCCGACAAATACCCGGTGCTGCTCGGCGGCGCGGCGCTGACGCGCGCCTACGTCGAGAACGACCTGACGGAGACCTACGACGGCGATGTCCACTACGCACGCGACGCTTTCGAAGGTCTGCGGCTGATGGACGACATCATGGCGACCAAGCGTGGCGAAGGGCCCGATCCGGACAGCCCGGAGGCGAAGGCCGCCGCCGCGAAGGCCGCCGAGCGCAAGGCGCGGCATGAGCGCAGCCGGCGCATCGCGGCGAAGCGGAAGTCCGAGCAGGCGCCCGTCGTCGTGCCGGCGCGCAGCGATGTCGCTGAGGGGCTCGACGTCCCGACGCCGCCGTTCTGGGGCACCCGGATCGTCAAGGGCGTGCCGGTGGCCGACTACCTGCCGCTGCTCGACGAGCGCGCGCTGTTCCTCGGCCAGTGGGGATTGCGCGGTGCTCGCGGTAGTGAGGGTCCGTCGTACGACGAGCTCGTGGAGACCGAGGGGCGACCGCGGCTGCGGGAGTGGATCGATCGTCTGGCCACCGAGCGCATCCTCGCGCACGCCGCCGTCGTCTACGGGTATTTCCCGGTGGTCAGCGACGGCGACGACGTCCACGTGCTCGCCGAGCCGCGGCCGGATGCGGCCGTCCGGCACACGTTCACCTTCCCGCGTCAGCAGCGGGGCCGGTTCCTTGACATCGCCGATTTCGTCCGTTCCCGGGAACGGGCCGTGGAGCGTCACGAGGTGGACGTGCTGCCGTTCCAGCTGGTGACGATGGGGCAGCCGATCGCCGACTTCGCCAACCGGCTGTTCGCGGCCGACGCCTATCGGGACTATCTGGAGGTGCACGGCATCGGCGTGCAGCTGACGGAGGCGCTCGCCGAGTACTGGCACCGGCGCGTCCGCAGCGAGCTGAGCTTCGCCGGCCGCGCGATGAGCGATGAGGACCCGGACGACGTCAAGGAGTTCTTCGACCTCGGCTATCGCGGCGCCCGGTTCAGCTTCGGCTACGGTGCCTGCCCGAATCTCGACGACCGGGCGAAGATGATGGAGCTGCTGGAGCCCGAACGCATCGGCGTCGTGCTCAGCGAGGAGCTGCAGCTGCACCCGGAGCAGTCGACGGACGCGTTCGTCCTCCATCACCCGGAGGCGAAGTACTTCAACGTGTGACGGCGGAATCGAACGGGCCGTCGAGGCAGTGGCAGGAGTGGCGAATGAATGACTCACCGAGGCTCGTCGGGATCCGGTTGACGGCCTTCAAGTCGTTCGTCGGTGAGACTCTTCCGCTTGGTGCGATCACGTTGCTGACGGGGCGGAACAGTGCGGGAAAATCGAATGCGCTGGATGCGATCGCGGTCCTGTCCCGATTGGCCGGCGGAGAGAATCTGGCGAATGCGCTCGATGCGCCGGGGGCGGCTGAGCCACCGGTGCGGGGCGGTTCCGCCGGTTGCCCACCGCATGGTTCCACCGACTTCGCCCTCGGATGTTCGGTGCGCCTCGGTTCGATCGACTACCACTGGGATATCGATATCGCTGTCGACGACCATCTCCGAGTTCGGCGGGAGTCGTTGACCTCGACCGGTCGCCAGCGGTCCGTGACCCTGTTCGAGACGGATCCCGACGACCGCGGACCGAGTATTCAGGTGAAGGTCCATAACGGCAGCCGCGGCAGGAATCCGATGAGTTCCCTGTGGCGCGATCGATCCGTTCTCACTCAGGTCACATCGGTGCTCAAAGGCCTGAAGTCGCACGGCGAGGTGCGACACGGAGTGGACGCCGTCCGCGCCGCCCTGGCGGGTGCTTATCATCTTGATCCGGTGCCGTCTGCGATGAGAGGGTTCGTTCCGCGTCGGGATTTCCTGCTCCGTCGGCGCGCCGACAATCTGTCGGCCAGCCTGGTCGATCTGGCGTCGTCACAGCCGCGGGATTTCGAGACGCTCGTCGAACTGGCGCGCAGGCTCGTCGACGACCGTGTCCTCGGCATCACCTCGGCGTCGACGCAACTCGATGACGTGATGATCGAGCTCGTCGAACGGCAGGGGCCGTCGGACAGGTCGATCGAGCACCGCACGCCTGCCCGAGAGATGAGCGACGGTCTGCTGCGTGTTCTGGCGATCGGCGCTGCGCTGTTGTCGGACCGCGGGCGTCTTGATCTCGCCGGGGCACCCTCTCCCGATGAGGCGCCGGGCGCGCCGTTGCTGATCGTCGAAGAGATCGAGAACGGGTTGCACCCGTCTCAGGCCGGTCGTGTGCTGGATCTTCTTCGCGAGGCCGGACGAGAGCGGGGGAAGTCCGTGCTGGTGACGACGCACAGTCCGGCGCTGCTCGACGCCGCTGAAGGTGACCTGAACGACGACATCTTCGTTTGCTATCGCGACGATGCGTCAGGGCTCAGCCGTCTGACGGCTCTGCCCGAGTTGGAAGGCTATCCACGCGCGATGGCCACCGGCACGATCGGTGACAACGTGACCCGCGGCCGGTTGACGGCACCGGAGCGGCGAACGATAGGCCCCGTCGACGTCGACGACTTCTTCGGCGTCGCGAGATGACGACGCATCCGCGCGCCGTCTTCATCGACACCTCGGTCGTGCTGAATGTCGTCGACGTTCCGGGATTCAATCAGAATCGTGCCGCCGTCGCTGATCAACATCGCGAGTTCGTGGCGGCAGGCGTCCCGATGCTGCTTCCGCTGGTCGCCGTCGTCGAAACGGGAAATCACATCGCCCAGAGCAAAGGCGATCGCCATCGGTCAGCATCGACATTCGCCGAATTGTTGCGCAAGGTGGCCGCTGGAATCGCGCCCTGGACGCCGAACGAGTTGACGTGGAACGCAAGGCTGGTCGAATCGTTGGTGGCCGGAGACGGTGACGGACTGGTCTCAAAGCTCGTTCGCGGTGTCGGCGCCGGTGACGCGCTTATCCTGGTGGAGCGTGCCGACTATTGCCGGCGTCTCAGATGGCCCGTGGATTCGGTCGCCATATGGACGCTGGACGGTGGCCTGAAGTCCTATTCCCGTCCGATCTGACGACACCGGCGATCCGACGCCGCTACGGTGAGCCGATGGAGTCCGTCGAGCTCAGGCCGGGCGCAGGGGTCCGCGTCGCGCTGTTCGCGACCTGTTTCAACGACGCCATGTTCCCCGAGACACCGAAGGCCGTCGTGCGACTGCTGGAACGGCTCGGCTGCACTGTCGAGTTCCCGATGGCGCAGACCTGCTGCGGGCAGATGTTCACCAACACGGGCTACCTGCGGGA
>JBGANR010000003.1:0-243209 GCA_044222225.1 Mycobacteriaceae bacterium
GTGAGCAAAAAGAACCGGAGGGCGAAGGCGCGCCCTTTCGGGCGACGACCCTCGTCCTCCGGTTTTCGTCTTTCGACTTGAAGCGACCGATGGCCGCGTCAGGCTCAGACCAGGTCGACGGTGGCGCCGACTTCGGTGAGCTTCTTCTTGGCGTCCTCGGCGGACTCCTTGCTCACCGACTCGAGCACCTTGGCGCCCGCGGTCTCGGCCATGTCCTTGGCCTCCTTGAGGCCGAGGTTGGTCAGCGCGCGGATGACCTTGATGACGTCGATCTTCTTGTCGCCGACGCTCTTCAGAACGACGGTGAACTCGGTCTTCTCCTCGACGGGAGCGGCGGCGGCGGCCGCAACGGGCGCGGCAGCCATCGCGACGGGGGCAGCGGCGCTGACGCCCCACTTCTCTTCCAGCATCTTGGTCAGCTGGGCGGCCTCAAGCACGGTGAGGGCGCTCAGCGACTCGACGATTTTCTCCAGATCAGCCATTGTCGGAACTCCAATTCAGTAATTGCTTGTCAATGTTGTTGCGCGACCCGAGCCCAGCCCGAGCCGCCTGTGCTGACGGGCAAAACCCGTCAAGCCGCCGCCGGAGCGGCATCCTTCTCCGAGTACGCCTTGACCACACTGGCCACCTGACGGACGCTGCTCGCGAGCGCGCCCGCGATGCGTGTCGCCGGGGTCGAGATCATGCCCAGCAGCTGGGCGCGCAGGACGGGCAGCGGCGGCAGATCCGCCAGCGCCTCAACCTGCTTGGCATTGAGCACCTCGTTGCCGAGGAACCCGCCCTTGACCTTGACGAACTCGCTGTCTTTGGCCGCGGCCGTGATGGCCTTGGCCACCGCAGGTGCATCGCCGAATGCGAAAGCCACGGCCGTGGTCTGCGAGAACAGATCCTCCGGCGCGGGCCGCCCCAAATCAGCCAACACCTTGCGGGTCAGCGTGTTCTTGACCACATGCAGTTCGCCCTGGGCCTCGCGCACCTTGCGGCGGACGGGGTCCATGCCCTTCATGTTGATCCCGCGGTACTCGACCAGGATCATGCCCTGGCACTTCTCGATCAGCTCGCGATACTCGTCGACGAGCTCGGTCTTGCGTTCCTTTGTGAGCGCCAAATCGTTCACCTCCTCGCTGGCGATGTGTGGGCGCCCTGCGCCCCAAAACACAACGGCCCGGACCTCGCTTCCGAAGCCCGAGCCGTCTTTCATCTACCACGCGGCCGTTGCGGGCCGGTGTTGGATTTCAAAACGCTCTACCTCGGCGGGACTTACAGGCCTTGTCGGCCCAGCCAGCTGTCTTGGGCGAAGCTCAGCGCGTTTCCGCGCCCCGTTCCATTGTGCGCCCGCCTTGCCCGGCAGGCTGTGTCTTTGCGTCAGACCGTGGGCCCGTGGCCGGCCGCAGCCTGCAACGTGTCCACCTTGACGCCGGGGCCCATTGTAGCCGTCAGGACGATTTTCTTCAAGTACACGCCCTTGGCGGTAGCCGGCTTGGCCTTGATCACGGCCCCCATCAGGGCCTGGAAGTTCTCGAGCAGAGCCTGCTCGCTGAACTGCACCTTGCCGATCGGCACGTGCAGGTTGCCGGTCTTGTCGACGCGGAACTCGACGCGGCCGGCCTTGGCTTCCTTGATCGCGCGCGGCAGATCATCGGCCGGGACGACGGTGCCCGTCTTCGGGTTCGGCATCAGGCCGCGCGGGCCGAGGATGCGCGCGATCCGACCGACCTTGGCCATCTGATCCGGCGTGGCGATGGCCGCGTCGAAGTCGAGCCAACCGCCCTGGATCTTCGCGATGAGATCCTCGGCGCCCACCTCGTCGGCGCCCGCCGCGACAGCCTCCGACGCCTTCTCGCCGGCGGCGAAGACGATGACGCGGGCCGTCTTGCCCGTGCCGTGCGGCAGGTTGACGGTGCCGCGCACCATCTGGTCCGCCTTGCGGGGGTCGACGCCGAGCCGGATGGCGACCTCGACGGTCGCGTCGTACTTGCCCGAGCTCGTGTCCTTGGCGAGCTGGGCGGCCTGCAGCGGCGTGTAGAGCGCCGCGCGGTCCACCTTCTCAGCCGCGGCCCGATAGGCCTTGCTCTGCTTGCTCATGTGCTCTCAAATCCTTTCCGCCTCATCGGCGGTCCGTGGTGACGGGCCGAGCCGGCCCTCCCACTCGATGGTCGATCGGTCTTCAGTCGACGACCGTGAGGCCCATGCTGCGGGCCGTGCCGGCGATGATCTTCGCGGCCTGATCGAGATCGACGGCGTTGAGATCCTCGGCCTTGGTCTTCGCGATCTCGCGGACCTGCTCGGCGGTGACCGTGCCGACCTTGGTCTTGTTGGGGACGCTGGAGCCCTTGGGGACGCCGGCGGCGCTGAGGAGGAGCTTCGCGGCCGGCGGAGTCTTCAGCTTGAAGGTGAACGAGCGATCCTCGAACACGCTGATCTCGACCGGCACGACGGTTCCACGCTGCGACTCGGTCGCGGCGTTGTACGCCTTGCAGAACTCCATGATGTTGACGCCGTGCTGACCAAGCGCAGGGCCGACCGGAGGGGCGGGATTCGCCTGACCGGCCTTGATCTGCAGCTTGATGATCCCGGCGAGCTTCTTCTTCTTGGGGGGCATCGTGCTTTCCTGAATTCAGACGGTATTACGTACCCGGACCGGGAGCGGGCCGGATCTTTCGGGGCTGAGGCCCGGAAGTCTTGTCAGATCTTCTCGACCTGCGTGAAGTTGAGCTCGACCGGGGTCTCGCGACCGAAGATCGAGACGAGCACCTTCAACTTGCGCTGCTCCGCGTTGACCTCGCTGATCGACGCCGGCAGCGTGGCGAACGGGCCGTCCATGACGGTGACCGACTCGCCGACCTCGAAGTCGACCTCGACGGCGGGACCGTCGGGCAGCAGGACGTCGTTCTTCTCCGCCGAGGCGGCGGCCTTCGCGGCCTTGCGCTGCGCGCTCGGCGGCAGCAGGAACTTGACGACGTCGCGGATCGACAGCGGCGTCGGCTCGGACGTCTGCCCGACGAAACCGGTGACGCCCGGCGTGTTGCGGACGACGCTGCGCGCCTCGGCCTCGAGCTCCATCCGGACCAGGATGTAGCCCGGCAGCACCTTGCGGTTGACCCGCTTCGGCTGGCCGTTCTTGATCTCGGTGACCTCTTCCGTCGGCACCTCGATCTGGAAGATGTAGTCCTCGACGTCGAGGTTCTGGACGCGGGTCTGCAGGTTCGCCTTGACCTTGTTCTCGTAGCCGGCGTAGGTGTGCACGACGTACCAGTCACCCGGCAGCACGCGCAGCTTGGCGGCCAGCGCCTTCGCCGGGTCGACGTCGACGGGCTCCGCTTCTGCGGCGGATTCGTCGGCCGTGGCCTCACCGAGCTCGCCGGCGACCTCGGCAGCCGACAGCGACTGCTCCTCGTCGAGCGAATCCTGGATGTTCTCGGGGGTGCTCACGTGCGCCCACGCTCACTTTCTCTAGTCGATCCGACGGTGGTCGGCTTTCAGTCGTTCCCGCCGAAGACCGCCAGCACGCCCTTGGCGAAGGCGACGTCGAGCAGGGCGACGAAGGCGACCATGACGATGACGAACAGCAGGACGATGATCGTCTGCTTGATCAGTTCCGCCCGCGTCGGCCAGATGACCTTCTTGAGCTCGCCGACGACCTGCGTGAGGTACACCCAGATCGCGGTGAACGGATTCCGGTTCCGCTTGGGCTTCTCGTCTTCGCCGTCGACGCGATCCTCGGCTTCGAGCGTCGCGGTGGTGCCGCCGGGCCGGCGGCGCCGCGCGCCGCGCTTGCCCCGCGGCGTGACGGCCGCGGTGTCGTCATCGGACTCGTCGGTGCCGGCGCCGTCGGCGTTCGCCTTGACCTCGTCGACCTCGTCGCCGGGCTTGTCCGCACCCGAGGCGCCGTTCGCACCGGCTCTGCGCTTTCCGCTCACCCGTACTCCCTCTCGTCAGTGTCGACTCATCGGTTTCGGCCATCGGACCCGTCACCGGGCCGACCGCCGGACCGCGCGTTCACCGCCGATCCGGTCGACGCCGCCTACCCGCCGACGTCTGCATTCTCAAGACGAGCCGATTCCGCAAGCTACATCTCTAGCAGGGGTGACAGGACTCGAACCTGCAACCTGCGGTTTTGGAGACCGCTGCTCTACCACTTGAGCCACACCCCTTTATCCGACCCGCGACATGAGGACGCGCCGCCTCCACGAAGGTCGCGGCGGAAACCCACCACAACGCTCGCCTGTTCGGCAGCGCGCTCCCACGTCGCAGCGTGGACAGTTCAGTGTACGTCACGGCCCGCCGCTCGTGCCAATCCGTTACCGCCGTACGGCGCGGACACGACACCGCCGACGTCCGCCGGACCGCGCCGCGGCCGTCAGGCGAACCGGACCGTCGCCGTCGCGCGTCCGAAGATCCTGCGGTCGCCCTGCTTGGCGACGAGGGCGACGACGCCCGTCTTCGTCGCCGGGTCGAGCGACTTGACGCGGCCCGTGTAGTCGAGCCGCGCCACCTCCGTCGCCGGGACGTACGCCGGCGAGGTGAAGCGGACGTTGAAGTCCGTGACGGCGCCGGGATCGCCGAGCCAGCCGGTGACGAACGACGCCGCGATCCCCATGGTCAGCATGCCGTGGGCCACGACGTCGTCGAGCCCGGCGGCCCGCGCGAACTCGCTGGAGAAGTGGATCGGATTCGGGTCGCCGACGACGCCGCCGTAGTTGGCGAGGCTGCCGCGGGTGAGCTCGACGGTGCGCGGCGGCAGCTCGTCGCCGACGGCGACGCTGTCGAACGTCCGCAGCGGCGAGCCCGCGGGGACCGTGAACGCCGTCGCGTCGTCGTCCCGCGCGGGCAGTCCGCCCGCGTGGACGCCCCGGGGCCCCATGCTCTCGATCGCACCGCCCTCGATCATCATGATGCGCTTGGCGAACGCGAGGAGATCGGCCTTCGCGGCCGCCTCGTCCTCCCCCACCACGGGCTTGCGCGCCGCGAGCGAGGTCCACGTCGTCAGGACGAGTTCGCCGTTCTGATCGCGGATGATGTTCTTGGTCACCATGACGTCCGCCGGGCCGACCTGGCGGAAGGAGTCGAGGGAGACGTCGCAGAGCAGCCGGTCTCCGGCGCGCATCGGGCGGTGGAACTGCAGCCGCTGATCCGTCTGCATGATCTGCGACAGGTCGTAGCCGCCGATGACGTCGTCGAACAGCCGACGCTGAGCGATCATGCCGACGAGCGAGACGAATGTCAGCGGCGCCAGGAGGCCCGGATAACCGAGCTCGGCCGCCTTGGTCTCGTCCCAGTGCGCCGGGTGGAAGTCCTGCACCGCGCGGGCGAACTCCCGGACCTTCTCGCGCCCCACCTCGTAGTGGTCGTCGGCCGTGTAGTGGAAGCCGACCAGCGAGCTCGCGTGCTCGGCGACCTCGGCCGGTGTCGGCGTGCTCCCGGCGGCGAAGGCCGGGGGGGCGCTCGCCGCGACGTCCGGAATGGCGCTGTCAACGTCGGTCATGGATGCCTACCTGTCTCGCATATCGACCGGCGCCGAACGCCGGGCAGGCTCCCACGGGGCTGTCGCGGGAGCCCGAAGGACTCTACAACGTTCCTCGTCCACAACGCAGACAGCGGGCCCGATGATCGGGCCCGCTGTCTGCGGATCTACGCGACGACGACGTCAGCGCGACTCTTTGTGGCTCTGGTGGGTGCCGCAGTTCGGGCAGAACTTCTTCAGCTCGAGGCGGTCCGGGTCGTTACGCCGGTTCTTCTTGGTGATGTAGTTGCGGTGCTTGCACACTCCGCACGCCAGGGTGATCTTGGGGCGCACGTCGGTCGAGGAAGCCACTGCGGTTCCTTTCGGTCTCTAAAACGCAGCGAGGTCTCGTGCTGCATCGTCCACTGCAGGCGGCGGGTGCCGGCCATGCGGTCTACTCCATGTGTAGCGATGGCCGGACTCGAACCGGCGACCTAACGATTATGAGTCGTTCGCTCTAACCAACTGAGCTACACCGCCATGGCTCGGGAGCGGTCACCCCCGGGTCCAGCGAGCCCCCTGACGGAATCGAACCGTCGACCTTTTCCTTACCATGGAAACGCTCTGCCGACTGAGCTAAGGGGGCGTGCCTCGCAGAGCGAGGCCTCATCGAGGGTACATGGACGTGCTTCCCACACCAAATCCACGTCATGACCTGCGATGACGGCCGCGGCCCCCGTCTTGCGGACGGGGGCCGTGACCGGTGGCAGATGTAGGATTCGAACCTACGTAGGCATACGCCGACGGATTTACAATCCGCTCCCATTGGCCGCTCGGGCAATCTGCCGTGCGCTCGCACCGAGGTGCTGCGCGGAGTGAAGAATACACCGAGACCCCGTGGCAGATGCAAACTCCCAGCACCGCGGCCGCGAAGGCGGTCCCGCCCGGCTAGGGTTGACAGCTGATCCACGCCAGCCGCGGACCGAAACGTCCGGCTGGAACCAGACTCAAGGAGGCATCGTGGCCGATTCGTCATTCGACGTGGTCAGCAAGGTCGACCGCCAGGAGGTCGACAACGCGCTCAACCAGGCCGCGAAGGAACTGAGCCAGCGCTACGACTTCCGGGGCACGGGCGCGAAGATCGACTGGTCGGGCACCGAGACGATCGTGCTGACCGCCGACTCCGAGGACCGCGTCAAGGCGGCGCTGGACGTCTTCAAAGAGAAGCTCATCCGCCGGGACATCTCGCTCAAGGCCTACGACGCCGGCGACCCGGTGGCCGGCGGTAAGACGTTCCGCATCAGCGGCACGCTCGTCGAGGGCATCAGCAGCGAGAACGCCAAGAAGATCGCCAAGATCATCCGCGACGAGGGCCCGAAGGGCGTCAAGGCGCAGATCCAGGGCGACGAGCTGCGCGTCTCCAGCAAGAAGCGCGACGACCTGCAGGCCGTCATCGCGCTGCTCAAGGGCAAAGACCTGGACGTCGCCCTGCAGTTCGTCAACTACCGCTGACAGCGCACGACGAACGGGCCCGGCGCCGCATCGCTGCGGCACCGGGCCCGTTCATCGGCTCAGCGTGAGCCTCCTACTCGGCCTCCCCTTCGGCCTCGTCCGCCGCCGCCTCCGCCGTACGCCGCGGCACGCAGACGACGGGCACCGGCGCGTGCCGGATGATCTTCGACGCCTGCGAACCGATGAACACCTGCGACAGGACGCCGCCGGTGCCCGAACCGACGACGAGCACGTCGCCCTGGCGCCACGGCAGGTCGCCGACCGCCTCATGCCAGCTGTTGCCCTGGCCGACGAGGATCTCGACCGAGGCCGGCGCACCGTGCAGTTCACGCACGCGCTCGAGAGCCGCGTCGACCTCCTTGCGCCGCGAGGCGGCCCAGCGGTCGATGACGAGCGACTCCGGCTTCGTCTCGATCATGTTGCCGAACAACGCCACCGGGTGGACCACGAAGGACGCGATGCGGAACTCCGCGCCCAGCTCGACGGCCTTCGCCGCCGCGGCCACCACCAGATCGTCGGACGCCTCGCCGCCGAACGCGACGGTGACCCGTGAGATCCGTGCGGTCGGATCGACCGAGTACTCCCGCGGCGCGACGGCGACGGGCACCTTCGCCCCGTGCAGCAGCCGATCGCTGACGCCGCCGAGCGAGACCCGGCCGAGCGCGCCCGACGGCGACGATCCGACGACGACGTAGGTCACGTCGTCCTCGGCGGCCGCCGCGAGCAGTCCCCGCGAGACCGAGCGCGCCCGTCGCACCTCGACGGACACCTCGACGGCCGGGTTGACGCGACCGGCGATCTCGCGCAGCCCCTGCGTGGCTGCGCTCTCCAGCACGTCGAGGTACTCGGCGTCGACGACGTTCTGCCCGGACGGCGTCCCGCTGACGACGGTGCACAGCCGCAGCGCTTTGCCCGACGAGAGCGCCATCGCCGTGCCGAGCCGCAGCGCGGCACGGTAACGCTCATCGGGGACCAGTCCGACGAGGATCGTCATGCCTTGCCCAGATCGACGCGCGACGCGGCCTCGACGTGCTCGATCGGGATCGCGTACGTCTCCCGCGCCCGGTCGACGACGTCGTACCGCAGCCAGTTCGACTCGGCCAGCGGCAACGTCGAGATGATGATCTGGTCCGGGCTGAAGTTCTCCACGGCCGTCGCCAGCGCGCGCAACGGACGGTAGTCGCCGAGCTCGCCGTTCGCCGTCCGGCCCTCCTCGCGGAGCGCGTTCAGCATGTAGTCCAGACGTTCCTGGGCGGCCTCGGTCGTGGCGTCCCAGACGTACACCGCGCCCTTGATCTCGGCCTGTCCGGTGTCGATCGGGTTGGCCGGCACACACACGAAGTACTCGGCCGCACCGTCCTTATCGACCCGGCGCAGCTCCTCGCGCAGCTCGACCGCCGACAGCGTCTCGTTGGCCAGAACGAGCACGCGATGCGCCCGACCGGTCGGCTCGGCCATCGCCTCGGCCCGCGGCGTCGATCCGCCGCGCATCTTGACGACGGCGTACAGCGCGAGCACGACGCCCCACGACAGCAGGCTGAGCAGCAGCTGAACACGGACGTCCTCGTCGAGCGCCATGAGCACGAGCACGCCGACGATGCCGAACACGGCGATGAGCGACAGCACCGGGAAGGCCCACATCTTGACGATGAGCTTCTCCGGCGGCGTCTGGCGCCGCAGGATGACCTGCGAGATCGCGATGAGCAGGTAGACGAACAGGATGATCGCGCCCGAGGAGTTGAGCAGGAACGAGAACACCGTCTCCGGCGAGATCGCCGCAGCGATGACGCAGAGGAAGCCGATGAACGACGACGCGAGGATCGCGTTGGTCGGCACACCGGACTTGCTCACCTGCAGCAGCGCGGCGGGCGCCTCACGACGCGCCGAGAGGACGAAGATCATCCGCGACGCCGTGTAGAGACCCGAGTTGAGGCAGGAGAGCACGGCCGTCAGCGCGACGGCGTTCATCACGTGGTCGGCACCCGGGATGCCGAACTCCTTGAACGCCATGACGTACGGCGAGGCGCCCGGACCGTACTGGTCCCACGGCAGGATGACCGTCAGCAGGAAGATCGAGCCGACGAAGAACACCGCGATACGGGTGATGACGCTGTTGGTGGCCTTCGCGACCGACTTCTGCGGGTCGGCCGTCTCGGCGGCGGCGATCGTCGCGATCTCGGCGCCGACCATCGAGAAGATGACGACCGTGACGCCCGCGAAGATCGCGCTCGTCCCGTTCGGCAGGAAGCCGCCGTGGGCCGTCATGTTGGAGAAGTCCATCTCCGTGTCCGGCCAGAAGCCGAAGATGAACAGCGCGCCGACGACGATGAAGCCGATGATCGTCGCGACCTTGATCGAGGCGAACCAGAACTCGAACTCGCCGAACGACGACACCGAGAACAGGTTCGTGGCCGTCATGGCCAGCATGAGCAGCAGCGAGATGAGCCACAGCGGCACGCCCGGCAGCCAGTACCGGATGATCTCCGCGCCCGCGACGGCCTCGAAGCCGACGACGATGACCCAGAAGTACCAGTACAGCCAGCCGACCGAGAAGCCCGCCCAGCCGCCCATCGCCTTGCGGGCGTAGTCGGCGAAAGAACCCGTCGACGGGTTCGCCGTGGCCATCTCGCCGAGCATCCGCATGATGAGGATGACGAGCACGCCGCAGATGATGTACGTGACGAACGCCGCAGGTCCGGTGGCCTTGATGACGCTGCCCGAGCCCATGAACAGGCCCGCGCCGATGACACCGCCGATGGCGATCATGTTGAGCTGTCTTTGCGACAAGCCCGCTTTCAGTTCCGGTCCGGCACCCATTGCCGACCCTCCTTCAACGACGAGTACGGCGTTTTCCCATGAGGAAACCACCGTTGCGCGCAGCCGGGGCGCCGCGCGTCAGCCGGAGTCTAAGGCCCTCCCTGAGAATGCGCTGAGGAACACCAGGCGAACACCGAGTGGAAACGAGGACTTAATACGGTGCCGCACGATCGTGACGGCACGTCCGGCATGTCGGCCGTTCAGCCGACGCGGTCGATCGTGTACTGGACCAGGGAGTCCATCGCATCGCCCGCGGGGCAGCGCGGCAGCAGAGCCAGCTCGGTGCGCGCGGCATCGGCGTAGGACTCGAGTTTGGCCCGTGCCCGCGTCATTCCGGCGCTGCGCCGCAGCAGCATGAGCGCCTCTTCGACGTCGGCGTCGTCGGTCACAGGGCCGGCGAGCAGCACCCGGAGCCTGTCGCTGTCCGGGCCGGTGTCGGCCAGCGCGTAGAGCACCGGCAGCGTGTGGACGCCCTCGCGCAGGTCGGTGCCCGGCGTCTTACCCGAGTCCGCCGACAACGAGGCGATGTCGATGATGTCGTCGGAGAGCTGGAACGCCGTGCCGACGGCGTCACCGAGCCGCGAGAGCCGCTCGATCTGCTCGTCGTCGGCGCCCGACGCCATGCCGCCGAACCGTCCGCACGCCGCGATGAGCGAGGCCGTCTTCTCCCAGATGACGCGCAGATAGTGCTCGACGACGTCCTCGTCGCGGGCGCCGATCGTCTCGCGCATCTGCCCGGTGACGAGGTCGGCGAAGGTCTCCGCGATGATCCGCACGGACTCCGGCCCGAGCGTCGAGACGAGCCGCGAGGCCCGGGCGAAGAGGAAGTCGCCCGCGAGGATCGCGACGCTGTTGGACCACCGGCTGTTGGCGCTCTCGGTGCCGCGCCGCATCGGGGCCTCGTCCATGACGTCGTCGTGGTAGAGCGTCGCCAGATGGACGAGCTCGACCACCGCCGCCGCCGTGATCACGCCGCGGTTGTCCGGATCAGGCCCGAAGTGGGCGGAGAGGATGGTGAAGAGCGGCCGGAACCGCTTTCCCCCGGCGCGGGCGAGGTGGGTCGCCGTCTCGGCGAGGAAGTCCGCCCCCGAGGTCAGCTCGCCGATGAGCAGGTCCTCGACGTCGGCCAGCCGGCCGGCGACGTCGACACTGAACTGCTCGGATCCCATGTCGATTCCGGCGAAGGAGGTCTTCACGCCTGCGACCCTACCGGCAACCGCGCCGCACGCTGCCGCCGCCGTGCTCAGTCGACGGGCCGGGGCCCGTCGCGGACCGCGTCGGCCGCCATACTGTCGCGATGGCTCCCGAACTCATCGACGTCCTCATCGTCGGGGCCGGCCCCGGCGGAGCCGCCGCCGCGACGCACGCGACTCGGGCGGGCCGCCACGCCGTCCTGCTCGACGCCGCGACGTTTCCGCGGGACAAGACCTGCGGCGACGGCCTCACGCCGCGGGCCGTCCACGAGCTCGGCGCACTCGGCCTCGGCGACTGGCTGGCCGACCGGCCCGCGATCCGCGGCCTGCGGCTGTCCGGCTGGGGCGCCGACGCCGAGATCGACTGGCCGCGCGGCGCGTTCGGCCCACTCGGCAGTGCCGTCACGCGCACGGAACTCGATGCGCGGCTCGTCGATCTCGCCCGTGAATCGGGCGCCGACGTCCGCACCGGCGTCCGGGCGCTCGGCGTCTCCGGCGACGTGCTCACCACGTCGGCCGGCGACCTGCGGTTCCGTCGGCTCGTCGTCGCCGACGGCGTCCGCTCCCCCATCGGCAAGTCGCTCGGCCGCACCTGGCACCGCGACACGGCCTACGGCGTCGCCGGCCGCGCCTACGTCCCGTCGGCCGACGCCGACTCGCCCTGGATGGGCTCCGACCTCGAGATCCGCTCGCACGACGGCGTCCTGATGCCGGGCTACGGCTGGGTCTTCCCGCTCGGCGACGGCCACGTCAACATCGGCGTCGGTGCGCTCGCGACGGCGAAGCGACCCTCGCAGGTGGCGCTGCGCCCGACCATCGAGCGCTACACGGACGTCGTCCGCGACCGCTGGCGGCTCGACGGTCCGCCACAGCGTGTCGCGTCGGCGCTGCTGCCGATGGGCGGGGCGGTCAGCGGCGTCTCCGGCCCGTCGTGGGCGCTCATCGGCGATGCCGCCGCCTGCGTCAACCCGCTCAACGGCGAGGGCATCGACTACGCACTCGAGACCGCCCGGCTCGTCGTCGACGCCCTCGACGAGGAGCTCACCACGGCCTGGCCGGCGCTGCTCCGCGAGCGCTACGGCGTCGCCTTCTCCGCCGCCCGCCGCCTCGCCGGACTCCTGACTGTGCCCCGCGTCGTCCCCCTGCTCGGCCGCCCGGGGCTGCGCTCGCACACCCTGATGTCCGCGGTCGTCCGGATCATGGGCAACCTCGTCACCGACGCGGACGCCGACCTGCTCGCCCGCGCCTGGCGGGCGGCGGGCGGCCTGAGCACCCGCGTCGACGAACGGCCGCCGTTCAGCTGACGCCACTGCGTTACAGACATCGCCATCGTCACGTCGCCGGCATGATGACGATTTCACGACAGTACTGTACAAGCAGGTTTTAAACGGCCATTTTAGCGCTCAACGCCTTCAGCCTATTTGCCACATTATCCGGACAATCAACGACCTTATACACACCATTCGATTCTTCAATCGCACAGAACACCGGGCTAGACAACAAACCCAAGGCCATCTTTATTACATCTATCGACGGGGCGAACCCCAATTGCCGACGCAAGTCACGCCGCAAGCCCGCCAGATCGGATCCACCGTACTCCAGGGAGTCTTCCTCGCCGGCCTCGCGCCAGATCAGACGAAACAACGCCACAACGATCGCATGAGTGTTCTCCAATTCTCGTCGTCGGTCTTCGACAGTCGCGGCTTCAGTCACATCCGACGCGAACATCGGACGGAGGTCGAGCAAGGACAGCGGCGCGACATGATGCCTTTCGACGACGTCCACCAGCTTCTCTATTTCGAGGACCGCGACATCATTTCCTGCCGCCCATTTCCGGACCCTGTCCGAGAAAGAAGGCGCCACCAACAAGCAATGGTCCGCCTCATGCCGTCTTCTATGATCCTTTAGTGCATCGAATTTTACCGCATCATCCCTTATGACGCCCGCAGCAGATGCCTTGACCTCTACAATCACTCTGTACCGATGGTCTTTCGCCAGCAGCGCATCGACAACGACGTCCGTGCGCCCCGAACCACCAAAACGTCGAGCGGCGAACCCAAGTAGACCAAACGCCTCCGCAACGGATTCTTCAAATTCTTCACTATGATCCGCCGAATTACCAAACTCCCGCAATCGTCCCACGACACGATCCGTAGTGCCGATATCGGACGGCTCCCCCGGACGCCCACCACGACCTGATACCGAGCCGCCCTCAGCGACGTCGCCCGGTCGACTCTTGTCACTCGATACTGCTGGCGGCTCGAGCTCCAAACGGTCGCATAGGTCGACCCCGTACGCCGTCGTCCGATACCGTGTCCAGTCGACACGGTCGACCAAGCCTGCGTCTGCCAGCAAAGACATCCTTGTACGGACTTCGCCGTCATCGACTGGCGAATCATATGAATCCCTCAGCCGCCCGGCCAGCTCCGGTACAGAGATCGTTTCTTTTGCCAGGAGCAACAGTTCACCGATAAAGCGGTAGCGCTGATGGACGTGCTGCACAAATTCGGTTTCCCATCCCGCAATAAGCTTCCGCCCCTCCGCCGTGACGACCATCCGATCGATCGCGACGTAGTCTACGACACCTAGGTTCCGAAGCGTCGCGATCCCCTGCCGAACAGACGCCGCCTTCAAACCGAACGCAACACACATCTCCCGCTCGATATCACCGACGGCCTCCTCGCCATCGAATAGTTCGAGGATCTTCCTGATAGCCGGGATCACGCCGATGGATTCACCCGGCCGCACCACACCGGGCCGACCTTTCGGAATGTATCCGATGACACGCCGCCGACGAATCGGCACAGAAGCCGGATCATCGGGTGGAATATCTACGATCGCGTCGCCCCGCGACAATCCTATCGGCAAAGCCAGTTCGACCGATTCCAGAAACGTCCGGCCCAGACGAGTGACTTCGAGTCGCCCACCCCTCCATTTCTCTAAGAATCCCAGACTCCTAAACCACGACAACCTTCGATGGATCTGGTCAGCACTCGACCAATACAGTCCGTAGCTGTTCGCGAACACCACGAGATCATCCACCGAACTGCTTCCATCGATGGTGTTCAGCAACTCACCGAACAGCTTCACATTCGAATGAATGTGACGTCCAAGAAACAGGTTGTCGCCAGTCTCCATCCAGTATCGCGTTGACACGGACGGCACCCACCTGCCCGTATCGTCGCGCTCCGCGAGCCTGGACTGCGACATCTGCGCAGAAACAAAGGTGTCGGCCCGTCTACGACCACCGCGCACAGAGGACGTCGTGACCATATCCTTATCCGCGAAAGGCATCTGCTTCACGATGCCCCGGAGCGCTTCAAGCTGACTATCGCCAGAACCGGGCAATACGCCTATTGTGTTCGCACGTTTCGCCCACGGCCGAGAACGGCTATCGGAGACAAGAACCTCGTCGGACAACCAGCCTCCTCGGGTCGATCACGTCTGCCTGGCTTCTCTTTAGCATCCCGCGCATACGATAACCAAGCGGCGTGCTCACGGTCGATGGCTACCGTTGATACAAGATTCAGCGCGGGTTGTAGCCCCGGTGCAGGGCCGTCACCCCGCCCATCAGGTCGCGCCACGAGACGTCGACGAACCCCGCCTCCTCCAGCTGCCCCGCGAGCGTCGCCTGGTCGGGCCAGGCACGCATCGACTCGACGAGGTAGACGTACGCGTCCGGGTTGCTCGACGCCCGGCGCGCCACCTCGGGCAGGGCGCGCAGCAGGTAGTCGAAGTACACCGTCCGGAACGGCGCGAAGGTCGGCGACGAGCACTCGGCGATGACGAGCCGCCCACCCGGCCGGAGCACCCGGCGCAGCTCGCGCAGCGCCCTGTCGACGTCGTTGACGTTGCGCAGGCCGTAGAAGATCGTGGCGGCGTCGAAGGCGTCGTCGGCGAAGGGCAGCGCGAGCGCGTCGGCGGCGACCTTGGGGACGTCGCGGCCGGCACCGGCGGCCAGCATGCCGAGCGAGAAGTCGGCCGCGACGACGTAGGCGCCCGAGCGCGCGAGCTCCACCGTCGAGACGGCGGTGCCGGCAGCCAGATCGAGCACCTTCTCCCCCGGCCGCAGTCCCAGCGCGGCGCGCATGGCCCGGCGCCAGCGGCGGTCCTGGCCTGCGGTCATGATGGTGTTCATGATGTCGTAGCGACGGGCGACACCGTCGAACATCGTCGCGACCTCGGTCGGGTCCTTGTCCAACGTCGCGCGGGAGATGGAACGTGCGGAATCGGCCCGGTTCGAGATCACGCGCCCTACGCTACCGGCCGGAAATACTCCGGGTGCCTGCGACGGCTCACCGCGGCGAGACCGATCATCGTCGGCGCGATGAGCAACCACGTGATGACCAGGAGCGAGCCCGCCGGCAGCAACGACAGCGTCCAGTCCCGGCCGGCGACGCGCACGAGGGCCTTGCGCTGCAGCGTCTTGTCGGGGATGTCGACGGTGTACTCGATCGCCACCGGCCGCGACGGATCGACCTCACCCGGATACATCGCCCCCTCCTTCGGATTGAAGAAGCCGTAGACGGGGTCGGTGAACACGATGATCGTCTGCGTCCGCTTGGCGACGGCGACCTCGGCCTGGGTGGTGCGGCGGTCGCGGTCGATGAGCGAATCGTCGCGGATGCAGGCCGCCACCATGACGATCGCGATCATCGTCAAGAACACACCGATCGTCATGAGTGCGACCTGCGCTCGGCGCAGGGCGGCGGGTTTCATGCCGGCCGACGATACGCGGCGACCCGCGCCCGGACCGCGGCGTGCAGCACACGCAGCCGGCCGCGGTCGGCGGGCACTTCGATGATCTCGACCTCGTCGCCCGGCGGCGACGCCAGGACGGCCGGCAGATCGGCGAGCTCGACCCGCCGGTGCCGCACCCCGAAACCCGTGGTGACGGCGGCGAGGTCGGTGCCGTGCGGCGTGCCGAAGATGCGCTCGTAGGCGCCGTCGAACTCGGGCCCGGCGTAGCGCGGATCGCCCTGTTCCAGCAGCCCGAAGATGCCGCCGCCGTCGTCGTTGGGGACGACGATGCGCAGGCCGGCCGGGCGCGGCTCCCCCGGCCCGATCGCGAGGCCGGTGACGTCGTGCACGAACGTGAGATCGCCGATCAGCGCCGTCGTCGGGCCGTCGAACGCCAGCGCGGCGCCGATGGCCGTCGAGACCGTGCCGTCGATTCCGGCGACGCCGCGATTGCTGCGGACGGCCACCCCGGCCCGCGGCCCGCCGACCAGCGCGACGTCTCGCACCGGGTTCGACGCCCCGAGCACCAGCTGCTCCCCGTCGCCGACCGCGGCGGCGACGGCCGCGGCGACGTGCAGGCCGGTGGTCGGCCCCGGTTCGGCGAGCTCGGCCGCGACCGCGCCGGCCGCGACCCGGTGGGCGTCGGCCGCAGCCGCGAGCCATGCGGCGTCGGGCGTTCCCGAGGTGACGGCCCGGGTGCCGGTGGCCAGCACGTTTCCGGAGACGTCCGGCCAGCGCGGGCCGGTCGTCAACGCATAGACGCGGACGCCGGGATCGGCGAGCAGCCGGGAGACCTGCCGGTGCAGCGTCGGGCGACCGCAGATGACGGCTTGGCGCGGCCGCAGCAGTTCGAGCGCGAGCGGATGCAGGGGGTTGGCCGGACGCGGCGCCGTCGGCTCAGCCACCGTCGGCAGGGCGGCCAGCTCGGGCTGCACCCCCGCCCCGTGCCCGGAGATGACGACGGTGTCGTCGGTGAGGTCGAGCTCGATGGGGACGTCGAGCGTGCCGAGCGGAGACGTCGTCCACGGCAGCCCGCCGGGACGGCCCTCGTCGGCCGGCGCGAGCCCGCCCGGCAGCGCGGGGACCAGCGGCTCGCGCAGCGGGATGTCGAACTGCACGGGGCCCGCGTTGCCGGTGCGCGCGCCGCGAGCCGCCGCCAGCACGCGTCCGACCGCACTGCGCCACTGGCTGTTGGTGTCGACGTCGCCCTCCGCGAGCCCCAGCGAGATGGACGCCCGCACCTGCGTGCCGAAGATGCCGAACTGCTCGATCGTCTGATTGGCGCCGGAACCGAGCAGCTCGTACGGCCGGTTCGCGCTGACCACGACGAGCGGAACGCGCGCGTAGTTCGCCTCGAACACGGCCGGGCTCATGTTCGCGACGGCCGTGCCGCTGGTCATGATGATCGGCACCGGCGTCCGCGACGCGGCGGCGAGACCGACGGCCAGATAGCCCGCCGTCCGCTCGTCGATCCGCACGTGCAATCGCAACCGGCCGGCCGCGTCGGCGGCGTGCAACGCGAACGCGAGCGGCGCGTTCCGCGAGCCGGGACACAGCACGGCCTCCCGCACGCCGCCCCGCACGAACTCGTCGACGATGACACGCGCCTGGCGGGTGGACGGGTTCTCACGCGCGATGCTCACCCGATCAGGTTGGCACAGGCGGTATCCGTGACCGCGCGTAACGTGGCCACCGTGAGCGATTCCAGAGAGTTCGACGTCGTCGTCTTCGGCGCCACCGGCTTCGTCGGCCGGTTGACCGCCGCCTATCTGGCCGACCACGCGCCGGCCGGGACGCGGATCGCCCTTGCCGGACGCTCGTCCGGCAAGCTCGCGGACGTCGCCGCCGGGCTGCCGGGCGAGGCGAAGGACTGGCCCCGGATCGTCGCCGACGCGGACTCGCCGGCCTCGCTCGACGCCCTGGCCGCCCGCACGCGCGTCGTCCTCACCACCGTCGGCCCCTACCTCAAGTACGGCGAGGCACTCGTCGGCGCCTGCGCGGCCGCGGGCACCGACTACGTCGACCTCACGGGCGAGGTGCCGTTCGTCCGCTGGGCCATCGACAAGCACGACGAGACGGCCCGCGCGTCGGGCGCCCGCATCGTCCACTCCTGCGGCTTCGACTCCGTGCCGTCCGACCTCGGCGTCTTCGCGCTGTACCGACGCGCGCAGGCCGAGGACGCGGGCACGCTCGGCGCCACGACGATGGTCGTCACCTCGCTGCGCGGCGGCGTGTCCGGCGGCACGATCGATTCGATGCGCACCATCGCCGATCAGGTCTCCGACCCGGCCGTCCGGCGCGTCCTGCTCGACCCGCACGCGCTGACCGGCGGTCCCGGCGAGCGGACTCCGCGCCGCCCCGAGGCGAACGACATGGCCGTCGTGCCTGCGCGCGAGGTGGACCCGTCGCTCGCCGGCTGGCTCGCACCGTTCTTCATGGCCTCGCACAACACCCGCATCGTCCGCCGCAGCAGCGCGTTGCTCGCCGACGCCGGCACCGACGGCTACGGTCCGGGTTTCCGTTATCGCGAGGCGATGGCGACCGGGCGGATCCCGCTGCTCAGCTCACTCGCGGCGGGAGCCGTCGCGACCGGCACCGCCGTCGGCCTCGGGGCGATGGCCGCCAAACCGCTGCGCCCGCTGCTCGACCGGCTGCTGCCCAAGCCCGGCGAGGGACCGTCGGAGAAGGCCCGTCTGGCCGGTCATTTCACCACGAAGACCTACACGCGCACGTCGAAGGGCACCCGGCTGGTCGCGCGGATCCACGCCCAGGGCGACCCCGGCTATCAGGCGACGGCCGTCATGCTCGCCCAGAGCGCGTTGACGCTGGCCCTCGACCGCGCCGAGCTGCCCGAGCTGTTCGGCGTCCTCACCCCGGCCGCGGCGATGGGCGACGCCCTCACCGCCCGCCTGCGTGCCGCGGGCGTCGAGATCACGACGTCGATCCTGGACTGAACATGCGTCCGGACCGCGCCTATCTCGCCGCGGCGACGGTCGTGTTCGCCGCGGCGATCGCGATCCTCGCGACGGACGACCACGACCGGGTTCCGGCCCACCTGACGGGCGACGGAACCGTCGACTCGTGGACGTCGCCGGGCGCCTCGGCGCTCTGGCTCGGCGCCCTGGGCTGCGGTCTGACGCTTCTCATGCTGGCCATCGGCGTCTTCACCTCGAAGATGCCCGACTCGCTGATCAATCTGCCCTCGCGGCGGTCGCGCGAGTACTGGCTGTCGGCCGAGCACCGGCCGGAATTCGACCGCCGGTTCGCCGTCGACATGCGGATCTTCGCCGCGAACCTGCTGATCCTGCTGGCCGCGCTCGTCGCCATCCTGCTGGCCGCCGCCGACGACGGTCGGATGTCGCCCGGACTGCTGTGGACGACCACGGGCGCCTACCTGCTGGTGACGGCCGTGCACGTCGGCTGGTTGATGCGCGTGCGGTATCGCGTCCCGGGCTGAGTCAGCGGCTGGCCGCGAGCAGAGCCGCACATCGCCGGGCCCGGGCCTGCCACCAGCGACGCCGCTCGGGCGACGCCGCGAACCGGGCCGTCGCGTCCGGATCCGGCGTCGTCCGGCCGACGGCGAGCCCGGCGGGATCCCAAGCGCGGACGGCGACGTCGTCGACGAACAGGCCGCCGGTGCCCAGGCCGCAGGCGAGCGGTTCGTTCGGCAGCGCCGCCGCCGCCGCGATGCCGGCGTCCATGCCGACGGCGGATTCCAGCGCACTCGAGATGACGACCGGGACGGGCAAGCGCTCGGCGATCGCCAGCACCGACCGGACGCCGCCCAGCGGCGCGACCTTGAGCACGGCGACGTCGGCGCCGCCGGCCCGGACGACCAGATGCGGATCGGCCGCGCGACGGATGCTCTCGTCCGCGGCGATCGCGACGGCCCCGTCCAGCCTGCGGCGCAGTTCGACCAGCTCGGGCACGCTCGCGCATGGCTGCTCGGCGTACTGCAGCGGGCCGAGCGCCCGCAGCGCCCGCTCCGCCGCATCGACAGTCCACCCGCCGTTTGCGTCGACGCGCACGTTCGGCACGAGTTCGCGAACGGCCTCGACGCGGGCGACGTCGTCGGCCAGGGTCTGCCCCGGCTCGGCCACCTTGACCTTCGCCGTCGACGCCCCGGGGAACCGCGCGAGGACGTCCGGAACAGCGCCGGCCGGCACCGCGGGAACCGTCGCGTTGACGGGCACGCGCTGTCGCAGCGGCGCGGGGAAGCCATCGCAGGCCGCCTCCAGCGCCGCCGCGAACCAGGGCGCCGCCACCTCGTCGTCGTATTCGGTGAACGCCGCGAATTCGCCCCAGCCCGCGGGGCCGCGCAGCAACATCGTCTCGCGCACGTCGAGCCCCCGAAAACGCACCGCCAGCGGCACTGCGACGACGACGGCCTCGACGATCAGCTCCTCGACATCCACCCGCTCACGGTAGGCCGTGTCATATCGGTAGCCCTACGGGATCGTCGCGACAATAGTCGTCGGCAAGGTCCTGTACGGCTACCGATATGACGGCGGTACCGTCGAACCCCATGAGCGAGAGCCCGTTCGACCCTGCGCAGTGGACGTCCGTCGCCGGATTCGGCGATCTCACGGACATCACCTATCACCGCCATCGCGGCGAAGGCCGCGAGAACGGCATCGTCCGTATCGCCTTCGACCGCCCGGAGGTGCGCAACGCGTTCCGGCCGCACACCGTCGACGAGCTGTATCGCGTGCTCGACCACGCCCGTCGCACCCCGGACGTCGGGACGGTGCTGCTCACCGGCAACGGGCCGTCGCGCAAGGACGGCGGCTGGGCCTTCTGCAGTGGCGGCGACCAGCGCATCCGCGGCCGTTCCGGCTACCAGTACGCCGCGGGCGAGACGTCCGAGACCGTCGACGACGCCCGCGTCAAGGCCGAGGGCGGTCGGCTGCACATCCTCGAGGTGCAGCGCCTCATCCGGACCATGCCCAAGGTCGTCATCGCCGTCGTCAACGGCTGGGCCGCCGGCGGCGGGCACAGCCTGCACGTCGTCTGCGATCTGACGCTGGCCAGCCGTCAGCACGCGCGGTTCAAGCAGACCGACGCGGACGTCGGCAGCTTCGACGCCGGCTACGGCAGCGCCTACCTGGCCAAACAAGTCGGCCAGAAGTTCGCGCGGGAGATCTTCTTCCTCGGCCGCACCTACGACGCCGAGGCGATGCACCGGATGGGCGCCGTCAACGAGGTGGCCGACCACGCCGACCTCGAAGACCTCGCGATCGAGTACGCGCGCACCATCAACGGCAAGTCGCCGACGGCCCAGCGGATGCTCAAGTTCGCCTTCAACCTCACCGACGACGGCCTCGTCGGCCAGCAGGTCTTCGCCGGCGAGGCGACCCGGCTGGCCTACATGACCGACGAGGCCGTCGAGGGTCGCGACGCCTTCCTCGAGAAGCGCGCCCCCGACTGGGACGCGTTCCCGTACTACTACTGAGGCCCTACAGCTCGGCCGTCAGCTCCTTGAGCACGCCCAGCTGCCGCAGCTGGTCGGCGTGGCCGCCGACCAGCTGGGCGTGCAGCGACGTCACACCCACCGCCGACAGCGCCGCGAGCCGCTCGGCGACGTGCGAGCGCGGCCCGATCAGCGCCGTCCCCGCGACGAGCTCCGCGGGCACCGCCTCGGCCGCCGCCTGCTTCTCGCCGGCGAGGTAGAGGTCCTGGATCCGGGTCGCGGCGTCGCCGAAGCCGTAGCGCGTCGCGAGCGTGTTGTAGAAGTTCTTGCCGCGCGCGCCCATGCCGCCGATGTACAGCGCGAGATGCGCCCGCACCTGCGCCTCGGCGGCGGCGATGACGTCGGCGTCCTCGGTGATCGCGACGGCGGCGCCGACGTGGATCTCCAGCTCGCCGAGCGCGGGATCGCGCTTGGCCCGGCCGGCGGCGAGCGGCTCGCCCCACGCCGCGTCGAGCTTCTCCGGGTAGAAGAAGATCGGCTGCCAGCCCTCGAACAGCTCCGCCGCGAGCTCGACGTTCTTCGGCCCGATGGCCGCGAGCACCATCGGGATCCGCTCGCGCACCGGATGGTTGATGAGCTTGAGCGGCTTGCCCAGTCCGGTGCCGCCGTCTTCCTTCGTCAGCGGCAGCTTGTAGTAGCGGCCGTCGTACACCGACCGCTCACGACGCCAGATGAGCCGGCAGATCTCGGCGACCTCGCGCGCCCGGCCGATGGGCGCGTCGTACTTGACGCCGTGGAAACCCTCGATGACCTGCGGTCCCGACGCTCCGATCCCCATGACGAAGCGGCCGTTCGAGACGTAGTCGAGGCCCGCGGCCGTCATCGCGAGGTTGGTCGGCGTCCGCGAATACATGGGGAACACCCCCGATACGAGCTCGACGGTCGACGTCTGCCCAGCCAGATAGCCGAGCTGGCTGACGGAGTCGAACGAGTACGCCTCCGCGACGCTGACCTGGTCGAGACCGGCGGCCTCGAACTCCCGCACCCGCTCGGCCGCCTCCGCGAACCCCGCCGCGTAGTCGATGGACAGACCGATCTTCATCGGCATCGTCAGACCTCCTCGATCGCCACCTGAACGGGTCGATGTCACCCGCGCCCACTCTATTGACGACGCCGCGCGCCCGGTCGCCCCCCTGCGCCGAAACGGCCTTATCCGGCCGGCGAAGGCGTCGATTCAGCCGCCGGTCCATGAACACTCGGTGAACTCACCAGGGTCTTAGCACAAACGCCCAGTTGGGGTCGACGAGCTCACTCGGTTCCGTTTTGCAGCACCCCCCCGACCCCCCAGAATGTGTCCTATGGATGCAGAGTTCATCATCCTGGTGCTGCTGATCGTGACGGCGCTGGGATTCGATTTCACCAATGGTTTCCACGACACCGGCAACGCGATGGCCACCTCCATCGCGACCGGCGCGCTCAAGCCCAAAACAGCCGTCACCCTCTCGGCCGTCCTCAACCTCGTCGGCGGATTCCTCTCGGTCGAGGTGGCCCTGACGATCACCAAGGACGTCCTCAAGATCCAGCAGGACAAGGGCGGCCTGATCGACGGGCTCGACGCCCAGAAGGCGATGATCATCATCTTCGCCGGACTCATCGGCGGCATCCTGTGGAACCTGCTGACCTGGCTGCTCGGCCTGCCGTCGTCCAGTTCGCACGCACTTTTCGGCGGCCTCATCGGCTCCGGCCTCGCCGCTATCGGCACCACCGGCGTCAACTGGACGGGCCTCGCCTCCAAGCTCCTCATCCCGGCCGTCATGGCGCCTCTCATCGCAGGCCTCGTCGCGACGGTCGGCACCTTCCTCGTCTATGCGCTCACCAAGCGCGTCAGCGAGAAGACGAAGTCCGTGGGGTTCCGCTGGGGCCAGGTCGGCACGGCGTCGCTGGTCTCGCTCTCGCACGGCACCGGTGACGCGCAGAAGACGATGGGCGTCATCGCCCTCGCCCTCATCGCCCACGGGACGACCACCGCCGGCGACATCAACGACAACGGGCTTCCCGTCTGGATCATCGTGACGTGCGCCGGCGCCATCGCGCTGGGCACCTACCTCGGCGGCTGGCGCATCATCCGCACGCTCGGCAAGGGGCTCGTGGAGATCGAATCGCCCCAGGGCATGGCCGCCGAGGGCAGCTCGGCCGCGATCATCCTCACCTCCAGCCACTTCGGCATGGGCCTGTCGACCACGCACGTCGCCACCGGCTCGATCCTCGGCTCCGGAGTCGGCAAGCCCGGCGCGAAGGTCCGCTGGGCCGTCGCGGCGCGCATGGCCGCCGCCTGGCTCATCACGATCCCGGCCGCCGGCCTCGTCGGCGCCGTCACCTACGGCATCGCCAACGTCATCGGCGGTCTACCGGGCGCCATCGTCATCTTCGTCATCCTCATCGCCGCGTCCGGCTACATGTACTGGAGCAGCCAGCGGCAGAAGGTCGACGCCAGCAACGTCAACGCCGATTGGGACGAGACGACGAACAGCGCCGTCCCGGCCGACGTCCGCCACGCCACCGTTTCGAAGGGATAACGGCCATGTCACTCATCCTCGCCGCGTCCGACCCGGGCGTCTGGGCGCAGATCCAGTCCGCGTTCTCGGCCAAGACCGCCTCGGCCATCGGCAAGGTGCTCGGCGCCGGCCTGCTCTTCGGCGCCCTGCTGCCCGCGGTCTTCGCCCTCGGTGTCCGTTGGTTCGACGCCGGCACCGCGACCGTCACGGCCGACGGCACGTCGGTCAAGGGAAATCCGGGCGCGCTCGCAGCGGGCTACGCCGCCTTCGCGCTCGTCGGCGGCGCCGTCCTCATCGGCGTCCTCTGGATCACCAAGAAGTCCATCGCCCACTACCTGGGAATCGAGCTCTTCTGATGACGACGCTGGATTCGGTCCTCGGCTGGCTTCGCGCCGGCTACCCGCAAGGCGTCCCGCCCAAGGACTACTCGCCGATCCTCGCGCTGCTCCGTCGCACGCTCTCCGAGGAACAGCTGTCGGAGATCCTCATGTATCTCGAGGAGACCGGGGCCATCGCCGAAGGCGTCACGCCGGCCGACGCCGCGGAGGCCATCGAGAGCGTCACGCACACCGAGCCGACCGCCGACGACATCAACAAGGTCGCCGCACGGCTCGCCCTGGTCGGTTGGCCACTCGCGGCACAGCACTGAACACTGCATCCAACGAGGTCGAGCGCCCGGCGCCGGATCACCGGCGTCGGGCGCTCGATCGTTGGGCGTCGAACGGACGACGCCCGGCAGGTGAACAAGGAACTACCATCTACAACGAAAAGAGAGGAAGGGAGACTACGATGTCACGTCCCGGGCTCGTTCAGGCCGTGGTCAACTGGCTCCGCGCCGGCTACCCCGACGGCGTGCCTCGCCAGGACTACTCCCCCATCCTCGCGCTGCTGCGCCGGCAGATCTCCGAGGAGGAGGCGCAACAGATCGCGCGAGACCTCGTCGACCGGGTCGTCGTGACCACCGAGGGCCCCGAGCCCATCTCGAAGATCGACGCCGAGGTGCTCATGACGAAGATCCTCAACGACCTGCCGTCGGAGGCCGACGTCGAGCGCGTCAAGGCCCGGCTGGAGAAGGCGGGCTGGCCGTTCGACATGTACCCGCTCGGCGAGCCGCCCGAGCCGGACGCCGAGTGACGGCCGGCCGCGTCGAAAGACCCGGCGCCGGATGACCGTTCTCGCCGCCCTGCCGATCGCGGCGGACGCGTTGCCGTTCGCCGCGATCGAGGCGCTGCTCGGCGACTCCGCTCGCGCCGCGGTCCTTCCCGTACCGGCCGACGACGCCCCGGCGGCGGCCCGGATGACGGCCGGCCTCGGTGTCGGTGAGGCGATCGCCGAGGACGTCCGGCTCGTCGTCGCGACGTCCGGTTCCACCGGCGCGCCGAAGGGGGCGCAGCACACGGCGTCGACCCTGCGCGCGTCCGTCACCGGCAGCGCCGCGGCGCTCGGCGGCACCGGTCGCTGGCTGCTCGCTCTACCGCCGCATCACATCGCCGGCCTCAACGTCGTCCTGCGGTCACTCGCCGCCGGCGTCGCACCGGCCGTTCTCGACGTCTCCCGCGGCTTCGACGTCGACGCCTTCGTCGACGCGGCCCGCCGCACCGCGCCGCGGTACGTCTCGCTGGTGCCGACACAGCTGGTCAAGCTCGTCGCGGCCGGCCGGGCCGGCGTGCTGGCGCGGTTCGACGCCGTCCTCCTCGGCGGCGCCGCGGCCCCGTCCCCCGCGGTCGAGGCCGTCGTCGCCGCCGGGGCGCACATCGTCCTCACCTACGGCATGAGCGAGACCGTCGGCGGCTGCGTCTACGACGGCCGGGCCCTCCCCGGCACTCGTGTCGACGTCCGCGACGGCCGCATCCTGCTCGGCGGCGCCGTCGTCGCCCACGGCTACCGCGGGGTGCCCGAGCATCCGGCGTTCGCCCGGCCCGGCTGGTTCCGCACCGACGACGTCGGTGAGCTCGCCGCCGACGGCACACTGCGCATCCTCGGCCGGGCCGACGCCGCGATCTCCACCGGCGGCCTCACGGTGCTGCCCGAGGTGGTCGAGCACGTCGTCGCCGCCGTCGCCGGGGTCCGCGAGTGCGCGGCCTTCGGCCTGCCCGATCCACGGCTCGGCGAGCTCGTCGCCGTCGCCGTCGTGGGTCCGGCCGACGACGGGGCCCTGCGCGCCGCGATCACCGCCGCGACGACGGCCGAGTTGGGTCGCGAGGCTGCTCCGCGCGCCGTGTTCGTCGTTGATGCCCTACCTTTGCGCGGTCCCGGCAAGGTCGACCGCGCGGCGCTCGTCGAGCGATTCACCGCCCGCTGAATCCGACTGTCCGGTAGCTGTCGCTCAGCGGGCCGACGCGGCATATACGGTCGCGTCGGTCCATATGGCAACAGGTACCGGTCGGTAGTTCAGTCTCGATCCTCGAGCCAGGCCAGATAGGCCACCCCGCGGGGCGACAATTCGTAACCGACCTCGTGGCTGATCGTCAGCCCGAGCGCCTTGAGCTTGCGGATGTCGGTCTTCATCGGCAGCCGTTCGACGCCGCGCTCCTCGGCGAGCCGGGTCGAGACGACCTGCGGGTTGTCGCGGATCCAGGTGAGGATCTCACGCGTCCACGAGCCGGTCGGCCTGCTGTCGAGCCGGGCCAGCCGGGCCGCGATCGCCGCGAGGCCGGCGTCGTCGGGTACGTCCTCCCGCAGTTCGAGCCGGGGATCCTCCCCCACCCATTCGATCGTGATCCGGTAGACGGTGTCGCCGCCCTGACCGCCCTGCTCCCCGGCGCCGCGGGACGACGCTCGCGGGTGAGAGCCTTGCGCAGCGCATCGGCGTCGGCGAATCCCGCCGCTCGCCCGGCGC
The DNA here is from genome assembly GCA_044222225.1 of Mycobacteriaceae bacterium. Lineage (GTDB taxonomy): Bacteria > Actinomycetota > Actinomycetes > Mycobacteriales > Mycobacteriaceae > JBGANR01. The sequence goes on from JBGANR010000003.1 coordinate 26,510, forward strand.
GATCACTCAGCCGGGACAGATCGCCCACCCGCACCACCCGGGTGAATCTGATGACGCCCGCCGACGTCACCTGCGTCGACCCGACGCGGACGCGCGGCGCGTCCCACCGCCGGAACTGCACCGTGATCTTCCCGTCGCGGATTCCCTCGGCGATCCGCTTGGTGATGAGCACGTCGTCATCCTGACACGAACCGCCGAGGCGCATGCCGGCTCCGGACACGACGACGGCCCGGCGGAACAGTCCGCCGGGCCGTCGTCGACACATCGGCTACTCGACCGTGGGCGCACCCGGGATCTTGTAGCCCGACGGCGCCACGCGCGCGTCGAGAGACTTCTTCCACTCGCCCGAGGAGATGTACTCCTTGAGCGCGTCGCGGACCTTGTCCAGCCGGTTGTCGCCCTTCTTCAGGCCGATCCCGTACCGCTCGTCGGTGAAGCCCTTCCCGACGACCTTGAGGATGCCCTTGTGCTGCGGTTGGGCCGCGAAGCCGGCGAGGATCAGGTCGTCGGTCGACACGACATCCACGTCACCGGCCACCAGGTTGCGGACGCATTCCGACCACGACGGCACCTCGCGGACGGTGATCCGGCCCCGGTAGTTCGCCTTGACGTAGTCCGCGGACGTCGTCCCCGACGCCGCGCACACCACCTTGCCGTCGAGGGTCTGCGGGCCGGTGATCATCTCGTCGTTGCGCCGGATGAGCAGATCCTGGTGCGCGACGAAGTACGGTCCCGCGAAATCGACCTCCTTCTTCCGCTCGTCGGTGATCGAGAACGTCGACACCACGAGGTCGACGCGGCCCGAGGTGAGCGCCGACACGCGCTCGTCCGAATGGATCCGCTGCCAGACGATGTTCTTCGTCGGCACCCCCAACTTGCCGGCGACGTAGTTCGCCGTGTCGATGTCGAAGCCGGAGTAGTCGTCGCCGTCCTGGATGCTCACGCCGGGCAGGTCGTCGGCGATGCCGATCCGGATCGTCCCCGTCCCGGTCGCACTGTTGTCGGTGGGCGCACCCGAGTCGCCCGACGACGAGCATCCCGCCAGGACCGTCGTCGCCGCGATCGCGACGGCGATCAACGATCGCTTCATCGATGAGCGCATATCAGTTGCCCTTCTCATCCGTCACGTAACGCGGGCCGTCGTCGGTCCACTTGCTCAGCAGCTTGTCGCCGGTCTGCGCGACGACCTTCGGCCGGACGATCAGCCAGCCGATCTCCAGCAGCGCGATGATGAGCGGCGTGCCGATCACCACGACGACGAATCCGGTCTTGTGCCAGAAGTACGGCGACGCCTGCCAGCCGGAGATCGCCATGCCGACCAGCACGAACACGAGGAAGGCGATTCCCAGATAGGACGTCCAGGGACTGCCCGGCGCCCGGAACGAACTTCGTGGGATCACTCCCTTGTCGGACAGCTTCCGCAATCGCAGCTGACACACGAAGATGGTTCCCCAGGTGAAGAGGATCGTCACCGCCGACGCCTCCAGGGCCAGCTCGAACGCGTCCGGACGCAGCGCGTTGAGCACCGAGCCGAAGACGTACACGATCGAGGTCATGACGATGCCCGCCCAGGGCACACCCGAGGAACTCATCATCAGCGTGAACCGGGGCGCCTGCTTGGCCATGCCGAGGCTGCGCAGCACCCGGCCCGTCGTGTAGAGCCCCGAGTTGAGCGAGGACATCGCCGCGACGATCAGCACGCCCTGGATGAGCGTGCCCATCCAGTCCAGGCCCATCCGGCCGAACACCGTGACGAACGGGCTGATACCCGACTTGTACTCGGTCGTCGGCAGCATCGACACGAGCAGGAACAGCGAGCCGCAGTAGAACACGGCGATCCGCATGATGACCGCGTTGACGGCCTTCGGCACCTCACGCTTGGGATCGGCCATCTCACCGGCCGCGATACCGACCATCTCGATCGCCGCATAGGCGAAGACGACGCCCGACATGACGAGGATCGGGCCGTACCAGTGGTAGTCGCCCGAGGACGGCCAGAAGCCGCCCGGGTTGCTCCACAGATTCGAGATGCCGGCCTGATGCCCGCCGACGTCCAGGCTCAAACCGACGACGACGATGCCGACGCACAGGAACACGACGATCGCGCCGACCTTGAGGATCGAGGCCCAGAACTCGAATTCACCGAACGCCCGCGCCGACATCAGGTTCACCACGAGCACCACCGCGAGCGCGATGAGCACGGTCGCCCACGTCGGCATCAGCGGCCACCAGTACTGAATGTAAAGACCGACTGCCGACAATTCGGCGATTCCCGTGAGCGCCCAGTTGATCCAGTACATCCAGCCCGTGTAATAGGCCGCCTTCTCGCCGTAGAACTCCCGCATCCAGGAGACGAACGCACCCGACGTCGTGCGATACAGGACGAGTTCGCCCAGAGATCGCATGAGGAAATAGGCGATGAGTCCCACGAATGCGTAACTCATCACCAACGCCGGGCCGTTGTTGTGCAACCGGGACGCCGACCCGAGGAACAGACCCGTGCCGATCGCACCCCCGATCGCGATCATCTGAACGTGGCGCCTGCCGAGCGACTGCTTATAGCCCGTCTGCTCGTCGTCGACCCCGCTCACCTCCATCTCGATGTCGGGTTGAGGTACCGCAGTATCTGACATGTGCCTTCACGCCTCCTCTGTGACGACGCCGACCATGCGCCGCCGTTCCCGCCGGCCATACGGCCGAACACATCCACGGGGCCGGATCGCCGCCGTCGATGACGAGAAGCGTACAGCCGACAGCCGTCCGGAGCAGCGCGAAACAACAAGAAATTCTGTTAACGAAGGAACTGTCACTCGCCTGTCATCCGGCGAAATGTTGCGGCATCATTTCGCCACTCGGCGGATTACAGCGCCGGCGCCCGATCCACGGCCATCTCTTCGAGAACCGCCGCGAATTGCTCCACAGCCCAATCGATCTCATCGGCTTCGATCACCAGCGGCGGCGCCAGCCGCACGGTGACGCCGTGCGTGTCCTTCGCCAGCACTCCCTTGTCCATGAGTCTGCGGCAGACGTCCCGCCCGGTGCCGAGAGCCGGGTCGATGTCGATGCCGGCCCACAGACCGACCCCCCGGACAGCCGTCACACCGTGCCCGACCAGCGCGTTCAGCCGCTCGTGCAGCCGGTCGCCGAGCACCCGCGCACGTTCCTGGTACTCACCGGTGGCGAGCATCCGCACGACGGCCCGGCCGACCGCGCAGGCGAGCGGGTTGCCGCCGAACGTGGAACCGTGCTGCCCCGGCTGCAGCACACCGAGCACGTCCCGGTCGGCCACGACGGCCGACACCGGCAGGATTCCGCCGCCCAGCGCCTTGCCGAGGAGGTAGACGTCGGGGATCACGCCGGAGTGCTCGCAGGCCAGCGTCCGGCCGGTGCGGGCCAGCCCGGACTGGATCTCGTCGGCGATGAACAGGACGTGGTGCCGATCGCACGATTCGCGAACCGCCGCGAGATATCCGGCCGGCGGGACCAGCACACCGGCCTCACCCTGAATCGGCTCCAGCAGCACCGCCACCGTGTTCTCGTCGATCGCCTGCTCCAGGGCGTCGGCGTCGCCGTACGCGACGCTGCGGAAACCCGGCGTGTACGGGCCGAATCCGGCGCGGGCGTCCTCGTCGTCGGAGAAGCTGATGATGGTCGTCGTGCGGCCGTGGAAATTGCCGTGGGCCACGATGATGTTCGACCGCTCGGCCGGCACACCCTTGACCTCCTGCCCCCACTTGCGGGCCACCTTGATTCCGCTTTCGACGGCTTCCGCGCCCGAATTCATCGGCAGCACCATGTCTTTGCCGACCAAAGCGGCCAGTTCGGCGCAGAACGGCCCCAACTGGTCGTTGTGGAAGGCGCGGCTGACGAGCGTGGCGCGGTCCAGCTGCTCCTTGGTCGCGGCGATGAGGCCCGGGTGACGGTGACCGAAATTCACGGCCGAATAGGCGGCGAGACAATCGAGATAGCGCCGGCCTTCGACATCGGTGATCCAGACCCCCTCGGCCTCGGCCGCGACGACCGGAAGCGGCGAGTAGTTGTGCGCCGCGTGATCCGCGACGAGATCGATGTGCATCTGGGTTCCGGCCACTTCGCCTCCTTTGAAACGGACAAGTTCAGCCCGCCGACGGCACCGGAGGCACCGGCCGGCCGACCATCCCACGAGCGTATGGCCACCGACCGTTCTCTGGCACCGACATCGACCACCGACTGGTAGCGTTCTGTTGCGATGTCGACCGACACAGCGTCGATTCATTGCAAACATGGATGGCAGCATGGATGAGATTGACAGACAGATCGCGGGCTTCCTCCGCGAGGACGGCCGCGCGACGTACGCCGAGATCGGTGAGCACGTCTGCCTCTCGGCGCCGGCGGTCAAGCGCCGCGTCGACAAACTGATCGCCACCGGCGCCATCAAGGGCTTCGCCGCGATGCTCGATCCCGACGCGCTCGGCTGGACCATGGAGGCCTACGTCGAGGTGTACTGCAAGGGGATCGTGACGGCCGACGCCCTGCGGATCGGTTTCTCGCAGATCCCGGAGGTCGTGTCCGCGTGCACCATCTCCGGACGCATGGACGCGGTCGTGCGCGTCCTCGCGGCCGATATCGCGCAACTCGAACACGCAGTCGGACGCATTCGCACCATCTCCGGCGTCGACCGGACGAACACCGCGATCGTCCTGTCCCGGCTCATCGACAAGCATCACTGAACGAATCACCGATGCAGCACGCAACAACGCAAGACTTCACCGACTGAGCGCAAAACACACAACTATTCACGGCTCGCGGCGCTCTTTACCGTAGGAGCGTGATCTACTTGATGAGCCCGCCGGACCACTTCACCGTGACCTACGAGATCAACCCCTGGATGCAGGCGGATCAGCCGGTCGACCGCGAACTCGCGGGTAAGCAATGGGACGGTCTGCGCACCGCGCTTCTCGACCTCGGACACGAGGTGCACGTCCTGCCCGCGGTGCCCGGCCTGCCCGACCTGGTCTTCGCCGCCAACGGCGCGTTCAGCGTCGACGGCCTGGTCTACGGCGCGAGATTCAAATACCCGCAGCGCACCGATGAGGCCGCCGCCCACCGCGCCTTCTATACGGCGCGCTCCGATGAATGGACATTCCTGTCTCCGACCCATGTCAACGAGGGCGAAGGGGATTTCGCCTATGTGCCGGGGCGCGGATTGATCCTGGCCGGATACGGATTCCGCACCGACCCCGCGGCGCATGTCGAGGCACAGGAGGCCCTCGGCCGGCCGGTGATCTCCTTGCATCTCGTGGACGGTCGCTTCTACCATCTCGACGTCGCGCTCGCCGTCCTCGACGACGACCGGATCACCTATTTCCCCGAGGCCTTCTCCCCCGGCTCGCAGCGGGTGCTCAAGCAGCTCTTCCCGGACGCCCTCATCGCCGATGAGAAGGACGCACTCGCCTTCGGCCTCAATCTCGTGAGCGACGGCCACAACGTCCTCGTGAACACCGAGGCGACGGCATTCGCCGGGAAACTCGCCGCCGCCGGGTATCGCCCGATGCAACTCGACTTGAGCGAGCTCAAGCGGGCGGGCGGCAGCGTCAAGTGCTGCGTGGCCGAACTGCGTCCCTGAGCCGCTTCGGGTCTCTCGCACCCGGCCGCCTCGGCGACGGCCGGGTGCGACAGGATGGCTCAATGGCCACGGCATCGCAATGGATCTCCGGCGCCCGTCCGCGGACGCTCCCGAACGCCGTCGCTCCCGTCGTCGCCGGGTCCGGGGCGGCCGTCTGGGTCCACGGGTTCGACGCCCCGCGCGCGGGCCTCGCGCTCGTCGTCGCGCTCGCACTGATCATCGGCGTCAACTACGCCAACGACTACTCCGACGGCGTCCGCGGCACCGACGATGATCGTGTCGGGCCGATGCGACTCGTCGGATCCGGAGCCGCGACCCCGCGCGCCGTCCTCACCGCGGCGCTCGCCTGCTTCGCGGTCGCCGCGCTGGCCGGACTCGCGCTCGCGGCCCTCGTCTCGTGGTGGCTGATCGCGCTCGGGGCCGCCTGCATCGCCGGCGCATGGTTCTACACCGGCGGCTCTCGCCCCTACGGGTACCTCGGCTTCGGCGAGGTCGCCGTGTTCGTCTACTTCGGACTCGTCGCGGTGCTCGGCACCGAGTACGTGCTGGCCGGCCGGGTCGACGTCGTCGGCGCCGCCTGCGCGGTGGCCGTCGGCTGCTTCTCGTCGGCCGTGCTCGTCACCAACAACCTGCGGGACATCCCCACCGACCGCGAGTCCGGCAAGATCACGCTCGCCGTCCGGCTCGGCGACTCCGGTACCCGCCGACTGCACGCCGTGCTCCTCGCGGTACCCGTGGCCGTCAGCCCGGCGCTGGCGTTCGCCACGCCGTGGGCGCTGCTCGGCCTCGCGGCGGCCCCGCTCGCCGTCAAGGCCAACGCCCCCGTCCGCGGCGGGGCCCAGGGACCGGCACTCATCCCGGCGCTGGCCGCGACCGGCGTCGCGATGCTCCTGTGGTCCGTGACCACGGCCCTCGGTCTGACGCTCGGCGCGCTGCTCTGATCACGCGTCGCGCTGATCGGACGCGTCGAGCAGCGTCCGCAACTCGTCGACGGTGCTCCCCGACTCGATGACGGCCACGGCTGCCGGATCGGCGACGTCGAGGATGCCGCGCAGCAGCGCCGCATCGGTGATGTCGCGCTCGCCGGCCGTTCGCAGGTCCGTCACGGTGCGCTCGAGCACCGTGCGCATGGCCGCCGAGAAGCGGGGCCGGCCCCCGCGTCCGCCGCGACCCCGGCGATCGCCCCAGCCGGCGATGTAGAGCCCCGGCGGCGGTCCCTGACGCTCGCCGTCGCCGAACGGTCCCCCGTCGCCGAATCGGCCGCGCCCCGGCACGCCCTGCTCGCCGGCGAACTCCCCGGCCTCGCAGCGGGCGTCGGCGAAGGGCGGACGGCGGTGCGGGCCGCCGCGCCGGCCGCGTCCCGGGCCGCGCCGACCCTGCCAGCCCCGCCGCAGGTCGGCCTCCGGACGTCCGCCGAACCCGGCGAGCACGGCCTCGCGAACCTTCTCCAGGTCGATCCCGATCGACGCCAGCGCCTCCCGGTGCCGGTCGTAGCTGCGCTGATCGTCGGCCTCCTCCCCGCTCCCGGCGGCGCCGCACGCCGCCTCGCGGGCCGCGTCGAGCGTCAGCCCGGCCCCGGTGAGGATCCTGTACCCGTCGCTGCGGGCGTTGCAGAGCATGCCGAGCAGCAGGTGCTCGGGGCCGAACTCGCGGGCGCCGAGATCGGCCGCCTCGTCGTAGCCCAGCATGAGTGTTGCGCGCTGATCGCGCGTCATTCGTTCGAACATGGTTGTTCGCGCCTTCCGTGAGGATCGTGTGGCGGCCCCGGCTACGCGCCCGGGCCGCCGTATCGCTGATGGACGGCCTGCCGGGAGACGTCGAGCTCGGCGGCGATGTCCGCCCAGCTCCACCCCAGCTCGCGCGCTTTGGCGACGTGCAGCCGTTCCAGGCGATCGGCGAGCGCGCGCAAGGCGGTCACCGCCGCGAATCCCGTTGCGGGGTCGTCGGCGTGCGTCGGCGTGTGCGTGTCGTCGGTCGTCATGATGGTCAATCTACGTTGACACTCACGATCCGTCAAGCGTTATTGACGCACATCCTGATCTCAGGCGTCAAGATTACTTGTCAACACTCGCAGCCGCCGCGAGGAACTCCTCCGGCCCGCGCTCGAAGGCCGCCAGTGCCGCGGCGGCCGGCGCCGTGTCCAGCCCCTTGGCGACCACCCACTCGTCGGAGAAGATCGAATCGGCGTACCGCTCGCCGCCGTCACACAGCAGGCTGACGACGCTGCCCGGCGTCCCCGCCACGGCCATCTCGGCGACGATCCGCAGCACTCCCCACATGTTGGTGCCCGTGGAGCCCCCGACGCGTCTGCCCAGCAGCTCGCTGACGCCCCGGGCCGTCGCCACCGACGCGGCGTCCGGCACGGCGATCATCCGGTCCACCACCGACGGGATGAACGACGGTTCGACGCGCGGCCGTCCGATCCCCTCGATGCGCGAACCCGGCCCGTCCACGACGAGATCGCGGTCACCGCTCAGGTAAGCGGGGTGGAACGCCGAGTTCTCCGGATCGACGACGGCCAGCGAGCTGTCGATCCGGCGGTACCGCAGGTAGCGGCCGAAGGTCGCACTCGTGCCGCCCGTCCCCGCACCGACGACGATCCACGACGGCACCGGATAGCGCTCGCAGGCGAGCTGCTCGAACACCGACTCGGCGATGTTGTTGTTGCCGCGCCAGTCCGTCGCCCGCTCCGCCATCGTGAACTGGTCGATGTAGTGGCCGCCCAGCTCGGCCGCCAGCCGACGCGCCTCGGCGTAGACCTGCGACGCGTGCTCGACGAAGTGGCAACGGCCGCCCTGCCGCTCGATGAGGGCCACCTTCGACGCCGACGTCGTCCACGTCATGACCGCGACGAAGGGCACCCCGACGAGCCGCGCGAAGTACGCCTCGGAGACTGCCGTCGACCCCGAGGACGCCTCGATGACGGTCGTGCCGGCCGAGATCCAGCCGTTGCACAGGGCATACAGGAACAGCGAACGCGCGAGCCGGTGCTTGAGCGAGCCGGTCGGATGGGTGCTCTCGTCCTTGAGGTACACCTCGACCGGCCCGGCCCCGACGGACCCGCACCAGTCGGGCAGCGGCAATCGGAGCAGATGCGTATCGGCACTGCGCCGGTTGTCCGCCTCGATGACGCGGACGGCCTCGGCCACCCACTCCCGGCCGGCGCGCCCCGCGTCCGTCATGCCCCGCCCTTGCCGCGGCGCGCCTTCGGACGGCGCGACGCGTCCTGCTTCGGGGACGCCCCGCCCCGCATCCGCGCCCGCAGGTCGGCACGATCCTGCGACCGCTGCGCGTCGACGACCGCGATCGCCTGCTGCAGCCGCTCCCGACGCCCGCGGAAGAGCAGGATCGCGAGCGGCATCGCGATGACGAAGCCGAACAACAGCGCCACGACGAGCGGCACCGTCAGACCTGCCAGCCGGCCCACGCCGAGCACCACGGCGACGATGATCGCGACGAGCGCGAGACGCACGAGAGCGTAAAGAACGATGTGCAGGACGAGATCGGCAACCGGACTCCGGCCCGTGCCGGACCCCTCCCCGGATGACGTCTTCGACCCCTCGGACCCCTTCTCAACAGCCATGACAGTCAGGCTATCGTCGCCTCCGGAGCCGCGAACATGGCCCCGGTGAGGTACTTGGTGCGGTTTGGCTACTCTTTACCTTTAACTGACCACTCGATCACATGGGGTGAGACGTGCCACTATGGGATCAGGAACCGGGCATACCCCCGCCCGATCCTCGTCCCCACGGCGCGCAGCCACGGGAACGATGTCCCCCGAGGAGGCAATCATGATCACTGCGCAGACTGCTCGCGAGCACACCCTCACCCCCGGTGAGGTCGCGGCCATGTTCAACGTCAACCCCAAGACCGTCGCCCGGTGGGCGTCGTCGGGAATCCTGGGTGCGATCCGAACCCCTGGCGGTCACCGCCGATTCCGCGAGTCCGAGGTACTCGAGCTCCTCAACGAGCGCAGCACCCCCCGCACGCGCTGAACGGCCGCGCGACGGCCCCGGCGAACGCCGGGGCCGTCGTCGTCTGCGGTGGACGGCGGCGACCGGCCCGCCACTCGGACACGACGCTTTTCGGTAGCCTGGAATGACCCTCGGCGGACCGCCGCCGCCCGACGACCTCGGGCTCCGTCCCCGGTCCAGCCGCCGCCGAACCATCCGAAGGAGGAGTGCCATGGTGTATCTGCTGGCTCTCATCGGCGCCGCCGCTCTCATCTTCCTGGCATGGAAGGCGTTCGGGCCTCAGCGTCCCACCCCTCGTCTGTCCGGACCACTGGGCCCTGACGACGATCCCGACTTTCTTCGTGGCATCCGGCGGCCCGCGCACCCGCCGAAGACGTCCGCCGAGGGCGACGACGACGTCCGCGAGTGACGCTGAATTTTCTGATACCGCGATCACGATTCACCGTGTGCAATTAGGGAGCCTTTCTGTACGATGGTGGACAGCGAACTAACGACGGACGTGTCGGGGCGGCCGGGCTTCGCGAAGCGCGGCTGTTGCACCCGGTGCTCCGGGGTCGACGACGACCGCTAACACCGAGGAGATCGACGCGATGACCGATACCACCGAAGCCCCGACGTTCGCGGACCGCCTCAACGAACTCTTCAACACCGTCCGGGACGAGAACGGCGTGCCCTACACGGGCAAGAAGATCGCCCAGAAGGCCAATCAACTCGGCTACACGCTCTCGGACGCCTACATCTCACAGTTGCGCACCGGCAAGGCGAAGACGCCGTCGTTCCGCACCGTCGAAGCCATCTCCCGAGCGTTCGAGATCAGCGTCACGTTCTTCCTGACGGACCCCGACGAGGATCTCAAGCGCGTCGAGCAGCAGCGCGAGTACGTCCAGATGGCCGCCGAGACCGGCGCCCACCTCGCCGCCTTCAACCACGAGGCGATCTCGTCGGACACCATCGACGTCGTCATCGAACTTCTCAAGGTCGTCAAGAACCAGCAGACCACCAAGGCCGACGCCTGATCTGCAGCTGTCGATCATCCACTGTCAGGCCCTCCTCAAGACATCCATGAACGGTTCATTGATGTAGAGGGTCTCACGGCCTACCCGAACCTCGCGGAGCACGCCGGACTCGACAAGGCCCTTCAGCCATCGAGCCGCCGTCTGCCGAGTGACACCGCATCGAGAGACCACGTCCCGAGTACGGGCGTAGGGCTGCTCCATCAGCACCATCACGACGTCGTGATCGGCGCTTCCAAGAACCGCTCGCACCACCGCTGTCAGACGATCCTCGACCTCGCGAACACGCTCGACGAGTTTCAACGTCCGCGCGGTCGCGTCCCGAAGCACTCGGAGCATGTAGAGGATCCATTCCTCCCATGCCCCGCAGGACGTGACCGCGAGGAGCAGCCGGTAGTACTCGTCTTTGGTCTCGATGATGCTGCGCGAAGGATAGACCAGAGGGAGCCGGAGGAGACCGGCCGTACAGAGCATCAAGACGTTGACGATGCGACCGGTCCGCCCGTTCCCGTCTGAGAACGGATGGATCGCCTCGAACTGATAGTGCGCAACCGCGATTCTGACCAACGGATCAAGATCGTCCACGGCATTAACGAACATTGTCCAGTTGTCGAGACAACGGTCGACATCGTCCTTGTTGTCAGGCGGAGTGTACGTACGTCGACGCGTGGCCGGATCCCCGATGTACACCTCACCGGTACGCACCGCTACATCGTGCCCACGCAGGATCGAGCACACCTCGATCGCCGTCCTCGCGGTGAGCGGGCGACTGGCGATGTCGGCGAAGCCGCGACGAAGCGCCGTCCGATACCGAAGCGCCTCACGAGCGGCCGCACTGTCTGCGGCGTCGTCCGGGTGCGCCGATGCCGAGAACAACTCGTCGGTCGTCGTCACGATGTTCTCGATCTCTGAGCTCGCCTGGGCTTCGAGAAGCGGGATCGCATTGATGAGCACCGTTGGATTCGGCAGCGATGCCGCGGAGGCGTCAAGCCTCGCGAGAGCGTCGCGGGCCAGGATCACCTCTTTGAGGACCGCTCTGGTCTCCAACTCCACAGTCGGCGGCAACAGCGGAAGCGCGTTGTGAGGTCGAGCCGGATCCCATGTCACACGACCACTATAGAGACATGTTAAATCGAGCGTCTAAAACGAACACGTCCCGACGACGTGTTACATCGTCGAACAGATCCCGTAGGCGTCTCGCTCGCGGGTAAACATGCTCAGACGCCCGCGTAGCTGTGCAGCCCGGCCACGACGATGTTGATGAAGAAGACGTTGAACACCATCACGGCGAAGGCGGCCACGTTCACCCAGGCCGCCGCCGTGTTGCGCCAGCCGGCCGTCGCGCGGGCGTGCAGGTAGGCGGCGTAGATGACCCAGGCGATGAACGAGACGGTCTCCTTGGGGTCCCAACCCCAGAAGCGTCCCCAGGCGGCCTCGGCCCAGATGGCGCCGAAGACGACGCCGAGCCCGAACAGCGGGAATCCGACGACGACCGTGCGGTAGGCGAAGCGGTCGAGCGCCTCCGCGGACGGCAGGCCCGCGAAGACGCGGCCGACGAATGAATCGGACTCGCGCAGGCCGGGCCGGTACATGCTGACGAGGTAGAGCACGCTCGCGACGCCGGAGACGAGCAGCACGCCCGCCGACGCGCTGACCACCGACACGTGGATGACGAACCAGTACGACTTGAGCGGCACCGTGACGTCGCCGGCATCGGCGTACAGGTAGGCGCCGCCGATGAACAGCAGCAGCACGACGGGCAGCTCGACGAAGGCCAGCAGCGGCCGATGCTCGGGACGGCGCAGCGTGAACAGCGCGGCGGCGACGCCGAAGGCGCAGGTCAGCGAGATGAACTCGTAGAGATTGCCCCAGGGGAGGCGGTCCGTCGCGACGCCGCGCAGGACCAGCGAGCCGACGTGCAGTAGAAAGCCGAGGAGCGTCAGCAGATAGCCGACGCGGGAGAGCTTCTCCTCCTTGGAGCGCCGTGGGCGCTCGGCGACGCGGCCGACGCCCGGTGCGTCGGTGACGGGCGGCGTCGGCCCGGCGGCGGCTCCGACGAGCGCGGCCTGCCGGCGGGCGGCCCGCGTCGGCCGGACGCCGAGGGCGGCGAGCGCGACGGCGGCGGCGAGCAGGTAGATCACCAGGCCCGTGCCGTAGCTGAGATCCGAATAACGTGCCAGCGTCTCGTCGACGACCATCGTCACATCCTCCTCACGTCAAGCGCGCCCGCGATCGCGGGTCGGCTTCAACACGTCGGCCACGAGATCCCCGAAGCCGTCGCCCCAACCCGCGGCGTCGGTGCGGGCCAGGCCCGCAAGCTCTACTACCGTACGTCGTTGCCCCTCGGCATCACCAGGGGCGACCGTGCACCGGGCCCAGACCCGGCGTCGTTTGACCACGAGCGAGCCGACGAGACCGATGAGCATCGCGATCGCCGACGCGAGCACCCAGCCCTGCGCCGGATCGTGCGAGACCTGCAGCGACACCCACTCCTTGACACCGTCGAAGCGGACGGTGCTGCCGTCCGGGAGCGTCACCGACTCGCCGACCGCGAGGTTGGCCCGGGCCTTGCGGACGAGCCTGCCCTGCGCCTCCAGCTCGGGATCGAGCTGGTAGACGTTCTGCGAGCGTCCCGTGTCGAGGCCCGAATCGCCCTGCAGCACGTTGATGGCGACGGCCGGATCGCGGGCCTCGGGGAACGTCGAGATGAGCAGACCGCCCGCGGCCTTGTCGCCGTGGTAGCTCGCCGTCGGGGCGAAGAGCCCCTGGATGACGATCTGGTTCTTGCGCCGCTGCTCCTCGTCGGGGTACAGCCCGCCCGGTGGATCGACGCGGACGACGCCCTCGGACTGCAGCGTCTTCTGGTCGGCCGGGATGAACGGCGTCGTGAAGGTGCCGGCGAGGCGTCCGCCCGGGTAGGTGACGGTGAACACCGGTGAATAGCCGTGGCCGAGCAGGTAGACGCGATCGCCCGCCAGACGCAGCGGCTCGTTGACCTTGACGGTCTTGCGCTGCCACCGGTTCGCGGCGATGTCGGCGCCTTCTTGATAGTCGAGATCGACGGCGAAGTCGTCGGCCTGTCCGTTGTCGTGATAGCTCGCGCGGAAGGCGTCGGGACGCACGCAGAACGGGGCGAGCCCGGTGCCGTCGACGCGACTTCCGGGCCGGAAGCTGTCGTAGAGCGATGTCGAACCGTTGCACAGGCCCTCGTCGGCGCCGGCCGTGAGGATGCGAGTGCCCTCGTAGCCGTAGGTCTTGCCGATGGCGAGCGCCACGAGCAGGCCGAGCAGCGCGAAGTGGAAGAGCAGGTTGCCCGCCTCTCGCAGGAAGCCCTTCTCGGCGGACACTTCGACGACGTCACCCTTGACCCGCACGGCCTTGCGCCAGCCGCGCAGGTTCCCCGCGATGCGCTCGGCGATCTCGGCCGGTTCGCCGTCGACCTCGCGCTGCTCGTGCCGCGGCATCCGGGTGAGGTTGCGGGGCGTCGCCACCGGCTCGGCGCGCAGCGCCCGTGCGTGCTCGGCCATCCGCGGCGTCAGACAACCGACCAGGGAGACGAACAGCAGCACGTAGATCGAGGTGAACCACCAGCTGGCGAAGACGTCGAACAGGCCGAGGCGATCCATCCACACGCCGATCTCGCCCTTGTCGGCGATGTACTTCGTCGTGTTGGCCTCGCTGAGATCGTGCTGCGGCAGCAGCGCGCCGGGGATCGCGGCCAAGGCCAGCAGGAACAGCAGCGCGAGCGCCGTGCTCATCGACGTCAGCCGGCGCCACGCCTTGCGCACGACCTCCCACACCGTTCGCGCGACGGGCCGGCGCACGGGGGCGGGCGTTTCGCGCACGGCGGGTTCACGAGTCTTCGTCTGGTCCGACATCAGATCGGAAGCTCCTTGCCGTTGACGAAACGCACCTGCAGCCAGGCGACGACGTCGGCCCACACACCGGTGACCAGCGCGAGGCCGACGAGCACGAGGGCGACGCCGCCCACGATCTGGATGACCCGCATGTGGCGGCGCAGCGCACCCATCGCGCGCAGCGCCGACGTCGAACCGAGCGCGATCGCGATGAACGGCACCCCGAGGCCGAGGCAGTACGCCGCGACGAGAACGGCCCCCCTGGCGGCGGTGGCGCCGTCCGTCGAGTACGCCGCGATGAGCACGCTCGAGAGCGTCGGGCCGACGCACGGCGCCCAGCCGAGCGCGAAGACGCCGCCGAGCAGCGGGGCGCCGAGCAGCGTCGTCATCCGCCGCGGCGAGAAGCGCATGTCGCGCTGCAGCGCCGGGATGAGCCCGATGAACGCGAGCCCGAGAACGATCGTCACCACGCCGCCGACCCGCTGCAGCAACTCCTGATGCTGGCGAAGCGGGGTGATCATGCCGAAGAACAGGACGCTGACCAGCAGGAACACCGTGGTGAAGCCGGCCACGAAGAGCAGGGCCGCGCCGGCCACGCGCAGTCGCAACGTCCGGCGCGTCCGCACGGCCGCTCCCCCGGCACGGTCATCGGCACCTGCGTCGTCGTCGACCTCCGTCGCGACGAGGCCCGTCAGATACGAGAGGTAGCCCGGCACGAGCGGGATGACGCACGGCGACGCGAACGAGACGAGACCCGCGAGCATCGCGGCGCCGAGGGCGAGCAGCACCGGACCGCTCGCGGCGGTGTTCCCGAAGGCGTCGCCGACGGACGCGAACGTCGCGGCTGCGGCGAGATCGCTCACGCGCGCCCCTCGGCGGCCAGCTTCTCGACGAGCGGCACGATGTCGGCGACCGTCACCGTCCGCAGGTAGACGGCGGCGACACGGTGCTCGCGGTCGAGCACGATGGTGGCCGGGACGACGGACGTCGGCACCTTGTCGGCGAACGCCAGCAGGACGCGTCCGGGCTGGTCGTAGATGGTCGGATAGCGGTTGCCGCGGTCCTTGACGAAGGCGCGGGCGTTGTTGCGGTCGTCGCGCACGTCGATCCCGAGGAAGGCGGCGTCGACGTCGCGGGTCTGGTCGAAGGCGGCGTTGAGCTCGGGTGCCTCGACCCGGCACGGCGCACACCACGACGCCCAGATGTTGACGACCGCGACCTTGCCCTTCGCGTCGTCGAGCGAGACCTGTCCCTCGCCGTCGAGATCCTCCCCCGAGACCCCTGAGACCGCGGCACGGTCGGCGACGTTCGGGTAGAGCAGGTCGCGCTGCCCGCCCGGGGAGACGAACTCGAAGCCGTTCTGCTGGTCGACGGCGTCACCCTTGCCGACGCCGCACGCCGACACCAGCCCCGCGAGGACCAGGACGAGCAGCCACGCCGCCCGCGACGTCCGGCGGCTCCCCGCTTCCAGCGGCGCGGCGCGGCCCACGTCAGGCTCCCGTGGCGAGCGGGTCGGACGTCCCCGCGGGCTCGGAGTAGACGATGTCGACGAGCGAATCGCCGTCGTAGAGCAGGCTCGTGACCGATGCCAGCGAGCACTGCCGGCGGCGCGGGTTGTGCCACAGCGGACGTCCCTCGAGGAAACGACGCAGCGTGTACACCGGCAGCTGATGGCTGACGCAGACGGCCTCGTGCCCGCGGTTGGCGTCGCGGACGGCGTTGACGACGCCGAGCATCCGGTGCGCGATCTGGATGTACGGCTCGCCCCACGAGGGGGTGAACGGGTCGCGCATCTTGGGCCAGTGCCGCGGCCGCTTGAGCGCGCCGTCCCCGACGGAGACGCGCAGGCCCTCGAACTCGTTGCCCGCCTCGATGAGGTCGTCCTGCGTGCCGATCACCAGGCCGTGGGCCGCGGCGATCGGCCCGGCCGTCTCCTGCGCCCGCTGCAGGGGGGACGCGTACACGCCGGCGACGTCGTGATCGGCGAAGGCCGCCGCGACGAGCTCGGCCTGCCGCCGGCCGTTCTCCGACAGGTAGTAGCCCGGCAGCCGGCCGTAGAGGATCCCCTCGGGGTTGTGCACTTCACCGTGGCGCAGGACATGCACCACCGTGCGTCCGGACGCCGCGGGCTCGGCCGCCGGGGGCGCCTCTCCGTCGGTGTGCGCGAGCAGGCGTTCGGTCATGACGACAACTCCTCCAGTGCGCGGCACGCCCGCGCATCTACACTTCTCTTCCCCGCCGGATGCCCGGTCGCGGGGGACGTCACCGCTGGGGCGGCGTCGCAGCGGCGGCCGCCTCGGCCGCCGCCGTCAAACCCTCGCCGATGATCCCGAACGCCTCCTCATCGAGGGCGGCCGAGACGAACCAGCTCTCGTACGCGCTCGGCGGCGCGTACACGCCCGCCTCCAGCAGCGCGTGGAAGAACGGCGCGAAGCGCCACGTCTGCGTCCGCGAGACGTCGTCGTAGTTCACGATCGGCGTGTTCGGGTCATCGGTGAAGAAGACGCCGACAAGGTTACCGGCGAACTGCACGCGGTGTCCGACGCCCGCGGCGTCCAGTGCGGCGCCCATGAGCGCGCCGAGCCGTTCGGCGTTGCGGTCGAGGGCGTCGTAGACGGCGGCGTCGGCGGCGCGCAGCGTCGCAAGCCCGGCCGCGACGGCCACCGGATTGCCCGACAGCGTGCCCGCCTGATAGACGGGGCCGGTCGGCGCCAGCCGCTCCATGACGTCGGCGCGACCGCCGAAGGCCGCGGCCGGCAGACCGCCGCTCATCACCTTGCCGAAGGTGTAGAGATCGCCGTCGACGCCCTCCAGGCCGTACCAGCCGGCGGGGCTGACGCGGAAGCCCGTCATCACCTCGTCCATGACGAGCAGCGCGCCGTGCTTGATCGCAAGTTCCTTGAGGCCCCAGTTGAACCGCGGCAGCGGCGCGATCGCACCCATGTTGCCCGCCGCGGCCTCGGTGATGATCGCGGCGATCTGCCCCGGATTCTCCTCGAAGGCCGCCGTGACGGCGTCGAGGTCGTTATAGGGCAGCACGATCGTGTCCGCCGCCGACGCACCCGTCACGCCCGGGGACGTCGGCAGCCCGAGGGTGGCGACGCCGGAGCCGGCCGCGGCCAGCAGCGCGTCGACGTGGCCGTGGTAGCAGCCGGCGAACTTGATGATCTTGGGGCGGCCCGTGAAGCCGCGGGCCAGCCGGATCGCGGACATCGTCGCCTCGGTGCCCGAGTTGACCATGCGCAGCTGCTCGACGGGGTCGACGCGGGCCGCGATCTCCTCGGCGATCTCGATCTCCGCCTCCGTCGGCGCGCCGAAGCTCAGCCCGCGACCCAAGGCGCGGCCGACGGCGTCGATGACGGCGGGATGGCCGTGGCCGAGGATCATCGGCCCCCAGCTGCAGACGAGGTCGACGTAGCGGTTGCCGTCGACGTCGCCGAGCCAGTAGCCGCTCGCCTCCGCGATGAACCGGGGCGTGCCGCCGACCGAGGAGAACGCCCGCACCGGCGAGTTGACGCCGCCGGGGATGACGGAGGTCGCGCGGTCGAAGAGGGCTGCAGAACGGGGGGGCGTCACGGTCACGGCGTTCATTCTCGCAAATCGTGCCGCCGAGGCGGCAATCGCCGGTCATCGGCGTGGTTATCGTGAGGCATGACCGTCGACGAGGCGCAGCCGACCGATGATCCGATCGACCCGGCGCAGGCCGCACACCTGACGTCGACACTGCGGCGGGTGCTCGACGGCCGGTGGGCGGGGGTTCGCGACGGCGTCCGCGAGCATCTGGCCGACCCGGCGATGCTGCCCGATCCCGCGATGAGCATGGCCGAGGCCCGGTCGAAGGTGCTCGGGCAGCTGCGCGGACTCGCGGCGGCCGGGTTCCCGGCCCCCGGATTCACACCGGCGCAGGGCGGCACCGGCGACGTCGGGGCGGCCATCACGTCGATCGAGATGCTCGGCTACGCCGACCTCACGCTCATGGTCCAGGCCGGCGTGCAGTGGGGACTGTTCGGCGGCGCGATCGCCAACCTCGGCACCGGACGCCACCACGACCGCTACTGCCGCGACCTCATCGCCGGCGAGTTGCTCGGCTGCTTCGCGATGACCGAGACCGGGCACGGCTCCAACGTGCAGAAGCTGGAGACGACGGCCACCTACGATCCGGCGACGCAGGCGTTCGTCATCCACTCCCCCACCCCGGGCTCGCGCAAGGACTACATCGGCGGCGCCGCCGAGCACGCCCGGGTCGCGGCCGTCTTCGCCCAGCTCGTCACCGGCGGGCCCGGCGAGGAGCCGAGCGGTCGCGGCGTGCACTGCTTCGTCGTGCCGATCCGCGACGCCGACGGCGCCGACCTGCCCGGCGTCACGACGTCCGACTGCGGCTACAAGGGCGGGCTGCGTGGCGTCGACAACGGGCGGATCGTGTTCGACGCCGTGCGCGTGCCCCGCGAGGCACTGCTCAACAGGTACGCGGACGTCGCCGCCGACGGCACCTACAGCTCGCCGATCGACAACGTGGACAAGCGCTTCTTCACGATGCTCGGCACGCTCATCCGCGGCCGCGTCTCCGTCGCCGCGACGAGCGGGGCGGCCTCGCGCAAGGCGTTGACCATCGCGATCCGGTACGGGCTCGTCCGCAAGCAGTTCGACGCCCCCGGCCGAGCCGACGAGGTGACGCTGCTCGACTACCGGATGCACCAGCGCCGGCTGCTGCCGCTGCTGGCCCGCTCGTACGCGCTCGCGCTGGCCCAGAACGAGCTCACCGAGGAGCTGCACGAGGTGCAGTCGGCCGCGTCGCCCGACCCGGAGCGGCAGCGTCTGCTCGAATCGGGGGCGGCGAGCCTCAAGGCGGCGACCACCTGGCACTCCGCCGAGGCGATCCAGACGGCGCGCGAATGCTGCGGCGGCGCGGGCTATCTCGCCGCGAACCAGATCACGACGATCCGCGACGACCACGACGTCTTCACCACCTTCGAGGGCGACAACGTGGTGCTCACCCAGCTCGTCGCCAAGGAGTCCCTGACGGCCTACGCCGAGGACGTCCGCGGCCTCGACGCCGTCGGCTGGGCGCGCTTCGTCGCCACCACCGCGCGGGACGTCTTCCTGGAGAAGTCGGCCGCCCGGCAGGTGGTGCAGACGCTGCTGGACTCGTCCGACGAGCCGCTGGAGGACAGCGCGCTCACCGCCCGCGGCACCCAGCTGCGGCTGCTGCGCGGGCGCGAGGACCAGTTGCTGCGCAGCGCCGCCCAGCGGATGCGGCGCGCGTCGAGCCCGGACGAGGACCCCTTCGAGGTGTTCAATCGCGCGCAGGAGCACATCATCGCCGTCGGCCGGGCGCACGCCGACCGGACGGCGCTGGAGGCCTTCGTCTCCGCGCTCGACGGCATGCCGGAGTCCGACGCCAAGGACCTGCTGCGCCGGGTGTGCGACCTGTTCGTCTTCGCGAGCCTCGAACGCGACCTCTCCTGGTACCTCATGCACCGCATGGTGTCCGTCGAGCGCGGCAAGGCGATCCGCCGCGGCGTCGGCGAGCTGTGCGCCGAACTGCGCCCGTACGCGCGGGTGCTGGTCGACGCGTTCGGCATCCCGGAGGAGCTGCTGGCGACGGAGATTCCGTTGGACTGACGGCGCGGGTCTCGCCCCCCACGGCGTCATATGTCGCGCAGGCCTCCCAGGACGTCGAGCGCCGAGCGTGGGACGCGCCCCGCGCCGACCGCGGTGCGCACGAACCGGAGCGCCGGAGCCCGGCCGGGCCGTCGTCAGCCGCGCGTCGGTGAGCCCGATCCGCCGGGTGTCGACGCGCGCAGCCGCAGCACCGACGCCGCGGTGAGCGCGACCTGCCGATCCGGGTCGTCGAGCCGCGCGACGAGCAGCTCCTGCGCCGATCGGCCGGGGATGTCCGCCAGCGCCGCGACGAGACGGCTGCGCGCCGCATCGGAGGCGCCGGCCAGCGCGTCCGAGATCGCGCCGGCGATCTCGTCGGCGTGGTCCGCCGCGAGGGTGCCGAGCACGTCGGCCGCGTCGACGTCGTCGTGACCGCGGACGACGAGCGCCACCAGCGCGGGAACGGCGTCGAGCTCGCCGCGCGCGCCACGGGCGAGCGCGCCGCGCGCGGCGACCACGGGATCCGAATGCCGGAACGCCTCGGCGAGGACCGCGCCCGCCCGCGGAGAGGCGATCTTGGCCAACGCCTCCGCAGCTCGACGCCTGCGGCCGGCGACGGGTGAGTCCAGCGCCTCCGTGAGCACCGGGATCGCGTCGTCACCCGTCCGGGCGAGAGCCCAGATCAGCGTGCCGGCGACGTTGGGATCCTCCTCCCCGAGCGCCGCCTCGGCGAGGAGGGCGGCGTCGCCGTGCTCTGCCGGCGACAGCGCCGCCCGCTGCCTGACCGACGGGCTGTGCGCGTCGAGGCCGCGCAGCAACGCGATGACCCGCAGGACGTCCGACCATGCGGCGGGGCCGCTCGACTGAACCTGCTCGAGCCGGCGAAGCAGCTCCTCCTCCCGTGCCAGACGAGCGCGCGTGCGAGCGGCGAGCTGGTCCATCATGGCCACCGGGTCGAACCCCCGACCGTCGAGCACGTCCGCGATCTCGTGCAGGCTCAGCCCGAGCGAGCGAAGCCCCTCGACGTGGAACAGCCGGCGGACGTCCTCCTCCGAGTACCGCCGATACCCGCCCGACGTGCGACCCGACGGCGACGCCAGCCCGATCCGGTCGTAGTGCCGCAGCATCCGGGTGCTGATCCCGGATCGCTGCGCCACCTCCCCGATCAGCATCGAGGCGCGTCCTCGTCGGCCGGGCTCTCGGTGCGTGCGGTGCCGGCCGGGCCGAGCGCGACGACCCGGCGCGCCTCTTCGACGGCGGCGTCGAAACCCTCGTCCGGATCGGCCATCAGCCGCTCGGTGGCGGCGGCGTGCGTCCGCACGTCCGGATCGCCGTGCGACTTGGCCCGCTCGACGGCCGGTGAGGCCGCGTGGCCGAGCGCCGCGAAGGCCCGACTGAGACTGCGTCGCACCTCCCGGTCACCGCGACCGAACTGCGAGGACAACGCCTCGGCGAGCGCCGGCTCACCGCCGTCGGGCACGAGCCCGGTCGCGGCGCGCCATGCGGCGCGGGCCACCTCGTCGTCCGGGTCGTGCAGCAGGTCCGTCGTGATCGCGGGCCAGATGCTCCGGCCGCCGATCCGGCCCGCCGACGATTCCGCAGGCCCCATCTTCGACAGCGTGTGCAGCGCCTGACTCCGGGCCTGCGGTATCGGCGACCGCAACTCGACGAGCAGCCGGTCGACGGTCGCCGACGCGTCGTGCCTGGTGAGCGCCCAGGTCAGCATGTCGCGGACGAAGAAATCGGGCTCCGTCGCGCACCGCTCGATCAGCGTGTCGATGTACTCGGCGTTCGGCCGCGTCCCCGCCGCGAGGGCCGCCTGCAGCCGCGCCGAGGACGTCGGCGCCGCCAACGCCGCCCGCAACCGCGCCTCGCTCGTCATCTCATGTCGGTCCATGTCGACCACCTCCGGTCTCCATGAGAAACCTTGTCACGGTGTCAAGCGCAAGCCGCTGTTCGACCCGAGTCCGTTCGACTCAGGCCACGGTGCGAATCGGCGGCCGGCGAAAGCTGTCGCTGAGCGGACCGACGCGGCCCATACGTCCACGTCGACCCGCTCAGCGACAGGTACCGGACAGCAGATTTCAGTCCGACCGTCGGCGTCGCCGAACAGCCGACTCACCGGCGCTCATCGGCCTGTCGCGTAGACCGGTGACCAGCCCGATGAGCGCACAGCCCGCGACGGTCGCGGCCGCGACGGCGATGGTGATCCACAGCCCGTCGTAGCGGGTCGCGTCGAAAGCCGGCACGACGACGCGGCCGTCCTCGCCCGTCAGCGGCGGATAGTGCGAGGTGACGATCCCGGCGCGCCAGCTCAGAACAGCGGCGACGAGCCCGGCCACGACGAGCACCGCGCACCCGACGAGCCGACGCGTTCGACGCCGACGAGCGGCCTCGGCACCCGGCCAGGCATCTTCGGCATCCGGCCAGGCGGCCTCCGCGCCCGGCGAGGCCCACTCCCCCTCCGGCCGCGGCCGCTCGGGATCGCTCACCCGCGCGCGTCCGCGAGGGCGTCGGCCAGCGCGTCGACGAAGGCGTCGACGTCCCTGGCCCACGCCTGGTTGACGGTTCCGTCGACGAGCCGGATCCCGACGCGGCCGCGCTGCCGCGGCACCGCGGCGAGCTCACCGAGCACGCGCCCCTGCAGGACGGCGTCGTCGTCGGGGTCGGGCAGGAGCGCGGCGATCCGGCGCAGCGGGATCGTCTCGGCGCCCTGGCGCAGCTCGGTGTCGGTGACCGTCACCGTGAGGTGTACCCGTGACGCGGAGACCTGCAGCCACGAGAAACCGCTGATGACGACGGTGAAGACGGCGAGAATCCACCACTGGACGCTCCCGCCGAACCACATGAGCCCGCCGACGACGGCCGCGACCGCGGGACCGAGCGCGATGATCGCCAGGTTCCCGCCGGACTCGTGATAGCGGACCGTGTCAGTCACGGCCGCGTCCCGGCGCGGTCAGCGCAGCCACCCGGCCACCTCCGCGGCCCAGTACGTCAGGACGATGTCCGCCCCCGCCCGCCGGATCGCGGTGATCGATTCGAGGACGGCGGCGTCGCGGTCGATCCAGCCGCGCTCCGCGGCGGCCGAGATCATCGCGTACTCCCCCGACACCTGGTAGGCCGCCACCGGTACGGGCGCCGCGTCGGCGATCTCGCGCAGCACGTCGAGGTAGCTCATCGCCGGCTTGACCATGACGATGTCGGCGCCCTCGGCGAGGTCGAGCTCCAGCTCGCGCAGCGCCTCGCGGCGATTGGCGGCGTCCTGCTGATAGGTGCGCCGGTCGCCGACCAGCGACGATCCGACGGCCTCCCGGAACGGCCCGTAGAACGCGGACGCGTACTTCGCCGTGTAGGCGAGCAGGGTGACGTCCTCGCGACCGGCCGCGTCGAGGCCGTCGCGGATGGCGGCGATCTGGCCGTCCATCATCCCGCTCGGCCCGAGCACGTGGGCGCCGGCGTCGGCCTGCGCGATCGCCATCGCGACGTACCGCTGCAGCGTCGCATCGTTGTCGACGCGCCCCCCGGCGTCCAGCACACCGCAGTGGCCGTGATCGGTGAACTCGTCGAGGCAGGTGTCGGCCATGATGACCGTCGCATCGCCGAGGTCGGCGCGCAGCGTCGCCAGCGCCCGGTTGAGGACGCCCCCGGGATCATCGGCGCCGGAACCGATCGCGTCCTTCGACGCCGGCTCAGGCACGCCGAACAGCATCAGCCCCCCGACACCCGCGGCGACGGCCGCCTCGGCCGCCCGGCGCAACGAATCCGGCGTGTGCTGGACGACGCCCGGCAGCGACCCGATCGGGTTCGGCTCAGTGATCCCGTCGGCGACGAACATCGGCAGCACCAGCTGCCGCGGCTCGACGGACGTCTCGGCGACGAGCCGGCGCAGCGCGGGCGTCGACCGCAGCCGGCGCGGCCGCACGGCGGGTCCTGCGATCGCGGTGTTCACGAGCGCGACCGGCGGGCCTTCTTCCGCGGCGGCGGCAGGGCGCCCTCCGCCCGCAGCTGCGCGGCGTGCGCCGCGAGCGCGTCCACGAGGTCGACGACCGCGGCCGTCTCCGGCTGGACGTCGACGCGCAGGCCGAACTCGGCCGCCGTCTCGGCCGTCTTCGGGCCGATGCAGGCGATCAGCGTGCGGGCGTGCGGCTTGCCGGCGATGCCGACGAGGTTGCGCACGGTGGAGCTGGAGGTGAAGCAGACGGCGTCGAAACCGCCGGTCTTGATCGCCTCGCGGACGTCCGCCGGCGGCGGCGCGGCGCGCACCGTCCGGTAGGCCGTGACGTCGTCGATCTCCCAGCCGCGATCGCGCAGCCCCTCGGCGAGCGTCTCGGTGGCGATGTCGGCGCGCGGCAGCAGGATGCGGTTGACCGGGTCGAAGACGTCGTCGTACGGCGGGAAGTCCTCGAGCAGGCCGAGGCTGGACTGCTCACCGGCGGGCACCAGCTCGGGCTGGATGCCGAACGCGCGGACGCGGTCGGCCGTGCCCTGCCCGACGCAGGCGATCTTGACGCCCGAGAACGCGCGGGCGTCGAGACCGAACTCGGCGAACTTCTCCCACACGGCCTTGACGGCGTTGGTCGAGGTGAAGACGACCCACTGGTAGCGGCCGTCGACGAGGCCCTTGACGGCGCGTTCCATCTGCGCCGGGCTGCGCGGCGGCTCGACGGCGATCGTCGGCACCTCGGCCGGGATCGCGCCATGGCCGACGAGGCGATCGCTCATCTCGGCGGCCTGCTCCTTCGTGCGCGGCACGAGGACGTTCCAGCCGTAGAGCGCGCGCGTCTCCCACCAGGAGAGCTTGGCGCGCTGCGCGACGGGCTTGCCGACGGTGACGACGAGCGTCCCGGTCAGCTCCGCGCCGGCGTCGGCCAGACCCGCGAGCGTCGTGTCGACCGTGCGCTGCCGCCGCGTCGTGCCGGACGCCGTGACGGCGGCCGGGGTGTTGGGCGACAGCCCCTGCTCGGTGAGCGCGTCGGCCACCTCGCCGAGGTGCGAGGCGCTGGCCTGCAGCACGAGCGGGCCGGGCGACGCGGCGAGCGCGTCCCAATCGACCTCACCGCGGATGTCGGCCTCGGTGTGCCCGGAGCCGAGCGCGATGCCCGCGTAGCCCGGCACCGTCGACCCGGGCGAGAGGCCCGGGACGATGTCGAAGCCGACGACGGTGCGCGCCAGCGCGGCCAGTTCGGCGACCACCGAGTCGGTGGTCAGCGGGTCGCCCGCGACGAGGCGGACGACGTCGGCCCCGGTCTTCGCGGCGGCCGCGGCGGCGCGCGCCACCTCGGCGGGCTCACCCAGCGCGGGACGGACGTCGATCTCGGCGCCCGAGAGCGTCGAACCGATCAGCGTCGTGATCTCGACCGGCACATCGGTGTCGGCGAGGACGGTCTGCGCGCCCGCGATGACCTCGCGCGCACGGATCGTCAGCAGGTCCGGATCACCCGGTCCTGTCCCGACGAAGGTGACACGGCCGGGGGTCGCAGCAGTTCGTGTTCGGCTCATCGCTATTCTCCTATGCACCGCCCGACGGGGTCGTCGGCGGAGCAACGTTGCCACGGGCGTTCCGGCTCCCATACAGGTCGGCCGCCCCAAGGTCGAGCAGGTCCGCGGCGAGCGCCCGGCCGAGGTCGACGGGCCGCTGCACGGGGCCGACGGCCGACGCCCGGATCGCATCCGAGCCGTCCTCCGCGGCGACGACCGCGCGCAGCGACAGCTCGGTGAAGATCCGGCCGTCCTCATCGATGGACTCGACGACCTCAGCGATCGCGCCGATCGGTGCCGTGCACCCCGCCTCGAGGGCGGCGAGAACGGCCCGCTCGGCGTCGACCGCCGCCCGGGTGGACGGATCGTCGAGTTCGGCGAGGATGCTCACCAGTTGGGCGTCGTCGCCGCGACATTCGATCGCCAGCGCTCCCTGCGCAGGCGCGGGAAGCAGCACGGACGTGTCGAAGGCCTCGGTCACCTCGCCGGTTCGCCCGATGCGGGCCAGGCCCGCGCGGGCTACGACGACGGCATCGAGACTGCCGTCGGCGACTTTGCCCAACCGAGAATCAAGATTGCCTCGCAGGGGGCGGATTTCCAAACCGAGACCCAGTGCTCTAAGCTGGCCTGCCCGTCGCGGCGCGCTGGTGCCGACGGTGGAACCCACCGGGAGCTCCCCCAGCACCATTCCGTCACGTGCGACGAGGGCGTCCCGCGGATCCTCCCGGGGCGGCACCGCGGCCAGCGCGATGTCCGGCACCGGGGCCGTCGGCAGATCCTTGTACGAGTGCACGGCGACGTCGACGCGCCCCTCGCGCAGCGCGACGCGGATCGCCGTCGTGAAGACGCCGACGCCGATCTCCTCCACCGGCGCCTGGCTGCGATCGCCGGGCGTCGAGATGAGGACGAGCTCGGCGTCGTGCCCGCGCGCGATGAGGGCGTCACGGATGGTTCCGGCCTGCGTGGTCGCCAGCAGCGAACCTCGCGTGCCGATGCGGATCGGCGTCACGGTCACGCTCACTTTCGGTCGGCGGTCGCGGCCGACGGCGTCGAGACCGACTCGGCCGTGCCCGGGGAGAGTTCGAACAGTTCACGCAGTGCGGCCGCGTAGTCCGGCCCCCGCTCGGTGCCGGCGAGCTGCTTGACGCGCACCGTCGGCGCGTGCAACAGCTTGTCGACGACGCGTCGCACCGCTCGCGCCACCTCCTCGCGCTGGCCGTCGTCGAGGCCGCGCAACCGGGTGTCGAGCCGCAGGACCTCCGCGTCGACCACCTCCGCGGCCCATTGCCGCAGCGCCGCCACGGTGGGCGTCACCTCGGCCTCCCGCTGCGCGGTGAGGTAGCCGGCGACCTCGCCGGAGACGATCCGGCGCGCGAGCGCCGCATCGGCCTCGGCCGCGGACGTCCCGGTGTCGCCGGCCAGCGACTCGATGTCGACGATGACGGCGCCCGGCAGCTCGGCTACGGCCGGATCGACGTCGCGCGGCATGCCGAGATCGCAGAAGACGAGCGGATCGTCGGTGCCGACGGCCGGCGTCCGCGCGGCGAGCGCACGATGTACATCGGCGAGCCCGATGACGGTGCCTGTGGCCCCCGTCGCGGTGACGACGACGTCGGCCGTCGCCATGACGCCGGCGAGCCCGTCGAACCCGGCCGTGGCGGTGACGACGTCGCCGCTGCGGCCGGCGTTGGCCGCCAGGTTCTCGGCGGCGGCGCGGCTGCGGTTGACCACCGTCAGCTCCCCCACCCCGCCGCGGACGAGGTGCGCGACGGCCAGTCCGCCCATCGCCCCCGCTCCGACGACGACGGCCCGTCGCGGCCGGCGGCCGAGCACGGTCGCCGCCTTCTCGAGGGCCACGGAGACGACGGACGCCCCGGCGGTGTCGATGCCGGTCTCGGTGTGCACCCGCTTGCCGACGCGCAGCGCCTGCTGCGCGACCTCGTGCAACACGCGTCCGGCCGTGCCGTGCTCGTCGGCCGACGCGTAGGCGTCCCGGATCTGGCCGATGATCTGCTGCTCACCGACGACCATCGAATCGAGCCCGGCGGCCACCGAGAAGAGGTGCTCGACGGCGGCCTCGGAGTAGTGGACGTAGGCGTGCGGCGTCAGCTGCGCCACCGAGAGCCGGGAGTGGTCGGAGAACGTCGCACCGATCGCCTCCAGCGCCGGGTGGAACGCCTCGACCACGGCGTACACCTCGACGCGGTTGCACGTCGAGACGATCATCGCCTCGCCGATCGCCGCGCTCTCCAGCAGCCGGCCGGCGAACTTGGGCCGGTCGGCGTCGGAGACGGCCATCCGCTCGAGCACCGGAACGGGCGCGCTCCGGTGGCTCACACCGAACATGAGGAGACTCATCGGCCTGTACCACCCACTCCGGCGAACGCCAGCTTCTGGACCTCGAGGCCGAGGTCGACGGGACGGATCCGCGCGCCGTCACGGCCGACGACGTCGACCCCGGTGACGTTGAGGATCTGCGTGACGCCCGCGGCGAGGAACGCATCGCAGACGGCCTGTGCATCGGCCTCGGCGAACACTCCGCTGCCCGCGCCGTTCGCGATGACGCCGATGCGGACGTTCCCGCCGGCGCACACCGCCGCGATTCCGGCGGCGTCCGCGACGACGGCGACGACCGCGAAGCCGCGGCGTGCGGCGGATGCGGCGACCGCCCGGCCGAGCTCGCCGTCACCGGCGACCGCGACCGTCACGGGGGTCTGCGCGCCGAGCGTCGCGGCGAGCTTCTCCGTCAGCGCCGCGACGTCGTAGCCGACGCCGCGCACACCGTTGGCCGATACGTAGGAGAGATCCTTGCGCAGGATCGCGGCGTTGACGCCGGAGAGCTCGGCGAGACGGCCGCTGGACGCGACCGAGACGCCGTTGGACGAGAACACCCGGAGCACACCGAGGTAGGTAGCCATCCGCTGCACTGCGGCGTCCGGGATCCTGACCGCGGGGCTCGGGCTGTGAGGGGTCCGCGTGGGCACGGCACCCACGGTAACGCTCTCGTGAGTACGTTCACAAACCGCGACGAGCCGACAGGTCGGCGCGCAATCTGGGCTCGTCGACGTCGAAATAGGAGTGCTCGACACCGTCGAGCAGGACGACGGGCACCCGGTCGCCGAACTCCGCCCGCAGCGACGGGTCCGCCTGCGCCCGCTCGTCGACGTCGATCACGTCGACGCCCACGCCGAACTCCCCGCAGATGCGCAGGAGGTCGGCGTGGGCGACGGCGCAGAGGTGACAGCCGGCGCGGCCGAGGAGCGTGACCTTCATCGCCCCAGTCTCGCGCACGCGCGCAGCGGGGATGGTCGCAACCATCCCCGCTGCACTCGGTCTCACCCGGCGCGTCAGTCCCGGTAGTCGGGCGCGATGCGGTCGAGCAGGCGCAGCAGCGCCGCCCAGGCCAGGTCGTAGGCCTCGTCGTCGGTGTAGTCGTCTCCCGACCCGCCGGCGAACTGCCGCGCGGTGTGCTCGGCGATCTCGTGCGGCGGGATCCGCAGCTCGCCCGACGACAGCGCGGCGACCTGGATGTCGCACGCCTTCTCCAGGTAGAACATCCGCAGGAACGCCTGCTGCGGCGTCTCACCGACGGTGAGCAGGCCATGGTTGCGCAGGATGAGCGCCGGATGCCCGCCCAGGTCGGCGACGAGCCGCTCCCGCTCGGCGAGGTTGAGCGCGATGCCCTCGTAGTCGTGATAGCCGACGCGGTCGTAGAACTCCATCGACATCTGGTTGAGCGGCAGCAACCCGTGCTCCTGCGCGGCGACCGCGCAACCGGCTCTCGTGTGCGTGTGCAGCACGCAATGCGCGTCGGCCCGGGCCTCGTGGATCGCGCCGTGGATCACGAAGCCGGCCGGGTTGACCCGGTACGCCGACGGCTCGACGAGCTCCCCGTCCAGGCCGACCTTGACGAGGTTCGACGCGGTGATCTCCTCGAACAGCAGGCCGTAGGGGTTGATGAGGAAGTGATGCTCGGGCCCGGGAACGCGCACCGAGATGTGGGTGAAGATCAGATCGGTCATCCGGAAGTGGGCGATGAGCCGGTAGACGGCGGCCAGCTGCCGGCGCAGCTCCGTCTCGGTCGCGGCGTCCGTCGCCGCGGGGGCGGGCACGGTGGCGGTCATGTCGAGGTCCCTTCGTTCGTTTTTTTAAATATACCGCTCGAAATAAATAAAGTCCAGGGTCGGCGCCGATCCGATCTCCGCAGCTCAGCCCGTCGCACCCGCGCTCAGCGCGGCCGCGACACAGCGCGCCGCGAACCCGTCCGCCCGGACCACGGCCATCGTGACGGGGTCGAGCACCGCTTCGAACGCGGCGCCGTCGGACAGCGAGAGCAGCGCGAACGTCGCGGCGTCGACGTCGAGGTCCGGCGGGAACGTCCCCTCCCGGCAGCCGGCCTCCAGCACGCCGCGGACGACACGTCGCCAGCGGGCCAGGAAGCCCTCGATCTCGCCGCGAGCCCCCTCCGCGGCGGCGCCCTCGGCGTAGAAGAACAGGAAGACGCGCGTCATCGCGAGCCGCCGGTCGTCCAGCGGCAGCACGCTCTCGACGACGGCCGTCAGCCGGGCACGGGCGTCGGCGCCGCCGTCGAGGATCGACTCGTACGTCCGCCCCTGCAGCTCTCCGGCACGCCGCAGCGCCGCCAGGAGCAGGTCGCCGCGGGAGGCGAAATAGTGGTTCAGCACCCCGGTCGACCAGCCGCTCTCCGCCGCTGCGGCCCTGGTCGTCACCGCCGCCAGCCCTTCGCGCGCGACGAGCGCCAGGGCCACGTCGGCCAACTCGCGCCGGCGCTCGTCGTGATCAACGATCTTCGGCACGGCTACCTCCTGCGACGGCTTCGATACGACTCTCGGCCACGGCCCGTGCGGGGCCGCGGCCGAGAGTCGGCGGTACGAGGCTAGCGAGACGCCGGGCTCTCGGCCTCCTCGTCGGAGCGACCCGCGACGCGGGCGCTCCACACGGCCATGACCTCCGGCGGCGTCGGCTTCGTGGCGAGGCTGACGGCGACGAACACGACGAAGGCGCTGAGGATGCCGACGTAGACCGGCTCGTTGGCCAGCACGTCGTCCATGACGACCATCGTGGCGAGGGTGCCGACCGTGCCGGCCGCCATCGACGCCAGCGCACCGATGCCGGTCGCGCGCTTCCAGAAGAGGCCGCCGAGGATCGCGACGAGCAGTCCGCCGACGAGCACGTCGTAGGCGATGGTCAGGGCGGACACGACGTCGTTGATCATGGCCGCGATGACGACGGCGATGATGCCGATGGCCATGACGTAGAGCCGGTTGCCGCGCACGTCGTGCTCGGGGTCGATGTCATCGGCCGCCCGCGGGGGCCTGCCGATCATCTGGCCGAGCATCGGGGCGACGTCGTGCCGCGCGACGGTGGCGGTGGCGATGAGCGCACCCGAGGCCGTCGACATCATGGCCGCGACGGCGCCGGCGAGCACGATGCCGCTGAGGCCCTCCGGCAGGACGTGCTTGGCGACGTCGGCGTAGACGTCGTCCATCACCGTGATGTCCGGCATGACGACGTGCGCCGCGAGACCGATGAGCGCGCCGGCGATGCCGTAGAGCACGCAGTAGCCCGCGGCGATGGTGCCGCCCCAGCGCGCGACCTCCGGCGAGCGCGCGGTGAAGACGCGCTGCCAGATGTCCTGGCCGATGAGCATGCCGAGGCTGTAGATGACGAAGTAGGTGATGATCGTCTGGGTGCCGATCGCGGTGAAGTCGAAGACCGAATCGCCGAGGCGCTCCTTGATGCCGTCGAAGCCGCCGGCGCGGTTCCACGTGAACGGCAGCAGCAGGAAGAAGATGCCGATCGTCTTGATGACGAACTGGACGACGTCCGTGAGGGTGATCGACCACATGCCGCCGAGCGAGGAGTACGCGACGACCACCGCGCCGCCGAGCACGATCGAGCCGATCCGCGGGAAGCCGAACAGGACGTTGAAGATGCTCGCGTAGGCGATCGTGGACGTCACCGTCAGCATGAGCGTGTAGACGACCATGACGATGCCCGACGCCCCCGTCGCGTCGATGCCGTAGCGCAGCTTGAGCATCTCGGAGACGGTGTAGACCTTGAGCCGCTGGATCGAGGCCGAGAACAGCAGGCTGATGGCGAGCAGGCCGACGGCGATCGCGACCACGAGCCACATGCCCGAGATCCCGTACTTGTAGCCGAGACCGACGCCGCCGACCGTCGACGCGCCGCCGATGACGACGGCGGCCATCGTGCTCGTGTACAGGCCCACGCCGAGCCGGCGGCCGGCCACGAGGTACTCGCTCGAGTTGCTGGCGCGGCGCTTGCCCCACCAGCCGAAGGCGAGCATGGCCCCCAGATAGATGATGATGATTGCGATGTCCATGTGATGAACGTAAGCAGCGTCACGGCCCTGATGAAGCGATGAAATCAAGAAGATACTTCCAAGATCCGTGAAGTAAGGACTGCCGGTGGCCACCCTCCCCGACCTCAAGCTCATCCAGGTCTTCGCCGCCGTAGTCCGCAATCAGGGTTTTGCCGCGGCGCAGCAGGATCTCGGACTGTCGGTTCAGGCGATCAGCACCTATATGGCCCAGCTCGAACGGCACCTCGGGCTCGTCCTCTGCCATCGCGGACGCGCCGGCTTCAGCCTGACGAGCAAAGGTGAGCTTTATCACAAAGAATGTCAGCGGATACTTTCCGAGTTGGAGAACTTCGAGCGATACGGCCTCGCCCTCCAGGGCGCGCTGCGCGGCACCCTGACGATCGGCGTGCTCGACTCGACCGTGACCGACCCGCGACTGCCGCTCTCGGACGTCATCGGCATGTTCACCACCGACCACGCCGAGGTCTTCATCGACCTGCAGATCAGGGCCCCGCGCGAACTGCTGGCCGGCGTCCTCGACGACCGCATCGACGTCGGCATCGGCTCGTTCCCGTCGATCCCCGGCTCCCTGATGTCCCGGCCGCTGCACCAGGAGCAGCACTGGCTCTTCTGCAGCGACAAGCATCCCCTCTTCGACGTCCGCCGCGTCCCGCCGGATCTCATCGGCCGGCAACGCATGGTCACCCGCAGCTACTGGAACGAACCGGAGCTGGCCCGGCACGGCTTCACCGACAAATCGGCGAGCGTCGACAACATGGAGGCGCAGCTCATGCTCATCCTCTCCGGCGGTTACATCGGCTATCTGCCCGAGCACTACGCCGACCCGTGGGTCGACCGCGGACACCTGCGACCGCTGCTGCCTGCCTCCTTCGGCTATCAGACGCCGTTCTCGCTCATCCACCGCCGCGGACGGTCCCGCGAACCCCTCGTCCTGACGTTCAGCGAACTCGTCGAGACGCGCATGGGGACCTGACCGTCCGGCGGCTACGCTGAGTCCGTGGCCGCCCGCCCGAGGGCGGCGGCTACGCCCAGCAGCGGATCGCCCTTCCGGCAGGAGGTAGCAGATGGCCACCGAGGACGACGGGCGCACAGTGCCCGAACGGACCCCGAAGGCCTTTTCCGGGCCCGTCGCCGACGCACCCGGTCACGCCCCGGCCGACACGCCCGAACGGACCCCGAAGGCCTTTCCCGGGCCCGTCGCACCCGCCCCCGGGAGGCCGCCGACGGCCGGCCCCACCGTCACCAGTTGGCTCTCCAACCGCGGGCTGTTCGCCGGCGGCCAGGGGCTCGTGAGCGCGGGCGGACGGTTCCGGCAGACGGCCGCCGAGTTGCGGCACAGCCTCGCCGGCGAGGCCAGCGCGCACGCCGCCTACACCCAGCTGCGGGAGCGGCTCGCCCGCGGCGACGAGACGTACGACCTGCCCGGCCTGCCCGCCGACGTCCCCCTCGACCTCACCGCCGCCGCCTTCTTCGACGTCGACAACACGCTCGTCCAGGGCGCATCGATGATCCACTTCGCGCGTGGGCTGGCCGCTCGGAAATACTTCTCCTACGCCGACATCGCCGAGTTCGCGTGGGCGCAGGTCAAGTTCCGGGTCACCGGCAAGGAGAACGCCGAGGACGTCGCCCAGGGGCGCGAGAAGGCGCTGTCGTTCATCGCCGGACGCCCGACGGCCGAGCTCGTCGGCCTCGGCGAGGAGATCTTCGACGAGTACATCGCCGACCGCATCTGGCCGGGCACGCGGGAGCTCGCGCAGATGCACCTCGCCGCGGGGCAGCAGGTGTGGCTCGTCACGGCCACGCCGGTGGAGCTCGCCCAGACGATCGCCGACCGGCTCGGCCTGACGGGCGCGCTCGGCACCGTCGCCGAGAGCGTCGACGGCGTCTTCACGGGACGGCTCGTCGGCGACATCCTGCACGGCCTCGGCAAAGCCCACGCGATCCGCACCCTCGCCGTCCGCGAGGGCCTCAACCTCAAGCGCTGCACGGCCTACTCCGACAGCCACAACGACGTCCCGATGCTCTCGCTCGTCGGCACGGCCGTCGCCATCAACCCGGACGCCGACCTGCGCGAGGTCGCCCGCATCCGCGGCTGGGAGATCCGTGACTTCCGCACCGCCCGCAAGGCGGCCAAGGTCGGCATCCCGACGGCCCTGGCCCTCGGGGCGGCCGGTGGGGCGGGCGTCGCGGTGGCGCGCTACATCCGCAGCCACTGACCGCCGAGCGGCTCGGCGGGCACATCATCGCCACCTAGGGGAACCGTCCGGTCACCGTTCGCGTCCAAGGAACCATGGGGGCGTACTCACGAGCGCCGGTTCTCCCGATCGACGTGACGGTCATCGCCGCCCCGGGCGGAGAGACCATCGGTGCGATGGTCTTGACCGTCCGCCGGCTCGACGAATGGCGCGGGCTGGCCCCGGACGTCGACGAGGAGCGATGGGTGTATTTCGAACCGCACGAAGCGGATATCGCAAGATGGCTGCAGAGTCGCGGCGTGATCGTGCGGTCGGTACGAGAGTTCAAGAAGCAGCGGCCGCCGGACGCCGTCACCTCCGGTGATCGTCCGGTCCCGATCGAATTCAAGACGCTCAGGCCGCGCGACGGCCGGTCGTTCAACCATCTGACCTGCATCTTCAACATGAAGTCGGCGTCGTCCAAGTGCCCGCGGGTCGTCGTGGACGCGCGGAATACTGATGCGACCGTTCCTGCTGCCGAGGCCGCCGTCGCCGCCGCAGTCGGGGAGTTCGGGTGCGATCTGGATGAGGTGATCGTCATCGTCGGTGACGCCGGCCGGGGATCGTCAGCGATAGGATGGCGTCGTGGGTAGCCGGGAATACATGTATTCCGTCGCTGCGGGGCCGACGCCGCAGCGAGTTCAGGCTGCCGTGGACGCGTTCGATGACCCCACCGACGCCTGGGCCTGGGCACTGTCGTCATCGACGGTCTCGGGCTTTCCGACGTTGCTGGTCTTCGAAGGACCAGGGGCGGCGGCGTTCGCCCGTCGCGCCGTTCCGCACCTGCGAAGCACCTTCGATGTCGAGGTGCTCGACGAGCACGAACTCGCCATGCGCTACGACGCACGGTATCGCGCGGGCGTCCTCACCCGAGCGCACGGACGAGCCGGCTGACGCGCACGTTCCGTTGCCGCATCGAGCCGCCGCGTCAGAAATAGACGCCCTTGCGTTCTGAGAGCAGCCGGAACAGCGTCTGCTGGATCTCCTCGCGGACGTGGTCGGTGAGGTCGAAGACGATCATCGGGTCCTCGGCGGCGCCGGGGCCGTGGTGTTCGGTGTCGATCGGCTCGCCGAAGTGGATGTGCCACTTGCTGGGCAGCGGGACGAGCCCGAGCGGCCCGAGCAGCGGGAACAGCGGCGTCACCGGGACGTACGGCAGGCCGAGGAGCTTCGCGATCGGCTTGAGGTCCGAGAGCATCGGGTAGATCTCCTCCGAGCCGACGATCGAGACCGGCACGATCGGCGCTCCCGTGCGCAGCGCGGTCGTCACGAAGCCGCCGCGTCCGAAACGCTGCAGCTTGTAGCGGTCCTTGTACAGCTTGCCGATCCCCTTGAAGCCCTCCGGCCACACCCCGGTGAGCTCCCCCTCCCGCAGCAGCCGCTCGGCGTCGGACGTGCACGCGAGCGTCGCGCCGACCTTGCGCGCGAAATCGCCGATGACGGGCTGCGCGAAGGCGAGATCGGCGGCGAGCAGCCGCAGATGACGGCCGCGGGGATGGTGATCGTGCACGGCGACGGCGGCCATGAGCGCGTCGACCGGCAGTGCACCGGCGTGATTGGCGACGAGCAGGGCACCACCCTCGACGGGCAGGTTCTCGACGCCGGTGACGTCGACGCGGAACCACTTCTCGAACAGCACGCGCAGCGCGGGCAGCCAGACGGCCTCGGTGAAGTGCTCGTCGAAGCCGAAATCGTCGACGAGGTAGTCGCCGGTGACGCGCTCGCGCACGAAGCCGACCATGTCGCCGAGTCGCCCCGCGACGGCCCGCGCCGCGGCCTCGACGCCGGCCGTGCCGATGTCGATGAGCGGCGACGAGTCGACGGGCCGCTCACCGAGGGCCAATCCGGCCTCCAGCCGCAGGCGGACGTCGTCGCTGATGGGAGTGACGCCGGCGGCCGCACTCGCGCCGGGCACATGATCCAGCGGCACCGCGGACGGATGCCTGCTGCGCGGCCCCGGCTGCCGATCGGCCGGTCGCCGCGGCGAGTCCGCGTGCAGCGGGATCACCTTCGCCGTGCCCGCATTCGCCTTACGCTCTGCCGCCATACGTGGATCCCTCCCCCGGGCTCGCCCTCACGTCACCGTACTCAGCAGGCCTGTGAACCGCGACATGAGACGCGGCCCGTCGTCGACCCGATCTACGACATCGCCCCACGAGTCACACCGGCCACATCCGACCCGGCCGCACGGTCCGCCAGCCACGCCTCGACGCGCGTCCACGCCTCCCGGGGCACCACCGGCGCGATTCCGCGTCCGGCCACGTAGTCGTCGACGGTCTCGACCGTCGAGTACTTCGGCTCGAAACCGAGTTCCGTCCGCATCCGGGTGTTGTCCATCACACGCCCGTAGGTGAGCAGCCCGACCTGCTCGGCGAGCAGGCTCGTCGGACGTCCGCGCGAGACCGTCGTGAACGGCGAGACGAGGCTCCGCGGCAGCGGCACCGAGACGCGTCCGACCCGGCGCACGGCCTGCGAGAGCATGACGACGCCGTCCGCCCCCACGTTGAAGGTGCCCGAGCGG
Source organism: Mycobacteriaceae bacterium (assembly GCA_044222225.1). Classification (GTDB taxonomy): domain Bacteria; phylum Actinomycetota; class Actinomycetes; order Mycobacteriales; family Mycobacteriaceae; genus JBGANR01. The sequence goes on from JBGANR010000003.1 coordinate 63,160, forward strand.
CCGAGCATCGTCGCGTGCACCATCGCGGCGAGCGCATCCTCCTCATGCAGCAGCTGCAGCCGCGGATCATGGCCCAGCACGGTCGGCGTCACGGTCGACCGGAAGTACATGCTCATCCGGGTGTCGATGCGCGGGCCGAGGATCGGGGCGAGCCGCAGGATCGTCACCGCGACGTCCGGACGCCGGCGCGCCAGCCCTCGGGCGTAGCCCTCGACGTCGATGAGATCGCGGCCGAAACCCCGCTTCGGCTCATGGTGCGGCCGGACGCCCTCCGCGAAATGCGACGGATCACCCGGCCCGACGCCGTAGACCATCGCCGAACTGCGCAGCACGAGCCGCTTGACGGACTCACTGCGCTGACAGGCGGCCAGCACCTGCATGCCGCCGATGACGTTGAACTCCTTGATCGCCGGCGAGTGGCCGACGGTGTCGAGCACCGACGTCGCCGCGTGCACCACGGTGTCGACGCCGGTCGACGAGATCACCTTCGCGATGGACGGCCGCCGGATGTCGGCGCGGATGAACTCGGCCCGCCCCATCCGGCGCAGCATGTCCTTGCTCGGCGACCGTGAATCGACGGCCAGCACCCGCTCGATCGACGGGTCCTGCTTCAGCCGCGTGGCGAGGTAGCCGCCCAGAAAGGTGGCGGCCCCCGTCACGAGGACGACGCGCGGACGTTCGCTCATGGGTCGAGCCTAGGCGACCGGATACCGATCAGCCCGCCGAGCGGAGGACCGCCGGCGGGCTGAGAGGACGACGAAGCGAAGCGGCTCCGGTTCCGACCCGCGAGACGGATGTCACGCAGATCGGAATATCCGAGACCTACTTGCCGAGCTTGCGACGCTGCACTCGAGTGCGACGCAGCAGCTTGCGGTGCTTCTTCTTCGACATGCGCTTGCGGCGCTTCTTGATGACAGAACCCATCAGGTGTTCCTAACTTCTCTCGGGCCGCCGGGCCGCAACGCGGACGACCCGTGACATCTGTTCGGTGGCCCTGCAGCGGAAACACCCGGCCGGGCAACGAGAAGCCACCTTACCGCCCTCGTTCGACCGGGCAAACTCCGACCGCAGTGAACTCACGCGGAGCCACCGCCGACGGCCGGCGTCACAAGGACGGGAGCCGCCGCCATACCGTGGTCCGCGCCTGTCAGCCGGCGTCGAAGTACGACGTCTCCAGATAGTCGTGGACCGTCTTGGAGTGCACCCTGAAGGAGCGGCCGACGCGTACGGCCGGCAGCTCCCCACTGTGCACGAGACGGTAGACGGTCATCTTGGAGACCCGCATCAATGCGGCGACCTCGGCGACCGTCAAGAACTGGGTCCCAGACCCATCACTCGGCGTCTTCGCAGCCATGAATTTCACATACCTCCGAGCACGCGTCGCGGTCCGCCGGCTTCCCCTCCGGCGGTCAACAGACACGCACGTGCTGTGCCCGATCCTAGCGTGACGAATGTGATCACTGCGACGGGAGTGGGCAAAATAGCCGTCAGTTACCGGACGACGCTCCCAGCGTTTGTCCTCCGTGACGGCTCTCCACCCGTTCTAGCACCTCAGACTTGAGTTCAGCGCTCCGACGCGCCGCCGCGCGCACTGCTTCGGCAAAAGCATGCCGGACGCCATAACGCTCAAGCTCTACATGAGCTTCACTAGTGGTTCCGGCCGGAGAAGTGACGGCCGCGCGCAATTCGACGGGACTCAATCCGGAATCCGTCAGCAGGACACCCGATCCACGAATCGTCTGCCCGACGAGCTCCGTCGCGAGAGCACGCGTCATCCCCAGGTTGACGCCGGCGTCGATCAGCGCCTCCGCGAGGAAGAACGCGTACGCCGGGCCCGAACCCGAGAGCGCGGTGACGGCGTCCATCTGCGCCTCGGGGCAGACGACGACCTTGCCGACCGTCCGCAACATCTTGACGACGGCCGCGACCTGCTCCTCGGTCGCATAGCGGCCCGCCGCCACGGCGCTCATGGCCTCACCGACGAGCATGGGCGTGTTCGGCATCGCGCGCACCACCGGCGAGCCCGCGGACAACGCGTTCTCGTAGACGACCGTCGGGATGCCGGCGACGAGCGAGACCACGACGCGCTCGTCCTCGCGGAAGTCCTCCACCGCGGCGATGGCCGGAAGCACGGCCTCGACGTCGCCCGGCTTGACGGCCACCACCACCAGCGCGGCGCCGTCGACGGCGTCGGTCACACTCGTGACGCGGACGCCGTATTCGGACTCGAGATATTTGGCGGTCGCCGCGACCTTCTCGGCGACGACGAGATCACGCACGGGATGCCCGCCGTTGATGAGGCCCGCAAGCAGTGCCTCCCCGATCTTGCCGCCGCCGATGATCGCGATTCTGTTCTCGCTCATGGTGGACCAGCGTGCCACGGACGCTTGTTACTCAGTAGTAGTAGGAGGTTTTCACTACGCCGGCCTTCGGCGTATGAATACGGCTCCGGGGCGTCACACCGTGGTCGGGACGATCGCCAACTGCTGGGATTGGACGACGACGCGACCCGTGGAATCCGTCACGGTGCACAGCTCGTCGAACCACCCCCGGCCCACCTCCTCGGTGCGCACCGCGATGCGCAGCCAGCCCGGTGCCGGGGCGCGACGGACGAACGTCGTCAGCGCGACCGTCGGCGCCCAGCCGAAGAGCTGCAGCTTCATGACCGTCGGCGCCGAGATGTCGCCGCAGAGGATCGCGAACGGGATGTCCGGGTCGACGTCGCCCTTGGGCCGCGCCCAGAACGTCATGACCGGCGCCGTCGGCTTCCCACTCGCGATCTCGGCCATGTCGGCGGTCGCGTAGAAGTCGAGCGCTCCCGCCAGGTGGACGATCGAGCCCATCGGCGACGCCGCGACGTCGAACGCGTCGGCCGTCGGCTCGACGGGCAGCACGATCTGCGCCGGGGCGCTGTGCCGCACCGGGCCGGCGTCGACCGTGCCGAGCGTCACGGTGCTGCGGACGGCCTCCCGGCCGTTCTGCGAGACGGCGACGTCCGCGAACGACGTCCGGCGGCCGCGTTTGACGAGCCGCACCGTCACCTGGACCTCGGCCGGATCCGGTGCGCCGAGGTAGTTGGTGGAGACGGCCACCGGCGCCGGCGGCGCGACGGGCTCCCCGGCCAGGTCGACGTAGGCGCGCACCGCGGCCTCCGCGGAGAGCGCCTGCAACGTGCCGCCGTGCACCTTCGGGCCGATCGTGAAGACGGGGTCGATGCGGGCGAGGTAGGACGCGGTGTCACCGGCGGCGGACACCGGGTCGAGCTTGAGCACCTCCGACAGGCTCGGCATGGTCTGCTCCTCTCGTCGACGTGACGATAACGCTGTTATACGAAAGGCGACTATAGCGTCAGCGCGCCAGGTGCCTGCGCGCGAAGTCCAGCGACCTGGCCAGCACGGCCGCACGCTCGGGTTTCGTCTTGGCCGAGCCCGTCGCCACCTCGAGGACGACGGCGCCGTCGAAGTCGCTCTCGGCGAGGCGGCGGCAGATCTCCGCGCACGGCTGGTTGCCGTCGCCGGGCACGAGATGCTCGTCGACAGGCGCCCCGAGGCCGTCGGTGAGATGCAGGTGGCTGAGCCCCTGGCCCATCCGGTCGAACATCGCGAGCGCGTCGTGGCCGGCCGTCGCCGTGTGGGACAGATCGAGCGTGTAGTTGGCGTAGCCGACGTCCGTCGGGTCGATGGACCGCCCGAACGCCGACACGCGGGCGCCGGGGCCGCGCTGCCGCAGGCGTTCGTAACCCGGCTCGGCGGCCGCGCCGCGGAACCTGTCCAGCCGGAACGGGAACATGTTCTCGACGGCGATCGCGACGCCGTGGCGCTCCTCCAACCCGGCGACGATCTCCGGGAACTCCTGCGAATAGCGGCGCTGCCACCGGAACGGCGGATGCAGCACGACCGTCGGCGAGCCCCACTCCTCGGCCGCCCGCACCGACCGTGCGAGCTTGGCCACCGGATCGCGTCCCCACACCCGCTGGCTGATGAGCAGGCAGGGCGCGTGCACCGACAGGATCGGCAGGTTGTAGCGCTGCGACAGCGCCGTCACCTTGTGCAGGTCCTGGCTGACGGGATCGGCCCACACCATGACCTCGACGCCGTCGTAGCCGAGCTCCGTGGCGTATTCGAAGGCCGCGACGGTGTTCTGCGGATAGACCGACGCCGTCGACAGCCCGATCGGGATCTGTCTGCGCATCCGCGGGCTATCCCCGCGCCAGCAGCAGCACGAGCGGCCCGAACGTGACGAACAGTCCGACGGCCAGCGCGAGCAGCAGACTGAACAGGTCGTGGCTGCGCCGCACCACGTGGACGAGCGTCACCAGCGCGAAGATGACGCAGACGGCGAGGAACAGCGAGAAGTACGCGCTCCACGGCCAGAGCTGACCGAAGCCGAAGAACAGCCCGCCGCCGACGAACAGTCCGAGCGCCACCTGCGCGGCGATCCCGGCCCACAGCTTGGCGCCGCCGGACGGCGCCGGGTCGCCGGCGATCGGGTCCGGGGCGGCCGGGTCCGGGGCGGCCGGGTCGACCACGACCGGGACCTCGAGCGTCGAGTCGACGGCGTCCCGGGGATCGGCGGCGACCGGCTCGAGGACCGCCGTCTCCGGCTCCACCGGGACCGGCGCGAGGACCTGCGTCTCGGAATCGTCAGGTGTCGGGGAATCGGCCGGGGCGGTGTCGTTACCCGACGCACCGGAGTCCCCCGGGATCGCGGGGTCGTCAGGCGTCTTCGCGTCGTCCGGCGTCTCGACGTGCGCGGACGTCGGGGCAGGGAACACCCGGTCGGCCGACTCCTCACGCGGCTTGCGCCGAGCGAGCAGCTCGGCCACCGACACCGCCGGTGCGCCATCACCTCGCTCGCCGCCCTCGGCTCGCCGGCCGCCGCCGACGCGCGGACCGGCCACCGGCCACACATTGCCGTCCGCCTTCGGCGTACCCGCCTCGGCGTCGGCAGCCGATGCCGGCTCAGCAGCCGACGTCTTCTCAGAAGACATGCTCCGCCTCACTTCTCCACGCCGCCCGGGCTCAGCGCCCGGCCGCAAGGAGGCAGGCACCGCGTCCACCGGTCCTGCCAGACCCCGAACCAGTGTAAGGACCGCCGTCGACCGGGTCGTCCCCGGCGACCGAGTGCGGAGCGCTCAGGCAGCCGACCGGCCGCGCCGATCGACCATCGAGCCCGCGAACCGGACGCGCGCCCGTCAGGCCCGCATCACGGCGCCCACGGCGACCCGCCGGGAGCACGCACCGATCACCGCCTCGTCGTGCGTGGCGATGACGATCGTCTTGCCGACCGCATTCATCTCACGAAGCAACCGCAGGACGACGTCCCGGTTCGCGGCGTCGAGCGATCCGGTCGGCTCGTCGGCGATGACGATGTCGCACGGTTTGAGCATGAGCCGTGCGATGGCGACCCGCTGCTGTTCGCCACCGGACAGCGAGAACACCTTGCGTCCCTCGGTCCCCGGCAGGCCCACGCGGGCGAGCGCGTCGGCGATCCGCTCCTTCTTCGACCCCCTGTCGCCGGTATAAGCGAGTGCGATCTCCAGGTTCGCCGCCACCGACGCGCCGTCGATGAGCGCGTAGTTCTGGAACAGATAGCCCAACCGGTGGCGCAATGCCAGCACGGCGGCGCGCGTCCGAGGTCTCGGGGCCTTCTCGCCGAGGAGACGCACCTCACCGGAATCGGGGGCGTCGAGCAGTCCGATCAGATTGAGGACGGTGGACTTCCCCGACCCGCTCGGGCCGGTGATCGCCACCATCTCACCGACCCCGATCCGCAGGTCGACGCCGTCGAGAACCGCTCGGCCCTTATACGACTTCCGAACATCGACGAGTTCACTCGCGAGCGTCATCCCCTACAGCTCCTTCAGTCGTTTCACGGCGTTCCGACGTTCGAGCACAGTTGCCACCAGGGACGCGAACACCGCTTCCACGATTCCCATCGCGATCAAGATCAGCATCAGCCTGGGCAGCTCGATCAGCCGACTCATCGGCGCCGGCATTCCTTCCGGCATGGACGCCGCGTCGGCGTTGGACCACGCCGCGTAAAGCAGGGCCACGACGACCGTCGCCACCCAGGTCACGCCGACCGTCGACAACACCCCGCGATACGTCCGCAGGAATCCGAAGCCGTGCAGTCGGCGAACGATGAGCACGCGCCGCGCCCGATCGCATAGGACGGCGACGAACGACCAGCCGGCGATCAGCATGACGACGAGGACGCCGCCCGCGACGACGGATTCCCACATCATCATGCGTCGCGTTTCGGCGAATTCGTTCTGCATCGCCTCGCCGGGGAAGACCAGATGCTGCAGGTTGTCATCCAGACGCAGCCGCTTGAGAGTCGGCTGCAGTTCACGCAGCACCCGTTGCGGGTCGCCGTCGACGCGTACCTTCATCGCCGTACCGATACCCCCCGTCACCGCATTCGCCCGATCTATCGTGAGACTGTTCGCCGGCGTCATGATCTCGACGATGGGATCGACGACTCGGTTTCCATCATCCGGATTCACGGTCGGGCTGTAGCTGAACACCTTCTGGCCGGGCTCGGTCCACACGATCCGCACGTTCTGCGTCCGGAATCGGGCCGGTGGAATGCGTTTGAACGCACCCTGTTCGGCCTGGACCGCCCCTTGGAAATCGCCTCTACCGACCCGCCCCATGCGAAGGAACTCTCGGATACTTCTCTCTTGCGCTTTGAAAGTGGCCGGGACGGCGACAACCCACGCCTGCTCGTCTCGGTCGACACGCACCGCGGATCCCGATTCATCGCGCAACGGATATCGATCGAGATAGTTCACGTTGACCTTCATCACCCGCGCCGGCAGTGGCGATTCACTCGGCGGTACGCCGGGCTCGAAATCCAGGGCGTCCACATACAGGGCGCCCACCTTTTCCAGTTGCAAGAATAGATCGGCCTGCGCCATGGTCTCGGCACTGCCCCCGGTTCGTCTGATGTCCTCCAGATCGCCACCCAGCGCGACCGGATGGAACACGGCGAAATCCCGGGCTCCGGCCCAGGAATCGACGGCCGCTCGTCGCTCATCGAGGTCGTCGTATTTCTGCCAGGACGTCACAGCGAACCATGCCAGAAGCACACCGCATGCCCCCTGAACGGCGACGAGGAACCCTGCGACCAGCAACTTCCACAGGCCACCTCCCACCCGAGGCGATTTCTTCCCGCCGATCACATCAGCCCTCCTTTGACGAGTTCCCCCACTCGAACACGATCAGCCATCACGTAGGCCACGGCCGCCGTCAAAGCGATGCCTGAAGAGGTCGCCATCAGTAGTGCTGCCGCAAGCTCGACGGCGAACTCCCGATCGGCACCCGTCACGAAGAACATCAGCGCACCGCAGCACAGCGTTCCCACCCCGAGCGCGACGAACTGCAGCCGCCCCACCGTTCGATACCAGATACGCGCCACCGAGAATCCGACCATCCGCATGACACCTATCCACTTGCCCTCTCGAAACACCAGTGTGACCGCGAGAAATCCCGCCACGGCGATCAGGATCCAGAGCAGGTTCCGAAAGAGCACCAGAAGACCGCGGTCGTTGCTCGATGCGTTTCCAGCACCCTCTGTCGGCTTCACGGTCACATCTGTGACCCCGGCCTGGCGGATACGAGTGTTGACAATGTCGAGGAATCGACCTCGCGCTGCGTCGTCAGGCGCTTCGACGACGTAATCTCCGACCGTCGGAAGCGTCTCGAAAAGAGAACGTAGCGGATCGACCCTCAGATCGAAGCGGTCTGCGAGCACGCTCAGTCGCCCAACCACGGTGACGCCGTCATCGTGCGCCGACGCAGCGCGCGCGGTCCCGCCATTCAGCTCAGTCCGCGTCGGCCAACGGCCCTCGGCGAGGACGAACTCGTCGAACAACTCTGACCGCTCCCGCCCCAGGTAGACGTGATGAGCGATCTTCGATCGCCCGTCGGCAGATATCGACATCGTCGTCCGAACGACGTTGGATCCGGTCTTGTCCGCGGCCTCCGTCAAGATCCGTATCGTGACAGCAGGGTCAGCCACGGCCAGATGATCCGGCCACGCGAACACCACGCCGATACGTTCACCGGCCGCGAAAGCGGCCGCCTCGCGTTCGAGAACAACTCGGCCCGAGACGGCCGCTGTGACAACGATGAATATCGAGATCAACAGAATGAAAAGCGTCGACCTCACCCGAACCGGCCCACCGCACGCGTCACGTCGACCGCCGAACACATCGACTCGACATCACATCGGCTACGTGTCACCCCCAGGAACTCCAGTACGTGTCGCAACGCTGCCACCTCTTGCCGTATACGGTCGCATAGGACCATCGACCAGGCATCGCCACCGTCCTTTCTGTGAAACCGCCGATGGAGGCCGTCGACGAATGCCACTTCACGGTGTGCATGTAGTTCGAGAAACAGGTCTTATCCAGACCCCACGTACCGGTCAAGAACGAGCCCTTCTGCCACGTTCCGCCCCCGACGTACACCGCGTCCTGCGGCCCGATACCACCGCCGTCTCCACCGATCACCACCTTCGAGTTCTCCGGCGCGACCGCGTGGCCTCCGGTGACCGGTGCCGGACTCTTCACCGGGTCTGCGTGTGACACTCCGGCACCGCTCGCCAGCAAAGCCAGGACCGCTCCCGCCACCGCATACCGCGAAGTCCTTGCCGACGGACGGGTCCCTTCGCCACGGTCACCCTCTATCCTTCTCATCTCGGATCCACTCCCTTCTGAGAGAACGACACCGTTGCCGCCCTCGGATCCGACGCTATGCAACGCCGCCTCGCCGTAATAGTCCCGAAGGTCTACGTCGACATCGACTTTTCGCCAGGGCGCACCATCCGATCGGACGGCGCACCGACCGGTCAATTCAAAGGGAAATACGCGGCGACAGACCAGGTCCGCCCCTCCACGCCGGCCTTCAATCGTCCACCGGCCCCGTGCACCCGCTCGGTCATTCGCAACAGACCGTGGCCGTTGGAAGGAAGATCTCGCCTACACGTCCTCGGCAACACGCTATGCACTGTGAGGCACACGGACGCCGAGACGATATCGAGTGCGATGCTCACCTCTCCGCGGGCCGCATGCTTGAGGATGTTCGTGGCCGCCTCGCGGAGCACCCATGTCAGGGCGATCTCGATGGACTCGGGAATACGCCGGTCAGCGGGATCGCCATCAATCGCGACGTGGTATCCCATCGGCTCCAGCGTCCGACGCACTTCGTCGAAAGCGCTGGGCAGATCAGCGAACCGCGTTCCGTCGGTGTTCGGGTCCTCGTCGGCGAGTTCCATGACGGCACGTACGTCATCGAGCGCGCTACGCGCAGCCGTCCGGATCACGTCCCGAGAGTCCTGGTACACGTCGTCACCGAACAGTTGAACGTGCATCGCGATGACGGTGAGATCGCGGGCGATGCTGTCATGCAGTTCGCCGGCGATCCGCCGCCTCTCAGCGAGAATCGCGGCACGTTCCCGTCGTGCGCGATCGGCGAGTTCCCGCCCCAGTCGATGACTGCGCGCGTGCGCCGACCGCAGCGCGAGGCCGATGCCGCCCATGACGGTCGCCACCAGGAGACACCCGGCGACATCACTCGTCGCACTCACCGGCGCTCTCGTGGCGACGGCCGCCGCGACGAGCAGCCCTCCGACGTAGGCGACGACCAGATTCGCGGTGCCGGTTCGCAACACGCATCCGGCGGACACCGCCAACGCGAAGAGGGCCGGCGCAAAGCCATCGGCGGCATACGAAAGCACCACAGTCGTTCCGAGCAAGGACGTCGCGAGGACGGGTGAGACGACGAATACCGCGAACGACGCCGTCATCGCGATATCAAGCAGTGAAAGCGCCAGATGTCCACCACCGGATGCGATCACGTCGATGACGCCGGCGAGCAGGCCGGCGCTCACGATCACCAGCAGAGCGACACGCTCGGTGGTGCCCAATTCTACGAGTTCATCCAGTCCTGAACCACATAGGCCGCCCCATCGACGACGCGAGCCGCTGACCCGCCCCGGGGCCCGGGCACGTCCGATCCATCCACCTAGCGGCAACCGCCGACCAACTTGCACAGCCAATCCCATGCTCCCGACCAGACCACCGTCCACCGACCTTTCACGCACTACACCCCGACACCTCTATCCTCGCGGTATCCCGCAACAGGTCACAACTGACTATCTTCCATAACAGACTGGTCGAAGGTCCAGGCTTAAACCCGTTAAGGTCGGTTCATGCAGAAGATTCGGGTCGTCATCGTCGACGACGACCCTCTCGTCCGAGTGGCGCTCGTCCGATTCGTGACGCGCGATCCGGACATCGAGGTGGTGGCCGAGGCGGGGAGCGGCCCGGCGGCACTCGAAGCCGTGGCGCGTCACCTGCCGGACATCGTCATGATCGACGTGCAGATGCCACACATGGACGGCATCGAGACGACGGCGGCGATCACCGCCAGCCGACCCGACGTCCGCGTCCTCGCCGTGTCGATCTTCGATACGACCGAGAAGATCCTGCAGATGCTGCGCGCAGGCGCGTCCGGCTACCTGCTCAAAGACTCCAGTGCCGACGAGATCGTCGCCGGCCTACGACAGGTTCACGGGGGAACGAGTTCCCTGTCACCGCGAATCGCCTCACGACTCATCGAGCACGTCCGCGAATCGAAGCCTCGAACATCGACTCGACCGGCGGACCTCGACGCGCTGACGGAGCGCGAACACGACGTGCTCGCGCATCTCGCCCGAGGCATGTCGAACGCCGAGATCGCCGGTGCCCTCTTCGTCTCTGAGGGCACCATCAAAGCCAATCTCGGCCGCATCATGACCAAATGGCAGGTGCGCGACCGCGTGCAACTCCTCATCACCGCCGCCCGCGCGGGACTCGTCGACTTCCGCTGAGCGACACGGGCCTGGCCGAGGCCTACCGCGCGGTGAACCCCGAACCGTCGCGGGCCACGTCGTCGTTGGACGCCACGTCGAGCCTGCGCAGGATGACGCCCTCGCGCAGCGCCCACGGGCAGACGTCGAGCGTCTCGACGGACAGGGCGCGCATGGCCGCCTCCGCGACGAGCACACCGGCGACGATCTGGCCCGAACGGCCGGCGCTGACGCCTTCCAGCTCGGCCCGGTCGGCCGCGGTCATCCGCGAGATGAAGGCGATGAGCTGACGCAGCCCGGCCGCCGTCAGCGTGCGCCGCACGCGCGGACCGGCACCGGACGGCGCCGCGCCGGTCAGCCGCGCGAGCGTGCGGAAGGTCTTGCTGCTGCCGACCGTCAGATCGGGAACACCGGGCTCGAGCAGGCGTCGCGACGGCTTGACGAGCTCGGCGTCCAGCCAGTCCCGCAGCACGGAGACCCGGCGCCGCTCCGGCGGATCGTCCGGGAACCACCGTCGGGTGACGCGACCGGCCCCGAGCGGCACCGACAGCGCGACGTCGGGCTCCTCGTCGACGCCGTTGGACATCTCCAGGGAGCCGCCGCCGATGTCGAGGGCGAGGATGCGGCCCGCGCTCCAGCCGTACCAGCGCCGCACGGCGAGCGAGGTCAGCCGCGCCTCGTCGCGTCCGGCGAGCACCTCGACGGTGACGCCGACCTCATTCTTGACCCGGGCCAGCACGTCCTCGCTGTTGTGGGCGTCACGGACGGCCGACGTCGCGAACGCCATGACGCCCTCACAGCCCGACGTCTCGGCGATCGAGACGAACTCGGCGAGCGTCTCGCACAGCCTGTCGGCGCCCGACGCGGTCAGCCGCCCGTCGGCGTCGATCTGCTCGGCGAGCCGCAGCGTCGCCTTCGCCGAGCTCATCGGTGTCGGGTGGCCGCCGCGATGCGCGTCGACGACAAGCAGATGCACCGTGTTCGATCCGATATCGAGAACGCCCAATCTCACGCGGCAACGGTACTGACGCTCGGTGAACAGCAGGTGACGATCGCGGCGGAACGACCGGCGGGCGGGCGAGGCGGCGGTGCGACCGGCGGCACCGGCTAGATGATCGGCTCCCGGACGGGTCATGTAGGCGCGTCGGCTCCGACCGTCCGGCGACTAGGGTCGTACCGTGCGACACGGAGATTCGACGGACCTCGGCATGCCCGCGATGCGCGCCCCGGAGGTCCCCCTCGACTTCCCGCGGGAGTGGATCGAGTTCACCGACCCCGCCGACGCGTCACACCTCGTCGCGGCCGACCTCACCTGGCTGCTCTCGCACTGGACGTGCGTCTTCGGCACCCCGGCGTGCGCCGGCATCCTCGCCGACCGCCCCGACGACGGCTGCTGCAGCCACGGCGCCTTCCTCTCCGACGCCGACGATCGCACCCGGCTCGCCGACGCCGTCACCGAGTTGACGCCGCAGGACTGGCAGTTCCACGACCTCGGCGCCGGCGCCGACCCGCTCGGCGCCGACGGCTATCTCGAGGAAGACGAACCGGACCCCGAGGAGGAGCCGGATCCCGATGCGGAGGACGACGGGCCCGCATTGCGGACGCGCCGCCACGAGGGGGCCTGCATCTTCCTCAACCGCCCCGGCTTCTCCGGCGGTGTCGGCTGCTCGCTGCACGCGATGGCGCTGCGCCGCGGCGTCGAACCGCTGACCGTCAAGCCCGACGTGTGCTGGCAGCTGCCGGTGCGGCGCGCGCAGGAGTGGGTCGACCGGCCGGACGGCGAGCAGATCCTCCGCACGACGATCACCGAGTTCGACCGCCGCGGCTGGGGCCCGGGCGGGCTCGACCTGGACTGGTACTGCTCCGGCTCGCCCGACGCGCACGTCGGCGCCCAGCAGGTGTGGCAGTCGTACGCCGCCGAGCTGACCGAACTCCTCGGCTCGCCCGCCTACGAGATGCTCGCCGACCTCTGCCGACGCCGCGCCCAGACCGGCCTCGTCGCGGTCCACCCGGCGACCGCCGCGGCCGCCGGCCACGACGGCATCGACCTCAAGTACCACCTCATCGAATAACGCGCCTCCCCGGCTGTTCGCGGGATGTACCGCCCGGGCCGCTGGCATCGGGCCTGGCGGGAGCGCCGGCGAGGAACGAGCCAGCGCGGGGGACTGCGGCTCGGGCGGTACATCCCGCGAACAGCCGGGGAGCCCTTCTCACTCCTCGAGCTTGTAGCCCAGCCCGCGGACCGTCAGCAGGTGCCGCGGCGAGCCCGGATCCGGCTCGATCTTCGAACGCAGCCGCTTGACGTGGACGTCGAGCGTCTTGGTGTCGCCCACGTAGTCGGCGCCCCAGACGCGGTCGATGAGCTGGCCGCGCGTCAGCACCCGGCCGACGTTGCGCATGAGGTACTCGAGCAGGTCGAACTCCTTGAGCGGCAGCATCACCCGCTCGCCGCGGACGGTCACCGTGTGCCGGTCGACGTCCATCGTGACGGGTCCGACGGACAGCACCGCGGGGTCGTCGGCGTCGTCTCCGACATCGGCGCCGCGCCGCAGCACCGCGCGGATGCGCGCCACGAGCTCACGCGCCGAATACGGCTTCGTCACGTAGTCGTCGGCGCCGAGCTCGAGGCCGACGACCTTGTCGATCTCGCTGTCGCGCGCGGTCACCATGATGACCGGCACCGACGAGCGCGCCCGCAGCGCCTTGCACACCTCGGTGCCGGACATGCCCGGCAGCATGAGGTCGAGGAGCACGATGTCGGGTGCCACGCGCTCGAACTCCGCGATCGCCTTCGCACCGTCGTCGACGATCGTCGTCTGGAAGCCCTCCTTTCCGAGCAGGAAGGCGAGCGGGTCGGCGAGGGATTTCTCGTCTTCGACGATCAAGACATGGGTCATCGAACGGATTCCTTCGGAGTCGGGGGGCCGGCGTCGTGGCCGACGCGGTCGGAGACGGGATCGGAAAGCGTGCGGACGGACGGGGCGGCGGCGGCATGTCCGCCGGGCGGGCGTCGCGACTCGGCGAGCGCGAGCTTGAGCGTGAACGTGGAGCCGGTGCCCGGTCGGGACCACAGGCCGATGCTGCCGCCGTGGTTGGCGGCGACGTGTTTGACGATGGCGAGCCCGAGCCCGGTGCCGCCGGTATTGCGGGAGCGGGCGGGGTCGACGCGGAAGAAACGCTCGAAGACGCGCTCCTGATCGGCGGGCGCGATGCCGATGCCGCGGTCCGTCACGGCGATCGCCGCGATCCGGCGGCCGTCTTCGCGCAGTTCGCGGCGGCTGACGGAGACCGGGCTGCCGGGCGCCGAGTACGCGACGGCGTTGGCGATGAGGTTGGAGAGCGCGGTGACGAGCAACGCGGCGTCGCCGCGGACCACGAGGCCGCTCGGCTCGTCGGCGGTCACCGTGATGTCGCGGGCCTGCGCGGACACCCGGGCCCGGCGCATCGCCTCGGCGACGAGCTCGTCGACGTCGACGTCCTCGAACTCGGCGATCGCTTCGCCGCCCTGCAGCCGGGAGAGCGCGATGAGCTCGGTCACCATGCTGCCCATCCGCGTCGCCTCGGCGGCGATCGAGCCGCCGAAGTGACTGACGGCGTCGGGATCGTCCTCCGACGCGAGCAGCGCCTCGGCCAGCAGACCGATGGCGCCGACCGGCGTCTTGAGCTCGTGGGAGACGTTGGCGATGAAGTCGCGCCGGGTCTCCTCCATGCGCACGTGCTCGGAGTCGTCGAGGGCGTAGACGATCGCGTAGGTCTCCTCGCCCTTGCCGACCAGGCGGGCGAGGATCTTCATCGTCGTGGCCCGTCGCGGCGAGCCCCAGGGTGTCGTGCCCGGCGACGATCTCACGTCGGCGGCGCACTCGCCGCCCGTCAGGAGCACACGGGAAGCGACGTCCCAGACGCCCTCGTCGATGAGCTCGTCGCGGACGGCCCCCAGCTCACGGGCGCGTTCGTTGTAGAAGACGACGTCGCGGTGCACGTCGACGGCGAGGACCCCGACGTCGGCGGTGTCGACGATGGCCTGCAGCAACTCGGCCCGGGTGAACCGATCCGGGGGCACCACCGCGGCCACCGGCGACGAGCGGGGCCGGAGCAGCACGCCGACGCCCACCCCGAACGCCGCGGCGGCGGCGATCGCCGCCACCCAGATTGCCGTCACATGGCGAATCCTACGACGAGACGACTACCCGCCGGCCACCCGCACCGCCCTCGGAGAGACAGAACACCTGCAGGTCAGAGAGTGTTTTCGCGCCGTTCACCTGGCGTTTGTCCGCGGTGGAAACCCACCTTCGGGCCTGCTTCCGGCGACTTTCGCCCCCTGCCGCCGACGTCCGTACGCCCCCTAGCGTCCCTGCGGCGCGACCGCGAGGTCGGCGTACTCGGGATTCCGCTCGATGTAGGCGGCGACATACGAGCAGACGGGGACCACTCGCAGATGCTTGCTGCGGGCGTCGTCGAGAACGTGTTTGACGAGCCGCCCGGCCAGCCCCTGCCCCGCGAAGCGGTCGTAGACGACGGTGTGGGTGACTACCAGCTGCTCGATCTCCGCGACGTAGTCGAGATAGCCGGCGTCGACGTCCCCGACGGACAGCACATAGCGCTCACGCGACGGGGAGTGCGTGATGGTGACCTGATCCGATGCACTCATGCATCCAGAGTAGGCCGATTCGCGGGCCTTTCAACCAGCGCGAATCGGCCATTCGCCTACTTGGAGCCCTGGTTCGCGACCGCGGCCGCGCCGGCCGCAGCCGCCTCCGGATCGAGATAGGCGGCCTCGCCGACGGGACGAAGATCGTCGTCGAGCTCGTACCGCAGCGGGTTGCCGGTGGGGATGTTGAGGTTCGCGATGTCGGCGTCGGAGATGCCGTCGAGGTACTTGACGAGCGCCCGCAGCGAGTTGCCGTGGGCCGCGACGAGGACGGTCCTGCCGGCCCGGATCTCGGCGCCGATGACCTCCTCGAAGTACGGCACCAGCCGGACGACGACGTCCTTGAGGCATTCCGTGCGCGGCACCTCGGGCAGCCCGGCGTAGCGCGAGTCGCCGCTCTGGCTGTACTCGGCGTCGACCTCGATCTGCGGCGGCGGCGTGTCGTAGCTGCGCCGCCACAGCATGAACTGCTCGTCGCCGAACTTCGCCTTCGTCTCGGCCTTGTTGAGCCCCTGCAGCGCGCCGTAGTGGCGCTCGTTGAGCCGCCAGTCGCGCACGACCGGGATCCACAGCCGGTCGGCCGCGTCGAGCGCGATGTTCGCCGTGGTGATGGCGCGCCGCAGCAGCGAGGTGTAGACGACGTCCGGCAGCAGGTCGTGCTCCACCAGCAGTTCGCCGCCGCGCTGGGCCTCGGCCCGCCCCTTGTCGGTGAGGCCGACGTCCACCCAGCCGGTGAACTGGTTCGAGGAGTTCCAGGTGCTCTCGCCGTGGCGCATGAGGATGAGGGTTCCGCTCATGCGCGCAATCCTTTCACACCCCGTCGCGCTCGACCGGCCTTGCGGAATCGGCCCTTTCGGAGATGGAGCTTGCGGAATCGGCCGTTTCGGAGATGAGATGCTCGAACGCCTCGAGGTTGCGCAGCGATTCGCCGCGCGAGGTGCGCCACGCCCACTCCTTGCGGATGGACGTGATGAAGCCGATCTCCAGCAGCGGATTGAAGTCGCCGTCCGCGGCGGCGAGCACCTGACCGAGCACACGATCGAGTTCGTCGACGGTGACGTTCTCGGTCGCGACGCGTCCGACGAGGTAGACGTCCCCGACGTTGTCGACGGTGTAGGCGACGCCGTACAGCTTGCGATTGCGCACCAGCAGGTAGCGCTGGAACTGCTCGATGTTCTCGTCCGGGTGCCGGCAGACGAAGGCCTCGACGCGCAGCCCGTGCCGCGACGCGGTGAGCAGCACGGACGTCTTGAGCTTCTTCTCCCCCGGCAGCTCGACGACGACGTGCTCCGCGTCCGCGCCGTCGTCCGCCTTGCGGGCGTGCGTCACCCCGCGGTCGGCGGCCCAGGCCAGAACGGTGTCGATGACGCTCATGCCGAGATCCCCGCTCCGCGCATGATCCGGGTGGGACGCCGGACCGGCGGCGCGGTACAGCCCGCCGCCGTCGTGTACGAGCCGAGCAGCCGGTCGGCCGTGCGTCCCCAGGAGAACTCGCGGCCCCGCTGCGCGGCGCGGACGCCGGCGGCGGCGAGCCCGGCCGGATCGGACGTCAGCCGATCGAGCGCGGCCGTCCACGCCGCGGGCTCGTGGGTGTCGAGCAACGCGCCGGTGACGCCGTCGCGGACGATGACGCCGAGCCCGCCCACCCGGGCCGCGAGCACGGGGACGCCGCAGGCCTGCGCTTCGGCGGCGACGAGACCGAAGGATTCGGAGTAGCTGGGCACCGCGACGAGGTCGGACGCCCGGTACACCTGCGCGAGCCGCCCGGGCGGCTGCGGCGGCAGGAACGTCACCGAGGCGCTGATGCCCAGCTCGGCGGCGAGCCGGATGAGCGAATCGGGGCGGGCCAGGCCGGTGCCGGACGGCCCGCCGACCACGAGCAGCCGCAGCCGGCGGCCGGCGGCGACGAGCGGTGCGGCGGCCGTCAGCAACAGGTCGGGGGCCTTGAGCGGCTGGATGCGTCCGACGAAGGTCACGATCGTCTCGTCCGCGGCCAGCCCCAGCTCGGCGCGGGCGGCCGCCCTCGAGCCGGGCCGGTAGACGGAGACGTCGACGCCGGGCGCGACGACGTCGATCTTCGACGCGGCCACCCCGTGCAGATCCTGGAGCTGGCGCGCCTCGGTCGTCGTGTTGGCGACGAGCCGGTCGGCGGCGTCGCACACCACCTGCTCGCCGGCGACGCGCGCGAGCGGCTCCGGAACGTCGCCGTCGGCCAGCGAGGCGTTCTTGACGGCGGCGAGCGTGTGCGCGGTGTGCACGAGCGGGACACCCCAGCGATCGCGCGCGAGCCAGCCGACCTGCCCGGAGAGCCAGTAGTGCGAATGGATGACGTCGTAGTACCCCGACGGCTGCCCCGCCTCGGTGCGCAGCACTCCGGCCGCGAACGGACACAGCTGCGTCGGCAGATCGTTCTTGTCGAGCCCCTCGAACGGCCCGGCGACGATGTTGCGGACCGTCACACCCGGCGCCGCCTCGACCACCGGCGGGTCGTCCGACGACGTGGCGCGGGTGAAGATCTCCACCTCGACGCCGCGTCTGGCCAGCTCCAGCGACGTCTGCCAGACGTAGACGTTCATCCCGCCCGCATCACCCGTGCCCGGCTGCGCGAGCGGCGACGTGTGCACCGAGACGACGGCGACCCTGCGGATCACGGTGCGACCGACGCGCGGATCACGAACACACGGAATCGATCGGCGCCGTTGCCGCCGGGTCGTCGAAAAGCCATGGCCCTCACTCTATCGGCGGGCACCGGCGCCGAATCCCGGGAATTAAACGGACCGTGGTCCAGTTATAGCCGCCAGACGGTGTGGTGGATGCGCCCGCCGGGGCCGCTGGCATCGGGCCTGGCGGGAGGGTGCGCTAGCACCCGGGGGACTGCGGCCCCGGCGGGCGCATCCACCACACCGTCCACCAGCCGAAGAACGATCGGAGAGACCGATGCCAGCCATCACCGCAGACACCCTCACCCTCGACCGCGTCCGCACCGCGGCGCCCGGCGAGACCGAGCGCCCCGTGCTCACCGTCAACAGCGGACCGCGCGGCTACGAGGGCGAGGGCTTCCCCGTCGTCCGCGCCTTCGCCGGCGTCCCGACGCACCTGCTCGATCCGTTCATCCACATGGACCAGATGGGCGAGGTCGACTACGCGCCCGGCGAGCCGAAGGGCACGGACTGGCACCCGCATCGCGGCTTCGAGACCGTCACCTACATGCTCGACGGCGAGTTCCAGCACCAGGACAGCCACGGCGGCGGGGGCACGATCGCCGACGGCGCCACGCAGTGGATGACCGCCGGTTCGGGGATCCTGCACATCGAGACGCCGCCCGAGCACCTCGTCATGTCGGGCGGGATCTTCCACGGCGTCCAGCTGTGGGTGAACCTGCCGCGCAGCGAGAAGTTCGCCGCCCCGGCGTACCAGAACCTCGAAGGCCGGGACGCGACGCTCATCGCCTCGCCGGACGGCGGCGCGCTGGTGCGCATCATCGCCGGTGAGATCGACGGCCATCGCGGCCCGGGCTCGACGCGAACGCCCATCACGCTCGCGCACGCGACCGTGGCGCCCGGGGCGTCACTGAGCCTGCCGTGGGATCCGGCGTTCAACGCGCTCGTCTACGTGCTGTCGGGCGACGGGACCGTCGGTCCCGGCTCGACGCCGAGTTCCGGACGGCCGATCACGTCGGGGCAGCTCGCGGTCCTGGGCGCCGGCGACGCCGTCACCGTGTCGGCCCGCGCGGCACAGGACTCCCACCGGCCCGCACTCGAGGTGCTGCTCCTCGGCGGACGGCCGATCCGCGAGCCCGTCGCCGCGTACGGCCCGTTCGTCATGAACACCCGCAGCGAGTTGATCCAGGCCGTCGAGGACTACCAGGCCGGACGGTTCGGCGTCGTCCCGCCGAACGCGCTCATGCCGCACCGACCGCTGTCGTGACCCACATCACATGATCCGCCCGGAATCAAGCGGACCACAGTCCGGTTGACTTCGATGAAGGCCGCGACGACCGAATCCTCCAAGGAGACATCATGACCACCTCCCTCACCACCACCCCGCTCCCCGCCGGCACCTGGACCATCGACCCGGTCCACTCGAACGTCGGCTTCTCCGTCCGCCACCTCATGGTGAGCAAGGTCAAGGGCACGTTCGACCAGTTCACCGGCTCGATCACGGTGGCCGAGGACGGCACCCCGTCGATCGCCGCCGACATCGACGTGCGCTCCATCAACACCCGCAACGAGCAGCGCGACAACCACGTCCGCTCGGCCGACTTCTTCGACGCCGAGAACTTCCCGACCGCGACGTTCCGCTCCACCGGCGTCTCCGCCAAGGGCGACGACTGGGTCCTCGAAGGCGATTTCACCCTCAAGGGCGTCTGCCGCCCGGTGTGGCTCGACCTGGAGTTCAACGGCGTCAACGCCGGCATGGGTGCTGGCCAGGTCGCGGGCTTCGAGGCCCGGACGGTGCTCAACCGCAAGGACTTCGGCATCGACATCGACATGCCGCTGGAGACCGGCGGCACGGTGGTCGGCGACAAGGTGACCATCACCCTGGAGATCGAGGCCGTCCAGCAGGGCTGACGAACACCTCGAACTCAGAGAGGGGGCGGGACCGCTACGGTCCCGGCCCGCTGCCCGATATGCATACCCGAAAATGAGGTATAGAACTACTCGCGCTTTCGCCTACGTTCCCGACGAAGCTGCAAGGACCGGCCCTACGACACTCGAGACATCGGTGATTCGCGAAGCCCCGAAGGAAGGTCCATCCAATGAATATCGAAGACATCGTCGAGTCCACGACGATTCCATATTCGGCCGTCTTCAAGGAGTTCACGTGGTGGGACTCGGTGTTTCAGCGCAAACGCCTCGACTTCACGATGCAGGCGCAACTCGCATCGAACTGGTGCTGGGCCGCGGCGTCGAACAGCGTCTCGCACTTCTATTGGTCGTCGAGCACCTGGAAACAGTGCACCATCGCGAACGCCGAACTGGGCCGCACCGACGCGTGCAACACGCCGATACCGTCCGGCGCGAACGTGCCCTGGTATCTGGACAAGGCGCTCATCCGCACCAAGAACTTCGTCTCGATCACCACCGGACGCGCCCCGTTCGCGGTGATCCGCGCGGAGATCGACGCGGGCCGACCGGTCGGGGCGAGAATCGGCTGGAGTGGTGGCGGTGGCCATTTCGTGGTCATCTGCGGATACTCGGTCTGGCGCGGCACGCAGTGGGTCTACATCGACGATCCCATCTATGGGAGTAGCCACCTGACTCTCGACGACTTCTCCACCAACTACCAAGGGAGCGGAACGTGGACGCACTACTATCTCACGAAGAGCTATCGCAGATGGTCGTGGTTTGACATGGATCTACCGCACCACGTCTTCACGAACGTCTGGGAGGCGCGGCAGCAGATGATCCTGGCTGACGCACCCGACCCCGAACGTCTGCAGGACGCCGAACCGGATCAGTCGCGGTTCGGGCTCGCTCAACCCACTTACAGCCTCGGTCTCGACCGTCTGCTCGCCGGTGACATCGGAGAAGCTCGACGGGTCGGAGCACGCGTCTTCGAGGCGGCACAGGGGAAACCGGTGGCGTTCTTCGATGTGGACGACTCGGAGAGGGGGACGGTGCGATCCGCGTCGCGTTCCGAGGCACGGCTGAACGCGTTCACCGCCGCGATCGACTCCGCGGCGCGCTTGGTCGCTGCCGGCGGCGAGGGCACCACGACCCGGATCCTGCAGATCCCGGCGCTCAACTTCGAGGCTCTCTGGGTGGTGCCGCGCGAGGGTGAATCCGTCCTCGCACCCACACTCGGTGCGGCCGGATTGGAGCCCGGTCAGACCTATCCCATCGAGGAGGCACTCGCAGCGCTGCGTGAGGCCGCGCAGCCACTCGCGAACATGGACGACACCATGGGTGCGTGACACCGTCGGATCTCAGGGCGGTGAGCGGCGTGACGCCGCCGTCGTGAGGTCAGGGTCCCGACGCACATCACCTCCTGTCCGCATCGCGATCCGACAGGATCGAATCCCGATCGATCTCCCGTCCGCTCTCCTCGACACGCTCCCGGACGTCGGTCATCAGATCGTTCACCGGCCGACCGGCCTCACCCCGCACCGCCCCGGCGGCACACGCCACGATGACGGCCACCGCCACGGCACCCGGATCGAGCACCCCGCGTGCCACCTCGCCGACATACGACGCCCGGCCCCGTTTCGCGGTGATGTCACGGGTGCTCTCGGCACCCGCCCACGCCGCGTCCGCCGCCGCGGCGAGCGCGTCCACCGGTGACGCCCCGGCGTCGGCCTGCCGTCGCAGCTCGTCGGCGGCGGGCACCATCGCGTCGACCATCGTCTTGTGGCCCACCTGCGCCTTGCCGTAGCGCTGCACCGTCGCGACGCCGCGGGCGAAGCCCTCGGCGAGTTCGCCGAGCGTCGGCGCCTCGGCCTCGGTGCAGCGCGCGAGGTCGCGGAAGTACATCCCGAACAGCGGTCCGCTCGTGCCGCCCGTCCCGAGATATCCGCGAGACACGGCCGTGAGCCATCCCCGGTAGTCCTGCGGCGCGGGCTCGGTCTCAGCCCGCACCCGGGTGAACGCCGAGGTCAGGTTCGTGCCGAAGTCGCCGTCGCCGGAGCGGCGGTCGAGATCGCCGAGCGCGGCGGCGACGCCCGTCGTCGAGTCCGTGCCGAGCACCGTCGCCAGCATCGAGGCCACCCAGTCCGCGGCGAACTCCCGCGGCAGTCGATCGGTCGTCATTCTTCCTCTCCTCACCAGGTCAGGGCCGGGGTGCGCACGGGGGCGTCCCAGAGCCGCAGCAGGTCGTCGTCGATCGGGGTCAGGGTCACCGAGAAGCCGTGCATATCGAGCGAGGTGACGTAGCTGCCGACCAGCGCGCGTGCCACCTCGACGCCCCGGACGGCCAGCCTGCGATACACCGCACGCGCGGCGATGGACAGCTCCAGCGGGCTCGCGCCGCCGAGGCCGTTGACGATCACGAGCACCCGCGACCCGCGGCCGAGCCCCGGCTCGTCGACCACCGGGTCGACGAGCAGCGCCGCCAGCTCGTCGGCCGCGGCGAACCCGACGCGGCCGGTGCCGCGCTCGCCGTGGATCCCGACGCCGAGTTCCACCTCGTCGGCGCCGAGATCGAAGGCCGGCCGGTCCTGGCCCGGATGCGTCCCGGCGCCGAGCGCCAGGCTCATCGTCCGCGACTGCCGCGCGACGCGGCGCGCCACCGCGGCGACCTCGGCCAGCGAGCCGCCGGCCTCGGCCGCCGCACCGGCGATCTTCTCCACGGCGACCACCGCTGCGGTCCCCCGCCGTCCCGGACCGTCGTCGTCCTCGGTGTCGGTGGCCAGGTCGTCGTCGATGAGCACCGTCTCGGTCTCGACGGCGTGATCACCCGCGAGCTCGGCGGCGATCATGAAGTTGAGGACGTCGCCCGTGTAGTTCTTGACGATCTGCAGCACGCCGCGTCCCGAATCGGCCGCCAGCGTGCCCTCGTGCACCTGCAGCGCGGTCGGGCTGGCGAAGATCGCGCCGGGCACGGCGACGTCGAGCATCCCCGCGCCCACGAAGCCGACGTGCAGCGGCTCGTGCCCGGAACCCCCGCCCGAGACGAGCCCGACCTTGTCGCGGGCGGGCGACGCCCGGGTGACGATGCCGCGTCCGGCGTCGTAGGCCAGCAGCCCGGGGTAGGTCGCGGCCATGCCGTCGAGCGCCTCGGGGACGACGTTCTCGGGGCTGTTGATGATGTGTCGTCTGCTCATCGCACCATCGTCGTCCCTACGACCGGCGTTCGGGCCGTTGTCGGCCCTCTCGACCGGCGACCGATTCGCACTCACGAAATGGTAACGGTTATCGTTTACTCATGTCCCGTCGTCTTCTCGCCACGCTCGTCGCCGCCGTCGCGCTCCTCGCGACGGCGACCGCGTGCGGTTCATCCGATTCCCCGACCGATGACAGCCGCGTCCAGATCGTGGCCTCGACGGACGTCTACGGCGCCGTCGCGACGGCCGTCGCCGGGCCGGACGCGACCGTGACCACGCTGTTCGCCAACCCGAGCGGCGATCCGCACGAGTACGAGCCGTCGGCGGCCGACAGCGCGAAGATCGCGGACGCGACGATCGTCGTGGTCAACGGCGGCGGATACGACCAGTACCTGGTGGACGCCGAGCACAAGGACGGCGCGACCGTCGTCGACGCCTACGCACTCGCCGGCGGCAAGGGCAACGAGCACGTCTTCTACAACCTGGCGGCCGTCAAGAGCGTCGCGACGGCGATCGGCGAGGCGCTCGCCACCAAGGACGAGGCCCACGCCGCGACCTACCGGGCCAACGCCACGTCGTTCGGCACCCGGATCGACGCGCAGCTCGCCCGACTCGCCCAGCTCAAGAAGGACCACGCCGCCGAGCGGGTGGCGCAGACCGAGCCGCTCGCGGCCTACCTGCTCGCGGACGCCGGCCTCGACGACGCGACGCCGCCCGCGCTGGCCGAGGCCGTCGAGGAGGGCCACGACGCGCCCGCCGCCGCCGTCGCCGCGACGCGCGATCTGCTCACCGGCCGCCAGGTGCGCGCCCTCATCTTCAACGCGCAGACCAAGAGCGCCCTCACCGAGCAGCTCTCCGCGACCGCACGCGAGGCCGGCGTCGCCGTCGTGCCCATGACGGAGACGCTGCCCGAAGGCGTCACCGACTATGTGGAATGGCAGACCGCCAACATCACCGCCCTCGCGGCGGCGCTCGGCACCGCGTGAGCAGGCCCGCCGCCCGCCTGCACGGCGCGACGCTCCGGTACGGCGACCGGACCCTCTGGTCCGGACTCGACCTGGACGTCGCGCCGGGCGAGTTCATCGCGATCCTCGGACCGAACGGCTCCGGGAAGAGCTCGCTGCTGCGGGCGATCCTCGGCGAGACGCCGCTGACGTCGGGCGGCATCGAGATCGCCGGCGAACCGGTCCGCGGGGGCGGGCGACGCGGTTCGGACGCCTCCGCCCGGCTCGGCTACGTGCCGCAGCAGGATTCCATGGCTGACGCCGCCGGCATCCGCGGCCGCGACCTCGTGGCCCTCGGCGTCGACGGGCCGCGCTGGGGGCTCGGTCTCTCCCGGCGGCGCAGCAGACGCGCGATCGTCGACGCGGCGCTCGCGGCCGTCGACGCGACCACGTTCGCCGACGCCCCGCTCGACCTGCTCTCCGGCGGCGAACGCCAGCGGCTGCGCATCGCCCAGGCCCTCATCGGGGATCCGGCCGTGCTGCTCTGCGACGAGCCGCTGCTGGCCCTCGACCCGGCCAGCCAGGAACTCGTCGCCGACCTCATCGACGGTCGCCGGCGCAGCCACGACACCGCGGTGCTCTTCGTGACGCACGAGATCAACCCGGTGCTGCGGCACGTCGACCGCGTCCTCTACCTCGCGGCGGGCCATCACGTCGTCGGCAGGCCCGACGACGTCCTGACGTCCGAGCAGCTCAGCGCGCTGTACGGCGCGCCCGTCGACGTCGTCCGGGTACACGACCGCATCATCATCGCCGGCACCGACGAGGCCTGCCACCACCAGCGGACGGCGATCTCGTGAAGCACGCCTGGACGGACCTGATCGCCTTCGACGTCACCGCCGACCTGCTGCAACGCGATTTCGTCCAGCAGGCGATCGGCGCCTGCGCCCTGCTCGCGCTGATGGGCGGGCTGCTGGGGCCGCTGATCGTCATGCGGCGCATGTCGTTCGCCGTGCACGGTGCGAGCGAACTCGGCGTCACCGGTGCGGCGGCGGCCCTACTGCTCGGCGTCAGCGTGACGACGGGGGCGACGATCGCGTCCATCGGCGCCGCGCTGGTGTTCGCGCTGCTCGGCGGCAAGAACCGCGACCGGGATTCGGTGATCGGCGTCGTCATGGCCTTCGGGCTGGGGCTCGGCGTGCTGTTCCTGGCGCTCTACGGACGCACCGGAACGGGATTCGCACTGCTCACGGGCCAGGTCGTCAGCATCGGACTGTCCGGTGTCGCCGTCGTCGCCGCGACGACGGCCGTCATCGCGATCGTGCTCGCCGTCGTCTACCGACCGCTGCTCTTCGCCAGCGTCGACCCGCGGGTGGCGGCGTCCCGGGGCGTCCCGACCACGGCCCTCGGCCTCGTCTTCGCCGTGCTGCTCGGCGCGGCCGTCGCCCAGGGCGTGCAGGTGATCGGCGCCCTGCTCGTCATGTCACTGCTCATCACGCCCGCCGCGGCGGCCATCCGGATCACGGCCGACCCCGCCAAGGTCATGCTGCTGTCGGTGATCTTCGCCGAGATCGCGGCCGTGGGCGGCGTCGTGCTGTCCCTGGCCCCCGGGCTGCCGGTCTCCGTCTTCGTGACGACGCTGTCGTTCCTGATCTACGTCGTATGCCGGATCGTCGGACCCCGATTCCGGTCCCGCCGGACCGTCATCGACGCCTGATTCTCAGACCATCCGAAAAATACCGACCGGTACCTGTCGCTGCACGGGCCGAGGCGACGCATATATCCACGTCGCCCCTGTCAGCGACAGGTACCGGACACCTCAGCGAATCCGGCGCTGCCGCGCGAACTCCGCCAGCACGACGCCGGCCGCCACCGACGCGTTGAGGCTCTCGACGCTCGAGGCGATGGGGATCGACAGGATCGAATCGCAGCTCTCGCGCACGAGCCGCGACAGTCCCTTGCCCTCGGATCCGACGACGACGACCGTCGGCCCGGTGCCGTCGTATTCGTCGAGCGTGACGTCGCCGCCGGCGTCGAGACCGACGAGCTGGACGCCCTCGCGAGACCAATCACGCAGCGTCCGCGTCAGGTTGACGGCTTGGGCCACCGGGAGCCGCGCCGCGGCGCCCGCGCTGGTGCGCCAGGCGACGGCCGTGATCGATGCGCTGCGTCGCTGCGGGATGACGACGCCGTGCCCGCCGAACGCCGCGGTCGACCGGATGACGGCCCCGAGGTTGCGCGGGTCGGTGATGTTGTCGAGCGCCACGAGCAACGGCGGGCTGCCGCTGATCAGGGCGTCGCGCATGACGTCGTCCGGATGCGCGTAGCGGTACGGCGGAACCTGCAACGCCAGACCCTGGTGCAACCCGTTGGTCGACATCCGGTCCAGTTCGTGCTTGCCCACCTCGAGGATCGAGATGCCGGCGTCCGAGGCACGGGTGACCGCCTCGGTCATCCGCTCGTCGCTCTGCGCACCGACCGCCACGTACAGCGCCGACGCCGGAACGCCCGCGCGCAGGCATTCGACGACCGGGTTGCGGCCGAGCACGTACTCCGGCCCGCTCTCGACGACCGCCGTCCGCTTCGCCCGCCACGCCTGGTCCGCCGACGCGGCCCGCGCCCGCTTCGCAGCGGGATGGTAGGGCCGGTCGACCGCCTTCGGCGTCGCCCCCCGGCCTTCGAGCCCACGTCGACGCTGGCCGCCGGAACCGACGACCGCCCCCTTCTTCGAACCGGCCTTGCGGACGGCGCCCTTGCGCTTCGAATTGCCCGCCATTGTCAATCCCCTTCGGCCTGCGACGTTTCACACCGGTCGGCCGCGACGGCCCACCGCATCATTTCTCGTCCGCCAACGACCACTGCGGCCCGTCGGCGGTATCGGTGACGACGATCCCGGCCGCCGTCAACCGGTCGCGGACGGCGTCGGCCGTCGCGAAGTCCTTCGCCGCTCGCGCGGCCTGTCTGCGTTCGAGCTCGGCGCGCACGAGTACGTCGAGCGCGCCGACGGCGCGATCGTCGCCGCTCTCGGTGGACCGCCAGAACTCGTCGTGCGGGTCGACGCCGAGCACGGCCGTCATCGCGCGCACCGTCTCGGCGCGGCGTCGGGCCTCGGCGTCGTCGCCGGCGTCGAGCGCGGCGTTGCCCGCGCGCACCGCGTTGTGGATCTCGGCGAGGCCCGCGGGCACACCGAGATCGTCGTCGAGCGCGGCCGCGAACGCCGCCGTCGGTTCGCCGACGCCGATCGCCCCGCACCGCGTCCGCACCCGTTCGAGGAACGCCTCGATGCGCCGGTAGCCGGCCGCCGCCTCCGACAGCGCCGCGTCCGAGTACTCGAGCATCGACCCGTAGTGCGCGCTGCCGAGGTAGTAGCGCAGCTCGACGGCGCGCACCCTGGCCAGCATGGCCGGGATCGCGACGACGTTGCCGAGCGACTTGCTCATCTTCTCGCCGCCCATGGTGACCCAGCCGTTGTGCAGCCAGTAGTTGGCGAAGCCGTCACCCGCGCCCCGCGCCTCGGCGATCTCGTTCTCGTGGTGCGGAAAGACGAGGTCCATTCCGCCGCAGTGGATGTCGAAGGTCTCGCCGAGCAGCGACGTCGCCATCGCCGTGCACTCCAGGTGCCAGCCCGGACGTCCGCGGCCCCACGGCGACGGCCACGACGGCTCGCCCGGCTTCTCGCCCTTCCACAGGGTGAAGTCGCGCTCGTCGCGCTTGTGACTCCCCGCACCCTCGCCCTGGTGGACGTCGTCGAGCCGGTGCCCGGACAGCGCGCCGTAGCCGTCGAGGCTGCGGACGTCGAAGTAGACGTCGCCGCCCGCGGCATAGGCGTGGCCGCGATCGATGAGCCGCTGGACGTATTCGAGCTGCTGGGTGATGAAGCCCGTCGCACGCGGTTCGGCCGACGGCGGCAGCACGCCGAGCGCGTCGTACGCCTTGGTGAACTCGCGCTCGTGCGTCGCGGCCCACTCCCACCACGGCCGGCCGGCGTCGGCGGCCTTGCGCAGGATCTTGTCGTCGATGTCGGTGACGTTGCGGATGAACGCGACGTCGTAGCCGCGATGCGTCAGCCAGCGCCGCAGGATGTCGAACGCCACCCCGCTGCGGATGTGACCGATGTGCGGGACGCCCTGCACGGTCGCGCCACACAGGTAGACCGTCGCGTGTCCGGGGCGGACGGGAACGAAGTCTCGCACCGCGCGCGAGGCGGTGTCGTGCAGGCGCAAAGTCACGGGGGGTCAGTCTACCTGCCGGTACCCGACGGACCGGCTGTCCGCAGCAGAGCCGTCGCCACGGCGGCGATCCCCTCGCCCCGGCCGGTGAGGCCGAGACCGTCCGTCGTCGTCGCCGCGACGGACACCGGAGCGCCGAGCGCCGCCGACAGCACCCGCTGCGCTTCGAGGCGACGGGGTCCGACGCGCGGACGCTGGCAGATCACCTGCACGGCGCCGTTCTCGACGGCCCAGCCCTCCGCGGCCAGAAGTCCGGCGACATGCTCGAGCATGCGCGCGCCGGTGACACCGCGCCATTCCGGTTTGTCGACGCCGAACACGCCGCCGACGTCACCGAGACCGGCGGCCGAGAGCAGCGCGTCACAGAGAGCGTGGGCGGCGACGTCGCCGTCGGAATGCCCCTCGCAGCCGTCGGCGTCGTCGAAGAGCACCCCGGCCAGCCAGCAGGGACGACCCGCGACGATGGGATGGACGTCCGTTCCGATACCGACGCGGGCGTTGATCGCGAGCCTCGTCAGGAGGCCGCGGCGAGAACCTCGTCGAGAATGATCTCGGCCCGATCCTCGTTGGTGTTCTGGGCGAGCGACAGCTCGTCGACGAGCACGCGGCGGGCCTTGGTCAGCATCCTCTTCTCGCCGGCCGACAGACCACGGTCCTGCTCGCGACGCCACAGGTCGCGGACGATCTCGGCGACCTTGATGATGTCGCCGGAGTTGAGCTTCTCCTGGTTCGCCTTGAAGCGGCGCGCCCAGTTGGTGGGCTCCTCGGCGTACGGAGCGCGCAGCACCTGGAAGACCTGGTCGAGGCCCGCGGCACCGACGACGTCGCGAACGCCGACGTATTCGAGCTTGGAAGACGGGATCTGGACGGTCATGTCGCCCTCGGTGACCTTCAGCACCAGATACTCGACGGGTTCACCCTTGATGGTGCGGGTGACGATGTCCGCGACACGGGCAGCGCCGTGATGGGGATAGACGACAGTGTCTCCGACCTTGAAATTCAATGTTCCAAACCCCTTTCGATACGCCTAGGATACCACGCTCTCGACCCGATCTACAGACAACATCGCAGGTCAGGGCATACTCCGAGGCCACGAGGGCTTTGCCGGCCGATTCCCGGCGGTCCCGAATCCGGGGTTGACGGACGCGTCGATGTGTGCTCCGGCGCGGCCCGCCGAGGTCCGGCACACCGGTCGGATTCCGCCGATCCTGTGCGATTTCCGGGCCTCGCGCACATGGGGGCACCGCGAGCACTACGCTGCGTAGTGCAGCACCGGTGGCGTGCGTAGACGCGCCGCCAAGATGGAGCTCGCGAAATCGACCTGACATGGAGACAGGCCGTGGACGCGAAGCCAGATGTGGAAGGGAACACAGTGCGGTCCTTCAGCCCCTCACGCCTCACCCCGCGGGGGCGCGCCGCCCGCGCAGCCGTCCTCGCCGCGGTGTCGGCGACCGCACTCGCCACCGCGGCGTGCGGTACCGGTCAGGTCACCCAGACCGGTACACAGCTCGCCGTCGTCAACGGCGCAGGCGGCTATGTCGATGGAATCTCCTTGCGAGACGCGCATTTCGTGGCCCCACAGGCCGACGCCGCGAGCGTCTACGGCAAGGGCGGCCCGTTCCAGCTCGTCTTCGTCGCCGCCGCCAACGGCGACATCGCGCCCGCGAAGGTCAAGCGGATCGAGCTGGTCGACTCCCCGAGCGCGAGCGTCAAGTACCGCAAGGCCGGCACCGCGACGCCTGCGACGAGCTCCGAGACGTCCGCGCCCTCGTCGGCCACGGCGACCTCGGCCAAGCCCGCCGACGACCCGACCGCCGGCGCGGAGAACGCGCCGACCGCGGACATGCTCCTCAACCCCGGCTGCTCGCTGTTCGTCGGTGACCAGACCGCGCGTCTGACGCAGGAGGCTGCGCCGACGTCGGCGGCGAGCACCTGCCCGTCCGACACCGCGGCCCGGCCGAGCGTCGTCGTCACCAATGCGACGGCCGTGCGCCCGGGTCTGACGACCAAGGTCAAGTTCACGTTCGACGTCGGCGGCCAGGACAAGAGCGTCGTGCTCGACGTCCCGGTCGACGCCGGAGCCGAGCTGACCCGCGATGCGGCGCCGCTGGGAACGCAGCCCGCCGAGGAGCACGGCGGCGAGCACGAAGGCGAGAAGGGCGGCCACTGAGCCGCCTCGCCGGGATGATCGACGCCGACCGATCGCGTCGGCTCCGGCCGTCCGGCAGCTAGGACTCGATGGCGAAACCACGTCCGACGTACGTCTGCTCGGCCTGCGGCCACCAGGTGGCCAAATGGGTGGGCCGCTGCCCCGACTGCGGCGCCTGGGGAACCGTCGAAGAAAAAGCACCCGTCACCGCCGCCCGCACCGCGGGCGGCGGTGTCGCGCCGCGTTCGGCCGCGCGACCGCTCACCGAGATCGACCCGTCCGAGTCGAAGGCCGTGTCCACCGGCGTCGGTGAACTCGACCGTGTGCTCGGCCGCGGCATCGTCCCCGGCAGCGTCGTGCTGCTGGCCGGCGAGCCGGGCGTCGGCAAATCGACCCTGCTGCTCGAGGTCGCGCGGCGCTGGGCGGAGGCCGGGCGACGCGCCCTCTACATCACCGGCGAGGAGTCCGCGGGCCAGGTGCGGATGCGCGCCGAGCGCACGGACGCCGTCCACGAGAACGTGCTGCTCGCCGCCGAGACCGATCTGGCCACCGTGTTCGCGCACGTCGAGGAGACGGCGCCGACGCTCCTCGTCGTCGACTCCGTGCAGACGATGGTCGCCGCCGACGTCGACGGCGTCACGGGCGGCGTCACGCAGATCCGGGCCGTGACGACGGCGCTGACCTCGCTGGCCAAGCACTCCGGCATCGCCGTGCTGCTCGTCGGGCACGTGACGAAGGACGGCGCGGTCGCCGGGCCGCGGTCGCTGGAACACCTGGTCGACGTCGTGCTCTCCTTCGAGGGCGACAAGCACAGCACGCTGCGCATGGTGCGCGGCATCAAGAACCGGTTCGGCGCCGCCGACGAGATCGGCTGCTTCGAGCAGCGCGAGGACGGCATCGCGGAGGTCTCCGATCCGTCGGGGCTGTTCCTGCATCACCGCGACGGCTCGGCGGTCGGCACGGCCGTCACCGTCGCCATGGACGGCCGGCGGGCGCTGCTCGGCGAGGTGCAGGGGCTCGTCGCGGAGTCGACGATGGCGTCCCCCCGGCGAGCCGTCAGCGGGCTCGACTCGGCCCGCGTCGCGATGATGCTCGCCGTGCTCGACGCCAACTGCAAGCTGGGGCTGTCCAATCACGAGGTCTACGCGTCGACCGTCGGCGGCATGCGGCTGACCGAGCCGGCGTCGGACCTCGCCGTCACGCTGGCCATCACCTCCGCCATCAGCGGACGCGCCATGCGGGCGGGCACCGTCGCGCTCGGCGAGGTCGGCCTCGCGGGCGAGGTACGCCGCATCGCCGCCCTCCCCCGCCGGTTGGCGGAGGCGGCGCGCCTCGGTTTCACCACCGCGATCGTCCCCAAGGCCGGCGAACAGCCGACGCCGCCGCGGCTGGCGAAGGGCAAGACGATGACGCTCGTGCCCGTCGCGACGCTCGTGGAGGCGCTGTTGGCCGTCGGGCTGGCCAACGCGGCGCCGACGCGGCGCTCCGGCCCCTCCCGGCCACTCGCGACCGTCCACCCGATCGACCGGGAGACTCACGACAAACCGCGTCTGATCGAATGGGAATCACACGATCCGGGCCCCGACGACGGCGACTTCTGAGCGCCGGCCGCGTGGCCGGACCTCGCGCCCGGCAACCGACACACCACACCGCAGGAGCCCCGATGGACGACCCTCACAACAAGCTGCGCTCGGCGATCGCCCGCATCGCGCCGGGCACGCCGCTGCGAGACGGTCTCGAACGCATCCTGCGCGGCCGCACCGGTGCCCTCATCGTCATCGGTCACGACGAGACCGTCGAGAAGATCTGCGACGGCGGCTTCCGCCTCGACGTCGAATTCAAGCCGACGCGGCTGCGTGAGCTCTCGAAGATGGACGGCGCCGTCGTGCTCTCGACGGACGGCCGGCGCATCGTCCGAGCCAACGTCCAGCTCGTGCCCGATCCCTCGATCCCGACCGTCGAATCCGGCACCCGCCACCGCGCCGCCGAGCGCACGGCCGTGCAGACCGGCTACCCCGTCGTGTCGGTCAGTCAGTCGATGTCCATCGTCTCGGTGTACGTCGACACCCATCGGTACGTCGTCGAGGGCTCCGGGGCCATCCTCTCCCGCGCGAACCTCACCATCTCCACCCTCGAGCGCTACAAGGCGCGCCTGGACGACGTCGAGGCCGCGTTGTCGCGCAACGAGATCGAAGACGACGTGACGCTGCGCGATGCGATGACGCTCGTGCAGCGACTCGAACTGGTCCGTCGCATGTCGATCGAGGTGGCCGGGCACGTCATCGAGCTGGGCAGCGACGGCAGGCAACTGTCGCTGCAGTTGGAGGAGCTGGTCTCCGACAACGACTCGGTGCGCGAGCTCGTCGCCCGCGACTACGTCTCCAGCGTCGATCCGCCCGCCACCGCCGAGCTCGAGGCGGCCCTGGCCAACCTCGACGCCCTCGGCGACAACGAGCTGCTCGACCTGCGAGCGCTCGCGACGGCGTTCGGCTACCCGGCCACGCTCGACGCCCAGGACATGTCGATGACGCCCCGCGGCTACCGGATGCTCGCCCGCATCCCCCGGCTGCAGTTCGCCCACATCGACCGGCTGGTGCGGACGTTCGGCTCGCTCCAGGGCCTCCTGGCGGCGACGGCCGACGACCTGCAGGCGATCGAGGGCATCGGCTCGATCTGGAGCCGACACGTCCGCGAGGGTCTGTCGCGGCTGGCCGAGTCGAGCCTGGAGCGCTTCTGACGCGGTTACCGACCGGTACCTGTCGCTGAGCGAGTCGACGCGACGATATCCGCCGCGTCGACTCGCTCAGCTGTCGATTCCGTCAGGTACGGACTAGACCGCGCCGACCGCCTTGATCGCGAACGGGACGTTCGGGCCGCGCTTGGTACCGACCTGCGCATAGGCGAAGTAGTCGCCCGGACCGACGGACTTGCGCTCCTCCGGCGTGCAGGCGCCCGGCGCGGACGTCTTGCCGCCCCAGGTGATCTCGAACGTCACGCGCTCGCTCGGCTGCAGCTGCTGGAAGGCCTCGCCCTCCTCCTTGGCGCAGTCGAAGTTCGACCACAGCCGCTTGCCGTCGAGCGTCGAGACGACCACCTGCTGCATCCGCTTGCCGACGTCACGCGTGCAGTTGGTCAGGCCGACGTTCGTCGTCACGACGGTGAACTTCGGCTCGTCGCCGACGCGGACCGTCGGATCCATCTGCAGGTAGACGGCGATGTTCTCGTCCGGGCAGAACCCGCCGACCGGCACCGGGACCGGCGCCGTCAGCGACGGCGACGAGGTCGGGACGCCCGACGCGGGCGTCTGACCGGGCGCAGCGGCGGCCGACGAGGTCGGCGCGGCGGGCGCGGGCGACTCCGACGAGGGCGCGGCCGTCGTCTCGGCCGCCGCCGAGCGCGGATCGCTGCCGTCGCCGCCCGTCAGAGCGATGACCAGAGCCACGACACCGACCAGCGCGGCGACGAGGATCACAGCCGCGACGAGGCGCCGCCGCCAGTAGATCTCGGGCGAGAGTGGGCCATGTGGTTCGAACACGGGGTCAACGCTAGGGCGTCGGCACCGGGCGACCGGTCAGGCCCGGCGGCGTGTCGGCGATTCGCGCACCGAACGCGTCACCGATCAGACGAGCGGGTTCGTCTCCCCGGTGTCTTCACCGACGTCGCCGATCGCGGCGCGCAGCTGAGCGCGCCCCTCGGCGAGCCGGTACGTCAGCCCCACGATCGCGACCTTGCCGGCCTCCACCCGCTTGGCGATGAGCCGGGACCGCGCCATGATGAGCCGTCCCGTCTCGATGACGTGGCGGGCCTCGAACTCGTCGACCCGCTCCATGCCCTCGCTGCGGCCGGCGAGGATGGACGGTGTGACCCGCTCGACGATGTCGCGGATGTAGCCGGGCGGGATCTCGAGGTTGTCGAGGGCGTCGAGGGTCGCCGCGACGGCGCCGCACGAGTCGTGGCCGAGGATGACGATGAGCGGCACGTCGAGGACCTCGGTGGCGTACTCGATCGAGCCGATGACGGAGCCGTCGAGGATGTGACCCGCCGTACGGACGACGAACATGTCGCCGAGCCCCTGGTCGAAGATGATCTCGGCCGCGACACGCGAATCGGCGCAGCCGAAGAGGACGACCATCGGATTCTGTCCGTCGGCGAGCCGCTCCCTGTCGGCGATCCCCTGGCTCGGATGGACGGACACGCCGCTGACGAAGCGCTCGTTGCCGTCCCGGAGATTCGCCCAGGCCTCGGCCGGTGTCATGCGCTTCATCGGATCGAACCGTGCCGTCGAGGTGCGCCTGCAGCCCGCGTGGATGACATGGTGAATGGCATGACGAAAGTCTTACACCGCGAGCTCCTCGATTGGTTCGCGGCCAACGAACGGCCGCTGCCGTGGCGCGAGGCCGGCGTCGACGGCTGGGGCGTGCTGGTGAGCGAGGTGATGAGCCAGCAGACGCCGGTCGCCCGCGTCGCGCCGGTGTGGCGGGAGTGGATGCGACGCTGGCCGCGGCCGTCCGACCTGGCCGCGGAGACCACCGGCGAGGTCGTCCGGGCGTGGGGTCGGCTCGGCTATCCGCGCCGGGCGATGCGTCTGCAGCAGGCGGCCGCCGCCGTCGCCGCCGAGCACGGCGACGTCGTGCCCGCCGACGTCGAAACCCTCGAATCGCTGCCCGGCATCGGCACGTACACGGCTCGAGCGGTCGCCGCCTTCGCGTACGGCGCGGCGGTGCCGGTCGTCGACACCAACGTGCGACGCGTCCACTCCCGGGTGGTGCGCGGCGTCGCCGACGCGTCGCCGTCGAAGGCCGAGCTCGCGCTCGTCGCCGCGCTGCTGCCGGAGACCGGCGCCGCACGGTTCTCGGCGGCCGTCATGGAGTTCGGTGCGCTCGTCTGCACGGCCCGCGGGCCGTCCTGCGCCGACTGCCCGCTCAGTTCGTGCGCCTGGCGCACGGCCGGCTTCCCCGTCGCCGACGCCCCGCGCAAGCCGGCGCAACGCTACGAGGGCACCGATCGCCAGGCCCGCGGCCGGATCCTCGGGGTGCTGCGCGCGTCGCGGGAACCCGTCGCGGCGGCGTTGTTCGACGCGGCCTGGCCCGCCGACGCCGTCCAGCGCGAGCGCGCGCTGGCGTCGCTGCTGGCCGACGGCCTGGTGGTCGCGGCCGGCGCGGAGCGCTATGCGCTGGCGGGCGAGGGCTGAGGGGCCGTGTCCCGCGGCACGCTCAGCGGCCGAGCACCGAGCCGAGGAAGGCCTCGACGGCGCCCCGGTACACCGCGGGTCGCTCGTCGTGCAGCAGGTGTCCGGCGCCGGGCACCCGCAGATACCGCGTCTCATCCGCACGGGCGCCCCGCGCCGCGGCCATCTCGGCCATCTGGCCCGGCGGCGTGACGCCCGCACCGGCCTCGATGAGCAGTGCCGGGCACGTCGTGGCCCGCCACTGCTCGGAGAAGTCCCGAAGGCCCCACTCCGACGCGATGCCGTCCCAGACGCCGATGTCACCGTGCGGCACGCCGTCGACGAAGGACCGCGCGAAATAGCGCCCCGCGACGTCGCCGAAGAAGTCGAGCAGGTGAGCCTCGCCGTCGAAGCGGGCCGGCCAGGTGTCGAACCACGGCCGCCAGTCGCCCGTCGTCCGGCCCCGGAAGTCCGGCGCCATGTCCTCGACGACGAGCGCCCGCACCAGCTCCGGATACGCCGCCGCCGTGCACCAGCCGTGCAGGCCGCCCATCGAATGGCCGATGACGATCGCCGGTCCGCGGTCGATCATCGTCAGGTGCTCGGCGACGTCGGCGACGAAACTCTCGGTCGAATACGCCGACGCTCCCGCCCGCGCATCCTCGGCGCCCCGATGTCCGGCGGCGTCGATGGCGAACACCGGGCCGTAGCGCCGCAGCCACGGCACCTGATCCGCCCAGCTCGCGGCGCTCCCCATGAGCCCGTGCAGCAACAGGATCGGCGGACCGGACGCGTCGCCCCCGTACTCGTACCGCCCGCCGCACGTCGACATGGCGGCCAGGGTAACGCGCCGGCGGCTCGTCCAGGCATGCTCGGGTGACGGCCGCACCGGACCGGATCATCTAGCGTCGTCAGACATGAGCGTCGTCAAGATCAATGCCATCTCCGTGCCCGCCGAGGCCGGTACGGAACTCGAGAAGCGCTTCGCCGCCCGCGCCGGCGCCGTCGACGGGGCCCCCGGCTTCCGGCGGTTCCAGTTGCTGCGTCCCGTGGCCGGCGAGACGCGCTACTTCGTGCTCACGGAATGGGACAGCGAGGAGGACTTCCGGGCCTGGGCCGACGGACCCGCGCGGCAGGCGCACGGCGGCGCCCGCAAGCCGGTCGCGACGGGCGCCGACCTGCTGGAGTTCGAGGTCGTCCTGGACAGCCCGGCGCAAGACTGACGAGGCACGACGCCGGATCGCTTGCAGGCGTGACAGCCGGTCACGTACACCTGGTTAGGTCACCTACCAGAGGAGCGCCCATGACAAGCCCCGACGTCGATCGCACCGCCACCCGTCGAGAGATCGCCGACGTCCTCGTGAAGGCGCTCGAACGCCGACACGAGGTTCTCGACGCGATCGTCGAGAGCGCCGACCGAGCGGAGGCCAACGCCGCCGTCCGGGCACTGCTCGACACCGATGAGGCGGCCGCCGACGCCGTCCTGGGACTGCAGTTCACCCGGCTGACGAAGGTGGAGCGCCGCAAGATCGCCAAGGAGCTCGCGGACGCCGACGCGACGCTCACCTTCGTCCTCGCCGAGCGGCCCGCCGCCACCGGCACCGACGTCCAGTTGCGTGCCTTCGACGCCGTGGCCGACCGCGAACTCTTCGCGGTCCGCACGTCCGAGCTCCACGTGGCCGGTGACGGCTCCGGCGCCCCGGCCGGGGACGTCGACGACGAGATCGCCGCCGCGATCCGCCGCATCGTCGACGACGAGGCCGCCTGGCTCGTCGCCGTCGACGCCTCAGCCGACGCGAACGTGGGGCTCGTCTTCGGCGAGCTGGCCAACGGCGAGATCGACCTGCGCGTCTGGATCGCCCCCGAGCACCGTAAACGCGGCTACGCCACCGCCGCGATGCGTCGTGCACGCCGCGAGATCGCCGGGCTGTTCCCGGGCGTTCCGATGGTCATCCGTGCGCCGGGCGTCTGACAGCCCCGGACCGCGAGAATTACGCTGAGCCCATGAGCAACGACAACGGGTGGTACTACAACGTGACGACCGGCGAGGTGACCCACGGCAAGGTCGGCGACGTCCTCGACCGCATGGGCCCCTACCCCGACCGGGCCACGGCCGAGCGAGCCTTGGAGATCGTGCGCGAGCGCAATGCCCGCGCAGACGCCGACGACGACTGACAAGCCCCACAGCGCGCCGTGAGAGACGCGCCTGCGCGCGTCTCTCACGGCGGTCCCGCCGCCGCCGGAACCCGCCTCAGCCCGCCGAGGCGAGCACCAGGAGCAGCAGCGAGACGACGCCGCCGAGCGCCGCCAGCATCGCGGTCACCCGGTAGAGCCGTACCCGCGCCGCCGAGGCCACCGTCGCGGCAGGGACGTCATGCATCGTGGTGGTCACCATGTCCACTCCTTTCGCCAGATCCCCCTACCGTGACCAGTGTGACGCATGTGACTCCTGTTACGCCAGAGGCGATTTCGGGCGCACCAGAGGTCGCCGACGACAAAGGGGCGGCATCCCGCGAACGGGATGCCGCCCCTTTGTCAGGCGAACCGCGCCGGCCCGACCGGTCGGGCCGGGGAGATCAGGCGGACTTGCCCACGCCCTCCGATGCGCCGGCGAAGGCCTCCTTCTTCTCCAGCGGGATCGGCTTCGGACGTCCGGCGAAGGTGAACAGGGCGTCCTCGCCCTTGCCCTCGCCGTCCCAGTTCGCGACGTCGACCGTCACGATCTGGCCCGCGCCGAGCTCGCCGAAGAGGATCTTCTCCGACAGCTGATCCTCGATCTCGCGCTGGATCGTGCGCCGCAGCGGCCGCGCACCGAGCACCGGATCGAAGCCGCGCTTGGCGAGCAGCGCCTTGGCGGCGTCCGTCAGCTCCATCGACATGTCCTTGTTCTTCAGCTGCTTCTCGACCCGACCGGCCATGAGATCGACCATCTGGATGATCTGATCCTTGGTCAGCTGGTGGAAGACGATGACGTCGTCGATGCGGTTGAGGAACTCCGGCCGGAAGTGCTTCTTGAGCTCGTCGTTGACCTTGTTCTTCATCCGCTCGTAGTTCGACGCCGTGTCGTCACCGGAGCTGAAGCCGATGCCGACGGCCTTCGAGATGTCCGCGGTGCCGAGGTTCGAGGTGAAGATGAGCACCGTGTTCTTGAAGTCGACGGTGCGCCCCTGACCGTCCGTGAGCCGGCCGTCCTCGAGCACCTGCAGCAGCGTGTTGTAGATCTCGGTGTGCGCCTTCTCGATCTCGTCGAACAGCACGACGCTGAACGGCTTGCGGCGCACCTTCTCGGTGAGCTGGCCGCCCTCCTCGTAGCCGACGTACCCGGGAGGCGCGCCGAACAGCCGCGACGCGGTGAAGCGGTCGTGGAACTCACCCATGTCGATCTGGATGAGCGCGTCGTCCTCGCCGAACAGGAAGTTGGCCAGCGCCCGGGAGAGCTCGGTCTTGCCGACGCCCGACGGCCCGGCGAAGATGAACGAGCCCGACGGCCGCTTCGGGTCCTTGAGCCCGGCGCGGGTACGACGGATCGCCTTCGAGACGGCCTTGACCGCCTCCTCCTGGCCGATGATCCGCTTGTGGATCTCGTCCTCCATGCGGAGCAGACGCGTCGTCTCCTCCTCGGTCAGCTTGAACACGGGGATGCCGGTCCAGTTACCGAGGACCTCGGCGATCTGCTCGTCGTCCACCTCGGCGACGACGTCCATGTCGCCCTGGCGCCACTGCTTCTCCCGCTCGGCGCGCTGCGCGACGAGCTGCTTCTCCTTGTCGCGCAGGCTGGCGGCCTTCTCGAAGTCCTGCGCGTCGATCGCGGACTCCTTCTCCTTGCGCGCGTCGGCGATGCGATCGTCGAACTCGCGCAGGTCCGGCGGCGCCGTCATCCGGCGGATGCGCATGCGCGCGCCCGCCTCGTCGATGAGGTCGATCGCCTTGTCCGGCAGGAAGCGGTCGTTGATGTAGCGGTCGGCCAGCGTGGCGGCCGCGACGAGCGCCGCATCCGTGATGGTGACGCGGTGATGCTGCTCGTAGCGATCGCGCAGACCCTTGAGGATCTCGATGGCGTGCTCGACCGACGGCTCGCCGACCTGCACCGGCTGGAAACGACGCTCCAGCGCCGCGTCCTTCTCGATGTACTTGCGGTACTCGTCGAGAGTCGTCGCGCCGATCGTCTGCAGCTCGCCGCGCGCCAGCTTCGGCTTGAGGATGCTGGCCGCGTCGATCGCGCCCTCCGCGGCGCCCGCGCCGACGAGCGTGTGCAGCTCGTCGATGAACAGGATGATGTCGCCGCGCGAGTTGATCTCCTTGAGCACCTTCTTGAGGCGTTCCTCGAAATCACCGCGGTAGCGGCTGCCCGCGACGAGACTGCCCAGGTCGAGCGTGTAGAGCTGCTTGTCCTTGAGCGTCTCCGGGACGTCGCCGGCGACGATCGCCTGCGCCAGCCCCTCGACGACGGCCGTCTTGCCGACGCCGGGCTCGCCGATGAGCACCGGGTTGTTCTTGGTGCGGCGCGAGAGCACCTGCATGACGCGCTCGATCTCCTTCTCGCGCCCGATGACCGGGTCGAGCTTGCCCTCGGCGGCGGCCGAGGTGAGATTGCGCCCGAACTGGTCGAGCACGAGCGACGTCGACGGCGTCCCCGACTCCTGGCTGCGACCGCCGGTGCCGGCCGTCTCCGGCTCCTTGCCCTGGTAGCCGGACAGCAGCTGGATGACCTGCTGCCGCACCTTGTTGAGGTCCGCGCCGAGCTTGACGAGCACCTGGGCGGCGACGCCCTCGCCCTCGCGGATGAGACCGAGCAGGATGTGCTCGGTACCGATGTAGTTGTGGCCCAGCTGCAGCGCCTCACGGAGGCTGAGCTCGAGCACCTTCTTGGCACGCGGAGTGAACGGGATGTGCCCGGACGGGGCCTGCTGCCCCTGCCCGATGATCTCCTCCACCTGACTGCGGACGGCGTCCAGGGAGATGTCGAGCGACTCCAGCGACTTGGCCGCGACGCCCTCACCCTCGTGGATCAATCCGAGGAGGATGTGTTCGGTGCCGATGTAGTTGTGGTTGAGCATCCGCGCCTCTTCTTGGGCGAGGACGACAACCCGACGCGCACGGTCGGTGAACCTCTCGAACATGATGCTCCCTTACATATGGTGGGAACCGGCTCCGCGAGCGTCACGTCTCCGGTGAGTTCAGTCTAGTGTCCGGGCCGCCGCGCTCCTGCGCGCGCAGGGCGTACCCCGGCCTTCAGGGATGTCAACGTCCCAGCGTGCGGCGATGTTTCGCATCGTTGTCCGCCGGTAGCGAACGAGCGCCGCAGCTCAGTCCCGGGGCGAGGGCTTGACCAGGGGGAACAGAATCGTCTCGCGGATGCCCAGGCCCGTCAGCGCCATGAGCAGGCGGTCGATACCCATTCCGGTGCCCGTCGTGGGCGGCATGCCGTGCTCCATCGCGGCGAGGAAGTCCTCGTCGAGCACCATCGCCTCGTCGTCACCCGCCGCGGCGAGCCGCGCCTGGTCGACGAA
Source organism: Mycobacteriaceae bacterium (assembly GCA_044222225.1). Lineage (GTDB taxonomy): Bacteria > Actinomycetota > Actinomycetes > Mycobacteriales > Mycobacteriaceae > JBGANR01. Next base: position 104,426 of record JBGANR010000003.1, read on the forward strand.
GCGCTCCCGCTGGATGACGGGGTCGACCAGCTCGGAATACCCCGTGGCCAGCTCGAAACCGTCGACGTAGAGGTCCCACTTCTCGACGACGCCGGCGATCTCGCGATGCGCCCGCACGAGCGGGGACGTCTCGACGGGGAAGTCCCGCACGAACGTCGGCCGCGTCAGCGATTCGCCCACGAGGTGCTCCCACAGCTCCTCGACCAGCTTGCCGTGGCCGTACCCCTTGTCCTTGGGCACCTCGAGGCCGACCTCGGCCGCGATCGCCAGCAACTCGGCGACGCCGGTGCCGCTGCCGTCACCCGGCTCGGGCCGGATCTCGCGGCCGAGCGCCGCCGACAGCGACGGGTACATCCCGACGACGCCCCACTCCCCCAGCAGCGGCAGCAGACGTTCGGGCACGTCGTCGCCGAAGACGTCGCGGACGATCTCCTGCACGACCTCCCGCGTCATGACGGCCGAATCGTCGTACGTGCCGTACGCCTCGTACGTCTCGAGCATGGCGAATTCGGGGCTGTGCGTGGAGTCGACGCCCTCGTTGCGGAAGTTCCGGTTGATCTCGAAGACCTTCTCCAACCCGCCGACGACGGCGCGCTTGAGGAACAGCTCCGGCGCGATCCGCAGGTACAGGTCGATGCCGAGCGCGTTGGAGTGCGTGACGAAGGGCCGCGCGGCGGCGCCGCCGTGGATCGTCTGGAGCATCGGCGTCTCCAGCTCGAGGAAGCCGCGCCGCTCCATCGCGTCACGCAGCGAACGCAGCACCTTGACGCGCGTCCTGGCGTTCTCGCGAGCCTCCGGGCGCACGATGAGGTCGACGTAGCGCTGGCGCACCCGCGACTCCTCGTTCATCTCCTTGTGCGCCACCGGCAGCGGCCGCAGCGCCTTGGCCGCGATCCGCCACTCGTCGGCCATCACCGACAACTCGCCGCGTCGCGACGTGATGACCTCGCCGTGCACGAAGACGAAATCGCCGAGGTCGACGTCGGTCTTCCAGGCCGCGAGCGATTCGGCGCCGATGTTCGCGAGGCTGAGCATGGCCTGCAGCGTCGTGCCGTCGCCCTCCTGCAGCGTCGCGAAGCACAGCTTGCCGGTGTTGCGCACGAAGATGACGCGTCCCGCGACGCCGACGACGTCACCGGTCTCAACGCCCGGCTCCAGATCGGGATGCGCCGCCCTGACCTCGGCCAGGCCGCGGGTGCGCGGCACCGACACCGGGTAGGCCTGCCCGCCGTCGGCGATGATCCGCGCCCGCTTCTCTGCGCGGATGCGATGCTGTTCGGGCTGGCTGACTTCCGTGTTCTGGGCGGGGCTCGTCACGCGTGACAGGGTATCGGCCCGGGCGACGTCCGCCGAGCGCGACGTCAGTGCGCCGCGATGGCGGCGGCCTCGCGACGGTTGTGCGCCCCCGCGACCCGCTCGCCGGCGAGCGCCCGGTGCCCGCCGAGCACGTATCGGGCGGAGGTGACGCCGCGCGCGTGCAGGTGCCAGACCAGCACCTCGGCGTCGTAGCCGTCGTCGCTGACGATGAGCCACTCGGAGTCGAGGCGAGCGGAGGCCAGGCTGTCGCGGGTGCCGGGCGTCAGCCGGCCGAGCGCGACGTCCGGATCGACGGCCCACGCGCCGAACAGCACTCCGGCGGCGTTGCGGCCGGCCTGCGAGCGGATGTCGACGGCGATCCCGCCGCGAGCCGCGGCCGCGCGGAACTCGGCGACGGTCACCGACAGCCGCGGCGAGGAGGGGACGAACGTGAAAGGGTCAGCGATCGCTGAAGTCATCGGGGTCTTTCGGATGTGAGGAATCGACCAGGGGGTGGATCAACCCTGGCGACAGCACTCCATCCGGCCCGCGAACATGCCGTTCAGTCTGGCATACCCGCGGCGCCGGCACAACGGAACAGCCGGCATGCGATCCGCCCCGACTTTCGGCCCTGTTCGGCTAGCCTGGCAGGGTCGTCGGGTTTCGGCTCGATGACCCTCCTGTCGGGCCTTGGGGCGCTCGTCGACAGTTGGGAGCGCCTTCTCGTGCCTGTTCGGCAGGTAGGGCCGCTTTCAACCGAAGGAGGTGGTCATGCACCCGTTCAGATATCTGAACCTGCGTGACCTGGGGAGACTGTCGCCGAGACGACAGGACGCCGTCCTCGCGCTGTACGCCACGTACATCATCTCGCGAGTGACGGCGCCTGCTGTGGCGCTGGCCTGGATCCTTAACGGATTCTGACCCCGATAGACCCTCGTCGGTGTTCCCGCACCGGCGGGGGTCCCTCCAACTCTTGTCGGCGGCGGGAGTCGTCGACACGTCCGAGTATGCCCTCGGGCCGGAACATCCGTCAATCGGACGATTCACGTTACCGAGCCTCCCTGCGATCAGCGTCGGCGACGCTCGGCCTGACGTTCGTGGACGAGACGTAGGCCGTCGAGCGTCAGGTACGGGGCGCGTCGGGTGATGGTCTCGCAGTGCGGAGCGATGATCGGGGCCAGGCCGCCGGTGGCGATGACCTCGGCGTCTGCCATCACCGGGAGCGTCGCCTGGATGCGGCGGACGAGGCCGTCGACCTGCCCGACGAAGCCGTAGACGATGCCGGACTGCAACGCCTCGACGGTGTTCTTGCCGACCACCGAACGCGGCGGCACCGGTTCGACGCGGCGCAGCGCGACGGTCCGAACGGCCAAGGCGTCGATCGAGATGTCGACGCCGGGCGCGATGGCGCCGCCGAGGAACTCGCCCTTCGCGGAGACCACGTCGACCAGCGTCGACGTGCCGAAGTCCACGACGATCGCCGCCCCGCCCGTCAGCCGGTGGGCCGCGAGCGTGTTGGCGACGCGGTCGGTGCCGACCTCTTTGGGGTTGTCGACGAGCAGCGGCACGCCCGTCCGGACGCCGGGCTCGAGCAACGTGTGCGGGCCGGGACCGAAGTGCACCGGCAGCATCGCGCGCAGTTCACGCAGCAGCGACGGCACCGTCGAGAGCGCGGCGACCTCCGTGATCCGCGCGGCGTCCGGGCCGAGCAGACCGCGGATGGCCAAGGCGAGCTCGTCGCCCGTCGAACGCAGGTCGGTGTGGACCCGCCAGTCCCGCAGCAGCTCCGCCCCCGCGAACGCCCCGAGGTGGATGTTCGAGTTGCCGACGTCGACGGTGAGCAGCATCGCTATGCCGTCTGCGCCGGTCGGCCGCCGGCCGAGCGGTGACGTCCGGCGGCCGGCGTCCGGGGATCGCGCAGCCCGCTGCCGGCGGGCACGTCGGCCGGGTCGACGCCGCGCGTCACGATCCGGTTGTCGGCGTCGACGAAGACGACGGCCGGCGAGTACTCGGCGAGCTCGGCCTCGCTGAGGATCCCGTACGCGATGACGATGACGAGGTCACCGGGATGCACGAGGTGCGCGGCGGCGCCGTTGATCCCGACGACTCCGCTGCCCCGCTCCCCGGCGATGGCGTACGTCTCCAACCGGGCGCCGTTGTCGATGTCGACGATCGTCACCTGCTCGCCTTCCAGCATGTTCGCGGCGTCGAGCAGGTCGGCGTCGATCGTCACCGAACCGACGTAGTTCAGGTCGGCCTGGGTGACCGTGGCGCGGTGGATCTTGCCGGTCATCATCGTGCGGAACATGACGCGTCCTCCGGTCGGGTGCTCGCCGCCGGGGCGGCGTCGCGGTGAAGGAAGCCGGTGCCGATGGCGACGCCGACATTGTCGAGCAGGCGGGTGCTGCCGAAGCGGGCGGCGACGAGCAGCCGGCCGTCGCCGTGACTCGGCGGGTCACCGAGTTCCGGCGAGCGCACCTCCAGGTAGTCGACCACGATCTCGGGCCGCTCGGCGAGCACCGCGCGGGCCGTCGCGAGGATCGCGTCGACGCCGCCGGCCGCGGCGTAGGCGCCCGCGACGAGCGCCGCAGACAGGGCGGTCGCGGCTTCGCGCTGCTCGGGATCGAGGTAGCGGTTGCGGGAGCTGAGGGCGAGCCCATCGGACTCGCGGACCGTCGGCACCCCGACGACCTTGACCCCGAGGTCGAGATCACGCGCCATCTGCCGCACGAGGACGAGCTGCTGGTAGTCCTTCTCGCCGAAGTAGGCGACGTCGGGCCGGACGATCCCGAACAGCTTGGCCACCACCGTCAGCATCCCGGCGAAATGGCCCGGACGCTGCGCGCACTCCAACCCGTCGCCCGCCGGCCCGGGGTGGACGGTCGTCCGCTGCCCGTGCGGGTACATCGCGGCGACGGTCGGCGCGAAGACGAGTTCGACGCCGAGTTCGTCGAGCATGCGGCAATCGGACTCCATCGTCCGCGGGTAGCGGTCGAGATCCTCGCCCGCGCCGAACTGCAGCGGGTTGACGAAGATCGACGCCACGACCACGGCGCCGCGCAGCTTCGCCTGGCGCACCAGCTCCAGGTGTCCGGAGTGCAACGCGCCCATCGTCGGGACCAGCGCGACGACACGGCCCGTCTTTCGCAACACCGTCGTCACGCGGGTGAGCTGCGCGGGGTCCGTGTGGATCGTCAGGGCGCCCGGTGTGTAGGGCTTGGTGGCGGCGGGGACGATCGTCATACGTTCTCCTCGTTGTTGTCGGGACCGAGGGCGTCGCCGGATCGCGCGGGCGGTGACCCGGCCTCGGCGAGAAGATCGACCAGTTCCCGCGGAGCCCTGGTCCGGGCGGCGGCACGGCGGGCCAGGGCCCGGTAGCCGGCGGCGATCGCGGGATCGAGGCCGGTCAGCGCCTCGAGATGGCGGGCGACGGCGACGGCGTCGCCGCGGGCGACGGGACCCGTGAGCGCGGCGGGACCGATCTCGAGGACGCCCGAGAGCGTCGCCTCGAGGATCGGGCCGAGGACGCGCGGGGCGGCCGACGCGTCCTCCCCGAGTACGGAACGAAGCACGTCGAGAGCGTCCGAGACGAGCGCGACCAGATGATTGCTGCCGTGCGCCAGCGCCGCGTGATAGAGCACGCGGTCCTTCTCCGCGACGACCACCGGCTGGCCGCCCATCTCCAGGACGAGGGCCTGGCCGACGGCCGCACCGATCTCGTCGGCGGCCGTCACCGCGAAGCAGGTGCCGGCGAGCCGATCGGTGTCGGCCGGGCCGCCGAGGAACGTCATCGCCGGGTGGACGGCCAGCGGCAGGGCGTCGACGAGCGGCGCCAGGACGCCGATGCCGGACGCGCCGGCGGTGTGCATGACGATGGCGCGCGGGCGCAGCGAAGCGGCCAGCCGCGCGACGACACCGGGCAGTTCGGTGTCCGGCACGGCGAGCACGAGCAGTTCGCTGCTGCGGGCGACGGTGTCGAGATCTGCCACCACGGTGTCTGGAAGCCGCTGCGCCACACGGGCTTTCGACGCCGCAGAGGGCGCGACGGCCGTGCCGACGATATGTCCCGCATGCGCGAGCGCCTCGGCCACGGCCGTTCCGACGCGTCCGGCGGACACGAGCCCGACGACGAGCCGCGCCGGCGCGCCGGGCGAGACGATCCGACCGTCGAAGGCGTCATGCGGCAGCGGCACGCGGTCCTCCCGGGGTCGGTTCCAGTCCTGCCAGGCAGGTACCGGACGTCAGGGCTCGACGCCGCCGGAGCGCACCCGAAGCGCGATTCCCCACGTCGACAACGCCCCAGGGTAGGTCGCCGCGGGCCGGAACGACCACGCGGTGTGAGCAGAACGACAGCAGGCGGTGTTCGAGTGTGGGCGCCCGGGCGCCTCAGTTCCGGAGCGGGACACACCGCGTCACGCCTCGGCTGCGGCCAGCTCCTTGACCCGCGCGGTCTCATGCGGCGGAATCATCGGCGCCGACAATCCGACCGAACGCGCCGCGTCGGCGAGCGCCCCGCGCAGGTACCCGAGCAGGTAGTCGATCGCCGTATCCATCAGGAATGCCTGTCGGTCGTCGCGGGTCGGCACCGGAACACCCTCTGAGAGCCGGAAACGACACTCGCAGTCGAACCGGGCGGTCATGTTCGCGATCTCGATCACGAGATCGCCGCGAACCGACAACACGACCTGCGGACGACTCGCCGTCGGACCCTCGACGACGGTCGCGATCCTGATGGTCAGCCCCTCATCGTCCGGATCACTCGAGCGACCCTCGATACGCCACGGCGGATCCACCGAGTCCGGCCTGTGACGGACCACCGATCGCTCATGCCACCTCACACCGGAGGATTCGATCCGCTCCACCAGATTCATCGCATTCGCACCTGAGTCGACGGATGGCCGATCTCATCGTCGTCATCGCCGAGGAGATATCGGAACCTCCATTGCCGCGATCGGGCTTCGGCGGCGTCATGCTCCGCACGTTCGCGTCGAAGCTCGTCGGTCGTGACGACTCGCGATTCGACCGCCGCTTCGCAGGTCGCCAGATATTCACGGACGTCCGACGATCGCGGATCGCTGTCGAGTCGTTCGAGACGCCAGATCGTCGATCGGTTCACTCCGAGGCGCTCTGCCACCTGCGCCTGAGTGAGGCCGGCCGCGATCCGCGCCTGCACCATCTCCCGCTTGAAGACCATCTCGCGACGTGACGAGCGCCGGGCCGCGAAACGCCGAAGTGACATCACCATCACCGCACCTCCCACCGATGATTGTGGCACAGTGCGCAACACCTAGACATTGCCTAGGCCTGCTGGATCCGGTACTCGACGCCCCTGTCGCGACACCATCGCTTGGTATTGCCCGCTGCGACCCGCATCGCCTTCGTCTGTGCCGCGGACGAGCGCGGACGCCCGGACCCGCCGACCGATTCGGTCATCTCACGGTGACTCTTGTGCCCGAGGTGAGCCGCCAGCAGAGCGCGGTCGATCTGCGGCTCGGCGAAGTACAGGCGATACTGACGCGCCCCTCCCTCGTTCCTCCGATGGACGTCGCGAGCCTTCAGCTCCCCGAGCCATGGCAACGGACGCTCGGCCAGATCCCGGCCCACCGGGGCGTCGTACTGATTCTCGCCGAGCCCGCCGTGCGATTCCGCCGCTTCGATGAGCGCATCCATGTGCTCCAGCGCCGCGTATTCCCACGGTTCGCCATCGTCCGGAAAGCTCGGATGGCGCTCGGCCTCCAGCTCGGCCCTCGTCTGCCGAAACACGTCGTGGTAGTACCACTCGCAGTTCCCCGACTCGGCCCGAGAACGGCGCCGATCCAGCGACCGCCCCTCATCGTCCACACGCATCCCCCCCGACCCCGCCCGAAGTCTACGCGTCGCATATGCCGCCATACGGGGTTTTCGAGAACGCGGAGAGACGACGCCGTCGTCCTTGCAGCCGTGGTGCCGAGAGCCTCAGTTCCGGTGGCGGCGAGCGCCCGTCGCGGTCTCCTCGAGGTTCGGCACCTGGTTGGTCGCGGCGAGCAGATCCCGGACCGAGCGGCCGGACGCATGCGCCCCGGTCCGCTGTTCGGCGGCGGGACGTTCGGGATTCCGCTGCTCGGGCGAGCGCTGCTCCGCGGCGCGGCGCTCCGACGACCGTCGGCCGACGGGCGGCTGCTCGGCGCGGGCGGCGGGAGCCGGCTCGGTCGGGACACGACCGGCACGCGGCTGCTCGGCCGGGATGCGGCCGACGGGCGGCCGGCCGGGCGCGGCCTGAGCCGCCGGCGGACGGCCGGGCGCCGACCGGTCGGCGGAACGATCGGGCCACATCCACGGCCGCGGACGTCCGTCGGCCCGGCGCCGATGGCGATGCTCCGCCTCGGCTGCGGCCTGTTCGGCCGCCCGATGCTCGCCGGCCGGGCGCTCGGCCGGCGGTCGTCCACCCGTCGACCGCTCACCGGTCGACCGCTCGGCCGTCGGGCGCTCGGCGGTCGGGCGCTCGGCCGTCGGGCGCTCGGCCGTCGGGCGCGTCGTGGGCTGCGGTACCACCGGCGTCGGCGGCTGCTCAGCGGCGGGCTCGGACGCGGGGGCCACCGGATCGGAAGCGTCGGCCGAGCGGGCGTTCACCGGCGCGGCGGCGGGCTCGGGAATCCGGGGCGCCGGAGCGTCACCGGCGGGGGCCTCGACGACCGGGGCGGTCACGGAGACCGCGGTCGGCGGCACCTCGCCGGCCACCGGCAGCACGGCCGTCACCTCCGGCGCGGCGGCCGGAACGGAAGCGGGGCGCGGGGCGTCCGCGACAACCGGCGCGGGCGGCGGCGACGGCACGACAGCCGGGCCGCCGGCCGATCCGACGACGGCCTTTGCGGCAGCCGACCCGTTGCCGGCCGATCCGGCGGCGACCGGCGGACCCTGCAGCGGCAAGGCCGGATCGGTGACTTCCTCCGCGCCCGGCGGCGGCGTCACGCGTCCCTTGCGGCGAGCGGCCCGCCCCTTCTTCTCGCGGGACTTGGCCTCGCGCACCGCATCGCGTCCCCGCGCGGCGTCGCCCGGCTCGGGCTCGACCTCGGCGGTGACCGGCTGTTCGTCGTCGACGATCGCGGCCATCTGCGTCGTCGTCTCGACATCCGCGGCATGCAGTCCGGACGCCGGTGCGGGCGTCGACGCGAACTCACGATCGGCGACGGCGCCGTCCTCGACGAGTCCCCGCGGCGCGGCGAGCACGGGCGGCGGAGGCGGCGTCGAGATCGCCTCGTAGCGACTGCTCAGGTCCTCACCGGTCAGGCTCTCCAAGCTCGCGCGCAACGCGGCGAGCTCCGCACGCAGCGCGGCGAGATCGTCGCCGGCCTCGGCCGCGACCTCGCGGCGGACGTCCGCCTCGACGCCGAGCTCGTACTCACGGCGCGCGGAGATCTCCCGCTCCAGTTGCAGTTCGTAGACCAGCTGCAGGTCGTTGGCCCGAGCCTCCTGCACGGCGGCCTGCCTGCGGTACTTGGTGACGAGGAAGGCGGCGATGAACGCCGACCACAGGGCGGCGACGATCCCCGCCCGCGCGACGACCGTGTTCTCGGTGAACACCATGGCCGCGGTGGCCGCGACGGCCAGCACGAGCAGCAGGGCCAGCAACCAGCCCGCGGCTCCCGTGGGCGCCCGGCGGTGGCTGCTCGAAGCGGGGCTCGGGTCGCCCGAGGAGGCGGCCGAGCCCGGCGCGGCGGCAGGGAACGGGCCACCGGCGGCAGCGGCGTTCGAGCCACCGGCCGCGCCGGCGGTAGAGCCATCGGCAGGCCTGGCTGAGGTCATGATTGTGAAGATACCGCTCCGCCGATCGGCCGAACCGCTACCCGGCCGGGCCGAGCCGGACTCGCCCGTCTTTGCGGAGGACCCGCGCGGCGCGTCACACGATCGGACCGTCGACGACGCGGGGAAGGCGCCGCACGACGCTTCGCGTCGGCTCCGGAACCACGCGCGTCGACGTCTCAGTACGCCCCGTCGACGTCGGGCGTGTCGAGGTCGGGGTCGTCCGGAGTGCGACAGCAGCGCTCCAGCCACAGTGCCGCCGCGGCGAGCACGACGCCCCCGATGAGCCCGCCGACGACCGTCGGGCTGTCGGTGTGCGCGGCCGTGAGCTGTGTGTTGAGCAGCAGGTGCAGGCCGATGCCGCTCCAGACGCCCACCGCGAGCGCCCCGAGAACGGCCGACGCCTTGGCCAGCGCCACCACACGGGCCACGGTGATCGGATGCAGGGTGGTGTAGCCGATCTCGCGGCGCTCGATCCGGCCGCGGATGACGAAGGCCATGACGGCCTCGGCGATGGCCAGCACGTAGAACGTCAGGCTCGCGAGCGCGGGCAGCGGCGGCAGCGAGCCGTAGCCGACACGCACCAGCGGATAGACGACGACGCCGGTCACCAGCGCGATGAGCAGGAGGTCGCGCACACGCGTCGGACCGAGCCCACCGTCGCCGGGACGCCTGCCGCCCCGCTGCGGCCGCGTCACCGCAGCGTCTCCGCTCGACGCCGGACGCCGGAGATCTCGGCCGCCGGCAACGCGGCGAGACGGTCGGCGACGGGAACGCCGTCCAGGATCGCCGCCGGATCGGCGTCGAGCCACGGCACGAGGACGAACGCGCGCTGCGCCGCCCGCGGATGCGGCAGCGTCAGCACCGGATCGTCCGAGACCACCGGCGCGGGGTCACCGACCGCGACGACGTCGACATCGAGCGTCCGCGGACCCCAGCGGACGTCCCGCACCCGTCCCGCGGCGGCCTCCAGCCGTTGCCCGACGTGCAGCCAGCCGTGCGCGTCGACGGCCGGGTCGTCGACGACGACGATCGCGTTGAGGTAGTCGTCCTGCGGCACGGGTCCCCACGGCGCCGTCTCGTAGACGCCGGAGACCGCGATCGGCGACAGCTCGGCGACCACCGACCGCAGCGTGGCCAGCCGATCGCCGAGGTTGGCGCCGATCGACAACACGGCACGGCTCATCCGCGCCGCACCTTCCGCGAACGCCGCGTCACGACGGCGACGTCCGCGAAGTCGAGCGGGATCGGCGCGCTCGGCTTGTGGACGGTCACCTCGGCGGCGAGCACGCGTGCGTCGGCCATGATCGCGTCGGCGATCTCCCCGCCGACGGTCTCGATGAGATCCCGCGGCGGCCCGGCGACGACGCCGGCCGCGAGCTGCGCGATCGCCCCGTAGTCGAGGGTGTCGGCCAGGTCGTCGGAGGCCGCGGCCCGGGAGAGATCCGCCCAGACGACGACGTCGACGACGAAGTCCTGGCCGTCGCGCCGCTCGTGCTCGAACACCCCGTGGTGGCCGCGCACCCGCAACCCGCGCAGCTCGATCCGGTCGGTCATGACGGCGCCCCCTGACGTTCTCCCCCGACGTCCCACGCCGTGGCGACGGCGATCGCGTCCCGGCTCGCGGCGACGTCGTGCACCCGCACCCCCCACGCGCCGCGCTCGGCGGCCAGTGCGGAGATGACGGCCGTGGCGATCTCCCGGCCGTCCGGGTCCCGCGGGCCGTCGTCGCCGGCGAGCAGTTCGCCCAGGAAACGCTTGCGCGAGGCGCCGACCAGCACCGGATAGCCGAGTGCGACGAACGACGCGAGCTCATGCAGCAGCGCCCAGTTGTGCGCGGCGGACTTGGCGAAGCCGAGCCCCGGATCGAGCACGAGCAGCTCCGGATCGACGCCGGCACCGATCGCCGCGTCGACCTGCGCGAGCAGTTCCCCGCTCACCTCCGCGACGACGTCCCGGTAGCCGACGGAGGCGTCGGCGCGGTGCCGGAAACCACCGGCGGCGCGCCAGTGCATGAGGATCCACGGCACGCCGCGCCTGGCGACGACGCCCGCCATGTCCGGGTCCGCGCGTCCGCCGGAGACGTCGTTGACGATCGCGGCCCCGGCGTCGAGCGCGGCCTCGGCGACCTCGGCGCGCATGGTGTCGACGCTCACCGTCAGCCCCCGCGCCGCGAGTTCGGCGACGACGGGCCGCACCCTGTCGATCTCGACGGCGGGGTCGACGCGCGTCGCACCCGGACGCGTCGACTCGCCGCCGACGTCGACGACGTCCGCGCCCGCCGCGCGCAGTTGCAGCCCGTGGGCGACGGCGCGCTCCGGCGCGAGGAAGAGGCCGCCGTCGGAGAACGAATCACTCGTCACGTTGACGACGCCCATGACGAGTGTCCGTGCCGCGGCGGGCGTCTGTCCCGCCGGCGCCCACGGCCTCGGCAGTGCCCCCGGCACCGCGCTCAGACCTTGCGGATCAGATCGAGGGCCTCGGCGCGCGACGCCGCACTGCTGCGGAAGAGCCCGCGCACCGCCGACGTCGTGGTCGTGGCGCCCGGTTTGCGGATGCCGCGCATCGCCATGCACAGGTGCTCGGCCTCGATGACCACGATGACGCCCCGCGGATCGAGCCTGCGCACGATCGCATCGGCGACCTGGCTGGTCAGCCGCTCCTGCACCTGCGGCCGCTTGGCGTACAGGTCGACGAGCCGCGCCAGCTTCGAGAGCCCCGTCACCCGGCCGGAGACGCCCGGGATGTAGCCGACGTGCGCCACGCCGCTGAAGGAGACGAGATGGTGCTCGCACATCGAATACATCGGGATGTCGCGGACGAGGATGAGCTCGCTGTGCTGCTCGTCGAACGTCGTCGACAGCACGTCGTCCGGATCGGTGTGCAGCCCCGCGAAGACCTCCGCGTACGAGCGGGCGACCCGCGAGGGCGTGTCCTTGAGGCCCTCGCGGTCCGGGTCCTCCCCGATGCCGATGAGCAGCTCGCGGACGGCCGCCTCGACGCGCGCCGCGTCGAACGTGCGTCCGCCGACCGCACTCGAGACGCTGCTGTGTCGCGCCGTCATCGGTCCTTCCCGTTCTCGTCCTCGTCGCGCCGGTCGTCGTTCCGGGCTCGCAGGCCCGGATCCGTCTGCCCCTCGGCGAAGCGCCGATCGGCGTCGGACGGCACGTCACCCGCGTCGTCGATCGCGGCGACGACGACGTCACCGGTCCGGTCGTCCGGCTGCTCGGGCTGCGGCTGCGGGCGTCCGTTCTGCCACTGACCGTACGGCTGCTGGACGGGGATCTGCCCCGTCGAATGCCGTCCGCCCGGGCCGGGATGCCCCTGCGTGGGCTGCCCCGCCTGCCCCGGTGCGGGCCGGCCCGGCGGCGGGCCGTAGCCCGGCGCGTTCCAGCCGCCCGGACCGTACGGGCCGGGTCCCTGGGGAGCCGGTCCCTGCGGGCCGGGCATCTGGCCGGGGCCCTGACCTTGGGCGGGCCAACCCGGCGCCGTCCACCCGGCGGGCGCACCGTAGTCCGGACCCGGCTGCCGGCCGTAGCCCGGCGCACCGGGCCCGTTCGGCGCGCCCTGGCCGTACCCCGGCGCGGGGGCGCCGACGGGTTCGGGCTGCCGCGTCTTCCACAGCGGCACCGGCTGCGGCGGCGGCCACGGCTCGCCGCGCTCGATGGCCATCTCGCCCGGCGTCTTCACCGGCGGCTTGTCGCTCGGCGTACGGTCGCCGAACTCGTCGAAGGTCGTGATCCGCGGCCGCTTGCCGACCTCGTCGAGGATCCGCTCCAGGTCCTTGCGGCCGAGCGTCTCGTGCTCGAGGAGCTGCGACGCGAGGACGTCGAGCGTGTCGCGGTAGTGGTTGAGGATCGCCCACGCCTCGGTGTGCGCGGCCTCGATGAGACGTCGCACCTCACCGTCGATCTCCGACTGCACACCCGGAGAGAACTCCGACGCGCGTCCCATCGACCGGCCGAGGAACGGATCGCCACCGTCCTCGCCGTAGTGCACGGCGCCGATGCGCGCGCTCATGCCGTACTCCATGACCATCGCGCGAGCGATCTTCGTCGCCTGCTCGATGTCGCTGGACGCACCGGTGGTCGGCTCGCGGAAGACCAGCTCCTCCGCCGCGCGTCCACCCATCGCCATGACGAGCCGCGCGACCATCTCCGAGCGCGTCATGAGGTCCTTGTCCTGCTCGGGCACGGCGAGGGCGTGACCGCCCGTCCGGCCGCGCGCGAGGATCGTGACCTTGTATATGGGGTCGAGATCCGGCATCGCCCAGGCCGCGAGCGTGTGCCCGCTCTCGTGGTAGGCGACGATCTTGCGTTCCTGCTCGCTGATGACGCGACCCTTGCGCCGCGGCCCGCCGATGACGCGGTCGACCGCCTCCTCGAGCGCAGGCTCGGTGATGACGGTGCCGTGCTCGCGGGCCGTCAGCAGCGCCGCCTCGTTGACGACGTTCGCCAGGTCGGCGCCGGACATGCCGGGCGTGCGCTTGGCGAGGCCGTCGAGGTTGACGTCCGGCGCCATCGGCTTGCCCTTGCTGTGCACCTCGAGAACCGCGCGGCGCCCCTTCATGTCCGGGTTGCCGACAGGGATCTGCCGGTCGAAACGCCCCGGGCGCAGCAGCGCCGGATCGAGGATGTCGGGCCGGTTGGTGGCCGCGATGATGATGATTCCGGAGCGGTCGCCGAAGCCGTCCATCTCGACGAGCAGCTGGTTGAGCGTCTGCTCGCGCTCGTCGTGACCGCCGCCGAGACCCGCTCCGCGCTGCCGGCCGACGGCGTCGATCTCGTCGACGAAGATGATGCACGGGCTGTTGTTCTTGGCCTGCTCGAAGAGATCGCGGACGCGGCTGGCACCGACGCCGACGAACATCTCGACGAAATCCGAACCGGAGATCGTGAAGAACGGCACCTCGGCCTCGCCCGCGACGGCGCGCGCCAGCAGCGTCTTACCCGTTCCGGGCGGGCCGAACAGCAGCACGCCCTTGGGGATCTTCGCGCCGAGCTGCTGGTAGCGCGCCGGGTTCTGCAGGAAGTCCTTGATCTCGTACAGCTCTTCGACGGCCTCGTCGGCGCCCGCGACGTCGGCGAACGTCGTCTTGGGCATGTCCTTGGAGAGCTGCCGAGCACGGGACTTGCCGAAGCCCATGACGCCGCCGCGGCCACCGCCCTGCATCCGGCTCATGAAGAACATGCCGAGACCGAGCAGCAGGATGAGCGGCAGCGCGAAGATGATCATCTGAGTCCAGATGGACTCCTGTGTGACGTTCGTCTGGTACTTGGCGCCGGAGTCCTGCACCGCCTTGAAGATCACGTCGGCACCGCGCGCCGGGAACTGCGTCGAGATCTTCGTCGCACCACCCGTGGCGTCGCCGTTGTTCAGCTCGATCCGCAGCCGCTGCTCACGGTCGTCGAACTGGACCTCCTTGACGTTGGTCTTGCCCTCCAACTGCTGCACGGCGACGGACGTGTCCACGGGTGTGTACCCGCGGTTCTCGTCGGTGAACACCGTCCACGCCCAGATGATCCCGATGACGACCAGAACGATCGCGACGTTACGAATGACGCTCTTTCGATTCATTACCTGGGCCGCATCCGGCCCGTCCCTTCGATCGTGCGGTGTGGTGATCAGGCTACCCGTGGCTCAACGCGCGACCCCGTCCGACCGTTCCCGGCCGGCGGCACCGAATCCGAAGACTTCAGACCTCGTATCCGGGCGCCTGCCGCTGCCACGGCCGCAGCGACTCGATCTGCGCGGCCAGCCGCAACAGCAGTTCCTCGCTTCCGGGCCGCGCCATGAACTGCACGGCCAGCGGCGTCCGGCTGCCGGGGTGGACGCCGGCCGGGACGCTCATCGCCGGCCAGCGGATGATATTCGCCAACGCCCCGAAGGGGGCGTAATCGGTGTTCGCGAGCACGTTGGCCGGCCAGCTCGCCGAACTCCAGCGCTTGGCGGCGATCGGCGACTTGGCGAGCGCCGGCGTCGCGACGACGTCGACGCCGCCGGCCGTCCGGTCGAAATACCGCTCGACGCGCGCGGTCAGCTGCTCGACCTGCTCGGCCTTGACCAGCCCGGCGGCCCGCACGCGGCGTCCGGCCGCGACGTGGATCCTGGTGCGTCGCTGGAACCGCGAGGCGTCACCGCCGGCGGCGATGAGGTCGTCGGCGTCACCCGCGGCGCCGCTCACCCAGCGATAGAAGGCGGGCAACGGGTTCGCCGGGTACGGCAGCTTCGCGCGGGGGACGCGGTGCCCGGCGGCGGCGAGCAACGCGGAGAAGGAGTCGAGGGCGCCTAGCCAGTGGGGGTCGACACGTCCGAAAGGAGCGGCCGGGTCGGCGGCGACCGCGATCGTGAGCCGTCCGGGATCCGCCGACGTCGCGGCCGTCGCGAACTCGGGGCGCTCGGCCATCACCGCGAGCAGCAGCCCGGCGTCGGCGACGGTCGTGGTGAGCGGGCCGTTCTCGGCCATCTCCGACCAGCCGCCGCCGTCCTGTTGCGGAACGACGCCCGGCCCCGGCTTGATGCCGAAGAGACCGCAGTTCGCGGCCGGGATGCGGATGGAACCGAGGCCGTCGTTGCCGACGGCCACATCGACCTGCCCGCTCGCGACGGCCGCCGCCGACCCGGCGGACGATCCGCCCGCCGTGCGCTCGAGATTCCACGGATTGCGGGTGACGACGTCCGCGTCGTCGGCGGTCGCCCACAGGCAGAGCTCCGGCACGCGCGTCGTGCCGACGACGATCGCGCCGGCGCCGCGCAGCCGGCGGACGACCTCGTGGTCGGCCAACTGCCTGGCGCGCGACGCCGCCTGCGAACCGCGGGTGAGCACCTCGCCTGCGACGGCGAGATTGTCCTTGACGGCGACCGGAACCCCGGCGAGCGGCAGTTTCCGCAGGTCGGTGCGGGTCCCCATCCGGCGCGCCTCGTCGAGGGCACGCTCGGTGCGCACGGCGAGGAAGGCCCCGACATCGCCGTCACGGGCGTCGATCCGTCCCAACGCGGCGCGCACCACGGCCTCGGGGGTCGTCGACCCCTGCTGGACCGCGCGCGCCGTGTCGAGAGCGCTCACGCGTACACCTTCGGGTCGAGTCTGCCGATGAACGGCAGGTCGCGGTAGCGCTCGGCGTAGTCGAGCCCGTAGCCGACGACGAAGTCGTTGGGGATCTCGAAGCCGACGTCGGCGACGTTGAGATCGTTGCGGACGGCGTCCGGCTTGCGCAGCAGCGCGCACACCTCGAGCGAACGCGGATTGCGGCTGGCGAGGTTGCGCAACAGCCAGCTGAGCGTCAGCCCCGAATCGATGATGTCCTCGACGATGACGACGTCCCGGCCCGCGATGTCGCGGTCGAGGTCCTTGAGGATCCGCACCACCCCGGAGCTGGACGTCGCACTCCCGTAGGAGCTCACCGCCATGAACTCCATCTGGCACGGGATGGGCAGCGCCCGGGCGAAGTCCGTCATGAACATGATCGCGCCCTTGAGCACCCCCACGAGCAGGAGGTCGTCCGGTGCGTCGGCGTAACGCTCGCCGACGGACTTCGCGAGCTCACCGATCTTCGCTTGAATCTCTTCCTCAGTGATGAGGATCGTCTCGATGTCGTCACCGTAGCGACGGGCCGCTTCGCTCACGCCGTTCATTATGACCGGCGAGTAGCACGGCTGGGGAGGAGGGCGGACCCGGATGTGTCCAGACGCGCGCCCAGGCGACCACTTTTTCCTGTTTACTCGTCGTGATTCAGCTATCACTGATAGCCTCCTGCACCTCTCATAGTTCTCTAACCAGGGATGTGCTCATGCAAAACCGGATCTTCAGCCGGATCTTTGTCGCCGCTGCAATCGCCGCTCCGCTCGTCGTTTCAGCCGGACCGGCGACCGCCGCACCGGGTGACGTCTCGGGTACGACGTCCGCTTCAGGCAACGTCGTCACGGTCAAGGTCACGAACAACTCGCAGATCAAACTGGACTGCCAGGCAGCGGCAGTGCCACCCGGCGGAATGCACGACGCCGGGAATCACGTCTTCTCGCGAAAATACGCTGTCGCGCAGGGCAGTTCGATCAATCTCGTGTCGCAGGCGCTCCCCGATGGGGAATACAGCGTCGTCTGGGTGTGCATAACCGCTCGCGAGGTCTACCCCGACAACAGCGACCCAGAAGTCTGGCACACGTTCCCGGACTACCCGACGTCCGAGCGGTACCACCAGGTCGGGGAGCCTGTCGATGTCGCGCTTCCAGCAGGCGGCTCCCCGTCGCCCGAGCCGAGGCCGTGCTGGGGATCACTCTGCTGAGGTGAATCCGCGGGCGCGGCGCGTGGCACTCAGGCCGTCCGGGCTCGCCCTGACGACGATCCGGTCCGCCGTGTCGCCGCCTGCCCAGACCTCGCCTGCGGCGCCGAGCAGCAGCGCGTCGACGGCGAGGACGAGCCGCTCCCCCGGTGGCGATCCGCGCAGGTCGGCGAGCCAATCCCGGACGACCCGGCGACGCAGAGCTTGCGGCAGCGACGCCGTCTCGGGCGGCAGCGGCCCAGGCTCCGGAGCGAGCTCGGCGGCCTGCCTGTCGAGTTCGTCGACATCGGCCGCGACGTCCACGGCCGCCCGGGCGAGGGCGACGACGCCCGCGTCGCCGAGCACGGCCGTCAGCGCCGGCATCACCTCGGCGCGCAGCCTCGAGCGCAGGTAGCGGGGGTCGTCGTTGTGCGGGTCGGCCCAGGGCGTCAACCCGAGCTCGGTGCAGGCGGCGTGCGTCGTGGCCCGCCGCTCGCCGAGCAGCGGACGCCGCCACGGGCCGTTGCGGGCGCGCATCCCCGCGAGCGCCCGCGCACCGCCGCCGTGGGCGAGCTTGAGCAGCACCGTCTCGGCCTGGTCGTCGAGAGTGTGGCCGAGCAGCACCGGCCGGCCGGCCCGCGCGGCGTCGAGCGCGGCGTACCGGGCCTCGCGAGCGGCGGCCTCCGGGCCGCCCCGGCTACCGACCTCGACGGCGACCACCTGCGCGTCGGCCCCGAGACCGCGGGCCTGCTCGGCGGCGGTCGCGGCGACGGCCGCCGAACCGGGCTGCAACCGATGGTCGACGACGACGGCCAGCACCCGTCTGCCCGCGGCGAGTGCCGCGGCCGTCAGCGCCAGCGAATCGGGCCCGCCGGAGAGCCCGACGCACACGTCGGATTCGGGCACCTCACGGGCGACGGCGCGCCGCAACGCGGCGAGCGCGGGCCCGGAGGTCACGCCCGTCCCGCCGGTACCGGACCCGGCCGGCCCGCAGCCCAGGCGCACCCCGGCCCGCCCGCGGGGCCGTCGACGCTCACAACACCCGGTCGATCCAACGCCGCGGCTCGCCGATCTCGTCCGGCAGCGGCAACGTCTCGGGGCCGGTCCACACGGTGTTGAACCGCTCGGTGCCCACGGTGGCGACGACCTCGTCGACGAACGCCTTGCCCCGCACGTACTGGGCGGCCTTGGCGTCCATCCCGATCGCGGCGCGGACGATCCGCGCCAGCGGGCTCTTCGGAGACTTGCGGCGCTTGTCGAAGGCGGCGCGGATCGTCGCGACCGTGGGGACGACGTCCGGACCGACCGCATCCATGACGTGATCGGCGTGCCCCTCAAGCAGCGTGCCGAGCATGAGCAGCCGTTGCATCGCCTCGTACTGCTCGGGCGTCTGGAGCATCTGCATCAGGCCGACGACGCCCCGCTCGCGCGGGCGCGTCATGCCCTGCCGGATGCGGGTGACGAGCTCGGCGACCGACTCCCCCGCGTCCACCGACAGCGCGTCGACCTGCGCCGTCATGTATCCGGCGAGCCAGGGATTGGCCGAGAACTGCACGCGGTGGGTCACCTCGTGCAGGCAGACCCACATCCGGAAGTCGCGCGGCACCAGCCGCAGCGCACGCTCGATGTGCACGATGTTCGGCGCGACGAGCAGCAGCACACCGTTCTCACCGGTCTCGGGATCGGGACTGAACGGGTCGTACTGGCCGAGGATCGCCGTCGCGAGGAAGGCCAGCACGGCCCCGGTCTGCGCGCCGGACGTCTTGGCGAGCAGACCGGTGTCACCGGGCCGCGCCGCGCCGGCGGAGTCGGGCGGGGAGCCGAGCATCGCCGCGACGGACGTCGTCGCGGCCGAGATCCAGGCCGGCCGGTCGACGATCCGCGCCGACGGCACGCGCAGTCCGTCGGCGAGCCGCGTCGTCTCCCGGACGGGTCCCTCGGCGGCGCGGGCGCATTCGGCCAGCTCCTCGCGCACCTGACGCCGGGTGTATTCGGTCATCGTCGGGCCGGCGGGCACCAGCCGGGCGCCGACGGTCGCGGCGAACCGCCAGTCGACGCGGTCGCCGGGCCGCAGGGGGTCGACGCGCTCGTCGGCGCGGTGCTCGTCGGCGCGGTGCTCGTCACCGGCGCGGTGCGCGTTCATCGGCAGCCGCATCGACGCAGCTGGGCGACGACGTTGTCGAGCGACGGCCGCGCCCGGTCCGCCGACGTCCCGTTGGTGACCAGTGCGAACGCGAGCACCCGGCCGTCGACGTCCTGCACGATCCCGGCCAGCGAGTTCGTCTCCGAGAGCGTGCCGGTCTTGGCGCGCGCCCAGCCCGCCGCGACGCCGCTGGGTCCGGTGAACCGGTCGGCCAGCGTCCCGCTCGCCGCCGCCACCGGCAACGTGTCGAGCAGCGGACGCAGCCGCGGCTCGGCGTCGCCCGAGGCCGCCACGAGCAGATCGTCGAGGACCTTGGCCGGCAGCGTCGTCTTCTCCGACAGCCCGCTGGCATCGGCGAGCGAGACCCCCGACAGGTCGATCCCCTTGTCCCCCAACACTTTTCGGATGGCGGCGAGGCCGTCCGCATGGCTGGAGCCGGCGCCGATCTGCTTGGCGAGGTCGATCGCCAGCGTCTCCGCGAGGACGTTGTCGGAGTGGATCATCATGTCGCGCAGCCGCACCGAGAGCGTCGCCGAACGGACGCCGGCCAGTACCTTCGCGCCCTGCGGCGCCGTCGCCTTGCCGGACGTCTTGACGCCGAGCTCCTTGGCCAGCGCCGCCGCGGCGTCGGCGGCCGGGGTGTCGGTGCGCGGGGCGTAGTTCTCCTGTTTGGTGCGTCCGGAATCGAGCATGACCGGCTCGATCGGGGTGATGTTGCCGGCGGCGATATCGGCGCGCTCCCAAGAGGAGACGAACGTCGGGCCGGTGTAGGCGGAGGTGTCGACGGCGACCGACGTCGCCGTCACTCCGTTCGCCTTCAGCTGCCGGGCGAGGTCCGCGATGCGAGGGGCGTCCGTGAACCACGACTTCTCGCCGGGCGCCGCGGCGCTCAGCGTCGGATCGCCCGCGCCGACGAGGATCACCTGCCCGCCGGGGCCCTCGACGACGTTCGTCGTGATCCGGCTCGTCGGATCGAACGTCAGCAGCGCGGCCGACGCCACGAGCAGCTTGGTCACCGACGCCGCCGTCTGCGGCGCCGTCGGATCGGACGACCAGAGGACCTGGCCGGTCCGGGCGTCGGTGACGACGCCGGTGAGCTTGCCGAGACCGGGATCGGCCAGGGCGGCGCCGACCTGCGTCGTCAACGCGGCGGCCGCGGGGGCGGGCGCGTTCGGATCGACGGGATTGACGACGGGCGTCGGCGTGACGAGCGCGGGCCGCGGCCTCGCCGGAGCGGCGTCGTCATCGCCCCAGGTCAGCGCCACGACGCCGATCGCGACCGCCGCCAGTACCACCAGCACCGCGGCGATCGACGCCACGAGGGCGCGGCGGGAGCGGAGGCTGGGCACGGGCGCTCGCTTTCGTCATGGGGCCCGGGTTCGTCACGGGGCCGGGTTCGTCATGCGGCTCGGGCCGCAGCGACCACCACAGTATCGTTGACGCCGATCACCGCGAGCAGCACGAACCGATCAGGAGCGGAGCCCATGGAGTTGGACGTCGTCATCGAGATCCCGAAGGGATCGCGCAACAAGTACGAGGTCGACCACGAGACCGGCAAGGTGCGTCTGGATCGCTACCTGTGGACCTCGATGGCCTACCCTGCCGACTACGGCTTCTTCGAGGGCACCCTCGGTGAGGACGGCGACCCGCTCGACGCGTTCGTCCTGCTCACCGAGTCGGTCTTCCCGGGATGCATCGTCGAGGCGCGACCCGTCGGACTGTTCAAGATGGTCGACGAGGCGGGCGGCGACGACAAGGTCCTGTGCGTCCCCGCCGGTGACAGCCGGTGGGATCACATCCAGGACGTCGCCCACGTGCCGCAGAGCGTCCTCGACGAGATCAAGCACTTCTTCGTCCACTACAAGGACCTGGAGCCCGGCAAGCACGTCGACGCGGCCGACTGGGCCGGACGCGCCGAGGCCGAGGCCGAGGTGCAGGCCTCGATCGAGCGTCTCAAGACGTCCGGCCACTGAGCCTCAGACGGCGGCCCGCCCCGGAGTTCCGGTGCGGGCCGTCGTCATTCCTGCAGGTCGGCGACGTGCATCCGCTGCCCGGACGGTGAGAACAGACCGATGATCTCGGCCGGATCGGCGTCCGTGCCGAAGGCGTGCGGTGTGCGGGTGTCGAACTCGACCGCCTCGCCGGCCTCGATGACGAACTCCCGGTCGCCGAGCCGCAACCGCAGCCTGCCGGTGACGACGTAGAGCCACTCGTGCCCGGCGTGCACCCGCTGCCGAGGCGGCGCCACGCCGGCGGGGATGACGTGCTTGTAGGCGCGGACACCGGCGTCACCGCGCGAGAGCGGCAGGATGATCTGGCCGTCGGGGCGCGTCAGCGGCCAGCCGTGGACGCGCGGATCACCGATCTCCGGCGCCCCGACCAACTCGTCCAGCGGCACGCCGTAGCAGCGCGCCAGCGGCAACACCAGCTCCAGCGTGGCGCGACGGCCGCCCGATTCGAGCCGCGAAAGCGTGCTCACCGAGATCCCGGTCGTCGCCGAGACGGCGAGCAACGTCAGTCCGCGCGCCTCCCGGGTCGCACGCAGCCGGCCGCCGACGGCGTCGAGCGTGCGCTCGGTGTCCTCGTCCATGCGGGCGATGGTGCCACGCCCGACCGAACGTCATAGCGGTGGACAACCGCCATGGTCATGGCTATGGCAGCTGTCCAGGGCTATGCCGATCGCCTTGCCGGCTCACTCAAGTTGCTGAATTGGCAAACTTGCTTGCCAATACGGCTGGTGGCGACGACACTGACCCCATGATCGATGTAGCGGTGGTAGGCGGAGGTTCGGCGGGACTCGCGGCGGCGGTGGCACTCGCCCGCTCGTTGCGAAAGGTGACGGTGATCGACGCGGGCCATCCGCGCAACGCACCGGCGGAGGGCGCGCACAACGTCCTCGGACAAGAGGGCATCGCGCCGCTCGACCTGCTGGCCGAGGGACGGCGGGAGGCGACCGGGTACGGCGCGACGATCGTCGACGGCTCCGCGGTCGGCGTGCGACGCGTCGACGGCGGCTTCGAGCTCGACCTCGCCGGCGGCGAACGGATCACCGCGCGCCGGCTGCTGCTCGCGACCGGGTTGCGCGACGAGCGTCCGGACGTACCGGGACTCACCGAGCAGTGGGGACGCGACGTGCTGCACTGCCCCTACTGCCACGGCTACGAGGTGCGCGGCAAGCGGATCGCCGTGCTCGCGACGGGCCCGGCCACCGAACACCAGGCGCTGCTGTTCCGTCAGTTGTCGGACCGGGTCGTCGTCGTGCGGCACGGGGTCGACGAGTTCGAGCCGGCGACGTCCGCGCGATTCGCGGCGCGCGGCATCGAGGTCGTCGACGGCCCGGCCTGTGAGCTGCGTGTCGAGGACGGCAGGCTGTGCGCCGTCGTGCTCGACACGGGAGAGATCGAGGCCGACGCTCTCGTGGTCGCACCTCGATTCATCGCGAACGCCGACCTCTACCGAGCACTCGGTGGCACGACCACCGCGCACCCGATGGGCGAGTTCATCGCCACCGGCATGAACGGCAAGACCGATCTGGACGGCGTCTGGGCCGCGGGCAACGTCGCCGAGCTCTCCGCAATGGTCGTCGGAGCGGCCGCATCCGGCATCTCGGCCGCTGCGGGCGTCAACGCCGAACTCGCCTTCGCCGACGCGGAAATGTACTGACCGGTACCTGTCAACGAGCGGGGAGACGCGACGATATACGTCGCGCCGCCCCGCTCAGCAACAGTCTTCGCCGGATCAGACGACAGGCCCGCCCGCCTCGGCGGCGGCACGCTGCTCATCGAGCCCCGACGCCGATCTCAGCGGCACCTCGCGCCACACCAGCGTCAGGAGGAACGCGATGAGCGCGATCACGGACACCGAGAGGAAGACGACGTCCATCGATTCCGCGAAGCCCTGCTTGATCGGGTGCGCGATCTCGGCGGGAAGCGTCGCGATGATCGACGTGTCCGATAGCACGCCCTCGTGTCCACCGCTGAGCAGACCGCTCACCGCGGGGTCGCCGGCGTGCGCGACGACGGCCTGCTGGAACTCGGGTGTCGCCTTCGCGGCGTCGAACTCGCCGGAGATGTTGGGCCCGACCAGCGAGAACAACACCGAGAAGAAGATGGCGACGCCGAGCGTGCCGCCGATCTGCCGGAAGAACGTGGCCGACGCCGTCGAGACGCCCATGTCCTTGGCGGGCAGCATGTTCTGCAGCGCCATCGTCACCGACGGCAGGATGTTGCCGAGCCCGAAGCCCAGGAACGCGGCCAGGAGCTCGACCTGCCACAGCTTCGTATCGGCCGAGACCCAGTGCATGACGAACGTCGCCACCGCGACCACTCCCGTGCCGACGATCGGATGCAGTCGGTAGCGGCCGGTGCGCGAGATCAGCTGACCGGCGACCATCGAACCGAGCATGAGGCCGAGCACCATCGGCAACATGAGCAGGCCGGAGCCCATCGGACTCGCGTCGCGGACCACCTGGAAGTACTGCGGCAGCATCGAGATGCCGCCGAACATGACGGCGCCGACCAGCACGCTGATGACGATGCCCTGCGCGAACTGTCGATCGGCGAAGATGCGCAGCGGGATGATGGCGGACTCGCCCATCCACTTCTCGATGGCGACGAATGCCAGGACGCCGACGGCGCCGACGATGTAGCAGGTCAGCGACATCGCGCTCGACCAGCCCCACGTCCGGCCCTGCTCCGCGACGATGAGCAGCGGCACGAGTCCGAGGGTCAGCGTCGTCGCACCCCACCAGTCGACCTTGATGTTCTTGTTCAGCGTCTGATTGATGTGCAGCAGCCGCCACACGACGGCCAGTGCCAGGACTCCGACGGGCACGTTGACGAGGAACACCCACCGCCAGCCGCTGACGCCGAAGATGTCCGCCTGCTCGGCGAAGAGGCCGCCGAGCACCGGGCCGAGCACCGCGGACGTGCCGAACACGGCCATGAAGTAGCCCTGGTAACGAGCACGCTCACGAGGCGCGACGATGTCGCCCATGATCGCCAGCGCGAGCGACATCAGGCCGCCGGCGCCGATGCCCTGCACCGCGCGGTAGGCCGCGAGCTCGTACATCGACGTCGCCGTGGCGCAGAGCAGCGAGCCGGCGACGAACACGACGATCGCCAGCAGATAGAACGGACGCCGGCCGAAGATGTCGGAGAGCTTGCCGTACAGCGGCGTCGCGATGGTGGAGGTGATGAGGTATGCCGTCGTCACCCACGCCTGCAGGTCGTAGCCGTGCAGGTCGTCGGCGATGGTGCGGATGGCCGTCGAGACGATCGTCTGATCGAGCGAGGCCAGGAACATGCCCATGAGCAGGCCGCCGAGGATGGCGAGCACCTGCCGGTGGGACAGCGGCGACGCGGGTTTCGCGTCGGCGGAAGCGGCGGTCATCGGCCGTCCTTTCCAGTGGAGTCGGGGCTTGTCGAGACGTGCTCCTCCGCGGAGGAGACGAAACGGCCGAGAAGGGTGGCGAACAGCGTCAGTTCGTCGTCGGTCCAGTCGGCGGTGATGGTGTGGAAACGTCCGTTCCGGGAGTGCCTGAGCTCCTCGACCCGGGCGCGTCCGGCCGCCGTGAGCACGAGTACCGAGGCTCTGCCGTCCTCCGGGTCCGGTGCACGTTCGACCAGACCCGCCGCAACGAGCGTCGAGACGTGCCGGCTGACCGTCGACGGGTCCGTGTAGACGGCGCCGGCCAGATCGCGGGCGCGCATCGGACCGCATCGCGCGAGGACGAGGAGGCACCGGTGCGCGGCCTGCTCCCCGCCGACGGCCGCGGCCGCGTGCAGATGGCGGTCCCGGAGCCGCGACAGCGTCGTGACGTGGGTGCCGATCTCCTCGACGGACCGCTCCCGCGAGACGGAGTCGGCGATCACCGAGACGGAGCTTGCGGAGTCGATCGTCCCCGAATTAGTTGCATGAGGCACGCATCTAAATGTAGACCTGCGGACGCCGCCCGTCCACCGGGGCGAGCGACGTCACAACGGCATCGGGCAGGACTACTCCCCGGCGAACCGGGCCGTCCGCTTCTCCATCACCGCGCCCATGGCCTCGCCGAGGTCCTTGCTCGCGAGGAACGCCGCATTCCAGGCCGCCACATAGCGGTTGGCGGCGGCGATCTCGTCGGCCCGCGCGTTCTCCAGGACGGCCTTGGCGCCCTGGACGGCCAGCGGCGGGTTGGCGGCGATCTCCGCCGCCGTACCCCGCGCGAGAGCCAGCACGCCTTCGTGATCGTCCGCGACGTCGTTGACCAGACCGATCCGCCGGGCGTGCGCGGCGTCGACGTCGCGTCCGGTGAACAGCAGTTCCCGCAGGTGACCCTGCCCGATGATCGACGGGAGATAGGCGAGCGTGCCCATGTCGGCGACGATCGCGATCTTCACCTCGCGGATCGAGAACCTGGCATCGGCCGAGGCGTAGCGGACGTCCGCGGCGGCGATGATGTCGATGCCGCCGCCGATGCACCAGCCGTGCACCGCCGCGACGACGGGCTTGCGGCAGCCGCCGATCGACTCGGCCGCGCGCTGCATCGCCCGGATGTGATCGTGGAAGTCGGTGCGCGGCCTGGCGAGCCCGCCGTCGACGAACAGCGGCCCGAGCGCCAGCCCCGAGGACGTCAGATCGAGGCCGTAGGTGAACTGCCGGCCGGAACCCGTCAGCACGACGGCGCGGACGTCCGGGTCGGCGTCGAGGGCGTCGAAGACGACCGGCACCTCGGCCCAGAAGTCCGGCCCCATCGCGTTGCCCTTGCCCGGACCGACCAGCGTCACCTCGGCGACGTGGTCGGCGACCTCGACGGTCAGGGCCTTGTAGGTGTGCTCGCGGTAGCTCATGGCGTCACCCTATTCCGGCCGCCTTCGCCGCGGCCGACGCGTCAGGACGGCCAGTTCGACGCGAAGGCGACGACCGGGTCGTTCTCGGCCGGATCGGTGACCGTGATCCGCACGCCGGAACCGGCGAACGGGCGGACGATGAAGCCCGCCTCGGCCGCGTCGGCGGCGAACTGCGCGGCGCCGTCGCCGAGGTCGAGCCAGTAGAAGTTGGTCTGCGTCACCGGCACCGTGTAGCCGAGGTCGCGCAGCGCCGTCGTGACGCGGATCCGCTCGGTGACGATCCGGTCCGTGCGCGCCAGCAACTCCGGCTCGGCGTCGGGGGCCAGGCAGGCGACGGCCGCGGCCTGTGCCAGCGAGTTCACCGAGAACGGGACGTGCACACGCCGCAGCGCGCCGATGATCTCCGGCGAGCCGATCGCGTATCCGACGCGCAGCCCGGCGAGACCGTACGCCTTGGAGAACGTGCGCAGCACGACGACGTTCGGGTGGCGGCGCACGAGGTCGACGCCGTCGATCCGCTCGGCGTCACTGGGCCGGACGTACTCGATGTACGCCTCGTCGAGGGCGACGACGACGTCCGACGGGACCGCCTCGAGGAAGTCCTCCAGCGCGTCCCGCGTGACGACGGTGCCCGTCGGGTTGTTGGGGTTGCAGACGAAGATCAGCCGGGTGCGCTCGGTGACCGCACCGGCCATCGCCCGCAGATCGTGCACGGCCCAGCTGGTCAGCGGCACGGTGACCGGCTTCGCGCCGCCGGCGAGGGCGACGATCGGGTACGCCTCGAAGCTGCGCTGCGCGAACAGCACCTCGTCGCCGGGCGTGCAGGTCACCGTGACGAGGTTCTGGCAGAGCGTCACCGAACCGTTGCCGACCTGCACCTGGTCGGCGCCGACGCCGAGGCGGCCGGCCAGCAGCTCCGTCAAGGCGATCTGGCCGTTGTCGGGGTAGCGGTTGAGGCCGCGCGCGGCGTCGGCGATGGCCTCGGCGACGCTGGGCAGCGGGCCGAGCGTCGTCTCGTTGCTCGCGAGCTTGACCGAA
Source organism: Mycobacteriaceae bacterium (assembly GCA_044222225.1). Classification (GTDB taxonomy): domain Bacteria; phylum Actinomycetota; class Actinomycetes; order Mycobacteriales; family Mycobacteriaceae; genus JBGANR01. The sequence goes on from JBGANR010000003.1 coordinate 131,770, forward strand.
CCGGGGCGCGATTTGCCAGGAACGTACGCGGGCAGAGAGGCGATGTCGGGGCGCAGCCGAAGAGTCACGGGCTCACCCTAACGCCGGTGACCAGCAGTTTTGTGTAGTCGGGCCGATCGTGTAACGTTTCTTCCCGGCGGTTCGACCAGAACTCCGCTGGAGGCGTGCCAGAGCGGCCGAATGGGACTCACTGCTAATGAGTTGTCCCGCTAAAACGGGACCGGAGGTTCAAATCCTCTCGCCTCCGCCACGTCCTTCGGGGCGGGTATAATTTCACAAGCATGCGCCCGTAGCTCAACGGATAGAGCACCTGACTACGGATCAGGAGGTTAGGGGTTCGAATCCCTTCGGGCGCACTCACGAGCCCCTGCCATCGGCGACGCCGGCGGCAGGGGCTTGTTCATGTCCTACGAGTCTTGCTGCTCTTCGCGTCGGTCAGTCGTCGGAGGCGCGCCGGTCGATGACGGCCGTCAACGTCGCCGTCACCCGAGACAGTTCCGCGGTGGTCTCCTGCTCGGTAGACCTCCGCGCCGGCCGCCGGCCTGCATCCGGCATCAGCAACACCGGCTCGATCTCCAGGGCAGCCGCGATCCGATAGACCGTCTGCAACGCCGGATCCGACGGCGACTCGCCACGACTGTTGAGATTGCGCTCCAGATTCGAGATCTGATTGCGATGCAGCCCGGCGAGTTCGGCCAGACGCTCCTGCGTCAGCCCCCGAGCCTTCCGAACGGCCACCAAGCGGTTGGCGAACGAATCGCCGTACGTCACCCAGTCCAAGGTGATCCCGGACATCAGGCGGCCGTCGCCGCCGACGTCCGGATCACGTGTGGCGTGTTAGACAATCGACGGCGATCAGGACCACGTGGTGAATGAACCTCAAGGAGAGCGCGTGAGCACCATCGCCTTCATCGGACTCGGCATCATGGGCAACCCCATGGCCTGCCACCTCGCCCGCGCCGGGCATGACGTCATCGGCTTCAACCGCTCCCCCGGACGCGACGCGGCCCTCATCGAGGCCGGCGGCACAGCTGCCGGGTCGATCGCCGAGGCCGTCACCGGTGCCGACGTCGTCGCGATCATGGTGCCCGACTCACCCGACGTCGACGCCGTTCTCACCGGCGAGGGCGGCGTCTTCGACTCTGCGCGGACCGGGACGCTCATCATCGACTTCTCCAGCATCCGCCCCGACGTCACCACCGACCTCGCCGCCCGCGCCGTCGCCCGCGGCCTGCGCATGATCGACGCCCCCGTCTCCGGCGGCGAGGCCGGCGCGATCAACGCCGCCCTCTCGATCATGGTCGGCGGCAGCGACGACGACTTCGCCGCCGCCCGACCCGTGCTCGACGCCGTCGGCAAGACGATCGTGCACGTCGGCCCGAGCGGCGCAGGCCAGACCGTCAAGGCCGCCAACCAGCTCATCGTCGCTGGCAACATCCAGTTGCTCGCCGAGGCCGTCGTCTTCCTGGAGGCCTACGGCGTCGACACCACCGCGGCCGTCGAGGTCCTGGGCGGCGGCCTGGCCGGATCGGCCGTGCTGAACCAGAAGGCACAGAAGATGCTCGACCGCGAGTTCACCCCCGGATTCCGCATCGAGCTGCACCACAAGGACCTCGGCATCCTCACCGCCGCCGCCCGCGAGGCCGGGGTCGTGACGCCGCTCGGCGCCGTCGTCGCCCAGCTCATGGCGTCCGCGCGGGCCAACGGCGACGGCGGACTCGACCATTCCGGACTGCTGCGCGGCGTCGAACGGCTCTCCGGCCGATTCGACGATTGAATACCGACTGGTACCTGTCTGTCAGAGAGTCGACGCGGCGTATATCTCCGCGTCGACTCGCTGAGCGACAGGTTTCGCCGATTGCGACCCCACGCCGAGCCGTCAGCGCTCCGTCTGCGGGATATCGACCGCGGTGAAGTTCCCGTCTCGGACACGCCGATACGTGTGGATGCGCTCCTCGCCGGCCCGGACGTCGTCGGCCAGCTGCCGGGCCTGCTCGGTGCCCATCTCGCGCAGGCCGGCGCGTCCGATGAGGGCGTCGATCTGCGGGTCGACGCCCTCGGCGGCCCCGACACGATTCACCGACCACAACGCCGCGTCGGCTCGCCGGACGTTCTCGGCGATGGCGCCCAGCGCCTCCACCCGTTCGAGGAGCTGCTGCCACACCGGGAGGAGTTCGGCCTCGCGGCGGCGCACCTCGAGGTGCGCGGGATCGGCGTCGGGAGCACCGGAGAGGACGCCGTCGAGCTGGATGCGCAGTGACCGCAACGAGACGGCGTCGGTGGCGATTCCGGCGAGCTCGAAGGCGAGGTCCATCTGCCCGCGCTGCACCTCGAAGTGCTCGGAGTTCCACGCCGCCGAGCCGACGATCTCGTCGGTGACGGCCCCGGCCAGGAACAGCAGCGTCTCGTAGCCGTCGCGGAAGACGCTGTCACCGCGATCGTCAGCGGCGCGCCCGTCGCGTCCGGCGACGTCGGACACCCAGTTCGCCACCCGCTCGACGGTGTCGCCGCCGCGGGCGAGGGTCTGCAACGGCTTGGTCAGACGTCCCGCGGCACGCGCGGCCAGCCGTTCCCCCATCGACGCGTCGGAGAGGTTCGGCGTCGGCGTGTACAGCAGCCCCTCGAACAACCGCTCTCGATCCGCCTGCTCCAGGTGGATGCCGTCGCGGCGTTCGCGTTTGATCGCGCGGCCGTTCGTCGCGAATCCCGACCGGCGGTGCACGACGTCGGCGCGGGCGCCCTCACAGCGTCGCCGCAGCGTCATGATCCGATTGTTAAGCAGTCCGCCGAAGAGCTTCGATCCCGTCTTGGTCGCCTCCCGCTCGGCCAGCCGCAGCTCGGCGAAGTCGCGTCGCAACGCCGCATAGCCGCCGACGCGCGGCAGCGGCAAACCCTGCCGAGCCCGCGCCACGACGACGGCCCGCGCGTCGTCACCGAGATATCCGGCGGCGATGAGGACGGCCGCGGTGTCGGAGAGTTCCGGCCACCTGCCCGGCACACGGCACGACGTCACCCACCGACGGATCTCGAATCCGTCCGTCTTCCGCTCACCCATCGCCCCGCCTCGCGTCCGCATTCCCGCCTTCCGTTATACGGACGTCACTCGCTCCGAGTTCCCGTGGCGCACCCGGGACGCCGACGACGAGCCGGGCGCGAGCCGTCTCGCCACCCGTCACGGCGACGGCGGCGTCGACGAAGAGGAACGTGAACGCGGTGAGCACGGCCGCCCGTTCGGGCGCGAAGGTCAGCCCCGCGGCGACGGCCTCGAAGCCGATGAGCGCGACGAACGTCGGCAGCGCGGGCCGGCCTGGACGCAGCGGCCGCTCGAGCCCGACGAGCGGGCTGTCCCACGGCCAGACGAGCACGACGAGCAACCCGAGCACCGTGATCGGTCCGACCCGCAGATCGAACACGAGCGCCAGCAGCGCGGCGCCGAGCAGCAGCGTCAGCCCCAGGCCGGCCAGCCGGCGGTTCACCGGCCGGCGCAGCCACACGCGGGCCTGCGGCGTCGCCGGGCCGTCGGCGGCCAGCCGCAGCCAGCGCATGTTCACAGCCGCGAACACCAGCCCGACGACCGCCCACAGCACGAGATCGCTCGCCGCGATCGTCATCACACCTCGCCCGGGATCAGCAGCGTCTTGCCGACGGCCTCGCCGCCGTCGAGGTGCCGGTGCGCCTGCGCGGCGTCGGCGAGCGGGTACGTCCTGTCGACGACGGGCCGGATCCGGCCGGCGGCGACGAGCGGCCACGTCGTCGCCACGACATGCGCGACGATCTCGGCCTTGCCGCCGCGGCCGTGCACCGGGCGGGCGCGCAGCGTCGTGCCGACGACGGTCGCGCGCTTGGCGAGCAGCGCACCGAGGTCGAGTTCGGCGCGTGCGCCGCCCTGCAGCCCGATGACGACGAGCCGGCCGCCGACGGCCAGCGATGCGACGTTGCCCCGCAGATACTTGGCGCCCATGATGTCGAGGACGACGTCGACGCCGCGCCCACCTGTGACATCGGCGACGACGTCCGCGAAGTCCTCCTCGCGGTAGCGGATCGCGCGCGTCGCGCCGAGCTCGGTGACGATGCGCGCCTTCTCGGCCGAGCCGACGGTGGTCAGCACCGTCATGCCGCGCGCGACGGCCCACTGGATCGCGTGCGTGCCGATCCCCGACGCACCGCCGTGCACGAGCAGCGTCTCCCCCGGCCGGCAGCCCGCGACGAGGTCGAGGTTCGACGCCACGGTGCACGCCACCTCGGGCAGCGCCGCCGCGTCGACGAGCGAGACGCCGTCCGGCACGGGCAGGACCTGCTCGGCGGGCACCGCGACGCGCTCGGCGTAACCGCCGCCGGCCAGCACCGCGCACACCTCGTCACCGACCCGCCAGGCGGTGACGCCCTCGCCCACCTCGTCGACGACGCCCGAGACCTCGAGCCCCGGCAGCGGACTCGCCCCCGGCGGTGGGGCGTAGAAGCCGCGCCGCTGCAGCACGTCGGCCCGGTTGACGCCGGCCGCCGCGACCGCGATGACGACCTCGCCCGGGCCGGGCACCGGGTCGGCGACGTCGGTGAGGACCAGCGACTCGGGGCCGCCGGGATCGGTGATCGTGACCGCGCGCATGACCTCCATCCCACGTGCGGCGCCGAGGCCTGTCAAACGAGGCCGCCGCTCAGTCCCCGTCCGCTGCCAGCAACGCCAACAGCAGTTCGGCACGCACGAGCGCCGAGCCGAGGTCGACGCAGAGGATCCCCGCCGCGCGGTCGACGCGGGAGCGAAGCGTGTGCCGGTGGACGCCGACGGCGACGGCCGCCTGGTCGGCGTTGCCGTTGGCGTCGAGGTAGGCGCGCAACGCACCGACCAGATCGGTGCCGCGGGCCGCGTCGTGCGAGGTCAGCGGGGCGACGACGCCGCGCAGGGCGCCGGCGATCGTCGGGTCGGCGAGCAGGGCGTGCGTGGCGACGGCCGCGAACTCCTCGGGGGCGACGCCTCGCGACGCCGTCCGTGCGGCGAGTCGGGCCTGCGCCGCGGCGCGTCCCACGGCCGCCACCTCGTGCGGAGCACTGAGCCCGATATGCGCGTTCGGGCACGCGTCCGCCACCTCGGCGCCGACGCCGGCGGCGACGTCCGCAGGCAGCACTGCGAGGAGCACCGACCCGTCGCCCATCGCCACGAGCGGACGCCGGCGCGCGGCCAGCGCGTCCCGCACCGCGCCCGCGCCCGCGCGCCCGGCTCCACCGTCGGCCACGGCCAGCACGCGCACGAACCCGCCGGCGTCGGCGGTGTCGGCGAGTTCGGCGATCGCCTCGTCGTCGCCGGCCAGCGCGTGTCGCAGGCAGATGGCGGCGACGCGTTCGGTCGCCTCCGTCAGCCGCCGCGGGCGCTCGTAGCCCAGCGCGAGCAGCGAGTTCGCGTGGCCGAGCAGCACCTGGTCGGACGCCGAGAGCGGCACCGCCGTCGCGACGGCGAGCAGGCCGTGCAGGGCGGGTCCGACGCGGATCGTCTGCGTCGTCACCGTGCGACCCGTCGACGTCGCCGAGACCACCGACATCGGCCCGCGGCCGACGTGCGCGGCGACGTCGGCGACCTCGGCGAGCAGTTCGGGCTCGACGAGCCCCGGATAGGCGCCGACGACGGCCCCGGCCGTGTCGCAACACACCGCCGCACCGTCGATCGCGACGGCGAGCTCCCGGACGATCGCGGCCGCTCCGCCCTCGACGGCCGCGCGCGTCATCCGCGGCTGAGCCCGCGACGCGCGCATCTGCGCCTGATATTCGAGCTCGGCCAGCGCCCCCATCACCTCGCGGATGACGGCCGCGAACGGGATCTCCAGCGGCACGACGACCACGGCGAGCCCGACCTCGTCGGCGGCGGGCCGGACGCCGGGCGGCACCTCCTGCCAGGTCAGGCCCACGCCGAGCCCCAGACCGACGGCGGCGACGCCGCTCTCGGCGAGCCCCCGCAGATACCGTCGCAGTCCCTCCGGCGACGGATCGAGCGCCAACCCGGTGGTGAGCACGAGTTCGCCGCCGGACAGCCAGCGCCCGGGGTCGGGCAGCTCCGTCGTCATCGCCAGGCTGATCGGCACGTCGAGACCGGCCTCGCCGCCGGCCGGGACGATGCCGAGGTCGGTGCGCCCGAGAAGCCAGCGCGCGGTGATCTGGCTCATGATCGAATCACCTCGCCAGTATGGCGAACCGGCGGCGAGATCATCGACGAACCGTCCATGTCGAATCACAGTCGGGATCGGCGACCATCGGCGTAGGTTCACACCACAAGGAGGTCCAATGACCGCGTCCGCCCAAGGGTCGATTCCGCAGGCTTCATCTCGCACAGCACACCGTCTCCCGCAGGAGCGTCGCCTCGTCACGTCCCTTCCGGGACCCCGCTCCGCCGAGCTCGCCGCTCGTCGCACCGCCGTCGTCGCCGACGGCGTCAGTTCCGTCATGCCGGTGTACGTCGCCGACGCCGACGGCGGCGTGATCGTCGACGTCGACGGCAACTCGTTCATCGACCTGGGCTCGGGCATCGCCGTGACCAGCGTCGGAGCGTCCGATCCGGGCGTCGCCGCCGCTGTCGGCGCGCAGGCAGCCCGCTTCACCCACACCTGCTTCATGGTGACGCCGTACGAGTCCTATGTGCGCGTCGCGGAGGAGATCGCCGCGCTCACGCCGGGCGACTACGACAAGCGCACCGCCCTCTTCAACTCGGGCGCCGAGGCCGTCGAGAACGCCGTCAAGATCGCGCGCCACGCCACCGGCCGTCAGGCCGTCGTCGCGTTCGACCACGCCTACCACGGCCGCACCAACCTCACGATGGCGCTGACGGCCAAGTCGATGCCGTACAAGGCGCACTTCGGGCCGTTCGCGCCCGAGGTGTACCGCGTCCCCGGCTCCTACCCCGTGCTCGACGGCCTCACCGGCGCGCAGGCGGCGGCCCGTGCCATCGACATGATCGACAAGCAGGTGGGCGGCGATTCGGTCGCGGCCATCATCATCGAGCCGATCCAGGGTGAGGGCGGCTTCGTCGACCCGGCGCCCGGCTTCCTGCCCGCACTCGCCGAGTACGCCCGCGCCAACGGCATCGTCTTCATCGCCGACGAGGTGCAGACCGGCTTCGCCCGCACCGGCGACTGGTTCGCCTGCGATCACGAGGGCGTCGTGCCCGATCTCGTCACGCTGGCCAAGGGCATCGCCGGCGGCATGCCGCTCGCCGCGGTCAGCGGTCGCGCCGAGCTGATGAACGCCGTGCACGCCTCCGGCCTCGGCGGCACCTACGGCGGCAACCCCGTCGCCTGCGAGGGCGCGCTCGCCGCGATCGACGCGATGCGCTCGCTCGATCTGCCCGCCGCCGCGCGGCGCATCGGCGACATCGCGCTGCCCGTGCTGCGCTCGCTCGCCGAGGAACTCGACATCATCGCCGACGTCCGCGGCCGCGGTGCCATGCTCGCCATCGAGCTGCGCGATCCCGCCACCGGCGCCCCGCTGCCGGCCGTCACGAAGGCCGCCGCCGCGGCGTCCGTCGCGAGCGGCGTGCTCACGCTGACCTGCGGAACCCAGGGCAACGTCATCCGGCTGCTGCCGCCGCTCGTCATCGACGAGGACCTGCTGCGTGAGGGTCTGTCGGTGCTCTCCGACGCGATCCGCACCGCCGCAGCGGCGCGCTGACGCGCGGAATCGCCCCTCGGGTCGGTTCCGCGCGCTCCATCTCCGAATTACCAAGGGCCGAAACGCAATTCGCACAGCCTTCCGCCCGTGAAGACGCCAGAATAGGAATCGCCATGGTCGATATCACCGAACTCCTCGCCACCACCCCGACCGGACTGTTCATCGGCAACACCCAGCGCGAATCGTCCTCCGGGAACCGCTTCAACGTCCACAACCCCGCCGACGGCAGCATTCTGACCACCGTCGCCGACGCCACCCCCGAGGACGGCCTCGCCGCCCTCACCGCCGCCGCCGACGCCCAGAAGTCGTGGGCCGCGACCCCGGCGCGCACCCGCGCCGACATCCTGCGCCGCGCCTGGGAACTCGTCATCGAACGCCGCGACGCATTCGCCACACTGATGACCCTGGAGATGGGCAAACCCCTCGCCGAGTCCCAGGGCGAAGTCAACTACGGCGGCGAGTTCCTGCGCTGGTTCTCCGAAGAAGCCGTCCGCATCAACGGCCGCTACACCCACTCCCCGCAAGGGCTGGGCCGGATCCTGGTCACCAAGCAGCCCGTCGGCCCGACGCTGGCGATCACGCCGTGGAACTTCCCGCTGGCGATGGGCACCCGCAAGGTCGGCCCGGCGCTGGCCGCCGGCTGCACCGTCATCGTCAAACCCGCCGCCGAAACACCGTTGACGATGCTCGCCCTGCACCAGGTGTTCATCGACGCCGGCCTACCCGACGGCGTCCTGTCCACCGTCCCGACCCGCAAGTCGTCCGCGCTGTCGGCGCCGCTGCTCGCCGACGACCGCCTGCGCAAGATCACCTTCACCGGTTCCACCGGCGTCGGCAAGATCCTCATGAAGCAGGCCGCCGACAAGGTGCTGCGCAGCTCGATGGAACTCGGCGGCAACGCCCCGTTCGTCGTGTTCGACGACGCCGATCTCGACGCCGCCGTCGAGGGCGCCATGGCCGCGAAAATGCGCAACGGCGGCGAAGCCTGCACCTCAGCCAACCGCATCCACGTCGACACCGCCGTCGCCGCAGAGTTCACCGCCAAACTCACCGCCCGGATGGCCGCCCTCAAACAGGGACCGGGCATCGACGAGGGCGTCGACGTCGGACCGCTGATCAACCAAGCCCAGCAAGACGCCGTGCATGAACTCGTCGCCGACGCCGTCGCCAAGGGCGCCGTCGCGACCACCGGCGGCGGACCCGCCGACCGGCCCGGCTACTTCTACCAGCCCACCGTGCTGTCCGGGATCACCCCCGACGCCCGCATCCTCACCGAAGAGGTCTTCGGCCCCGTCGCCGCCATCTCCGTCTTCGACGGTGAAGAAGAAGGCGTCGCCGCCGCGAACAACACCGAGTTCGGGCTCGCCGCCTACGTCTACACCCAAAACCTCGACCGCGCGCTACGCGTCGCCGAGGCCGTCGAAGCCGGCATGGTCGGCGTCAACCGCGGCGTCATCTCCGACGTCGCCGCACCCTTCGGCGGCATCAAAGAATCCGGGATCGGCCGCGAAGCCGGCTCCGAAGGCATCGAGGAATACCTCGAAACGAAGTACATCGCACTCACCCTGTAAGTCCGTCAGCCCGGCCCGCCGCCTCGCGGCGGGCCGGTCAGTTAGGAGCAGCACGTGACCGACGTCGAGACCGCCGCCGCCGCACCGACGGAGACGGCCGAGAAGCCCGCCCCCAAGGAACACAAGGGCCCCGGCAAGAAGAAGGCCAAGAAGTCCCCCGCCGAGCGCGTCGCGAAGAAGGCGGCCGCGCAACCCTCGAAGCCGGAGCCTGAGATCTCGGTCGGCACCGACGCCGCCTTCGCCGATCCGGAGCCGGGCGGCGGGGCCGAGCGCCCCATCCGCAACATCTCCGACGTGCGTCACTTCTTCCGCACCAACGAGCGTCCGATCTACTTCTTCGGCGCCACCCCGTTCAACCTCATGGGGCTGGACCGCTGGGTGCGCAACTTCCACTACATCACCTACTACGACGGCTGGGACGGCGCGCATCCCCGCGTCTTCAGCCCGCGGATCAAGGCCACGCACGAGTTCCAGTCGGGCGAGGAGATCAACAACTGGCTGCTCACCAACCCCGAGGTGCGCGCCCAGGTCGACGCCCGCCGCAAGCCCGGCGTCCGGCCGATGATCGCCATGGTCTTCTTCGACGAGGAGACCGAGCGCATCTGCGAGGAGCTCGGCTACGACCTGATCCTCCCGAAGGCCGCGCTGCGCGAGCACCTCGACTCGAAGATCGTGACGACGCAGCTCGGCAACGAGGCGGGCGCGCCCAGCGTGCCCAACATCCTCACGACGGCCGACACCTTCGACGAGCTGATGGAGAAGTCGGTCGCGGCCGGTCTCGGCACCGACCTCGTCGTGCAGACGCCGTACGGCGACTCCGGCAAGACGACCTTCTTCATCGACGAGGAGGCCGACTGGAACGCGAACCGCGAGAACATCGTCGGTGAGCAGCTCAAGGTGATGAAGCGGATCAACAACCTGCCGCTCGCCGTCGAGGCCGTCATCACCTCCAGCGGCACCATCGTCGGGCCGTTCCTCTCCGAGCTCACCGGCCACCCGGAGCTGACGCCGTACCGCGGCGGCTGGTGCGGCAACGAGATGCACGGCGCCGTGCTCGATCCCGACCTGCGCCTGACGGCCAGCGATCTCGTGCGCCGCATGGGCGACCGGCTCGGCCAGGAGGGCTACCGCGGCTTCTTCGAGATCGACGTCCTCATCGACACCGACACCCGCGAGGTCTACCTCGGCGAGCTCAACCCGCGGATCTCGGGCGCGTCGGCGATCACGCACGTCACCGCCGGCGCCTACGCCGACGTCCCGCTGTTCCTGTTCCACCTGCTGGAGTACATGCACCCGGACTTCAAGCTGGACACCCGCGAGATCAACGTGCGGTGGCAGGAGCTCGCGGCGGGCGACAGCTGGAGCCACATGATCGTCAAGGAGATCAACCCGGCCGTCGAGGCCATCTGGGCGGCTCCCGCGACGGGTCAGTACTACATCGACGCGACCGGCGCGCTCGTCTACCGTCGTGCCGCACTCGACTGGCACCAGCTGCAGAACGAGAACGAGGTGTTCTTCCTGCGCATCTACGGTGCGGGCGACTACCGGTGGAAGGGCGCCGACCTCGGCGTCATCGTCACCAAGGGACGTCTGCAGCGGGAGACCGCCGACGGCAGCACGCTGACGATCCGGGCCAAGCACCTGGTCAACTCGATCCGGTCCCTCTACGGAGGGACCCCGATCGCCGGCACGCCGGTGCAGCCGACCGCCATCAAGTCCCTGTGATAGGGGGCTCAAGCGAAGTCGGTTCCCTGACGCCGCCGGAGACGACGGCGCTGCACAACTGGCAGACGTCGCCGCACCTGCACTGGTCCTTCCAGCACATCGCCGATCTCCTGCCCGTCGCGACCATCTCGCGCGGGCAGGGGCCGGTGGTGCCGCTGGCGGCCGGTGCGGGGGTCGGCGACCTCCGCGGCGTCACCCTGGTCAACACGCTGGGGACGCCGACCACGGTCGGCCAGGTCATCAACTCGACGAACACCGACGGCTGGATCGTCAGCCACCGGGGACGGATCGTCGCCGAGGACTACCTCGACGGCATGACGCCCGCGACGCGGCACCTGCTCATGTCCGTGAGCAAGTCGCTCGTCGGCACCGTCGCCGGTGCGCTGTGCGACTCCGGTGTGCTCCACGCGGATGCGCCGATCACGTCGTACCTGCCTGATCTGCACGGCAGCGGCTACGACGGCGCGACGGTCCGCCACCTGCTCGACATGCGCTCGGGCATCCGGTTCTCGGAGAACTATCTCGACCCGATGGCCGAGGTGCGGCTGCTGGACGAGGCGATCGACTGGGCGCCCCGCACCGGCAACACCCCGGCCCGGACGCTGTACGGCTTCCTCGCCGGCCTCGGTCGGCAGGGGTCGCACGGCGGGCCGTTCGAGTACCGCTCCTGCGAGACGGACATGCTCGGCTGGGTGTGCGAGGCCGCGGCGGGGATGCGGATGCCGCAGCTCATGTCGCAGGTGCTGTGGAGCCGCATCGGCGCCGAACACGACGCGACGATCGGCATCGACAGCGTCGGCACCGGCATGTTCGACGGCGGGATCAACGCCGCGCTGCGCGATCTCGTGCGGTTCGGCTCGGTGTATCTGTCGGGCGGCATCTCGCTGACCGGCGAGCGCATCGTCTCGGCCGACTGGGTGGACTCGACGATGCTCGGCGGTCACGATTCACGCGACGCCTTCGCTCAGAGCCCCGACGACACCCGGATGCCCGGCGGCATGTACCGCAATCAGTTCTGGTTCCCGTACCACGGCAACGACGTGGTGCTGTGCCTCGGCATCCACGGGCAGATGATCTACCTCAATCGCTCGGCGGGCGTCGTGGCGGCGAAGCTCTCCTGCTGGCCCTACCCGCAGGACGCGCACAAGCTGTTCACGACGGTCCGCGCCTTCGACGCCGTCTCGGCGGCGCTGGGCTGAACCGATGGAGCACCGCTGACCTGATCGAGCACGGCGACGGGCGCGGCCCCCGGATCTGACCGGGCGTCGCGGCCGTCGCCGTTTCTCACGCTCTTTATTTGAAAATGGTTTTCGTTTTCAGTATGGTTCCCCGTTGTCGGAACCCACGAAACGAGACACGAACGAAATGACGACCAGAACCTCCACCCGGCGCGTCGTCGCCGGGCTGCTCGCTGCTGCGCTGCTGACGGCCGGCTGCCAGGCCGCCGAATCCGGCGAGACCGCCGCCCCCGCCGGCGGACAGCAGATCAATCCGAAGCCGGTATCCGCGCTGCGCACCGGCGGCGACCTGCGCATTCCGGTCGACGCGCTGCCGACGAACTTCAACCCGCTGCAGCTCAACGGCGCCCGGGTGGTCACGTGGCAGCTGGCGGAGGCGATCCTGCCCAGCGCCTTCCGCGACGGCCCCGACGGCTCGTACCAGCGGGCGTCCGACTTCTTCACCTCGATCGAGCTGACGTCGACCGACCCGCAGGTGGTCACCTACGAGATCGCCGAGGGCGCCGTCTGGTCCACCGGCCGGGCGCTCGACTGGGAGGATCTCGCCGCCCAGGTGCACGCCCTCAGCGGCCGGGACACCGCCTTCGAGGGCTACAGCAACGTCGGCTACGACGCCGTCGCGAAGGTCGAGCGGGGCGTCTCCGACCGGCAGGCCGTCGTCACCTTCGCGCGGCCGTTCGCCGAATGGCAGGGGCTGTTCAACCTCATCGTGCCCAAGGAGGTGACCCGCGATCCCGCCGCGTTCAACACCGGCTGGCTGGCGCGTCCGGAGATCACCGCGGGCCCGTTCGAGGTGGCCGAGGTGGACCAGACGGCCAAGACCGTCGTCGTGCGGCGCAGTCCCCGCTGGTGGGGCGAGAAGCCGCCGCTGGACCGCGTCGTCTTCCGCGCGCTCGATCCGTCGGCGCGGGCCGACGCCCTGGCCAACGACGAGATCGACCTCTACCCGATCGGCGCCGATCTCGACCTGTTCACCCGCGCCAAGGGCATCTCCGGCGTCGAGATCCGCCAGGCGCCCGAGCGCAAGGCCGGGCAGCTGACGTTCAACGGCGGCCCCGGCCGGCCGCTCGCCGACGAGCGGCTGCGCGTCGCCGTGGCCCAGGCCGTCGATCCCGCCGCGGTGACCCGGGTGCTGCTCGACCGCATCGTGCCGGGCGCCAAGCCGCCGGGCAATCACATCCTGCCGCCCACCGACGCCGGTTCCCGTGACAACTCGGCCACGCTGCCGCACGACGCCGCGGCCGCCGCGACGTCGCTCGACGAGCAGGGCTGGACCCGGCCCGGCGGATCGGGCGTCCGCAGCCGAGACGGCAAGCCGCTGGAGCTGACGCTGCTCGCCCTCAACACCCCGGTCGGCAACACCGTCGCGGGCGTCATCCGCGATCAGCTGACCGCCGCGGGCGTCGGCGTGCGGGTCACCGCCGTCTCGCCGGACACGTTCTACGACAAGAACCTCATCCCCGGCCTGTTCGACCTCGCGGCGTTCGAGTGGACGAAGTCGGCCTCGCCGTTCGCTCACGACCGCCCGGTGTTCGCGAAGCCGAAGGGCGACGACCCGGGCAGCAACTTCGGCCGCGTCTACATCCCGGCGATCGATACGCTCTACGACCGCGGTCTCGCCGAGCTCGACCCGGCCCGCCGCACCGAGATCGCCAATCAGATCGACGTGCTGGCCTGGCGGCACGCCCACCACCTGCCGCTGTACGCCGACTCCGGCGCGTACGCCGTCCGCGCGACGCTCGCCAACTACGGCGCGCGAGGTCTGGGCGCGTACGGCTTCGAGAAGGCCGGCTGGCAGGAATGAGCACCGCCGCCGCAGTCGCCGCGGAACCCGTCATCGCGGCCCTGCGGCGGCACCGCCCGCTGGCCGTGCACCTGCTGCGCCGGCTCGCGGGTCGACTGGGACTCTGCCTCGCGGCCACGTTCCTCACCTTCTGCCTGGCCTCGTGGAGCTTCGATCCGCTGGCCGACCTGCTGTCTCGCCAACCTCGGCCGCCGCAGCAGGTGATCGACGCCCAGATCGTCCGGCTCGGGCTGGACCTGCCGGTACCGGTGCGCTTCCTGCGCCGGCTCGGCGGCGTCGTCACCGGCGATCTGGGCACCACGGTCGGCGGCCGGCCCATCGGCGCCGAGCTGCTGACGCGCGCGGGCACCAGCCTGCGGCTCTATCTGCTCGGCGCGGGCGTCGCGATCGTCGTCGGCGTGACCGTCGGGCTGCGCGGGGCGCTCGCCACCCGCACCGGCAGCGCGGAGCTGTCACTGCTGTGGACGCTCGTCGTACTCGCGGTGCCGGTCTTCGTCCTCGGCACGCTGCTCAAGATCCTGTGGCTGCCCGTCAACGAACTCGCCGGTTGGCAGATCCTGGCGTTCTCCGGCGAGCGCACCGCCGGATGGGAGCTGACCGGGGTCGCGGCACTCGTCGACCGGGCGCGGCATCTCGTGCTGCCGACGGTGTGCATCGCCCTGCCGCAGATCGCCTTCTTCAGCCGATACCAGCGGGCCGTCGCGCTCGACGTCGTCGACAGCGGCTACGTCCGCGCGGCCCGGGCGCGTGGGCTGTCCCGACGCGCGGCGTTCCTCCGCCACGGCCTGCGCTCGGCGCTGGTGCCGATGCTCTCGCTGTTCGCCTTCTCCTTCGGCATCCACCTGGCGGGCGGCGTCTTCACCGAGCGGATCTTCGGCTGGTACGGGCTCGGCGACTGGATCCTCACGGCGATCCACGATCACGACGCGGCCGTCTGCGCCGCCGTGACGCTGCTGCTCGGCGTCCTCGTGGTGGGCGCCGGCTGGGCGTCCGACATCGCATCGGCCGCCCTCGACCCCCGGCTGCGCGGCGCCGCATGACCGATCCGCAGACGCCCGTCGCCACGGGCCGATCGTCGCGACGCCCGCACCCCCTGACGCTGGCCGGTGCGGGCATGCTCACGGCGCTCGCACTGGCAGCCTTCGCCGGGCCGTTGCTGCACGCCTACGACCACGCCGGTCAGGACCATTCCGCGATCCTCGAGCCGCCGAGCGGTGCGCACTGGCTGGGCACCGCGCGGCTCGGCGAGGACGTGCTGGCCCAGACGCTGCACGGCCTGCAGAAGTCGCTGCTCATCGGCGTCCTCGCCGCCCTGCTCTCGACGTTCGTCGCCGCCGTCGTCGGCGGTCTGGCCGGGTACCTCGGCGGCCGGGTCGACGCCGCGGCCATGTGGCTCACCGACGTCCTGCTCGTGCTGCCGGCTGTGCTCGTCGTGGCCGTGGCGTCGCCGCTGTTCGCCGGCCGGTCGTGGCTCTTCCTCGCCGTGGCCATCGCGTCGCTGGGCTGGATGCTGCCCGCCCGGATGATCCGCGCGCAGGCACGCGCCATCGGCACCAGCGGTTTCGTCCGGGCGTCCCGGCTGATGGGCGCGTCCACCCGGCACGTGCTGCGCGTGCACCTGCTGCCCGGCATGTTCGGCCTGCTCGCCATCGACTGCACGCTGTCCGTGGCGACGGCCGTGCTCGCCGAGGCCGGCCTGAGCTATGTCGGCTACGGCGTGCAGCAGCCCGACGTCTCGCTCGGCACCCTCATCGCCACCGGCAGCGCGTCGGCCGTCACCTATCCGTGGGTGTTCCTCGCGCCGTCGGCGGCACTCGTGCTCACCGTGCTGGCCGTCGGCTTCGTCGGCGAGGGCCTGCGCCGGGCGAAGGAGGCGGCCATCCGATGACCGAACCTCTGCTGCGCGTCCGCGGGCTCGACGTCACCGTCGGCGGCCGCCGGGTCGTGTGCGGCGCCGACTTCGACATCGCCCGCGGCGAAGTGCTGGGGCTGGTGGGACCGTCCGGCAGCGGCAAGTCGATGACGGCCGCGGCGCTCCTGGGCCTGACGCCGCCGACCGCGTCGGTCACCGGCTCGATCCGCCTCGCCGGCACCGAGCTGACGGGTCTGCCCGACGCCGCCTTCTGCCGGCTGCGCGGGTCGCGGCTGGGCTTCGTCCCGCAGGATCCGCTCGCCTCGCTGACGCCGACGCGGACGGTGGGCTCGCTGCTCGCCGAGGCCGTGCGCATCCACACCCCGGTGAGCCGCCGCGCCGCCCGGGAACGCGCCGTGACGCTGCTGCACCGCGTCGGCCTGCCGGAACCGCGCCGGCTCGCCGACGCCCACCCGCACGAGCTGTCCGGCGGCATGCGACAGCGGGTCGCCGTCGCCCTCGCCGTCGCGAACGGCCCCGAACTGCTCATCGCCGACGAGCCGACGAGCGCCCTCGACACCGCGGTCGGCGCCCACATCCTCGATCTGTTCGACGAGCTGCTCGCCGAGCACGGCACGGCGCTGCTGCTCGTCTCGCACGATCCCGCCGTCGTCGCGCGGATGTGCGACCGCGTGCTCCACGTCGAGAACGGGCGGATCGGCCCGCACCGGCCGCCCGCAGCGCCGGCGCCCGCCCCTCGCCGGGCGCCGCGGCGTCCGGTCCACCGGCCGGTGCTCGCCGTCGACGGCCTCACCGTGGTCCATCGCCCGCCGCCCGGCCTGCGGCGCCGGCCGCCCGTCGTGGCCTGCCGCGACGTCTCGCTGACCGTCGACGAGGGCGAGGCCGTCGCGCTCGTCGGGCCGTCCGGCAGCGGCAAGACGACGATACTCACCCAGATCCTCGAACTCCGGCCGCCCGTGCTCGGCCGCATCGAGGTCTTCGGCCGGGACACGGCGACGCTCACCGCGCCCGACCGCCGGGCGATCCGGGCGCGCATGCAGGCCGTCTTCCAGGACCCGGCGGACTCGCTCGATCCGCGGCTGCGGGTCGACCGGATCATCGCCGAGCCGCTTGCCGTCCAGGGCCTGCCCACACCGGCCGAGCGGATCGCCGAACTGCTCGACGCCGTCGGCCTGCCCGAGGAGATCGCGCGGCGGCATCCACGGCAGCTGTCCGGCGGCCAGCAGCAGCGGGTCGCCATCGCCCGTGCGCTGGCGCCGCGGCCCGATCTGCTGGTGCTGGACGAGCCGGTCTCCGCTCTCGACGCGCCGCTGCGCATCGAGATCATGTCGCTCCTCGACGAGCTGCGCGCCCGCTACGGCCTCTCCTACCTCATGGTCTCGCACGACCTGCCGCTGACGAGTCGTTACGCCGACCGCGTCGTCGAGCTCGAACCGCCGGGCCTCGATCGTCCGCACCCGGAACACCCACACCCCGAACGCACCGCCGACCGAAAGGAGGCCGCGCCGACGTGACGCCGCCCCTGACTCCCCGCCTCTCTCCGCCGACCGCAGACCTGCTCGACACCCCGGACCTGCTGCACGAGCTGGCCCGCGGACTCGGCTCGCCGCTCAACGTCATGCTGCCTGCGCAGGTGCGCGAGAACCTGGCCGCCTTCGAGGCCGTGCTCGCCCGGCACCGGCTGCGCGGCGCCGTCTACTACGCGCACAAGGCCAACCGCTCGTCCGCGCTGGTCCGCGAGCTCGCCGCCACCCCGGCACGCATCGACGTGGCCTCACCCGCCGAGCTACAACACGCGCTCGGCGCCGGATTCGCGCCGAGTCGCGTCATGACCACCGGCCCGAAGACGCCCGAGTTCGTCTGGCTCGCGCTGCGCGCCGGGGTGACGATCAACGTCGACAGCATCGGCGAGCTCGACCTCGTCGCCCGCCTCGCCGCCGAGCACGGGCTCGGCCCCGCGGACGTCCTCGTCCGGCTGGCGGACTTCGCGGCCACCGGACCCACCGTGCTCTCCCGGCCGTCCCGGTTCGGCGTCCCGACCGAGCGGCTCGGCGACGTCTTCGCACTGCTGGACCGGCATCGCGCGACGCTGCGGCTCGCCGGCTTCGCCTATCACCTCGACACCGTCGGGATCGCCGAGAAGGCGCGGGCCTTCGACGGCTGCCTGTGCGCGACGCAGGAGGCCCACCGCCGCGGCCACTCCCCGCGGGTCGTCGACATCGGCGGCGGCTTCGGCGTCGACTACCTCGCCGACGGCGCCGAGTGGGACGCCTTCACCAGCGCGCTGGCCGAGGCCGTGCTCGGCCGCCGACCGGCCGTCACCTGGCAGGGCGCGGGCTACGGCCTGCGCAACGAGGGCGGCTGGCTACGCGGCGGCCTGAGTCTGTATCCGGCGCACCGCCCGCTGAGCGGGCCGCGCTACCTCGACGAACTGCTGTCGACGACGGCGCCCACCCTCGGCGTCCCGCTCGGCGAGGCGGTGCTCGACAGCATGCTGGAGCTGTGGATCGAGCCCGGCCGGGCGCTGCTCGACCAGTGCGGGCTCGTGCTCGCCCGGGTGCTCGAGGTGCGTCCGGCCGGCGACGGCGCCCACTTCGTCCGGCTCGACCTCAACGCGCGCGACGTGAGCCTGGAGGAGCACGGCGTCCAACTCGACCCGGTACTCGTCCCGGCCCGCGAGACCGGGCCGGACGCCGGGCCGGGTGGCGCCACGGGCGGCGCGGGCGGCCCCGGCGAGGCGTATCTCATCGGCAATCTCTGCCTGGAGGCCGACTTCATCAGCCGCAGGAGGATCTCGTTCCGGCGACTGCCGCGGCCCGGCGACCTGCTCGCCTTCCCCAACACGGCGGGGTACTTCATGGACTTCTCCGCCGATCACGCCCTGGCCCAACCGGTGGCCCGGGTCGTCGCGCTCACCCGCGACGACGCGCACTGGACCTGGCGGCTCGACGACGGCCACTGGCCCGTCGCCGCCGCCCGACACGTCGAGGAGACCTCATGAGATACGACAGCATCGTCGAGACGATCGGCGACACCCCGCTCGTCCGCATCGGCGGCGACGTCACCGGCCTGCGCAACGTCGACCTCTACGCGAAGCTGGAGATGCTCAACCCGTTCGGCTCCGTCAAGGACCGGGCCGCCTGGGCGATGGCCCGGCCCGGCCTCGCCGACGCCGACCGCGTCATGATCGAGTTGTCCAGCGGCAACACCGCCAAGGCGCTCGCCGTCATCGCCGGCATGCACGGCCTCGCCTTCAAATCGGTGACCAACCGGATGAAGGTGCCCGAGATCAAGGACCTGCTCCTGCTGCTCGGCGCCGAGATCGAGGAGCTGCCCGGGCAGGCGGAGTGCCTGGACCCCACCGACACCGACGACCCGCTGGCCCGCATCCACCGGGAGATCTCCGGCGACGGCGAGCGCTACTTCCACACCGACCAGTACTTCAACGCCCGGAACGTCGATGCGCACGTCGACGGCACGGGGCCGGAGATCCTCGCCGATCTCGGCGGCGCGCCGGACCACTTCATCGCGTGCGTCGGCACAGCCGGTTCGTCGACGGGCGTCGCCCGCGTGCTGCGCCGGGCCGACCCGAACGTCCACGTGCTGGGGCTCGTCGCCGAGAAGACGGACTTCATCCCGGGCATCCGCAACATCGACGAGGTGCACGAGGTGGGGCTGTTCGACCCCGCGACGTACGACGCGCTGGCCGCGGTGAGCGCCGACGAGGCGATCGACGGGATGCTCACCCTCGTACGGCGCTGCGGCATGCTGGCCGGACCCACCGGCGGCGCCGCGTACGCCGGCGCCGTCCGGTACCTCGCGGAGGTCGACGCACGCCTCGACGACACCGGGGAAAGACACACCGCGGTGTTCATCGTGTGCGACCGCGTCGAGAGCTACATGTCGTACGTCCGCCGGCGCAGGCCGGAACTGCTGCGGCAGCCCGCCCGGCCGGGCAGCGTCGCCACGCTCGACGCCGCCGAGGTCGCCGCGGCCCCGCGGCTCGGCGTCGAGGAGGCCCGGCGGTGGATCGCCGCCGAATCACCGCTGGTCATCGACCTGCGCAGCGCGTTCGCCTACCGGACGCTGCACATCGAGGGCTCGATCAACATCGTCGACGAGCTGTTCGGCGAGCTGCTGCGCGGCGGGCCGCCCGTCGGCACCGGCCGCGGCGTGCTGCTCGTCTGCCCCGTCGGCGAGAAGTCCGCGCGCTACTGCGCCGCCCTCACCCGCATGGGCCATCACCACACCCGCAGCCTCGACGGCGGCGTCATCGCCTGGCGTGACGCCGGCGCGCCGCTGGTCCGCGATTGACGCACGGAGGACACATGACGACCACCATCCCCGCCCCCGCGACCGGCGCCGCCGCGTCACCCGAGGACGTCCTGGCCGGCCTGGCCGACTGGCAGCGGGAGCTGCGCGCGCAGTTCCCCATCATCACCGGGCATCCGGACGTCGCCTATCTCGACAGCTCCGCCACGGCGCAGAAGCCGCAGCCCGTGCTCGACGCGGTGCACCGCTATCTCGTCACCACCAACGCCAACGCCGGCCGCGGCACCTACCCCTGGGCGAATCGGACGACCGAGCTGATGGACGCCGGCCGGACGGCCGTCCGGCGCTTCCTCGGCGACACCGGCGACGACTCGTCGGTGACCTTCGTCGACGGCGCCTCGGCCGGGCTGCGCCGCGTCGCGCTGGACTGGCTGCTCCCGCGGCTCGACGACGGCGACGAGATCATCGCGCCGTTCGCCGACCACCAGGCCAACGCCCTGCCGTGGCTCGAGGTGCAGGCCGAGCTCGCCCGCCGGGGACGACGCGTCATCGTCCATCCCCTGCCCTACGAGCCCTCCGGCTCCGGCGATTACGACGTCCCGGCGCTCGCTCGGCTGGTCGCGCCGCGCACCCGGTTCGTCGCCGCGACGCACGTCCACCACGTCTACGGCAACGACATGAACGTCCACCGGCTCCGCGAGGTGTGCGGGCCGGACGTCCCGATCTGCCTCGATGCCGCGCAGAGCATCGGGCACCAGCCGGTGGACGTCGGCGCGCTCGACGTCGACTTCGTCGTGTTCTCCGGCCACAAGGCGATGGCCCTGCCCGGGACGGGCGCGATCTGGGCGCGCAACACCCGCGGCGAGCCCTTCCGGCCCGCGGGGTGGAGCGGCAGTCCCAACACCTCGGGCGTCGTCAGCCTGACGGCGGCCCTCGGCTGGCTGGACGCCGCCGGCCTGCCCGCCGTCCACGATTGGACGGTGGCGCTCGGCGCACTGCTCACCGACGCCCTCGCCGGGCTCGACTCCTACGAGGTGCTCGGCTGCCGGTCGAGCCTGACGCTCGATTCGACGGTGCAGCGCAGGCAGGGGATCGTCAGTTTCCGCCATCGCGGGCTGACGTCCAACGATCTCGGCTTCATCCTGTCCTGCGCGGGGTTCATGGTGCGCGCCGACGGGCACTGCCAGGCCGCCGATGGCGAGGAGGAGTCGTCGGTGCGCGTCAGCGTGCACGTCTACAACACGGTCGACGAGATGCGCCGGGTCATCGCGCTGCTGCGCGAACTGGACGGTGCGCGATGAGCGGCCCGGTCGTGGACGGCGCGATGAGCGCGGCGGCGGTGGACGGCGCGGGCGTGCCCGGCGCGGCGTCGGGCGGCACGGTCGTGATGGTCGACCTCTATGCGCCGACGATGCGGCTCGCCCAGGGGTATCTCGACCGCGGGTTCTCGGTGGTGCAGTTGCGCAGCACGCCCGAGGTGCCGCCGGTCTACCGCGGTTTCGACCGCACGAGCCTGGCCGGGGCGATCGTCCACGACGGCGGTCTCGACGACGGCCCGGCGCTCGACCGCACGCTGGCGGCGGTCGCCGCGCTCGATCCCGTCGCCGTCACCACCGGCGGTGAGACGGGCGTCGAGCTCGCAGACCTCCTGTCGGCGCGCCTCGGGCTGCCGTCCAACGGGCCCGCGCTCAGCGCCGTCCGACGCGACAAGTTCGCCATGATCGAACGGATCCGCAGCGCCGGCCTGCACGCGGCGCGCCAACTCCTCGTGCCCGGCCCCGAGGAGCTCGCCGACTGGCATCGCGAGCTCGGCGGCCGCGTCGTGATCAAACCGACGCGCAGCGCGGGCAACGACGGCGTCTGGTTCTGCGCGACGCCGGCGGAGTCGGTGGCCGCCTACCAGCGGATCGCGCCGGCGCGCAACATCTTCGGCGTCACCAACGAGGGCGTCGTCGCGCAGGAGTTCCTCGTCGGCGGCGAGTACGTGGTCAACACGGTGAGCTGCGCGGGCGAGCACCGGACCACCGACATGTGGAAGTACGTCAAGATCTCGGCCAACGGCGTCACCGATCGGGTGGCCGCGGCGATCTCGGTCACCGACGACGACCCGCGCGCCGCCGAGCTCATCGGCTACGCGCACGCCGTGCTCGACGCCCTCGAGATCGCCTACGGCCCGGCGCACCTGGAGATCATGATGACGCCGGACGGCCCCGCGCTCGTCGAGATCGGGGCGCGGCTGTGCGGCGCCGACACCGCGCGCTACGCCGAGTCGGCCCGCGGCGAATCGCAGATCGACTGGACGGTGCGCGCCTTCACCGATCCGGCGGGGTTCGGTCGCGACCACCGGCGCCCGGCGACGCTGCAGGCGCACGCCGCGATGGCCTTCCTCACCTCGCCCCACGAGGGAGTGCTGCGCGGCTATCCGCGGCTCGCGCAGGTGCGCGCGCTGCCGTCGTATGTCGACCACGTGGCCATCGTGCGCCCCGGCGAACGACTGCGGCGCACCGTCTCCGACGTCACGGAGCCGATGATGATCGGCCTGGCGCACCCGGTGCGCGACGTGCTCGAACGCGATCTCGGCACGGTGATGTACCTCGACGGCGACGGCTTCTACGACGTGGCGCCGGGCGAGGCCGACAGCGTCGATGGCGTCGAGTCCGCGGGCGGCGGCTCGTGACGGGGCACGTCGTCGTCCTGCATCGCTGGCGCGCGCCGTACGCCGAGTACGAGCGCTACCTCGATCACCGCGGGTACCGGGTCTCCTACGTCACGACGCCGGTCGGCGCGGCCGGCGTGCCGCGCGGCGCGGCGGCCGTGACGCTGGTGGACGCCACCGACGCGATCGAGCAGGTGCGCGCCGCCGTCGCCGGGCTGGAACGCCGCTTCGGCCCGCCGCGCGCCGTCGTCGCACTCAAGGAGGACGACCTGCTGACGGCCGCCCGGATCAACGCCGAACGGGGCCTGCCCGGACGCACCCCCGCTGAGCTGGCGGTCTTCCGCGACAAGCTGGCGATGGCCCGCGCCGTGCGCGACGCCGGCCTCGACGCGCCCTACTTCGCCGAGGCGGCCACCCCCGAGCAGGTCAGCCGGTTCGGTGATCGCCACGGCTGGCCGGTGGTGGTCAAGCCGCGGCTCGGCAGCTCCAGCGAGGGCGTCCGGGTGTTCGGCTCGGCCGCGGCCGTCGATCCCGCGTGGCGGCCCGGCCCGGACGGCGCACTCATGCAGACCTGGGTCGACGGCGAGCTGCTGCACGTCGACGGCGTCTTCGACGGCGTTCGCCTCGGCCCGTGGCGGGCGTCGCGCTACCTCGGCACGCCGCTCGACTTCCGGCGCGGCCGGTGGGCCGGTTCGGTCGAGATCGACGACGGCCCCGTCCAGGACGCCGTCGGCCGCTACACGGCGGCGCTGCTGCCCGCGCTCACCAGCGGGCCGACGGTCTTCCATCTGGAACTGTTCATCCGGCCCGGACCCGACGGCGCGCCGCGCTGCACGTTCGTCGAGATCGGGGCGCGCGTCGGCGGCGCGGAGGTGCCGTTCCTCTGGCGCGAGGTGCACGGCTACGACCTCATGGCCGAGGCGTTCCGGTTCGCGACGGGCGGGCGGGGTGACGCCGGGCCGTTGCGATCCGAGCCGTTCCGGTTTGCGACGGGCGGCCTCGGCAACGCCGGGCCGGGCCAGGCCTCGGCGGGCGGCGGCCCGCTCGGGTCGTTCCCGGTTCGCGCCGGGATGTTGCTCGTCCCGGCGCCCACCGGACGCCCCTGCGAGGTGACGGCGGTGCGGCCCGTGCTCGGCACGGCCGCGGCCCCGCCGGAGCTCTACGCGCAGGAGGTGCTCGCCGTCGGCGACGTCATCCCCGACGCACCCGCCTACTACGAGCACGTCGGCGGCCGGTTCCGGTTCCGCGGCGCCTCGGCGAGCGCGGTGGCCGCCGCGATCCGCACGGTGGCCGGGGCCTTCGTGATCGAAGGCCGGCCGGTCAGGCCGCTCGACGCCGCGCCGACGCCCGCCGAGCCGGCCGGCACTGATCGGGTCGCGCATGCCGATCGGGCCGGACGGGCCGTCCGGTGAGGAACTACCTGCGGCTCTGGCGCATCCCGGGCGCGCCGATGCTCCTCGTCGGCGGCGGTCTCGCGCGGCTCGGCCACGGCGTGACGATCGTCGCGTGGGTGCTGCTCGTCGACGCCACCGGCCGCGGCTACACCGAGGCGGGCCTCGTCGCCGGCGCCATCGCGCTCGCCACCGCCGTCGCCGCGCCGATCGCCGGGCGGCTCACCGACCGTTTCGCGGCGACGCGCGTCGTCCCGGCGTACGCGGTGGCGTATGCGATCGCGCAGGTCGGGTTGCTCACGGCCGTCACGGCCCGTGCTCCACTGCCGACGCTGCTGGTCTTGTCCGCGACGGCCGGGGCGGCATTCCCGCCGATGTCCCCGGCCATTCGGGCCGCCTGGACGCGGCTCACCGGCCCGGACGGTCCGCACGCCGACCTGCGCTCCACGGCGATGGCCGCCGAATCCGCCGTCTTCGAGACGGTCTTCGTCCTCGGGCCGCTCGTGTTGTCGCTGTTCAGCGTGATCGCCGCCGGCGTCGCGGAGTCGGCGACGCCCGGCATCGTTCTCGCGATCGTCTTCGCCACGGTGACGACCCTCGCCGGGAGCGTCGTCGTCTGCCGCGGCCGAGCCGTCCAGATGCTTCCCGGCGCCGCGGCGGGCACCCGCACCGCCGGTCTCGGCCCGCTTCGGTTGCCCGTGTTCGTGCTGTTGCTGACGGTGACGGCCGGCGTCGCGTTCTCGTTCGGGGCGTCGCCGGTCGCGATCGCGGCGTTCGCCGGGCAGCACGACGGCGCCTCCGGCGGCGCCGTCACCGGCGTGCTCATCGCGGTGTGGAGCGTCGGCAGCGCCGCGGGCGGCCTCGCCTACGGGGCGCTGCCGGGCGCGACAGGCACGGACGTGCTGTTCCGGCGGCTTGTCGTCGTCCTTCTCGGGTTGACGGTCGGGTACGCGGCCTGGCAGATCGCGGCCGGTCCGGTGGTGCTCGGCGTCGTGCTGGTCGTCACCGGCGCCGTCATCGCCCCGGCGACGACCGTCCTGGCCGAACTCGTCGCCGAGACCGTTCCCGGCTCCATGCTCACCGAGGGCTACACGTGGTTCACCGCCGTCAACATGTCCTGCGCCGCGCTCGGTTCGGCGGTCGCCGGCCGCCTCATCGACCTGCCCGCCGGGGTGAGCGGCGCGTTCTGGGCGTGCGCCGCAGCGGCCGGTCTGGGTGCCGCGATCGCTGTCGTCCCGGCGTGGCGGGGCGGGCGCGCCGTCGTCGCGCAGGGGGTCTGACGTGCCCCTCGACCACGCCTCGAACGGGGCCTTCAGCGGGACCGGGCGCCTTTCGAGCGGGGCGCGCCGCCTCGACCCGGTGCTCGCCCGGGCCTGGTACCTGCGGTGGGAGCGGCAGCAGGAGTTGTACGCCGGCGACCGCGAGGCCCGCTTCGGCGCCGTCCTCGACACCGTCGAAGCGGTCTGTCCGCGTCACGCGTCGTCGTCGATCTCGGCAGCGGACCCGGTTCCCTCGCCGTCCGGGCGGCCCGGCGCTTCCCCGGCGCGCATGTCGTCGCCGTCGATCACGACCCGTTCCTGCTGGCCCTCGGCGCCGCCGTGCACGACGGCGTCAAGTTCGTGTCGGCGCACATCGGCGGGCCGGGTTGGACACACGTGCTCGACGTTTCGGGCGGCGTCGACGCCGTCGTCTCCAGCACGGCGCTCCACTACCCCGCGCCGACCGTGCTCGCGTCGATCTATCGCGATTGCGCTGGCCTGCTCGCCGCCGGCGGCGTCCTGGTGAACGCCGACCAGCTCCCCGCCGCCGATCCGGCGCTTCGGGTGGCCATGACGTCCCTCGACGGTCGGCGTCACATGCCGCCGCCAGCCGGAGACTGGCACGGCTGGTGGTCGGCCGCCGCAAACGAACCGGCGTTCGGCGACCTACTGGCCCTGCGCTCCGCGCAAACGCCCGTCCACAGCGTCGACAACGACCTCAGCGCCGACGATCACCGCCGGCTGCTGGCCGCCGCCGGTTTTCGGGCGTCGGCCGTCGTGTGGCAGCGCGGCGCCAGCAGCGTCGTGGCGGCCGTCCGCTGATGACGCCCCGGGCCATCGGCTTCAGGCCGACCATCCTGTGCGGCCGCCGACGTCGCCGGTAGGGTGTTGCTCGGCGGGCACCCACCCGCCGAAGGAAGCGTGGCAGAGCGGCCGAATGCACTCGCCTTGAAAGCGAGCGTCGTGAGAGCGACCGGGGGTTCAAATCCCTCCGCTTCCGCCAGAAATACCGTATTGATCCCATGTGGTCACGAGCTCCGCGCCGACGTGGTCCTCATAGCCAAGGACGTGTGATCCTCACGCCGTCTCAGCCGGTTGCCGACAGCAGCCGCCGCGGCATAGTGCACCATGGTTCCGTGACACCAGCTGACTCCAAGTACGGCAACGACGGGACTCTCGTAAGCATCGGCTACGAGGGAAAGACCGTCGGTGACCTCGTTGCGCAGCTGCTTGAGCAGGACGTACGGGTGCTCGTGGACGTGCGCTTGAACCCGCTCAGTCGCAAGCCCGGACTGTCCAAGACGAAGCTCGCCGCGGCCCTACGCGCCGCCGGGATCGAGTATGTGCACCATCGCGCCTTGGGTAACCCGAAAGACAACCGTGTGGGGTTTCGCGCCGGCGAGCCGGAGTCCCTGGCGCGATACCGCGAGGTGCTGGACACCGCCGATGCGACCGACGCGCTCGCGCACGTTTGCGAGCTCTTGGACGGCGGCGCGGTGGCGTTGCTGTGTTTCGAACACGACCACGCCGAGTGTCACCGGGACATCGTCGTCGATCGAGTGCTGGAGACGCGCCCTAACGCCGCCGTGGTGCACGTCTAGAAGAGCGTGTTCTCGAACGTCGGATACCAAGTCCCCAGCACCGAGAAGCTTCGCCGGTATCGGTTCTGATTCCCGACGTAGAAGTGGATGTCCTTCTCAGAAGCGAGCATGTCGTCACCCCACCGCTTCAACATCGCTCTACGAGTTCCGTCGTCCCCGTACTCGGACCTCCACCGCTGGCCGGCCCGCCCGACCTCCCAGTCCAGGTTCTTCTGATCGTGTCCGGGGCACTTCGCAGAGGCACATCGATATCTGTACCGGACCGTGTACGGAGCTGGCTCAAGTGGTTCCATCGACGTCCCGAACAGATCTGGTTCCGACGCGCGATCAACCTTCAACTGCTCCGCCGCCGTCCACGGGGCACCGTTGATGACCGAAGTCGCGACGTCGGTCGGCTTGATCATGCCGAGCGAAGGCGACGGCGTGGCCCTGCCACCTTTCGGATTCTGCGCGAGTAGTTCACACATCGTCGTCTCGCCGATGAGAGAGCCAAGATTGATACGCCGCAGCAGCCAGTTCTTCTCGCTTTTCAGCTGTTCGACGTGCACCATCGTATCCTGCCGCGGCCTGAACGACTCGGGCCGATTGTCGTTGGCCTGGTGATAGGTACCGCTGATCCGGATGATCTCGTACTTCTTGAACCGACTGTCGAAGTCGGCGTTACGGAACTTCACCGGGTAGAGCCGAATCCACTCGGGCCTGCCACGGTCGAGACGTACTCCGGCGACACACACGGTCTCCCCGTAAGTCTCACTGGGGTTGGGATAGGTCTTGACGGTGATCATGACCTCGGCGATCTCTTCACCCATCCGCAACGGTTTCAGGTTTGCAGCCGCACCGGCCTCTACCCCGTGATCTTCTCCCATTCATTCAGCGTATCCAAATCTATTGCAGGAGGCGTTCATACAGCGGCGGGGCCCGGCGACCCGACCGGACCCTCCACCCATCCTGCTCGGTCAGCCACACACCGCGCGCACGATGCGGTACTCCCAATCGATCGCAACACCCCCCGACACCCGGCGTTCGTGCCGGCGCGCATGCTCGACCAGATCCCCCTTGAGCACCTCCCGGCCGGCCTCGTCGAGCCGCTTCGCCGCGCTGAACGTCGGACCGTAGTAGTCGAGGAACAGGTCGGCGAAGGCCTCGGCGTCGGCGAATCTGCTGGTCAGCACGGCCGTCGACGACGACACCGAGGCGACGGCCGATCCGAGCCGCTCGGCGACGTAGTCCTCGTCGCCCCACAGCACCGGCGGCCGGGCGCCGGGCGGCGGCGACACGTGCCGCCCGACGGTGGCGAGGATGCCGCCCACGAACCCGGTGGCCGTCCAGCTGGTCACCACGATCCGTCCGCCGGGGCGCACGACGCGGACGATCTCGTCTGCCGCGCGCTGATGATCGGCGGCGAACATGACGCCGATCGCCGACACCACGACGTCGAACGACGAGTCGGGGAACGGCAGGTTCTCAGCGGCGGCCTCGATGAATTCGGCCGGCACCTGCTCGGCGGCCGCCCGCTTGCGCGCGATCTCGATCAGCGCGGGCACGTAGTCGATGCCCACGACGTCGGCCCCCTGCCGTGCGGCCGACAGCGCGGAGTGCCCGGTGCCGGTCGCGACGTCGAGCAGCCGCTCCCCCGGGACCGGCGCGGCGGTGGCGATGGTCGCCTCGTTGACCGGCACCGTCAGCGCCGCGATGCGGTTGTAGTCCCCGCTCGACCACACCGCCTGCTGCTTGGTCTGCAGTTCGGTGAAGCCGTCCCGAATCATGCTCGTCATGTCGTCTCTCCTTGTTCTTCGCCGCATCCCGGCGGTCCGTCAGCCCTGATCTCGTGCTGTGCGATCACGGTGCGTGGGCGGTGTGGCGATCGCGTGCAGGTCCTGTGGAGGTCCAGGCGGACGGTCCACGGAGGCCCCGGCGTCGATAAAGTGGTTCGGTGAGCAACTTCCGGCTGCTCGGCCCGCTGGAGGTCGGGTCGAGATCCGGTGCGCCGGTGCGTCTCGGCGGTGTTCGGCCCCGGCGCCTGCTCGCCGCTCTCCTGATCAACCGGGGCGCGGTGTCGTCGGTGGACCAGCTGATCGACGCCGTGTGGGCCGACGAGCCGCCGAACGGCGCCGCGGTGACCCTCCGCAGCTACGTCGCACAGGTCCGTCGACTGCTGGCCGAGGCGGATTGCGGCGCCGAGTTGACCAGCCGCGGCGGCGGTTACGTACTCACCGTCGCGGCGACGGACCTGGATTCGGAGCGCTTCGAACGACTGGTCGCGCAGGGGCGGCGGGCTGCGGCTCAAGGCGACCACGGCGCCGCAGCCGACCTCTTCACCGACGCGCTCGACCTGTGGCGCGGCGATGTGCTCGCCGACCTCACCGATGCCGACTTCGCCCGCGCGCACGCCGCCCGGCTCGACGATCTGCGGCTGGCCGCCTGGGAGGGCGAGTACACCGCGCGTCTCGCGGACGGCGACGCCCGCCGGATCCTGCCCGATCTGGCCGAGCTCGCGGTCCGATACCCGCTGTACGAGCCGTTCACCGTGCTCCTCGCGCGGGCGCAGTACCGTGCCGGACGTCCCACCGACGCGCTGGACACCGTCACGGCGTATCGCGCCCGGCTGCGTGACGAGCTCGGCGTCGACCCCGGGGCGCAGCTGCGCGAGCTCGAAGGTGCGGTGTTGCGGCAGGATCCCGCACTCGACGAAGCACCGTCGAAGCGCTCCCCGACGAGCGCCTCGCCTGCGTCGACCGGGCTGATCGAACGCGACGGTCAGATACGCGAGTTGTCGGCTGCGGTCCGCCGGGCGATCGGCGGTCGCGGCGGCTTCGTGGCCGTGTGCGGCGACGCCGGAATCGGCAAGACGTCGCTGGTGCGGTCGGTCACGTCAACGGTGACCGGGGCGCGTGTGCTCGTCGGACAGTGCGATCACCTGGGCCTGCCGCGGCCGTTCGGTCCGCTGCGGGACGTGGCCGCCGCACTCAGCGTCGCCGCCCTGGAACCCGGGGAGAGCGCCAACATCACTCGCGTGTGCGAGGACGCCCTCGCCGCACTGCGCGCCGAACCGACGATCCTCGTGATCGAAGACGTGCACTGGCTGGACATCGCGACCGCCGACGTCCTGTTGTTCCTCCTCCGCAGGTTGAGCGACGTGCCGGTGCTGGTGGTGGTCACCTACCGCGAGCACGAGGTGGGCCTGCGCGATCCCGTTCGGACGCTGCTCGGCGAACTGGCGTCGTCCGTCGGACACGTGCGGATCGGTCTGGAACCGCTCAGCTTCGACGGTGTCCGTTCGGCCATCGGGTCCGCCTCACTCGATCCCGAGCGCGTGCTCAATCTGACCGGCGGCAATCCGTACTTCGTGACGCACGTGTGCGCCGACCCGGACCGGCCTCTGCCGGCCACCGTCCGCGACACGCTCTTGGCGCGCCTGAGCGGCCTCACGCAAGAGGACGTCGACGTCCTGCGGCTCGCGGCGATCGCCAGGATCGACCTGTCACATCCCGCTCTGCGCCGTCTGGGAGCACTCCCGGGCACCCTGGAGCGGCTCGGAGCGACAGGGCTGATCAGCGTCGACGCCACCGGAATCCGATTCCAGCACGAGCTCGCGCGGATGGCCGTCGTCGAGTCGATCGTCGCCGGCGCCGCGCCCGTGTTGCACGCGCGGCTGCTGTCGGCGCTGGAGGCGGAGGGCGCAGACGCCGCGACGCTCACCCACCATGCGGTGGAAGCCCACGACCCGGCGACCGCCGTGCGGCACGCCGTCGCCGCGGGGCAGGAGGCTTCGCGGTCGGGCGCCCACCACGACGCCGTGGCGTTCTTCGAGGTCGCACTGCAGCACCAGTCGTCCACGACGGATCTGCTCACTCGGGCCACGCTGCTGCAGCAGCTCGCGACGGAGAAGTACATGACCGGCCGGCTCGACGACGCGCTGGAGGTGGCGAGCTCGGCGCTCGAGTTGTGGCAGCGCTGCGGCAGCGCACCGGGGCTCGCGGCCGCCTACGACTTCTGCGCGGTTCTCGAATACTTCAACGCGAACAGGTCGGTCGCCGAGAGCGACGTGGAGGAGGCCGTCGCGGTCGCGCGCAGCAACGACGCGGTCGAGGTACTGGGATCCGCGCAGGCCACGCGTGGTTTCCTGGCGTATCTGCGGGGCGACCTGGCCGTTGCCACGTCGGACGCGACGTCGGCGCTGGCGGTGGAGTGCCTGCCCGGTGAGGCGGCCTCACAGGACCGGCGGTCGAAGCAGGCCGCGCGCGCCGAGCTGATCCGCACACTCGCCGAACTCGCGTCCGGGGACGTGACCGTGCGCGAGCGGCTGCTCAAGCTGATCACGCAGGCGCGGGTACGCGGCTGGGACGAGTTGGCCTCCACCGGGTACTCGCAGCTCGCCTAACTCGATGTCCAGCACGGCCGCCGCTCGGAGGCGATCCGGGTGCTCGAGGAGTCGCTGCCGTTCGCGCGCCGGCGCGACATCCCCATCTGCGGGCACTGGCAGGTCTCGCTCCGCGCCCGCGCCGCCTTCGAACGCAACGAGTGGGACGCGGCGCTCGCCGACGCCGCGAAGGTGATCGACAGCCGGGGGATGCGGGTGGCGACGCTCTGGCCGATGCTGATCGGGGTGCTGGTGCCGCTCCGGCGCGGCGAACCGGTCGACCTCGACGGCCTCGATTCGGCGTGGCGGCTGGCGGCCCGGATAGCCGAGCCGAACGCCCGGCTGGCGGTGCTCATCGCGCAGGTCGAGGCCATGTGGACGCGCGGCACCGTCGACCAGCGCGTTCGGGCGTTCGCCGAAGCCGAGCTGCGCGCCGTGCGGGACGCGCCCGGTCTGGGCTGGGCGGCCGGAGCGCTGGCGACGTGGATGCGGCGGATCGGGCTGGACTCGACGGAGGGGCCCTACCGCGCCGAACCGTTCGACCTGCTCGCCGCCGGAGAGCACCGGCGAGCCGCCGAATGGTTCGACGCCGTCGGGGAGCCGTTCGCCGCGGCACTGGCGTCCGCGGATTCGGGCGAACCGGAGGCGGTGGCCGACGCGATCCGCGTCCTCACCGAACTCGGGGCGCACGGCACGGCGCGACGGCTCGCGTCCCGCCGGGTGTAGGCGGGCGCGAGCCGTCGCCCGTCCTCAGAATCGCCGCACGACCAGCTGTGAGTACTGGACGCGGGTGCCGCCGTCGGCATCGACGAACACGGCCTGCGCGTAGACCTCGTCGGCACCGTCCTTGTCCTCGTTCATCTTGGTCTTCGAGATGGAGAGGTAGCGCTGGTACACCAGGCCTTCCGACGTGGCGCGGAGATATCCGTCGGCGTCGGTGCCCGCACCCGGATAGAACCGGCCGAAGATGTGATCCAGGGAACTCCCGTCATCGCCCCAGATGTTGTAGTTCATTCCACCCGGGTATCTGCCGGTGTTGATGTTGTTGATGTAGCCGACGGCGTCGGCCTGCTGCATGCGGATGATCCCGGTGACGACCAACCGATACGTCAGGGGGTTGGCCGGGTCTTCGGCGACGGCCAGGACGGCGCCGGACTGCTTCGGCGCGGCCGATGCCGGCGACGCCGTCGCACCCGCCAGAGCCAGAGTCGTCGTGGCCGCGGCCATCGCGATCAGTGCGCGCGCCTTCTTCTTCATGGGATTCCTCACCTCCGGAGGGCCGCTCGTCGGCCCTTTCGTCAGCCGCGTGTTCGCGCTGTGAATGCACCGTGCGCGCCGGTCGTGGTGATCCCGTGGACGTTCGGTTGAGGTACCCGTGGAGGTTCGATGGAGGTCGGCGGAAGCTGCCGCCATGATCGACGATGCTGAACGTGCTACATATTTCGACTCAATCTCCGATCGCCGAGGCAGCGGTTTCGCGCCGGCAGTGTATTGCCCCAGCGGTTCGACCGCCCTCTACTCACCGGTGACGATCGTCATGAAGTCCGATCTCGCACAGTCCCGCAGGACGCACACGATCAATCAAACGTCCGATCATCTCGATGCGCGACCGAACAACCACCTCTCCAGACGGAAATCCTTTCAATACGACGACGAACACCGACGAACCGCGACGTTCTTACCGATTCGCCATGCACCGCCGTCGGTTGATCGAATGACGCCTCTTCGACGGACAGAACCGTCCGGTCAGCCGATCGGATGATATCGACGCGTCATCACCGGGTACTAACATCTGTTCGGCGATACGTCACCACTCACACGAGAGATCGAGGGCACGAACCGTTGGACCGACACGAGCTGGATCACAAAAGGCGAACCCACCCGCCGATAAGAAATGAATCCCGCAGCGGAGACACGTTTCTGAGTTCCACCACACCGCGCCAACGCACCATCGCCGTCATCGGAATGGGTTACGTCGGCCTGCCCACCGCGTTGTCTCTCGCAGAACGAGGCGATTTTGTCATCGGGATCGATGTCAGCTCGGCGAGAATCACCGATATCGCGGCCGGACGCGTCGATCTGCTGGCGCGCGATTCTGCCCGGTTGGCCGAACTCGTCGGCCGTCCGGGATTCCGGCTCACCGGCGACTACTCCGAGATCTCGACATCCGATGCCGTTATCATCTGCGTGCCGACGCCGACCGACGACCAACAGACACCGAATCTATCGGCGCTCGAATCGTCATGCAGTGCCGTCGTCGAGCATGCGAGACCAGGCCAGACGATCATCCTCACCTCGACGACGTATGTCGGCTGCACCCGCGCGCTGCTCGGCGTACCACTCGAAGCACGAGGCCTCGTTCTTGGCCGAGACATATCCGTGGCTTTCAGCCCCGAAAGGATTAATCCAGGCGTCGTCGATCACGCACCTGAATCCACCCCTCGGATCGTCGGGGGCACGACGCCCGCCTGCACCGCGAAGGCGACAGCCATCCTCGCCGCCACGGCCGCTCGGATGTTCCCTGTGTCCTCCCCCGATGTGGCTGAAATGGCGAAGCTGCTGGAGAACACCTTCCGCGCGGTGAACATAGCCCTCGCCAACGAATTCGCCGACGCGGCAGAAGATCTCGGCGTCGACGTGATCGAAGTCATTGAAGCCGCGGCAACGAAACCCTACGGCTTCATGCCGTTCTATCCCGGCCCCGGAGCCGGCGGTCATTGCATTCCTTGCGACCCACACTATCTGCTCTGGCAACTGCGGGGGCGCCGCATGTCTCTGCCCGTACTTCAGGCAGCGATGACCGCCATCGCTACTCGCTCACGGACCGTTGTCACCCGCGCGCGGAACATCCTCGCAGAAAGCGGAATCGCCAGCCGCGGAGCACGCATTCTCGTTTACGGCGTCAGCTACAAGCCTGATGTGTCCGACGTCCGCGAGTCTCCCGCTCTATCCATCATCGACGACCTCGCCGGACTCGGCGCCGTCGTCGCCGACACGGATCCGTTCGTTCCGCGGATCACCACTCCGAACACCGGCGCGCTCTCCTCCGAGACCGCCCCCGCCGAAACCGAATGGGACTTGATCATTGTTCATACACTTCATTCGACCGTAGACCATGACTGGCTACTCGCCCAGAGGCCGGTATTCGACGCCAGTTACCGAATGACGGGGATCATCGACCGCACCCTGGATGGAACATCGGTCGCCTGATCGATCCGAGCAGACGACGACAGAAAGCTCACCATGTTCAGTTTCGACAGCGTGACACTCGAGGACACAGCTTCTACGGTCCTCGACTGGATCATTGCGTGCGGCTTCATCTCGGTACTCACCGGGGTATTTGGATATCGAATTCTTGCGAGAATCTTCGGATGGTGGGAAGAAGATGAGAATTAAGGCCCTATACGACGGGCTCGTTGTGGCGTTCGCCGTCCTCGTGCTCGTCGCCGTGACATTCCTCGTCTTTCACCAGACCGATCACGTCATCCTGATCTCCTACTGGTGCCTCGGCGCCTTCGTCGTCGCCGCGTGCCTCGTCACCTATCTCGTCGGACGCCGTTACACGAAGAACCCCGTCGCTCAGGGCAGGGTACTGTGCATCGTTCCGGCCTACAACGAGCCCCCGGAGATCCTTGCGAGAACCGTGGAATCGCTTCTCGCACAGACGGTTCCCGTGGATGTCGTCGTGATCGACGACGGCTCACGAGATCCGGTCTCGCCCAGTGTCGAGCACCCGCGCGTTCAATGGATACGGCAAGAGAACACCGGTAAACGCGGCGCACAGGTCGCCGTACTCCAGCGATATCACCGGGACGACTACGCGTTCATCCTCACCGTCGACTCAGATTCCGCACCCTTTCCTGACGCCTGTGAACACCTGCTGCGCGCCATGTCGAACCCTAAGATCCAAGCAGCGACCGGGATGATCTACATCCGGAACTACCTGACCAACTGGATCAGTCTCGCGGCTGACATCGACATCGGCACATCGTGCGTGATGATGCGCGCCTCTCGCTCCATGCTCGGCGCGCTGGAGACGACGTCCGGCGCACTCGCCCTCTATCGGAGTGCGCTGCTCTACGACAATCTCGCCGCCTACGCCGTGGAATGCGGCACCGGCGACGACAGATGGCTGGCTTTGCGGGGCCTTCGCCGTGGCGAAGTAGTGGCGGTCGCCGAAGCGCGCGTCGAGACCGACATGCCCACCACGCTGCGCGGGACCTACCGGCAACGGATCCGGTGGGCGCGCTCGTGGTGGTGGATGTTGCCGTACGTGTTCAGGTACATGACGGTGAAGAAGCTGCTGAGCCCTCTCTACGGTCTCATGCAATTGGTCATCACACCCGCGATGCTGATCTACATCATCGTCGAGACGGCGCTTTCGGTCGGCGGCCGATACACGGGCCACAGCCTCGTCCTCGCGGTCTACGTCGCCGCATATCTTGTCGTCCGCTACACCGGTTCGGCCCTTTACCTCATCGGACGTCCGCACCTCTCGCTGCACCAGAAGCTCGTCTGCTGGATCGTCGGTACACCTGGCGCGGTCATCCTGAACGTCTTCGTTCTCGTCCCGATCCGTTACATCGCATTGACGAAACTGCTCGACAACAGGTGGCGATCACGCGAATCGGACGGCGGCACACCGATGACTCCATTGACCGCAGGGGCTGGTCCACGTTGATATCGCATACACACCGCGCGGTCCCCGTGCAGGAAACGTCCGACTCGCGCTGGACGCCCGGGAATCGACGACGAACGACGACGATCGTGCTCGCCCGCCTATCTGCCGTACTACTCGCAGTCGCCGCAGCATCCGGCATCACGGCCCATCCGGTCAGCGCAGCCTCTCCAACCGTTGTGACACTGACATTCGACGGCGGACTGGCGTCGCAGATGACAGCGTATCGCCTTCTCAAGAAGCACAAGATGCGCGCGACGTTCTTCGTCTCGAGCGGCCTCATCGGTCGGCCGGACCGACTGACGCTCCCACAACTCCGAGACATCGCAGCGGCCGGCAACGAGATCGGAGGTAACACGCTCTCATATGTCCGACTACCGACGGTAGACCTCGCGGAGAAGAAACGTCAGGTCTGCAACGACCGCCATACGCTGGCCGAGTCAGGATTCGCCGTCCGATCTTTCGCTTACCCGAACGGCGCCTTCGATGCCCACGCGGCAGAGATCATGAAGTCCTGCGGGTACACGGCAGCGAGAGCGGAAGGCGGTCTCGATGGCACACGATGTCGCCAGAACTGCATATTCTCTGAAGCACTTCCGCCGGTGGACAAAACGGCAATCCGCACGATCCCGCCGGTGACGAAATCAACGACACTCGCAGACATCGAACGAATCGTGACAACCGCAGCCAAGAGCGGCCGCACGTGGGTCCCCTTCGTCTTTCACGAGATCTGCGATGCATGCTCACCCTCGGCGATCACGCAGAAGAATTTCGAACGGTTGCTGACGTGGCTCGGCACCCAGGCCAAGCGGGGCGTCGTCGTTCGAACGGTGTCTGAAGCGACCGGTGACGCAGCCACCCCGGTCGCGGCGACGACCACCGCTCCGCAGCGCCCGGAAAGCACCCTTCCCAATCCGTCGCTCGAGATATCGGCCGACGCCGGAACCCAACGCCACTCAGTGGGCGCGGATTGCTGGCAACGCTCTTCCTATGGAAGCAACCAGGCGATATGGGAACGCGTTCCTGATGCCCATTCCGGAGAATGGGCGGAACGGGTCTCGATATCGAGCCACTCCTCGGGCGATCAGAAACTCGTCACCCGACAAGACGATGGCGGCTGCGCACCCGCGACGCAGGAGGGCCGGGAATATCTGCTCAGCACCTGGTACAAATCGACGACTCCGACACGACTTGTCACGTACTACCGTGAACGTAGCGGACAATGGGCCTTCTGGACGCAATCACCGCCTTTCGACGCCACCGACGTCTGGAAGCAGGCTTCGTACCGGACTCCCGCCGTGCCCGACGGCGCCACCGCGCTGAGCTTCGGTCTCGCCCTCGGCGCGACCGGAACTCTGACCGTCGACGATTTCGGCATCAGTCCAGTGGAGTCGCGCAAGTTCCCACTGTTGTGGACGGCGATCGGTGTGTCTGTCGCCGTCTTCTTCCCGACAGTCGTCTTCCTGGTCTGGATTCGCCTACGTCGGCGGCAGGTCCGCCTCGCATAGGCGGTGAACTCGCGGACTCCGTCGCAGCCGCGGTCATCGACAACCAGGCGAGCAGGCCGTCGTCAGCGACGGACCTTGGTGGAGACGAAGGACTACCTCGCCGGCGTCTGGGTGTGGGAGGTCCCGGCCGTTCCGGTGAACGCGGGCGTTCGTCGTCGAATCCGGCCGCGGCACACGATGTCCCGCACAAAGAACCCCCCGACGGCGAAACCGGTGTACGGGTGGCCTGATGTCGGGGGGAGTTCGATGGCTAGGTTAGCACCGTGCAAGCCTCGTCAAGCGGTGTCGACGCCCCATCCGGCCGCTCCTCACCGCACGC
The DNA here is from genome assembly GCA_044222225.1 of Mycobacteriaceae bacterium. Classification (GTDB taxonomy): domain Bacteria; phylum Actinomycetota; class Actinomycetes; order Mycobacteriales; family Mycobacteriaceae; genus JBGANR01. The sequence continues at coordinate 169,675 of JBGANR010000003.1, forward strand.
CGTCCTCACCGACGCCGCGCACCCCGTCACCATCGTGGACGCCACCCTCATCGTGCGCGAGCACTACGGTGTCTCCGCGACCCTCACCCGGCTCTCCGGCGAGCGCGACGACAACTTCCGCGTCGAATCCGGCCGCGGCACATGGATGTTCAAGATCGCGCACGGTGCCGAGGCTGCGACGGTCACCGCGTTCCAGAGCGCGATCCTGACGCACCTGGCCGGCAGCGGCGTCTCGGTGCCGACCGTCGTCCCCACCGTCGACGGCACGGCCGACGCCCGGATCGCCGCAGGTCCGGCGGCCGGACGCGCCATCCGGATGACGACGTTCTCCCCCGGCGTGCTGCTGCGCAACGCACCCGCATCGCCCGGCCTGGCTCGCCGGATCGGCGCGGCCCTGGCCGGACTCGACTCGGCGCTGGACGGATTCGACCACCCGGGCGCACACGCCGAACTGCTCTGGGACGTCCAACAGACGCATCGCGTCCGCGAACTCCTCGACGACGGCCCGGCGCTGCCCCGCGCCGACGTCCTGCGCCGCGGCCTCGACCGGTTCCTCACCGAAGCGGCACCTCGACTGCGAGAGCTGCCCGGCCAGGTGATCCACAACGACGCCAACCCCGACAACGTGCTGGTCGTGCCCGGTGATCCGCCGGCGGTGGCGTTCATCGACTTCGGCGACGCGGTGTGGGCACCGCGGGTCGCCGACCTCGCCGTGGCCGCGTCGTATCACGTCGGCGCACCCGATCTCGGCAGCACACCACTCGGCGCCGCAACCGACGTGATCGTCGGCTACCACGAACGCAGCCCGCTACAGCCCGAGGAGATCGGGCTACTGCCCGACCTGCTGGTCGCCCGGGTGCTCACGGCCATCACCATCGCCTCGTGGCGCGCGACCGTGTTCCCCGACAACGCCGGCTACGTCCTGCGGAACATCGCGTCGGCGTGGCATCGGCTCGACGTCCTCGAGGCGGCCGGGCACGAGGTCACCGCCGATCTCATGAGGAGGCTGGCATGACCGACGCCCCCACCACACGCACGACCGGCAACCCCACAGCACGCACGCCCGACGACACCGCCGCGCACACGACCGACGATCTCCAGGCGCGCCGCGCACGCGTCCTCGGCCCGGCATATCGGCTGTTCTATCGCGAGCCCGTGCACCTCATCCGCGGGGAGGGCACGCGCGTCTACGACGCCGCCGGGAACGAATACCTCGACGCCTACAACAACGTCCCCGCAGTGGGGCACTGCCATCCGCGCGTCGTCGCCGCGCAGAACCGGCAGGCCGCGATCCTCAACACGCACACCCGCTACCTGGGCGCCGACATCGTCGACTACGCCGAGCGGCTGCTGGCGACGTTCCCCGAGCCGCTGGGCCACGTCATGTTCACCTGCACGGGCAGTGAATCCGTCGATCTCGCGCTCCGGATCGCCCGGCACCGCGGGCACGGAACCGGGGTGATCGTCACCGAGAACGCCTATCACGGCACCACCGCGGCAGCGGCCGCGATCTCGCCCTCGCTCGGCACGTCCCAACCGCTGGGTGCGGACGTCCGGACGGTGCCCGCCCCGCATCACTTCCCGGCAGGCGAGGCGGCGACCGCCTTCCCGGCCGCCGTCGCCGCCGCGGCCGCCGATCTGCACCGGCACGGCCACGGCGTCGCCGCGTTCATCGCCGACTCCGTCATGTCGTCCGACGGCGTGATCATCGGGCCGGCCGGCATCCTCGCCACGGTGGCCGACATCATCCGGGCCGCCGGCGGCCTCTACATCGCCGACGAGGTGCAGCCCGGATTCGGCCGCACCGGCGCGGGCATGTGGGGTTTCGAGCGCCACGGCGTCGTGCCCGATCTCGTCGTGCTGGGCAAGCCGATGGGCAACGGCATGCCGATCGCCGCCACCGTCGCCCGGCCCGAGCTGCTCGAGCGCTTCGGTGCGCAGATCCGCTACTTCAACACCTTCGGCGGAAACCCGGTGGCCATCGCCGCCGCGGCTGCGGTGCTCGACGTCATCGAGGACGAGGAGCTGATCGCCAACGCCGCCTCGGTCGGCGCCTACCTCGGCGCGGGGCTGCGGGAGCTCACCGCCGACCGGCCGTTCATCGGCGACGTCCGGGGCATCGGGTTGTTCTACGGCGTCGACGTCCTCGACGCCGACGGCCGTCCCGACCCCCGCCGAGCCGATCTGCTGATCAATCGGTACCGGGAGAACCGCGTGCTGGTCGGTTCCGCCGGCCTCGGTGGCACCGCCGTGAAGATCCGGCCGCCGCTGTCGTTCTCCCGGGCCGACGCCGACCGGTTGTTGGAGGTCACCCGGCGTGTCGTCGACGCCGACCTAGGCTAGCCTCAGCATGCACAGCCCAGGCTCACCTGGGCGCACGAAGAGAGGATCGGCGATGTCGATGCGCAGACGTGGTCTCGCAGTGGTTGCTCTGGTCGCGGCGGCGACGCTGGGGCTGTCGGCCTGCGGTTCCGATAAGGACTCGGGCTCGTCGACGTCGGCAGCCGCCGCCGGTGAGCTCACGCTGTACAACGCGCAGCACGACACCCTGACCAAGGAATGGGTGGCGAAGTTCACCGAGCAGACCGGTATCAAGGTGAACATCCGGCAGGGCAGCGACTCGGAGCTGGCGCAGCAGATCATCGCCGAAGGCGACAAGTCGCCGGCGGACGTGTTCCTCACCGAGAACTCGCCCGCGATGACGCAGGTGGAGAACAAGGGACTGTTCGCCGACGTCGATCCGGCCACGCTGGCCCAGGTCGACGCCGGACTGAAGCCGTCCACCGGCAAATGGACGGGCATCGCCGCCCGGTCCACCGTCCTGGTCTATGACAAGCGCAAGCTGACCGAGGACAAGCTGCCGGCGTCGATGCTCGACCTGGCGAAGCCCGAATGGAAGGGCCGCTGGTCCGCATCCCCGTCGGGCGCCGATTTCCAGGCGATCGTCTCCGCCTTCTACGCGCTCAAGGGCGAGCAGGCGACGAAGGACTGGCTCAAGGCCATGAAGGAGAACTTCAAGCCCTATAAGGGCAACAGCGCCGCGATGAAGGCCGTGAACGCCGGCGAGGTGGACGCCGCGCTGATCTACCACTACTACTTCTACGGCGATCAGGCGAAGACCGGCGAGAACTCGAAGAACGTCGGCACCCATTACTTCAAGAAGCAGGACCCGGGCGCCTTCCTCTCGATCTCCGGCGGCGGCGTCCTCAAGTCGTCGAAGCACCAGACGCAGGCCCAGCAGCTGCTCAAGTTCATCACCTCCAAGGCCGGCCAGGAGGTGCTGGAGAAGGGCACGTCGTTCGAGTACCCGGTGGCGTCGGGCGTGCCGGCGAACGCCAAGCTGGTGCCGGTCGCCGACCTGCAGGCGCCCACGGTCGACCCGGCCAAGCTCAACGGCCCGGAGGTCGTGCGCCTCATGACCGAGGCCGGACTGTTGTGAGGTCGTTCACCGAATGAGGTCCTGATCGAGTGACGCCGTCCACGATCGACGGCACCCGCGCCCCCGGCCTTCCCGGCCGGGGGCGTCGGCGCGTCCTCACCCTCTTCTCGGCCGCCGTGGCCGCGCTCGGCGCGGTGCCGCTCGGCTTCGTCGTCGCCATGACGGTGGACACGGGGTGGTCGGAGTCGGTGGCGCTGATCATCCGGCCGCGGGTCGGCGAGCTGCTGGTCAACACGGTGCTGCTGATCGTCGTGACGGTGCCGCTGACCGTCACGCTGGGCGTGGCGGGTGCGTGGCTCGTCGAGCGCACCGACCTGTGGGGGCGCCGGGCGTGGGCGCTGCTGTTGGCCGCGCCGCTCTCGATCCCCGCGTTCGTGGGCAGCTACGGATGGGTGTCGGCGATCCCCACGCTCGCCGGACTGTGGTCCGGGGTGCTGATCTCGACACTCTTCTACTACCCGCTGGTGTACATCCCCGTGGCGGCCGCGCTCAGCCGCCTCGACCCGGCGCTCGAGGAATCGGCCGCCGCGCTCGGGCTCGCCCGCCCGCAGGTGTTCATCCGCGTCGTCCTGCCTCAGCTTCGGCTGGCCACGCTCGGCGGCGCGCTGCTCGTCGCACTGCACCTGTCGGCCGAGTACGGTGCGTTCGCGATGATCCGGTTCGACACCTTCACGACGGCGATCATGGTGCAGTACCAATCGACGTTCAACGGCACCGCCGGAACCATGCTGGCCGGGGTGCTCGCCGTGTTGTGCCTGGTCATGTTGACCGGCGAGGTGGCCGCGCGCGGCGGCGCCCGTTACGCGCGGGTCGGGTCCGGCGCGATCGCGCAGCCAACCCGGGTGACGCTGGGCCTGCTGCACCTGCCCGCGCAGGCGGCGTTGCTCGCGCTCGCGACGGCGTCGCTCGGTGTGCCGCTGTGGTTCGTCATCGGTTGGACGCTGCGCGGCGCCCGCGACACCGTGGCGACGGACGTCGTCGACGCCCTGCTCACGTCCCTCGGCTACGGCGCGACGACCGCGCTGTTCACCGTCGTCGCCGCGTTCCCGCTGGCCTACCTCGCCGTGCGAGCGCCCGGCCGGATCACCCGCGCGCTGGAGGCGTCGACGTACGTCAACAGCGCGATGCCGGGGATCGTCATCGCGCTGGCCCTGGTGACGGTGTCGATCCGGCTGGTGCCGGACCTCTACCAGACCGCGTCGGTGCTGGTCCTGGCCTACGTGCTGCTGTTTCTGCCACGCGCCGCGGTGGGGCTGCGCGCGGGCCTGGCGCAGGCTCCACCCGGCCTCGAGGAGGCCGCGCGCGCCTTGGGGACGCCGCCGTCGATCGCCTTCCTCCGCGTCACGCTGCGCCTCACCGCGCCGGCCGCGGCCGCGGGCGCCGCCCTGGTGTTCCTCGCCGTCACCAACGAGCTCACCGCGACGCTGCTGCTCGCCCCCACCGGCACACATACACTGGCCACCGAGTTCTGGGCCAAGAGCAGCGAGATCGACTACGCCGGGGCGGCGCCCTACGCCCTGTTCATGGTGCTCCTCTCGCTCCCCACCACCTACCTGCTCTTCCGGCAGTCCCGACGGGCCGCCGGACGACGATCGACGGCGCTGTGACGATCACGAGACGGCTCGACGGGACCACGATGACCCCATTGGACGGCGCCGAGCTGCGCCTGCGCGGCCTGACCACGCGCTTCGGCACCGAGACGGTGCTGGACGGCGTCGACCTCACCGTGGCCGCGGGCACGATCACAGCCGTCGTCGGACCATCCGGTTCCGGCAAGACGACGCTGCTGCGGTCGATCGCCGGCTTCGCCCGCCCGGACGCCGGATCGGTGCACCTCGGGACGCGCGAACTGGCGTCGGCGACGGCGTGGGTCGCGGCGCACCGCCGCGGCGTCGGCTACGTCGCCCAGGACGGCGCGCTGTTCCCGCATCTGTCGGTGGCGCGTAACGTCGCGTTCGGACTCCGCCGGTCCCCGTTCCCGACGCGTCGACGCGAGGTCGAGAGACGGGTCGCCGAACTGCTCGACATGGTGTCGCTGGACTCGCGGATGGCGCAGCGTTACCCGCACGAGCTGTCCGGCGGCCAGCAGCAGCGTGTCGCGCTGGCCCGGGCGCTGGCCGGGCGACCGCGGATCATGCTGCTCGACGAGTCGTTCTCCGCGCTCGACTCCGGCCTGCGCGTCGCCACCCGCACCGCCGTCGCGAAAGTGCTCGGCGAGGCCGGTGTGACGACGGTGCTCGTCACCCACGATCAGGCCGAAGCGCTGTCCTTCGCCGATCAGATCGCGGTGCTGCGCGACGGACGGTTGTCGCAGGTCGGTGCACCCGCCGAGGTGTATCTGCGGCCGTCAAGCGTCGACACCGCGCGGTTCCTCGGCGACGTCGTCGTGCTGCCCGCGCTCGTCGACGGGTCCGTGGCCGACTGTGTGCTCGGGCGGGTGCCGGTGGCCGGCTCGGGCTCGGGCTCGGGCTCGGGCTCGGGCTCGGGACGGATCCTGCTGCGGCCCGAGCAGATCCGCATCGCCGACGACGGGACGCCCGCGACCGTCACACGGTTGCAGTTCTTCGGACCGGACGCGACGGTCGACCTCCGGCTGGGCACCGGCGAGACCCTGACGATCCGCCACCCCAGCCCCGACCTGCCGCAGGTCGGCGATGCCGTGCGGCTGAGCGTCGTCGGTGTGGGCGTCGTCGTGTAGGGCTACGGGACGTCCGGACGCGCGATCACCGCCCGACTCTTCATGGCGAAGCGATTGTCGTCCCCGGCATCGGTACTGGAACAGTTGCGACGCGATCCCGACCACCGGGTCCTGGTCGTCTGCGACAGCATCTCCGACAAGGCCCGCGCGGCCATCCTCGATCACGGCGGCGCCGATCTGAGCGTCGGAGACACCGGTGAGCTGTGCTTGCCGGAACGACCTACGGGGTTCGCGGCATGTCGCGTCCACGCCCGGCTATCGGCGAGCGCGGCCGACACCGCCGGGCGGCGGAGCGGGTCTGCGTCTTGGCCCGCGAACGACTGCGCCAAAGGGACGTCGCGTCGGCGATCGGCGTGAGTCAGCAGGCGGTGTCTCAGATGACACGCCGGACACCGTTGCCGACGTCGCCGATGTCCCAGACCGACCGACAAGAACTGCTTGCCGCGCTGTCACCGATCCCAGCCGACGACGGCCTCATCGAGACCTATTGGTACGGGACGGAACCGGTCGTCGAGCAGGCACGAAAGGCAATCGCTCTCGGCAGTGACGTGACGGTACGACTCCTGGCAGGCGGCGAAGTCGCGGCGGATACGCTGCGGCCGTGGCGCGTCCCGACGGCGGGTCTCGTCTATGCCGAAGAGCTGATCGACCTGTCCGTCGTCGGCTTGGTCGAGGCCACGGCCGACGAAGCCACCTTGACGGTACGGGTGCCCGCCGATCGAACGATATGGCGGACGGCTGCCTGGTGGCGCGACGCGGCCGGACTCGAGCCGTCGAGCGTCCCGACGGTGGATCCGGTGGTGGCGCTCGAAGACCTCACCGCCGGCCCCGATCTCGGTGACGGCGCGCCGGAACGGCTGGCCGACTGGATCGCGGCCCGATGACCGGCATCGCATCCGTCGTCCTGGCCTGCACCTCGGCCGCTGACGACAACGGGATGCTCGCGCTCCACGATGTGGCGACCGCCGCCCACGACTCCGAATACCGGATCATCGGCAGCCACATGGTGCGGCTGTTGCACACACGTCGATACGCACACCGCCGCCGCCGTGCACGCCATCACGGGTGCCAAGCTCGGGCAGATCACCGTGCCCACCGACCCGGACGGTTACGCCGAGCTCGTGGAGTTCGCCGACCGCCATGGCGCGTTGCGGGCGTGGGCGATCGAGGGCACCGGTGAACACGGCGCCAGCCTGGCTCGGGTTCTGGCCGATTGCGAGGAACTGGTGCTCGAGCTCGACCGCCCCGCACGGGCGCAGCGTCGGCACGGCGCGAAGTCAGATCCCCTCGATGCGGTCCGCGCGGCGCGGGAGGCGTGGCCCTACGAAGGCATGGTGGCCCGTTGCAACTGTCGGCCGGCATGAGCGACGAACTCGTCGGTCATGGGGTGCGCGGCCTGCGCCGACCAGCACAGATAGACAGGGACCGGTCCGGCGTTCGTGACAGGGAGATATCGCACCCGGGGGTGGGGGTGGCTGTCGCGGGTGGAACTACTGGTGAGGCCGGTCGTGCCGCCGACCGCGATGGTCGCCAGCCATTCGTCGACATTCGCCACCACGACGGTGCGGGTCGGCTGCCGGTCGGCGGGCCATGACCGCAGGTCGACGGTGCCGGCGGTGGCACAGAGCGCGATACGCCTCGAGGCGAGCTGGTCGAGGGTGAGTTCGCCGAGCTCGGCGAGTGGATCGTCCGCCGCCACGGCCGCCAGACGCTGCTCGTATCCCAGCAGGGCGTGCTGCAAGCCGGCCGACGCCGGCGTGGAACGGAGGAACACGATGTCCACCTTGCCGGTGCGCAACGCGAGCCCCGGGTCGTCGACGCGGCGGATGACCAGCGTCGTGTCCGGCTGTTCGGCTTCCCAGGCACGCATCAAATCGACGGTCTGATGGCCGAGCGCCGACCAGGAGAAGCCCACCCGCAGCTGGGACCGCACGCTGGTGGCGGCGGCGATCGCGTCGTCGACACTGCGCAGGATGCGATGGGCGTGTTCCCACAGCACGACCCCCGCAGCGGTGAGTTCGAGCCGTCGGGTGGTCCGGTCGACCAGACGCGTTCCGAGCCGGCTCTCCAATTGACTCAGTGTGCAGGAGAGCGCCGGTTGGGCGATGTGCAACTCGGCTGCGGCGGCGCTGATCGAACCGCGGTCGCCGATCGCCGCCAGGGCGCGCAGATGACGCAGCTCCAGATTCATAACCGCTGAGCATAACCCCACGAAAAGAGGTATTCCTCTTCGGCCGTCGGTGTCGATAGCGTCATCGGCATGAACATTCTTCTCGTCGGTGCCGCGGGCACCATCGGCTCGGCCGTCCACCGGATCCTGCGTGAACGCGGCCATCACGTCATCACCGCCGGGCGGACCGGGGGCGACATCCAGGTCGACCTCGCCGACGCGAAGTCGATTGCGGACATGTACGCGACGATCGGCCGGGTCGACGCGGTGGCCTCCGCCGCCGGCGTCACCCCGTTCAAACCGATCCGGGACCTCACGGGCGAGGACTACACCGCCGCGTTCTCGAGCAAGGTCCTCGGCCAGATCGAGCTGGTCCGCCAGGGCTTCGACCACGTGGGCCCGGACGGCTCTTTCACGCTGATCACGGGGGTGCTCGCGCGGTCGCCGATCGTGACCGGTGCCGCCGCCTCGATGGCCGGTGGCGCGATCGAGTCGTTCGTCCGGGCCGCCGCGCTGGAGATCGTTCCGCAACGGATCAACGCCGTCAGCCCGACCGTCATCACCGAGGCACTCGACTCGTACGGCGACTATTTCCCGGGTTTCGCCTCGGTCGACGCCGCCGATGCGGCCCGCGCTTACGTCCGGTCGATCGAAAGCCGTGAGACCGGACGGATCTACGTCCTCGACTGACTGCGGACGCCGATGCGGGGATCGACGTCGCCGTGAGCGGCGACATGCATGCTCGCCTCACGGCACTCGGCTACGCCCCGCTGTCCGGAAACCATTACGTGCGCGGCGAACGGGCGATCAACCTCCTGTGCCCACCGAGGCCAAGCCGGGTCCACGGATCATCGGCGAGCGGGCGTTCGACGGCGCACCCGGACTACGGCTGGCACTTGCATCGAAGCCGATCCGTGTGGGGGTGTCCGCACAGCTCACCGCCGGCGAAACGATCGAGTTCGAGGTTCCCGTCCCCGATGTCGAAGCGGCATTCGTCCTCAAGATGCTCGCTCGAACGATCCGGAACTCGAAACGAGACCTGCACGATATCGGGACGCTGCTGGAGATCGTGGCGACGAACCCCCGCTACCTCGCCACGAAGTGGCGGATGGACGACCCGGCGTCGACCGCTCGCGGCGAACGACGCGACGCGACACGTGAGGCCGCGCTGATGCTCCGCATGCCACCCGTGATGATTCCGGCTCGCATCCGTGCGCCGCTTCGGCACCACGTCGCCATTCCATCTCGCTGAGCCTCCCGGCACAACCCGGTCACAGCGGTGACGAGAACGACGCAGATCAAGCCGACCTGCAAGACTCGGGAGACCGCGTACAGCCCCTTTCTGAGCGCCATCTAACCCATCCCCCGCTTCGCCGGCTCGTTCGCATCCGCCCACTCGACGATGTCGCCGCGATTGATCGCCGGCGCCAGCAGATCCGGGAACGCGTCGGGGGTGCAGGCGAACGCCGGCACGCCGCCGGACAGCGAATAGCCCAGCCGAGCGGCGGCCTCGGCGGCGTCGAGCAGCGCGACGGTCTCGTGCACGGCGTCGACGTGGGTTCCCGGACCCCCTTGCACAATCCCCAGACGACGCGGTCGGTGGCGCCCGTATTCGTCCGCGGTGTCGGGACGGCGAGCTTCTGCCCGGCCTTGACCGACGGCGCGTCCGGCGCCGGGCTCAGCACCTGGTCGACGGTCCACCGCTCCCCCATGCGAACCAATCATTTACACCTTCTCGACGTTCACCGCCATTCGGATGATGAAAGTCTCGGTCGGCGGTCGCGGGCGATTCGTAGAATCACCCATGCGCACCGAGAGCCTGCCGTCGTGACGCCTGCCCAGCCGCACGGCGTCTTCGTCGGGCTCACGACCCTCGACCTGATCTACTCGATCGACGGGCCGCTGCTCCCCGACCAGAAGAAGCGCGCCGAACACGCGCTCGTCGTCGCCGGCGGACCGGCCGCGAACGCCGCCGTGACGTTCGTCGCGCTCGGCGGCCGCGCGACGCTCGTCACCTGCATCGGCGCAGGTCCGCTCGCCGCGGCCGCACTCGACGATCTGGACCGCGCCGGCGTGACCGTCGTCGACGCCGCCGACGACAAGGGCCGGATTCCGGTATCGAGCATCCTCGTGCAACGCGACACCGGCGAACGAGCCGTCGTCTCGCTGAACGACGGCGCCGTCCGGCCGGGACGGGGCGTCGACCTCGCCGACCTCGACGTCAGCGGCAGCCTCGACGACCTCGGCGTCAGCAGCCTCGACGGCGTCGATGTCGTCCTGGCCGACGGACATCACCCGGCCCTGGCGGCGCCCCTTCTACGCGCCGCGCGGGCACGCGGCGTGCCGACGATCTTCGACGGCGGCAGCTGGAAGCCGACGTCCGCCGACCTCCTCGCGCACGTCGACATCGCCGTCTGCTCAGCCGACTTCCGCGTGCCACCTGCGATGATCGCCGCCGACCACCGTGACAACGCTCGACCTCCGAGCACCCTCGACGCCGTCGCCTCACTCGGCCCTGAGCACGTCGCGATCACCCGCGGCCCCGAGCCGATCCGGTGGCGCTCGCCGACCAGCGGCGGCTCGATCCCCGTCCCGGCCGTCGACGTCGTCGACACTCTCGGCGCGGGCGACGTCTTCCACGGCGCGTTCGCCCACCGCCTGGTCAGCATCGCCGCCGACGCCCCGTTCGTCGACGCCCTCCGGTACGCGGCGGCCGTCGCCGCGCATTCGTGCCGACACTTCGGCACCCGGGCCTGGATCGACGACCTGCCGGACGGCATCCGATAAGGCAGCCGGACCACCTCAGCCGACCGCCACGGCCGCCTCGATGAAGCCCGCGCAAGTCTCCCGCATCGCGTCGAGCGACATCGTCGACGCGTGCAGCAACGCCTGGACGGCCAGGCCGTCGAGCATGCCGACCAGCATGTTCGCGAGCCGCTGCGGATCGCCCGGCCGGGCCAGGCCGTCATCCTGGGCACGCCGGATGACGTCGGTGACGAGGTCGCGCCACCGTCCGTAGAGCCGCTCGTTGAGTTCCTGCAGTGCCGGGTCGCGCGTCGCCTCCGCCCAGAGCGTGACCCAGACCTTCCAGCCCCGCACCGAGGGTTCGTCGCCGGGCAGATAGGACTCGACGAGATCCTGCAGGACGCGCAGCGGATCCTTGCCCGATTCGAGCAGCCAACGATGCCGCTCCAGCGACTCCGTCAGGTTGTATTCGAACGCCGCCGCGACGAGGTCGCGCTTGGAGTCGAAGTAATAGTGGATCATCCCGGAGCTGACGCCCGCCGCCTTGGCGACGTTCGCCAGCCGGAGCCCGGAGAGCCCGGCGTCGGCGAGGACGTCGCAGGTGGCGTCGAGGATCTGCTCTCGCCGTTCGGCTTCCACGCTGGGACGCGGCACAGCGCCTCCTTCCGTCCGACACCTTCCCAGATGTCCGTCTGAGCGAGGCGCCATGACAATAATCTCCTCGGCGGGCCGCTCAGACGGACATCCGGGGAGCCTCGATGCGAGACCGCCGCCGGCGTCGTCAGAGCGTGCGCGAAATGACCAGCTTCATGATGTCGGAGGTGCCCTCTTCGATCTCCTCCAGCTTCGCGTCGCGCATCCACTGCTCCACCGGGTACTCCCGCGAGTAGCCCCAGCCGCCGAGCGTCTGCACCGCACCGTGGGTGACGAACATGGCCGTCTCCGACGCCGTCAGCTTGGCCATCGCCGCGATGCCGCGGGCATGACCACTTTCTCCACCGGCGTCGATCACCCGCGCCGCGTGGTGCACGAGCAGCCGGGCCGATTCGATGCGCGTCGCCATCTCGGCCAGCCGGAACGCCACCGCCTGATGCTCGATGATCGGCACGCCGAACTGCTTGCGGGTGCGCGCGTAGTCGAGCGCGTACTCGTACGCGGCCCGTGCGGCGCCGACAGCGGCGGCGCCGAGCACGGCGCGCGAGATGTCGAAGGTGCCCATCAGACCGTAGAAGCCCTGGCCCTCGCCGCCGAGGCGATCGGACTCCGGAACGAAGACGTCGTCGAAGAACATCTCCCGGCAGACGATGGCACGCTGGCCCATCTTCTTCATCGGCTCGCCGAAGCTGAGGCCCGGGGTGTCCTTGGTGAGCAGGAAGGCACTGACGCCGCCGGACCGCTTGGTGCGATCGGTCTTGGCGAACACGACGTAGAACTCGGCGGCTCCGGCGTTGGAGATCCACGCCTTCTGGCCGTTGATCCGGTAGCCGCCGTCCACCTTCGTCGCGGTCGTGACGATCGACGCGGCGTCCGACCCGGAGCCGGGCTCGGTGGTGGCCAGGGCCGTCATCACCGGATTCGGGCCGGTCAGCGGGGTGAGCCAGCGCTTCTTCTGCTCATCGTCGCCGAGCACCAGCAGCGGGTCGGAGAAGAAGCCGTTGGAGCACACCAGGTTGCCGATGCCGGGATCGCCCCAGCACAGCTCCTCCTGCACGAGGCACTGGGTGAAGACGTCCGTCATGCCGCCGCCGCCGAACTCCTCGGGGATCATGAAGTCGGTGATGCCGACCTCGGCGGCCTTGGCGAAGATGTCGACCGGCGTGACGACGTCGGCCTCGTCGACCTCGCGCCCGCGCGGCCGGATCTCCTTGGCGGCGAAATCCCTGCACAGCTCGACGATCTGACGCTGCTCGTCGGTGAGCGGCCAGGCCGGGATGTTGGTGCTCATACGTGTTACCTCGGGTTCTCTCGGGTGTCGGTGACGATCAGCGCGTCGACGGGCAGGGCCGAGTCGGTGCCGACTCGGACGGGGTTGAGCTCGATCTCGGCGATCTCCGGACGCGCGGCGACGAGCTGCGAGATCCGCGCGACGAGCACGGCGAGCTCGTCGGCCGCCACCGGGGGACGTCCGCGCCAGCCGGCGAGCAGCGGTGCGCAACGCAGTCCGGCGATCATCCGGGCGGCCGTCGGCACCGATACCGGCGCGCATTCGAGCCGGACGTCCCGGTGCAGCTCGGTCTCGGTGCCGCCGGCGCCCACGACGACGACCGGGCCCAGTTCGGGGTCGCGTCGCGCGCCGACCAGCACCTCGACGACGTGTCGCCGGGTGTCCTGGCATTCGACGACGTAGTCGCCGACACCGCCGATTCCGCAAGCGCCGTCTCCCGCCCCCAGCCGGGACCGCATCTCGGCGAAGGCCTCGGCCAGCTCGTCCGCGTCGGCGATCCCGACGACGACTCCGCCCACCTCGCTCTTGTGCTCCAGCCAGCCGGCCTTGAGGACGACCGGAAAGCGCAGGTCGGCGGCGGCGAGATCGGTGGGTTCCCGGACGACCCGGGCCTGCGGCAGTGTGACGCCGACGGCGGCCAAGAGCCCGCGGGCCGCCCAGTAGCCCGAGACGACGACCGGCTCCCCGGCAGCGGCAGCCTCGAGCCCCGCGGCCATCGCCTCGTCGACGCCCGGCACCTCGGGCGGATCCTCCCCCAGCCGCACGGCACCCGCGAGCGCGCGGAGCGTCGAATCGATGTCGCCGAACGCCGGCACGCCGCTGTCGGCCAGCACACCGGCCACCGGGGTGTCGGGCCCCATCGTGTGCGCGAACACCGGACGTCCCGTCTCGGCCGCGACCGCGCCGAGCCGTCGGGCGATCGCCGCCTCCTCATCGGCGCGGGCCGGCGCGTCGACGCCGTAGCAGCCGAAATAGCCGGTCAGCACGACGGCGTCGACCTCTCCCGACTCCGCCACCCGCCGGACGAGCGCGGGGTAGTTCGCGAGGTCGCGCTCGCCGGCCCCGGCGAGGTCGACGGGGTTGTCGCACGCCGCGCCGGCGGGCAGCACCTCGGCGAGCCGGGCCGTCAGCCCCTCGGAGAGCTGCGGCACCGCCAGCCCGGCCGCGGCGGCGACGTCGGCGGCGACGGCGCTCTGCCCGCCGCTGTCACCGATGATCGCGACCCGCGGGCCGGCCGGCAGCGCGCCGGCCAGCACGGCGCGGACGACGTCGATCACCTCGGCGGGCGTCCGCGCCCGCAGCACGCCGGTGGCGCGGCAGACGGCGTCGACGACGTCCAGCGGTGAGGTCAGCGAGCCGGTGTGCGAGCGCGCGAGCCGCGTGCTCGCCGCGCTGGCCCCCACGGTGAGCAGCACCGTCGGCTTGCCCGCGGCGCGCAGCGCCCCGAGCACGTCGAACAGCAGGCGGCCGTCGGTGAAGCTCTCCAGATAGACGGCGACGGCCCGCGTCGCGTCATGGTCGGCGAGGTCGGCGAGCAGCTCGGCGGCGGTGACGTCCGACTGATTGCCGATGGACGCGAAGCGCGAGACGCCGACGCCGCGGCGCGCGCCGATGGTCGCGATCTCGGTGGCGAGCTGCCCGCTCTGCGAGACGATCGCCAGCGGCCCCGGCAGCAGCTCACCCCAGACCAGTTGCAGCCGCGCCTGCGCGTCGAAGACACCGAGGCTGTTGGCACCGACCAGCCGCGCCCCACCGGCGCGGATCCGGGCGGCCAGCTCGGGCTCGTCCGCGACGCCGGCGGTGATGCCGAGGAAGCCCCGCACGCCGAGCCGCAGCCCCTCGTCGACGACGCCGGGCACGTGCTCGGCCGGCACGCACAGCGCGACGAGTTCCGGCACCGACGGCGCGTCGGCGAGCGAGGCGAAGCACGGCCGGCCGAGCACGTGTCCGGCACGCCGGTTGACGAGGTGCACCTCGCGGCGGTCGGCGCCGCGCAGCGCGCCCGACGCGAGCCAGTAGCCCCACTTCGCGGGGTCGTCCGACGCCCCGACGACGGCGACCGACGCGGGGTCGCTGAACACTCGCAGCGCCGGCGCACCGGTCACCGAAGCCGACTCGCTCGGCGCCGGTGTGGTGTCGAGCGTCATCGGCCGGACGTCCTTCCCGTAGGATCCGGTCTATTGATAACCGGCTGGCCAGTCAGTTTAGCGGACGACCGGCCCGGATACATTCCGACCAGCCAGAACACCCTACCAACGAAGGACCGCCCATGACGTCGACACCGAGCAGCGCCGCCGGTCCGGTTTCCAGCGAACCGGGATCGTTCCTCGAAGTCGTCTGGACGGACCCCGTCACGGGCGCGAAGGGCTACCTCGTCATCGACCGGCTGGTACGCGGCGTCAGCAGCGGCGGTCTGCGGATGCGCGCGGGCTGCACGCTCGCCGAGGTCCGCGGGCTGGCCCAGGGCATGACCCGCAAGGAAGCGATCCACTACGAGCCCGGCGCCCGGTACGTGCCGCTCGGCGGCGCCAAGGGCGGCGTCGACTTCGACCCGTACCACCCCGACGCCCAGGCGGTGCTCTTCCGCTACCTGGCCGCGATGAAGCCGCTCATCGCCGAGAACTGGACCACCGGCGAGGACTTCGGGGTCCGCCAGCAGGACGTCGACCGCGGGCTCGCCGAACTCGGCATGACGAGCTCGGTGGACGCCGCCTACCGGAACGTCGACGATCGCGAGGCCACCGAGGCGCGGATGCACACGGCGTTCACGAGCGTCGTCGACGGCGTCGCGCTCGACGAGCTGGTCGGCGGTTACGGCGTCGCGCAGGCCGCGCTCGCCGCGATGGACCGGCTCGGCATGCCCGCCGCCGGGACGCGGGCCGTCATCCAGGGCTTCGGCTCGATGGGCGGCGCCACCGCGCGCTACCTGGCCCGCGCCGGCGTGCGCGTGGTCGGCCTCGTCGACGTCCACGGCGTCGTCGCCAACCCGGACGGCCTCGACGTCGAGACGCTGCTGCTCACCCGCGACGCCACCGGCGGCATCGACCGGACGAAGCTGCGCGAGGACGATGTGGAACTGCCCGTCGGGCAGTGGCTGAGCGTGCCGACCGACGTGCTCGTGCCCGCCGCGATGTCCTATTGCATCGACGAGGGCAACCAGCAGGACGTGCAGGCCCGGCTCATCGTCGAGGCGGCCAACATGCCCGTCCTGCCCGATGCCGAGGCCACGCTCGCGGCCCGCGGCGTCACGGTGTCGCCGGACTTCGTCGCCAACTCGGCGACCAACGCCTGGTGGTGGTGGGTGTTCTACGGCGACATCGACGGCAGCCCGGAGCAGTCCTTTGCCAAGATCGGGAGGCGGATCCGCGCCCTGAGCGACGATATGTTCGACCACGCGCAGGAGAACGGCGTCACCCCGCGCGCGGCGGCGCTCGAGGTGGCCGCGCAGCGGCTGGCACTCATCACCGAACGCTTCCCGGTCTTCTGATCCGCGACGCCCAGCCGACCCGAGTCCCCGGAGGAACCCGATGACCGAATCCACCGCCGTCGGCGTGCGCTCGATGATCGCGCCGTTGCGCCGCGTCGTCCTTCGCGTCCCGTCGACGACCGGCGATTTCGCCGGCGCCGGCTGGCCCGAGACCCCCGACGCCGACGCGCTGTTGCGGCAGCATCGCGAGTTCGCCGACGCTCTGCGCGGGCTCGGCGTCGACGACGTCGTCGTGCTCGATCCGACGCCCGGCGCCGTCGACGCGACCTTCACCTACGACCCGGTGTTCGTCACCGGCCGCGGCCTCATCGAGCTCGACCAGCTCAAGCCCGCCCGCACCGGCGAGCCCCCGGTGCTGGCCGACGACCTGGCCCGCCTCGGCGCCGGACGCGTCGGCGCGCTCACCGGCGGCGCCCATGCCGACGGCGGCGACCTGCTGTGGCTCGACGAGCAGACGGTGGCCCTCGGCCGCGGCTACCGCACGAACCCCGAGGCCCACCGGCAGCTGACGCGACTGCTCGCCGAGGAGGACGTGCGGACGGTCTCCTTCGACATGCCCCACGCGGGCGGGCGCGACGAGGTGCTGCACCTCATGTCGGTCGTCTCGCTCGTCCGCGAGGACCTCGCCGTCGTCTACGAGCCGTTCTCGCCGGTCGCCCTCCTCGAGGCCCTCGACGACCGCGGCATCGAGTGGGTCGCCGTCTCCGACGAGGAGTACCTGCGGCTCGGCAGCAACGTCCTGGCCGTCGAGCCGGGACGCGTCGTCATCTTCGACGGGGCGCCCCGGGTCACGGCCGACCTCGCGGCGCTCGGCGTCGAGGTCACGGTCGTGGCGGCCGATCAGATCGCGCTCGGCACCGGCGGGCCGACCTGCCTGACGCGTCCCCTGCTGCGCGGCTGACCCCCGGGGCCGTCGAATGTGCAGTTCGTCAGGCGATCGACAGCACGGCCGCCGAGTTCACACCGCCGTAACCGAAACCTGACTCTCACAGAGGTAAACAGTCGTAGCCTGACCGCCAGGTATCCGCTGACGGACGGACCGTCGGCATACCTGCGGACGCGGACGTCTGCGCGCACTCACTCGACGGGCCACTCGGGACGACCCCCGCAGCGCCGGTGCGCAGACCCGGCCCGACCGATGAAGCCAGAAGGAGACGTTGTGGCAACGTTCATGGAACAGGCATTACGCCGCAAACCGGTGACACAGATGGCCGCGGAGACCGGCGCCGACGAGGGCGGCGGCGCGGGCGGCGGCGAACTCAAGCGCAGTATCGGACTCTTCGGGCTGGCCGCCATCGGTATCGGCGGCACGATCGGCACCGGTGTGTTCTTCATCCTCAGCGAGGCCGTACCGATGGCGGGCCCCGCCGTCGTCTGGTCCTTCGTCTTCGCCGCCGTCGTCGCAGGCCTCACGGCCATCTGCTACGCCGAGCTCGCCGGCGCCGTCCCCGTCGCTGGGTCGTCGTACTCCTACGCGTACACCACGCTGGGCGAACTGGCCGCCATCATCGTGGGCGCCTGCCTTCTCCTCGAGTGGGGCGTGGCCGGCGCGGCCACCGCCGTCGGCTGGTCGCAGTACGTCAACACCTTCCTCACGAACGTCTTCGGCTTCGAGTTGCCGGCGATGATCTCCAATGCGCCGGAGGAGGGCGGCATCGTCAACCTGCCGGCCATCCTCCTGGTCGTCATGTGCGCCCTGCTGCTCATCCGCGGTGCCAGCGAGTCGGCGAAGACCAACGCGATCATGGTCGTCATCAAGGTCAGCGTGCTGATCATGTTCATCGTCATCGGCATCACCGGCTACGACAGCGAGAACCTCACCCCCTACATGTCGCACGGCTTCTCGGGCATCACCATGGCGGCCGGCGTCATCTTCTTCAGCTTCGTCGGACTCGACGGCGTCGCCGCCGCCGGCGAGGAGGCCAAGAACCCGCGGCGCAATCTGCCGCTCGCCATCCTCATCTCGCTGATCGTCGTCACGATCATGTACGTGCTCGTCGCCCTCGTGGCCACCGGCGCACAGCCGGAGCACGATTTCGAGGGTCAGGAGGCCGGGCTGTCGGCGATCCTGCAGAACGTCCTCGGGGCGTCCTGGCCGGGCACCGTCGTCGCCGCCGGCGCGATCATCTCGATCTTCAGCGTCACCCTGGTGTCCGTCTACGGCCAGACCCGCATCCTGTTCGCGATGTCGCGCGACGGCATCATCCCGCCGGTCTTCCACAAGGTGAACCCGAAGACCATGACGCCGGTGCACAACACCGTCATCGTGGCCGTCATCATCTCCGTGCTCGCCGGCTTCATCCCCATCAGCTTCCTCGCCGAGATGACGAGCGTCGGCACCCTCGTCGCCTTCATCACGGTGGCGATCGGCGTCATCATCCTGCGGCAGCGTTCGCCGGAACTGCCCCGCAGCTTCAAGGTCCCGCTGTACCCGATCACGCCGATCCTGGCCGTCGCCGGTTCCCTGTGGATCATCTCCAGCCTGCGGCCGGTCACGCTGTACGTGTTCTTCGGCTGGTGCGGCGTCTCGCTCGTCTGGTACCTCGTCTACGCACGGCGCAACTCGAAGGTCGGCAAGCTCGACGCCGTCTGAGGCCGGTCGGTGGCCGGAGATCGCCCGCCGGCCACCGTTCTGGAACCCGAACTAGTAGAGAGACGAAAATGACCATCATCGTCGGATATCCGACCAATCGACGGGCGAAAGCCGTTCTCAGCCTGGCGGGCATGCTCGCTCGCTCCAGCGGGGAGGACGTCGTCGTCTGCACGGTGCTGCCGGTGCCGTGGCTCAGCGGCATCACCCGCGAGGACGTGCATTTCCGGGCGTACATCGACGATCTCGCCGCGAAGGCGCTCGAACACGCCCGCGAGGACATGCCGAGCGACGTCTCGGTGACGTTCACCACCGTCCACTCCCGCTCGACGTCGGCCGGCCTGCTACGCGCGGCCGAGGACGCCGGAGCCAGCATGATCGTCGTCGGCTCGGCGATGGGGGTGATCGAGCGTGTCACGGTCAGCAGCATCGCCGACCGGCTGCTGCACAGCTCGCCGATCCCGGTCGCCGTCGCCACCCGCGGTTTCCGTGCCGTCGGCGGCAACATCAAGCGCGTGACGCTGGCGTTCACCGGCGGCCCGCAGAGCGGCCTGCTCGTCGCGGCCGCCCAGGTGCTCGCCGATCAGTACGGCGTCCCGTTGCGGCTCGCATCGTTCGCCGTGCAGCTCTCCCCGCCGGAGACGGCGCGTTTCCGCACCGAGAGCGACGCCGTCATCGCCGAGTGGTCGGAGACCATCCGAGCCGCCGCGGCCGAGGCCGGACCCGCGGGCCGCGAGGCGCCCGAGATCGTCATCGGCTACGGCGAGGACTGGGAAGAGGCCCTCGACGAGGTCGAATGGGCGCCGGGCGACCTCCTCGTCATCGGCTCCAGCGAGACGGGCCCGGTCGCGCGCGTGTTCCTCGGTTCGCGCGCCACCAAGATCCTCCGCCACACCCCGGTCCCGGTTCTCGCCGTGCCGCGGACGGCCGCCGAGGAGCTGACCGAAGAGGAGTAAGGCGAATCGGTCGTCGCCGTCCGCCGCGAGGGCGGGCGGCGACGACCGGCTCCCGGATGTCCGGCTGAGCGGGCGCCGAGGAGACTATTGTCGCGGTGGCCCGCTCAGCCGGACATCCGGGAAGGGCCGGCCGTCAGCGAGCCGTCGAGAACGTCGACCGGCGGGCGTGCCGGGTGACGGCGAGATCGACGAGCCGGTCGATGAGGTCCGGGTACGAGAGCCCGGTGGCTTCCCAGAGCTTCGGGTACATCGAGGCGGGCGTGAAGCCGGGAATGGTGTTGACCTCGTTGAGCAGCCAGCCGCGGCCGCCCTCCTCGTAGAAGAAGTCGACGCGCGCCAGACCCGCACAGCGGTAGGCGTGGAACGCCCGCAGCGCCAGCGCGCGGACGTCGGCGACGACATCGTCCGGAAGCTCGGCCGGGATCTGCAGCTTCGCGTTGCCGGTGACGTACTTGTCCTCGTAGTCGTAGAACTCCGCACCCGGCAGGATCTCCCCCGGCACCGACGCCTCGGGCGAGCCGTTGCCCAGTACGGCCACCTCGATCTCGCGTCCGGTGACCGTCTCCTCCACGACGACGACCTCGTCATAGCGCAGCGCCTCGTCGATCGCCGCCACGAGCTCGGCCTCGTCGTGGGCCTTCGTGATGCCGACCGACGAGCCGAGGTTCGCGGGCTTGACGAACGCGGGCAGGCCCAGTTCGGCGACGACGCGCCGGGTGAAGTCCGCGCGGTCGTCCACTCCCTCGCGGAACTCCAGCCACCGGCACTGCGGGATGCCGACGTACGCGGCGACGAGCTTGGCCATCGCCTTGTCCATCGCGAGCGCCGAGCCGAGCACCCCCGCGCCCACGTACGGCACACCCGCGAGCTCGAGCAGACCCTGGACGGTGCCGTCCTCACCGTGGGTGCCGTGCAGCAGCGGCAGCACGACGGGCGCGCCGGCCAACACCTCGGACGGGACGACCTCGGTGCCGACGGCGTCGAGCGACCTCGGCAGCGCCGCATGTCCGGCGGCCAGCGCCGCGGCGGCCTCCTCGTTGCGCAACCAACGCCCGTCGCGCGCGATGCCGATGGGCTCGATGGCGTATTTACGACGATCCGCGGCGGCCAGGACGTGCGTCGCGGTGATGCACGAGACCTCGTGCTCAGCCGAGGCGCCGCCGAAGAGGACGACGAGCCGGATCGGCTTCGGCAGGGTCGGGGTGTCGTGAGAAGAGGGGACGCGCGCAGACGCGATGGGCGTATCGCCGACAGTCATGCGCGCTAGCTTACGGAGTCGCCGCATCTCGGTATCCGACATGTGGGCGGTGACGGCTGCAAATCCACTGGCGTAAAGCAAATACAGTTGCATGTCCGCAAACTCCCCTCTCCGAGCCTCGCCGACGCATATCGCCGCGTCGCACCGCTCAGCGACAGATCCCGGCACGTCCACGCTGACCAGGGGACTTCTCGAAGGCACATCGCGGTACCGTCTTCCCCATGCGTTTCACGGTGAACGAGGTGGCGGCGGCGACCGGCGGGACGGTCGTCGCGGGTGACGGCGAGACCGTGGTCTCGGCGGCGAGCATCGACTCCCGCGGGGTCGGTCCCGGGCAGCTTTTCGTACCGATCGTGGCGGCCCGCGACGGCCACGAGTTCATCCCGGCCGCGCTCGCCGCGGGCGCGACGGCCTATCTGACCGACCGCGAGCCCGTCGGCGGGGTCGCCGTCCGCGTCGCCGACACCGCCGTCGCGCTCGCCGATCTCGGCCGCGCCGCCCGGGCCCGGGTCACCGGCGCCGTCGTCGGCGTGACGGGGTCCGTGGGCAAGACGTCGACCAAGGATCTGCTGGCGGCCGTGCTGTCGACGACGCTGCGCACCGCCGCCAACGAGCGTTCCTTCAACAACGAGCTCGGCCTGCCGTTGACGCTGTTCGGCGCCCCCGACGGCACCGAGGCCGTCGTCGTCGAGATGGGCGCGCGCGGTATCGGGCACGTCGCCGAGTTATGCGTGATCGCGCGCCCGACCGTCGGCGTCATCACGCGGGTCGGCGGCGCGCACCTGGAGAAGTTCGGCGGCATCGAGGGCGTCGCCCGGGCCAAGGGCGAACTCGTCGAGGCGCTGCCCGCCGACGGGATCGCCGTGCTCAACGCGGACGACCCCCGCGTGGCGGCGATGGCCTCCCGCACGTCGGCGCGGGTGCTGACGTACGGCGTCGGCACCGGCGACGTCAGCGCCACGGACGTCCGGGTCGACGGCGAGTTGCGCGCGTCGTTCACGCTGCGGACGCCGTGGGGCACCACGCCGGTGTCGCTGGCCGTACGCGGCGAGCACCAGGTCGCCAACGCGCTCGCCGCAGCCGCCGTCGCGGGCGGGCTGGGCGTCGGGGTCGACGCCATCGCCGCAGGTCTGGCGGGCGCGAACATCTCTGCGTTGCGCATGGAGCTCGTCCGCACGCCGTCCGGGGCGGCCGTCCTCAACGACGCCTACAACGCCAACCCGACGTCGATGGCCGCCGCGCTCGGCGCACTCGCCGCGCTGCCGGCCCGTCGGCGCGTCGCGGTCCTCGGCGTCATGGCCGAACTCGGCGACGGCGGCGACGCCGAGCACGCCCGCATGACCGACCTCGCCCGCGAACGGGACATCGAGGTCATCGCCGTCGACGCCCCCGCCTACGGATCCGGCGCCGTGCACGTGCCCGGCGTGGCCGCCGCCGTCGCGGCACTCGGTCCCGTCGCCGAGGGCGACGCCGTCCTCGTCAAGGGCAGCCGCGTCGCCGCACTCGAGCGCGTCGCCGATGCGCTCACCGGGTCACGGCCGTGACCTCGGGCGGCGGCCTGACGACGATCGACCTGACGACCCGCACCGAGTACGTCGACGGCGCGATCCGCACCCGTCGGACCACGCTGCTCGGACTGTTGGCCGCGACGCCCGTCGTGACGATCGTCAGCAACATCGCGGGTCTGGCCCCCGGCGTGACGATCGCCGCCGCAGCGGGATGTGTGACGGTGGCGTTCGGCCTGCGCCTCGTCGGCCCCGGCTCGGGACGCCGCGCGGCCGTGCGGCTCGGCGTCCATGAGGACCAGGTGATGTTCGGCGCCGAGACCGGTGGCGACGCGTCGACCGACATCGTGTATCCGCTCTCCGACCTGCGCCGATTCGAGCTGAGCACGGCCGTCGCCGCGGTGACGCTGGTGACTCCGGCCTCCGGTGACCTCCGTGTCGCGGGCATCCGGTACGTGACCCTCGACTTCGCCGACGGCCGTACCTTCCACGTCGCGCTGCTCGAATCCGATCCGGTGGCCCGGGAGATCATGCGCCGGCTGCGGGCCGCCGCTCCCACGAAGAACCCGTCGTCGACGCGCGCCGAGCGGCGCCGGGCCTCGAAGCCGAAGCCCGCGCCCGCGCCGTCCGCGCCCGCGCCATCTGGACCTGCGCACAGCGCGGGGTCCGCGCCGGGCGCCGGGGCGTCGGCGCCGAGCACGTCGGGGCGGACCTCGCCGGCCGGCGACGCGCCGCGGCCGGCCGGCACCGACGAGCCCCGCCGGGACCGCTCCGAGGACCGGCCGTACACCGAGAGGAAGGCCGCGTCGGCGGCCGCGGACGTCCGGCTGTGGGACGCCGCCCGCCAGGTGCATCGCCGGGTGCTGTCCGATTACGCCCGCTACGAGCTCGAGCCGGCGATGTTCCTGCGCTACCCCGGCGTCACGGACGTCACGCGGGACGCCGTCATGGATTTCCACGACGCGCTCGCCGAGGCCCAGGCCCTCGCGACGGACGAATACCCCGGCGACGCCGAGTTCGCCGGGCACTACCGCGATCTCGTCGAGGTGCTGCGCCGCGCGTGGGTCAAGTGCGAACGCGACGGCAAAGCCGCGGGCACGAGCTACCTGCCCGCGGCGGACAGCTCCGACCTCGACACGGCGGCGAAGCTCCTGCGGCACGCCGAGGGCACCGAGCACGACAGCGAAAAGGTCGCCTACCTGCGCAAAGTCCAGCAGATCATCGGCGGCCTCGACGCCCGCGGCAGAATCCACCTGCCGATGCCCGTCGTCGCGTCCATCGAGCGCCAGGTCCGCCGGGCGCTCGAATCCGGCCGGCCGTCGAGCTGACGGTAGATCTACTGTCCGGTATCTGACGCTGGGCGGACGTTCGCGGCCGTATACGTCGGCGATCCCCGCACAGCGTCAGATATCGCCACGCTCTCTAGGAGAGGAACTCGCCGCGTCCGAGGTACGCGCCCTTGAGGTCGTAGACCTCCGCCTTTCCCGTGTTCGAATAGCGCACGGTCAGGACGAGACGACCGAAGAACGGGTCACGGCTGCTCGTCTGGGTTCCGATCTTCATCCGGAACCGTTCCACATCCACCGGCTCGACGCCGAAGCGCCTTTCGGCATCACCGAGCACGCGGCCTAGCACTGCGGCGTCGAGGTCGGCGAACGCGAAGCGTTTCTGGCCCGTCCGCACGAACGGCTTCTCATCGGCCCGGATCCGGGAGAACCGACCGATCTGCGCGAACCGGTAGTACCCGTTGATCATCGCGCCGACGCCCGGATAAGACGCCGGCGACACCGGTCCGGACTCCGAATCGGCGCCGGTGATACCCACCTCCGTCAGCACGGGCGCGCTCGGCGACGCCTTCTGCGCCACCACCAGATCGCGCAGTTGCGCCAGGCTGCGCGTCATGTCGGCCGGCCGCCAGCCCGGCGCCACGGTGCCGTCGGCCCGCGCCTGCACGATCACGTCGTGCCCGCTCTCGGCGTCGAAGGTCGCCTCCACCAGCAGCGTCGGCCCCTTGTCGTCGTCATCACCGACCTTCAGCTCCACCACCTCGGCCGTCAGGCCGTTGAACATCGGCCGCAACGCCTCCGGCACCTGGGCCGACGCCTTCTCGATGAACGCCCGGGGATCGAAACGATCCAGATCGGACAACGCAAAGCTCTTCTCGCTCAGCTGTTGTGCCGTCCCCGTGCCGGGCGACTCGATCCACCCCTGGCCGGTGTTCCTGAAGTAGCTCGCGGTCCGCCCGTTCCCCAGGTAGGTGTTCGCTCGGATCTGGGTGTCGCTGACGTTGATCCTCGTCACTCGCCCGACCTCGCCGGGGTGCTTCTCGCGGAGGTACTCGATCACCTCGGTGAACCTCTCCGCGTACGACCCCGCCACCTCGGCCGGGTCGTCGGCGGCCTCGTCCGCCGGGCTCCCGAACAGGCCCGACGACGTCGGCCCGCCGAATCGCCAGGCCTCCCCCGGCGCGACGGCGACGCCCCACATCACGGCGACGGCCGTCACCACGCACACGGCCGCGCGCAGCGGCAGCCGTCCGCTGAACCCGAAGACCGGCTTCGCCTCCGGTCCCGGCACCACGGACGCAGGCAGTCCGGCCCGGCCGCGGTCGAGCAGCCGGTCGGCGTCGGACACGCCCAGATCAGCGAGGAACTGCGCGCGATACGGCGCGTCGCCCTGCGGCAGCACGGTCCCGGTGACGATGGTCGGCTGGACGTCCTGCCGGACGGCGACAGTGCGGTCGAGTGCCGAGACGACGACGGTCACCGGTGCGCCGTCGGGGCGGGTGCGTCGCACCGAGGCGGCCGAGCCCAGCAGACCGGCCCCGGCCACCATGAGGATCACCGCGAGGAACAGCCAGACGGCCGAGCTGTACGCCCCGATCCCGATGCCGCCGCCCAGCAGCGCGCCGCCGGCGACACCCCGCATCACGGCGGGCCACGTCGAATCCCGCTTGCTCACGACGACCGCCTCCCCCTTCGTCGACACATTGTCACTCACGGACGACGGCGTGATTCACGCTCGGCGTCGATACTCGGCGGCCACGCCGAGAACCGACGTCGGATTCGCGTGGACGCGGTCACGTCCCTCCTGTTTCGCCCGGTACAGGTTGAGATCGGCGACGGCGGCCAGTTCGTCGACGAAGGCGGCGTGCCACGGTGCGCCGTCGGCGTCTCCGCCGTCGACGTGCGGCACGGGGATCGAGCCGAACACGGCACCGATGCTGATGGTGACGCTCCGGTCGGCGGCGACGGCCGTGCGGATGGTCTCCGCAGTCGCGACGAGGGCGTCGAGATCGTCGACGAGCATGAGGACGGCGAACTCCTCACCGCCGAGCCGGGCGGACGTCGCGTCCTGCCCGCCGTGCGCGGCGATGATCTGGGCGGTCCGGGTGAGGACCCTGTCCCCGGCCGTATGACCGTGGACGTCGTTGATCGCTTTGAAGTTGTCGATGTCGAGGGCGAGAAAACCCAGGCCGCGGTGCTGCCGCGCCGCGTCGGCGATGAGCTGGCCGGCGCGCGTACGGAGACCGCGCCGATTCAGCAGACCCGTCAACGGATCGGTGTTGCTCATCTCGCGCTGTGCACTGAGCGCCTTCTCGAGCGACCGGCGCAGCCCTGTGACGAGCAGCGTCGGGAAGCCGATGGCCATCGTGGTCGCGCCGACCCGGACCAGCATCTCGAGCACGCCGGTCGGGTTCATCGCGCAATAGGCGGTGACGATCAGCAGGGCCCCGACCAGGAATCCGACGACGATCCGGCCCCGCGAGTGCATCGCCGCCATCGCGGGGATCGCCGCCAGCAGACAGAGGATCACGTGGCCTGACGTGACGTCGGTCATCAGGTAGGCGGAAAGACCGATCCCGAGCATCCCGCCGGTGCTGAGCACGACGAAGCAGCGATCACCGATCGGACGGCGGGCGAGGACGATCCCCAGGGACACGAGCGTGTAGGCCCACACCGCCAGGAACCACGGCATCCCGTTCGGCCGGATCAGCGAGGGCTCGACGAACCCCAGCAGCGGCAGCGGTGCGGCTCCGGCCGTGCTGAACAACAGTGCAGTGCTGCGCAGGTCGAAACCTCGATCGCGACGGCCTCGTCGGCGTGAACCCGTTCGTCGCGGCAGCGTCAGCGAACACCAGGACACGTTCCCACTCCTACCCGGCACTCACCGAGGCTCGCTTCTGCACTCGAACGTCGATGCTAGTGCCCTCGGCACGACGCGGGCTCCGAAGCCGACACATGTCGGTCTTGTCACCGGCGACCGCCCCGGCTCGCGCGGTCGACCCACGGGTCCGCCCCCGGCACGGGACGCCCCGGCAGCGCACCCTGATACTCCTTCAGCATCAGCGGCCACAGCTCCGGCTCGGCGTCGATCGCCATCCGCTCGCGATCCCAGAACATCACCTGCGTGGCATACCGCTTGTCGGGATACGGCGTCGCCGGCACCGTCTGGTCGATCCGGCCGCCGCCCTCCGACCACCGGGCGAGAACGTGGCTCGCCGCGGTCGCCATCATGTGCCGGGCCCCGGTCAGCTCCATCACGATCAGGCCCACCCGCGACAAGAGGTTGGCCACGTGGCCGGCATCCCGGCCTTCGAGCGCGACGAAGGCCGATTTCACCTCCACCAGACCGTCACCGAGGCGTCCTTCGATCGCGTTGACAAGACGATGCTGACCCGGCTGCCCGTTCCACTCCAACAACGCATGCGACTGCGCCGCCGCCAGATAGGGCCCCTGCACACGATGCCCGGCGACCACGCGGCCGGCGTCATCGGTCACCGCGCAGAAGATCGTCGTCGACCACCCGTTCTCGACGGCTCGGCGATCGAACGCCTTCTCGACCCCCCACGTCCGATAGGCTCGCTCGACGCCGTCCAGGTATCGCGCCCACAGCACCGGTTGCCTGGCCGGCGTATCGATGACGCAGACGTATCCCGTCCGGCGATCGACGAATCGCGCCCCGGCGCCCCGGTCGCCCGGGTCCGTAACGGCGAAGCCGGAATCAGCGATGTCGATAGCGGTGAAGGATGTGGTCATGAACCGTGCCCTTTCATCGGGACCGGGGCACGCCACTGACGCCGATCGACACTGTCACGAACAGCTGTCGTCGGTGTACCCTGCGGTCACAAAAAAAACAGATGTGTCAATGCTAAACATGACAAGTCGGTACGGCGATCATGAACGCCTCGCGGCGTGGCGGACCATATTCCTGAATGACAGGGATGGCGGCTCAGTATTTTCTGAGCGGATTCAGCACACTGCGCTGATTCAGTGCGCCGGCGATCGTGTCAGGCGAGCGTGAACACGAGGTCGGCGGGAACGCGATAGCGTCCGGTGGCCAACGCCCCTCCCGATGCGATCCGGCGCGCGGCGTAGGCGGCGAAGGCCCCGGAGGCCATCGCCGTGCTGCCGAGCTGCGGCCACGAGTTCAGGCTGCGGCCGACCTCGCCCGGCAACGCCCGAACGTGCGGCGGCGCGACGTCGCCGAGCAGCGCGAGAGTGGCGGCGAGCCGCTGCCGCGGAATGCGCAGATCGTCGTCGGAGAACGCGTCGATGCGGCCGCCGAGAATCGGCGTGTCACCGTCGAGATCGAACCGCTCGACGTCGACCACCACGTCGTCGCCGAGGTCGGTCGCCATCACCACCGGGATTCCGAGCCGCCGGGCCCGACGCCGCAACCAGACCTTCACGGACAGGTCGTCGACCTCCTCGACGAGCGCCGTCAAGCGCTCACCGGCGTCGCCGCCGCCGAGGAAGCGGTCGGCCGCGGCCTCGTCCACACCCGCCGGAAACGTCTCGACCTGCGCGTACGGATCGCATTCGAGGATCCGGCGGCGCGTGAGCTCGACCTTGGCGACGCCGGCGTCGAACACCGAGCCGTTGATCCGGTTGAGGTTCGTCAACCCGAGCACGTCGCCGTCGGCGATGCGGAATCGCCGGACGCCGGTGAGCTGGCAGGCCGTGACCGCCGACGAACCGACGCTCAGGCCCGCCACCCCGACCACCGCGGCGGACCACGCGGCCTGCTCGTCGTCGGAGATCAGGTGCCGGTTGCGCGCCGTCCGCAGCACGTGGAACAGATCCGAACGCGGCAGCCGCACGACGGAGCGGCGCCAGGGGCACACGACGTACCGGCTCGCCGCTTCGACGTCGTCCGCATCGACCGGCACGCCGTCGGCCGGCAGCCCGACCGGTGGCGACGGCAGGGCCGCCAGCGCTTCGAGTTCCGGCCCGGCCGCAAGCCATCCGTCGACGACGTCGTATCCGGCGGCGCGCAACTCGCCGAGGCGAGCGGCAGCGGCGGGTCCGGGTTCGATGATCTCCACGAGGGGTCCTCCTGTCGCACCGGCCATCGGAAGAATCGCGGGCCATCGGAAGAATAAGGCCTCCCGATCGGTCACGTCACGCAGCCTGCCGGACCTTCCCGACCGCTTTGACGAACAGGTCGTCGAACGTCCGCCGGTCGTCGCCGGCCTTCGGCGTCAGATAGACGACCTCGACGAGCACGCCCCGAACGATCGCGTAGCCGTAGTACTGCGTCGGCAATCCCTCGCCCGGCCGTCCGGTGCACGCGTCGCCGCACGCGGTGTCCGTCGAGGTCAGCCGGACGACGGCGGCACGATCGGCCGCCAGCCCGGCGGGCGCGGGCACGGTCGCCGCCTCGAGCACGACCCGGAACGACTGGCCCTCCGCCGCGGCGTCGAGCGTCACCCTGGCGCACTCGCCGGTGAATCCAGCGGTGAGCGCGTCGAAGTCACCGGGATCCGGGACGACGGTCTCGGTCACCGAGACGGCGTCGCCGAGCTGCGCGAGCAGGCCCGCCGCCTTGTCGGAGCCGACGCCGCGCGCGGCCGAACGCGCCTGTTCGTGGTTGAGGCACGTCGCCGGCGTCACCGTCGACGCCTCCATGAGCCGCAGCGTGACGTCCCGGCCCGCCCGGAGTTCGTCGCGTCCGACCTCGACGACGACGGCCCCGGCGGGCAGGTCGGCGGGCGTGAGCAGCAGCTCCGACGCCGTGGCCGTCGGCTTGGCCAGGCCGGACGGCGACGCGTCGTCCCCGCCCGAACCACACGCGGCCAGCAGCGACACCGCGGCCGCCACGGCGATCATCGCCCGCCCACGCCCGCTCATGATCCCGTGCGCGCCTTCTCCGCCGCCCGCTCGAAGAGCTGCCCCGCCTGCTTCTCCTGCCCGTCCCCGACGACGGAGACGACGATCGTCGTGCCCCCGACGTTCGCGTGGCCGGCGTACGTGACGAGCGGCTGCCCGACGCCGACGGTGACCGACGTCTTCACGAACACCGCGTCGCCGCGGATCCCGGCGGGCAGCGGCAGCTTCTCGGCCCGGGTCCGGGCCTTGACGGTCTGGCCGAACTGCGTGATCTCCACCGTCACGTCGCTGCACGGGCCGGAGAGCGACGCCGTCGTCTTGGCCACGTCGACGGTCCGCGGCACGATGAACTCGACGATCGCCGCCGTCGGGTCGGCACCGAGGGACGCCATGAACACGGCGCCGCCCTTGACGAACTCGTCGAAGGCCGCCGCGCTGGTCTGCTGCCCGTCGAGACATTCGGCGGGCGTCACCTTGGCGTCCTTGGCCAGCTCGAGGCCCTGCTTCACACCCGCCGTCGCCTGCTCCACCGTCAGGCTCGTGTTGGCCTTCGATCCCGCGGGCAGATCCGCCACCGTGAGCAGTCGCGCCGAGATCGGCCCCGTCGGCGGCGTCTCGGTGGTGCCGTTCGACGACGTCGCGGCCGAATCCGCCGACGACGCGCCCGGCGCCGCCGAATCCCCGCCGCCGGAACAGCCGGCCGTCAGCATCGCCGCCGCGGCCGCTGCGACGGCCCCGCGCCGCACGATCCCCGCCCAGGATCCCTTCCCCGAAGTCCTCATCGCCGCAGCCTATCCGCACCCACCGACAATTCAGGCCGGCGCGTCCGTGACGGCATCCGCCGTCACCGACAGCCGGCGCGTCACACCGATGTCGGCGAGGAAACGCTCGTCGTGGGAGACGACGACGAGCGCACCCGCAAACGCCCGCAGAGTGTCGGCCAGCGCTGTCGCCGAGGCGATGTCGAGGTTGTTCGTCGGCTCGTCGAGCAACAGCAGTTGCGGCGCCGGGTCGGCCATGACGATCCGCCCGACGGCCGCCCGCATCCGCTCGCCGCCCGAGAGCAGGCCCGCGGGCCGGTCGGCGTCGGCGCCGCGGAACAGCAGCCGCGCCGCCCGGGCCCGCGCCGCGTTGTCACCGGTCCCCGGTGCGGCCACCCGCAGATTGTCGACGACGCTCGCGTCGAGATCGAGCTCCGCGTAGTCCTGCGAGAGCACCGCGGCGGGGACGTCCGGCGGCGCGGCCAGCATCGCGTCGAGCAGCGTGGACTTGCCGGAGCCGTTCGCGCCGACGACGGCGATCCGCTCCGGCCCGACGACGTCGAACGTCACCGTCTGGCCGGTGCGCAGCCGGCACTCGCGCAGTGCGAGCACACGCCGTCCCGCGGGCACTGCCGTCGCCGACAGGTCCAGCCGCACCGCCGCGTCGTCCCGCACCGCCGTCTCGGCGTCGGCGGCGCGTTCGCGCGCCGCGTCCCGGCGTTCGGTCATCGTCTCGGCGATCCGGCCCGCCGACACCTCGGCGGCGTTGCGGCGCAGCCCGGCGATGATCTTCGGCACCCGCTTCTCGCGCTCCGCGCGGCGGGCCGTCCGCTGTCGCCGCGCAAGCGTGACCTGCAGCTTCTCGTACTCCCGCTGCTGCCGACGTCCCTCGGCACGGGCCCCGGCGAGCGCGGCCCGCGCGGCCTCCTGCTCGGCGTCGACCGCGGCCTCGTAACGGTCGTAGCCGCCGCCGAACGTCCGCAACCCGCCGCCGCGCAGTTCGACGATCGCGTCGACGTCGGCGAGCAGAGCGCGATCGTGACTCGCCACGATCGCGACGCCGCCGAACCGCCGCAGCAGCCCGGCGACCCGCGCGCGGCCGTCGGCGTCGAGGCTGTTGGTCGGCTCGTCGAGCAACAGGACGGCGGGCCGCCGCAACAACGCGCCGGCGAGCGCGATCCGGGTCCGTTCGCCACCGGACACCTCATCGACCCCGCGATCGAGGACGTCCGGCCCGGCGTCGACGCCGGCCTCGGCCAGCAGCGCCGAAGCGCGCTCGTCGACGTCCCAGTCGTCGCCGACGACGTCGAGGTCGCCGTCCCGCATCGCCCCCGACTCGATGCGGGCGAGGGCGGCGCGGATCGCGGAGATGCCGAGCACGTCGGCCACCGTCGCGTCCGCCGGATAGGCCGTGCCCTGCCGGACGACGGCGACCGATCCGGGCACCGTGATCGTGCCGGAATCCGGACGCGGCGTGCCCGCGACGAGGGCGAGCAGCGTCGACTTGCCCGAGCCGTTCTCGCCGACGAGGCCGACCCGGCCCACGGGGAAGAGCGCCGACGCGTCGACCAGCACAGCCGCGCCGGAAGGCCAGGAGAACGAGATGTCCGAGAGCACGACGGATGAGGAGGAAGCCATGTGACACCTGCCGAAGATCGACTCACGCACCGGGTTCGGTGCGAGCGAGGCGGGTCACAGCTCCAACGTCGGGCTCCTCGGGTCGGGGACGATTCGCGGTCGAGGCTAGCCACCGCGGCCGGCCGGCGCAACGGAATATCCGCGCGGCGTCACAACAGAAGCACGATCGCC
Organism: Mycobacteriaceae bacterium; assembly: GCA_044222225.1. Taxonomy (GTDB): domain Bacteria; phylum Actinomycetota; class Actinomycetes; order Mycobacteriales; family Mycobacteriaceae; genus JBGANR01. The sequence goes on from JBGANR010000003.1 coordinate 202,150, forward strand.
GGAATCGAGACGACGGCCGCGGCGCTCGTCGCGACGATGGTCGCCGCCACCAGCCGCCCGTCCCCGTCGTACTCCTGCGAGAGGATGAACGCCGTCGCCGACGTCGGCATCGCCGACATCAGGACGAGCGTCGCCGACCACACGTCCAACGGTTCGCCCCGCAACAGCCACGCGGCACCCCACGTGAGCAGCGGAGACACGACGACCTTCACCGCCGACGCGCCCAGTACGCCTCCGACCGGCACCCCGCCCGACCGGATCCCCGCGAGCGCGGGCCGCAGCGTCAGTCCCACGGCGAAGAGCGCCGCGGGGATCGCCGCCTGCCCGAGAAGACCCACGCTGTCGCCGACGACCGCCGGGAGCTCGATGTTCCCGTAGCCGGCGCCCACCCCCGCCGCGACGCCGAGGGCGACGGGGTTGAGCAGCAGCGCGCGCGTCGACACGCGCCACAGCGTCGCCGTGAGGCGTTCTCGCGGATCATCCGAGCGCGCCGCGACGGACCTGATCAACGGATAGCCCACCATGAACAACAGGTTGTGGACGAGCTGCCCGAACGCCGCGGCGAGCGCCGCGTCCGGGCCCAGGACGCTGACCACGATCGGCACGCCGAAGTAGCCGACGTTGCCGTACGCGGCACCCAATGACAGCGGAGCCGCCTCCGCCGAACACCCTGGCGCCAGGAGCCGCGCGCCGCCGTAGGCCAGCGCCCAGGTGACGAGCGTGACGACGACGGCGATCCCGAAGAACGCGGGCGGGACGCCGTCGCCGATCGGTGCGCTCGCCACCGCCTCGAACAGGAACGCCGGCAGCGCGAAATAGAAGACGAATCCGTTGAGCGCGGGCTCCGCGTGACGGAATCGCTCGACGTATCCCGCGCCGAACCCGACGAGCAGAACCAGGAACAGCGGGCCGATGACGACGAGGGTGTCAGCCACCGCGCGCTCTCACCCGGTTCACCCTCACCCGGTTCGTCGCCGATGGGCACGCACCCGCTCTCTGGTCTGGCAACGCGGAGAACAGAAGAGCTTGTTGTGCCGAGGAGAGATGTCGACGAAGACGTCGGCGCAGTCGCCCGAACCACAGATGCCGAAGGTGTCGGCGGGTGACGACGCAAGGTGATCGACGAGCGTCGCGAGCAACGCCGCCGGCAGCCGGTCGAGGGCGTCCGCCGTCGACCAGCCACGCCGGACGCCGTGCGGACACCCGATCATCTCGGGCGCGAGCCCGAGCTCGGACGTCAGCACGTTGAGCGCGCGGGCCGTCCCGGCCGGCCACTCGGCGGTGAACACCGGGTAGATCCGATCGGTCGCGGCCGAGATCTCGGCGTCGGACACCGCGCCGGCGTCCTCCGGCCACGCCGCCTCGAACGCCAGACGGACGGCCGAGTCGGGTCCCGGGTAGCCGTTCCACGGGCGCCGGGACACCTCCTGCGGTACGCCGCCCCACTCGTTGATCAGATCGACCACGAGTGAGAGCGGGAGTTGCGGCACGGCGACGGACATGGTCGTCACCGTAACGCGATCTCACCCCCACGCGCGTCACAAGCCGGCCCGGGCGGCGTTCTCCCGGGGCAGCAGCGCGGCGTAGATCGTCTCGTGCGTGGGCACCGCCACCCCGGTGCGCGCCGCGTGCGCGACGACGGCGCCGTTCTGTTCGTGCAGCTCCGACGGCCGCCCGCCCCGGATGTCGCGGTGCATGGACGCGGTGGTCTCCGCGGCGAAACGTCTCTCGTAGACGTCCATGACGTCGCGCAGATCGTCCTCGTCCAGACGCGCCCCCGAGCGGTTGGCCACCGCGACGACCTCGCGCGCGGCCTGCTCCACCAGCGCGCGAGTCCGTGGCACGGCACGCGTCTCGCCCACCGTCGCATCGCCGATGGCGCCGACGCCGCCGTACGAGGAGATCAGCGCGAGCTTCTTCCACAGGGCGGTGCGGATGTCCGGCGACCATTCGGCCTCGATCGCCGCCCGGACGAGCGTCTCCCGCAGCCGTTCCGCAGCCGGGGTGGGGCTGCGGCCGTGCAACGAACCGAGGGTCAGCGACGCCTCGGACCCGATGAGTTCGACCGAGAGGAGATCGACCCGCCGGACGATGACGACGACCGTGGCCGCCAGCACCTGGACCGCCGGAACGCCCTCGGCCGCATGCGTCGGCGCGTCGACTCCGTTCTGCGTGGTGAGCACCGGTGCGCCCGGCGTCAACACCGGTCCGATCTCGCGCGCGGCGTCCGCGACCTGCCACGCCTTGGTCGCGATGATCGCGGCGTCGAAACGCCGGCCGTCGAGGCCGTCGACGACCTCGATGCCGTCGACCTCGTCGACGACGCCCCCGCGGATCAGCCGGACGGGGTGGTCGCGGCTCCGCCGCGCCGCGTCCGGCCTGGCCTTGAGGACGACCGGCGTCCCGGACCTGGCGAGCCGGACGGCGAGGTACAGACCGATCCCGCCCGCGCCGTAGACGAGAACGCTCATGCCGTCGCCACCCCGGCCTCGTGACTGCGGATGTGGTGATCCTGGAGTACTTCCTTGGCGATCTCGACGACCTCGGCCAGCCGCACGATGTCGCCGTGGAAGCGCTCGATCAGATCGACGAGGTCGGTGTACTCGGCCTTCTTCACGCGGTACTGGTCGTCGAATCGCTTCTGCAGACGCCGGTAGACGTCCCCGATGACCTCATCGGTCAACGTCTCGGCGGTGAGTCCGCCCTCGGTGAGGATCTGACGGAGATACGCGGGGAACACGCCGATGCGATTGAGGAAGTAGTCGACCCGCCGCTGCACACCGAGGTAGTCGGGCACGTTGACGATGCCGGCGTTCTCGTTCTCCACGAGGAGACCGCTCACCGCGCGATAAGGATCCGGAACGGTCAGATAGATCCGCTCGGAGAAGCGGGCGGCGTCGATGACCTTGTCGACGTCGACCGGGCCTGTGTCGACGGTGATGCCGTTCTCGGCGAAGCTGCGCGCGATGGCCTCCAACTCGGCGAGACCGGCTCGGTTGCCCGCCCCGGCCACGCCGCCCTCGACGATCTGGAAGCCGTGCAGCACGCTGACCAGCGAGTTCGCCGTGCCCAGCCCGCGGTCGTTGTGGCCGTGCAGATAGAACGCCATATCGGGGTGATCGTGCACGAGATTCGCCGCCAGGACGGCGGTGGAATCGGGGTACAGCGTGCCGACCGAGTCGTTGATCCGGATGAGTTCGATACCGACCTCGCGGACGCGCTCGATCTGCCGATCCAGGTGCTCGTATTTCTCCTCGTCGATCACGGTGGAGAACGCGTTGAGCAGACTGACCCGCAGCCGTCCGACGCCGATCCTGCGCAACTCGTCGGCCACGTGCTCGAACAGCCGCCGGTCGGAGTCGATCTCGATCATGCCGATGCTGACGTAGATGCGAGAGAGATAGGAGCGGGGAACGTCCTCGCGTAGCCGCTGGAGCAATGGTTCCCAGGTCTTGAGCGTGAGATTGAACGAGAAGGTCGTGTCATCGGTGATCGAGTCGAACGACTCCTGCGTGACGAGCAGCTTGCGCAGGAATCGGGCCTCGCCGAGGCCCGAGCCGACGTCGATGTCCTTGATCCCCGCCTTCGACAGCTTCTCGACGAGCCGGATCTTGTCGTGGTCGCTCGCGCCGTAGAGCGCGCGCTCACCGCCCTCGCGGATCGTCTCGTCCGAGATGGCGCGGATGGAGAAGTTCTCGTATCGCGGGGCGTGCCCGGCGGGAAACGTCAACATGGTGGATCACCTTTCGCGGTTGATGAGATGTAACGCACATCATGCCATACATGCGTTACGTCCGCATCGTCGTCGGTCCACGACGGTGAAAGGTGAGATCGCGGACGGCCCGGGCCCGGGCGGCGTCTGCCCTACGCCGGCCCGGCGGCCGGAAGGATCGCGAGCGACTCGCCGACCTGATGGAACGCCCGCTGCACGTACAGCAGGCCGCCACGCGGATCGACCCAGCTGGTCTCGGCGTCGACCACCTCGGCGACGACGAGCACCGCCGACCCGGCCCGCACCCTGTCGACGACGCGGCAGCCGAGCCGGGCGTGCGCGTCGGCGAGCCGCCAGCGTCCGGGGCTCACCTCCGCCCAGCCCTGGCCGGAGGTGAACCGCGGCGCCCCGGTGTGCGCGAACGAATCGGCGACCGTCGCGGCCGCCGGCGTCAGCAGATGGATGTCGACGGCGTCGCCGGCGAGCACGGTGGCGCCCGACCCCGTCAATCGCGAGACCACGAAGGACAGCATCGGCGGATCCGCCGACACCGAGGCGACGGAGGTCGCCGTCAGCCCCGCGGGCGTCGCGGGCCCGGCGGTCGTGACGATCGCCACGCCCGCCGGGTGGGCACGGAATGCGGCGCGGAAACCGGCGACGAGATCCGGCTCGGGTCCGTTGGTCATCCGTCCACCGTAAGACCTCAAGAGCCCTTCAGGTCAACACGTCGATCAGTCCGAGGTGCGTCTGTTGAAGACAGAGAGGGCGAACGGAGCCAGAATCAGGCTGAGCAGAAAGGCGCTGAGGAGCGTCGCCGACTCCGGGTGGTGCAGCGGCCACGCCGCATCCGGCAGCGGCGCCGGGCCGTTGCCCCAGCGGTCACGCAACGCCTGCGTCACCGCCGACACCGGATTCCACTCCGCGATGACGCGCAGCACCGTCGGCATCCCCTCCGGCCGGGCGAAGGTGTTGGCGAGGAAGGTCAGCGGGAAGATCGTGGAGAACATGACGCCGTTGACGGCCTCGACCGAACGCATCGCCGAGCCGACGAGCACGCCGAACCAGATCATCGCGAAGCCGAACGCCAGCAGCAACGCGAAGCCGATGACGGCGTCGACGATGTTCGTCCGGATGCGCCAGCCGATGAGCAGCCCCGTCAACGACATGACGACGATGCCGATCGAGCTGTGCAGCAGGCTGGCCACGGCGCGTCCGACGAGGAACGACGACCGCCGGATCGGCAGCGAACGGAACCTGTCGACGACGCCCTTCTCGATGTCGGCCGTCAGCCCCGTCGCGACGATGAAGCCGGAGAACGCCATCGTCTGCACGAGGATGCCGGGCAGCAGCCACTCACGATAGGAATAGCCGCCCGGGATCGCGATGGAACCGCCGAACACGAAGGCGAACAGGCAGACGAACATGATCGGCTGGATCGTGACGTCCATGAGCATCTCCGGATGCCGCTTGGTGTGCGTCAGGTTCCGTTTGACCATGACCCACACCTGGTGGGCCATCGTCGTCCCGCCGATCTCGGGGCGGGAACGTGCGGTGGTCACGGCGGTCATGCGCGGGCCTCCTCGGTATCGGAGTCGTCGGATGCGGGGATGCGGCCCGTGAGCCGCAGGAACACGTCGTCCAGGCTCGGCCGGCGCAACCCGATGTCGTCGACGGCGATCTCGGCCGCGGCGAGCGCGTCCGCGGCCGCCGTGAGATCGCCGAGCCCACCCGAGGACAGGGTCAGCCGCCGGGCGCCCTCGTCGACGGTGACGTCGGCGCCCCCCAGCAGTTCCCGGGCGCGGGCGATGTCGGCGGCGTACGTCACGGACACCTCGAGCGCGGCGGCGCCGGCCTGCTCCTTGAGCTGGTGGGGCGTGCCGTGCGCGATGATCGACCCCTGGTCGATGACCACGATGTCGTCGGCGAGCTGGTCGGCCTCCTCCAGATACTGCGTGGTCAGCAGCAGCGTCGTGCCGTCCTGGACGAGACCGCGCAGCACGTCCCACAGGTCGTTGCGGCTACGCGGGTCGAGGCCCGTCGTCGGCTCGTCGAGGAACAGCACCGGCGGCGCCGCGATGAGCGAGACGGCCAGATCGAGCCGGCGGCGCATACCGCCGGAGTACGTGCGCACCACCCGCTCGCCCGCGTCCGTCAGTGCGAACCGTTCGAGCAGCTCCGCCGAGAGCCGGCCCAGCTCACGGCGCCCGAGGCCGTAGAGCGAGCCGATCATCCGCAGGTTCTCGACGCCCGTCAGCAGTTCGTCGACGGACGCCGCCTGGCCGGTGAGCCCGATGTTGCGCCGGACGACGTCCGGATCGGCGCGGATGTCGTGGCCCGCCACGCGGGCCGTGCCGGAGGTCGGTACGGACAGGGTGGTCATCATGCGGACGACGGTCGTCTTGCCCGCACCGTTGGGCCGAGCAGGCCGAGCACGCTGCCCTGCGGCACCACGAAGCTCACGCCCGCGACGGCTGTCGTCTCGCCGAATCGTTTGACGAGGTCGACGGCCTCGATCGCTGGAGAATCGGTCATGACGCCACCGTAGCGACGACCACCGACATTTTTCGCCCGCGTTTTCTCGGCCGGTCCGGCGCCGGTCCCGTCAGATGCCGATCGAGAGGTCGTCGACGTCCTCGAGCGTGCGCCCGGCGTCGACGAGGCGTCGATAGTGCACGAGCCTGCGCTCGTCGATCTCGGTGTTCGTGACGCCGCGCTTCCAGTAGCCGTAGACGGCGACGTCCTCTTTGGCCATCCCGGCGCCCGTGCGGTAGCAGCGCCGGATCGCACGCATCTCGTCCCGCTCACCGGCGCCCCACACCGCGTACGACGCCGGCCGCGCGAGCGCCGCCGCGCGCTCCGCGAGCGGCATCGCGGAGCCGTCCTCGGACGGCTCGATGCGTTCCAGGACGACCCCCGGCGGCGGCGACAGCTCGTCGAACGCGGCCGCATCGGACGTGGCGACCCAGCCGAGCGCTCGGCGACCCACGGGCCACCGCCGCAGGATCGCGTACAGCGCCGGGATCGCGGTCTCGTCGAGGAAGAGCGCGGCCGGCCGGGCCGGGTCGCCCGGGACGAGGAAATGCGGACGCGGACCGCGGAAGCCGAGCTCGTCGCCCTCCCGCACCCGGCTCGCCCACGACATCATCGGGCTCGGGTGACCGTGCAGCACGACGTCGAGCTCGACCGTGGCGTTCCGCGGGTCGTGGCTGCGCACCGTGTACACACGCGACGCGTGATCCTGCGCCGGCCCGAGATCGAGCCGGACGGCGACGTTCGGCGTCGCCCAGGCCGGATCGGCCGCCGCGCGCGGAGGAAGCCGCAGCGTCACGCGCAGGACGTGCGGCGTGGGCCGCGACACGTCCGCCACGACGGCTCGGACGTCCTGCAGGCCGCGATCGTGATCCTCGCTGCGCAGCAGCTTCTCGGCGACGGCGGGCGTGACCTCGTCGCGGTCGGTGGTCTCGGTCATGTGTCTCACTCCTCGGTGTGATCGGCGGCCGTGCCGCCTGCGGCTTCGGCGTTCCCGTCCGGCGCGCCGTTTCGCGCCGACGGCCGTCGGTCACGCGGCACGATGAGCGGACGCCCGGTCTCGGGGTCTTCGAGCACGAGCGCGTCGAGGTCGAACACGTCCCGCAGCAGCGCGGGCGTGAACACCTCCCCCGGCTCGCCCTGCGCGACCACGACGCCCTCGCGCAGGGCGACGATGTGCGTCGCATAGCGCGCGGCCAGGTTCAGGTCGTGCAGCACGGCGACGAGCGTCCGGCCCGAGCCGTGCAGGCGCGAGCACAGATCCAGCACGTCGAGCTGATGCACGACGTCGAGATAGGTCGTCGGCTCGTCCAGCAGCAGCACGGGTGTCTGCTGTGCGAGCGCCATGGCGATCCACACCCGCTGGCGCTGGCCGCCGGACAACTCGTCGACCAGCCGGTCGGCGGCGTCGCGCATCCCGACCTCGACGAGCGCCTCCGCGACGATCCGCTCGTCCTCGACGGACCACTGCCGCAAGAGACTCTGGTGCGGGAAGCGGCCGCGGCCGACCAGATCGGCCACCGTGATGGCGTCCGGCGCCGTCGGCGCCTGCGGGAGGAGACCGATCCGCCGGGCGGCCTGTTTGGCGCCGTACGCGTGGATGTCGCGGCCGTCGAGCAGGATGCGGCCGGCCCGCGGCGTCAGCAGCCGGGCGAGGGCCCGCAGCAGCGTCGACTTCCCACAGCCGTTGGGGCCGACGATCACCGTGAAACCGCCGTCCGGCACGTCGAGGCTGAGCTCCGGAACGATGATGCGTCGCGCGTAGCCCAGACGGACGCCGTCGGCACGCAGCCGCTCCGCGGGAGGTGTCCGGCTCACCATGTCGAAGTCCTTTCGTCGTCGAGCGGGGGCACGGGCGCTCATGCGCGCCGTCCCAGCAGCCACACCAGGTACAGCCCGCCGAGCAGACTCGTGACGAGGCCGACGGGGGTCCGCAGCCCGATCTCGACGGTCTGGGCCAGCAGATCCGCTCCGGCGAGCAGGGCGGCACCGACGAGGAACGAGGTCATGACGAGCACTCCGGAGCCCCGGGCGAGCCGCCGCGCGATCTGCGGTGCGGCGAGCGCCACGAACGAGATCGGACCTGCCGCGGCGACGGCGCCGGCGACCAGCAGGACGCCCAGCGCAGCGGCCGCCAGGCGATACCGTTCCACCCGCACCCCGAGGCTCGCCGCGACGTCGTCCCCCATCTCCATGAGCGTCACCCGCCGCGCCACGCCGGCGATCATCGGCAGCAGCACGGCCACGGCGGTGAGCACCGCCAGCGCGTGCGGCCAGCCGCGACCGGTGAGGGATCCCGCGCTCCACAGCTGCGCGAGGGCGGCGTCGGCGACCTCGGCTCGCACCATGAGGAAATCGGTGACGGCCCCGAGCACCGCACCGACGCCGATGCCGACGAGGACGAGCCGCAGCCCGCCGGTCACCCCGTCCTTGCGGGCGAGCCCGTAGACGACGAACGCCGTGACCAGCCCTCCCCCGACCGCCGCCAGCGCCGTCTCGAGCACGCCGCCGCCCGCGAAGAGGATCTGCACGACCGCGCCGGTCGCCGCGCCCGTCGTGAATCCGATCACGTCGGGCGAGGCCAGCGCGTTGCGCGCCAGCGACTGGAAGACGGCGCCCGAGACGCCCAGCGCGCCGCCCACCCCCATCGCGGTGACGAGCCGGGGCAGGCGCCGGCCCTGCACGGAGCGGACGGCCGACGCATCGCCCCGGCCCCAGATCGCCGACCACGCCTCGGCCGGCGACAGGCCCAGGCGGCCGGTGCCGAGGGTGACGACCGCGATCACGGCGAGCACCAGCAGCGCGGCCGCGCCGACGGCGAGCGCCCGGGGTGCCAGACGCACGGACCAGGGCCCGAGCCGGGCCGTCCGGCCACGGAACAACGGCGGCTCGACCGGCGCCGTCACAGCGACGCCATCCGGCGAGAGCGCACGAGCGCGACGAACAACGGACCGCCGAGCACCGCGGCGGCGATTCCCGTCTGCAGTTCGGCAGGAGCCACGGCGACGCGTCCGGCGAGGTCGGCGGTGAGCAGCACGGCGGGTGCGACGACGAGGACGGCCGGCAGCAGCATCCTGTGGTCGGGGCCGGTGATCGCACGCACGATGTGCGGTGCGGCGAGCCCCACGAACGCGATGGGGCCGGCCGCCGCGGTCGCCGCCCCCGCCAGAAGCACGACGGCCGCGGCGGCGCCGACGCGGGACAGGGCGATGTTCGCCCCGAGCCCACGCGCGGCGTCCTCACCGAGGGCGATCGCGTTGAGCGGACGCGCCAGCAGCAGAGCCAGGACCAGCCCGACCGCGATGAACGGGAGCACCGCGAACAGCACGTCCATGCCGCGGCCCTGCAGCGAGCCGACGGTCCAGTAGCGGAACCGCAGGAACGTCGGCTCATGGCTGATGAGCACCATGCCCGTCACCGCGCCGATCGACATGGACACCGCGGCGCCGGCCAGCGCCATACGCGCCGGAGTCGAGCTGCTGCGGTGCGCCGAACCGAGGAGGTAGACGAGCACCGCGCCGCCGGCCGCTCCGGCGAGGGCGAACCACACGTATCCGGTGATCTCGGTGACGCCCAGGAAGGCGATCCCCATGACGACGGCCGCCGCGGCGCCCGCGTTCACACCGAGGATGCCGGGGTCGGCCAGCGGATTGCGCGTGAACGACTGCATCACCGCGCCGGCCGTCCCCAGCGCGGCTCCCACCACGATCCCCAACAGGACGCGGGGCACCCGCGCCTGGCGGACGACCACGTGATCGCTCCGCCCGGGGTCGTAGTCCACCAGCGCCTGGACGACCTGCGCCGCCGGGAGCCGGTGGGATCCGAACGCGATTCCGGCGATCGACACGAGAACGAGGACCACGAGCGCGACGACGACGAGGCCGACCGCGCGTCCGGCGGAACCCGACCGCGCCGCGCCGCCCCCGGAAGGGCGCACGCGGCGGGCCGTCAGGCCTCCGGCTGCCGGCGGGGTCAGCGTCCGAACTCCGACACCAGCAGCTCGACGGTCTTGGTCGCGCTGTAGTAGTCGAGCCGGAACGCCGCCGATCCGAGCGAGTACACGCGTCGGCCGGTCACCGCGGGGGTGTTGGCGACGAGCGGGTCGGCGGCGAACCGGGTCACATCGTCCGGTTTGCCCAGCGGGACGACGAACAGGGTCTTGGCGCCCTGGAACGCATACGGCATGTTCTCGACGGTCACCGACACGGAATCGGTGCCCGCTTTCGCCGCGTACTCGGCGGGCACATCGTGATAGGTGAAGCCCAGCGAGGTCAGCAGACCGCCCTGCGGCGTCGCCGAGGTGAACGCGCGCGCACCGTCGGCCCCCAGGTAGGCGAGCGCGGTCACCGGCTGCTCCGGCAGCTTGATCCGTGCCGCCTGACCGGCCACCCACTTCTCGTAGTCTGCGAGGACGGTGCGTCCGGCGTCCTCCAGGCCGACGGCCCGGGCGACCTGCTCCGTGAGCTTCTGCCAGGTCACCGTGCCGTAGTCGAACAGCAGCGTCGGCGCGATCTCGCTGAGCTGGCCGTACGCCTCCCGGGTGGAGTCACCGCCGTTCGCCGATCCGATGATGAGGTCCGGCTTCAGTACGTCGATCGCGTCGAGGTCGAGCTGCAGATTCGGGTAGGCGACCTTGACCCCGCGGTCGTCGGCGACCTTGGCCCACTGCGAGAAGAAGCCCTTGCCGTCGGTCAACGGCGTGACGGTCGTGGCCGCCGTACCGACCAGCGGCGCCTCGATCGACAGGAGCGCACCCGTGATCGAGGGTGACGTGGAGACGATGCGCAGCGGTTTCGCCGCGAGCTCGGTGCTGCCGGCCGCGTGCTCGATCGTGCGCGGCCAGCCCGCGTCCGAGGCCGTGCCGGGACCGTCGTCCGAGGGGCTCGTACAGCCGGTGAGCACCAGGGCCGCCGCCGACACGGCGAACAGCATGGCGCGGACAGATCGGGACATGCGAGGGAGTCCTCCTCGAGGGCGGTGGTGTGGGACGGCGCTCGCGACCAGACGCGCGGCGCCGAGATAAGTGTAGGCTTAGCTTGTTCCGTACAAGTACTCCCAGGGCGCCATCTTGTTACCACCTCTTGACGCACGTCCCATCCCGGCGAGCACGGCCCCGGCCACGACCTCACGGGTCGAACTCGTGCTCGCCGTACTCGCCGGAACCGCGCGCGTCGAGGCGGAAGGCGAGCTGTACCGGGCGGACGCCGGGGAGGCGCTGCTCGTCCGCGCGGGCGTCGAGTACACGATGGCCACCGACGACGGATCGGTCGCCGTTCCGATCCTCATGCCCGCCGACCGATCCGCATCGGCGCCGGCGCCGGTGACCCGCATCGCCGTCACCCCGGCGTGGCAGGACCGGCTCATCTACGAGCTCGTCCGCAACCTGGGCTATCTCCACGGCGACGCCACCGAAGACCGGGCGCTGCGCGAACTGGCCGCGGTCGCCGGTTCGGCCGCCGACGCGGGCGAGAGCATCCTCCCGCTGGCCCTCCCCCACTCACCCGAGACGATCCAGGTGGCCCACGCCGTGCTCCGCGCCCCCGAGAGCCCGGAGCGGCCCGCTCAGCACGCGGCACGCGTCGGCATCAGCGAACGCACGTTGCAGCGACGCTTCACCGCCGAGACCGGGCTGTCCTTCACTGCATGGCGCACGCATGCCCGGATCGCGGCGGGGGCGCAGCACCTGGCCGACGGGCGCGACGTGGGATGGGCGGCCACGCAGGTGGGCTTCAGCACCGCGAGCTCGTTCACCCGCGCCTTCCGCGAGCACTGCGGCGACACCCCGGGGCGGTACCGCGCCCGACACCACGCGACGCCCGCCGCCCCCGAACCTGAGTTGACCGACGCCCTGCTCTCCCCGGCCCCCGGCCCGGCACCGTCCTGGCCCGCCAACGAGACGTGGCCGCGGATCAACAGCAGCCACGTCGCCGTCTGGGTGTATCGGGGCCGCGCGCGAGCCGAGATCGCCGATCGGGTCTTCACGCTGCGCCGGGGCGAGGCCGTCATCCTGCCCGCGGGCGTCAGCACCCGGGTGTACGTCGATCGCGGCTCACTGCTGCTGCCGCTCGGATTCCGCGCCGCCCCGGGGGTACCGGTCCACCTCGACCGGCTCGCCACGACCGTGTTCTCCCCCGCCGACGAGTTGTTCCTGCTGCACGGCGTCGTGGCGACCTACACCCCGCTGCGGCCGTCGGGGCACCGCGTCACCGACCTGTTCGACGAGGTCGCGACCCGCACCGTGGGGCGCGGCGGCCGCGAGACGCGCACCACCGTCGCCGCGCTCACCGCCCGGCTCGCCGCCGATCCCTGCGACACGAGCGGTCTCGACGAGTGGGCGCAGCGGCTCGGCACCTCGCCCGCCGACCTGCGTCGGGACTTCCGCGCCGAGACCGGCACCACATTGAACAGATGGCGGGCGCTCGTGCGGATGACGCACGCCCGCGAACAACTCACCCTGGGCATACCGCCGGGGGTCGTCGCCCGCAACCTCGGCTACGCGCACCCGCCGGCGTTCACCCGGGCCTTCCGCGCCGTGCACGGCGTCGGCCCACAGGAGTTCCTCACCGACGAGGCGGCGCGGACGGCGAGCGCCGAGTGGCGCACCTGCGATCCCGCACGCTTCGCCGGCGGCCGCAAGAAGCGCCCCGAGGCACCGATTTCGCTGCGAAAGTGACATCGACCGTCCTGCTAAAGTGACATCAGGAGCCCTGCGAAAGTGACATCAGAGCACCTGCTAAACCAGCATCAGGGCGAGGTGACCATCCGTGACCAGCAACGATCCCTACCTTCGACGCCATGTCGACGACGCCCTCGACGTGCTCCTCGGCGAGCTGTCGGCGATCATGCTCACCGGGCCACGAGGCTGTGGCAAGACCACCACCGCACTGCGGCGGGCCCGGTCGGTGATGCGACTCGATCGTCCGGAGGAGGCCGGTGTCTTCCGCGCGGCACCCGACGCCGTGTTGGCGGCGCAGCCGACCCCCGTATTGATCGACGAGTGGCAGGTGGTGCCCGAATCGATGGGCGCCGTCAAGAGAGCGGTGGACACAGAGTCGGGCGCCGGCAGATTTCTGCTCACCGGAAGTGTGCGGGGACGTCAGGACTCGGCCGGATGGCCTGCCACCGGCCGGGTGGTTCCACTCGCCATGTACGGCCTCACCGTCGGCGAACTCCAACGACGTCCCCTGGCCGCCGGGGCCGTCGAGCGGCTGTTCGGCCAGGACGACCCGGCCGTCGCCACCCTCGAATCGGCGCCGGATCTCGTCGACTATCTCGATCACGCCATCGCCGGCAGCTTCCCCGCTGCCGTCGGACTCAGCGACTTCGGTCGGTCCACCTGGTACGAGGGCTATGTCGACCAGTTGATCCGCCACGACGTCGCCGCCCTCATGGGAACGCGTTCCCCCACCGGACTGATGGCCGCACTGCGGGCCGTCGCGCTGAACACGGCCGGGCTTCCCGCGCTCTCGACGCTGGCCGAGGCCGCGCGGCTCGACCAACGCACCCTGAAGGTCTACCTCGATCTGTTCGAGGATCTGGGCATCATCACGCGTCTTCCGGCGTGGACGACCAATCGCCTCAGCCGCATGGTGAAGACACCCAAATACCACATCCTCGATCCGGGTCTGGCGGCTCACCTCGTGGGCGACACGAAGGCGGGGGTCCTGCGCAACAACGATCGACTCGGCCGGCTGATCGATACCTTCGTGTACGCCCAGATCTGCCCGCTGCTGCAACTCACCGCTCCGTCGATCACCGCGTACCACCTCCGCGACAGAAACCACGACCGCGAAGTCGATATCGTCCTCGAATCCGCCTCCGGCAGGGTCGTGGGAATCGAGATCAAGGCTGGCGCCACCGTCGATGTGCGAAGCGCGCGGCACCTGGCGTGGCTACGCGATCGGCTCGGCGACCAGTTCCATCGCGGCGTCGTGTTCCACACCGGCACCACCGTCTATCCGCTCGGTGACAGATTGTGGGCGATGCCGATCGCCGCGCTGTGGCACTGAGGACCATCACCGAGTACCACCGACGTCACCCTGGCCTGAAATCGACGAGGAGATCGACGTCACCGGCCACCGGATCGAAACGCTACTGTGGACCGGTGACCGCAGCGGAGACGAACCCGCTCGACGTGTCGCCGGTGCCGACTCTGCCCCGAGACGACGCCGACGTCGATCCGTGACGCACTGATCGACGAAGAACGCATCGAGTTCGAACGGGATTACCGCGCGGCGATGGCTGTCGCCGCCCGCACGATGGACCTGACCGCGGTTCTGGACGTCCTACGTAACTATCACCGGATCGGCTGACCGAAGCCGCACACCTCAACCACACGGCGCCACATACGCCACATCAGGCAGATACTGCTCCCAGACCTCGCGCGTCAGCTCACCTCCGCTGACGCGGCAGATGCGCTCGGTCTGGTCCTCCGGGCGCAGGTTCCACCAGCGCAACGACTGCCTGCCGCCGGCGAAGAGCAGGCTCGGGGAGACGAAGGTCAGCCGCTGGCTCGCCGCCACCGACGGCGACAGGGACTGGCTGCCGAGCCGCCGCGGCGACGCCGGATCGGCGAGACCCCAAACGTCGACGGACTGGTCGGTGGCCGCCGCGAGCAGCCCGCCGTCGGTGCTCACCGCGACGGACGCGGCCCGTCCGAGCAACGGCACCGTGTCCGCCGCCATCGGTTCGGAGTCCGCCGGATCCGCGGCCGCGGCGTCGTCCTCCGCGCCGACGTCCCACACCTTGAGCGCCCGGTCCTCGCCCACCGAATAGAGGTGACGCCCGTCCGGGGACACGGCGAGCTCGCTCACCGCCGCGGCGTGCCCGCGCAGCGGCGCCGGTGAGACGGGCGGCACTCCGTTCCGCTCGGCGATCCGCCAGCGGTGCACGAGGTGATCGGCGCTGGCCGCGTACAACGTCCGCCCGTCGGCGCTGAACTGCACCTCGTTGATGAAGCCCCGCGGCCCGGTCAGCGGCGGGCCCAGCGACACGGGCCGAGCGGGGTCGGCAACGTCCCAGAGCTGCAACGACGTGTCGTCGAAACCGGTGACGAGCGTTCTGCCGTCGGGCGTGAGCTGCGCGACGTTGGTGAACCGGGTCCCGACCTCCAGCGGCCGCCCCAGCAGTCGCGGCCGCTCCGGCGCGGCGATGTCGTAGAGATAGACGCGCCGGCCGCTGCTCATGCCGACGACGAGCAGCCTGCCGTCGGCGCTGAGCCACGGGTAGGTGCCGCCCGTCGACACCTCCGGAAGCGTGATCTCGGCCAGTCGCCGCGGCCTCGTCGGCTCCGCGATGTTCCACAGGATCACCCGTTTGTCGGCCGCCCCGGTCGCGAGCAGCCTGCCGTCGCCGCCGACCGCGGGCCGGGTGATCTTGTCGCCGTGCGCGGGCAGGTCCGTCCCCGGGAGATCCCAGGTCGCGATCTCGCCCCCGGCGCCGACGGTGAAGACGCGCTCGGGCGACTCGTAGACGGCCGCGATGAGGGCGCCGCGGGTCGTCCGCAGCGGCTGGCCGTACTCGGTGATGCCGACGTCCGGCCGGGTGAGGTCCCACCGGCGCGCCGTGCCGTCGAAACCCGACGTGAGCAGCGTCGATCCATCGGGCGAGAAGACGACCGACCAGATCGGTGCGTTGTGTCCGAACAGCGAGCGGCCGACCTGCCGCGGCTCCGATCCCGGCTGCGGCGTTCCACCACCGCCGCCGACGTCCCACACCTGGGCCGTGCCGTCGTCCGAACCGGCCGCGACGAGCCGGCCGTCGTCGCTGATCGCCACCGAGTGCGCGCCGCTCGTGAACCGCGTCGGCAGCGCGGCGATCCGGCTCGGCTGCTCGGGATCGGCGATGTTCCACATGGTGACGCTGCGGTCGTCTGAGCCGACGACCATCCAGCCGCCCGAGCGGGCGACCGCGACCGTCCGCACCGGCCCGCCGGCCGGGATCGTCGCCGCGGGCCGATAACCGTCGCCGCCGCGCACCCAGACGACGACCGAGCCCGAATCGTGCGTCGAGACGAGGGTTCCCGACGCGGCGAACCGCAGGATGTACCCGACGCCGGACTCGCCGGGCGGCGTCAGCGTCTGCATCGGACGCGGCCGGTCGGGATCGGTGGTGTCCCACAGCCGGATCGTGCGGTCGCTGCCGGCCGTCGCCAGCGTGACGCCGTCGGGCGCGAACGCGACGGACGTGACGAAACCACGGTGCCCGGTCAACGCCTGCGCGTACGCCTGCGGCCGCTCCGGATCGGCGACGTTCCACAACTTGACGGTGCCGTCGTAGCTGGCCGTCGCGAGCAGGTGCCGCGGGGCCGCGTAGGCGAGGTCGTAGATCGGTCCGTCGTGCGCCGGCGTCGCGGTGGCGAGCGGTGAACTCTGCGTGCGGACGACCTGGACCTGCGCGTCGAGATCGCCCGGTCGCTGCCGGAAGGCCGCGAGCGCGAACTGCGCGGCCAGCGTCGGATCGGACGCCTGCAGCCGCCCGGCCAGCTCGACGATGCTGGTGAACCGCGCGTCGTCGCGCTGCGCGTCGGACGACTGCTTCTGCCGGAACATGACCACCGACAGCACCGTCAGCACCACCGCGATGACGACGACGCCGGCGAAGGACGCCCGCCGGAGCCGGACCGCGCGGACCATCCGCTCCCGCGACGCGGCCATGAAGGCGGTGACGTCGGCGGGCAGATAGGGACGTTCGAGCAGCTCCCGGGCCTGCTCGTAGCGTCCGGCCGAGTACAGCAGGTCTGTGCGCCGGCCGGCGTGCCGCCAGGCGCCCGCGTCGTCGGTCACCCGGTGCAGCCGAGGCGCGATCCGGCGGTCGCGCTCGATGAGCGCCGCCAGCCGCGGCCACGCCGTGAGGACGACGTCGTGAACGAGCTCGACCGTGTCCTCGGCCACGGTGATCAGGCGCGCGTCGGCGAAGGTGTCGATGACGGCGTCGAGTTCGCCGGTGTCCGGGAAGCGCGAGCGCAGGTCCGCGCGGGTGGCCGCGACACGCGTCGCCGCCCCGTCCGGCGCGACCCGGACGAGCGAGAGCAGGAACGCCTCGCCGAGCCCGTGCCGCGCTTCGCCGAGCCGCTGCCAGGCCCGCTCCCCCGATTCGGCCAGCGCCGACGAGACGCCGCCCGCCGCCCGGTAGTCGGCGAGCGTCAGCCTGGCCTTCTTCCGCCGTACCCACGTGCCCTGCAGGACGTGCGCGAGCAGCGGCAGCCGACCGGCCCGCGATCCGGGCGCGACTCCGGCGTTGACGTCGTCGACGATCGCGTCCGGCAACCCCGCCTCGACCTGCACTCCCGCGGCCCTGGCCGGACCGACGACGACCTCGCGCAACTGCGCGTCGGACATCTCCTGCACGACGAGGCAGCGGTGTTCGAGCGCCGTCGCGAGCACCGGATCGGCCGCGACCTCCTCGAAGACGTCGGCGCGGGCACCGAACACGACGACGACGCCCGGCTGCCCGGCGAGCTCGGCGACCCGCTCGGTGAGCCGCGCGCGCTCGGCGGCACTCCAGGCCGGCGAATGGACGATGTCCTCGTACTGATCGACGACGATCACCGTCAGATCGGCGCCTCGCTCGACGTCCGGCGGCAGGCCGAGCCGCTCGGCACTCGGCGGCTCCGGCCGCGCCCGGTGGACCACCCAGCCCGGCCGGCCGGCGAGCCCCCGCGCGAGGCCCGCGCCGAGGAGTGAGGACTTGCCGGCGCCCGACACCCCTGTGACCAGCACGATCGCCGCCGTCTCGGCGCGCTCGGCATCGGCGGCGGCCACGAGCTGCAGCAGCCTGCGGATGACGTCGTCACGCCCGAAGTAGACGGCGCTGTCGTCGGCCGTCATGGCGGCGAGCCCGACGAACGGATTGACCACGTCCACCACGCCGCACGGCACGGATTCGCGGACGGCGGGCGCCCGGGCCGCGGTCCACCACCGGCGCCAGTCCTCGATCGACGGGACGTCGACGGCCCCGCGTCCGCGGGCCTGCAGCGTGAGCCAGACGAGGACCGGCTCGATCGCGCCGAAGTCGGCGGGCAGATGCTTGCCCTTGCGCCAGTCGCTGACACGCTGCACCGACACGGACGTCCGTCCGCCGGCCATCCGCTCGGCACCCCGGACGACGGCCGCGTACGTCGGACCGCCGGCCGACGCGAAGAGCCGCGCGAGTCGTTCGCCGAAACGCTCGACGGGCGACGATGCGCTCGCCTGGCCTGTCACGGTCTGATCGTAGGCGGTTCGGCCGACACCTATCCCAGAGAACCGAGCGCCCGGGCCAGCTGGTCGACCTCGTACGGCGTCGAGTACGGGCCGAGCCCGATGGTGACGGCACCGCCCACCTCGGCCACGCCGATCGCCTCGAGCGCCCGATCGCGCACGTCGGCGAGCGCGCAGATGCCGTTGTCGGCCAGCCGGGCCGCGACGCGCGCCGCGGGCACCCCCGTCACCGTGAACGACACGGCGGGCACCCGCATCCGCCCGTCCGCGCCGAGCACCGAGACCAGCGGCAGCTGGCCGAGCGACTCGAGCAGATAGAAGAGCAGTCGCTGCTGGTAGTCGTGCAGCGCGTCGAGCGAGACGGCGAGCCGCTCGCGCCGGGTGCCGGACGCCGACTCGTCGAGACCGGCCAGATGATCGACCGACGCGACGAGTCCGGCGAGCAGCGCCACCTGGACGGTCTCCTGCTCCAGCCGTGCGACGCCGCGCGCCGCCGGATCGAGGCTGACGTTGCGCAGTTGGTCGAGCAGCGCAGGCGACGCGAACCCCAGGGCCGACACCCGCGGCCCGCCCCACCGCTCCGCCGAGACGATGACGACGTCCGCGGCCATGTGTTCGATGTCGAGCAGCACGTGCGCCGCGGCGGCCGAGGCATCGACGACGAGCAGCCCGCCGACGGCGTGCACGGCGTCGGCGGCACGGCGCACGGCGGTCATCACGCCGAGCGTCGACGACGCCAGGGCCAGCACGACGACGCTCGTCCCGACCCCGATGACCTCGCCGAACTGCGATTCCGGGAGCTCCCCGGTCTCGATGTCGAGCTCCAGCCAGCGCACCTCGCCGCCGAACCGCTCGGAGACCCGCAGCCACGGCGCGAGATTCGCCTCGTCGTCGAGCCGGGACACCACGAGGTGCCCGCCGAGCCACAGCCGGGTGCCGAGCGCGTCGACCAGCGCACCGACGAGCGTCGCCCGGTCGGTGCCGAGCGCGACGCCCTCACGCCGGCAGCCGAGCAGGTCGGCGACGGCGAGGCGAGCGGCGTCGACGACGGCCGCCGCCTTGCGCGCCGACGGATGAGCGCCCCCCGGCGCCGACGGGAACGCCCGGAACCCGTTGCTCACGGCCGTCGCGACGGTGTCCGGAATCTGACCGCCGGCTTGCGGATCCAACCGGATCCAGCCGTCGGCCAACGACGGGTACAGCCCCCGCACCCGTGCTACGTCATAGGCCATGGGAGTCAGGGTATCGGCACCCACCGACAGTTCCGCCGCGACGGCCGTGCCTTCCTCCACTCGGGGGGAGGCGGCGGTGACGGACGGACGCCCCCCGGCGGGCCCGGCTAACCTCGTCACTGCACGTCGATCGTCGAGAGGTGTCCGCCCATGAATCAACCCGGCCCGCCGGAGCAGGTCGTCATCCTCGGGGGTGACGGATCGCCGCGTCTCGGAGACGATCATCCCGACGGCGGCCCCGCCGCCGTATCGGACATGGTCGAGCAGCCCGCGAAGGTCATGCGCATCGGCACGATGATCAAGCAGCTGCTCGAGGAGGTCCGCGCCGCTCCCCTCGACGACGCCAGCCGCGACCGGCTCAAGGAGATCCACGCGTCGAGCATCCACGAGCTGCAGGACGCCCTGTCCCCGGAGTTGCGCGACGAGCTCAGCCGGCTCGCCCTCCCCTTCAACGATTCGACCCCGTCGGACGCCGAGCTGCGGATCGCGCAGGCCCAGCTCGTCGGCTGGCTGGAGGGGTTGTTCCACGGCATCCAGACGGCGCTGTTCGCCCAGCAGATGACGGCCCGGGCACAGCTCGAGCACATGCGGCAGGCGCTGCCCGCCGGCCAGCAGCAACCGCACGGCGGCCACGGCACCGGCCAGTACCTGTAGATCCGTCTTCACACCGACCCACCGGGAGCGACACGATGACCGACAACGAGTTCATGACAGAGAAGACCGGCTGGGTGGCCAAGCAGCTCGCCGCCATCGACGAGGCGGGGACGACGGACGTCGTCGGCGTGATGGGCATGCGCGTCGTGCTGTTAACGATGCGCGGCGCCCGCTCCGGGAAGCTGCGCCGGGTGCCGCTCATGCGCGTCGAGCACGAGGGCTCGTACGCCGCCGTCGCGTCGAAGGGCGGCGCTCCGCAGCACCCCGCCTGGTACCACAACCTCGTCGCGAACCCCGAGGTCACGGTGCAGGACGGGACGACGGTGACGCGCGGCGTCGCCCGCGTCGTCACCGGCGACGAGCGCACCGCCTGGTGGGAGCGCGCCGTGGCCGCCTACCCGCCGTACACGGAGTACCAGGAGAAGACGGACCGTCTCATCCCCGTGTTCGTCATCGACCCCGCTTGAGCGCCCCGGCCGTGATCGGCCGCCGCCGCGGCGTCGGTAGGGTCTGATCCCATGACTGTCACCGAGGACCGCTCGCCGCCGGCGGCTTCGAACTCGCGGGCCCTCTCCCGGGCCGTCGCGGACCTCACCGAGGGGTTCCGCCACCGCGACCTGTGGCTCATGCTGGGCTGGCAGGACATCCGGCAGCGCTATCGCCGCTCGACGCTCGGCCCGCTGTGGATCACCATCGCCACGGCCGTCACGGCGATCGCCCTCGGCTTCCTCTACGCGACGCTGTTCAAGCAGCCGCTGGCGATCTACCTGCCGTACGTCATGCTCGGCTTCATCTTCTGGAATCTCATCCAGGGGGCGATCGTCGACGGCTCCGAGGTCTTCATCGCCAACGAGGGGCTCATCAAACAGATCCCCGCGCCGCTGTCGGTGCACGTGTACCGGCTGGTGTGGCGGCACCTCATCTTCTTCGCGCACAACATCGTCATCTACATCGCCGTCGTCATCATCTGGCCGCAGTATCTGACGTGGTGGGCGCTGCTCACGGTGCCGGCCCTGGCGCTCATCGTGCTCAACGCGCTGTGGTGCTCACTCGTCTTCGGCGTCCTGGCCACCCGGTTCCGCGACATCGAGCCGCTGCTCAACACCGGCGTCCAGCTCCTCTTCTTCATCACGCCGATCATCTGGAACGCCGACGTGCTGCGCGCGAACTACGACGGCGCCGACAGCCGGGCGCGGCTCGTCGAGCTCAACCCGCTGTTCCACTACCTGGAGATCGCACGCGGTCCCCTGCTCGGCCACGCCGTGCCGCTCTATCACTGGCTCATCGTCATCGGCTGCACCGTGGTCGGCTGGATCGTCGCCCTCATCGTCCTGCGCAACTATCGCGCCCGAGTTCCGTATTGGGTGTGAAAGCCATGAGCGATTCCGCAATCTCCGTCGACACGTGGGACGCGTGCGTCGACTTCCCCATCTTCGACGCCAAATCGCGCTCGCTGAAGACGTCCGTCCTCGGCCGGGCCGGCGGCCGCATCGGGCCGCGGACCAGCAAGGTCGTCGTCGTCGAGGCGCTGCGCGACATCAACATCGCGCTCCGGCACGGCGACCGCGTCGGGCTCGTCGGCCACAACGGCGCCGGCAAGTCGACGCTGCTGCGGCTGCTCGCCGGCATCTACGAGCCGACCTCCGGCGCGTGCCGGGTGCGCGGCCGCGTCGCCCCCGTCTTCGACCTCGGCGTCGGCATGGATCCCGAAGTGACGGGCTACGAGAACATCATCGTGCGGGGCATGTTCCTCGGCATGACGCGCAAGCAGATGCTCGGGCGCGTCGACGAGATCGCCGAGTTCACCGAGCTCGGCGAGTACCTCAACATGCCGCTGCGGACGTACTCGACGGGCATGCGGGTGCGGGTCGCGCTCGGCGTCGTCACCAGCATCGATCCCGAGATCCTCATCCTCGACGAGGGCATCGGCGCCGTCGACGCCGAGTTCATGAAGAAGGCCCGCAAGCGCCTCGCCGATCTCGTGGCGCGCTCGGGCATCCTCGTCTTCGCCAGCCACTCCAACGAGTTCCTCGCCCAGCTCTGCGACCGCGCGCTGTGGATCGACAAGGGCACCATCCGGATGGACGGCGGGATCGAGGAGGTCGTCACGGCCTACGAGGGCCCGGAGGCCGGCACACACGTCCGCGAGACGCTCGACGGGCTGGCCCGCGAGAAGTCGGAGGAGAAGGCGTGAGCACGGTCGTCGCGGTCGTCGTCACACATCGCAGGCGTGAGCTCCTCGCGCGATCGCTCGACGTCCTCGCCCACCAGTCACGGCCCGTCGACCACCTGATCGTCGTCGACAACGCCGACGAGGCCGATGTCGCCGAGCTCGTCGCCGCCCAACCGGTGCCGACGACCTACCTCGGCTCGAAGTACAACCTCGGCGGCGCCGGCGGCTTCGCCCTCGGCATGCTGCACGCGCTCGCGCTCGGCGCCGACTGGGTGTGGTGCGCCGACGACGACGGCCGGCCGGACGGTCCGGACGTGCTCGCCACGCTGCTGGACTGCGCCGACCGGCACGGCCTGGAGCAGGTGTCGCCGGTGGTCGCCAACGTCGACGACCCCGACCGCCTCGCCTTCCCGCTCCGCCGGGGGCTCGTCTGGCGCCGCCGGCGCTCCGAGCTGTTCGCCGACGCGTCGGGCGGCGATCCGACGGCCGACGGCACCGATCTGCTGCCCGGCATCGCCTCACTCATGAACGGCGCGCTGTTCTCCAGCCGCGTGCTCGGCGCGATCGGCGTGCCCGACCTGCGGCTCTTCGTGCGCGGCGACGAGGTGGAGATGCACCGTCGGCTGATCCGCTCCGGCCTGCCCTTCGGCACCTGCCTGACCACCGCCTATCTGCATCCCGACGGCGCCGACGAGTTCAAGCCGATCCTGGGCGGCAGGATGCACACCCAGTACCCGGACAACGAGACGAAGCGCTTCTTCACTTACCGCAACCGCGGGTACCTCATGGCGCAGCCCGGCATGCGCCGGCTGCTGCCCCAGGAGTACGCGCGGTTCGGCTGGTTCTTCCTCGTGCAGCGCCGTGACCCGCAGGGCTTCCGGGAGTGGATGTCCCTGCGCGGCCGCGGCCGCCGCGAGCGCTTCGAACGCTGACGTCAGGCGTAGGCCGGATCGCGGCCGAGATCGGCCGGCTCCACGAGATCCGCGAAGTCCTCGAGATCGGCGCCGGTCTCGTAGCACTCCGCCAGGCCGATCCGCTCGACGAGCTCGAACCGATCGGCGCGCTCGAACCCACGCGAAGGTTCGACGCCGCGCACCTGTGTGCGCCACCAGCTCAGCAGGCCCTCGACGTCTCCCGCTCCCGGCCGGGTGATGGCGTTGTGCACGGAGCCTTCGGCGGCCGGCGCGTCGAGGATGCGCGTCGCGTCCTCCGCGAAATGCCGGCCCCATTGTTCGAGTGTGGGAATCGGCTGCACGGGATCGTTCTCGTAACCGGCGACGAGAACCGGGACACTCACCGCGTCCAGTGAATAGGGTCGCGGACGCCCCCCTCGGCAGACCTGCAGTGATCCGGTGCGGGCCATCGCCGAGAATTCACTCATGAGGCGAGCGGGTTGCCGGCCGCCGAAACCCACCCGATGGCCGGGGAAATAGCCCGCGAGACGGGTGATGACCGGCAGTGCGACGACGTCGGTGAGAAACCTGCCGAGTCGGATGCCCCCGGTCCGCCAATGACGTGTACCGGTGGCGACGGTGATCAATCCGGTGAGGCCGGCCGGCCGTTGCGCGGCGGCAATGGCGGCGATTCTTCCGCCGAGTGAATGCCCGAGCAACAGAACCGATGTCCGGTCCTTGCGGTGGATCCGCTCGACCGCGTCGGCCGCGGCACGGCCGAGATCCTCCAGGCCGTAGTCGCGCTCCACGAGGTCGGCGCGGCGGACGTCCCTGGTCGGGTTGGTGGCCAGCACCGCGGCGGCGACGCCCAGCTCGTTGAGGCGGCGAGCGAGGCCGTCGTAGCGCTTGGCGGCCATGCCGAGCCCCGGGACGATGACGACGGTCTCCGTGGCGCCCGCGAACGGATACCGGACGACGCCCTCGTCGCCGCCGCCGAGCACCGCGGCGATGGCACTGCGCGGCGCGGAAGCACCACGGTCGACGTCGATCGGCATCTCACTCATCGGCTCCACAGAGGACACAGGCAGCGTCACAATCGCATTCATGCGGCGATCTTATCGCCCGCAAAGCCATACACGACAGGCTTATCGGATCACGTCACAACATTAAGGAAGGCTAACCATTCGACCGTCGATCCACTTGTCATGGAATTGCGAATGAGCTGGCGACATTCCGTACCGATCGACTATAATATGCAGCCACTCCGCACATCTCGTCGGAACACGCCCGGCCCTTCGGCGAGAATTCAAGAACCTGCTGCTATCCGCATCAGAATGTCACGGATATGTGGGGATTCGTGTGCGCGCCACGATCTATCCCCCGATCGGGTATGAACGACGACAGACCGAGCCGACCCCTGAAAGGAACCCCGATGGCGGACTTCGACACGATCCCCGACTTCGATCCCCGGACGCTCCTCGCCGAAAGCCGGCTGGGCGTCCTCGCGACGCTGCGCGCCGACGGCATGCCGCAGCTGTCCCCGGTGACGCCCTACTACGACCGGGACGAGGACGTCGTCTACATCTCGTCGCGGGTCGGGCTCGCGAAGACCACCAACCTCCGCCGCGATCCGCGCGCCGCCGTCGAGGTGACCCGCGGCGACGGCTGGGCGTGGGCGACGGCCGAGGGGCACGTCACGCTGACGGGCCCGGGCACCGATCCGTTCGGCCCCGAGGTCGACGCGCTCGTCCGCTACTACCGCAAGGCGGCGGGCGAGCACCCCGACTGGGACGAGTACCGCGCGGTGATGGTCACCGACCGGCGCGTCCTCGTCCGGCTGCACGTCGAGAAGGTCTACGGACAGCGGTTGCGCTGAACGCGGCGACGTCGGGTTCACCGACCGAGCTTGAAGATGACCGCCCGCTGCACGATGAAATTGACCACCGTCGCCACGCCCTGCGCGACGACGTACGCGCCGATGCTGGCGGCCACCGACTCGCCCCACACGTGCGACAACCAGGCGTACAGACCGACGTTGATGCCGAACGTCACCGCGTACAGCCCGCCGACCGCCACCGCGCGCGCGACGCTCGGTTCCGCCTTGAACGTCCAGCGCCGGTTGATGACGTACGCCATCGTCGTGCCGCAGACGAACCCGATCGCCTTCGACGCCCACGGCGGGAACCCGACGACGAACTGGAAGAACGCCGTCAGCGCGTAGTCGAGCACCCCAGACGCCCCGCCGGTGATGACGAACCGCACGAGCTGCGTCTTGAGGCCGATGCCGGCCGGAGCGTCCTCGGGCTGCGCTGTCACGCCCGACAGCCTAGACGTCGCGCAAAACTGTAAAAATCGAAGGGTCCAGCCCCATATCCGGGCTGGACCCTCCGATTTTTACAGTTTTGCGCGATGTCAGCGCGCGACACCGCTCATCGAGCCGATGTACGTCTCCGATTCGACGAGGCCCTCGTCGCTCGGCGCGGCGCCCTCGCCGAAGACGCGGCGCTCCTGCTTGGCCCGCAGCGCCTTGTGCGCCTGCGCCGGAGCGTCGTAGCCGTACAGCTTCTGCGCCTCCCGCGGGGTCATCGTGACGTCGGACTTCGCCGGAGTGCCGAGGATGACGTGCGCGACGATCGGCATCGTCGTCGGGATGACGATCTCGCCGGCGCGCCAGTAGAGCGGCGTGACGCGGTGCAGCCCCAGGAACGCCAGCCGGACCACCTGCCGCACGACGACGTCCTCGACTCCCGACTGCCGGATGCCGAACAGCTTGCGCATGTACTTCGGGTAGGTCGAGATCGTCGCCTTGCCCAGGACCCGGGCGAGCGGGACCTTGACCGGCGTCGCCCAGCGCGGCAGATCCTCCGGGAAGGCGATCTCGGTGTGCAGGATGAAGTCGGTCATCGACTGCGCGAGCTCGGAGGCGGCCAGCCTCGGACGCCACTGCTCGAAGTAGGCGCGCACCTCCTCGCGGCTGCGCGGGACGTCCGCGGGATCGATGGTCTGCAGCTGGGCCGCCCGGGCGCACTCCTCCCAGTACCGCCCCTCCTCCTCGGCCGACAGCCGGCCGGGACCGAAGACCTCGTAGCAGTAAAGGATGGAATGCCACGCGGTGACGTGGATCCACAGCTGCGAGTCGGGGTCGTTGGCGTCGTACCGACGCCCGCTCACCGGATCGGTGCCGATCGCCTTCGAATGCACCTTGACCAGGACGTCGGCGGCCTTCGTCGCCGTCGCGGTGTCGGCGAACGCCGCGATGGCGAAGTAGCGCACCGTGCGCTCGTAGCGCGTCCGCGGCCGGTAGCGGACGCCCCCGGCATGCTCGACGGCCGCGTTGAGGTGCGGGTCGAGCTGTTCGATCGTCACGGCACGCTGGAAGCCCACGAGGATCGAGCTCGGGTACGACCACACCTTCCACGTCACCGAACCCGGCCCGAAGAAGCCGTTGTCCGCGGGCGGCTCGTACGTGTTCTCGGGCGTCCGCAGCAGTGCCGCCGGCGCGGCCGCCAGCTTGGCGAGGGTGCTGAACATCGTTGTTCCTCTCGATCGATCACAGCGAGTGCGCGGGGCTGAGCTGCGCAGCTCGTCCGCGATGCGGACGAAGTTACTTGATACTCATTGTATCTGTCACTAAAGGTTACATCGACCTCTTCCGGGGCCCCGGTAGTCTGCGAGGCGATGACTACGCACGCAGCCCTCCCCGTCGACGTCCGCCGCCTCGTCGGGTGGAGTCGGACGACGCCCATCGACGGCCACGTCCTCGACACCGCCGACGTCGAGGTCATCGCCGAGGCCGTCGCGAGGGTCGCCGACCGGAACGAGGGCAAGCCGTCCTACCTCAAGCGCGGCGTCATCGCCCGGGGGCTGGGCCGGTCGTACAACGAATCCGCGCAGAACACCGGCGGCCTCACCGTCGACATGACGCGGATCGACCGCATCCACTCGATCGACGACGCCACCGCGATCGTCGACGTCGACGCCGGCGTCAGCCTCGACGCGCTCATGCAGGCGGCGCTGCCGTTCGGGCTGTGGGTGCCCGTGCTGCCCGGCACCCGGCAGGTGACGGTCGGCGGCGCCATCGCGCACGACATCCACGGCAAGAACCACCACAGCCAGGGCAGTTTCGGCAATCACGTCGTCGAGATGTCGCTGCTCGTCGCTGACGGCCGCGTCTTGACGCTGGCCCCCGGCGGCACGCCCGACGACCCGGACGCGTCGATCTTCTGGGCGACCATCGCCGGCATCGGCCTGACGGGCATCATCCTGCGGGCCAAGATCGCGATGAAGCACACCGAGAGCGCTTACTTCATCGCCGACACCGCCCGTACCGGCTCGTTGCAGGAGACCCTCGACCTGCACCTGTCGGACGGTTTCGAGGACGGCTACGAGTACGCCTCGGGCTGGTTCGACACGATCAGCGCACCACCGAAGCTCGGCCGCGGCACGTTCTCCCGCGGCAACCTCGCGAGGCTCGACGAGTTGCCGGAGAAGTACCGCAAGAATCCGCTGAGCTTCGACAACAAGGCGCTGATCACCTTTCCGGACGTCTTCCCGCGCGGCCTGGCCAACAAGCTCAGCTTCGCCGCCGTCGGCGAGGCGTACTACCGGATCGGCCCGCCCAGCGAGGGCAAGGTCAAGAACCTCGCGGGCTTCTACCACATGCTCGACGTCTTCGGCGACTGGAACAACGCCTACGGCCGCGGCGGCGGGTTCTGCCAGTACCAGTTCATCGTGCCGACCGGCAACGAGACCGAGTTCGTCCGGCTCATCGAGGACATCCAGGCGTCCGGGCACGTCAGCTTCCTCAACGTCATCAAGCTGTTCGGCGACGGCAACCGGGCGCCGCTGAGCTTCCCGTTCAAGGGCTGGAACGTCTGCCTGGACTTCCCCGTCAAGGCCGGCCTGGCGGAGTTCCTCAACCACCTCGACGAGCGGATCATGTCGATGGGCGGACGGCTGTACACGGCCAAGGACTCCCGCACCACCGCCGACCGCTTCCACGCCATGTACCCGCGCATCGAGGAGTGGAAGGCCGTGCGTCGCCGCATCGATCCCGACGGCGTCTTCCTCTCCGACATGGCCCGGCGCCTCGAACTCGCCTGATCCCAGAAAGAAACCAGCACATGATGAACGCCGTCGGCGTCCCCCAGTCCCTGCTGCTGCTCGGTGGCAGTTCCGAGATCGGCCTCGCCATCTGCGAGGAGTACATCCGGCTCGGCACCTCCCGCGTCACGCTCGCGATGGTGCCCGGCGACGATCGCTGGGAGGCCGCGATCGCCCAGCTCAAGGCCGCCGGCGCGGCGCACGTGCGCGCCATCGAGTTCGACGCGCTCGACACCGGCAGCCATCGCGGCGTCATCGATCGGGCCTTCGACGATGGCGACGTCGACGTCGCCATCGTGGCCTTCGGCATCCAGGGCGACGACGAGCAGGCGTGGCAGGACCACCGGCTCGCCGTCCTCGAGGCGGAGATCAACTACACGGCCGCGGTGTCGGTCGGCGTGCTGCTCGGCGAGAAGCTGCGGGCGCAGGGTCACGGGCAGATCGTGGCGATGAGCTCCGTCGCCGGCGAGCGCGTACGACGCAGCAACTTCGTCTACGGCTCCACCAAGGCCGGCCTGGACGGCTTCTACCTCGGGCTCGGCGAGGCGCTGCGGCCGGAGGGGGCGCGGGTGCTCGTCGTCCGGCCCGGCCAGGTCCGCACGCGGCTGTCGGCGAACGTCAAGGAGGCGCCGCTCACCGTCAACAAGGAGGACGTCGCCCGCACCGTGGTCGCCGCGGCGGCGAAGGGCAAGGAGATCGTCTGGGTGCCCGGGCCGTTCCGCTTCATCATGATGGCGTTGCGGCACATCCCGCGGCCGGTGTTCCGGAAGCTGCCGATCTGATGGCGTCCCGGCCGGCCGGCCGCGATCAGACGTCCGGTCCGGCCACGCGCGCCGCGTGATCGCCCGCATCGCACGCCCCGCCGGGGAGGCCGCGATCGCCGCGCTGCTCGGCGCGGCGATCGCGCTCGTCGGCTGGTTCGCCGTCGCGCGCGTGCAGTGGCCGGCGTGGGAGTCCTCGAACGTCCTGCGCGCGCTGACGACCGTCGGACAGGTGGCGGCGCTTTGTGTCATCGCCGGGGCGGCGCTCGCGACCCAGCGCCGCGTCGGCGCCGACTCGACCCCTCGCGCGCCGGTATGGTGCCGCTGGACCGCGGTGGCCGGCGTCGCCGGACTGGCGGCCGTCACCCTCACCGTGCCGCTCGGCGGCACGCGGCTGTACCTGTTCGGGCTGAGCGTCGACCAGCAGTTCCGCACCGAGTACCTCACCCGGCTGACGACGTCCCCGCGCCTGGCCGACATGACCTACCCGGACATGCCGCCGTTCTATCCGGCGGGCTGGTTCTGGCCGGGCGGCAGGTTCGCGGCGGCCCTCGGCCTGCCCGGCTGGGAGGCGTACAAGCCGTGGGCGGTCCTGACGATCGCCGCGGCCGCCGCCGTCTCGGTGGTGCTGTGGGAACGCGTCCTCGGCCGGCTCGACGTCGCGGCCCCCGTCGCGGCGGCGACGGCCCTGCTCGGCATCGCCGGGGCGGCGCCGGAGCCGTACGCGGCGATGCTCGTGCTGCTGGCGCCGCCGTCACTCGTCGTGCTGTGGAACGCGCTGCGCCGCGGTGGCGCGGCGAGTCTCACGGGGTCAGCGCTGTTCATCGGCGGCTGCGCACTGACGTACACGCTGTACACCGGGCTGTTCGCGGCGACGGCCGTCGGCATCGCCGTCGTGCTGGCGGCGGTTCGCGTCGTCCGGGCGCGCAACCCGGCCGTCCCCGACGACGCCGTGCGACGCGCGCAGTTCGCCGCGGTCGGCACACTCGCGGCCCGGCTGGCGATCGTCGGCTTCGGCTCCGCGGCGATCGCACTCCTCGTCTGGGCGCCCTATCTGGCCCGCCTCGTCGCCGAGCGGCCGCCGGCGAACGGCAGCGCCTACCACTATCTGCCCTACGACGGCGCGGTGCTGCCGACGCCCATGCTCACCACCAGCCTTCCCGCGGTGCTCATGCTCATCGGGCTCGGCTGGATCGCACTGCGCGCCCGGACGTCGCCGGTGGCCGCCGCGCTGGCCGCGGGCGTCGTCGCGATCTACGCGTGGTGCCTGCTGTCGATGGCGTTCACGGCGCTCGGTCAGACGCTGCTCAGCTTCCGCCTGACGCCGGTGCTCATCACCCTCCTCGGCGCCGGCGGCGTGTTCGGCTGCGTCGAGCTGGCCCGGGCCGTCGTCGATCGACTCGGCGACGTCGGCACTCCTCTCGGCGTGCTCGCCCTGGCGGCCGCGGCGTTCCTCGCCCAGACCGTGCCGCACGAGCTGTCCGACGACATCACCGTCGCGTATACGGACACCGACGGGGCGGGCGTCCGCGCCGACCAGCGGCCGCCGGGGCCGGAATCGTACTTCCCGCAGCTCGACGCCGCGGTCGCCGAGCAGAGCACCCGAGGCCGCGACGCCGTCGTCCTCACGGGCGATCCGACGTTCCTGTCGATCCATCCGTACTGGGGCTTCAACTCGCAGACCTCGCACTATGCGAACCCGCTCGGCCGGTTCGCCGCGCGAACCGCCGAGATCGAACGCTGGGCGACGCTGCAGACGCCGGCCGAGTTCCTCGCGGCCCTCACCGCGCTGCCGTGGCCGGCACCAGACGTCTTCCTCCTACGCCGCGGCGACGACGGCTACACGCTCACCCTGACGCAGGACGTCTACCCGAACGACCCGAACGTCAAGCGCTACACGGTGACGTTCCGGCCGGAACTGTTCGCGGAACCGCATTTCCGGATCACCGAGATCGGCCCGTTCGTCCTGGCGATTCGGCGCTGACGAGTCGCCGGCGACCGCTCGCCCAAAAACGTCATACGTGAACGCTGGTAACGTCAAAGGACGCCTCGTAGCAAGGAGTCCTGCTATGTCCTATGCCCAAGGCTCGACAGTTCCGGAGGCCGACCGAGGCAGCCGGGCTACGCATGACGGCCGGTCCCACGGTTCGTCGGACACACGACCCGCATCGACCGCGGCGATTCCCGTCGACGACCCCGGAGTGCTCGTCCAGCATCTCGACGACCCCGGCCGCCGGCTCCCGGCGGTCATCCTCTCGCACACGGGCGGCGTGCAGCCGTACGGCGTGTCACCCAAGAAGCTCGCCGACGATCTAGCGGACCTCGCCACCGTATGGACATTGCGTTCCGTCGATACCGCATGGCAACTGAGCGGCCTCAACCCCGATTACGCGACCTACGGCGGCGCCGTCCGCGTCGTCGGCCCGGCGGGCGAGAGCGACGTGATCCGCACCGACAAGAATCCGGAGCGCGTCTCCCATCGCATCCGCGCCGCCGTCGTCAGGACCGCGCCCGCCGACGCCGAGCCAGGTCTCCGCCCCACGCGTCACGAACCTGCACCGCACGACACCCACCGCGACACAAGGCATGTCGCGTCTCACCACGACCACGACGACCTGCGCCGCATCAAGGAACTCGAACAGCAGATCGCGCGGCTCGACCACGAGAACGAACGCCTGCGGCGGCGCGTCGCGACCGCGGAACGCCGCGTCTGCACCCATCACGATCCCGACCCCACCGCGCCGGTCTTCACCGACCCCGAACGCCAGCTCCGCTACGAGATAGGCGAGGCCTGGCTGCACCACCTCCCCGAGAACGACCGCCGCGACTGGCCGCTGCGCGAATACACCTTCGGCGCGAAGTTCCTCGCCGGCATGGAGACGCAGCTCGTCTCCCGGTCACGGATCATCGTCGTCATCGTCGACGTCCTCACCCGCCGGGCGTTCGGCATGCCGGCCCGCGGCGTCCACACCCACAGCGCGGGACATCCGGCGGCCGACACCCTCGTCCGCCCGGACGGCGCTACGGCCTATCGCGCCTACGTCCGCAAGAACACCCCGGGGGCACCACGGCTGCTGTGGTGGGAGCACACCGACAACACCGTCGAGCTGGCCTGGGTCGGCCATCACGACGACCCGATGCCGGGGCACTGAGCGCCATCGATTCGCCCTGCATCAAAGCGACAGATCCGACGCCGATACGTCCACCCCATCGACGGTGATTCCATCGGCACGGCGTTGCTTACCGATGGCCGTAGGCGTAGCCGGCCATGGCAGGCCGACGTCACCCACTCCCGGGATGAGGACGGGAGCAACAACTCGGGTCATCCGACGGCATCTGATCGATGGATCCGAGATACTGCCGGCACGACCGGCACATTCGACTGAATTCCACAGAAGCAGAGCACAAGGCAGCCGAATCGGCTTCACCGACAGCAAAGTGTGCGGAACTCACAGACCCCCGACGTCGCACTCCAACTCAGGCGTGCCGACATCCGTGGCATCTACGATGGTCGAAATCGCTGTTACGACAGCACCCTCAGACCGGATTCGAGCGGAGTCGGAATGTTCCATTCAGCAGAAGGCACAGGGCAGCCTACCGGCGGCCAGGTCGTCCTGTCATCAGAGCAGGTACTACTGCTCATCGGAATCTTCGCATTCACGATACTGGCGATCGGGGTGCTGCTCAGCTATCGCAGGAAACCATTGCCATCGGATAGTCTGACACGTAGCTGGGTCGCGGTCTCCTTCGCGGCAAGTCTCATCCTGCTGTGCGTGGTCGCTTTCGCTCTCGGCGACGTCGATACACTCAAGACTCTGGTCGGCGGACTCATCGCCAGCGTCAGCGCGCTCGGAACTTTCTATTTCACGGCTCGTTCGGCCGAGAAAAGCCAGGCCGACATCCTCACCGCCGCGACGGGTCCAGCCGAACCCGTCCCTGACTTGACAGACAAGACACAGGCCGAAGCAGCTCAAATTCTCGGGACGACGGCCTTCGTGCTTACTGTCAACCCCACTTCCTCACCACCCGGGATAGATTCAAGGGTCGCCGCACAAGAACCATTGCCAGGCACACGAGCCCATCGCGGCACATCCGTCGCGGTGGGGTTTCGTCAATAGTCCGAACCATGGGGCCGTGCGGCCGCTCTTGGACACCGATGAATTCTCGCCTCCAGGCCTCCTGGCCGGCGCAGGTGGATTCCAGCGACACCCCGTGATCAACTCGGCAAGAGTCGAGAGACCGGAGACTTGCCTTTATCGCCGAGTTATCGTGTTGCTGTTCATCGTTGTCATCGCCCGCACGCGGACGATAGTCCATCGAAGAAGACTCCGAAGGTGTTCGACACCCGCCTTCGTGCCCCTATGGAATACCGACGACTCCAACGCGTCGAGCAACTCGTGATCCCCGCGCCTGCAGCCCCGCCGTGCCGACGACCGGCCGACACCTCCCGGCGACGATGCGGTGCCTGCGCGGGCGGCCGTTGCCCGGACGGCGTCACCGTTACCATTCTCGACTATGCCCGAGGTGCCGACGACGTCAGAATCCCGACCGTCCCGACCTCGGCAACAGCTCCCGACGCCGGCCGCGCCCCACGACCGGCTGCGCCGCGCCGCGTACAGCCCCCGCGCCCGGCTCGTCGCCGCCGTCACCGGCCTGCTCGGGGTGCTGCTCGCCATCGCGACGCCACTGCTGCCCGTCGACCACGACGACGTCACGATCGAGTGGCCGCAGGAGACGCTGGCACCGGTCGTCGCGCCGCTCACCGCGTACGCGCCGATCGAGCTGCACGCCGAGGTGCCGTGCGCGGCACTGGCCCGGCTGCCCGAGACCGGCTCGGTGCTGCTGTCCACGACGCCTCAGCAGGCCGGCGGCGACGCCGGCGACGGCATGTTCATCCGCCGCGCCGCCACGGGCCGGCCGGGCGAGTTCCGGGTCGAGGTCGCCGTCCGCAGCACCGTCGTCCTCACCGCCACCGGCGCGCAGCTGACGGGCTGCCGGGCGATCCGCGTCGACTCGACGTCGTCGGCGACCACGGTGACCGTGGACGGCGCGCAGGCCGCCGACGGCTCGCCGCTCACGGCCGAGCTCAACGACGACAAGCGGCCGCAGGTCACGGGCGTCTACACCGACCTGTCGGGCAGCGCCGCCGACGTCCCCGGCCTCACGCTGCGGGCGCTCGTCGACAACCGCTACTCCACCGGTCCGACGCTGCTCAAGAAGGCGACGGTCGCCCTCGGCATCCTGGCGACGCTCGCCTCGCTCGTCGCGCTGGCCGTCATCGACGCCGGCGACAGCCGTCGGCACCGGCGCATCTTCCCGGCCCGCTGGTGGCGGCTGAATCCACGCGACCAAGCCGCGATCGGCGTACTCGCGCTGTGGCACATCGTCGGCGCCAACACCTCCGACGACGGCTACCTGCTGACGATGTCGCGCGTCGCCGGCCAGTCCGACTACACCGCCAACTACTTCCGCTGGTTCGGCGCACCCGAGACGCCGTTCGGCTGGTACTACTCGATCTTCACCTGGTTCGGCGAGGTCTCCTGGGCGAGCCCGTGGATCCGGCTGCCCGCGCTCGGCTGCGGCATCGCGGTCTGGCTCATCGTCAGCCACGAGGTGCTGCCCCGGCTCGGCCGGGCGACGCGCTCGCCGCTCGCCGGGTGGACGGCGCTGGGCCTGTTCCTCGCCTTCTGGCTGCCGTACAACAACGGCCTTCGCCCCGAACCGGTCATCTGCCTGGGCGCGCTGCTCACCTGGTGCAGCGTCGAACGCGCCATCGCCACCGGCCGGCTGCTGCCGGCCGCCGTCGCCTGCGCCGCGGGCGCATTCAGCGTCGCGGCGGGTCCGACCGGCATCATCGCCGTCGCCGCCCTGCTGGCCGGCTCGCGGTCGGTCGTCCTCACGGTCGCCAAGCGGGCGCGCGAGCTGGGCGGCGGCGTCCTCGGACACCTCGCCGTCATCGCGCCGCTGGTCGCCGGCGGCGCGTCGGTGGTCTACGTCGCCTTCGCCGACCTCACCTTCGCCGCCTTCCGCGAGTCGTCGGCGATGAAGACGGACGTCGGGCCGTCGTCGACGTGGTCGGACGAGTTCGACCGCTACACGACGCTCGTCGAGTTCTCGGCGAACGGCTCGATCGGACGCCGCTTCGCCGTCTTCACGATGCTGGTGGCACTCATCGTCTGCATCACCACGCTGCTGCGCCGCTCCCGCGTCCCCGGCACCTCGCTCGGCCCGTCGCGACGCCTCGTGGGAATCACCGTCGGCGCGCTGCTGCTGCTGGTCTTCACGCCGACCAAGCTCGGCAGCCACCACTTCGGCGTCTTCGCGGGCCTCGCCGCGGGGCTCGCGGGCCTGGCGGCCGTCGCCGTCAGCCCGGCGGTGATGAACCGGCCGCGCAACCGCGCCCTGTTCGCCGCGACGGTTTTCGTCGTCGTCGGCTTCACCTTCGCCGGGCCGAACGCCTACTGGTTCGCCTCCGCCTTCGGGATGCCGTGGGAGGACAACACGGTCTCCCTCTTCGGCCCCAAGATCCGGGACATCGCCCTGGCCCTGGCCCTGGTCTCGATCGCCGTCGCCGGCTGGCGCCACTTCCGCGAGCCCTTCCAGGACACCGCGCACCGGACGCCGGACGCCGCCGCGACCCCGATGCGCACCGCGCGGGCCACCCCGACGCGCACCACACCGACCGCGGCGGCCGAGGTCTCCCCCCGGCGCCGGCGCCTGGCCCGCGTCGCCGCCGCGCCGCTCGCACTGGCGTGCCTCGGCGTCATCGTCTTCGAGATCGTCACCGCGATCGTCGTGTGGCCCATCAAGTCGCAGTCCTTCTCCATTCCGCAGTCCAACGTCGCGGCGCTCACGGGCAACGGCTCGTGCGGGCTCGCCGAGAAGGTGCTGGTCGAACGGGACGCCAACCGCGGCTTCCTCACACCGGCCGTCGGGGACGCCCTCGCGACGCTCACCGGCCCCGACGACCCGCAGCTGCGCACCTTCGGCTTCGAGCCCGACGGCTTCCCGACGAGCCTCGAGTCCTGGCCGGACGGCGGCTCCCCGCCCGGCACCACGGGCCTCGGCACCAGCCGCAATCCGCGTGGCACCGACGGCGGCCAGGAGCCGACGCGCGGCGTCAACGGTAGCCGGCAGAAGCTCCCGTTCGGCCTCGACCGCGCCGTCGTGCCCGTGCTCGGCAGTTACCACGAGAAGGACCAGGTACCGGCCCGGCTCACCACCGGTTGGTACCTGCTGCCGTCGGACACGCCGAGCGGCCCGCCGTCCGCGAAACGACAGAACCGGCTCATCACCGTCTCGGCCGCCGGCTCGTTCGAGAGCGAGAAGGTGCTGCTCGAATACTCTCGTACGCCGATCGGGCCGGGAGGCCCCGCCGCCACCCGGTTCGAGCCCGCGGGCACCCAGCAGCTCATCGACACCGGCCCGGCGCCGTCGTGGCGAAACCTGCGCTACGACCTGAGCTGGATGCCCGCGGGCATCACGGCCGTCCGCATCCGCTCCGTCGACGACGATCTGTCCGAGACCGGCTTCATCGCGCTGACGCCGCCGCGCGTCCCCGAACTCCAGACGCTCGACTCGCTCGTCGGCCACGACGACCCGACCCTCGTCGACTGGTCGTCGGGCCTCTCCTTCCCGTGCCAGCGCCCGTTCGTCCACCACGACGGCATCGCCGAGGTGCCCGGCTGGCGCATCTCGACGGGCAAGGACTTCCTGCCCGTCACCAGCTGGTGGGAGGGACGCCGCGGCGGCGGCCCGCTCGGCTGGCTCGAGGCGATGGCCGAGCCGACGACCGTCCCGGGCTACCTGCTCGGCGACCTCGGTCGCGACTGGGGTTCGCTCGTCCAGTTCACGCCCTACGGCGGAACGACGCCGGCCCACCTGACCCGCCGCTCGGAGACGTGGTCCGGTCTGTACAGCCCGGCCCCGATCAAGACGCCGGATTAGATGCCCGATTCCCGGACGGGCCACTCAGGGGCATCGGCTCCGACCATCCGGCGACCAGACCACCGATGTGGCCCCGGCACCATGCCCTACGCTGTCCCGAGGGGGGTGGCGGATATGAGCGGGAAGCGTAGACCGGCCAGGCGGCGTGCAGGTCCGACCGAGCGGGGACGCCCACCGCACGGTTGCGATCTCCGTACGCTCGCGGCGTCCGTCGAGTACGGCGGCAGTCCCTATCACCGGTGGCCGGGAAACTCCTCGGACGGTGTCTCTGCCGCACGACCCGACGCGACGCGGTGTCCGCCGGACATCACGCGCGATATCGCCCGCCGTTGGTTGCGGTCGGCGATCGAGGCCGGGGACGTCGGCGGAATCTGGGAACCAGACACCTACCCGCAGCGGGCATGGAAACGCGTCGACGGGAAGGTCTTCGAGGCCCGCATCACGAATCGGACCACCGGGGAGTACCACGGCTATCCGATCGCCGAATCCGAAGCACCGAGGTGGCTGGCATGAGACGCCGACTCTCGATTCTCCCCGACTGGCAAGCCCCACCGGGTCTGGGCGCCATCGAACTCGACGCGACCTGGGCTCGACTCACGATCACCGTCGACGAGGACTTCGTCACGTTGGTGCACGCCGACGGCAGCCCTCGTGGATATCTGAATGTCAGTGCCTATCCCCTCGCCGAATGGATCGCATTCAACTGGTGGCCGCTCCGCGCCGAAGTCCGGGTGTCCGGATACGACGCGCACCACTGGTCGTGGCGTCACGCCGCAGCCGGATCCTGGCACCGCCGACACAACGTCCGGGCCGCCGGGAACGGGATGACCTGGCCGGACCTGACATTCATCCCCGAGGGCGCCGTCACCCGACTGTCCTGGTGGCCGGCCACCGCCTCGAACACCCGGTTGCTCGCAGACGGCACCCGGACCATCGCCACAGGACAGATCGACGATGAACTGGTGAGATTCGTCGACTCCGTGATCGCTCGACTCGACGAGCGCGGCGTGACCGGCACCCCCTTGCACCGTGAGTGGGCCGCCATCGCAGCCCTGGACGCCGAAGAAAAGGCTTTCGCCGAGGCCGTCGGGCGGCTCGGCCTCGACCCCTTCTCCATCACCGATGACACCGCCGACGCGATCCTCGCCCTCGACCGGTTCGATGACGACGGTTTCGTCGACGACATCCTCGACACCGTGGAGCCGACGAACACAGGCCTTCGCCAGATCGGCACCTGGCTCCAGCACGCCACCGAACTGGCCGACTCCGCGGTCGACCGGCACAGCATCGACGTGACGTCGGCCCGTGTACGCGATCTCGTCGAGATCGATTCCCGCAAGCCCTGGATCGCTGGCTTCCAAGCAGCCGCAACCGTCCGCGACCACATGGGCTTCCACGCCGGCCGAGTCGACGCGTCCCTGCTGGCGGCGGCCGTCACCACTCCCCGTCGGCATCGCGCCGACCTGATGGACGGTTACACCCAGAATGTCGACGGCCACTCCGTCGTCGTCATCGCAGGTGAGGGGAGATCAGAGGAACTCGATCGGTTCCTCCGGGCCCGATCACTCGGGCTGCACCTGCTGCGACCGGACCGCACCCGCTTCGTCATGTCCGATGTCCGTTCACCGCTGCAGTCCGCGGCACGATCCTTCGCCGCTGAACTCCTCGCACCGGCTGCGGACGTCGTCGCCATGCGGGACGAAGTCGGCGGGCCGGACGCCTCGGCGTTCGACATCATCGCCCGCCGCTTCCAGGTGTCCACCGAAGTCGTCGAACGCCAATACACCAACCGCGTCAGGACTTAGACGCATCGGACGTCATATCGAGCGCCGCTGAGCGTCGTCGAGGAGATAATCGTCGCGACGCCTCTCAGCGGCACTCGATATGACGCGCGCCGGAGGCGCGGGCCCGTGTGGCAGGAGATCTCAGCCTCCTCGCCTACCATCAGACCTCGTGTCGACAACCCCGCGAAGCCCGAGCGCGCCGATGAAGTCGGTGGAAACGCCCACAACGGCCCTCCGGCTCGCGGCCGTCGTCTCCGGCCTCATCGGAATCCTGTGCTGCGCGCTCGTGCCGCTGCTGCCCGTCGAACAGAAGACGTCGACGCTGCAGTGGCCGCAGGGACAGCCCCTGGAGCAGAGTGCGTCGGTCACGGCTCCGGCCACCGCGCTCGTCGCACAGACCTTCGCCGCGACGATCCCCTGCGACGTGCTGCGCTCGGCGCCCACCGACGCGACGATCCTGGCGACCATTCCGAACGGCGCCAACCAGGGCCCCGACAAGCGGCTGGCCGTGACGAAGGGAACCGACGGCATCACGGTCGTCGTCCGGCAGTTCATCCTCACGTCGGCGACCGGCGACGCCCTCGCCGGCTGCCGCGAACTCGTCCTGTCGGCCGACGTCACCGGCGTCTCGGCCGAATTCGTCGGCGCCTCCCCCGCCGTCCGGCAGGGACCGGAGAAGCGACCGCAGATCGACGGCCTCTTCACCTCGCTGACGCCGGAGCAGGTCCGCGCCGCCGGACCCCGACTGTCGGCCACCATCGTCTTCGACACCCGGTTCGAATCGTCGCCGTCGGGGCTCAAGCTGCTCGCGATCGTCATCGGCGCGATGGCCGTCATCGCCTCGCTCGTCTCGCTGGCGATGCTCGACCGCGTCCACGGCTACGCCCGGCGCGTCGGACGCAGGCGCAGGCTGCGACTGCGCCCCATCGACGGCGTCGTCGCCCTGGTGCTCAACGTATGGCTGTTCATCGGCGGCGGCTCGCCGGACGACGGCTACATCTCCGTCATGGCCCGCATCATCCCCGACGCCGGCTATGTGACGAACTACTTCCGCTTCTACGGCATCGCCGAGGCGCCGTTCGACTGGTACTACTCGCTGCTCTCGCTGTGGGCGTCGGTCTCCGACCACGTGCTGTGGCTGCGGATCCCGGGTGTGTTCGCCGGCATCGCGTCGTGGCTGCTGCTCTCGCGTATCATCCTGCCGCGCCTCGGACCCGCGGTGACGCGTTCGCCGTACGCCCGCTGGGCCGCGGCCGCCGTACTCCTGGCCTGGTGGCTGCCATACGCCGCGGGCCTGCGGGTCGAGCCGATCATCGTGCTCGGCACGCTCGCGACGTGGGCCGCCGTCGAGTCGGCCGCCGCCACCCGCCGGATGGTGCCCGCCGCGCTCGCCCCGCTGCTCGCCGGCCTGACGCTGGCGCTCGGCCCGCAGGGCGTCGTCGCGCTGGCGCTGCTGCTGGTCAGCTCGCGGGCGATGCTCGCCGTCGCCGTCCGGCGGCACCGCGAGTCGGGCGTCCTGGCCATCGCGGCGCCGCTCATCGCCGTTCCCGCGGGTCTGGCGCTCGTCGTCTTCCGGGACCAGACGCTCGCCGGGCTGTACGACGCCGTCACCGTGCGCTGGCGCACCGGGCCGACGTCGCCGTGGGTCAACGAGTACTTCCGCTACTACTTCCTCACCCTGCAGTACCCGGACGGCACGCTCTCGCGCCGGCTGCCGCTGCTGCTGCTTCTGGCGAGCGCGATCGTCGTGCTGGTCGTGCTGCTGCGTCGCACCCGCATCCCCGGCATCGCGACGGCCCCGGCCTGGCGCGCCGTCGGCGCCGTCTTCGCCGGCATCGTGCTGCTCGCCTTCGACCCGATGAAGTGGACGATCCACTTCGGCGTCTTCGCCGGCCTCGGCGCCGCCCTGGCGGCGCTCGTCACCGTCGCCGTCGCGCCCCCGCACCCATGCACAGCGCGCGCAACACGTGGCTCTACATCACCGGGCTCGGCCTGCTGCTGGCCGCCACCGCCGCCGGCAAGAACGGCTGGCCGTGGCTCGTCGAGTGGAGCATCCCCTGGTACGACGACCA
>JBGANR010000004.1:0-238843 GCA_044222225.1 Mycobacteriaceae bacterium
TCGCGAGGTCGGGCAGGTAGGCGGCGGGATGCTCGGCGGCGAGCCGACGCCGGATCGCGGCGGCCTGCTCGGTGGCGGTCAGGGCGTCCTCGCGGCGCCCCACGGCGGCCAGCCGGTTACCGAGGTTGGTCAGCGACATCGCGAGGTCGGGCAGGTAGGCGGCGGGATGCTCGTCGGCGAGCCGACGCCGGATCGCGGCGGCCTGCTCGGTGGCGGTCAGGGCGTCCTCGCGGCGCCCCACCTCGGCCAGCATGCCGCCGAGGTTGTTCAGCGAGGTCGCGAGGTCGGGCAGGTAGGCGGCGGGATGCTCGTCGGCGAGCCGACGGTAGATCGCGGCGGCCTGCTCGGTGGCGGTCAGGGCGTCCTCGCGGCGTCCCACCTCGGCCATCCGGATGCCGAGGGTGGTCAACGCGTTTGCTCGGGCGGCGAGCTGTCGGGTGTCGTCGTCGCTGCCTTCGGGGTGTCCGTTGAGGACGTGTTCGGCGGCGACCCTCGCCAGATCGGCCAACGCCGAATGGCCGAGGGGGATCGAGGACGCAAGCCGGCCGAGTGGCAGCGGTGTGTTCTCGGTTTCGGCCAGCTTTCTCAATGCATGTCCGAAGGGGCCACCGACGGCCAGCGCAAGGGCGTATGCCAGTTCCCAATAGACCCGCGGGTCTGGGATTCCATTGCGGTGGAGAGCGACATCGGCCAAGCGTGCCGCGTCGTCGGGGTCGGTTTGTTCTGCCCGGGTGATCATCTGGTAGACGTTGAGGCGCTCACCGCCGTCGATCTGGCCATCGGTGTCCGGAATACC
Source organism: Mycobacteriaceae bacterium (assembly GCA_044222225.1). Taxonomy (GTDB): domain Bacteria; phylum Actinomycetota; class Actinomycetes; order Mycobacteriales; family Mycobacteriaceae; genus JBGANR01. The sequence goes on from JBGANR010000004.1 coordinate 797, forward strand.
GCCGGTACAGCGATCCAGGCAGCGCAACAGCAGCGGGCGATTCTCTTCCTCGGTGAGGCCGGCTTGCGGTGTGAGGTCTTTCATGAAGGTCGTCGCGGCGAGGTGATCACCGACCGGGTCCGGTTGCAGCCGCAACGCTCTGTCGTCCCCGGCGGGCAGAAGTACACGCGCTAATTCGGCGAATTCGGGGCGTTGCTTCTCCGTGAGTGTGGGACAGGCCCGCAGAATGATGTCGAGTCGCTGAGATGTCGGCGCGGCCGCGGTGATACAGGCCAACGCCTGCCGCAACGTTTCATCCGGAGGCGGCTCTTGGCCGAAGCGTCTGGTGTAGGCCCCGTTCCAGTGGGCGATCTCGTGCTTCATGATCCTGGCGTACAGACCCGCCTCGTCCTGCGGTGTCTCGTCGTCGGGGGCGCGCGCGGCCAGCCAGGCGTGCATGACGATGTCCAGCGTGCTCCAGCGTCCTGCCGGTAGCCGACGATCACCGTCACTCCCGAACGACTGGTAGGCGCGGCGGAAAAGACGGTCCGGGTCGGGATGGCGTGGTTCAAGGGCGACGGTGAGCGTCGGGGCGACATGCCGCTCCCGGCCACCGGCCGACTCGGCGAGCAGGTTCTGGAGTGTGCTCCACCAGCCGGCCTGCTCGTCGGGGAGGGAGCGGGCGGTGAGTAGCACACAGGTGCGTCGGCCGCGGCGATCTCGCCGTAACGTCTCGAACAGCAGCCGCAGGTCCGATTGGTCGGCGGCTTCCGCGTAGTCCACGACCACCAGCAGCGGGGTCGCCGTGTGAGCGAGCCAACTGATGTCTTTCGTGTACTTCTTTCGCTGTTCCTTCTGGGCTTTGCTCGCAGCCTTACGTGCCCTCTTCGTGTTGTCGGAGGGTGAAAGTGACGGCATCCGGGGCAGGAACCCGGTGATCCATCCTTTCCTATCGGCGAGGCGGTAGGCGAGTTCGGCCGCGAGACGGGTTTTCCCGGCGCCGCCCTCACCGTGCACGACGGCGACCCGGATCGCGTCGGAGCCGGTGTCGTACTCGGCGTGGTCCTGCAACAGCGCCAGTTCCGGCCGGGAGGTGAACGGTACGGACGGGAACCGCGCCCACAACGCCCGCAACGGCCCCTCGGTCCCGTACGGGTCACGGGCTTGCTCGGGGTCCGAGTACGGGGCGTGCAGCGGGTTGCGGCCCGGCCACGGCCGATAACCGGTATCACGGTCATAGGCCACGCCGACGTCGACCCCGACCGACCAAGGACGAGTCCCCAACAGCTGCGCGGCGGAGGTGACCGCATCCTGGAACGACACCGGCTTACGCCCAGGTGTTCGGGCGGCCAGTGCGACATCAACCGGCAGGAATGCGCCGTGCCCGCCGGGACTGTCGCGGATCTCCCCGTCCAGCCCGCCGGGGACCGAGAGCATCGGATGCGGTTCCTCACGTAGCGGATAGTTGTCGCCGCCGCCGCGCCACTCACCGCCCGTCCACAGCAGCACGATCGCGTGCCCGGCATTCCCGCCTGGTTCGGGATCAAGGACGACGATCAGCGGATGCGCACCGGCATGCAGGCAGGCGGCGGCGTACACGATCGATAAATCCAGGCAGTTGCCGATACCCGAACCGAGTACTTCCTGCGGGTCGCGGATGTGCTGCCCGACGGTGGTGTCGAACCGTTCATCGGCGTACCGGATCCCGGCCAGGGTCAACGCCTCGTACACCTCCCGCGCCCGACCGAGTCGTGTGCCGGTGCCGGGGCCGGGAAGCCCACCCGGGCTGCCGTCTCCCCGCCACTGCACCAGGCCGGCGACCTCATCCGGCAGTACGTACCGCCACAACTCGCCGGGCTCGCGATCTCGATCCCACACCGGCCACACCGGCACCCCGGTGCTCACGACGCGACCGCCTCATCGGGCAGGACCGCGACATGGTCCTCACACACCAGGTTGTCCCGGCCGGGAACATTTGCCGCGGACACCGCCACGAGATAACGGCCCACCGGCAGCGGATCGAGGACCGTGTGCCGCCACCCATCACCACCGGACAAGCCTGTAGACCTCACGACTTTCCCGGGCCGGCCGGTGTCGGTCACCGTACGTATGGTCACCCGAAAACTGGTGTTCTCGTCCGGGGTGATGCCCCACAGCCGGGCCCCGACCTGGATCGGCTGCCCGGCCGCGTACTGCTCCTCCATGTCCAGTCCCAGCCACACCGCCTGCTCGGTGGCCTGGCCCGGGCCGCGGACCGGAGCGTGTGGGACATTCCAATATCGGCCGAGGGCGTGCACGATCGCGTCGGTCGTCGCCAACGGCATATGCCGGGATACCGTCGGATCCAGCTGGTGGAAATCGACATGACGGGCGTCATCGAGGTGCCAGGGCACCGCCGACAACCCCGGCACCGTTCCATCTCCGTCGGGACGGGGGTTGTTCGCCGCATGCCATTCCGGATCGCCCTTGGTCACCCGTAACCGGCCACCGACGACTTCAGCCCGCCCGAGCGTGGCATGACCATAGGTGTATAACGACACGATCGTCGGCCGCTTCTCCTCATCGATCGCAGCCCAGCCTGCATCCATATCCAGATGCAGTCGGTACGCCCGCCGCGCCATCTCAGGATTCACGCCTGCAACATGCAACTCGTACGGCCGACGATAAGTGTCGCCGTCGGCGATCATGTCGTAACGCGGCAACAATTCATACATCGACGGCCATTGCCGTAACACAATTCACGATCGGATTCGGCGTGAATGTCAGTCCGGCCAGCCAGGCCAGGGCTTTAGGCGCACCCCGATGCGGGGTCCCCACGTGAGCAGACGGCCACACACCCGCCAGCCGCCCAACATGCTGATCCAATACCGAGCGACCAGCCCGCCCATCGAATGAGCCACAATGATGACCCGCCGGTCGCCACGCCACTCCTCGACGACTCGGTCGAGATATTCGGCCGAGTCCTTGATGCTGTGGCGGAAATCGTATGGCACCGCAACGAAATCGGCACTCGGGTTCGGAGGTTTCCCCGGTCGAGCGACGTCGATGGTCGCGCCAAGCGGTTGTTCCCGCAGCTTACGGAACAGGGATCGATAACGCGGCACGAGAGGCAACGCCTGAACCACCGCCTGATCCGGCATGAGACCCACCGGCACAAGCCGCCGATCGAGATCGAGACGCGACGGATCGAACAAGGTCCTCGGCGCGCTCGCCGTGCTCCAGCCCGACCCGCGCTCAGGATCACACAAACGCGATCCGGCTATCCCCGGCAGATACACGACCAGATCGCGAGTCACAGGCCATCCCCTTTCTCGGGCCGAACGCGCCGGCCGAGCAGCAGTGTTCACTGTATGGTCCGGCCAAGGTCGGAGGCTCGACCACAACACCAGAAGACGGCAGCCTTATCGACACCAGGTAGGCGCCTGCCGTCAACTCCGCGCGCGGCCGTCGACAGCGGCGAGCCAGCCGGCGAGATCCCGCACGTACCAGGCGACGCTGTCGTCGTCGAACGAGACGCGGAGCAGATCGCGGCCGATCGTCTTGCCCGCGTGCGAGCGCGTGGTGTCGACCGAGGTGATCGAGGCGAGCGGGATCTCCAGCGGAGCGTCGGCGCCGATCCGGTGGAACCACAGCGCCTTGTCGGTGAGGACGAGGGCACCGTTGCCGCGCACCTCCATGCCGCCCCGGGATGCGCGGCCGAAGTAGTTCGCCATCGGGTCGGTGAGCACGGCCTCGCCCGGGGCGAACCGCGCGTCGACGGCGCCCGACGACGTCGCAGCGGCCCTGCGTACCACGTATCGGACGACGACGAACGCGGCCGCGCCGACGACGGCGAGGATGCCCAGGACGAGGAGCACGATCCAGATCGTGGTCATCGGCCCACCGTAACGCTGGATCGGCGTGATTCGCGGGGTCTGGAACGTGCGGCCGGCTACGACCCGCCCGAGCGCCGATCGGCGTACGCCTGCAGGTCGGCGACCTGGCCCGGATCCAGTGAGGGACGTACAGCCTTGCGGGCGGACGCGACGTCGTCGGCGGTGACGACGGCCGCGTCGATGTCGCGGCGCATCGCGGCCAGGGCGGCCTCGCGGAGCAGGGCCGAGCAGTCGGCGGCCGAGTAGCCGTCGAGGTCGGTGGCCAGTGCGCCGAGGTCGACGTCGTCGGCGAGCGGCACGGATCGGCCGGAGGTCTCGAGGATGGCGCGGCGGGCGTCGGCGTCCGGCGGCGGCACGAAGACGATCCGCTCCAGCCGGCCCGGCCGCAACAGCGCGGGATCGATGAGGTCGGGGCGGTTGGTGGCGCCGAGCACGACGACGTCCCGCAGCGGCTCGGCGCCGTCGAGTTCGGTGAGCAGGGCGGCGACCACCTTGTCGCCGACGCCCGAATCCTGCGACTGTCCGCGGCGTGGAGCGAGGGCGTCGATCTCGTCGAGGAAGATGAGTGACGGCGCCGACTCGCGGGCGCGGGAGAAGAGGTCGCGGATCGCCTTCTCGGACGAGCCGACCCACTTGTCCATCAGCTCGGAACCCTTGACGACGTGCACCGACAGCCGTCCCGACGCCGCGAGCGCGCGCACGAGGAAGGTCTTACCGCAGCCGGGCGGGCCGTAGAGCAGGACGCCGCGGGGCGGGTCGACGCCGAGCCGGGCGAACGTGTCGGGGTGCTGCAGCGGCCAGAGCACGGCCTCGGTGAGCGCCTGCTTGGTCTCCACCATGTCGCCGACGTCGTCGAGCGTGATGCCACCGAGCGACGGCTCCGGCGAACCTGACCGCGACACCGGCCGGATGACGGAGAGGGCCTGGGCGAGGTCGTCCTGAGTGAGCCGCGGCGGGGCGGAATCCGCGGCGGCCCTGGCGGCGGCGCGCAGGGCGCCCTCGCGGCACAGCGCGGCGAGGTCGGCGACGACGAAGCCGGGCGTCCGCTCGGCGATCGCCGTCAGGTCGAGATCGCCGGTCGGCACCTTGCGCAGCAGAGCCTCGAGCAGCCGGCGTCGCAGCCGGGCGTCGGGCAGGCCGAACGTCAGGATGCGGTCGCAGAGGTCCGGGTCGCGCAGCCGCTGGTCGAGCCGGTCGGGTTCCGACGACGTCGCGATGAGGACGGTCGTGCCCGCGCCGATCGGGCCGCGCAGGGCGTCGAGCAGCAACGTCGTGGCGGGATCGGGATCCGCGGGCAGCAGGGCGTCGATGTCGGTGATGAGCAGGACGCCGCCGGCGGCCTGGCCGAGAGCGGCGGTGACGGCCGCGATGCGGTCGGCGCCGGCCAGCGCCCCGACTACGGGGCCGTCGACGACGACGAGCGTCCGCTCGGTGGTGACCGCCCGCACGAACGTCGTCTTACCGGCGCCGGCCGGTCCCGTGACGAGGACGCCGAGTCGCGGCCGGGCGCCGAGTGCGGTGAGCAGTTCGGGCGTGTCGAGCGTCAGCCGCAGCCATTCGGCCAGCTTGCGGGCCTGCTCGTCGACGCCGACGAGGTCGTCGACCTTCGGGACGGCGGGCGGGGCCGGTGGCGGCGCGACGGGCGTGTTCGCGGCCGGTTGCGCGCGGGCGGCGTTCGCCGGGGTGAGGTCGACGGTCGCGTTGGAGGCGGGCTTGGCGGCGGGCCTGGTGACCGTGACGCCGAAAACGCCCGCCGCCGGAGCCCCCGCGGCCTGGCTCGCCGAGCCGGGGTCGGCTGAGCCGGAATCGTCCGCCCACAGGACGGCGGTGTTCGGCTGCACGCTGACGGGGCCGACGGCCTGCGGACTCGCCCCGGCGACCTCGACGGCCGTGATCGTCAGCAGCTCGTTGGTCCACGTGATGCCGACGGCGCGGGCGAGCGCGCGCGTCGCCTCCGACGTCGACGTGCCGGGCCCGAGATCGCGGGGCAACAGCGAGACGACGTCGCCGGGCGTCACCACCTTGCCGAGTAGGGCCCGGCGCAGCGTCGTCTCGTCGAGGGATTCGTGGGAGAGCCGCGAGCCGGCTACCCGCACGACCGACGCCGCGTACACCGCCGCCGGCGCGAGCACGACCTGCGCGTTCTCGGCGACGCCCGCGTTGGAGAGCGTCAGCTCGTCGAGCAGCGCGATGCCGGTCGGCGCGTCGGCGGCGGTCGCGGCGATGACGGCGGCCGTCGACCGCGCCCCGATGACGGACACCCCGTCCCATTCCCGCAGCCCGAGCGCGGCGAGCGCCTCGGGATGCGCCCGGACGATCCCGCGACGCGCCTCCAGCGCCGAATAGTGCAGGCGAGCGGTGAGGGCGAGTTGCGGCGTCGGCACGCCCTCCAACCTAACTGGTCGCCGGTCGGCGTCGTATCGAGCGCCGTAGAGCGTCGTCGCGACGATAATTGTCGGGACGACTCTCAGAGACGCCCGAAACGACGCCGGTCACCGTATCCTCTTTGACATGTCGTTCGCCCGTGTCACCATCGATCCCGAGGTGATGGGCGGTATGCCCTGTATTCGAGGTATGCGTATTCCGGTGGCGACGATCGTGGCGATGATCGCCGATCAGATGACGTCAGTGGAGATCGTCGCGGAGCTTCCCGATCTCGAACCGGAGGACGTCGCCGAAGCGCTTCGTTACGCGGCGGAGGCAGTGCGGGTCCGTGAATTGCCGCTGCGTTCGACCGCATGAGGCTGTTGCTCGACGAGAACTTGTCGCCTCTGCTCGTGGACTTTCTCGCGGCGGCCGGGCACGACGTCGTTCATGTGCGCGACCTGGGGATGGCGGGTGCTCGCGATGAGGTCGTGCTCGCGACCGCGGAGACCTCGAAACGCACCCTGATCAGCGCAGACACCGATTTCGGAACATTGCTGGCGAGGTCGGGCGCGCAGAAGCCGTCGGTCGTATTGATCCGTCGTGCCGTCGGCCGGCGAGCGGCCGAACAGGCGCTCATGCTCATCGACAACCTGCCTGTCGTCGACGACGATCTCGCGGAGGGGGCAGTCGTCGTGCTCGGCGAGAAGACGATACGTATCCGCCGACTGCCGATGTAGCGCAACGTTCCCGGCGCGTCAGCCCCGGCGGGTGCGCAGCCAGACCGGGATGAGCAGCAGAGCCAGGAAGCCGCCGGCCAGCGAGAGGGTGGCGAAGCTCGTCGCGGACATGACGACGCCGGACATCGCGCCGCCGCCCGCACCGGCCAGGGCGATGAGGACGTCGATGGTGCCCTGGATGCGCGGGCGGTTCTCGGGGGTCGTCGCGTCGACGACGAGGGCTGTGCCGGAGATGAGGCCGAAGTTCCAGCCCAGTCCCAGCAGGATCAGCGCGAGCACGAGCAGCCCGAGGGAGTCGCCGGGGGCGATCGCGGCCGTCACGCCGGCGGCCAGCAGCGTCACCCCGGAGGCGATGGCGACGGGCGCGCGGCCGATCCGGTCGACGAGTGTGCCCGTGACCAGCGACGGCAGGTACATCGCGCCGACGTGCAGCCCGATGACCAGCCCGACCGCCGCGAGGTCGTGGTGGTGGGCGCGCATGTGCACGGGCGTCATGGTCATGATCGCGGCCATGACGATCTGGGTGAGCACCATGACCGTCGCACCGACGACGGCGCCGACGGGGTAGCCGCGCTCCGGGCGGGCGTCGGGCGCCGTGCAAGGCTCGGGCCGGGCGTCCAGCCGGCGCGCGAGCAGATACGGGTCCGGGCGCAGCAGCGCGAACAGCACGGCGCCCGCCGCCGCGTAGGCGACGGCCGCGAGCAGGAACGGCCCGGCCAGCGCCGGGATGCCGAGGCTCGTGGCGAGTCGGCCGAGCGGCGCCACGAGGTTCGGGCCCGCGACGGCGCCGAGCGTCGTCGATACGAGGGCGACGCTGATCGCCCGGCCGCGTCGCTCCTGGGGCGCCAGGTCGGTGCCCGCGTACCGGGCCTGCAGGTTGGTGGCCGTCCCGGCGCCGTAGACGAAGAGCGACACGAACAGCAGCGGGACGTCGTCCCACACGGCCGCCGCGACGACGCCGAGCGCGCCGAGGCCGCCGGCGGCGAAGCCGACGCCCAGGCCGATCCGGCGCCCGCGACGCGCGGTGACGCGTCCGATGAGGAACGCGGTGAAGGCCGAGCCGAGGGTGAACAGGGCCGTCGGCAGTCCGGCGAGGCCGTCGGAACCGAGCATGTCCTGGGCCAGCAGCGCGCCGACCGTGATGCCCGCGGCGAGGCCGGCTCCGCCGAGCACCTGGCCGGCGACGACCACGCGGAGGGTGCGCCGCTGTACCCGCAGGCGCAGCGCGTCGTCGGCGGGAGTGCTCACTCCTCGGGACGCCGCAGGCCGAGCCGGGCCGTCGAGCCGCGTCCGGCGGGCGCCATCCGACGCACCTGCCGGATCTTGCGACGCTCCGCGCGCCGCTGGGCGGGACGGTATTCCCAGGTCTCGGGCCGGGCCGCCACCCAGCGCAGGTTGTAGGCGGCGAACGGGATGTGACCGAGGTAGCCGACGGCCGCGGCGAGCAGGAAGGCGTACGGGTAGGTGAACAGCAGCGCGCCGGCGACGACCGCGCCCAGCAGCAGCACGACGACGGCCTTCGACGGCACCGTGACCGTCTTGAACGACGCCGTCGGGATGCGGCTGGCGGCGAGGGCGGCGACGAAGACGAGCCAGCCGCCGACGAACCACGACGAGGTCCACCAGCCGTCGCCGAACTCGTGCTGCAGCGCCAGCGGCGCGATGGCCAGCAGTGCGGCGGCCGGCGCGGGCACGCCGACGAAGAAGTCCTTGGTGTAGGCGGGGGCGTTCGGGTCGTCGATGAGGGTGTTGAACCGGGCCAGCCGCAGCACGATGGCGCAGCAGTAGAGCAGCACCAACATCCAGCCGGCGTCGTTGCCGGAGAGCAGCAGCGCATAGACGACGATCGCGGGCGCGACACCGAAGTCGATGGCGTCGGCTAGCGAGTCGAGCTCGGCGCCGATCTTGCTCGTCGCGCCGAGCTTGCGCGCGATCCGGCCGTCGAGGCCGTCGAACACGGCGGAGACCGCGATGAGCGTCACCGCGAAGTTGACGTTGCCGTCCAGCGCGAACTTGATGGCCGAGACGCCCGCGCAGATGGCGAACATCGTCACGGCGCTCGGCACCACGAGCCTGGCCTGATTGGGTGCGCGACCCCGCAGCCCTCCGGTCACGATAACCGCGCCAGGACCGTCTCGGCGCCGACCGTCCGCTGCCCGACGCCGACCAGGGGTTCGGTGCCGGCGGGCAGATAGACGTCGACGCGGCTGCCGAATTTGATCAGCCCGTAGGTGTCGCCGATCTCGAGCTGATCGCCGACGTTCGCCTCGTTGACGATGCGGCGGGCGAGCAGCCCCGCGATCTGCACGACGACGATCCGGTGACCCGACGGCGTCCGGAGGATCATCGACGTCCGCTCGTTGCTGCGGCTGGCCTCCGGCAGATCCGCCGAGAGGAACGTGCCGGGGGTGTGGACGATCTTCTCGACGACACCCGAGATCGGCACCCGCTGGACGTGGACGTCGAACACCGACAGGAAGGTGGAGATGCGCGGCAGCGCGATGCGGTCGAGGCCGAGCTCGGGCGGCGGCGCCTGCGTGTCGACGAGCGCCACTTCGCCGTCCGCGGCGGCGACGACGGCGCCGGTCAGCGTCGACGGCACCCGGGGCGGATGGCGGAAGAAGGCGCCGAACGCGAGTCCGGCGGCCGCCGCGGGGCCCGCGATGGCGCGTCGCCGGCGTCCGGCGAGCGCGATCGCACCGGCGGCCGCGACGAACGGGTAGCCCGCCGGGTGCATCGGCGGGACGGTGTGCCGAATGAGTTCGACGACGTGCGCGAGTCCGGTGCGATGTTCGGTCAGCTGACCGTTCTCTATGGGGGGCGGCTTCGGGCGTCGCGCCACGTTGCGGGCTCCATATCTTCGTTCGCCGCCGCGATCGGCGGGACGACGCGAGTCGTGGCCGCGGGCGTCCGCCGCGGCGACGGCGTGTCGTTCACCGCCGCGGTGCGGCGTGTCGGTGTTCTACGGCCCGTCGGACGGGCTCAGGATCACCGGGCATCATCTCACGTTCGGCGAGCGCGTCCGAATCGGCGGAGCGCGAGAGCCAGCGCCGTCGCGGTGCGGACCAGCTCGCGGGGGTCCACGCTCTCGTTCGGGGCATGGACGGCGCTGCCCGGTTCGGCGACGCCGAGGACCGCCACCTCGGCGCGCGGGGCGACCTCGGCGAGGGCGCCGCACAGCGGGATGGAGCCGCCCTGACCGGTGTGCACGACGGGCGCGTCGTAGGCCTCGGCGAGCGCGTCGGCGAGCAGCCGCACGGCCGGGCCGTCGGTGCGGGCGCGGAACGGCTGGACGGCGGCCGCGTCGAGCGTGACGTCGACGTGCAGGCCCGACGGCACGTGTGCGCGCAGGTGCGCGGCGAGGGCGCGCTGGGCGACCTCGACGTCGACGCCCGGTGGAACCCGCAGGTCGACGACGGCCCGGGCCCGTGGCGCGATCGCGGCGACGGCGTCGTGAGTGCGGGGCGCGTCGAGGGCGACGACCGTCGCCGCGGGGCGGGCCCAGACGGCGTCGGCGATCGCGGCGCCGGTGGGGATCCGGGTGCCCGGCAGCGCGGCCGCGTCCGCGCGGAAGGCGTCGGCGTCGTACGGCGCGCCGTGCCACGTGCCGGCGGCGTCGAGTCCGTCGACGGTGGTCTCGCCGTCGGGGCCGCGCAGCGAGGCGAGCGCGGTGAGCAGTCCGGCGAGTGCGTCGGGCGCGGCGCCGCCGAAGCTCCCGGCGTGCGCGGCCGCCGTCAGGCCGGCGACCTCGATCGTGACTGCGGCGGTGCCGCGCGTGGACGTCGTCAGCGTCGGGACGCCGAGTGCGACGTTGCCCGCGTCGCCGACGACGACGAGATCGCCCGCGGCGGCGTCCGGCCGCCGCCGCAGGAGTTCGGCGAGTCCGCCGCCGCGTCCGGCGGCGCCGTCGACGAGGATCCGTAGGCCGGGCAGTTCGCCGGCGGACAGCGTCCGCAACGCGGTGAGCTGGGCGATCAGATCGCCTTTGCCGTCGGCGGCGCCGCGGCCGTACCAGCGTCCGCCGCGGTCGGCGAGGGTGAACGGTGCGCTGTCCCACGCCGCCTCGGGGCCGGCCGGCTGCACGTCGTGATGGCTGTAGAGGACGACGGTCGCGGCGCCCGGCGGCGCCGCGCGGCTCGCGAGCACGGAGAACGAGCCGCCGGGCGACTCGACGATCTCGACGTCGTCGAGCGGCAGGTCGGCCAGGGCCCGGGCGACCCAGGCCGCTGACGCACGGCAGTGCGCGACGCGCGCCGGATCGCCGTGCACGGACTGGAGCCGGACGAGCGCCGCGAGATCGTCGCGCATGCGGCCGCGCTGTGCGGTGACGGCGGTGGAGAGGGTGCCGGACGCCATGAGCTCGGCGAACCGGTCGTCGGCGTGGTCGAGGAGACCGGTCGCGGGGGAGGCGGCGGGCATGCACCCGAGCCTATGAGCACGCATGACGCCGGAAAGATTCGTTACAAGGCATCGGTGTCTGACTTGCGACGTCTGTTGTCAAGCGGGCTTGGAAGGCGCTCAGCGTCCTTGGCAGTGTGGTGGACATGACCCGCGTGCCCGACGACGTGCTCGTCCACCTGCGACGCGCGCGCGACCATGCGGACCGGCATTTCGACGAGCCGCACGACCTGCGGTCGCTGGCCGCGATCGCCGGGATCAGCAAATATCACTTCCAGCGGCTGTTCACCGCGACGTACGGCTGCTCGCCCGCCGAGCACCTGTCCCGCCGGCGCATCGAGCGCGCACAAGACCTGCTGCGCGCCACCAACCTCACCGTCACCGAGGTCTGCTACGCCGTCGGCTTCTCCAGTCTGGGCTCGTTCAGCAGCCGGTTCCGCGAGCTCGTCGGCGTCAGCCCCACGGACTTCCGCCGCCGACACGCCGCCGGCGCACCCCGGATTCCGGGCTGCTGGGTGTTCATGGCCGGCCTCGCCGAGCGCTACCCGCCGGCGCCGGAGAGCTCCGCAAGCGGGGAGAAGCGGCCCGGGCCGGGTGCCTCGTAGCGTCGCATCCATGATCAAGAACATCTCCATCGTGTCCCTCTGGGTCACCGACATCGACGACTCGCTGCGCTTATACACCGAGATCCTCGGCTTCGAGCCCAAGGACGACATCACCCTCGGCGAGGACTTCCGCTGGTGCACCGTCGTCCACCCGGCGCAGCCCGAACTGCAGATCCATCTCACGACGCCGAGCGCGCCGCTGTCCGAGGACCTCATCGCCGCCATGCGACGCGCGCAGGCCGACGGCGGGCTTCCGGGCTTCGGACTCGAGGTCGACGACTGCCACAAGACCTACGAGGAACTGACGGCCAAGGGCGTCGAGTTCCTGCAGCCGCCGACGGAGCGTCCGTACGGCGTCGAGGCGCTGATGCGGGACAACTCGGGGAACTGGATGGTGCTCGTCGAGCAGCGCGAATACACCCCGGAGGACTTCGACGGCGTCGAGTTCGACTAGCTCTCGGCGGCGGCCTTGATCTTGGCGAGGGTTTCGGCGATGCCCCGGCGCAGGTTCTTCTCGAAGCCTTCGTTGCCGCCGAGGGCGACCTTGACGAGGAAGCGGGAGAGGGGCGTCGTCGTGCCGTCGGGGAGTTCGCGGCGCTCGGTGAGGGTGACGCCGTCGGCGTTGGGGGTGATCTGGAAGCTCCACACCGTGTGGTTCTCGACGATGCGGACCGCGATCTCCTTGCCCGGGGTGAAGCGGACGACCTTGCCCTGGGTGGGCCAGACCTTGAAGCCCTGCCGGTTGATGTTGACGGTCCGGGTGCCGAGTTTGACGTCGCCGCCGAAGACGAGGGTCTTGCGGCACTGCGGGCTCCACTCGCCCATGCGGGTCAGGTCGGAGACTATCGACCAGACCTGCTCCGGGCTCGCGGCGATATCGGTCTGGGCTTCGATCAGCTGTGTCGGCATGGTCCGAGAATAACCTGTTACCCGAGGTCGCAGACACTGACTGCTTCCCGGATGTCCGGCTGGGCGGCCCGCCGAGGAGATTATTGTCACGGCGCCTCGTATAGCCGGACATCTGGGGAGGTGTTCAGCGACGGGGCCCCGCCGTCGGGTGCCGCGCACTCATCCGGGTGCGCAGCCGGCGGGCGAGCGCGTCGCGATTGTCGACGCCGATGGCCCGGCAGATCCGGTAGATGTGGCCTTCGACGGTTCGCACGCTCGTGACGAGCCGCTCGGCGATCGCCTTGTTGGACAGCCCTTGGCGGACCAGCTGCGCGATCTCCCGCTGCCGCGGCGTCAGGGTGGCGGCGCCGCGGCGCAGGGCCGCCATCGCGGGCGTCGTGCCGCCTTCGCAGTCGGCGGCCAGCAGCGAGGCCAGCTCGCCGGCCGACGCATCGCCGCAGGCCAGGGCCTGGGCGGCGGCGTCGGCGGCCGAGAGGGTGTCGCCGAAGTCGAGGAACAGCTGGGACGCGGCCCGCAGTCCGGCGGCGTCGCGCCGGGCGAGCGCGCCGACGTAGGCGAGCATCGCGACGGCCCGCGGCCCGGCGATTCCGGCGGCCGCGGCCTCGGCGGCGGCGACGTCCGGCTCGCCGAACTGCGCGGCGTAGTACAGCCCCACCAGCTCCGCGGTCCGGTTGCCGGCGGTGCGGGCCAGGGCCGCGGCCTCGTACGCATGCCGCGCGGCCTCCGAGAGCACGCCCTCGGCGGCGTCCGCCCAGGCCAGCGCGAGCGCCGCGGTCGGGCGCAGCGACACGTACTCCGGACGCATCCGGCCGGCCAGCACGTCCGCCTCCCGCCGGGCGGCGACCGGATCGCGGATCAGGGCGAGTGCCCGGACCAGCTGGCCGCGGGCGACGTCCTCATAACCGAGGCCGTCTTTCTCCCGCCGCAGCCGCTGCATGCCGGCGAGCACGTCGTAGATGAGCGTGACGGCCGTCCGGACGCGGCCTTCGGCGAGGGTGACCATGGCCTCCAGCGCCCGGGACTGCAACCGTCCGGGTCCGGACGTCGCGGCCGGGCCGGCGCCGGCGACGACCTCTCCGGCCTCCGCCAGGTAGCCGCCGGCGATGAGGGCGTAGGCGTGGCGCAGTGCGAGTCCGGTGCGCAGCCCGGCGACGTCGCAGGTCCCGGCGTCGACGGCGGCCAGCGCGGGGGCGATGGCGGCCGTGATCTCGTCCGAGCGGCCGAGGTCGGAGAGCGCCTGGACGACGGCGATCCCGGCGATGACGCGAGCGTGTGGGACGGACGCCCCCGCGACCGCGGAGAGCCCGGCCGCCAGCGCGTCCTGCGGCCGGCCCGCTCCGGCGGCGAGGAGCGCGCGGCAGGCGGCCAGGCTCTCGGCGTCGGCCCCTCGCAGCGGCCGGCCGTCGACCTCGAGCGCGGCGACCGCGACGCGTGGCACGCCGATGGTGAACATCGCGTTGCTGAAGCGCAGCACGGCGACGGCGGTGCGCTCGGCGTCGCTGCGAGCGGATCGGGCCGCGGCGATGCAGCACGTCTCGGCGCCGTGGCCGTCCCCGGACCAGGAGCGGGCGAGTGCGCCCAGGTACGACGCGCGATACGACGGCCGCGCCTGTGGCTGATCCGCGAGCTCCATCACCCTGGACGACGATTCCGTCAGCTCCACCACCCTGGACGACGATTCCGCGAGTTCCACCACCCTGGACGACGATTCCGCAAGCTCCACCTCTTCGGCGGCCGCGGCGAGGCGCGTCGCGAGGACGGGGTCGTCGGAGCGCAGCGCGACGTCGGCGCCGTCGAGCAGCCCGCGCGCGTCGGCCAGGCCGTGCTCGGCGAGCAGGCTCGCCCGCAGCAGTGTCGACGCGTCGTCGGGTTCGGTGGCCAGCCGGTCGACGGCCTCGCGCGCGATGGCGCGTCGCTTGGCGACCGGGAACAGTTGCGCGCCGAGTTCTCGGGCGAGCGGCAGCCGCAGCCGGAGACGTCCGGATTCGGCGACGACGACCCCGGACGCCAACGCGGCGTCGACGGCCGGTGCGCCGCGCAGCGCCTGGGCCGTGGTGACGGGGACGTCCCCGGCGGCCACGACGAGGTCGATCACCGGCCGGGCCGACTCCGGCGCGTCGGACAGCTCGTCGCCGACGAGATGCAGGATCGACGTCGACAGCGCGGGTGAGCGGTCCCACCACCAGACGCCGTTCGACCGGTGGAAACGCATCCGGCGCTCCTCGGTGCGCACGAGATGGCGCAGCAGCAACGGTGATCCGGCCGTCAGCTCGTGCAGGGCGTGCGCGCTCGACCGTTCGAAGGGCCCGCCGCAGAGCTGCGTGAGCAGTTCGGTGACGTCGGCGGGGCTCAGCGGTGCGATGTCGACGACGTCGCGGGCGGTGAGCCCCGCGGGGAGGACGGCGCCGGTGCGCAGGGTGACGAGGACGGGGCCGCGCGCGGCGACGATCGCCAGGGTCGCAGCCGACGACGCGTCGAGGCCGTCGGCGTCGTCGACGAGGACGAGCCCGGGCCGGCCGGGCGGGCACAGCGCGTCGGCGGCGGACGCGGGGTCGCCGGGGGCCGCGAGCAGCGGGGAGAGCGCGCCCCATTCGACATCCCGGAGCACGGCGATGGCCGTGACGTGCCGGAACGGGTGTCCGGCGGCCTCCGCGGCGTCGTGGGCGAGCGTCGATTTACCGGCGCCGGCGTGGCCGGTGATGACGACGATCCCCGGCTCGGTGAGTAGCGCGAGGACGGCGTCGCGAGCCTCGGTGCGCGGTGCTCGGGGCCAGACGCGTGCGGCGGTCATCGATCGGTCCCCCTCGGTGTGCGGTCGTCGGAACGGCGCGGCGTCGGTGTGCGAGTCGGCGGGGGTCGCTGCGCCGGCGGGGCCAGCCAGCGCAGCACCGCGGCGATCTCGCCCCGGGTGCCGACGCCGGTGCGCTGCCGCAGCTGGTCCACGTAGCCCTCGACCGTGCGAACCGAGAGCTCCAGCGTCGACGCGATGGCCTTGTTCTCCTTGCCTGCCACGACGAGCCGGGCGACGTCGATCTGGCGCTGGGTGAGCAGCGGCGGCCCGAGCCTGACGAGCGCGGGGCTGCTCGCGCTGGAGCCGGTGACGACCGCGGCGAGGTGTTCGGCCCGGCATCGCGCCTCGACGGCCCGCGGCAGCGCGTTCGCCCCGGCGAACAGCAGGCTCGCCGCCGCGGCGGCGTCGGCGGCCGGGAGCGGGGCGCCGGCGCCGGCCAGGGCGTCGGATGCGACGCGCAGCCCCACCGGATCACGGCCGGCCAGCGCCTGGGCGTAGCGGGCGGCGGCCGTCAGCGCGGGCAGCGGGTGCGCGACGGCCAGCTCGCCGGCGCGGCGGGCGGCGGGCGTCCCGAAGCGGGCCGCGGCCAGCAGGCAGATCGCCTCGGCGGCGTCGATGCCGATGGAACGGCAGCGGTCGGCGGCGGCCAGCGCGATGTCGGCGGCCTCCGACAGGCGGCCGCCGGCGGCCGCCGCCCACGCCTCGGCCAGCAGCAGCTCGAACTCGAACACACCGAGGTGTGCATGGAAGGTCGCACGCGAGAGGGCCGCGGTGTCGCGGGCCGCCGCGGCGTTCGCGCGCAGGCCCTCGGGTGTCGCGGCGCCGCGCTGGGCGTAGGCGCGGGCGACATAGGCGGCGGCGATCGCGGCGAGGCCGGGCGGACGTCGCGAATCGGCCACGGCGAGCGCGCGCAGACCCCGGGTGATCGCGACGTCGAGCGCGCCCCGCCACAGCGCGATCCGGCTCGCGGCCAGGTCGTAGACGGCCGTGTCCGGATAGCCGAGCCCGGCGGCGGGCAGTCGCGGCCCGGGAGCGCCGCGGAGCGCGGTGTCGAGCGCGGTCGCGACGGCCACCGTCTCGCCGATGAGTAGGCCCGGTGTGCGACGGACCGCGGCACGGCAGCGCGCGAGGTCGTCGGCGGCCGGTTCGCCGCGCAGCACCCGGCGCCACGCGGTCACTGCGGACGACCACACGTCGGCCTCGTCGAACCGTCCGTGGGGCCCGAGCCGGTACGCATGCGGCGCGGGCAGTGGGGGCCGGGGTCCCGATTCCGGCCGGGGTCCCGATTCCGGCCGGGGTCCCGATTCCGGCCGGGTGACCGGAGCCGGGCCGCCCGCGAGCGCGTCGCCCTGGAAGAACGGCATGGCCTGCGCGACGGCGTCGCGCAGCTCGGCCAGCGGCCCGGGTGGCGGATCGGTCGCCGCCAGCAGGCGACGCGCCTCGTCCGGGTCGCCGGCGGCCAACGTCACGATCGCGTGGCACAGCCCCGCGGCGGCGACGAGATCACCCGCGTTCGGCAGCGCCGCCGCGGCCGCGACGGCCCGTCGCGCCGCGGCGGCGGCCTCGGCGCAGCGGCCGAGCCCGCTCAGCGCACGTGCCGCCAGGATGTCCGCCGGCACCCCCGCCCCGGCGGCGCCGGCCGCCGCGGCGAACACGACGCCCGAGTCGAGATCGGCGCGATGGATGGCGGACGTCGCCGCGATGAGCAGGTCGTCGACGTGCCCGGGCGCGCCGGCGGCGAGCAGCAGCCTGCCGCGCCGGACGCGCTCCTCGTCGTCGCGCGGGGCGGCGCCGCGGCGAGCACCGCCGCCGCGTCCGCCCGGCGTTCCGCGCCGCCGCGCCCGTCGGCCCGTCCGGCGGCGGTCCGCTCGAGCGACGGCGTCGCCAGATAGCGGCCGCCGTCGAGCAGGATGCGTTCGCGCAGCTCCAGGCCGGCGACGGCCTCGGGGTCGGCGAGCGCGTCGAGCGTCGCGGGCTCCAGCCCGCCCGCGAGGTCGACGGCCAGCAGCGCGCGACGCTGCGCGGGCGTCAGCTCCGCCTCCTCGACGGCGAGCTCCGCGCGGGACGCCCGGGCCAGGCCGATGCCGTCCGGCGCCACCCACACACCGTGCCGGCGGACGAGGGCGCCGGTGGTCAGCGCCTCCTCCAGGGTGTCGCGGACGCGCCGCGGCGAGCCGGCCGTCACCGCCTGCAGCTCGCGCGCGACCGCCGGATGCACGACGCCGGGCAGCGCGGCCGCGAGGAACAGTTCGGTCTGCCGCTCGTCGAACGCCGGCACGAGGACGCGCGACTGAAGCCCGGACCACATCTCCCGCACCTGCCGCGGCGGCCGACGGGCGGGATCGACGGCGGTGATGACGGTGACGTCCCAGATCAGCGCCCCGCGGCGCAGTGCCGCGGCCGTCAGCGGCGAGATCGTGGCGCCGTCGCGGACGTGGACCAGGCCGCCGGTGTGCGCGCGGAGGAAGACGTCGGCGGCGGCGAGCCCGGGCAGGGGATCGGCCTGGTCGATCCGCAGCTCCGGGGCGTCGCCGGCGGCCGTCGGTCCGTCGAACCGGGCGAGCGCGCGCGTCGCGATCGTCGTCCGCCCGGAGCCCGAGCGGCCGTGGAGCGTGATGAGCCGGATGTCGCCGGCCGCGATCAGCGCGTCCACCTCGTCGTCCGCCGCCCGCGGGACGTACGGGAACGGCCGCACGACACCGCCGCCGGCGACGATCGCGGGCGGTGCCGCGGACGTCGGCGATTCGGAGGACTGCGATGCGGGGGCATCAGGTGATAACGGTGCCATCGCGATAGATCCTCGCGCGCCCGTCGGCCCGGCGTCCCCCGTACGGGCCTACTCGATCCGCCCGCCGTCGGTGTTCCCGAACCCGGCGTCGTCGCCGCCGGTGCGCGGGCTCGCGCCCAGCGCCTCGGCGATCTCCTCACGTGAGCCGACGCCGAGGGCCCGGCTGATGCGCAGCACGTGCCCCTCGACGGTCCGCACGCTCATCACCAGCCGCTCGGCGATCGCCCGGTTGGCCAGCCCCTGCGCGACGAGTCGCGCGATCTCGCGCTGCCGCGGCGTCAGCACGGCGGCCGATCCGGCGGCCGCCATCGCGGGCGTCCGCGCCCCCTCGCAGTGCGCGGCGAGCTCGGCCAGCCTGCGCGCCGCCCCGGGCGCGCCCCGCTCCACCGCGGCGGCCGCGGCGTCGGCGGCCGAGAGCATGTCGCCGAGCCGCTCGAAGGCGTCGGCCGCGGCGAGCAGGCCGGCCCGGTCGCCGCGGGCGCGCGCCGTGACATAACCGCTGACGGCCTTCGCCTGCGCCGTCGGCATCCGGGCGGCGAGCGCCCGCGCCGCGACGGGATCGGGCGCGCCGAACTGCGCCGACGCGTGCAGCGCAAGCAGCTCCCGGGTCAGTTGGCCGCGCGAGCGGGCCAGATGCACCGCTTTCTCGCACCACGCCACCGCCTCGGACATGACGCCCTCGGCGGCCGCCACCCAGGCGCGCGCGAGCAGCAGTTCGGCGCGCACGTTCTCCCAGCCGGGATGGAACGTCGCCTCGGCGATCTCCACCATCCGCCGCGCCGCGCCGCGTCGACGTCGCCGAGCACGGCGTGCGCGCGGGCCAGCCCCATCCGGGCGTAGACGTCCCAGCCGATCATCCCGGCGTCCGCCCCCCACCGCTCGGAGCCCGCGGCCACCTCCCGCAGCCGGGCCACGGCCGTCCGCGCCCGGCCCTTGGCGAGGGCGCAGATGCCGAGGATGCAGCGGGCGTGCATCTGCGACGGCCCGGGCTCGCCCACGACGAGTCCGGAGTAGCGGTCGGCGATGGCGTCGGCGTCGGCGATGCGTCCGCCGATGAGCAGCGAGATGACGATGAGCGCGGCCGTCGACGTCGTGTAGGCGACGCCCCAGCCCTGCCCGTGACGATCCTCGACCCGGCCCATGTGGTGGGCGATCTCGTCGGCGCGGCCGAGGTCGCCGATGGCGTTGAGCATGGCGTGCGCCGCGATCGCCCGCACCGACGGCGCGGTGGCGTCCTCCAGCGCGGCGACGGCCAGGCGGAGCGCGTCGTCGATGCGGAAGTACAGGTAGAGGCTGAAGGCGCGGCAGGCGTCGACGGCCGAACGGTCGCGGCCGTGCAGCGCGGGCGCCGTCGCGATCACCTCGCGCGCGACGGCGAGGTCGGCGATCACCCAGATCGACAGGATCCAGCGGGAGCCCACGATCTCGGCGCGTTCGGCGTCGGTGCGGGCCAGTCGTTCGGCGGCCTGGCAGGCGGCGAGGGCCTTGTCGCGCCAGCCGACGGCGGTGTAGACGACGGTGCGCAGCCGTGCCGCCGGATAGCTTCCGGCGCCGTCGAGGGCGTCGAGCAGGCGGGCGGCCAGCGAGAAGTCGAAGGCCGCGAACGCGATCTCGGCGCCGGTGAGCAGCACGTCGTCGCCCCGGCTCGCGCCGGCCGCCGATTCGCTCGGCCCCGCCGCCCCGCCCGCGGAGTAGTCGAGCGCCAGGCACGCCCGCCGCAGCGCCGACATCTCGCCGGCGGCCCCCGGGCAGCCGGTCGCCGGGTCGAGCGCGGCGATGGTGCGGTGGGCGATCTCGCGCCGGGTCACCGCGGGCAGCAGCCGGCGGCCGACCTCGACGTACAGCGGGTGCCCGAGCGTGTAGGCGTCGCCCACGGCGACCACCGTCCCGCCGGTGACGGCGCGGGCGACGGCGTCGGCCCCGCAGAGGGCGACGACGGTCGGCGCCGGCAGCGTCTCGGCCACGGCCAGCAGGTCGACGACGCGGCGCTGCGCGGCGGGCAGCGCCAGCAGGTTCTCGCTGATGACGCCGATGAGCCCCTCGTCGAGCGCGCCGCCGCGGTACCACCACCAGACGCCGTCGGTCTGCCGGAAGCGGCCGTGCCGCAGCTCGGTGCGCACGAGGTGGCGCAGGAACAGCGGCGAGCCGTCGGTGAGTCGGTGGATGGCGTCGACGGTGCCGGATTCCACCGGCCCGCCGAGCACGGACGTCAGCAGCTCGGTGACGTCGGCGAGGGTGAGCGGCGGCAGCGTCACCGTGGTGCCGGTCAGCTCGGCGAGCGGCCCGGGCAGCCGGTGGCCGGTGCGCAGCGTCGCGATCATGGGGACGTGCCGGTCGGCGATGACGTTCGCGATGACGATCGCCGACGCCGGATCGAGGTGGTTCGCGTCGTCGAGCACGACGACGCCGGTGAAGTCGTCGGTGACCAGGCCGGTCTGGGCGATGCGGGAGAGATCGGCCGCGTCGAGGCCGCGGTCGGTGAGGAACGGGGCGAGCGCGCCGAGCCCGATCTGGCTGGTCGCGGGGGCCGCGGCGACCCACATGTCCGCCCCCGCGACGTGCCGCGCCAGCGCCGACTTACCCGAGCCGGCGGGCCCGGCGACGACGGTGAGCCGTCCCGGCACGCCGACGGCGGCCTTGATCCTCCGTCGTTGCTCGTGACGTCCGACGAGCGGCCAACCGACGGTCACGACAGATCTCCCTTCCCCCCGACCGCCGACCATTGCCTTGAATGTGCATCATCCTGCCAGAGCGGGCACCGGTCCCGCCCGCTCGGGGCCGGCGATCCAGCGCAGCACCGACGCGATCTCCTCGCGGGTCCCGGTCCCGGTCCGGGTGCGCAGCTGATCGACGAAGTACTCGACGGTGCGCGTCGAGATGCCGAGTGCCGAGGCGATCTCGCGGTTCTGGGCGCCGTCGACGAGGGCGGCGGCGACCTGGCGTTCGCGGGGCGTCAGCATCGCCGACGGGCCGAGCGTCGCGATCGCCGGGGTGCGGGCGCCGCCGGCGAGGAACTCGGCGCGGCAGCGGGCCTCGACGGCCCGGCTCACCCGGGCGTCGGCGGTGAAGAGCGCCGCGGCCATCGCGGCGACGTCCGCGGCGGCGCCGGCCAGCCCGGCCGCGGCGAGCCGGTCGGACGCGGCCGCAGCGCGCGCCGGCGTGGGCCGCGACGCGCGCCTCGGCGGCGTCGGCCGCCGCCAGCAGTGCCGCCCGCGGCGCCGCGTCGGCGACCTCCCGGGCGCGTTGCGGCCTGGGCGCGCCCAGCCGCAGCGCCGTGAGCAGGGCGAATCCCTCGGTGACGGGCGCCCCGCGGTGGCGGGCCTCGTCGGCGGCGGTCAGCGCCAGCCCGGCGGCGCCGGCGTGCTCACCCGCGGCGGCGGCCGCCCAGGCGTGCCCGAGCGTCAGTTCCGGCCGCAGGATGGCGACCTGATCGCCGTAGGCGGCCTCGGCCTGCGCCGCGATCGCGGCGGCTCCGGCCGCGTCGCCGAGCTGCCCGAGCGCCTGCGCGAGCAGCGCCCCGGCGAAGACCACGAAGGACGGCGGCATGAGCGATTCGGCGACGGCGAGGGCCCGGCGACCGCGCGCGTTCGCGACGTCGAGCTCGCCGCGCGCGACGGCGAGCTGCGTCGCGGCGATGTCGAGGACGCCGGTGTCGCCGTGCCCGAATCCGCTCGTCGGCACGACGAGCGGCTCGCCGGTCGCGGCCGCCTGGACGGCCCGGCCGAACCACACCGTGACGGGCTGCGTCGAGCCCGGCCCGCGGGCGGCCGCCTCGGCGGTCCGGGCCTCGGCGGGGGCGACCGGCAGGCCGCGCAGCGCGCGCGCCCAGGCGGCGACGGACGTCCGCCACACCTCGGCGTGGGCGTCGGCCAGCGGCGTCGGCGCCAGATCGACCGCGGCGGCGTCGCCCAGGTAGAAGGCCGTGACCTCGGTGAGCGCGTCGACCATCTCGCTGCGCGGTGCCGCCGCGAGCACGGCCGTGGCGTCGGCCGGCCGGGCGAGCCCCCAGAAGAGGTTCGCCGCCCGCGTCGCGGAGATCTGCGAGAGCGCCGCCGCGTCCGGCGCATCGATCGCCGCGACGGCGGCGTCGCACGCCGCGCACCGTCCGGTCCAGCTCAGGGCGTGCGCCCGCAGGAGTCGTGCCTGCCAGCCGGCGCCCGCGGTCACTGCGGCCGTCGACAGCCGTGTCGTCGCCGGCACGTCGAAACGGCGCAGCGCCGCTTCGGCGCCGTGCAGCAGGAACCGGCCCTCGGCGTCCGTGTGCTCCTGCCCGTCGCCTGCCTCGGCGACGAGCAGCGCGCGCCGCACGAGCGACTCGTCGTCCGTCGGCGTCGGGAGTGCGGTGAGCACCCGGCGGGCTAGGGCGGCGCGGTCGGCCCCGGCGAGCGCCGCGTCGCCGATGGCGGGCAGTGCCGTGCGGTAGTGGTCCCCGGCCGGACGCCGCTCGGCGGCGGCCGTGTCGTCGGCCGGGTGTCCGTCGGCCGCGCCGACCGTGACGAACTCCCGTCGTTCCAGCTCGGCGATCGCCTCGCTCGTCGTCAACCGGTCGAGCTCGCAGCCCCGCAGCCGGCCGGCGATCGCGACGGCGCGCAGAGCGTCGCGGGCCGCGGGGGAGAGCGTCGCAGTGTCGAGGGCGACGCTCGCCGCCCCGCGCGCGCCGAGTTCGACGCCCGTCGGCGCCAGCCAGACGCCGTGCCGCTGCACGATCGCGCCGGTGCGCAGACCGTGGTCCAGGGCATCGGTGAGCAGCGCGGGCCGGCCTCCGGTCGCCTCGTGCAGCGTCGCGACGAGCAGCGGCCGGACGTCCCCGGGCAGCGCCGCGGCGAGGAACCGGGCGACGTCGTCACGGCGCAGCGGCCCGACGGGCACGCGGCAGGCGAGCGTCGTCCACGGCGAACTGACGGCTTCGGGCACCGTCTCCGCCGGGCCGGAGAGAGCGAGGACGACCAGGTCCCAGCGCAGTGCGGCCTGCCGGAGCGCGGCCGAGCCGATCGGGTCGGGGTCCGGCCGGTCCAGGGCGAGGACGAGTCCGCCGCGATGCCGGGCGAAGACGCGGTCGGCCTCGGTCAGCCAGCGCAGCCGGCCCTCGGGATCCGGTGGCACGGGCGGGTAGCGCAGCCGCAGGACGGGCCCCGGGTAGCGCAGCGCGGCCTGCTCGGCGATCGTGTGCCGGCCGGATCCGGGTGAGCCCCACAGAACGACCATCCGGAAGTCTCGGGCGGCGATGGCGGCATCGACATCGGTGTCCTCCGAACGACCGACGATCGGATAGCGCGCGGGCCTCGCCCCTTCGGGTGAGTCCGCGGCGATCATGCCCACGTATGTCATTCTCCCCCCGTCATCGGGTGAACGAGGATGTTCGGTCCGGGATGACGCTGATGAGACGACATATCGTCGTCCTTCGGGGCGGACGGCGGTGCGGCCGATCATGAGTCGCGGCCTCGGACCTTGCGCGGTGTACGACCCTCTCGGTGGCGAGTACCCATGGTGGAGTCGTCCTTTCGGGCGGCGACCGGAGTCGAAGGATCTCCCCGACGTGTCGGTCCGAGCATCTCGCCGGGACTCTCGCGGGAATAGAGTGGTCCACTACTCGATTTCCGCCGAGGACGTCCGGGTAGTGGGATGAGAGCGGGGGCGGATGACCGGCCAGGTGGTGGCGGCGCTGCTGGGCTTCGCGGTTCTCGTGCTCGTCGGCGGCATCGTCGTCGCGCGCACCGGCCGGCCCGCGGCCACGCCCACCGAGCGCGCCGTGCACACCGCGTTGCGGACGGCGGCGCTCGCGGCCCGGCCGCTGCGGGCCGGGCTCTCCGCCGATTCCGCCCGCGACGCCGTCGGCCCGCTGCGGACGCTGCTCGGCACCGACGTCGTCTTCCTCGCCGACGCCGACGGCACCGTGCTGGGCATGGACTCCTTCGAGCGGGTCGGGGCCGCGTTGCGCGCGACGTGCGCGGCGGCCGCCGCCGAGGCCGCCGCCGGGCGCCGCACCCTGCTCGATCCGCCGCCGGACGCCGGGGCGCGCGCCGTCGTCGCCCAGCCGATCGTCGCCGACGGCCAGGTGGTCGGCGTGCTCGGCGTCGGCACCGCCGGACGTCCCGGCGCCGGCACGCTGCAGGCCGTCGCCGAGGTGGCGGACTACGTCGGCGGCCAGCTCGAGCTCACCGAGCTCGCCGCCTCCCGGGCGCGGCTGGACCGCGCCGAACTCATCGCGCTGCGCGCGCAGATCAGCCCGCACTTCATCTACAACGCGCTGACCACCATCGCGTCCTTCGTCCGCACCGACCCGGCGCGCGCCCGCGAGTTGCTGCTCGAGTTCGCCGACTTCACGCGCTACTCGTTCCGCGCGGCGGGGCAGTACTCCGCGCTCGCCGACGAGCTGCAGAACATCGACCGCTACCTCGCGCTCGAGCGGGCCCGGTTCGGGCCGGGACTCGAGGTGCGGCTGCACGTGGCGCCCGAGGTGCTCCGGGTGGTGTTGCCGTTCCTGGCGCTGCAGCCGCTCGTCGAGAACGCCGTCCGGCACGGCCTCGCCGGCCGCAACACGGGCACCATCACCGTCACCGCGGGCGACGCCGGGCCCGACTGCCTCATCTCGGTCGAGGACGACGGTGTCGGGATGGACCCGGAGCTGCTGCGATCCGGCGACATCGACGCCCTCGGCGGCGCCGTCCGGGGCAAGGCGGCGGGCGGAGGCTCGGGCGCGCATGTCGGGTTGACGAATGTCGATCATCGTCTGCGGGCCGCCTTCGGCAACGACTACGGTCTGGTGGTGGAGACGGCGCCCGGGGCCGGCACGAAGGTCTCGCTGCGGGTGCCGAAGTTCGCGCCGGGCGTCGCCGTCGAAGGCCGATGACGGGAGTGCGGTCGCCCGCGGTGGAAGGCAGGTGAGAAGCGTGCCCCTGACCCCGGGCGGCCTCGACGTCCTGGCCGTCGACGACGAGCGGCCCGCGCTCGACGAACTCGCCTACCTGCTCGGTGAACTGCCCGAGGTCGGCACCATCTTCACCGCTTCGGATGCGACGGGCGCGCTGCGGGCGCTCGCCGAGCACGACGTGGCGGCGATCTTCCTGGACATCAACATGCCGGGGCTCTCGGGGCTGGAGCTGGCGGCCGTGCTCGGCCGCTACGAGCGCCCGCCCGCGATCGTCTTCGTCACGGCGCACGAGGACCGCGCCGTCGACGCCTTCGACGTCGGGGCCGTCGACTACCTGCTCAAACCGCTGCGGCCGGAGCGGCTGGCGGCGGCGCTGCGCCGCGTCGTCGTCGGCCGGGAGCCGCGGCCGCATCAGGCCGGCCGGGCCGAACCGCGGCCGGGCGCCGCGGACGCCGATGTCATCCCGGTCGAGCTCGGCGGCGTCACCACCCTCGTCCGGCGGCAGGACGTCGGCTGGGTCGAGGCCGTCGGCGACTACGCCCGGCTGCACGCCCGCGACGGTCAGCACCTCGTCCGCATCACCCTCTCGACGCTGGCCGAGCGCTGGGCGGCCGCCGGTTTCGTCCGCGTGCATCGCTCCTACCTGGTGTCGACGGCCCTGGTCGGCGGCCTGCGCACGGCCGGCAGCGGGACGACGGTGTGGCTGCGCGAGAACGGTGCCTCGCCGGCCGTGGAGCTGCCGGTGAGCCGGCGTCAGACCCGCGAGCTCAAGGACCGGATCATCCGCGCCCCGATGCGTTCGGTGCGGGCCGACCCGCCGGGGCGCGGATGACGGCCGGCCGCCGCCGGGAGCCGGAGGCGCCGCGGGCGCGCGAACGCGTCGTGCTCGCGCATCGCCGGGATGCCCGGCTCGTGCGCACCCGCGTCGAGGTGGTCGAGCAGACCGGCATCGGCGACGCCTACGTCCGCGCGCTGACGCGTGCCCAGCTCGGGCTGGCGCTGCGGCTGGCGGCGGTCGTCGTCGCGACGCTCGTCGCGATCCCGCTCGCGGGCGTCGCCTTCCCGGGTCTGACGCAGGCGAGCGCCTTCGGGCTGCGCGTCAATTGGCTCGTGCTCGGCGTCGCGCTGTATCCGCTGCTGTTCGCGGCCGGCTGGTGGTATCTGCGGCTCGCCGAACGCAACGAGCGCGAGTTCCTGGCGGTCGTCGACGACGACGGTTCCGGCGGCGATGCCGGGCCGGACGGCGTCGAGGGCGGGGCCGGTCCGGGCGGCGTCGGGTCGGGCAGGCCGTGACCGTCCACCCGGACGCCGCCACCGTCGCGGCGCTAGCGCTGGCGGCCGTCGCGACGGTCGTCGTCGGCGCCTACGGCGGCCGGGTCTCGCGCACCACCTCGGACTTCCTCGTCGCGTCCCGCAGCATCGGCCCGCGCTGGAACGCCGCGGCGATCTCGGGGGAGTACCTGTCGGCGGCGTCGTTCCTCGGCGTCGCCGGGCTCGTCGCCAAATACGGCGCGGACGCCCTCTGGTACCCGATCGGTTTCACGGTCGGCTACCTCGGCCTGCTGCTCTTCGTGGCGGCGCCGCTGCGCCGCAGTGGCGCGTACACCGTGCCGGATTTCGCCGAGTTCCGGCTGGGCTCGCGACGCGTCCGGATCGCCGCGACGGTCGTCGTCACCGCGATCTGCGTCGGCTATCTGGTGCCGCAGTTCCAGGGCGCCGGGCTGGCGCTGCACATCCTGCTCGGGGCGCCGACGTGGGTCGGTGCGGTGACGGTCGGCGCGATCGTCGTCGTCAACGTCGTCGGCGGCGGCATGCGCTCGATCACGTTCGTCCAGGCGTTCCAGTACTGGCTCAAGCTCACGGCGGTGGCGATCCCGGCGATCGCGCTGTCGATCGGCTTCATCGGCGACGACCGCGAGCTCGGCAGCCCGGCGCCGCCCACGGTGGCGCAGGCGACGACGGTCGACGTCACCACGGACGTCGTCGTCACGGTCGCCGATCCGGCCGGGCTGCGGGTGGACGGCCGCGTCGACGGCCGGGACGTCGCCGACGCCGAACTCGCCGCCGGCCGCGTGCGCATCGGTGCGGGCAGTGAGCTGCGGCTGGCCGCCGGCGCCGCGGTGCCGGTCGTCGCGGGCGCGCCGACGACGGGCGCCGACTGGATCGTGTCCGGACGCGGGCTCGGCGGCGACCATCCGCTGTTCACGGTGCTCTCGCTCATGGTCGCGACGTTCCTCGGCACCCTCGGCCTACCCCACGTGCTCGTGCGCTTCTACACCAACCGCGACGGACGCGCGGCCCGCCGGACGGCACTCGCGGTCATCGGGCTGCTCGGCGTGTTCTACCTGTTCCCGACGCTGCTCGGCGTCGTCGCCCGCGTCTACGTGCCGGAGCTGCTCATCACCGGCGCGTCCGACGCGGCCGTCCTGCTGGTGCCCCGGGCGGCGTTCTCCGGTTGGCTCGGCACCCTGCTCGCGGCGCTCGTCGCGGCCGGTGCGGTCGCGGCCTTCCTCTCGACGGCGTCCGGCCTGTTGGTCAGCCTCGCCGGGGCGTTGGCGACGGACGTCCTGCGCGGCCGGGTCCGCGATTTCCGGGTGGCCGCACTCGTCGGGGGCGCCGTCCCGGTGGCGCTGACGTTCGCGGTCGGCATCGCCGATCTGTCCCGGGTCGTCGGCCTGGCCTTCGGCATCGCGGCCTCGACGCTGTGCCCGCTGCTCGTCCTGGGCATCTGGTGGCGGGGTCTGACGTCCGCGGGCGCCATCGCCGGCATGGCCGTCGGCGGCCTGGCGTCGACGACGGCCTCGGTGCTCGCCCTCGCCGGCGCCGTCGACCCGGCGCTCGGCGGCGGCTGGCCCGCCGCGATCATCGGCTACCCCGCGGCGGTGACCGTCCCTCTCGCCTTCACGACGATGGCCCTGGTCAGCCATGCCACCCGAGCATCCGTTCCGGACGATGTCGGCCGGTTGTTCGCCCGGATGCACGTCCCCGAACGCCTCGGCCTCGGCGTCGAACGGGTCCCGGACCGCGGGCGCTGACGATCCCCTCCCCAGATGTCCGTCATAGCAGCCCGCCGAGGAGATTATTGTCACGGCGCCTCGTATGGCCGGACATCTGGGGAGGCTCGCGCACGCACCGCTCGCCGCACGCAGTCCACCGCTCACCGCACGCGTGATCCGCTCGCCGATCGACGCCCGAATGTGACGCCCGTCGCACCTACCGTTCTTCTCATCGCCGGCCTGAGAGGAACTTCCATGAGCGCCACCCATCCACCGGGCGGTCCGACGCCCACCGATTTCATCGAGGTGCAGCAGAGCCCCGAGTTCGTCGCCTTGCGCCGGACGCTGCGCCGCTTCGTCTTCCCGATGACCGCGTTCTTCCTGTCCTGGTACGGCCTGTATCTGCTGCTCGGCGTGCTCGCGCACGACTTCATGGGCACGAAGGTGTGGGGGAACATCAACGTCGGTCTGCTGCTCGGGCTGGCGCAGTTCGTCACCACCTTCGCCATCACCGGCCTGTACATCCGCTTCGCCAACCGTGATCTCGATCCGCAGGCCGAGGCGATCCGGGCCCGTCTCGAAGGAGGCCACGCGTGAGCGCTCTCGATCTCGCCGCGTCGTCGACCGTCGGCAACCCGGTCGCCAACATCGCCATCTTCTGCGCGTTCGTCGCCGTGACGATGGTCGTCGTCATCCGGGCGAGCAAGAAGAACGCCAGCGCATCGGAGTTCTTCACCGCGGGCGGCGGTTTCACCGGCCCGCAGAACGGCGTCGCCATCGCGGGCGACTACCTCTCGGCCGCGAGCTTCCTCGGCATCGCCGGCGCCATCGCCGTCTACGGCTACGACGGCTTCCTCTACTCCATCGGCTTCCTCGTCGCGTGGCTGGTGGCCCTGCTGCTGGTCGCCGAGCTGCTGCGCAACACCGGCAAGTTCACGATGGCCGACGTGCTGAGCTTTCGGCTCAAGCAGCGTCCGGTACGGCTGGCGGCGGCGATTTCGACGTTGACGGTCTCGCTGTTCTACCTGCTGGCCCAGATGGCGGGCGCGGGCGGTCTCGTGGCGCTGCTGCTCGACATCAAGGACAAGACCGGGCAGGGCATCGTCATCGCCGTGGTCGGGGTGCTCATGATCGCCTATGTGCTGATCGGCGGCATGAAGGGCACCACCTGGGTGCAGATCATCAAGGCCGTGCTGCTCATCTTCGGCGCCGGGTGCATGACGGCCATCGTGCTGGTCAAGTTCGGTTTCAACATCTCCAGCCTGCTCGGCGACGCGCAGACGAAGATCACCGAGTCGGCCTCGCAGGCGGTCGCCGGCCGGGACGTCCTGGCCCCCGGCGCCAAGTACGGCTCGTCGACGACGACGAAGATCAACTTCCTCTCGCTGGGCCTCGCGCTGGTGCTCGGCACCGCCGGACTGCCGCACGTGCTCATGCGCTTCTACACGGTGCCGACGGCCAAGGAGGCCCGCCGGTCCGTGGTGTGGGCCATCGCGCTCATCGGCGCGTTCTACCTGTTCACGCTCGTGCTCGGCTACGGCGCGACGGCGCTGGTCGGCCCGGACCGCATCCTCGCGGCGGCCGGCGGCGAGAACGCGGCGGCGCCGCTGCTCGCCTTCGAGCTCGGCGGCACGATCCTGCTCGGCGTCATCTCGGCGGTCGCCTTCGCGACGATCCTCGCCGTCGTCGCCGGCCTCGCCATCACCGCGTCGGCGTCGTTCGCCCACGACATCTACGCCAGCGTCATCAAGCGCGGCCTGGCGAGCGAGAGCGATCAGGTGCGGGTCTCCCGGATCACCGTCGTCGTGCTCGGCATCCTCGGCATCGTGCTCGGCATCCTGGCCAACGGGCAGAACGTCGCCTTCCTCGTCGCGCTGGCGTTCGCCGTCGCGGCGGCGGCCAACCTCCCGACGATCGTGTATTCGCTCTATTGGCGACGCTTCAACACCCGCGGCGCGCTGTGGAGCATGTACGGCGGCCTCCTCTCGACGATCCTGCTCATCGTGTTCTCGCCGGCCGTCTCCGGAAAGCCGACGTCGATGCTCAAAGGCGCCGATTTCGCCTGGTTCCCGCTCGACAACCCGGGCATCGTCTCGATCCCGCTGGCCTTCGCCCTCGGCATCGTCGGCACGCTCACGAGTTCCGAGCGCGGCGACCCCGCGATCAACGCCGAGATGGAGGTGCGCAGCCTGACGGGCGTCGGCGCCGAGAAGGCGATCGCGCACTGACGCCTCACGTGTCGCGCTCCCGCTCGGGACGTCACTCCGGGCGGGAGCGTGAAACGTGCGCGTATGCTTGCAATGCATGCATTGAACGCAAACGTGAGGGGACGATGATGGCGACGTTGACGGTCCGCAATCTCGACGAGGGTATGAAAGCCAGGCTGCGGATCCGGGCGGCCGAGCACGGTCGATCGATGGAGGCCGAGGTGCGCGAGATCCTGGCGGCGGCGTTGGCTGCACAGGATCCGCCGCGAGGTCTGGGATCGCGCATCGCCCGCCGGTTCAGCGACGTCGACGGACCGTGGCTCGATCTGCCGCCGCGCGCCGAGCCGGCGCGCGCGGTGGAGTTCGACGAGTGATCGTTCTCGACACGAACGTCCTGTCTGAGTTGATGCGCCGACAGCCGGACGCCGGTGTTCTGCGCTGGGTCGATCGGATCCCGACGGGCGAGATGTTCATCACGGCGATCACGGCGGCTGAACTGCATTACGGCGTCGCGCGCCTGCCCGAAGGCCGGCGGAGGTCGGCTCTGGCGGCACGGGTATCCGAGATGTTGGACGACGACTTCCGTGATCGGATGCTGCCTTTCGGCCGGGCGGCGGCCGAGTATTACGCCGAGGTCACGGCCGGACGTGACCGCGCCGGACGTCCGATCGGCATGGCCGACGCGCAGATCGCCGCGATCTGCCGCGTCCACGGTGGTCGCCTCGCCACGCGGAACACGAAAGATTTCGTCGGCGCGGGCCTCGTGGTCATCGATCCGTGGGTGGCCGCCGAATCTGGCTGACCACAGGTGGCGGACAGGTC
The DNA here is from genome assembly GCA_044222225.1 of Mycobacteriaceae bacterium. Classification (GTDB taxonomy): domain Bacteria; phylum Actinomycetota; class Actinomycetes; order Mycobacteriales; family Mycobacteriaceae; genus JBGANR01. The sequence continues at coordinate 32,142 of JBGANR010000004.1, forward strand.
GTCGCGGAATCGGCTGTGCGCAGATGGATGGTTCCCTCTGCGCAGGTGCCGGCGACGAGCGGTCGGGCGGCCGAGTTGCGTCATGACATCTGTCACCCCCGCGGCCCGCCTCACGTCATGGTGAAACCCTGTGTGCGTCAGCAGATCTCGTGACTGCGCTCGCTACTGCCGACGCCCCGCGGCGACGACGCTTGAGTCATGGACCACACAGCACACACCTCCCGTCCACAGCGGCCCGCCGGCCTGCGCGAGGCCTCGCTGCACGACCTGATCATGGACACGATGCGCCTGGGCCCCGCGCCGACCCGCTCGCGGGAGCTCTTCGTCATCGTCATCGCGGCCGTCCTGTCGCTGGTGCTCATCGGCGTCGTCGGATGGCCGGTCGGCTACATCGTCGCCGCCGTCGTCACGGTGCATCTCGCCATCCGCTGGGTCATCGGTGTCCGGCGGTGGGGGAGTCGATGAGTGCGGCCATCACCGCCCGGGGCCTGCGGCGCACCTACGGCCGGGGCAAGTCGGCCTTCGAGGCCGTCCGCGGCGTCGACATCGACGTCGCCGAGGGCGAGGTTTTTGCGCTGCTGGGCACCAACGGTGCGGGCAAGACGTCGACGCTGGAGCTGCTGGAGGGATTGGCCCGCCCGGACGCCGGGGAGATCTCGGTGCTCGGCCTCGATCCGATCGCCGACCGGGCGCGGCTGCGTCCCGAGCTGGGCGTCATGTTGCAGTCCGGCGGTCTGCCGCGGGAGTTGACCGTCGGTGAGACGCTGCGGATGTGGCGCGGCACGTGCAGTCACCCGACGAGCGTCGACGAGGTGCTCGGCGAGGTCGGTCTCGAGCATCGGCGGGACGTCCGCGTCGCGGCGCTCTCCGGCGGCGAGAGCCGGCGGCTCGATCTGGCCTGTGCGCTGCTCGGCCGCCCGCGCGTCCTCTTCCTCGACGAGCCGACGACGGGCCTGGACCCGGAGAGCCGCCGCGGCACGTGGCGGCTGCTCGCCCGGCTCAAGGCCGCGGGCGTCACGATGGTGCTCACCACGCACTACCTCGACGAGGCCGAGGCGCTGGCCGACCGGGTCTCGATCATGCACGCCGGCGTCATCGCGCGGTCGGGCACGCTGCGCGAGATCGTCGACGGTCATCGCTCCGCCATCGCCTTCGACGCCGCGTCGCTCCCGCCGGGCACGGCGCTGCCGCACCTGCCGGGGGCCGAGGTCGACGCCGACGGCCCGCGCATCCGGATCCAGACGCCGGACCTGCAGCGTCACCTGTACGAACTGCTCGCCTGGGCGGCGAGCGGCGACGTCACCCTCACCGGTCTGGACGCCCGGGCCGCCACCCTCGAGTCGGTCTTCCTCGGCATCGCCGACGGGGCCGCCGACCACGATCCGATCGGAGTCGCCTCATGACCGCCGCCGTCGCCCCGCTGCCCGTCACCGCTCGTCCTCACCGGCTCGCCGCGCTGGCCCGAGCGGAGCTCCTGCAGTTCCGGCGCAACAAGACGCTGCTCGTCATGGGCACGGTGTTCCCGCTGGCGCTGCCGCTGATGATGTTCTTCGCCGGTCGCGGCGACGGCCCCACAGCCGTCGGCACGGCGACGACGATCGAGATGCTGCTGTTCTACGTGCTCGTGTTCGTGCAGTTCTACACGGTGCTGTCGATGGTCACGACGCGCCGCGGCGAGGGCGTCCTCAAGCGGCTGCGGACCGGAGAGGCACGCGATCACGAGATCCTCGGCGCGTTCGCGGCGCCGGGTGCGCTGCTCGCCGCCGGCGCGACGGTGACGGTCGTGGCCGTCGTGACGGCGGCGGGCGCGCCGCTGCCGGTCAACGCCGTGCTGCCGGTGCTCGCACTCGCCGGAGGTCTGGCCGTCTTCACCGCGCTGGCCCTCGTGACCAGCGCGTTCACCAAGAACGCCGAGGCGGCGCAGCTCACCGCATTGCCGGTGATGATGCTTGGCATGGTCGGCTTCGGCGGTTTGCGCACCGTCCTGCCGGACGGGCTGCGCACCGTCGTCGACTGGACGCCGATGGCCGCGGTGTCCGATCTCGTCCACCTCGGCTGGACCGGCCGGTTGCCCGCTGCCGCCGATGGCGCCGCGAGCGGTGCGGACGCCCCCGTGGCCGGTTTCGTCGACGCGTTCGCCGATGCCGGACGTCCGCTTGTCACACTTGCCGTGTGGATCGTGCTCGGGGTGGCGCTGGCGGCCCGCTCGTTCCGGTGGGACGAGCGGGTCTGACGGCCCGTGTCACCGGCTGGTGGCACGGGCTGTCGAGCGCGGCCAAGTACCGCTGGTACACCCGGCTGACGTTCGATTCGATGGCCGTCTTCTTCGGCGGTTTCGCGATGCTGTCCATCGCCGGGACCGGTCAGCGGGTCGCGGCGGGGTTCATCATCGTCGCGACCCTCGCGGTCGCCGAATCCCGGCCGGAACTGACGGGCGCCGCGGACGGGCGCTGGGCCGTCCGCATCCGGATCGTCGCCGCCGCCGTGCTGGTCGGGCTGTGGGTGCTCGCGGCCGTCGCCGTCCGCTGGGACGGCGCCCCCGCCGAACAGTGGGACGACGACCCGTGGCGCACGGTCGGCGTGTTCGTCTATCTCTTCGCCGCGTGGATGTATCTCCCGTTCGTGCGCCGGACCTGGAATCTGCTCGGCGCCGCGGCGCTGGCCACCGTGATCGTCTTCTTCGCCGATCCCTTCTCGCCGCCGGCGCTCGGACTGCTGCTGCTCCTCACCGGCTGCGGAGTGTTCCTCGTCGGCACCACGCAGCTGACGTTGTGGACGCTGCGGGTGGTCGACGACCTCGACCGCGCTCGCGCCACCGAGAGCGCGCTGCGCGTCGCCGAGGAGCGGCTGCGGTTCTCGCGTGATCTGCACGATGTCGTCGGACGCGCGTTCTCGACGATCGCCGTCAAGAGCGAGCTCGCGTCGCGGCTCTCCCGGGCCGGCGACGACCGCGCCGCCGCCGAGATGGACGAGGTGCACGACCTGGCGGTGGCGTCGATGGGGGAGATGCGGGCCGTCGTGCGCGGCTACCGCGACATCGATCTCGCCGGCGAGGTCGCCGGGGCGCGCTCGCTGCTCGCGGCCGTCGGTTGCCGACTCGACGTGATCGGCGACGCGGCGCTCGTGCCGACGCGCTTCCACGAGGTCGTCGCCTGGGTGGTGCGAGAGGGGACGACGAACATCGTCCGCCACGCCGCCGCGTCGTCGGCGACGCTGACGCTGCGCGGCGACGGCGTCACACTGTGCAACGACGGCGCAGGTGAACCCGGCGAGCGTTCCGGTCTGCGCGGGCTGGCCGAGCGGCTCGCCGAGGTCGGCGCCGAACTAAGGGTGAACCGCGCCGCCGGTGTCTTCACCCTCGATGTCCACTGGGAGGACCGATGACGATCCCCGTCATGCTCGCCGACGACGAGAACCTCATCCGCGCGGCGCTCGCGACGATGCTCGGTCTCGAACCCGATATCGACGTCGTCGCGCACGTCGCGTCGGGTGCTGAACTGCTGGCGACGTGGCGCCGCCGGATCGATGACGGCACACCGGCCCGCGTTGCGATCGTCGACCTCCAGATGCCCGGCATGGACGGCATCGAGACCGCCGAACGGCTGCTGACGATCAGCCCCGACGCCGCGGTGCTCATCGTGACGAGCCACGGCCGGCCCGGCTATCTCAAGCGGGCGCTCGCGGCCGGGGTGCGGGGGTTCCTGCCCAAGACCGCCGGGGCGTCGACGCTGGCCGAGGTGGTGCGCATCGTCGCCGCGGGCAAGCGCTACGTCGATCCGGAGCTGGCGGCGGAGGCGATCAGCTCCGGCGATTCGGTGCTGACGCCCCGCGAGGCCGATGTTCTGGAATACGCCGCGGCAGGCGCGGGCGTCGACGAGATCGCCGCCCGCGCCCACCTGTCCCCGGGAACGACGCGCAACTATCTGTCGTCGGCGATCGCCAAGCTCGGCGTCGCCAACCGCTACGAGGCGGCCGTTAAGGCGCGTGAGAAGGGCTGGATCTAGACACGACGATCTCGGGCGGCCGGTTCCGCGGGCCGGCTGGGATCTGCAGAGATGCGCATGTGTGGGCGTCGAAGTCGTCGTACAGTTGAGCGATGATTGATCACTTCGGAATCAACTGCGTGGACTACGACGCCGCCAAGACCTTCTACGACGCCGTGCTGGCACCGCTCGGCTACAGCCGTCAGCTCGACGCCGGGCCCGCGCTCGGCTACGGCACCGAGGGGCATCCGACGTTCTGGATCGCCGACGCCGCCGATTCGGGGCCGAACCGCGAGACGCACATCGCCTTCGCGGCGGCGGACGTCGACGGCGTCAAGGCGTTCTTCGACGCCGCCGTCGCCGCGGGTGCGGAGGTGTTGCACGAGCCGCGACTGTGGCCCGAGTACCACCCCGGCTACTACGGGGCCTTCGTCCGCGATCCGGACGGCAACAACGTCGAGGCGGTCTTCCACGGGGCGACGCCCGACGCGTAGCTCGTCCGGCTCAGCCGCCTGCGGTCGCGCAGACGGTGTCGGGGGCGGCCGGCGCGACGACGAGGCGCCGGGCGCGGCGGCTCATCGCGACGGCCGCCGCGGACGCCACGATGACGAGCAGCATGACGTAGACCGCGTAGCCGACCGTCGTCGAGCGGAGTCCGATCCGGCCGACAGCGATGCCGGCCACGACGGCCGGGATCGAGAAGCCGAGGTAGCTGACGACGAACACCGCCGAGAACACCTGGCCGCGCTCCTGCGGGGCGGCCGCGGCGCCGATGGCGGTGATCGCGCCGCCGAAACCGGCTCCGAAACCGACGCCGGAGACGATCGTGCCGATGAGGAAGACGGCCACCGAGGTCGTGAGCACCGACGCGCAGGTCATGCAGACGCCGATGAACAGGGCGGGGTAGCCGACGAGCAGCTTGGTGTTCGGACGCAGGCTGTGCGTCGCCGCCGCGCTGACGGCGGCCGCGACGAAGAACAGTCCGAGCATGACGCCCGCCGCGGCACGGTTGTCGACGGCGAAGAGGTTCGCGACGACGGTCGAGCCGAGCGAGAGCTGCATCCCGCCGAGCGACCACGTCGCGAGCATCGCCGGGGCGGCCGAGAGGAAGACGGGCCGGATTCCACGGGGCAGCGCGATCGACGGCAGCAACGACGTCGCAAGGTGGCGGCGCGAGGTGAAGCCGATGCGGCCTGACGACTCGGGCACGAAGACGAGACCGATGAGCAGCACCGTCAGAAGCAGCGCCGACGCCTCGAACGTGAGGACGCGAGGCGCGGGCGCGTACTGCACGAGCAGGCCGGCGCCGGCGGCTCCGAGCGCGAGCCCGACGCCCGGCCCCGAGCCGTTGACGATGGAGCCGAGACGTTCGGAGGGCTGCAGGTCGAGCATCGTCGCGCTCATCGTCCCGACGAGCGCGCCGGTCGCCAGGCCCTGCAGGACGCGGGCGGCGATGAGGTCGGGCACGCCGTCGGCGCCGATGAACAGGCCCATGCTCGCGATGAGCAGGACGAGCGCGACGGCGAGGACAGGGCGGCGTCCGACATGGTCGGAGATCGCGCCGACCGTCAGCAGCGTGGTGAGCAGCGCGACGACGTAGACGGCGAACACCACCGTCAGCGTGAACGCCGAGAAGCCCCAGAGCTGCTGGTAGACGGGGTAGATGGGGGCCGGCGCGGCCGAGGTGAACAGCGCGACGATCATCGTCAGCGCGATCAGCCAGAACGCCGCGGCGGGCGGCAGCTGCCACCGGCGCGGAGCCGTCGTCACGTCCACGTTCATCCCTCCTGACCGCAAACGCAATGGCCTTTGCGTTAAGGACGCTACCGCCGGCCCGTCGACTAAAGCAACCCGGTTTGCAATAATGTTCCCGTGTCCACTCTGGATCTCGACACGGCCGACGACGCCGTGGTGCGCCGCCGCGGCGGTCGCAGCGCGCGTGTGCAGGAGGCCGTGTACGCGGCCGTCGGCCAACTCGTCGGCGAGGGGCATCGCGAATCGATGACGATCCCGCAGGTCGCCGAGCGCGCGGGCGTCAACCCGACCTCGATCTACCGGCGCTGGGGCTCGCTCGACGCGCTCCTCGAGCAGGTCGCCGTCGCCGCGCTGACCCGTGACGAGCCGTTGCCCGACATGGGCACCTTCGCGGGCGACCTCACGGCGTGGGCCGTCATCATCGCCGAGGACATCGAACGTCCGCAGCGGGCCTCCTACCTGCGGGCACTCGTCGCGGCGCGGGAGGGCCGGATCACCGAGGACTGCCCCTGCTGGAGGATCCGGCGTGAGCAGGCGGCGCTCATGATCGACCGGGCCGCCGCCCGCGGCGAACACGTGCCGCAGGTGCGCCACGTCCTGGACCACATCATCGCGCCGCTCTACCACCACGCGGTCTTCGGCGTCCCCGGCGGCGCCGACTACGCGCGGCTGCTGGTCGCCGACGTGCTGGCCTTGGCTACGTAGCGGGCGCTACCCGGCGAGTTCCTTGCCGTCGGCCACGTCCTGGATCCATTGTTCGACGGGTCTACCGAGTTTCCGGCGGACGGTGACGTACGCTTCCGCGCGGGCTTGGCGCTCTTCGGGAGTGCTGTCGCGTCGGGTGGTGTCGATCGGTCCAGTCGTTGTCATGGCGGGCCTCCTTGCTGTCGTCCATTGTTCGCGTGTGGCGGTGGTCGGGTAAGGGCTTCGATCACCGTTTCCTCCGTTTCTGTCGCGAGAGGAGATCTTGTCAGCGCGGTGACGATGCGCCAACCGTCGCGGCGTTGATCGGCGTCGGTGCTGTACGCGGCGTCGAGCGCCCAGCTGAAGCGCGCCCACCACTCGCGGCGATTGTCGGCCCGGGTCCGTTGGACGATGGTGAACCCGACTCCGACGACGGCCACGATTCCGACGACGAGTGTCACCCAGGCCTGCGCGGTCATGTACTCGGTCATGCGGGGATCGTCGCACCGACCACCGACAGAAATCGTCCGTGCCGGATGGCCGGGGCACCATGGACATGCGAATCGCAGGCGTCGGTGCCCTCAGTTCCAGGCCGCGAGCACCTCGTTCGCCCGCTCGGCGAGCACGGCCTGCAGCAGTGGGCCGAAGCTCACCCGGGCGATGCCCGTCGCCGCCAGCTCCGCCTTCGAGCTCAGCGTCGGATGGCCGATCGTGTTGACCGGCAGCGGCAGCTCCTGTGCCAGCGTCCGCAGCGTCTCGGCCGGCCACAACCCGACGGGATAGAGGACGTCGGCGCCCGCCGCGGCGCACGGCAGCAGCCGGGCGATCGCGCGTTCGACGCGGTCGGACTCATCGCCCACGCGGTGCAGCAGCAGGTCCGTGCGGGCGTTGACGACGACGTGCACCTCGGTCTCGTCGGACGCCGCGCGCAGTGCGCCGACCAGCTCGGCATGTTCTTCGGCCGACCGCATCCGGCCGCCTTCGCCGTGCACGGTGTCCTCGATGTTGAGCCCGACGGCGCCGACGGACAGCAGCCCGTCGATGAGCCGCCGCGGCTCGAGCCCGTAGCCGGATTCGATGTCGACGGACACCGGCAGGTCGACGGCGGCGGTGATCTGGGCGACGCGCGTCAGCAGGTCGTCGAAGGTCATGCCCTCGTTGTCGGCCTTGCCGATCGAATCGGCGACCGGATGCGAGCCCACGGTGAGCGCCGCGAACCCCGCCGATTCGGCCAGCCGGGCCGACCAGGCATCCCATACGGTGGGCAGGATCGTCGGATCGCCGGGCACGTGCAGTGCAAGGAAGTGCGCGGCCTTCTCGGAAAGTGTCATCTCGTCCCCGTCTCCCGGCGCCGGACGGCGTCGCTGCTGAGAACGGTAGGCGCCGACGGGCCCGAACGGTAGGCCTAGACCTGGCGTCCTTGCACTCGATGGTGTCGAGTGCTAAACAAGAACCTGGCACTCGCGGATCGTGAGTGCCAGGTCGGCGAACGGTGAGACCGGTCCCCATTTGACACGATCGGTCGTCCGTCGCGGGCACCTGCCGACCCATAGACATCAGTGTCACCCCCACACGGAGGATCACTTCGCAATGGCCAAGATCATCGCGTTCGACGAGGAGGCCCGTCGCGGCCTTGAGCGTGGCCTGAACACCCTCGCCGACACCGTCAAGGTGACGTTGGGCCCCAAGGGTCGCAACGTCGTGCTCGAGAAGAAGTGGGGCGCCCCCACGATCACCAACGACGGCGTCTCCATCGCCAAGGAGATCGAGCTGGAGGACCCCTACGAGAAGATCGGCGCCGAGCTGGTCAAGGAGGTCGCCAAGAAGACCGACGACGTCGCGGGCGACGGCACCACCACCGCCACCGTTCTCGCGCAGGCGCTGGTCCGTGAGGGCCTGCGCAACGTCGCCGCCGGCGCCAACCCGCTCGGCCTCAAGCGCGGCATGGAGAAGGCCGTCGAGGCCGTCACCGAGGCGCTGCTGAAGTCGGCCACCGAGGTCGAGACCAAGGAGCAGATCGCCGCCACCGCCGGTATCTCCGCGGGCGACCCGTCCATCGGCGAGCTCATCGCCGAGGCCATGGACAAGGTCGGCAAGGAAGGCGTCATCACGGTCGAGGAGTCCAACACCTTCGGCCTGCAGCTCGAGCTCACCGAGGGCATGCGCTTCGACAAGGGCTACATCTCGGGCTACTTCGTCACCGACCCGGAGCGTCAGGAAGCGGTCCTCGAGGATCCGTACATCCTGCTGGTCTCGGGCAAGGTCTCGACGGTCAAGGACCTGCTCCCGCTGCTGGAGAAGGTCATCCAGGCCGGCAAGGCGCTGCTCATCATCGCCGAGGACGTCGAGGGCGAGGCCCTGTCGACGCTCGTCGTCAACAAGCTGCGCGGCACCTTCAAGTCCGTCGCTGTCAAGGCCCCGGGCTTCGGTGACCGCCGCAAGGCCCAGCTCGCCGACATCGCCATCCTCACCGGTGGCGAGGTCATCTCCGAGGAGGTCGGCCTGTCGCTCGAGGGCGCCGGCCTGGAGCAGCTCGGCACCGCGCGCAAGGTCGTCGTCACCAAGGACGAGACCACCATCGTCGAGGGTTCGGGCGACGCGGAGGCCATCAAGGGCCGCGTCAACCAGATCCGCCAGGAGATCGAGAACAGCGACTCCGACTACGACCGTGAGAAGCTGCAGGAGCGCCTCGCCAAGCTCGCCGGCGGCGTCGCCGTCATCAAGGCGGGCGCGGCCACCGAGGTCGAGCTCAAGGAGCGCAAGCACCGCATCGAGGACGCCGTCCGCAACGCCAAGGCCGCGGTCGAGGAGGGCATCGTCGCCGGCGGCGGCGCCGCCCTCGCGCAGTCGGGTGCCGTCTTCGACAGCCTGGAGCTGACGGGTGACGAGGCCACCGGTGCGAACATCGTGCGCGTCGCGCTCGACGCCCCGGTCCGCCAGATCGCCGTCAACGCCGGCCTCGAGCCCGGCGTCGTCGCCGAGAAGGTTCGCAGCCTGCCCGCCGGTCACGGCCTGAACGCCGCCACCGGTGTGTACGAGGACCTGCTCGCCGCCGGCATCAACGACCCGGTCAAGGTCACCCGCTCGGCGCTGCAGAACGCCGCGTCGATCGCCGGCCTGTTCCTCACCACCGAGGCCGTCGTCGCCGACAAGCCGGAGAAGGCGTCCGCGCCGGCCGCTCCGGGTGGCGACGAGATGGGCGGCATGGGCTTCTGATCGAGCCCGTCCGCTAGCCGCTCAGACCGGCTGACCGACACGAGGCCCGGTTCACCGTCACGGTGAACCGGGCCTTCGTCGTCAGGTGTCAGGCGAGCTGCGGCATCACCGTCGAGGCGACGTACTCGACGTGGTCGAGGTCGCTCATGTCGAGGAACTGCAGGTAGGTGCGGGTGGCGCCGGCCTCGGCGTAGGTGCCGAGCTTGTCGACGATCTCGTCCGGCGACCCAGCGACGCCGTTGCGGCGCAGCTCGTCGACGTCCCGGCCGATGGCCTCGGCGCGGCGGGCGACGGTCGCGTCGTCGGCGCCCGCGCACACGACGAGTGCCGCCGATTTGCGCACCGATGCCGGATCGCGACCGATCGCCGTGCAGGCGGCGTCGACCCGGCCGTAGACCGCGCGGGCCTCTTCGACGGAGACCATCGGGACGTTGTACTCGTCGGCGTACAGGGCGGCCAAGGCGGCGCCCCGCTTACGGGCGGCGCCGCCGAGCACGATCGGCGGGCGCGCCTGGGCCGGCTTCGGCAGGGCGGGGGAGTCGGTCAGCGTGAAGTGCTGGCCGACGAAGTCGAACCGCTTGCCGACCGGCGTCTCCCACAGTCCGACGACGATGGCGAGCGTCTCCTCGAAGCGAGCGAAGCGCTCCTTGACGTCGGGGAACGGGATCGCGTACGCCGTGTGCTCCTCGGCGAACCAGCCGGCCCCGAGCCCGAGTTCGACGCGCCCGCCCGACATCTGGTCGACCTGGGCCACGGAGATCGCGAACGGCCCGGGGTGCCGGAACGTCGCCGACGAGACGAGCGTCCCGAGGCGGATCGTCGACGTCTCGCGAGCGATGCCGGCGAGCGTGATCCACGAGTCGGTCGGGCCGGGCATGCCCTCGACGTTCATGGCGACGTAGTGATCGGAGCGGAAGAAGGCGCCGAAGCCCGCCGCTTCGGCGGTCTGAGCCACGCCGAGTTGATCGGCGTAGGTGGCGCCCTGCTGGGGTTCGACGAAGACACGCAATTCCATGCGTATCAGCTTGCCGGATCAGGCAGACGCGCTCGCGTCGTGGCTCACGCCGAGAATGCGGCGTCGACGCGATTCCGCAAGCGGGCGGCACTGCGGCGGAGACGGCCGGCGGCCTCACCGGGCCGGATGTCCCAGTAGCTGCCGGGGTTGGCGTTCCAGTAGGCGGCCATGACGACCGGGCCGGTGACGGCGCCGAGGAGAGCTGCGGCGGGGACGGCGAACCTGTCCATGAGAACCTCCCGGGTTGCTGGTGCGATGTACCCAGTGTGCCCGGAGATGTTCGATCGTGAATCAGTAGTGCGCTACTCGAAGACGCCGACGTCTGTAGTGGCCTACGAGCTGAACATACCTTGTGTGTCGTTGCTGAACGTGGTGCGCAGGTCGTTGAGGGCGCCGCGCGGGCCGTAGATGGTGACCGTGTTGCTCGACTTCCCGTCGCACACGAAACGGAGGGTGTTGGCGCCCGGGGTGATGGTCTCGGGCTCGGTACCCGACCTGAGGGTGGTGACGGTCGGGCCGGTCGTCGAGAACTCGACGCCGAGCTCGACGCCGCGAAGGTGGGCCTTGCACGTCGTCGCCGGCGTGCCGTCCCAGGTGACGGCCCACTTGTCGGCGCCGCTGAACCCGACGCTGATGCTCGGTGGGGTCGCCGCGGCCGCCTGGCCCGCGCCGAGGACGGCGACGCCGGCCCCGACCGCGGTGGCCGTCGCGAGTGTTGCGGCGCGGCGTCCGAATCGGGTGAGTGCGGTCATGGGAGGGGCCTCCTTCGCACGCCGTTCGTCGACGTGATCGATCGATGCTCGAAGTGGTCGTGTGGATGGGCTGATGTCGTCGGGCGCGGCTGCCGATGACGCGACGACTACGAGCCGAACATGCCCTGGGTGTCGTTGCTGAACGTGGTGCGCAGGTCGTTGAGGGCGCCGCGCGGGCCGTAGATGGTGACGGTGTTGCTCGACTTCCCGTCGCACACGAAGCGGATAGTGTTCGGTCCCGGAGCGATGTCACTCGTCGTGGTGCCCGATGCGAGGGTGGCGGTGGCCGCGACGTTCGCGGGGAACTCGGTGTCGCGGAGGTGGGCCGCGCATGTCGTCGCGGGTGTGCCGTCCCAGGTGACGGTCCATTTGTCGGCGCCGCTGAACCCGACGCTGATGCTCGGTGGGGTCGCCGCGGTGGCCTGGCCGGCGCCGAGGACGGCGACGCTCGCCCCGACGGCGGTGGCTGTCGCGAGTGTTGCGGCGCGGCGTCCGAATCGTGTGAGTGCGGTCATGGAAGTCCTCCTTCGCACGCCGTCCGACGACGCGATCGATCGATGCCGTGCCGATTGATCTTGTCCCGTCGCGTCGCCGTCGGTGCGCCGAAGCCGACTACCCGCGGATGTCGTCAGTAGAACGGTCGACGATCTCGATGTCGTCGGGTCAATGCCGGGTCGTGGAGTGACGTGGTCGAGCCCGGTCCATCCCCCGAGGGTTCATGGACCGGGCTCGATGCGGTTGTGCGGATGGGCTGATGTCGATCAGATCAGTTGCCGAAAGAACGTGGTGAACTACGACCCGAACATGCCCTGGGTGTCGTTGCTGAACTTGGTGCGCAGGTCGTTGATGGCGCCGCGCGGGCCGTAGATGTGCACCTTGGAACTCTTGATCCTGTCGGTGCCGCCGTTCTTCTTGCAGTCGATCTGGACCCAGCTCACGGCGCCGATGGCAATGGGGCCTTGCGTTGCGGGGCGGCTGGAAAAGAGACGCCCGGGACCGGCCTCGAGGTTGCACGAATTGGTGGCGACGTTCGCGCCAGATGCATCCCACGAGACCGTCCAGTTTGTGGCTCCGCTGAACCCCACGTTCACCTTGAACGGCGCGGTCGACCCCTCGGCGTTCGCGGTCCCCATTCCCAGCACCGGCGCAGCCAGGCATCCGATGGCGACGGCCGCGGTGGCGATCTTCTTTCGCATGATCTTCCTCTCCTTCTCGCGCCTTCGGCGCGGGTCGAGTGCCGCCGGTGTTTCCGGGGCCGGAGCATCGGGAGAATCGTTTCGCCTATTCGATGTCCGTACGGCCATCCTTTCCCGGAGTGATATTCGAGCACCCCGGTAGTCCACTACTCGGACAAATGGTCACAAGAAACCGTATTCGCCGCGGTGTTCGTCCGGTTAAGCCGCGAATTGTCGGATGACGCGAATCGGCCCGATCGATACATCCGGCCGGACTGATTTCGACGGCCTGCTTATCGACGATGGCCGGGAGGTCGGCGGACATGCGTCGAGCCCGGTCCATCCCTGCGGGTTTATGGGCCGGACTCGATGTGTTCGTGAATAAGGCGGTTGTTCGTCGGGCTGCTGCCTAAACGTCGCGACTACGAGCCGAACACGCCCTGGGCGTCGTTGCTGAACCCGGTATGCAGCTCGTTGACAGGGCTGCGCGGCGCGTAGATGGTGGCGGCGTTGCTCGACTTCCCGGCGCACGTGAAGTGGATGGCATCCGCCCCTTCGGTGTTTTGTTTGTCCGGTGAAGCGGCTACACGTCGGACGACGCGAATCGGCCCGGCCGATACATCCGGCCGGGCCGATACGTGTGGAGGTCAGACTCCGCAGTGACTCGAGTGGTACTCGGCGATCTTCTGCAGATGCGGATTGTGCAGGAAGGCCGTCGGATCGTTGGGGTCGAGGTTCTGGAGGTCGGTGAGGAAGGCCGTCACCTCGGACCTGATCTCGCCGGGAACCGTGGCGATCGCGCGCGGCAGGCTGGAGCTGAGTGAGGCCGCGGCGGCGAGGGCGGCGCTCGGCGTGTCGGCGTCTCGGGTGTTGACGATGTCCCTCAATGTCGCGCAGTACGCCTCGGGATCGGCCTGGTTCGATGAGGCGGGGTCGCTCGACGTCGGATCGCAGGCGGCGCCGAGGAGGGCGAATCCGGCGATGGCGACGGCGGCGATGAGCTTCTTCATGGCGATGTCCTTCCGGTCGGTGCGGGTCGGGCCCGCTCCTCGTTGCTCAACAGCATCCCGCGGCGATACGTCCGTGGACATCCGTGATGGACTACTCGACCTTGCGCGTCGTCGGACGGAGCTCCCCGGATGTCCGGCTGAGCGGACCGCCGTGACGACTATCTCCTCGGCGCCTCGCTCAGCCGGACATCCGGGGAGGGGCTGTGCGAGAGCGCCGCGTGGAGTGCGGCGATACCGGCAGCGGCGTCGTCGAGCGGAGCCGTCGACCGGAGGGCGCGGCCGGCGAGGACCGCTCCCGTGATCGCCGCGACGGCCGTCGCGGCGAATACCGGCGCGTCGTCGTCGAGCTCGGCGCCGGCGGACTCGGCGATCAGGGCCTGCCATTGCGTGTACGCGGCAGCTGCGGCGGCCGTCGGGCCGTCGTCGCCGCATGCGGCCGCCGCGGCGATAGGGCAGCTGACGGCGAAATCCGACTCGGTGAGTTCGCGACGCCACCAGGTGACGAGTCCGTCGAGTGCCCCGAGGGTGCCGCGGTCGGCGATGAGTCGGCGGAGGTAGGTCGTCATCAGGTCGCCGGCGCGGGTGGTCGACGCGGTGATCAGTCCGTCTTTCCCGCCGGGAAAGTGCTGGTAGATCGAATTCCGGGCGGTTCCGGAAGTGGCGAGCAGGTCGGCGACCGACGTCCCGGCGACGCCGTGTCGGCGGACGAGGTCGATGGCGGCGGCGATGAGCCGGTCGCGCGGCGGGGCCGTGTGGACCAATCGTTCTATCCCTTGCTAGCGTGTGCGTAGACCAATCATTCTATCCGGGTTTCGCCCGGCGAAGGGAGCCCGGAGATGACGAGCGTGGCTGAGTTGAGCGGTGTCGAGGTGCTGCGGATGTTCTCGGCGATGGAGGACCTGCCGCCCAACATCGGCGACCTGCTCGGCATGCGTTTCGAGTCGATCGACGAGGGTGCAGTCGCGCTGAGCGTGCACGCGCGTCCGGACATGACGAACCCGATCGGCACGCTGCACGGTGGCATCTGCGCGACGCTTCTCGACTCGGCGATGGGCTGCGCTGTCCACTCCGCACTGCCGGCCGGGGTGGGCTACGGGACGCTCGAACTCAAGGTCAACTACATCCGCAGTGTCCCCACGGACGGGCGCAGGCTCGTCGCCACCGGCCGCACGATCCACGTCGGCGGCAAGACGGCGACGGCATCGGGCGAGGTCCGCGACGAGGAAGGCCGGCTCATCGCGCACGGCACCACGACCTGCAGCGTCCACCGCTGACACGCCCGCCCGGTGGATCCGAGGTTCATCGCGTGCCGGACATGACGGTCCCGGACCTCGTCACCGTCGTGTTCGCGGAGGTCCGGCCCGCCAGATAGGTTGGTCGGCGATGAACGCACCGGCGCAGCCGCTCACCGCACGTGGAAAGGCCAAGGCCGCCCGCCGCGCCGAGTTGCTGGCGGCCGCCGCGAGGCTCATGGCCGAGCGCGGGTTCGCCGGCGTCCGGCTGGAGGATATCGGGGCCGCCGTCGGTGTCCGCGGCCCCGCGATGTACCGGCATTTCGAGGGCAAGGAGGACGTCCTCGCCCAATTGCTCGTCGGGATCTCCGAGGAATTGCAC
The DNA here is from genome assembly GCA_044222225.1 of Mycobacteriaceae bacterium. Taxonomy (GTDB): domain Bacteria; phylum Actinomycetota; class Actinomycetes; order Mycobacteriales; family Mycobacteriaceae; genus JBGANR01. The sequence continues at coordinate 47,346 of JBGANR010000004.1, forward strand.
GAGGGCGGACGCGCCGTCGCCGCCGCGGCGCCGGACGCCGAGACGGCACTGCGGGATCTCATCTCGTTCCACGTCGACTTCGCCGTCGCCAAGCCGGATCTCATCCGCGTCCAGGACCGCGACCTGTCCTCGCTCGGCGCCGTGCCGCGCCGAACGGTGCGCTTGCTGCAGCGTCGTTACGTCGAGATCTGGGTCGACGTCCTCGTCCGCGCCCGAGGGTTCCCGGTGACCGGCGCCCGGGCGCGCGTCCACGCGACGATCGGCCTCATCAACTCCGTGCCCAGGCTGCCGTCGGGCGACCCGAGCGCCCTGCTGCGCGCGATGGCGGCCGCGGCGATCACCGCGCCGTCCGGCCGAGCCGCACCGGCGGCCAGATCCGCGTCGCCACCCGAGCCCGGCTTCCCAGCGCGGCCGGGCCCGTCCGACCGTAAGGTGACGCCCATGAACTGGGACGACTACGACGCTGCGCTGTTCGACCTCGACGGCGTGCTGACGCCGACCGCCGAGGTGCACATGCGCGCCTGGGACCGGCTGTTCAACGAGTACCTCGCCGAGCTCGGCGGCCACCAGCCGTACACCGAGGCCGACTACTTCGACTACGTCGACGGCAAGCCGCGCTACGACGGCGTGCGCTCGTTCCTCGCCTCGCGCGGCATCACCCTGCCGGAGGGCACGCCGGACGACGCCGCCGACGCCGAGACGGTGTGCGGTCTCGGCAATCGTAAGAACGCGGTGTTCACCGCCGTCCTCGCCGCCGACGGCGTCGAGCCGTACCCGGCTTCTGTGCGACTGCTCGACTTCCTCGCTGCGCGCGGCACGAAGGTGGCGGTCGTCTCCTCGTCGCGCAACGCGCCCGGCGTGCTGGCGGCGTCGGGGCTGGCGGACCGGTTCGAGATCGTCATCGACGGCCAGGTGGCGGCGGCCGAGGGCATCGCGGGCAAGCCTGCGCCCGACACGTACCTCGTCGCGGCCGAGCGCCTCGGCGTCGGGCGTGAGCGTGCCGTCGTGTTCGAAGACGCGACGTCCGGCGTCGCGGCCGGTCACGCCGGACGGTTCGGGCTGGTCGTCGGCGTCGACCGCGGTGCCGGTGCCGACGCGCTGACCGAGTCCGGCGCCGACGTCGTGGTCGCCGAACTCGACGAACTCTGCTGAGCGTGGCGGACTCCGGGCGGTCGCGCTAACCTCCCGGGGTGAATCCGTCGCACGACCTCTCGAACGCCATCGACATGCTCGACCGCACCCGCTTTCCCGTGGACGAATGGAAGCTGACCGAAGCCTGGTACAGCTCCACTGATCTCGGTGTCACCGAGACGGTCTTCGCCGTCGGCAACGGCTATCTCGGGATGCGCGGCAACGTCGAGGAGGGCCGTGAGTCCCACGCTCACGGCACCTTCATCAACGGCTTCCACGAGACGTGGCAGATCCGGCATGCCGAGGAGGCGTTCGGGTTCGCGCGGATCGGCCAGACGATCGTCAACGTGCCCGACGCCAAGACGATCAAGCTGTACGTCGACGACGAACCGCTGCTGCTGTCGGTCGCCGACCTCGAGAGCTACGGCCGCACCCTCGACTTCGCCGACGGCGTCCTGCGCCGTGAGCTGATCTGGCGGACGCCGTCGGGCAAGAAGGTGCGGGTCGTCAGCACGCGGATGGTGTCGTTCACCCAGCGGCACCTCGCGATCATGACGTTCGAGGTCACGATGCTCTCCGGCGACGCTCCCGTCGCCATCTCGTCGCAGGTGCTCAACCGCCAGGACGGCAAGGACGAGTACCACGTGCGGGCCGCCGCGATGGGCGAGGGCGTCGATCCGCGCAAGGCCAGCGAGTTCCGCGAGCGCGTGCTCAACCCGCAGACGCATTCGGCCGAGGGCGGGCGGATCACGCTCGGCTATCGCACCGCCGGCTCCGGGATGACGCTGGCCGTCGGCGTCGACCACACCATCGAGACCGAGAACCCGTACGAGGAGATCGACCGCGCGGAGGAGGACCTCGCCAAGAAGATCTATCGGGTCGACGCGCGTCAGGGCGTCCCCATCCTCGTGACGAAGGTCGTCGCCTACCACTCGTCGCGCGGCGTGCCCGTGCGCGAGCTCGTCGACCGGTGCGATCGCACGCTCGCCCGGGTCCGTGACCAGGGTGTCGCGCATTGTCTCGCCGAGCAGCGGGCGTGGCTCGATCGATTCTGGGCCGACGCCGACGTCGAGGTCGGCGGGCATCCCGCGATCCAGCAGGCGGTGCGGTGGAACCTGTTCCAGCTCGCGCAGGCCGCCGCACGCGTCGAACAGGGCGGTGTGCCGGCCAAGGGCGTCAGCGGGTCGGGCTACGAGGGCCACTTCTTCTGGGACACCGAGATCTACGTGATGCCGTTCCTCACGTACACGTCGCCGGGCATCGCGCGTGGACTGATGCGCTTCCGCTACCAGATGCTGCCGATGGCTCGCCGCCGTGCCCGTGATCTCGCCCAGCGCGGCGCCCTCTACCCGTGGCGCACGATCAGCGGGGAGGAGGCGTCGGCCTACTACGCCGCGGGGACGGCGCAGTATCACATCGACGCCGACATCGCGTATGCCCTGGTCAAGTACGTGCGCGCAGCCGGCGACGAGCAGTTCATGATCGCCGAGGGCATCGACGTGCTCGTCGAGACCGCGCGGATGTGGGCCGACCTCGGCTTCTGGCTGCGCGGCAGCGGGCCGGACGCCGCCGAGCAGTTCCACATCCACGGCGTCACCGGACCCGACGAGTACACGACGGTCGTCAACAACAATCTGTTCACCAATGTCATGGCCAAGGCGAACCTGCGCGAGGCGGCGTTCTGGACGCGGCACATCGCCGAGGAGTCGCCGCAGTCGTACGAGCGGCTCGTGCATCGTCTCGATCTCGACGCCGACGAGGTGGACGAATGGGCGCGGATCGCCGAGGGCATCCACATCCCGTACGACGCCCGGCTCAAGGTGCACCCGCAGGATCAGCACTTCCTCGAGCGCGAGGTGTGGGATCTCGACGCGATGCCGGCCGAGAAGCGTCCGCTGCTGCTGCACTACCACCCGCTGGTGATCTACCGGTTCCAGGTGCTCAAGCAGGCCGACGTCGTCGCGGCGCTGTTCCTGCAGAACGAGGAGTTCACCCCCGAGCAGAAGCTGGCGGACTTCGAGTACTACGACCCGATCACGACGGGCGACTCGTCGCTGTCGGCGGTGGTCCAGTCGATCATCGCGAGTGAGGTGGGCTATCTCGACCTCGCGCTGCGCTACTTCCTCGGCGGGCTGTTCGTCGATCTCGCCGACCTGCACCGCAACGCCTCCGACGGCGTCCACGTGGCGTCGGCCGGCGGGGTGTGGGACGCGCTGGTCTACGGCTTCGGCGGAATGCGCGACAGCAACGGCGTGATCAGTTTCGATCCGCGACTGCCGGCGTCCTGGCCGTCGCTGACCTGGCGGTTGCGGCTGCGCGGCACCCGCGTGCAGGTGACGTTGACCAAAGATGAGATCACCTTCGAGATCACCGACGGCGGAGCGGCGAGCCTCGACCTCGTGGTGCGGGGCGAGACGGTCACCGTGACGCGAGACCGGCCGACGACCGTAGGGCTCAAGCACCAGGGCATCCCGGTGAACCGGACGCTCGGCCGGTTGCCGCTCGTCTCGCACGCCGATCAGCACGAGATGCTCTACACGGCGGGCGTGCCGGACCCCGATCGGCGTCGTCGCTAGATGCCGGATGGGCGGAGCGGACGGACTCGGGTGGCCACATCCGGGACCGGATCGAGTAGGGCCCAAAAGTTACGCGTCAGTACGTACGCGCCTGAGAGCCTTCGCGACGATAGTTGTCGCGAGTCGTCTCACAGGCGTCCGTACTGACGCGTAACTTCTGCGACCAGGCTGGCCGTCGCCGGATCGAGGCGGTCAGACCCCGAGTTCCGCGCGCATCGCCGCCAGTTTCTGGCGGTATGTCGCAACGTTGCCGAGCTTGATGTCCTCGTAGCCGCGGACGACGTCCGGGAGCTCGGCGAGGGCGACCAGTTCGGCGGGGCGACGGCGTCCGGAGCGCAGCGCGGCGGCCATCGATTCGACGAGCCGCAGGTACTCCTCGGCCAGCTCGCGTTCGGTGCGCCGGACCTCGGTGCGGCCGAACGGGTCCAGCCAGGTGCCGCGCAGTCGTTTGAGTGCCGCCAGCGCGGTGAGGGCGGGCCGGGCGTGGTCGCCGATGCCGATCTTCTTCCGCATGCCGAGCGCACGCAGTGCCGGCGGATGCAGCCGCACCGACGTCCGGGCGCCGGAACCGAACTCCTCGGCGACGTCCCGGGCGAAGGCCGGATCGGCGGTCAGGCGCGCCACCTCGTACTCGTCCTTGTAGGCGAGCAGCTTGAACAGCCCGTTCGCCGCGGCCGTCACGAGCGCCGGATCGCCTGCCGCGGCGTCCGAGAGCCCGGCGACGGCGTCGACGTACCGTGCCGCGTACGCCTCGTCCTGGTAGGCGATGAGCTCGTCGGCGCGGTGCGCGATCAGGTCCCTGACCTGGTCCGACGTCCCGGAATCGGTCATCCGGGCGGCGAGTCGCACGGCGGCCGGACGCGGTGGCTCGGGCGCCGGCGCCGGATGCAGCGCGCCGAGGTCGGCCCGCAGCCCGTCCGGATCGGCGACGGCCTGCCGGCCGCGTCGGAACGCCTGGACGTTGGCGTCGACGGCCACGCCGTTGACGTCGATGGCCTGCTCGATCGCCGCGGCGTGGATCGGCAGCGCGCCGGTCTGGAAGGCGGCGCCGACCATGATCATGTTCGAGTACGTCTCCGAGCCGAACAGCCGCGTCGAGAGCAGGCACGGATCGAGGTAGGTCGCGTGGGCGACCTTCGCGCCGATGGCTGCGACGATCGCGTCGTCGGCCGGGTAGTGGACGGACGTGTCGATCACCATCGCGCCGGTCGGGATCTTCGTCGTCGCGACCACGGCCAGCGTCTTGTCGGGGGAGGCGACCTTGAGGTATTTCGGGTCGGTGCCGACGAGGCCGTCGCAGGCCAGGTAGAGATCGCAGTCGCCGGTCGCCACCTTCGCGGCCTGCTCCAGCGGCGTCGCGCTCACCTTGAGGTCGGAGACGACGGCCCCGCCCTTCTGCGCCAGGCCCGTCATGTCGACGGTCCGGGACGCGAGGCCGTCGAGCGCGGCGGCGGTGGCCAGTACCTGCGACGTCGTGACGACGCCGGTGCCGCCGATGCCGGTGATCCGCATCCGGAAGCCGTCGCGACGCGTCGCCCGCTCGGGCACGTCGAAGTCGCCGGCGATGGGCGGTGCGACGCGGTGCGTCGCCGCCGCCGGGGTGACGGTGACGAACGACGGGCAGTCGCCCTCGAGGCAGGAGAAGTCGAGGTTGCACGAGGACTGGTCGATCTGCGTCTTCCGGCCGTACTCGGTGTCGACGGGGTGCACCGACAGGCAGTTCGACTTCTTGCCGCAGTCGCCGCAGCCCTCGCAGATGCGCTCGTTGATCATGACCCGCTGCGTCGGCGTCGGCATGGTGCCGCGTTTGCGGCCGCGGCGCTTCTCGGCGGCGCAGTGCTGGTCGTGGACGAGCACGGTGACGCCGTCGATCTCGGCCAGCTCGCGCTGCGCGTCCGCGAGTTCGGCGCGGTCGCGGACGTCGACGCCGGTCCGGCGGCCCAGCGCGCGGCGGGTGCGTTTCGGATCGTCCGAGGTGACGACCACCTTCTTGACGCCCTCGTTGAGCAGTCCTGCGATGACGCGGGTGAGCCCGGGGTCGCCGACCTTGTCCTGGCCGCCCGTCATGGCGACGGTGCCGTTGTAGAGCAGCTTGTACGTGATGTTCACGCCGGCCGCGATCGCAGCGCGTACGGCCAGCGAACCGGAGTGCGCGTACGTGCCGTCGCCGATGTTCTGCACGAGGTGGCGCTCGTCGAGGAACGGCGCCATGCCGATCCACTGCGCGCCCTCGCCGCCCATCTGGGTGGTGCCGGTGACCTTGCCGATCTGCCGCTCGTCCATGAGCAGCACCATCGCGTGGCAGCCGATGCCGGCCCCGACGAGCGTGCCCTCGGCCACCTTCGTCGAGCTGTTGTGCGGGCAGCCGGAGCAGTAGTACGGCGTCCGGACGGCGAGCGGCAGCTCGATCCGGGTGCGCACGCGTGACTTCTCGTCGAGCCAGGCCCGAGCCGCCGGCAGGTGGTGGACGCGGGAGAGCCGCGTCGCCAGGCCGCGGGTGACGGCGTCGATGTCCAGTTCGCCGAAGCGGGAGAACAGCGTCGAGCCGTCCTCGTGCGCCTTGCCGACGATCCGCGGCGCGCCGGGGCGCAGGTATAGGTGCTCGCGCATCATCGTCTCGATGAAGTCGCGTTTCTCCTCGACGACGATCACCTCGTCGAGGCCGTCGACGAACTCGTACAGCGACTCGCGCTCCATCGGGTAGACCATCGAGATCTTGTAGATCCGGATGCCGAGCCGGGCGAGGTCGTCGTCCTCGACGCCCATGTCGCGCAGCGCCTCGCGGACGTCGAGGTAGGTCTTGCCGGCGGCGGCGATGCCGATGCGGTCGCTCGGGCCGCGCGCCACCACGCGGTTGAGCCGATTGAGCCGCGCGTATTCGAGGGCGCGCGGGATGCGGATGGTCAGCTGGTTCTGCTCCAGCTCCATCAGGGTGGCGCCGAGCACGTGTCCGGACGGGACGTGCGGACTGCGGCCGAGACCGCCCAGAACAGGGTCGGGCGCGCCGAGCGTCACCGTCGAACCGCCGTCGGCGACGGCCGCCGTCACCTTCATCGACGTCCACAATCCGGACGTCCGGCTCATCACCGCGGCGTGGATGCCCAGTTCGAGGACGTCTTGCGAATCGGCCGGGTAGAAGATCGGCATGTAGAGGTCGGCCAGCGCCATCTCCGACGCGCAGGGCACCGTCGAGCTCTTGGCGCCCGGATCGTCACCGACGAGCGCGATCGCGCCGCCGTCGGGATGGGTGCCCATGAGGTTGGCGTGCCGCAGCGCGTCGGTCGCGCGGTCGAGGCCGGGCGCCTTGCCGTACCAGTAGCCGACGACGCCGTCGCGGGCCACGCCGTCGGCGTCCGGGCGCAGGCTGCCGATCTGCCCGGCGAGCTGGCTGCCCATGACGCTGGTGGCGGCGAGTTCCTCGTTGAGTCCGGGCCGGTGGACGACGTCCAGGGGGCGCAGCAGGTGCGCGCGGCGCTCCAGCTCCAGGTCGTAGCCGGCCAGGGGCGAGCCCTCGTAGCCGGAGACGAACGATCCGGTGCGCAGACCGGTGCGCCGGTCGTAGCGGGCGCGGTCGGCGATCATGCGAACGAGGGCCTGGATGCCGGTGAGATAGACGCTGCCCTCGGTGGCGGTGAAGCGCTCGCCGATCGCGAGGTCGGCGGGGCGGGGCGTCCGGATGGAGGCGAGGCCGTTGTGGGAAGGGACTGTCGGCGCTGATGCGGCGTGGGTGTGCCGCGGCGACGTGATGCTCATGGTCACCTGCTCTGCTTGTGGCGGAACGTGGTCGGGCTGTCGGTGATCCCAGGCTACGGGATTGCCGTGACGGGGATCACTGGATAATATCGGTTAACCGTCGATAACTGAAACTGGGAGGTGAACGGAGATGGGGCTTGCGGAATCGACCCGGGAACAGTCCGTGGCAGCCGAGCCGACCCGGCGTGAGGTGCACGGACGCGAGGTGGCCGAGCTGCGGGAGCGGCTCGCGGCCGTCGCCGAGGGGGGCGGGGAGAAGGCCCGTCGGCGTCACCTCGAGCGGGGCAAGCTGCTGCCGCGGACGCGGATCGACAGGCTGCTCGACCCGGGCAGCCCCTTCCTGGAGATCGCGCCGCTGGCCGCGTACGGGATGTACGAGGACAAGGCGCCGGCCGCGGGGCTCATCGCCGGGATCGGCCGGGTGGCGGGACGGCTGTGTCTCATCGTCGCCAACGACGCCACCGTCTCCGGCGGCACGTACTACCCGATCACGGTGAAGAAGCATCTGCGCGCGCAGGAGATCGCCGCGCAGAACCGGCTGCCGTGCCTCTACCTCGTCGATTCGGGCGGGGCGATGCTGCTCAACCAGGCCGACGTCTTCCCGGATCGCGAGCATTTCGGACGCATCTTCTACAACCAGGCGCGGATGAGCGCCGCCGGGATTCCGCAGCTCGCGGCCGTTCTGGGTTCGTCGACGGCCGGCGGCGCCTACGTGCCGGCGATGAGCGACGAGACCGTCATCGTCGACGGGCAGGGCACGATCTTCCTCGCCGGCCCGCCGCTGGTGAAGGCCGCGACCGGAGAGATCGTCTCGGCCGAAGACCTCGGCGGCGGCCGCATGCACTCCACCGTGTCCGGCGTCACCGATCATCTCGCCGTCGACGACGCCGACGCGCTGGCCCGGCTGCGCCGCATCGTCGCGACGCTCGGGCCCATGCCCGACGCGCCCTGGGACGTCGTCGCGGCGCGGCCCGCGGCGCGTCCGCAGACCGACCTGTACGACGTCGTGCCGACGGATCCGCGGCAGGCGTACGACGCCGTCGAGGTGTGCGAGATCCTCTGCGACGCCGGGGAGTTCGACCAGTTCAAGGCCGGCTACGGGACGACGCTCATCACCGGCTTCGGCCGGATCGCGGGCCACCCGGTGGGCATCGTCGCCAACAACGGCGTGCTGTTCGCCGAATCCGCTCTCAAGGGCGCGCATTTCATCGAGCTGTGCGACAAGCGCCGCATCCCGCTCGTGTTCCTGCAGAACATCACCGGTTTCATGGTCGGCCGGGAGTACGAGCAGGGCGGCATCGCCAAGCACGGCGCCAAGATGGTGACGGCCGTCGCGTGCGCGCGGGTGCCCAAGTTCACCGTCATCGTCGGCGGCTCGTACGGCGCGGGCAACTACTCGATGTGCGGGCGGGCGTATTCGCCGCGCTTCCTGTGGATGTGGCCGCACGCGCGGATCGCCGTCATGGGCGGGCCGCAGGCCGCCGACACGCTGGCCGACGTCCGCGCCGCCGGCGCCGCCCGGGCGGGAACGCCCTGGCCGGAGGCCGAGCAGGAGGAGTTCAAGGCCGGCGTCCGCGCGACGTTCGACGCCGAGTCGAGCGCCTATCACTCGACGGCGCGGCTGTGGGACGACGGCGTCATCGATCCCGCCGACACGCGTCGCGTGCTGGCCCTCGCGCTGTCGGCCGCGGCCGGGGCGCCCCTGGAGGAGGTGTCGTACGGTGTCTTCCGCATGTGAGCCGATGACCGGCCCGGCCGTCGAGGCTGCGGCGCGGCGGCGCATCGAGAGCGTGCTGGTCGCCAATCGCGGCGAGATCGCCTGCCGCGTCATCTCGGGGCTGGCCGAGCTCGGCGTCCGGACCGTCGCCGTCTATTCCGATGCGGACGCCGACGCGCCGCACGTCCGGCTCGCCGACGTGGCCGTGCGGCTGGGACCGGCGGCAGCTGGGCAGAGCTACCTCGACGTCGAGAAGGTGCTCGCGGCCGTGGCGTCGACGGGCGTCGACGCCGTCCATCCGGGCTACGGGTTCCTCTCCGAACGGGCCGATTTCGCTCGCCGGCTGGAGGCCGCGGGGGTCGCGTTCCTCGGGCCGCCGGCGTCGGCGATCGAGGAGATGGGCGACAAGATCTCCGCTCGGGCCGCCGTGAGCCGGCGCGGGGTGCCCGTCGTGCCGGGGCTCTCGGAGCCGGGGCTGACGGACGCGGACATCGTCGCCGCCGCTGGGCAGGAGATGGAGCTTGCGGAATCGACCAGAACAGCTGGTGTGGGGTTTCCGCTGCTCATCAAGCCGTCGGCGGGCGGCGGCGGCAAGGGCATGCACGTCGTCGACGACCTCGCCGCGCTTCCGGCGGCGCTCGCCGCGGCCCGGCGCGAGGCGATGGCGAGCTTCGGCGACGACACCCTCTTCGTCGAGCGCTACCTGAAGAAGCCGCGGCACATCGAGGTCCAGGTGCTGGCCGACGCGCACGGCGCCGTCGTCCACCTCGGCGAACGCGAGTGCTCGCTGCAGCGGCGGCATCAGAAGGTGATCGAGGAGGCGCCGTCACCCGCGGTGTCGCCGGAGTTCCGCGCCCGGCTCGGCGAGGCGGCGTGCGACGCGGCCCGCAGCGTGGGGTACATCGGTGTCGGGACGGTCGAGTTCATCGTGCCCGCCGGCACCGAGACCTTCTACTTCCTGGAGATGAACACCCGGCTGCAGGTCGAGCACCCGGTGACCGAACTCGTGACCGGTGTCGACCTCGTCGAACAGCAGTTGCGCGTGGCGCGGGGCGAGCCGTTGACGTTCACCCAGGACGACGTGACGCTCACCGGCCACGCCGTCGAGGCGCGGGTGTACGCCGAGGATCCGGGGGCCGGCTTCCTGCCGACGGGCGGGACCGTGCGCGCGCTGACCTGGCCGACGGGCGCCGGGGTGCGCGTCGACGCCGGCATCGTCGCAGGTCAGGAGATCGGGCTCGACTACGACCCGATGCTCGCCAAGGTCATCGCCCATGGTTCGACGCGGGCTGAGGCGCTGGCCCGGCTCGATCGTGCGCTCGCCCGCACGACGCTGCTCGGCGTCGGCACCAACATCGACTTCCTGCGCTCGCTGCTCGCCGAGCCGCGCGTCGTCGCCGGTGATCTCGACACGCATCTGCTCGACGGCTGGACCTATCGCCCGGCGTCGGCACCGCTGGAGGCGCTGGCGGCGGCGGCGCTCGCGCGATTGGATACGGGGCGTTCGTGGGAGCAGGGCGATCCGTGGGCCGCCGACGGCTGGCGGCTCGGGCGGCCGGCGCTCACCCGGTTCGTGTTCCGCGACGGCGCGGCCGAGCACATCGTGCTCGCGCGTCCCGGCGAGGTGGTGGTCGACGACGTGGTCCACGAGGCGTCCGCCGTCGAGGGCGGGCTGGTGTTCGACGGCCGCCGGATCCCGGTGGCGGTCGTCGCGGATCGACGTGAGATCTGGGTCGCGACGCCCGACGGCACGTGGCGGTTCACCGAGCCGGTGCCCGGTGCGTCGGCCACAGCCGACGAGGGGGCGGCGACGAGCCCGATGCCGGGCACGGTCATCGCGGTGCTCGTCGCCGACGGCGACGACGTCGTCGCAGGTCAGGGACTGGTCATCGTCGAGGCGATGAAGATGGAGCACACCGTCGCCGCGCCGGCGTCGGGCACGGTCGCCGTCGCGGTGCGGGTCGGACAGAAGGTGACGGCCGGCGAAGCACTCGCGGCCGTGCATGAGGAAGGACGCGAGTGATGGCCGAGTTGGAGGGCGACTACAAGGAGCTGCGGGACGTCGTCCGGGACTTCGCGACCGGGGTCGTCGCGCCCGTCTCCGCGAAGCACGACCGGGAGAAGTCGTTCCCGTACGAGGTCGTCGCGCAGATGGGCGAGCTCGGGCTGTTCGGGCTGCCGTTCCCCGAGCGCTGGGGCGGCGGGGGCGGCGACTACTTCCACCTGGCGGTGGCGCTGGAAGAGCTGGGTCGCGTGGACCAGTCGGTCGCCATGACGCTGGAGGCGGGCGTGGGGCTGGGCGCCATGCCGATCTACCACTTCGGCACCGATGCGCAGCGGGAGCGCTGGCTCGTCGACCTCACGGCGGGGCGGCGGCTCGCGGGCTTCGGGTTGACCGAGCCGGACGCCGGTTCCGACGCCGGCGCCACCCGCACGACGGCCCGGCGTGACGGCAACGAATGGGTGATCAACGGCGCCAAGCAGTTCATCACGAACTCGGGCACGGACATCACATCGCTGGTCACGGTCACCGCGGTGACGGGCGTCGCGGCCGACGGGAAGAAGGAGATCTCGACGATCGTCGTGCCGTCGGGGACGCCCGGCTTCGTCGTCGAACCGGCCTACGACAAGGTCGGCTGGCACGCCTCCGACACGCATCCGCTCTCGTTCGCCGACGCGCGGGTGCCGGCGGCGAACCTGCTCGGCGAAGAGGGCCGCGGCTACGCGGGCTTCCTGCGGATCCTCGACGAGGGACGGATCGCCATCGCGGCCGTCGCCACCGGCGTCGCGCAGGGCTGCGTCGACGAATGCGTCAGGTACGCGCGGGAGCGGACGGCCTTCGGTCGGGCGATCGGCGACTACCAGGGGATCGCGTTCAAGATCGCGCGGATGGAGGCGCGGGCCTACGCGGCGCGGGCGGCGTACTACGAGGCGGCGTCGCGCATGCTCAAGGGCAGACCGTTCAAGAAGGAGGCGGCGATCGCCAAGCTGGTCGCGTCCGAGGCGGCGATGGACAACGCCCGCGATGCGACCCAGGTGTTCGGCGGCTACGGCTTCATGAACGAGACGCTGGTCGCGCGGCATTACCGCGACTCGAAGATCCTCGAGATCGGGGAGGGGACGACGGAGGTGCAGCTCATGCTCATCGCGCGGATGCTGGGGGTCGGACGGTGACGGGCGGGGCAGAGTCGACCCCTAAGCGCATCACGCAGCGAGGGCTGTGGTTCGAGGAGTTCGAGGTGGGGGCCGTCTACGAGCACCGGCCGGGCCGCACGGTCACCGAGGCCGACAACGTCCTGTTCACGACGCTGACCATGAACACCCAGGCGCTGCACCTCGACGCGCAGTGGTCGGCGACGCAGCCGGGTTTCGGCGGCGAGCGATTGGTCAACTCCATGTTCACGCTGTCGACGATCGTCGGCCTGTCGGTGGCGCAGCTGACCCAGGGGACGTTGGTGGCGAATCTCGGCTTCTCGGAGATCGCCTTCCCCAAGCCGCTGTTCCACGGCGACACGCTCAACGCCGAGACGGCCTGCCTGTCCAAGCGGGCGTCGGCGTCGCGGCCGGGGGAGGGGGTCGTCGTGCTCGAACACGTCGGACGTAACCAGTACGGTGACGTCGTCGCGCGGGCCACGCGGTCGACGCTGGTTCGCATGCTTCCCCAGATGTCCGCCTGAGCGAGCCGCCGAGGAGATTATTGTCACGGCGCCTCGCTGGGACGGACATCTGGGGAGCTGCGCCAGTCGAGCACGAGAGAAGAGGACGTCTTGAGCACCGAACTCGCCGGACCCGCACTGCTGTTCTGTCCCGCCGACCGGCCGGATCGCTTCGCCAAGGCCGCCGAGCGCGCGGACGTCGTCATCCTCGACTTGGAGGACGCCGTCGCTCCGGACGCCAAGGCCGCGGCACGGGAGCATGTGGCGGCGTCCAGACTCGATCCGGATCGGACGATCGTCCGCGTCAACGCGTGCGGTACCGCCGACCACACGGCCGACGTCGCCGCGCTCGCCCGGACGTCGTACCGGACGGTGATGGTGGCCAAGGCGGAGGACCCGGCCGCCGTCGGGTTGCTCGACTTCGACGTGATCGCGCTGGTGGAGACGCCGCTCGGGGTCTTGCGCGCGGCCTCGCTCGCCGAGCAACGCAACGTCGTCGGGTTGATGTGGGGCGCCGAGGACCTCGTCGCCGGGTTGGGCGGCGGCTCGTCCCGGTTCGGCCCCGACGAAGCCCGCCCCGGCGCCTATCGCGACGTCCCGCGCCATGCCCGCGCGTCCGTCCGGCTCGCGGCCGGCGCCTTCGGCCGGTTCGCGATCGACGCCGTGCACGTCGACATCGCCGACGTCGACGGCCTCCACGCCGAAGCGATCGACGCCGTCGAGCTCGGTTTCGCCGCCACCGCCTGCATTCATCCCTCGCAGGTGGCGACGGTCCGGGTGGCCTATGCACCGACGGACGTGCAGGTCACGCAGGCGCGGGACGTGCTCGCCGCTGCGGCGGCCGCGGGTACCGGCGTCTTCAGCCACGCCGGCCGGATGATCGACGGGCCACTGCTGGCCCAGGCCCGGGCCGTGCTCGCGCGGGCAGCGGCGGCGGAGCGGGGTGCGCGATGACCGGCGCGGACGCGGCGCCCGGCGCGGCCGACTGCCGGATGGCGGCCTTCGCGAAGGCGCACGGCTTCTCTCATCCCGACGGCTACGACGAGCTGTGGCGCTGGAGCGTCGAGGCACCCGACGCCTTCTGGCGCGCGGTGTGGCGCTGGTTCGAGCTGACGCCCGGTCCGGTCGGCGAGGCGCTCGTGCCAGACGCGTCGGCCCCGGGTTTCGGCGTCCGGTGGTTCCCGCAGTCGCAGGTCAACTACGCGGCCCGGGTGCTCGCGTGGGCGCCGGCGGGTGAGCGGGAGCACGCGGTCGGCCCGGACCGTCCCGCGATCATCGGACGGTCCGAGGACGGCGGCCGGACGGTCGTCACCTGGGCGGAGCTCGGCGATCAGGTGCGACGTCTCGCGGGTGCCTTGACGGCGGCGGGCGTCGGGGTGGGTGACCGCGTCGTGGCCTATCTGCCGGACATCGCCGAGGCGAACGTCGCCGCCCTCGCCGCCGCGAGTGTCGGCGCGGTGTGGGCCTCCTGCGGTGCCGACTACGCGCCGGAGGGCGCCGCGTCCCGGCTCGCGCAGCTGGCGCCGACGGTGCTCGTCGTGGCGGACGGCTACCGGCTGCGCGGCCGCTGGTACGACAAGCGGGCCGACGACGCCGCGCTCGCCGCGTTGCTGCCCACGGTGACGACCGTCGTCGGCATCCGCCGCCGGGACGATGACGATGCCGAGATCCCTTGGCGCACAGCCGATTACGCCGAACTAGCCGCGACTGGCGAGCCCCGGGAGCCCGTGCTGGTGCCGTTCGCGCATCCGCTGTGGGTGCTCTTCTCCTCGGGTACCACGGGCAAGCCGAAGGGGATCGTCCACGGGCACGGCGGCACGCTGCTCGAACACCTCAAGTCGATCGCCCTGCACTCCGATGTCGGCGCCGGCGACGTCTACTTCTGGCATACGGCGCTGAGCTGGATGATGTGGAACCTGCGGCTCTCGGTGCTGCTGCACGGCGCGACGCTCGTCTGTTACGACGGCCATCCCCTCACTCCGCCGGACGCGCTGTGGCGGATCGTCGCCGACGAGCGGGTCGGCTTCTTCGGGACGAGCCCCGGCCATCTGCAGGCGTGCCGCGAACACGGCGTCGTGCCCGCCGACCTCGGCCTGGCCGCGCTGCGCGGGCTCGGCGCGACGGGGGCGCCGCTGGCGGCGAGCCTCTTCGAGTGGATCGCCGGACAGGTGTCGCCGGACGTCGAGGTGTCCTCGATCAGCGGCGGGACGGACGTCGTCTCGGCCTTCGTCGGCGGTTCGACGGGGCTGCCCGTGACGCCCGGCGAGCTGACGGTGCCGTATCTCGGCGTCGACGTGCACAGCTGGGCGCCGGACGGGACCGCGCTGATCGGGGAGGTCGGCGAGCTGGTGGTGACGTCGCCGATGCCTTCGATGCCGGTCTGCTTCTGGAACGACCCGGACGGCGAGCGGTATCGCGCCGCGTACTTCGTCCATGACTGGGGACGTCCGACCGCGCGCCGGGTGTGGCGGCACGGCGACTGGGTGACGCGCACCGAGCGCGGCTCGTTCGTCATCCACGGCCGATCGGACGCCACGCTCAACCGGGGCGGCATCCGGATGGGCTCGGCCGATGTCTACGAGATCGTCGAGGCGATCGAGGGCGTCGCGGAGGCGTTCGTCCTGGGCGTCGACCTGCCGGACGACGGGTACTGGATGCCGCTGTTCGTCACGCTCACGCCGCGGGAGTCCGGGCCGGCCGACGACGGGGACGGGCTGGTCGAGCGGATCCGCGCCGAGATCACGGCGCGACTCTCCCGCAGACACCTCCCGGACGAGATCGTGGTGGCGCCCGGGATCCCGCACACGAGGACCGGCAAGAAGCTCGAGGTGCCCGTGACGGGGCTGCTCGCCGGGCGGGACGTCGCGATCGATCCGAGCGCCGTCGACGCGCCCGAACTGCTCGACTGGTACGTCGAATACGGGCGGCGGAGGACGTCCGACTCTTGACCGCCGGTTGAGCCCCGTCGGCGGCTCTGACCAGCCGGAACACGAGATGTCACCGGCACGCGATACACTCCTGACCGATTCGGATCCCGGGAGGCCGGCCGCGTCCGAACGGAAGGATGAACATGTCTCGTATTCGTATCCTCACGCGTGTGTCGGCCGTGCTGACGGCGCTGTTCGCGGTCGTCGCGCTGAGCGTCGGCCCCGCCGCCGCGCAGCCGTGGCCGCCGAAGCTGCCGGACCCGGCGACGATCCTGCCGTGGCTCAAGCCGAAGCCCAAGGAGACGAAGCCCGCCCCGCCGCCTGCGCAGCGCGGTCCGAACGTCAGCACCCCGACGGGCTACGTCGCCGTCGCCGATGACGCGACGAAGCGGATGCAGGTCTTCAAGGACGGCCGGCTCGTCCGCGAGATGCCGATCTCGATGGGCAAGGATTCGACGCCCACGCCCAACGGCACGTACAAGATCTTGGAGCGCTTCCGGGACATGTACATGGACAGCAGCACCTACGGCGTGCCGATCGACGCGCCGAACGGCTACCGCACGTACGTCGAGTACGCGACGCGGATCAGCTGGAGCGGCATCTTCGTGCACGGCGCGCCGTGGTCGCTCGGCCAGCAGGGCGTGAGCAACGTCAGCCACGGCTGCATCAACGTCAGCGTCGAGAACGCGCGGTGGTTCTTCGAGAACGTGCCGAACGGTTCGCCGGTCGTCGTCAAGAACACGGTCGGTGGGCGGTACCAGCCGGGTACATAGCCTCTGGTCAGAGGACGCGCACGACAAGATCCGCACGAACGCGGTCGCCGACGACGGCGGCCGCGTTCGTGTCGTCGACGCGGGTGACCCACGCCTGCGCCTGCTCGGGGGAGTCGCCGTATGAGCGCCGACGGCCGACGAGTCGGCGGCGACGCTCGTCGTCGGTGATGTCGAGGAACCACGTCTCGTCGAGACGTTCGGCGACGGCCGCCCAGCCGTGCCCGGCGTGGAGCAGATAGTTGCCCTCGGTGATGACGAGCGGCGTCCGCCGGTGCACGGCGATCGCGCTGCCGACGGAGGTCTCCGCGGCGCGATCGAAGACCGGCGCGTAGACGACGTCGGCCGACTGCCCGCGCAGCCGATCGAGCAGGGCGACGTAGCCGCCGACGTCGAACGTGTCCGGCGCGCCCTTGCGGTCTCGGCGCCCCAGCCTGCGCAGTTCGTCGTCGGCGAGGTGGAAGCCGTCCATGCCGACGAGCGTCGCCCGCTCGCCGAGAGCGGTGAGCAGCGCTGCGCACAGCGTCGACTTGCCGGCGCCGGGCGGTCCGGCGACGCCGAGGATCCGGCGCTCCCCGGTCGCGGCGAGAGCGGCCGCGCGGGTGACGAGGGCGTCGAGCGACGAGACGTCGATGGTGGGTCGGACGATCACGGGGGTCCTTCGGGTGGGTCTTCTCGGGATGCCGACGGTCGGCGTCGTGGTCGGACGGTACCTGCGTGCGGCCGCGTCGACGACGTGATCTGGCCGGTCGGAGCGCTCCGGGCCTGTGGATAAAGAGGGCGGTTAGCCCTTTTTGTTCCTGGGTCGATTCGGCGGGTGGTATAGCGTCGAAGACGTCGGAACATGTCAGACGTGAGCAGCACGATGCACCGGGGAGAGGTGAGACGCGTGACGTATCAGCAGCCCGGTTCGGGCTACGGCCAGGGCGGATACGGCCAGGGCGGCCATGATCAAGGCGGCTACGGCGGGCGGCAGGAAGGGTACGGCGGGCAGGGCGGCTACGACCGTCCCGCGGGCTACGGACCCGGTGGCTACGGGCAGTCGGGACCCGGCGGGTACGGGCAGTCGGGCGGGCCCGGTCCGCAGGGTGGCTACGGGCCGCCGGGTGGGTCGGGTCCGCAGGGTGGCTACGGGCCGCCGGGCGACTACGGCCGGCCGGCGCCGACGGCGGCGCAACCGACGCAGAATCTCGGCGGGGGCCCGTACGGACAGAGTGCGGGCCGCCCTGCGCGCTCCGGGGGAGGGCTGCCGGCCCAGACGGCCCTCATCGCCACCGGCGCCGTGGCGGCCCTGGGCGTCCTCACCCTGCTGCTCGGCTTCCTCGATTTCGCGGACACGTCGACCGTCGGCGAGGCCCCGAGCTTCTACAGCCTGTTCGGGCCGAGCGTGATCGTTCTTCTGCTCGGCCTCGCGGGCGTGCTCGCGGCGATCTCGTTCGTGCCGAAGGCGGAGACCTCTCGCGCGCTCATCGCCGCGCTGTCGCTCACCGGACTCCTCGGCGCGTTGTTCACGATGTTCTCGTTGCCCGACGGGGTGGACACCGGAATCGGGCTGATCCTGGTGGTCGTCCTGGGCTTCATGCAGGTGGCCGCGGCGGTTCTGCTGCTCCTCGTCGACGCCGAGATCGTCAAGACGGCCGCCGCGTCGGCGGCCTCGGAGGGTGCACCGTCGGCGGGTGACGGTCCGGCCGGGCCGGGGGCGTATCCCGCAGCCGGATACGGGCAGTCCGCGAACCCGCAGGCCGCGAACCCGCAGGCCGCGAACCCGCAGGCCGGCGCCGCGCAGGCCGAGTCCGGCCGGCAGTCGGCCGGGCAGAACGCTCCCGCGTCGCAGCCGGCGTCGCCGTACGGCGGCTATGGCGAGCAGTCCTACAGCCAGGGCTATGGCGGCTACGGCGCCGGGTACCAGCGGCCTTCGGCGCGTGAGTCGGCGCGGCCGGAGTCGTCGCCGGACTCGTCGGAGCCGTCAGCCCCGGAGCGGCAGGATCGGCCCTGGGCGTCGCCGCAGCCGTCGACGTCCGGTCCGCAGTCGTCGACGTCCGGTCCGCGTCCGGCGTCGGCGTGGCCGGATGCCTCGACGGGTGGCGCGACACCGTCGAATCCCTACGGTGCGGCGCCCGCCGCACAGCAGGCGTCGTACGGGGGTGGGGCGACGCCGTCCGGCGCCACGTCGTCCGATCCGCGCCTGTCGGCGTCGCGGCCCGCCGCGGAGCCCGGCCCGAACGAGGATGCGACGACCGTGCACCGCACGGCGTCGGCCATGTCGCAGGAGATCGGCTCCGAGTCTGCCCAGTCCGACGAGGAGGGGGCGACGACGGCGTTCCGCACGCAGCCGCAGCCCGTCGTCCGTCCGCAGGGTGCGAGTACGCCGTCGCACGCCGCGACCTCGCAGCAGCCGCGGACGACGCCGACGAGTGAGCCGTCGGGACGATCGGACGACGGCCGGCAGCAGCAGACCGACTCGCGCGACGAGTCCTGACGGAGCCTGAACACCGGGCCGGTCGCCGAGCGTCAATCCCGTGACTGGTGTGGCGGGTGGTGAGTCTCGTCGCGATCGGCCGTCGCGCGGCGCGGCGGCTCGCGGCGGCGCGGCAAGGTTGCCACCCTGGAAGCGTGTTGGAGAAGCGGCCCGTGACGATGGCGACCCGATTGCGTGCCGCGCGGCGGGCGGCCCGGGCCGGGGGGACCGGCGAGGGCTGGGAGACGCGGGCGCTGCTCACGGTCGCGGTGGTGCCCTCGGCCGGCGCCGCGCTGGTGACGATGGCGCTGGCCGCGCTTCTCATCTGGTCGGCGGACGGCGCCGCGGCCCAGGTGGCGCCGCTGGGGGCGGCGCTGTGGCTTGCGGCGCATCTCGTGCCGGCGACCGTCAACGACGTGACGATCGGTGTCATGCCGCTGCTTCCGGCTGCGGCGATGCTCACGGTCACCGCGTGGGTCGTCGCCCGGACGGCGCGGGCCGATTCGTCGCCGGGCGGTGTGGCTCGCGTCGTCGGGGCCGCGGTGCTCGGCCCGTTGCTGGCGACGGCGATCGCGCTCGCCGTTGCGGCCGACTCGTCCTCGCTGCCCGCGCTCGGTGCGCCGGCGCCGGGACTGTCCTTCCTTTGGGTGGCGGCGATGTCGGTGTTCGGATCGGTCGCCGGCGTCGGCTTCGCGCATCCGCGGGAGGTCGCCGACCGGATCGGCCTCGCCGACTGGGCCCGGGAAGGCCTGCGGACAGGCGTCGTCGCCGCGGCGGCGCTCTTCGCGGCCGGGGCGCTGGTGACGCTGGTGCGTCTTGTTCTGCGGCACGCGGCGGTCAGCGACCTCGTCGCCGGCGGTGGGGGAGTCGACGGCGGGCTGGGGCTCACGGTGCTGTCGATCGCCTACCTGCCGAACGTCGCCATCGGGGCGCTCGCCGTCCTCGTCGGCGCCGACGCCCACGTCGGCCCGGTGACGGTCGGCTGGGCCGGGACGACGGAGGCGAGCCTGCCGCCGCTGCCGGTCCTCGCCGTCCTCGAGCCGGGCGCGTCCGGTCTCGGACCGGCGGTGCTCGTGGTTCCCGTCGCCGTGGCCGCCGGTTGCGGTCTGCTGGCCTGGCGACGCGCGGGTTCTCTCGTTCCGGCGCTGCGGGTCGTCGCGGCCGCGGCGGGTGTCGCGGCGGCGCTGGTCGTGCTGCTCGGCGCGGTCGCATCGGGTGAGCTCGGGGCGATCGGCACCGCCGGCGTCGCGCTGCCGACGCTCGGCGTCTACACGCTCGGCCTGGTCGGAGCGGGTGGGGCGCTTGCCGTGATCGTCGCGGGACGCGCCGAACTGCGACGCGACGCGGCGCCTTCGACGCGCGGTGGAACCAAGGCCGGCAAGGGTGCCGCGAAGCGGCAGCGCGCCAAGGCTGCCGACGTCGTGCTGGCCGCGGAGGCGGTCACGACGGAGTTCCCGGAGTCCGACGGCGACGCGTCCGATGAGGTCGACGACGAAGATGCGCCGAGCGGCGTCGACGACCGGAGCCGCGGCGCACAGGACCGCCGCGGCCTGGAAGACGACTACGACGACGACCTCGACGTGGACGCCGGATCCGAGCTGATCGTCTTCGACTACCCGAGCGATGAAGGTGACGTCGCGCACGTCGAATACACGACGTCGTTCGTGCCGGTCGGCGGCCGGATCGACGATGACGACGAGGACCTCTCCGACCTCGGCCTGCGCTGACGATCGGACCGGCGCCGTCTCGGGCGGGCCGTCCGGCGCCGGGCGTGCCCGATGCCCGACGGCGCCGCTCGCCGCCGCCCGTTCGCCTGCCGATACTCTGGACGCGGCCCGCCGCGCTCGTCCGCGGCTGCGAGGCCGTCCAACAACCCACGGGGTTCCGGTCGCGGGCTCTCCGCTGGGCGCCGTGCCGCGACACCGGGAGGTCATCATCGCCGCCGATTCCGCTCTGCGGCTGCCGTCGTGTGCGCCGGCGCGGATCGTCGTGTTGGCGTCGGGAACCGGCAGCCTCTTCGAGGCGCTGCTCGCGGCGAGCGTCGCCGCCGACTATCCCGCCCGGATCATCCGGCTCGTCGTCGACCGGCCGTGTCGGGCCGCCGAGGTCGCGGAGGCGGCCGGCGTGGAGGTGACGACCGTGGTCTTCGCCGACTACCCCGACCGCGCCGACTGGGACGCCGACCTCGCCGCCGCGATCGACGCAGCCGAGCCGGATCTTGTCGTCGCCGCCGGGTTCATGCGCATCCTGCGCGGCGACGTCCTGCGCCGGCCGATCGTCAACGCGCATCCCGCGCTGCTGCCGTCCTTCCCCGGGGCGCACGCCGTCCGGGACGCGCTCGCGCACGGCGTCAGGGTCACCGGTTCGACGATCCATCTCGTCGACGGCGGCGTCGACACCGGGCCGATCCTCGCCCAGCGCGCCGTCCCGATCCTGCCCGGCGACAGCGAGTCGACGCTCCACGAGCGCATCAAACAGACCGAACGCGAGCTGCTCGCGGAGACCATCGCCGACGTCGTCACCCACGGCGTCGTCATCGACGGACGAAAGGCCCACCGACCGTGACCGGACACGTGCCCACCTCAACGCAGAGCTTCGCCGCGACCCGCGCGCTCATCAGCGTCTACGACAAGACCGGGCTGCCCGAGCTCGCCGCCGCGCTGCACGAGGCCGGCGTCTCGCTCGTCTCGACGGGGTCGACGGCCAAGGTCATCGCCGCCGCCGGCATCCCGGTGACGCCGGTCGAAGAGCTGACCGGGTTTCCGGAGTGCCTGGAGGGCCGGGTCAAGACGCTGCACCCGCGCGTCCACGCCGGCATCCTCGCCGACACGCGCAAGCCCGACCACGTCGCGCAGCTGGCCGAGCTGGGCGTCGAACGGTTCTCGCTCGTCGTGGTCAACCTGTACCCGTTCCGCGAGACGGTGGCGTCCGGCGCGAGCGAGGACGAGTGCGTCGAGCAGATCGACATCGGCGGGCCGTCGATGGTGCGCGCCGCCGCGAAGAACCACCCGTCGGTGACGGTCGTCGTCGATCCGGCCGACTACGCCGCGGTCGCCGCCGCGGCAGCCGGCGACGGCTTCACCCTCGCCGAGCGGAAGGCGTTCGCCGCCAAGGCGTTCCGGCACACCGCCGACTACGACGTCGCCGTCGCCTCCTGGCTGACGGACGTCGTCGAGGACGCTGAACTGCCCAGCTGGCGCGGCGCGACCTGGCAGCGTTCGACGACGCTGCGTTACGGCGAGAACCCGCACCAGGCGGCGGCGCTGTACGTCGAGCCGGGCGGCGCGGGCCTCGCGCAGGCGCGTCAGCTGCACGGCAAGGAGATGAGCTTCAACAACTACACCGACGCCGACGCCGCGCATCGCGCCGCGTACGACCACGCCGGGCCGGCCGTCGCGATCATCAAGCACGCCAATCCGTGCGGCATCGCCGTCGGCGCCGACGTCGCGCAGGCGCATCGCAAGGCGCACGCCTGCGACCCGGTGAGCGCCTACGGCGGCGTCATCGCGGCGAACCGCGAGGTCAGCGTCGCGATGGCCGAGCAGGTCGCCGAGATCTTCACCGAGGTCATCGTCGCGCCCGGCTACGCAGACGGCGCCGTCGAGGTGCTCTCCCGCAAGAAGAACCTGCGCATCCTCGTCGCCGATGCGCCCGTCCGCGGCGGCGACGACGTCCGGCCGGTCTCGGGCGGCCTGCTCGTGCAGCGCGCCGACGCCGTCGACGCCCCGGGCGACGACCCGGCGAACTGGACGCTCGCCGCCGGCCCCGCCGCCGACGCCGCGACCCTCGCCGATCTCGAGTTCGCCTGGCGCGCGTGCCGAGCCGTGAAGTCCAACGCGATCCTGCTCGCCGCCGACGGCGCGTCCATCGGCGTCGGCATGGGTCAGGTCAACCGCGTCGATTCGGCTCAGTTGGCCATCACTCGGGCCGGCGATCGCGTGGTCGGCACGGTGTGCGCGTCCGACGCGTTCTTCCCCTTCGCCGACGGCCCGCAGAAGCTCATCGACGCCGGCATCCGGGCGATCGTCCAGCCGGGCGGCTCGATCCGCGACGCCGACGTGATCGCCGCCGTCGAGGCCGCGGGCGTGACGATGTACTTCACGGGAGCCCGCCACTTCGCCCACTGAGCCGCGGTCGACGCCCTGGGCACCGGCGCGGTCGACTTCCGGGCGCCGCGTCGATTAGCTCGTTCAGACGATATGCCGAGCTCGCTCGATCCACTTGGATGGGGAGCGAGTTGCTGGTGTGTCGTCTGGAGGTCTGATGAAGCTGGTTCGGGTCGGAGCGGGCGTCCTCGCGGCGGTCGCCGTCGTAGCGGCGGCGGGGTGTTCGAAGGACACGGCGCAGGAGGCGTCGACGGTCACGGTCAAGGAGACGGTGACGTCGACGGTCCCGGCCTCCGGGTCGACGTCGCCGAGTACGTCGGCCGTCGATGCGGACGCGAGCGGCGCTGCGTCGTCGTCGGTGGAGTTGACGAAGGCGATCCGGGCTATCGAGATCGAGACCCAGAACACCGCGTACGGGACTCGTGTGGGCCCTGAGCGATATCAGCTCACCTCAGGCGGGCTCAGTATCCGGTTCTCGTGGCGGTCCAAAGGTGAGAACGGCGATCTGACGTCCTCGGATTGCATCGTCGTCGCCGACCTCACCGGTCCCGGAGTGAACGAGCGTCGGCGTTCCGATTCGTGCACGAGTTCGAGCCCCGGCGACAGCATCAGAATCAAATCACCCGGCAAATTCACCGTCGCCATCTCGATTACCCCGCCCGGCGGCGGGACGCCGGCGACGAAGAAGCACACCTTCGAGGTCCTCGGCGCCGGCGCATAGGAGGCGTCCGGGCGAGGGCTTCAGACCCTCGACCGTGCCTGCGCGCTTGCGGGGAAGCCGGCCGTCAGCCGCCGAGGCTGCCGGTGCCCAGGCTGCCCCACGGATTCGGCTTGGGCGGCGCCTGCGTGACGGTGACCTCCATGGCCCCTCCGATGGGGAACTCCCTGCTCTCCGCGGCGTACCAGCAGCGCACGGACACGTCGTAGGTGCCGGGTTGCAATGGTGATACGACGAGTGTCGCGCTGCCCGTGGCGTCGGGTGTCACGGGCGACGACTTGACGTCGACGCCGTTGCCCACGACGTGGCTGTAGCAGTCGGTGAGTACCGCCGGGAAGCGCCCCAGTGTCGTCGTGATCTTGCCGGGGCCCGGTGTGTGGTCGACGTCGACCTCGATGGCGTTGGCGGTCCCGGAGCCCAGCAGGACCGCGACCGTGGCGGCACACGTGGCGGCCGCGCCGGTGACGCCGGCGAGTCGAGTGGAGGTTTTCACGATGATTCGTCCTTCCGTGGATTGATGGCGAATCGATCGTGTGGTCCGTTGCGACGGACGTCAACCGGGGTTCCTCCGGCGCGGTGGACGCCTTGTTTCGCTGATATCCAGCGCTTAAGCCGAAACGGGATTCTGTCGCCGAGGCGCATCGCGATGCCGCGTCGTACCGTGGAGCGGGTGAGTCGACCCACCACACTGGCCCAGCTCAAAGCCTCCGGACACGTCGCGAAGAGCGTCCGCGAGGAGCTGCGCGACAACCTGTTGACGGCGCTGCGGGAGAGCCGCGATCCCTGGCCGGGGATCGTCGGCTTCGACGAGACGGTGTTGCCGCAGCTGGAACGCGCCATCCTCGCAGGTCACGACCCCGTCCTCCTCGGTGAACGAGGGCAGGGCAAGACGCGACTGCTGCGCAGCGTCGTCAATCTCCTGGACGAGTACACGCCGGTCATCGCCGGCGCCGAGCTCGCCGAGCACCCCTACCGCCCCATCACGCCCGAGAGCCACCGCCGGGCGGCCGAACTGGGCGACGAGCTGCCGGTCGCGTGGCTGCACCGCAGCGAGCGTTATACGGAGAAGCTGGCGACGCCGGACACGTCCGTCGCCGATCTCGTCGGCGACGTCGACCCGATGAAGGTCGCCGAGGGCCGGCATCTCGGCGACCCCGAAACGATCCATTTCGGTCTCATCCCGCGCGCCCATCGCGGCATCTGCGTCATCAATGAGCTGCCCGACCTGGCCGAACGCATCCAGGTGGCGATGCTCAACGTCATGGAGGAGCGGGACGTCCAGATCCGCGGCTACACGCTGCGGCTGCCGCTCGACGTCTATCTGGCGGCGAGTGCCAACCCGGAGGACTACACCAATCGCGGCCGCATCATCACGCCGCTCAAGGATCGCTTCGGCGTCGAGATCCGCACGCACTACCCGCTGGAGCTGGCCGACGAGATCGCGATGATCGAGCAGGAGTCCCACCTCGTCGCGGCCGTGCCGAAGTATCTCGTCGAGGTCATCGCGCGGTTCACCCGGGGCGTCCGGGACAGTCCCGCGGTCGATCAGCGTTCGGGCGTCTCGGCGCGCTTCGCGATCGCCGCGACGGAGACGGCCGCCGCGGCGGCGCTGCGCCGGTCGGTGCTGCTCGGCGAGGACGTCGCCATCGCGCGGCCGATCGACCTCGCCGAACTGCCCGAGGTACTGCGCGGCAAGGTCGAGTTCGAGTCGACGGAATCGGGCCGTGAGCTGGAGGTGATGGACCATCTGCTGCGCCGGGCGATCGCCGAGACGGCGTCGCGCCGGCTCTCGGGCGTCGATCTGGCGCCGATCGTCGCCCTGCTCGCGAGCGGGCATCCGGTGGAGACGGGCGAATCGGTCGCGGCGACCGAACTGCTCGGGGCGCTCGCGGCCGCCGCCGGCACGGTGGACGCGCTCGCCGCCAAGCTCGACGCCGGCACCGACGGCGAGCGCGCCGCGGCCGCCGAGCTGGCCCTCGAAGCGCTGTATCTGACACGCAAGGTCGACAAGCGGTCAGGCGCTCCCGGCCGCGCGGTGTACGGGGGCTGACGTGCCGCGCCGTTTCTCGCGCTACTCCCGCTACACCGGCGGCCCGGACCCGCTGGCGCCGCCCGTCGACGTCACGGCCGCGCTGCGGGAGATCGGCGACGACGTCATGGGTGGCGCGTCGGCGTCGACGGCTCTGCGTGAGCTGCTGCGCCGCGGGCTCGGCGATCGCGACGGTCTCGACGCGCTGCGCCGCGACGTGCTGCGCCGGCGCCGGGAGCGGCTCGCCGACGCGAACCTGGAGGGCACCTTCGACGAGATCAAGAAGCTGCTCGACGAGGCCGTGCTCACCGAGCGCAAGCGTCTCGCTCGCGATCTCGACGACGCCGCCCGTTTCGCCGAGTTCACCCTCGCCGAGCTGTCGCCGTCGACCGCCGCCGCCGTCACCGAGCTCACGGACTATCGCTGGCGCAGCCCGGAGGCCGCGGCGACGTACGCGAAGATCGGCGAACTCATGGGGCGTGAGCTGCTCGATCAGCGGTTCGCGGGGATGAAGCAGGCCCTCGAGGGCGCCACCGACGCCGACCGCGCGGAGATCGCGCAGATGCTCGCCGACCTGCGCGATCTCGTCGCCAAGCACAATCGCGGGGAGGCGTCCGAGCAGGATTTCGACGAGTTCATGACGCGGCACGGTCACCACTTCCCGGAGCAGCCTCAGACGCTCGACGAGCTCATCGACGCGCTCGCCCGGCGCGCCGCGGCGGCGCAGGCGTTCCGCAATTCGCTGACGCCCGAGCAGCGGGCCGAGCTCGATCAGCTCGCGCAGCAGGCGTTCGGCAGCGACGGCCTCATGTCCGCGCTCGCCGGTCTCGACGCCGAGTTGCGCCAGGCGCGTCCCGGATTCGACTGGGGCCGAAGCGAATCCGCCGACGGGCAGGCGGCGATGTCGATGGGGGAGGTGACGGCCGCGTTGGCCGACGTCGCCGATCTCGATGCGCTGGCCGAACAACTGTCGCAGCAGTATCCCGGGGCGTCGCTCGCGGACGTCGACCTCGATGCGCTTGCCCGGCAGCTCGGTCCGGAGGCGGCGCGCCGCGCGTCCGACCTGGCGCGGCTCGACCGTGAACTGCGCGAGCGCGGCCTGCTCGACCGGGCGCCCGACGGCGCGCTGCGGCTCTCACCGGCGGCGATGCGCCGGCTCGGGGAGACGATCCTGCGTGATATCGCGGCGGAACTCGGCGGCGGCGAGCGGCTGTCGAGCCGGGCGGGCGCCTCGGCCGAGCCGACGGGCGCGAGCCGGCCGTGGCGTTTCGGTGACACCGAGCCGTGGGACGTCACGCGGACCGTCGGCAACGCCGTCGCGCGCGTCGCGGCGACAGGTGCCGACGCGTCACGGGGCGTCCGCCTGCAGGTCGACGACGTCGTCGTCGCCGAGACCGAGGCGCGCAGCAAGGCGGCCGTCGCGCTGCTCGTCGACACGTCGTTCTCGATGCTCGTCGAGGGCCGCTGGGTGCCGATGAAGCGGACGGCGCTTGCGCTCAACCACCTGGTGCAGACCCGGTTCCGCTCCGACGAGCTCGCACTCATCGGCTTCGGCCGCGACGCGCAGCGCTACGACGCGGACGAGCTCGCGGCGCTCGACCACGACGGCACCCAGGGCACCAACCTGCACCACGCGCTACTGCTCGCGGGACGCCACCTGCGGCGACACCCCGGTACGACCCCGGTCGTCCTCATCGTCACCGACGGCGAACCGACCGCGCACCGCGAGCCGGACGGGGAGTCGATCTTCTGGTATCCGCCGCTGCGCGAGACCATCGCGGCCACGATCCGCGAACTCGACGACCTCGCCCGCCTCGGCGCGCGCATCACGTTCTTCCGGCTCGGCGACGAGCCCGCACTCGCCCGTTTCCTCGACGCTGTCGCCCGCCGGGTGGGCGGGCGCGTCGTCGCGCCGACGCTCGACGGCCTCGGTGCGGCCGTCGTCGGCGACTATCTGCGCCGTTGACGGCCGGCCGAGTCGTCGGTCCGGTGTTCTCTCAGCCGCCGAGACTGCCGGTACCGATGTCGCCCAGGCTGCCCCACGGATTCGGTGTGGTCGGTGTCGCTTCGGTGACGACGATGCCCGAGGTCTCGTCGAGCATCAGTTCCGATACACCTTCCACTCCGCAGAAGACGGACACCGTGTAGGTGCCGGGCTCCAGGGGTGACACGACGAGCGTGACGCCGTGCTCTGCATCAGGATCGACTTTCGGGGACCTCACGAGGACGGTCTCGTTCAACGCGCGGCTGTAGCAGCCCGCCAGGTATGACGGGACGGCCGTGACCGTCGTCGTGATCTTGCCGGGGCCGGGCTGATGGTCGAAGCCGGGGGCGGCGTGGCCGACGCCGGCGCCCAACAGGATCGAGGCGGCGGTGGCGGCCACGGTCGCGACGCCGGTGACGCCTGCGAGCCGAGCAGAGATCTTCACGAAGGGTGGTCCTTCCACAGGGACTGATCGAGCGGGGGGACCGTCAGCCGCCGAGGCTGCCGGTACCGATGTCGCCGAGACTGCCCCACGGATTCGGCTTGGGGGTGGTGGTGGTCGGCGTGGTCGTCGGCGGTGCCTCGGTGACGACGATCTCCTCTTCGTCGGCCACGGCGCCGTATCCGCCGCCCACCGGCTTGCATTCGACGATAACGAGGTAGGTGCCGGGCTGCAACGGCGAGATGACGAGGGTGGCCTTGCCTTCTGCGACTGCGACGACCGGGGATTCGACGAGGGGCGTGCCGTCCGGCGCGTTCAGGTCGCCCGCCGAACTCTTGCAGGACTCCGCATCCGCGGGCATGTTCGTCACTGTCGACGTGATCTTGCCTGCGCCGGGCGTATTGACGACGGTGATCGGATCGGCGTTGCCGGTTCCGGTGCCCAGCAGGATCGCGGCCGTGGCTGCGGCGACGGTCGCGACGCCGGTGACACCGGCGAGTCGAGTGGAGGTCTTCACGAGGAGGTGGTCCTTCCCAAGGATCGATGTGGAGTGAATCGATCCTGTGTGCGGACGCTGTGCATGACCAAGCCGTAGCCGACACCACACCGGTATTACGCCGGACGCGTGAATACGTCGGGCGGGGTGTGTCGGTCGAACAGACGATGTCGTCCACCGCGCTGGACGAACCCCGCCGTGCGCGAGCGGGCGCGTGTCAGGCCGACAAGAACGCCGAGACGAGCAGCATCGCCGGGATCGCGCCGACCGTCGTGACGAACGCGGTGTCGCGGGCCAGCACCATGCCGCGCTGATAGTGCGTGGCGTAGACGAGGACGGTCTGCGCCGTCGGCAGGGTGGCGAGGATGACGTCCGCGTAGAGCTGTTCCCCGGATTCACCGATCGCGTAGCGGGCGAGCAGGAAGACGATGAGCGGCTGGACGAGAAGCTTGAGCGCCGAGGCCAGCGCCACGTCGACCCGCGGACTGTCGCGACGCAGCACCGGACTGTCCATCAGGGCGATGCCGAAGATGAGGAGCGCGCCGGGCACGGCCATCTCGCCGATGAGCCGTACCGGTTCGAGCAGTGCCGACGGCGGCTGGAGGTCGGTCAGCGCGACGAAGAGGCCGAGGGCCGCCGCGACGACGATCGGGTTGCGCAGCGAGGAGCCGACGGCCCGCCGCGCCAACGCGAGTCCGGATACGCGGACCGGCGACGTCGAGATGTCGAGCACGGTGACCGCGAGCGGTCCGTACGCGACGATCTGGTACAGCAGCAGCGGCGCGATGACCGAGGTGTCGTGCAGGACGTAGGTCGCGATGGGGAGCCCGAGATTGGCGCTGTTGACGTAAGACGTCGCGAGCCCGCCGATGATCGCGTCCGGCGTCGGGCGGCGCAGCCACAGCTTCGCGGCGAGCAGGTAGATCGCGCCGGTCGCCGCGGCGCTGACGGCCGCGAGTACGAGCGTCCAGGAGAAGACGGTGGAGAAGTCGGATTCGGCGAGAACGCCGAAGAGCAGTGCCGGTGTGGAGACGTAGAAGGTGAGCCGGGAGAGCGTGAGCTGGGCGTTCTCGCCGAGAACGCGGGTTCGGCCGAGGACGCAGCCGACGAGGACGATGACGGTGATGATCGCAAAACCGTGCGCGACCCCGATCACCTGCCGTTCCCCATCACCCCGTGACCGTAACCTGTCGCCCAGCGGGCGGACGCGACGCATATGGTCGCTTCCGCCCGCTGGGCGACAGGTACTGGTCGGTCAGTTCAGCGATAGGGCAGCAGCGCCATCTCCCGGGCGTTCTTGATGGCCGTCGCGACGTTCCGCTGCTGCCGCGGCTCGAGCCCCGTGACCGATCGCGCCCGGATCCGTCCGCGATCGGAGATGAACCGGCGCAACAGCTCGGTGTCCTTGTAGTCGATGTGCTGGGCGCCGGCCAGCGGGTTCGACTTGGGTTTGCGGGGCGCCGCGCCGCGGCGCTTTCCGCGGGGCGTCACCAGCTGGCCTTCGAGATGCCGGGCAACTCGCCCGCGTGGGCCATCTGCCGGAAGCGGATGCGCGATATACCGGCCTTGCCGATGTAGCCGCGCGGCCGGCCGTCGACGCTGTCTCTGTTGCGCAGCCGCGTCGGGCTCGCGTCCCGCGGTTGCGCACGCAATTCGCGCAGCGCGGCCTCGCGTGCGGCGGGCGTCGTGCTCGGTCGGCCGATGATCGTCTTGAGTTCGCGGCGGCGTTCGGCGTATCGGGCCACGACGGCCCTGCGTCGTTCGTCGGCGGCGATCTTCGCCTTGGTGGCCATTCAGCGGTCCTCTCGGAAGTCGACGTGGCGCCGCACCACCGGGTCGTATTTGCGCAGCACCATGCGGTCGGGGTCGTTGCGGCGGTTCTTGCGGGTGACGTACGTGTAGCCGGTGCCCGCGGTGCTCCGGAGTTTGACGATCGGACGGAGCTCGTTGCGCGCCATCAGACCTTCTCCCCGCGGGCGCGGATACGGGCGACGGCGGCCTCGACGCCGATGCGATCGATCGTCTTGACGGCGCTGGTGGCGAGCCGCAGCCGGACGGTGCGTCCCTCGCTGGGCAGGAAGTAGCGTTTGGTGACGATGTTCGGGTTGAACCGTCGGCGCGTGCGGCGATGACTGTGCGAGACGGCGTTGCCGAAGCCGGGCTGTTTCCCGGTGAGCTGGCAGCGGGCGGACACATCTCCTCCAAATGAAAATCGTTGTCGACAAGTGGACGCGGCCACGCTACTCTCGGACGCTGTTAATGACAACCGTTGTCGATATGGAGGTCTGCCTCGTGAATCGCCGAGATCCGTCGGCCCGTACTCCGCTCATCGTCGTGACCGGGCTCGCGGGGCCGTCGGCTCAGGCCGTGGAGCGGCTCGCGGCGCCCCCGGCAGGCGGCGGCGCGACCGTGGTCGTGCGGCACGACCTCGCGGCCGTCGACGACGGCCTCGTGGGTCGCACGCTGCGCACCGTCGCCCCGGGCCGGGACGACACGGTCGGCGGCGTCGTCGAGCTGGAACACGGCTGCCTGTCCTGCGCGCTGCGGGACGACCTTCTGCCGCTGTTGCGCGCGCTGCACCGGCGCGAGGACGTCGGGCGCATCGTGCTCGCGCTCGACCAGGCCTTCGAGGCCGAGCGGGTGTGCTTCGCGATCGAGCACACCGTCGTCGGCGGCCCCGGCATGGTGGACGCGCCGGCCGCTCGCGACGTCGAGATCGTCGGCGTCGTCGGTGCTGTCGACGCCCGCAGCTGGGTCGCCGACGCACTCGGCGACGAGGAGGCCGCCGAGCGCGGCATCGGCGGAGGCCACGCGGATGACGAGCGCACGGTCGCCCAACTCGTCGTCGGCCACGTCGAGTTCGCGGACGTCGTCCTCGTCACCGATGCCGGGGTCGCGCCGTGGGGCGACGGCACGCTCGCCGCGATCGTGCGCAGGCTCGCGCCCACCGCCCGCGTCGGCTGGGGCGTCGACGGCGTCGAGACGCTGCTGCGCACGCTGCCCGCCGACGCCCGACGCGGCGCCGCGACGGATCCGCACGGTCCGCTGCTGCGCGGCACGCCGCCGCTCGAATCGGAGAACGGCGTGGTCGTGCATCACTTCACGGCGACGCGGCCGTTCCACCCGACGCGGCTGCACGAGGCCGTCGATGTGCTGCTCGACGGCGTCGTCGCCGCTCGCGGGCGGGTGTGGGTCGCGGCGGCGCCCGACAGCGTGCTGTGGCTGGAGTCGGCGGGCGGCGGGATGCGGTTCGCCGACGTCGGACGCTGGCTGGCCGCCATGCGCGACGCCGAGCGGGACGCGCAGTCGGCCGATCGGCTCGCGTTCGCCGCGCTGCGCTGGCACGGGCTCTTCGGCGACCGTCACCAGGCCGTATCGCTCGTCTGCCACGGCGCCGATCCGGCGGTGATCGACGCCGCCCTGCGCGAGGCTCTGCTCGACGACGCCGAGCTCGCCCTCGGCGAACGCGCCTGGCGGGCCTGGCCCAACCCGTTCGGTGAGTTCCACACCGACCCCTGCCGCGACGACGAGCCGGCGCCCGTCGGCACCGACGGCGACCACACCGATGAGGAGCGATGATGAAGACCGGAATCCACCCCGCCTACCACCCCGTGCTGTTCCGCGACGCCAACACCGGCGTCACCTTTCTCACCAGGTCGACGGCTACGAGTGCCGTCACTTTGGATTGGGAGGACGGGAACCGCTATCCTCTTGTGGTTGTCGATGTCACCGCGGACTCCCACCCCTTCTGGACGGGAGAACTGCGCGTGATGGATACGGCCGGGCGAGTGCAACGGTTCGAGCGCCGCTACGGACGCCGCGTGCGCCCGGCCGGGCGCGAACCACAAGAGAGTGAGTAGAGGCGAAGCATGGCAGTTCCCAAGCGTCGGATGTCGCGGTCCAACACCCGCAGCCGCCGGTCCCAGTGGAAGGCGGACAACCCGCAGCTCGTCGAGGTGAAGGTCGGCGGTCAGCCGCAGCGGATCCCGCGGCGGCTCGTCAAGGCCGTCCGCCTCGGCCTCATCGACCTCGACCGCCGCTAGGTCGGTCGGTCCACCGGTCGGTCGCCGGCGCTCGCTCCGAGCCGTCCGGTGACCGATAGATCGACGTCAGGCCGGCCGTCCTCGTGACGGCCGGCCTTTTGTCGTGTGCCGGTGCGCCGGGGTGAGATCCGTCCCACGATCGGAACCCTCAGCACGATCACAGGGCGGGGCGGTAAGAAGGACAACCATGCACATCCTCGTCGTGGACGACGACCGCGCCGTCCGCGAGTCGCTGCGGCGCTCGCTCACATTCAACGGCTATACGGTCGCCACCGCGGACGACGGGGCGCAGGCGTTGGAGGCGATCAGCGGTTCGCGTCCGGACGCCGTCGTGCTCGACGTCATGATGCCGCGGCTGGACGGCCTCGAGGTGTGCCGCCGGCTCCGCAGCACGGGCGACGACCTGCCGATCCTCGTCCTCACCGCCCGCGATTCGGTGTCCGAGCGGGTCAGCGGCCTCGACGCCGGTGCCGACGACTATCTGGCCAAGCCGTTCGCGCTGGAGGAACTGCTCGCCCGATTGCGGGCGCTCATGCGACGTGCCGGCCCAGACCTCTCGCTCGACGCCGAGACCCTCGAGTTCGGTGATCTGACGCTCAACGAGTCGACCCGTGAGGTGACGCGCGACGGCCGTGCGATCAGCCTCACCCGCACCGAGTTCTCGTTGCTCGAGATGCTCATGGCCAATCCGCGGCGGGTGCTTTCGCGCACGCGCATCCTGGAGGAGGTCTGGGGCTACGACTTCCCGACGTCCGGCAACGCGCTCGAGGTGTACGTCGGCTACCTGCGGCGCAAGACCGAGGCCGAGGGCGAGCCGCGCGTCATCCACACCGTCCGCGGCGTCGGCTACGTGCTGCGCGAATCGCCGCCGTGATCGGCGACCGCACCGCCGGCGTCGGTGATCGCGGGGGTGACCGGTCCCCGGGGCAGATGCGCGATCCGATACCGCTGACCCGCACGATCTCGCTTCGCTGGCGGGTGACGCTGCTCGCGGCGGCGGTCGTCGGCGTCTCGATGGTCGCGATGGGCGTCGCGGCGTACGGCGTCATCTTCCGTGCGAGCTACGCCGGTGTCGACGAGGAGCTCAAGGGTGCGGCCGCCTACTACGCGTCCCGGCCGCCGATCATGATTCCCGGATCGTTCGCCGAGGTCAACGTCGCCGGCGCCGACGCGCTGTACTTTCACGAGGCGCCCGAGCAGCTCTTCATCACCGCCCGACAGTTCACCGCCATCGGCGAGCCCGAGCTGGCCGTACTGCGCGGACAGCGCACCGAGTCGATCCGCACCGTCGACAACCGGCGGATCTACGCGCGCAAGCTGGGCCACGACGCGATCGTCGTCGAACGTTCGCTCGCCGACACCGACGCCGTCGTGCGCGGGCTCGCCGGGGTGCTCATCATCGTCGGCGGCTGCGGGATCATCCTCGCCGCCGTCGCCGGTACGGTCGTCGCACGTGGCGGGCTGCGGCCGGTCGCGCGGTTGCAGCGGGCCGTCGAACGCGTCGCGCGCACCGACGACCTGCGTCCTATCCCGGTGACCGGCGACGACGAGCTGGCCAAACTGACCGTCGGTTTCAACACGATGCTCCGGGCGCTCACGGAGAGCCGGGAGAGACAGGGGCGGCTCGTCGCCGACGCCGGCCACGAGCTGCGGACGCCGCTGACCTCGATGCGCACCAACATCGAACTCCTCATCGCCAGCAGCCGGCCGGGCGCGCCGACCCTGGCGGAATCTGACATGACCGATCTTCGGCAGGACATCCTCGCCCAGATCGAGGAGCTCTCGCAGCTGGTCGGCGATCTCGTCGATCTCGCCCGCGACGATCAGCCGACGTACGTGCGCGAGGAGATCGACGTCGAAGACCTCGTCCTGCGGCAGCTGGAACGCGCCCGGCGGCGGCGGGCGGACGTCGAGTTCACCGTCACCGCGACGCCGTGGTTCGTGTACGGGGAGGCGGCGCCGCTGGCGCGGGCCGTCCTCAACGTGCTGGACAACGCCGCGAAATGGAGCCCGTCCGGCGGACTCGTGGACGTCCGGCTGGAGCAGACGGGTGTGCGCGTCGCCGAGTTGTGCATCGCCGACGCGGGGCCGGGCATCGATCCGAGCGAGCGCGAACTGGTCTTCGATCGCTTCTATCGGACGACGGCCGCCCGGTCGATGCCGGGTTCGGGGCTGGGGCTCGCGATCGTCAAACAGTCGGTCGAGCGCCTCGGTGGAACCGTCTCGGCCGAGGAGTCGTTGTCCGGTGGGGCACTCATCAGGATCGTGCTGCCCGGCTCCGGTGTGCCCGGAGACGAGCGTGTGCGGACCGTCGGGAACGGCCAAGGAAACTGATATCGGACTCGCAGCAGATTCCCAGGCGGCGTCTGCAGGCTGGGTGCCGGGCCCGGGTGGACGGGTGGACTTGAGACAGGGGTTGAGCCATGAACGACGACGATCGGCCGCAGGGCGGGTCCGGCGAGGGCACTCGGGACGAGCCGAACGGCGCCGTGGGGGAGACGGCGCCGGGCGCGGCGTCCGGTGAGCCCGGGCCTGCGTCGGGCGGTATGACGAGCGACACGGCGGGTCCGGGCGGTTCAGCGGCCGATGGCGTGACGCCCGGCGGTTCGGCGCCCGGCGGTTCGGCGGCTGGCGGCGAGGCGCCCGGCGGTTCGGCGGCCGGCGGCGAGGCGGCTGCGGAGCAGGCGGTGCCGGGTGTGTCCGGGCCCGACGGCTACCGGACCTGGCAGGGGCCGTCCGACCGCGGATACGGGCCCGGCGGGCACCCCGGCGACCAGCCCTGGCAGGCGTCGACGGGACAGCATGCGCAGGTGGGGCAGCCGGCGTCGGCGGGTCAGCCCGGGTACGGGTCGACGGGGCAGCACGCCCAAGCGGGCCAGCATGCCCAGGCCGGCCAGTCGGCCCCGGCCGGCCAGCCTGCCCCGGCCGGCCAGCCTGCCCCGGCCGGGCAGAACGGCCCGGCGTGGCAGGGACCGTACGGCCCGGGGCCGCAAGGTCGGCACGGGCACGCGCCGCAGGGGCCGCATGGCACGGCGCAGCACGGTACTGCGCAGCAGCAGGGGCAATACGGGCAGCAGCAGGGGCAATACGGGACGTCGCCGTACGGGCCGGGGCAGCCGGGAGCGCCGTCGGTGCCCGGCGCCGGGCACCCGTACGGGCAGCCGGCGCCCTATCCGCACGGCGGTCACGTCGGCGGACCGGCGGGATACGCCGGCCCCGGCGGCCATCCGGGCCCCGGCGCCGCCGGACAGGGGCCGGGCACACCGACTCACGGCACGCAGGGTTTCGGCACGCAGGGTTTCGGTACCCACGGCGATGGATTCGCCACCGGGGCGCCTGTTCCCGCAGGTCAGGGGGCTCTTGCGCTCGCGGCGCCGGAGCGGGCTCCACGCCGCGGTGTCGGCGTCGGGATGCTCATCGTCATCGTCGCGGTCGCCGCTCTGCTGGCGAGTGCGCTCAGCTTCGTCGCATTCGCGACGTTGTATCAGAGCAACCCGTCATCGATCGTCAACACCAACCAGCCGCCTGCCGCCCCGGCCGGCTCCGTCTCGGACGTCGCGTCGCGCGCGCTGCCGTCCGTCGTGTCGATCTCGACGCGCACGGGCACGACGCAGGGCACCGGCTCGGGCGTCATCATCAGCGCGGACGGCACGATCGTGACGAACAACCACGTCATCGCGCTCGGCGGCGGCGACGCCCGCATCACCGTCATGTTCAACGATCAGACGACGGCGCCGGCGACGCTCGTCGGCGGCGACCCCGTGTCCGATATCGCCGTCATCAAGGTCAGCCGGACCGGATTGCAGCCCATCACGCTCGGCGCCTCGGCGAACCTGCAGGTGGGGCAGGGGGTCATCGCGATCGGCTCGCCGCTCGGTCTGCCGGGAACCGTGACGAGCGGGATCATCAGCGCGCTCAACCGGCCGGTCGCGACGTCCGGTGGCAGTGACGACCAGGGCTCGATCTTCGAGGCGATCCAGACCGACGCCGCGATCAACCCCGGCAACTCGGGTGGTGCGCTGCTCAATGCCGAAGGTTCGCTCATCGGCATCAACTCGGCGATCAAGACGGTGCCCGGTACGGGCAGCGGTGAGGCGGGGTCGATCGGACTCGGCTTCGCGATCCCGATCGACCAGGCGATGCGCATCGCGAAGGAACTGCAGGACACCGGCCGTGCGACGCACGCCGCGCTCGGTGCGACGGTCGGCGGCGCGACGGCCCCGACCGGCGGCGCGCCCGTCTCGGAGGTCGCGCCCGGCGGGCCGGCCGATCAGGCCGGGATTCGCGCGGGGGCCGTCATCACGAAGGTCGGCGACCGCGTCATCGGCTCCGGCAACGCGCTCGTCGCGGCGATCCGCTCCTACCGCGTCGGCGACAAGGTGCAGATCACGTACACACAGGGCGGCGGCGCGCCGCGGACCGCCGAGGTGACGCTCGGCCGACTCGAGCGATGACACGACCGTTAGGGTGAGAATGCTGTCCCGGCGGAACCGCGGGGCTCTGGGGCGATGAAGAGCCCCCGGAACCCCGCGGTTCCGGGGCGATGGGCTTGCGGAGCCGCTGGGTTCCGGGGCGATGGAGCTTGCGGAATCGCTGAGTTCTGAGGGAAAGGATGGATATGTCGACAGAGGTAGGAAGGGCGCTTGTCGTCCTCGTCGACGACCGCATCGCGCACGGCGCCGAGTCGACCACCGGGGAACTCGTCAGTGAGCTGCTCGGGGAGGCCGGGTTCGCCGTCGACGCCGTCGTGGTGGTCGAGCAGGACGAGGTCGATCTGCGCAACGCGATCAACACCGCGGTCATCGGCGGTGTCGATCTGGTGCTGACGGTCGGCGCCGTCGGGGTCGGGGTGCGTGACATCGCTCCCGAGGCGACCGAGCCGCTGCTCGACCGGCGTCTCAACGGCATCGCCGAGGCGCTGCGCTCCTCCGGGCTCGCGGCCGGGGCCGTCGACGCGGGGCTCTCCCGCGGTGTCGCCGGAGTGTCGGGTCAGACCGTCGTGATCAATCTGGCGCCGGGCCGCGCCGCGGTGCGCGACGGCATGGCGACGCTCTCGCCGATGGCGCGTCATCTCGTCGAGGAGATCAGTGGCCTCGACGCCTGACGACGCGCCGCGCCGCACCGGCGACGCCCCGGGCGTGGACGCTCGCGGCGTCGGACCGGATGCCCGCCGGCGGCTGGCGGAGATCTTCGGCGACGACGTCCGTGCTCCGGACGATCGTGATGTCGGCTGGGGCGACATCGCCTCGCCGGACGCGGCCGCCGACGAGTATTACCGCCGTAACCGTCCGCCCCACCACGGCTGACGGTCTCACCGCTGAAACGCGGTCCCGGCAACGACATCGCCCGCCCTCCGATCTCGAGGGCGGGCGATGTCTTGTCGTGGCGGCGATCCGGCCCTACTGGCTGTGGCGACCGCCGGACTGTCCGTCGGGACGGGGGCCGTCCGGGCGGGGCGCGTCGGGCCGCCGGGGCCCGTCGCCGCGATCGGAATGCTGCGGTCCGTCCGGACGCAGTCCCTCCGGCCGCAGCCAGGGCTGCGACGGCGGTCCCGACGGCGGCGGAGTGTGCTGGCCGGTCGAGCTGTGCTGGCTCGTCGGGGACCCGGACGGTCCGGGCTGGCCGTGCTGTCCCGCCAGGCCGGATGAGCCCGGCTGACCCGGTGTGCCCGGCTGGCTCGGCGGCCCGAACGGGCCGAAGTTCGGCGGTCCCTGCGGTCCGCCGCCTGCCGGTCCGCTCGGCCCGCCGCCGAACTGTCCGCCGAACGACTGTCCGCCCGGGGCGCCGTCACCGAATCGTGGTCCGCCCGGTCCGTACAGGCCGGGACCGTTCGGGGGCGGTCCCGAGGGGCCGTTCGGGGTCGGGCTGTTCTGTGCGCCGCGCTCCCACGGCGCCGGCTGCAACGGCGACGAGCCCGGGCCGTTCGGCGCCTGCGGCGGCGGAGCGCTCGCCCAGTCCGGGCGCTGCGGCACGGACGGTCCGTCCGACCACTCGCTGCGCTGCGGTGCGTCCGGGCGCTGCGGCGCGGCCGGCCCGTCGGACCACTCGCTGCGCTGCGGTGCATCCGGCCGATCCGTGGGCTGCTGCGGGCCGGATCCGAGCCACTCAGGTCGCTGCTGCTCCGCGGCCCGGTCGGGACGCTGCGACGGCTGCGGCGGCGTCGCTTCGAGCTGATCGTCTCGCGACACCGTGTCGAAGGACGTCGTCTCGCCCTGGGCGACGGCGCGGGCCGTCTCCTCGGCCGCCGGAATCGAATCGGTGGACTCGCCGGCGAGGATGTTGCGGATCTGCTTGAGCAGTTCCACCTCCGTGAGTGCCGCCTCCTTCTCCGTCATGGTGAACTGCTTGATCTTCTCGAACGGCACCACGATGACGAAGTAGATGATCGCCGCGACGATGACGAAATTGATGATCGCCGTGAGAACCGCGCCGAGGTTGAGGAATGTCGCCACGTCGCCGCCGCTGCGCAATTGAACGCCGAATCCGTACTGAGGATTCGCGCCGAGCGCGGCGACGAGTGGGTTGACGATGTTTGTCGTGAATGCTGTCACGATCGCCGTGAATGCGGTGCCGACCACGACCGCCACCGCGAGGTCGATGACATTCCCGCGGAGCAGGAAGTCCTTGAATCCCTTGAGCATGCCGTGCCTTTCGCTAGCCGTGCAGGGGCGATGCCGCCGTGGTGATCGTAAGGCACTCGTCCGATGACTCCGAGTGACCGCGCGGCGCGGGCCGCGCTTTCGCCGCTGAGGTCTACTGTCCCGAGGTCAGCGCAGCACCACCGTCAGCGCGCGGGTCAATGACGCGGCGGCGACGGCCGCGGCCTCTTGTCGGCCCATCGCCAGCAGGACGAGGGCGTGCCGTCCGCCCCCCGGCCGCGCGTTCTCCGGGACGAGGGCGACGATCGCGCCTTCGGCCAGTGTCTCGGCGCCGGACTGCGCCGGCCCGGCGCGGGTGCGCTCCTCGGCTCCGGCGATGACGTCGACGGCGTCGCCGACGCGGAGCAGGGAGGCGACCGCGTCGTCGGCGGGCTTGACGGGGACGAGGCGTGCTCGTGGATCGCCGGTGAGTCTCTCGGGCAGGCGAGACGAGAGCAGGCGGGCCGTCGTCAGCACCTCGCCGGTGGTGACGGGGCCGGTGACGGTCGCGCCGAGGGCGTCGGCGGTCGCACGGAGTGCGCCCTCGGGGATGGTGTCCGGCGGAAGCCGCGCCGTCCGCACCTGGGTGCCGGTCACGGGGGCGCCGGGACGCAACGCCGTGGCGGCGACCACCACCTCGTGCCAGTCGCCGGAGATCCGTTCGCGGACGCCCGCGGCGGCCGCGGCGAGGACGAGCAGCGCCGCGACGATGCGCCGAACGAGTTGTGAGCGCGCCCAGCCGGGGCGCAGGGCGTGCCGGACGCGGTCGCTCCAGGCGGCCGTCAGTCCGGTGGTCGCCGAACCCGGCCGGCGTGCTGAATTCCGTCGTGTGAACATGCCCGCAGGCTAGGACGCGAGGACGACGCCTCGAGGCGCACGACGGCCCGCTGCGGCCGGGCCTGTGGATGAATGCGGTGAGTTCGGCGAGATCGCCGCGTCAGCTCACAGGCGCGGGCTTCGCCGGGGCCGAGGTCGACTTGGCGGGCGTCGACGTGGTGGACGATGAACTCGAGGAGGTGGTCGACGATGACGATGTCGAAGACGAGGTCGCCGCCGCGGGCTCGCTGCCCGTCGAACCGGCGCGGCTGTCGGTGCGGTAGAAGCCGCTGCCCTTGAAGACGACGCCGACGCTGTTGAACAGCTTGCGCAGCCGTCCGGTGCACTCCGGGCAGGCCGTCAGCGCGTCCTCCGTGAACGCCTGAAACGCCTCGAACCGGTGGTCACACGCGGTGCATGCATAGGCATAGGTGGGCACGGTTACCTCCATCGGACTGTCTCGGCCGCAGGGGAGTCTACCCCGGATCTGGCACTCACCCCGCAGGAGTGCCAACGACCGGCCCGGCCTGCTCATTCCCGATCGTCGGCGAAGATCCGGAGACCGCTGGGCGTGAGCGCGCCGTGGACCGGTGAATCGTGCGCGTCAGAGGGCAGGACGTCGACGAGCTCGTCGTCGAACACGACGGCCAGCAGGGCGGCCCGCGGGTCGGCGGCGGGCAGGCTGCGGTCGTAGTAGCCGGCGCCCTGACCGAGCCGTCTGCCGGCGCGGTCGACGGCGAGTGCCGGGACGAGAACGAGGTCGGCGCGGTCGAGGTCGATCGTCGGGTGGGGGCGCCGAGGCGCGTCCGGCAGTGTCAGACGCGGCTGCGCGATGCCGAAACGTCCGCGTTCGAGGCTCTCGGCGCCGCGGTAGACGCCCCACCGCAGCGGGGCGGGCGGACCACCGGGGACCACGGGTAGAAGGACATGGGCGTAGCGGCGCAGGGCGTCGAGCCAGCGGAGGTCCCCGGGCTCGTCCGCAGCCGAGGCGTA
This sequence comes from Mycobacteriaceae bacterium, assembly GCA_044222225.1. GTDB lineage: Bacteria > Actinomycetota > Actinomycetes > Mycobacteriales > Mycobacteriaceae > JBGANR01. The sequence continues at coordinate 88,599 of JBGANR010000004.1, forward strand.
GGCGGCGATGACGGGACGTCGGCCGGAGTCGGGCGAGCGCGGCGCAGCCCGGCCGTCCGGTGTCGCGGGATCGGGTGCCGGCGGGCCGCCGCGTGCGCGCCGCGCAAGCGCGGCGACGTCGGGGGCCAAAGCGATGAGGCCGTCGCCGGCCGCCCGGCGTCGCGCGGCCGGACGCGCCGTTCGGTCGGCCCGGATGCGCTGTCGCCATGCGTCTTTCGACGCGGGCGGCTCGCCGGAGGGATTCGGTGACGGTGGTGGAGATGTCGGCACGGGCGGACTTTCGACGTCGTGGGGTGACCGCGCCCTACCGGGCGGTGTCGGTGCAGGCCAGTACATTGACGGCGAAGGCAGATCGCTCGCACTGCGATAGACCGCTCACGGGAAAGAGGTCCAGCATGTCCACGACCGAATCAGCCTACGTCGACGACGCAGACGATACGGGGCCGTCGATTCCGCGGACGGCTGTCGTGCCCGCCGCCGGGCTCGGCACGCGGTTTCTGCCTGCGACGAAGACGGTGCCGAAGGAACTGCTGCCGGTGGTCGACACACCCGGGATCGAACTCGTCGCCGAGGAGGCCAAGAGTGCGGGCGCCGAGCGGCTGCTCATCATCACTTCGCCGGGCAAGGACGGCGTCGTCGCGCATTTCGTCAAGGATCTGGTGCTGGAGAACACGCTGGAGAAGCGCGGCAAGGACGTGATGCTCGAGAAGGTGCGCAACGCGCCGTCGCTGCTCGAGGTCCGTTCGGTCGTCCAGAAGAAGCCGCTCGGACTCGGCCACGCGGTCGGTTGCGTCGAATCGATGCTCGATGACGACGAGGACGCGATCGCCGTCCTGCTGCCGGACGATCTGGTGTTGCCGCGCGGCGTCCTCGAGATCATGGCGCGGGTGCGGCTGAAGCGGGGCGGGTCCGTGCTCTGCGCGATCGAGGTGCCCGAGGATCAGATCAGCGCGTACGGCGTCTTCGACGTCGAGGAGTTGCCGGACGCTGTCAATCCCAATGTCATGCGGGTCAAGGGGATGGTGGAGAAGCCGGCCGCGGCCGACGCGCCGTCGCACTACGCCGCGGCCGGCCGCTACGTGCTCGATCGTGCGATCTTCGACGCGTTGCGCCGCATCACGCCCGGTCAGGGCGGCGAGCTGCAGCTGACGGATGCGATCGCGCTGCTCATCAAGGAGGGGCACCCGGTGCATGTCGTGGTCCACCGGGGTACCCGGCACGACCTCGGGAACCCCGGCGGTTACCTCAAGGCGAGCGTCGATCTGGCGCTCGACCGCGACGACTACGGCCCCGAACTGCGGCACTGGCTCGTCGGACGGCTCGGGCTGGACTGCGACTGCTGACGAGGCGGCCGGCCCGGAGCGCGCGTCCGGAGTTCCCGGCGGCCGGATTGCCGCTAGCCTCGTAGATCGGCGCGGTGGCGGCGAAGACACGAGGAGGTTGCGCGTGCGCTCGGTGGAGGAACAGCTGACGCGGGTGACCGCCGCTGCCGTGGCACCCCGTCCGGTTCGGGTGGCGATCTCCGAGGCGCAGGGACTCCTGTGCGCCGAGGACGTGGTCAGCGAGGAGGCGCTGCCCGGCTTCGACCAGGCGGCGATCGACGGCTACGCCGTGCGCAGCGTCGATGTCGCCGGTGCCGGTGACGTCGCGGGGGAGGACTCGGAGTCGCCGGGCGACCAGGTGGTCGTCGTGCTTCCCGTCGTCGGTGAGGTGCCCGCCGGGGCGCGCACTCCGACGCGATTGCAGCCGAGGCAGGCCGTCCGCGTCGAGACGGGCGCGCCGATGCCGACGCTCGCCGACGCCGTACTGCCGCTGCGCTGGACCGACGGCGGCGTCTCGAAGGTACGTATCGGGCATGCTGTGCGCTCGGGCGACTACGTCCGACGCGCCGGCGACGATGTGCAGCCCGGCGACATCGCCGTCCGGTCGGGGACGATCATCGGGGCCGCGCAGGTCGGTCTGCTCGCCGCGGTGGGACGCGAGCGCGTGCTCGTCCATCCCCGGCCGCGGCTGTCGGTCATCTCCGTCGGCGCCGAACTCATCGACATCGACCGCTCGCCCGGCGCAGGCCAGGTGTACGACGTCAACTCCTATGCGCTCGCCGCCGCCGCCCGCGACGCCGGCGCCGACGTCAATCGCGTCGGCATCGTCAGTCCCGAAGCGAGCCGGCTGCGGGAGGTCGTCGAAGGTCAGCTCATCCGGTCGGAGATCGTCGTGATCAGCGGGGCCGTCGGCGGCCGGGCATCGGAGATCATCGTCGAGGCGCTCGCCGAGTTGGGGGAACTCGCGGTCGAGCGGATCGCCATGCACCCGGGCTCGGTGCAGGGCTTCGGGCTGCTCGGCCGCGACGACGTCCCGACGTTCCTGCTGCCGGCCAACCCCGTCAGCGCTCTCGTGGTGTTCGAGGTGCTGGTGCGGCCGCTCATCCGGATCGCACTGGGCAAGCGCCAGCCGATGCGGCGGATCGTCCGTGCGCGCACCGTCACCCGCATCACGTCCGTCGCCGGCCGCAAGGGGTATCTGCGCGGGCAGCTCATGCGCGACGAGCAGACCGGCGACTATCTCGTGCGAACACTCGGCAACGGAGATTCGTCGTCTTACCTGCTCGCTTCGCTCGCCGACGCGAACTGCCTGGTCGTCGTCGACCCGGAGGACGAGGTGCTGCGGGCCGGCGACGAGGTGGACGTGGTCTTCCTCGCCCAGCGCGGCTGACACCTGTGTTGCGCGGGAAGCCGCCGGGCTGGCCGGTGTACATCAAGGGTGTCCGCACCGCGGCGGGACAGGTCGGGCTGCGGCCCATCAGGTTGCGCGACGCGGCGGCCTGGAGCCGGCAGCGGATCGAGAACCGGACGCGGCTGCTGCCGTGGGAGCCGACGATCACCGAACCCTGGGCGCAGCGGCATGCCGTCGCCGCGTGGCCGACGATGTTCGCGGTTCTGCGGTCCGAGGCGCGCCGCGGGGCGATGATGCCGTTTGTCATCGAGGTCGACGGGCGGTACGCGGGACAGCTCACCATCGGCACGATCCAGCGGGGCGCCCTGCGCAGTGCGTGGATCGGCTACTGGGTCGACGGGGCCGTCGAGGGCCGCGGCGTCGCGACGGCCGCGGTGGCGCTCGGCGTCGACCACGCCTTCGGTGCCGGCAAGCTGCATCGACTCGAGGCGACGGTCCAGGAGGGCAACGTCGCCAGCCGCGGCGTGCTCGACAAGGCGGGTTTCCGGCAAGAAGGATTTCTGCGGCGATACATGGACGTCAACGGCGCCTGGCGCGATCACCTGCTGTACGCGCTGACCGTCGAAGACGTCGGCGGATCGGCCGTCGAGAGACTGATCCGTGAGGGTCGGGCAAGCTATTAGTCAGGCACAATCGCTTTTCGCCCGGCGCGCCGCCGTTGATGACGCGGTCGGCGACCCTAGCCTGAGACCCGGTCGGTGTGACGGGTGTGACGAGTAAGCCGACCGGGAAGGGACGCTAGACATGCCGAACTCGCTGCTCTGGGCGATGCTCGTAGTGCTGTGGCTGTTCGTCGTCGTACCGATGTTCGCCGGGCGCAAGCCGAAGGTGAAGAAGACGACCGAGGCGACGCTGGCCACGCGCGTCGTGCACTCCGGTGGCCGGGAGCCCGCGCGGGCGCGGGTCCGCGCCGCGGGTTCGCATCCGCACGACGCGGAGTACGTCAGGCCCGCGCCGACGGAGCCGAACACCGACGTGTTCGAGCTCGAAGGCGCCGTCATCGTCTCCGTGGATCCGGCGTCGGCGAAGGCCGTCGCGGCATCGGTGCAGCGTGTGGAGGTGTCGGCCGGTCGCAGCGCGCTCGACTACGACGACACGCTCGACGTCAACGACGGCGCCGTCAAGGCCGTCGCCCGCGACGAGATCGGCGTGGCCGCCGACATCCCCGATGACGCCGTCCGGGTCGATGAGACGCCGACGTCCGTGTTCGCGGCGACGCTTCCGGCGGCGGAGGTCGTCGTTGCGAAGACCGCCGACGCCGATGCCGACGCACCCGCCGAGGGTGAGGCCGAGGCTGCGGAGTCCGATGGCGTCGACTACGACGAAGAAGACCTGGAGATCGCACGGCGCGAGGTCGCGCAGCTCAGCGAGGCCGCCGAGGCGCGGCCGAGGGTCGGCCGAGGTGGCTTCGACCCCGATGCCGATGCTGAGCGGTCCGAACGCCGCATCAAGTTCCGTCAGCGCGTCGCGCTCGGGCTGGTGGCGCTGACGGTGCTCGCCGCCGTCGTCGGCTTCGCGCTGCATCCGTTCGGCTGGGTCGTCGCGACGATCACGGGCGTGGCCCTCGTCGCGTACCTCGTCCAGCTCCGCCGCCAGGTGCGCGCGGAACTGGAACTGCGCCGTCGCCGCATGGCGCGCAAGGTGCGGGCCGACCGGCGTGAGCAGGACCGTCGCGACGAGGACGATCCGGAGACCGGCGACGTGCCGGCCCGCCTGCGGCGCCCGGGTGGCGTCGTCCTCGAGATCGACGACGAGGATCCGGCTTTCGAGCATCTGGAGCACTACGACGAGGACCCGGCGACGCAGCAGTTCGCGGTGCAGCGTCGGGCGGTGGGGTAGTAACGCACCCGCAGGATACTCTCATCGATGTCAGTCTCATTGATGAGAGTATCTCGGAGGTGAGTCGCGCCTGGTCGAGGAGTTCGTCGACCGCGCCGACGTGCCACATCTGTTCTTCGCGGCCTCCGGGCGGCCCGTCCGTGACGAGTTGCGGCTCTTCGCCGAGGAGGCGGCTGCTTCCGATCTGCCCGGTGCCGCGTTGTTCGCCGGCGTCGAGCTCTCGAGTTGGGATGCCGCTCTGCGGCTGTTGGCTTCCGCGCTTCCCGACGACGGCAGCGTCGTGGTACTCGACGAGATCCCCTATCTCATAGCGGCCGACGGCGGCTTCGAGGGCACGTTGCAACGGGCCTTCGACCGTGAATTGGTGCGCAAGCGGGTGCTCCTCATCGGTATCGGCTCCGACTTGGCGATGATGGAGGCGCTCAACGAGTACGGTCGGCCGTTTCATCAGCGCGCCACGGAGATGGTGGTTCCGCCGCTCTCGCCCGCTGAGGTCGGGGAGCTTCTGGATCTGCCGGCCGCCGAGGCGTTCGACGCATATCTCGTCACGGGCAGCCTTCGGCCGGGCCGCCGGCGGCATCCCGCAAGGGTCGCTGAATCGCACTCTCGGGCAGCTCGCGGCGAAACGCATCGTCGCCGTCGACGAGCCGCTGTCCACGAGATCCGGATCCAAGGACAAGCGCTACCGGGTGGCCGATCCGTACCTGCGGTTCTGGTCGGCCTTCCTCGGTCCGTATGTCGGGGAGATCGAGCGGGGGCGCGGTGATCGCGTGCTCGCCCGGATCGGGGCGTCGTGGACGTCGTGGCGCGGACGCGCCGTCGAACCGGTGATCCGTGAGGCCCTTGAGCGACTCGCGCCACCTGTCGTCGTCGGGGCCGACGGCGTGCCGGGCGTCGTCGGCGGCTACTGGACGCGAACCAACAACCCCGAGATCGATCTCGTCGTGGCAGACCGGGCGCCGGTGGCGAAGCAGGTCATCGCGCTGGGCTCCGTCAAGTGGGCTGGAGAAGGCGCCCTTCGACGGCCACGACCTCGGGGTGCTGCACGGCCATCGGACGAAGCTGCCGGGCGCCGCACCCGATGCTCCGCTCATCGTGGTGGCGCGTTCGGGCTGCACGGTCGACGGCGTCGTTCATCTGGGGCCAGACGATCTCATCGAGGCGTATCGACGACCCGGGGCTCAGGCCGATCAGACCCACGCCGACGCCGCGCGGCTTCGTGATGAGGACCTGCCCGGAGAGGTGGACGGGTGGTGATCGGACGCTGGGCCCGATTCGGTGCCGGTCGGAGCGTCTGCTAACCTCGTACACGTTCCGCACGGGGCTATGGCGCAGTTGGTAGCGCGCCTCGTTCGCATCGAGGAGGTCAGGGGTTCGAATCCCCTTAGCTCCACCCCGTTGATACAGGTCAGGCCCCCGGGAAACCGGGGGCCTTTCTTGTGGCATCACCTCTCACCATCACGGTCGGCGAAGGCCTTGTAGGGCTCTACGCGGATGTCTGCTGCCGAAGGCCGGTCGTCGCGGGACCGGCTGGGACGGCGGCGGTTCGAGGCCAGGCCCAAGCGGAGCGCAGGATGAAGGCGAGAACGACGATTTCCAGCGCAACGCCGAGGATGTAGAAGAACATCCACGACTTGCCCACCTCGCCGACCGCGTTGAAGGTCGCGAAGGGGACCTGGATCGAGGCCGCGACGAGGTTCGCGATGCGGTTGACTCGTGCGGGCAGCGTCATCGACAGCACGACCATGAGGATCGGGATCGCCAGGAGGGTCAGCGCGGTGAGCGCCCATGTCTGGGTGATGTCGAACTCCCAGACGATGCCGACGAGGATGTCATCGACGACGCCGGGCTTGTAGAAGGCGAGAATGTCCACGTAGACGTACAGGAACATGAAGCTCGCCCAGGCGGCGGCGAGCTTGGCCTGCACGGGGACCGGCGGGTCGTCGAGCAGGTTCGCGGGTGTGGTTCGGATGGTCATCGGTTCTTCCTTCGAGAGGAGCGGTCCGTCCGCCGGGTGGCGGCAGGTGTGGGCGTGGTCGAGTCGTTCTCGTCGGTCCGGTCAGACGGTGATCACGACCTTCCCTCGGGTGTGGCCGGCCGCGATGTAGCGGAGGGCGTCCGCGGCTTCGTCGAGGGGGTAGGTGCGGTCGATGACGGGCGTGACCTGCCCGGTCGTGAGCATGTCGGCCAGGGTGAGCAGGTCCTGGCGCTTCTCTACCGACGTGAAGGGCCTCAGCCGCTGACGGGTGAACCCGGACAGCATGCGTGCTGTGACGATCCGATCGAGGGGGCCGATCCAGCGGCCGCCGCGGCCGCTGTTGGGGATCAGGGTGCCGGTGGGCGTCAGCGCTCGGCGGACGGCCGCCAGCGGCCGGGCTTCCACGTTGTCGAGGATGACGTCGTAGCGTTTCTCGGCGCGGGTGAAGTCGGTCCTCGTGTAGTCGACGACGTGGTCGGCGCCGAGTGAGAGGACCAACTCGACGTTGCGGGTGCTGCACACGCCCGTCACCTCGGCGCCCAAAGCCTTGGCGATCTGTACGGCGAAGGAGCCCACGCCGCCCGACGCGCCCGTGACCAGCACCGACTGGCCCGGCCCGACGTTCGCGATCTTGCGCAACGCCTGCAACGCCGTCAGAGCCGACGTGGGCACCGCTGCCGCGTCGACGACCGACACGTCGGCGGGCACGGACACGAGGTGGTCCGCCGGGACGCAGGCGTACTCCGCGAGCGTGCCGGTGGTGCTCCATCCGAACACCTCGTCGCCCGGTTGGAGAGCGGTGACATCCTTGCCGACCGCTGCCACCACGCCGGCGAGATCCCGGCCGGGGATGCCGTGGCGCGGCCGGCGGAGCCCGAACACCAGGCGCACCACGTACGGCTCCCCGGTCATGACGAAGTAGTCGCCGGGATGTACCGAGGCCGCGGCCACCCGGACGAGCACGTCGCCTCGACCGGGCGACGGGATCCCGACCTCGGACGACTCGAGCACCGACGGCGGGCCGTAGCGGTGCTGGACGGCGGCCCGCATCGTCGCCGCCTCGGCCCGACTCGCCCCCGACGCCAGGCGTCGTCCCGCATTCGCCCCCGACGCCAGGCGTCGTCCCGCATTCGATCGTTGTTCGATTCCCATCGAAGACTCCTTGCATCCGAGTGGCGACCGGCCCTCTTCGTACAGTGTACGTCGTACGCTGTACTACGAGCGTACGCCGTACGATCGTCGTACGCTTGACGGCTGTCAAGCCGTTTGAGCGAGCAAGGGGATCCGTGCCTGCGAAGGAACAACGCCAGGTCGCGTCAGGCGCGGGGCTGAGCAAGCAGCGGGTGGTGGTCGAGGCGGTCCGGCTCGCCGATCGCGAGGGGGTCGACGGGTTGAGCATGCGCCGGCTTGCCGGCGCGCTCGGCGCGGGCGCGATGTCGCTCTACCACTACGTGTCGAGCAAGGACGAGCTGCTGGACGCCATGATCGACGTCGTGTTCGAGGAGATCGAGCTCCCGCCCGAAGAAACCGACTGGCAGTCCGCGATGCGACGGGAGGCGGTATCCGCCCGACAGGTTCTCGCACGCCATCCGTGGGCGATCGGCCTGATGGAATCGCGGACAACGCCGGGGCCTGCGAACCTCCGCCACCGCGAAGCGGTCACCGCCTGCCTGCGAAGGGCCGGCTTCTCGGTCCAGACGGCGACGCACGCCAACTGGTTGCTCAACAGCTATGTCTACGGTTACGCCCTGCAGGCGGCCAGCCTGCCGTTCGACACCGCCGCCGAGCTCGCGGACATGACCGAGGACGTCTACCTGCCTCAGCTTCCTCCCGACGAGTTCCCCTACCTCAACGAGTCCGCCGCCGTGCTCGTCGCTGCCGGCTACGACCCGGCCGAGGAGTTCATCTTCGGTCTCGACCTCGTCCTGGCCGCCCTCGAGCCCCTGAGAGCTCCCGCATAGCTTGAGAGGTGCGGCGCGATCGGCGTTTACCGGCGGGGCATCGGGGGTATCCGAACCGGATTCGACACACAGACATGCCCGATCCCAAGTGGAGGCGCCGTGACATCCTCGAACCCGACACCGCGCGATTCGATCGCGAGCGCATTCCCGAGCGCAGCCCGCACGCCAAGGGCTCGGGTGCGTTCGGTGAGCTGGAGATCACCGAGGACGTGTCCCGGTACACCTCGGCAACAACACACCGATCTTCTTCGTGCGCGACCCGATGAAGTTTCCCGACTTCATCCATTCGCAGAAGCGCACACCCGATTCCGGGCTGCGGGACAACAACATGCAGTGGGATTTCTGGACGCTCTCGCCGGAGTCGTCCCATCAGGTCGCCCATCTCATGGGCGATCGCGGTCTGCCGAAGACGTGGCGGAACATGAACGGCTACTCGTCGCACACCTACATGTGGGTCGACGAGGCCGGCGAGCGATTCTGGGTGAAGTACCACTTCCTCACCGATCAGGGCGTCGAATTCCTCACCAACGAGGAGGCCGGCGCACTCGCGGGCAAGGATGCGGACTTCCATCGTCGCGATCTGTTCGACTCGATCGGCCGCGGCGAATTCCCGTCCTGGCGCGTCGAGGTTCAGATCATGCCCTACGACGAGGCGAAGACCTATCGGTTCAACCCGTTCGATCTGACGAAGGTCTGGTCGAAGAAGGACTACCCCCGCATCCCCGTCGGCCGGTTCACCCTCAACCGGAACCCCGTCAACCACTTCGCGCAGATCGAGCAGGCGGCCTTCAGCCCTTCGAACACCGTGCCCGGCACCGGGATCTCGCCGGACAAGATGCTCGTCGGCCGGATCTTCTCCTATCCCGACGCGCACCGGAATCGTCTGGGCACCAACTTCAATCAGCTCCCCGTGAACCGGCCGATCGTGCGCACCAACTCCTATGACAAGGAGGGCGCGATGCAGTTCTTCCACAGCGGAGACGCGCCCGTCTACGCGCCGAACTCCCGCGGACGCGCTTATCAGGACGACCAGGGGCCCGTCGACAACGGCTGGGAAGCCGACGGCGAACTGGTGCGTGCCGCCTACACGCTGCACGCCGAGGACGACGACTTCGGGCAGGCCCACACCCTCGTGCGCGAGGTGATGAGCAACGAGGAACGGGACCGCCTGGTGGAGACCGTCACCGGCACGCTGGAGGGCGGCGTCGTCGAGCCGGTACTCTCCCGCGTGTTCGAGTACTGGCGCAACATCGACCACGAGGTCGGCATCGGCATCGAGAAGGCCTACCGCGCAAGGGCGGGCGATCAGGTGCCGGGCGCCGATCCGGTCTGACCGCGGCGATCAGACGCCTTCCCGGCGCCGCACCGTCTCCGCGATCCAGCTCGGCGCGAAGGGCGACGTGCAGTTCGGGGGCGTCGGGTAGTCCTTGAGCACTTCGAGGCGCTCACCGATGGTGACCGCGCGGGTGCGCAATGCGGGGTTCTCGATCCCGATGTTGGCCAGGCATTCGTTCATCGCCCACTGCAGACGCTCCGGCGCGTCTTTCATCTCGGCCTCGATGGTGTCGAGCAGCCCGTCGAGGTCCAGGCCGGCGGGCTTCTTCCCGACGCGCTCGGTGGTCAGCGCCCAGCCGGCGCTCGTGACGACGGGGTCCGGATCGTCGAGCCACACCCGACGCAGGTCCTCGGCGTGCGGATTCTTCTTGACGACGTAGTTCACCAGCCAGCCGTGCACCTTGGGAGCGCCTGCCCTGCGCAGCATCGCGTCCAACTGCTCGCCGGTGAAGGCCCGCGGGCGGCAGATGAGGATCGACAACAGCTTGGCGGCGGTGTCGCCGGTCTCCCAGAGCTCTCGCGCCAGATCGGGCTGGATCTTCAGCCGCTTCGCGACGGCGCGGAGCTTGGTGAGGTTGACACCGTGGTCGTCGCCGTGCCGCTCGTTGACGGCGCGCAGCTTGGCGTCCTCGAGGGCGGCCAGCTCGGCCAGCACCTCGTCGACGTTCGTCCCGTTGTCGTGGCTCACGGTGTCCCAGGTTACGGCCGCGGCCCGGTCAGCAATGCGGGGGAGTCGTGTCGTCGATGGAATGGCCGGATCGGGTGCGCACCCCGTATTCGGGAATCAACGGCGGAAGGGTGATCGGCGGCCCGTCGAGAACGTCGTCGTTCGCCTCATTGGCCTTCACGGCATCGATTCGCACCTTGGCGGCCACGGCGGAGCCGCGAATATCACCCCAGCACGCGGTCGCGAGACCACGCCGATCCAAATGGTCGATCATGGGAAGAAATCGCTGACTCATCTGAGGAGTCAGCTGTCCGATCTTCTGGCCGTCGATGTGCACGTCGACGACCGGCTTGCTTCTCGAGGTGGCCGGGCGCCCGCGGTGCAAGGTCGCGTAGAGCAGGCCGTATCCACTGGTGGGGACGAACTCGAACAGCGAGTCGAAGTAGTCGCCCTCCTTGGTCACCTGCACGATGGCCGACCGGGGCAACATCGTGTACGGCTGCTCAGGCGGGTCGTTCAGGGGGAGGGCGAGCGACGGATCCTCGGTGAGTTTGACGTGGATCCGGGCCGACGTCTCTCTCTGCGGCGGGACGTCCCGATCTTCGTCGCGATCAGACCACACGGTGTGCTCATAGAGATGGATGCGGCCGACGGTGACGGCGGTGAGTCCCGACGCGGTGATACGGCGGAGGACAGGGCTCCATCGGTGTGTTTCGTCGGGTGGAAGACGACCGATGATCCGACCGTCGCAGCGGATCGATACCGAGGAGTCGTCATGGCCGGGCTCGAGAACGAGTGCGACGTCTCGTCGCAACTCCTCGCCGACGCGATTCCAGGATTGTGGAAACAAGCGCTCGATGTCACGAACGTGGGCGGCTGTGCTGACGACTTCCCGGTCGCACCAATCGCCTCGTTGTACGTTCCAAAGCCGGTAGATCCCGGGAGAGTCTGCCATTGCTGGATTCACCTCTCTGCACGGTTGTCGAGTTCATCTTCTCGTCTCGCGCACGTCGGTGAGGTCGCTTCGGCGTCTCCTCCGCCGAATCTCGATCCGTCAGGAATGCGGCAACGCCGCGACGAACGCCGCGAGCCGCGCCAGGCCCTCGCGAAGCTCCTCGCGCCCCGCCGCATACGACAGCCGGACATGCGAGTCGGCCGTATGCGCACCGAAATCCCGGCCCGGAGTGAGTGCGACGTGCGCCTCGTCGAGCGCCCGTTCGCAGAACTCCCAGGCGCCGAGGCCGGTGCCTGCGACGTCGAAATAGATGTAGAAGGCGCCGTCCGGAACGGCGGGGACGGGTAGGCCGATGCGGGCGAGGCCGTCGAGCACCAGGTGGCGCCGGGCGGCGAGCTCGATGCGTCGTTCCTCGCAGACGGCGAGCGATTCGGGGGTGAAGGCGGCGAGCGCGGCGTGCTGGGCCGGCGCGGAAGCACAGAGGAAGTAGTTCATCGCGAGCCGCTCGACGGCCGGGACGAGCGCCTCGGGCAGTACGGCCCAGCCGAGCCGCCACCCCGTCATGCCGAAGTACTTGGAGAAGCTGTTGACGACGATCGCGTCCGGGTCGACCGCGAGGACGGTGCGCGGCGGGATGCCTTCCGCACCGTGATCGGAGAGCTCGAGATAGATCTCGTCGACGATGCGCCACGCGCCGCGCGTCCGGGCGAGATCGCAGACGGCCCGCAACTCGTCGAACGGGACGGAGGTGCCGGTGGGGTTCGACGGGGTGGCGATCATGACCGCGCCGGTGCGCTCGCTCCACGCCCCGTCGACGGCGGCGGCGTCGAGCTGGAATCGCGTGGCCGGGGACGTCGGGACCGCCACGATCTGCCCGCCGAAGCTCGCCACGAGCTGCCGATTACAGGGGTAGGAGGGATCGGCGAGGATCACCTCGTCGCCCGGGTCGGTGGTCGCGGCGATGACCAGCAGCAGCGCCGCCGACGCGCCGGAGGTGATCGCGATGCGTGCCGGGTCGACGTCGACGCCGTGCCGGTCGCGGTAGAAGCCGGCGATCGCGGCGCGCAGCGCGGGCAGGCCGAGCGCCGACGTGTAGGGCAGCGGCCGGCCGTCCATGACGTCACGCATCGCCGCCCGCACGGCCGGCGGCGCCCCGAAGTCGGGTTCGCCGATGCTGAGCTTGACGATCCGGTGGCCGCGGGCCTCCAGAGCGGCCGCGCGGTCGCCGAACGCCAGGGCGTGGAACGGTTCGACGCTCCGGGCACGGTGCGAGAGCTTCATCGGTCACCTCTGTCGGTCGGCACGAGCTTGAGTCCGGTCACCGCCGCGACGATGCCGGTGATGAAGACGATCTTGCCGAGCGACGCGCTCTCGGCCCCGGTGACCATCGCATACGTGACGGTCAGCGCCGCGCCGACACCGACCCAGACGGCGTACGCGGTGCCGATCGGGATGTGCGCGGCGGCCCAGCCGAGCCCGGCCATGCTCGCCGTCAGCGCGACGGCGAACACGACGGTGGGCGCGGGCTCGGCGAAGCCGTCGGACATGCCGAGCGCGGTGGCCCACACGGCCTCGAACACGGCGCTGACCAGCAGAACGAACCACGGCATGTCAGCTCACCGCCTTGAGGCCGATGACCGAGCCGACGAGAAGTGCGAGCAACAGCAGCCGGGCGACGGTCGGCCGTTCCTGCCGGGTGACCAGGCCCCACAGCACGGTCAGTGTCGCGCCGATGCCGACCCACACCGCGTAGGCCGTCCCGGTGGGCAACGACGTCATCGCCCACGCCAGGCCGGCCATGCTCAGGGCGAGGGAGACGAAGAACAGCGCGGTGGGCGCCGGGCGTCGGAAATTTCGGGAGGCGGACAGCGCCGAGGCCCAGACGGCCTCCAGCATGCCCGAGACGATGAGGACGAACCATGCCATGACGGACCCTTCCGGTCGCCGGATGGTCGGAGCCGGCGGCGTGCCCGGGTGATCGCCAGGCGTCGAACATCGAGTCAGTCTTGTCGTGGTGCGGGTACTGCTCCCTCGTCCGCGAGCGGCTCACGGCGGCTCCGGGGACGATGCTAGCAACGCGCGGCGTCATATCGAGCGCCGCTGAGGGCCGTCGCGACAATAATCGTCGCGACGTCGCGCAGAGGCGCTCGATATGACGCGGCGTCAGGCGTCCCGCTGAACGAACCGGACGGCCGCGACCGTCCCAATCGTCGCGATCCACGCGAACGTGACCATCAAACCGGATAGAACGGCGCCGGACGCGTCGTAGAGGGCCGCGGCGGCGCGGTCGGGCAGCAGGCGGGCGTGCTCGGTGTGGCCGCGGAGCAGGGGCGAGACGATGAGGACGAGTCCGAGCATCGTGACGAGCGCCGGAACGAGGTGTCGCATCAGCAGCGCGACGGTGTGCGAGAGCAGGCCGAGCAGCGTCAGGTAGGCGACGGCGCCCGCGATCGGCCGCGGTCCGCCGGAGATGCCGCCCGCCACGGCGAGACAGGCTCCGACGGTCGCGGCGGCGGTCAGAGCCGTCGCGACGAGCGCGGCCAGCGTCTTCGCGACGACCAGCAGCATCCGGTCCGGGACGGCCGTCAGCGTGGTGCGGTACTGGCGACCGGCGTATTCGTGGGCGACCGGCAGAACACCGAGCGCCGCGATGCCGGGCTGCACGAACGGCAGTGTCGCGAGCAGGACGGCGACCGGGGAGGACGGTGTGTCCGGGCCGGGCGCCAGGGCCGCCGCGATCGCCGCTCCGATGACGACGGTGCCGACTGCGGTCGCGGCGACGATCGGCAGCGTCCGGAGTTTGCCGAGTTCGGCGGCGGTGACGTCGAGCAGACGCACGGCCGTCACGCGTCCCGCCGGGTGAACAACGCACCGGCCACGGCCAGCAGTCCCAGTGCCCAGGCCGCCATGACGACGGCGCCGGGCACGGCGTCGAGCCCGCCCTCGACCATCGACAGGCCACTGAACAGGTTTCGCCCGGCCATGTCGGGCAACCAGAAGGCCAGCGGCGTCAGGTTCGTCAGCAGCAGGGAGAACGAGACGAGCGAGCTGTTGGCGATGAGCACGATGAGCGGGATGACGCCATTGCGGGCGAGGACGGTGACGGCGAAGGCGATGAGGCCCGTCAACAGCCAGTAGAGCGCCGCGCCGGCCGACCGGGCGAGGGCTTCGTCGAGGGTGACGGTCTCGGCCGCGGCGTCGCCGATGACGAGCTGTGCGACGCCGACGCACGCGGGGATCGTCACCGCGGCCGTCGCGATGATGAGCAGGGCGACGGTCAGCGCTTTGGCGGCGAGCAGCCGGAGCCGGCCGGGCACCGCGCTCAGGGTGGTGGTGATCTGCCGGCCGCCGCCGGATTCGGCGCCGTCGGCGGTGTATTCGCTGCTGATCGCGACGACGCCGATGATCACCGCGCCGACGGTGCCCAGCGGTACGGCGGCGTAGGCGGTGTCGAAGGGCGAGGTGAAGCGCAGCTCCGGCGTCCCCGCGTCGACGGCGGACCGGGCCGACACGGCGTTGAGCACGGTGATCGCGACCGAGCCGAGCAGCGCGACGGCGATCGCGGCCCACGTCGCGGGGAGCGTCGCCGTCTTGTGCAGTTCGGCGGCCAGGACGCGCGTGAACCTCACCGCCCGGCCCCGTCCGTCAGGGCGAAGAACGCGTCTTCGAGGCTGGCGTGGCCCGCGGTGACCTCATCGAGCGTGCCCGCCGTGACGACCCGCCCACCGGCGATGACCACGAGATCGTCGGCGATCCCGGCCACCTCGCCCATGAGGTGACTGGACAGCAGGACCGTGCCGCCGGCGTCGGCGTGACCGCGCAGCAGGCCGCGGATCCAGCGGATGCCCTCGGGGTCGAGGCCGTTGACCGGCTCGTCCAGCACGAGCGCCGCCGGCTCACCGAGCAGCGCGGCGGCGAGCCCGAGCCGCTGCCCCATGCCGAGCGAGTAGCGGCCGACGCGGACGCGCGCGGCGTCGGCGAGCCCGACCTCGTCGAGCACCTCGTCGATGCGCCGGCGCGAGATGCCCGCGGTGCGGGCGACCCAGGCGAGATGGTTGCGCGCCGTGCGGGAGCGGTGCGCGCCGGAGCCGTCGAGCATCGAACCGAGAGTGCGGAGCGGATCGCGCAGGCTTGCGTACGGCCGGCCGTCGACGAGCGCGTGACCGCCGTCGGCGCGGTCGAGGCCGAGCAGGATGCGCAGCGTGGACGACTTGCCGGCGCCGTTGGGGCCGAGGAACGCCGTCACGCGTCCGGGACGGGCCTCGAAGGAGACGTCGTCGAGGACGGTGCGCGGGCCGTGGCGTTTGACGAGATGATCGATGAGAAGCACGCCCGCCAGTCCAGCCCGCGGGCGCCGCGGCGTCATCGCTCCGCGGGCCGGTCTTCGCGGCGCCGATCCGACCGCGGTCCGTCGGCCCGTGGTCCGATGTGCGGTGGACTCCGGAAACCTAGACTCGGCCGCGTGGATTCCGCCGACCGACCCGTGCTGCGCTCCCGGGTGTGGCCCGCGGCGGCCGTGGTCCTCGTGGCCCTTGCGTTGGTGCTCGCGGGCGTCGGCGTCGACGGACCGGTCGCCGCGGCGGTGGCGCTGCTCATCGTGGCGGGCGTCGCGGTGGCGGTGCTGAGCTGGGCACTCGTCCGCTCGCGGCGGCAGCGACGTGTCCACGAGGACGAGCTGACGGCGTGGGCCGCCGAGCGCGCCGCGCAGGCCGAACGGCTGCGCATCGCCCGTGACCTGCACGATCTGGCGTCCCATGGGCTCGGGCTCATCACCGTTCGGGCCGCGGCGGCGCGCACCGTGCCGAGCGATACCGAGCACGCGGCCGCGCTGGCCGACATCGAACGGGCCGGGCGCGCGGCGACCACCGAACTTCGCCGGATGTTGACGGTGCTGCGGGGGCCGGGCGAATCCGCCGCCTCGTTGCGGCCCGCGCAGACCCTGCGCGACCTGCCCGGCATCGTCGCGGGGGTGAGCGCCGGCGGCGTCAAGGCCGTGCTCGACGCGGCGGGCGTCGGCGACGCGTCGGCGGGCGTGCAGCTCACGGTGTGCGCGATCGTCCGCGAGGCGCTGGCCAACACGGCGCGGCACGCCGGGCCGGTCGGCGCGCGGGTCGTGCTCCGCCGTGAGCGGAGCGACGTCGTCGTCACGGTCGAGGACGACGGTCCGGCGCCCGGCTGGCGTCCCCATCCGGGCGCGGGCCAGGGGCTCGCCGGGCTGCGCGAGCGCGTCGACGGGCTGGGCGGTGAGCTGCACGTCGGTCGCGGCGAACGCGGTTTCCGGGTGGTCGCACGGCTGCCGGAGGGGAGGTGCCCGTGACGGTGGTCCATGTGCTCGTCGTCGACGACGAACCGCTCATCCGGCACAGCCTTCGGCTCATCCTCGGCGGCGCCGACGGCATCACCGTCGTGGGGGAGGCCGGCACCGTCGAGGCGGCCGTCGCGCGGGCCGCCGAGCTGCGTCCGGACGTCGTGCTCATGGACGTCCGGATGCCGGGCGGCGACGGCATCGACGCCACCCGGCGGATCGTCGCCCACCCCGACCTGGCCGGGACGCGCGTCCTGGTGCTGAGCATGTTCGAGCTGGACGAGTACGTGGACGCGGCGCTTCGGGCCGGGGCGAGCGGCTTCCTGCTCAAAGACGCCGAACCCGGCCGGCTCGTCGACGCCGTGCGCCGGACGCACGCCGGCGAATCGCTGTTCGCCCCGAGCATCCTCGCCCGGCTCGTCGACAACTATCTCGATCGGACGCCCGCACCCCGGCCGGCGCGGAGACCGGACGTCCTCACCGGCCGCGAGACCGAGGTGCTGACACTCGTCGGGCGTGGACTCTCCAACCACGAGATCACGAACGCGCTGACCATCTCGATGGGAACCGTCAAGTCGCATATCGGCAGTCTGTTGGCCAAGCTCGGCGCCCGGGACAGGGCACACCTGGTCATCGCCGCCTACGACCGGGGCCTGGTCGCCACGGACGCGCGTCGTATCGAGCGCCTCTGACGGCCGTCGCGACGATAGTCTCCTCGACGATGCCCAAGCCCGCTCGATATGACGCCACCAGCACGGATCACGATCGCGGCGCCTTTCGTTTTCGACGCGCCGCCGGGCATGGAGGCCGCAATTGTTGCCGTGTGTGAGAGGTCCGTTGTCCGGCCGCGCGGTTCGTGATTCGATGCGCGAGGCGATCGGCGAAAGGGCGAGAAAATGCAGCAGGTCAGTCTCATCGGGGTTCCCACGGACATCGGGGCGTCGACGGTCGGTGCCAGGCTCGGGCCGCAGGCGCTTCGCGTCGCCGGCCTGGTCGCGGCGCTGGAGAGCTTCGACTGCGACGTGCGCGACTGCGGTGATCTGAGCGGTCCGGACAACCCGCAGGAACCGCCGGTGAACGGATACCGTCACCTGCCGCAGGTCGTCGAATGGAATCGGGCGCTGTTCGACGCCGTCGGCGCGGAACTCTCCGATGGGCGGCTGCCGATCATCCTCGGCGGCGACCACTGCCTGGCCGTCGGCTCGATCACGGCGATCGCGGACCACTGCCGGCGGGTCGGCAAGAAGCTGCGGGTCATCTGGGTGGACGCGCACGCCGATTTCAACACCGCCGAGCTGACGCCGTCGGGCAACATCCACGGCATGCCCGTGGCGTGCCTGACCGGCCACGGCCCGGACGAGCTGACCCGAATGGGCGAGAACTTCCCCGCGATGGCACCGGACGAGATCCGGCAGATCGGCCTGCGCAGTGTGGACGCCGGCGAGAAGGGCTTCCTCGCCGAGCAGGGCATCGAGGTCTTCGACATGCGCTATCTCGACGAGGTCGGCGTCCGCGAGACGATGGAGCGCGCCCTGGCGGGCGTCGACGAGGACACCCATCTGCACCTGTCGCTCGACCTGGACTTCGTCGATCCGGCGATCGCCCCGGGCGTCGGGACGCCGGTGCAGGGCGGGCCGACGTACCGCGAGGCCCACCTGTGCATGGAGATGCTCGCCGACACGGGCCTGCTGGCGTCGATCGATCTCGTCGAGCTGAACCCCGCCCTCGACGTGCGCAACACCACCGCGCGGCTGGCCGTCGATCTGGTGGAGTCGCTGTTCGGCAAGAGCACCCTGCTGCGCGTCCGTTCCTGACGCGCCCCCGACGGCCGTTCCCCCGGGGCTGGTCTAGCCTCGACGCGTGGTGGATCTCGCGTATGTCATCGCCGGTTCCGAGGCGACCGGGGGAGCCGGCCTGCAGGCCGACCTCAAGACCTTCCAGGAACTGGGCGTCTACGGGCTCGGCACGATCACGTGCATCGTGTCCTTCGATCCGAAGGCCGGCTGGGGGCACCGGTTCGTGCCCGTGGCGCCCGAGGTGATCGCCGACCAGATCGAGGCGGCGACGGCGGCGCACGACCTCGACGTCGTCAAGATCGGCATGCTCGGCACGCCGGCGACGATCGACGCCGTGGCCGCCGGGCTCGCGCGGCAGCCGTGGCGGCACGTCGTGCTCGATCCGGTGCTCATCTGCAAGGGCCAGGAGCCGGGCGCCGCCCTCGACACCGACACCGCGCTGCGCGAGAAGGTGCTGCCGCTGGCCACCGTCGTCACCCCCAACCTCTTCGAGGCGCGCACGCTCGCCGGCATGGACGCCATCGAGTCGGTCGACGACCTCGCCGAGGCCGCCCGCCGGATCGGCGCCCTCGGGCCGCGGTACGTCGTGGCCAAGGGCGGCGTCGAACTGCCGGGGGAGGACGCCGTCGACGTCTTCTACGACGGCTCGGACGTCACGGTGCTGCGCGCGCCGAAGGTGGGCCACGAGCGGGTCTCGGGCGCCGGCTGCACGCTGGCCGCGGCCATCACGGCCGAGCTGGCCAAGGGCGCCGACGTGCTCGACGCCGTCGGCTTCGCCAAGGAGTTCACGACGGCCGGGATCGTGGGTCGCGTCGCCGCCAACACCCCGTTCGACACGGTGTGGCAGGGCGCGCACGCCGAGGTGGAGTAGCCGGTCCGGAGCAGATCGCGAGTCAGGCGATGTCGGCCAGGCTCGGTGTTGTCAATTGGTAACACAGGTTGCGCTCCGTCTGCAGGCCTGATCAGTGAGGCTTGCCTACGCACTCGGCGACGACGGCGTAGACCTGTGGACTCAAGGAGCGGCGGGCTTCGTGAAGCGGGACCGGCCGGCGGGCTGTCGCCATCATCTACTTGTACTAGCCGGCACCCGTAGAAACGGTCATGCGGTTCGAGTCATCCACAGGTCGGCGGACTCCGTCAGATCGGGTCGTCGTGGCACAGCCACGTCGTCATCATCGACGCCAGCGTGGCGGCCGCCCGCTCGACGTTCTCCGGCTCGGTCAGGTCGACGCCGAACGTCGCGTCGATGGTGGCGGCGTTGGTCACCTGGAACAGGGCCAGCGCCGTGATCTGCAGGTGGAGCTCGAGCGCGGACGCCTTGCGGACGAAGGGGCCGTCCGCCAGCCCGCGGGCGAGGATGTCGTCGATCAACGCGATGATCGGCCGGTTCGTGTCGGTGTGCTGCTGCGACCGGCGCAGGTGGGCGGCCTTGAGCGCGTTCTCGGCCGAGATGAGGCGTGCGGCCTCCGGGTGGGCCGCGTGCCAGCGGAAGGTGTGGGCGATGAGCGTCGTCAGCGCCTCGAGCGGGGGCAGGCCGGTCAGGTTCAGGGCCGCCTCGGCGGCGCGGATGTCGGCGTAGGCCCGCTCCAGGACGGCCGTGAACAGCCCGTCCTTGTCGCCGAAGTAGTAGTAGATCATCCGCTTCGTCGTGGTGCTGCGGTCGGCGATCTCGTCGACGCGGGCGCCGTAGTATCCGAGTCGCGAGAAGACCTCGGTGGCCACGGCCAGCAGATCGGCTTTGGCCTTCGCTGAATCGCGAGGTTTGCGAGACTTGGTCAGGACCTGTCCGCGGCGTGAGCTGTTGCCGGGTGCACGTCGGCCGCCCTGGACGGTCGGCCGCGTCTGCTGCATGGCTCGTAACTATACGCAGCCGATGTTCGGTTGCCGAACAGTCGGTGCTGCTCACGGCGGGTTTCGGCGAAGCGGCGCCGAATCCTGCGATCCGGTGATGAGATCGACGGGTCCAGCGGTAGCGTGGCCCACGTCACATTGACGGAGTGACCCGGATCACCTACCCTTCCCTGTGAAGTAACTAGGAAGTTAATACCTGGTTCCGTCCGAGGTCTCATCCCAACCGGCACAGTCGCTTTCGGCTCGCCATGGGGCCTCGTGTGCCTCCCCGAGGCACGTCAATGCATGCACACCGCGCTGCGTCCCCCGTGGCCGGCGTACGGAAAGAAGGGTCCCGATGTCAGAAGCTGCCACGACTCACGGTGAGTCGGAGGGCAACCAGTCCAAGAAGGCGGCCGCGTCCGCCTGGATCGGTTCAGCGCTCGAGTATTACGACTACTTCATCTATGCGGCGGTCGCCGGCACGATCTTCCCGCAGCTGTTCTTCCCCAAGGGCGATCCCACGATCGCCATGGTGGCGGCCATGGCGACGTTCGGCGTCGGCTACGTCGCCCGTCCGATCGGCGCCTTCGTCCTCGGTCACCTCGGTGACACGATCGGGCGGAAGAAGGTGCTGCTGATGTGCATGTACATCATCGGCGGCTCGACCCTGGCGGTCGCCTTCCTGCCGACGTACGACCAGGTCGGCCTGCTCGCTCCCGCGCTGCTGGTGACGCTGCGCCTCATCCAGGGCTTCGCGGTCGCCGGTGAGATCTCCGGTGCGTCGTCGATGGTGCTGGAGCACGCGCCCTACGGCCGCCGCGGCTACTTCGGATCGTTCACCCTGCAGGGTGTTCAGGCGGGCCAGATCCTCGCAGCCGGCGTGTTCATCCCGCTGTCGGCGTTCCTCTCGGAGGAGAACTTCGAGTCCTGGGGCTGGCGGATCCCGTTCATGCTCAGCGTCTTCGTGGTCCTCGCCGGCGTCATCATCCGGCGGACGGTGCACGAGACCCCGGTCTTCGAAGAAGAGGCCGAGGGCGAAGAGGGCGTGAAGCAGCAGTCGCCCGTCATCACGGCGTTCAAGGAGTCGGGGTCGAACATGCTCCGCGTCGTCGCCATGGCGCTGATGAACACGATCCCGATCGTCGCCACCGTCTTCGGTTCGGCGTACGCCACCCAGGCGGCCTACGGCATCCAGATCGACAAGAGCGTCTACTTCTGGATCCCGCTGCTCGGCAACATCGTCGCCTGTGCGGTCATCCCGTTCGTCGGCAACCTGTCCGACCGCATCGGTCGCCGCCCGGTCATCATCGTCGGCTCCGTCACCGCGGGTCTGGCGTCCTACGGGTACCTCTACATGATCTCGATCAACAATGTGCCCGGCGCCATCGTCGCCTCGCTCATCATGTGGGGTGCCCTGTACCAGGGTTACAACGCCGTGTTCCCGGCGTTCTTCCCGGAGCTCTTCCCGGAGCTCTTCCCGGCCAAGACCCGTGTCTCCGGTATGGCCATCTCGCAGAACACCGGCACGATGATCACCGCCGCCGTCCTGGCCCCGCTGTTCGCGGCCGTGGCGCCCCCGGGCTCCAACGTCCCGCTGATCGTCGGCAGCATCACGCTCGCCATCTGCTGCCTGTCGGCGCTCGCGGCGTTCACCGCCAAGGAGACGTACGCGCTGCACGTCGACGACCTCGGCACGGACGTCGTCCCGCCGAGCAAGGCGGAGTACGAGCGGATGCGTGCTGAGGCGATGGCCGAGTACAACCTGGCGAATGCCAAGGGCTGATCTCTGAACGTCCCAGGCGGGCCCCGCGGTAACGTACCGCGGGGCCCGTCCGGCGTTGTGCACACGTCGGACCACCCGAGAAAGCATCGAACCGAAAGGCCGCGGAATGCCTCGAATGAAGCGAGTGGGGAATCCCCTGGGCGCTGCGATCGTCGGACTCATCATCGCCGGCATGGGCCTGTACATGTACCTCCAGGGCGAGGAAGGGACCCCGCGGTTCTTCGGCGGGATTCTGATCGCCCTGGGAGTGCTCGGCGCGGTCTTCAACTTTGCGCTGTGGCTGCACTATCAACGCGAGGACCGGCAGCGGGCCGAACGTCGCAAGCGGTAGGCCGCCCGAGAGAGCAAGAAACGCGCCCACCGAACCGTGGGCGCGTTTCTCGTCTCAGAAGGGGTCAGGAGGCCATGGCCCGAACCGATGCGTGCATCCGGGCGGCGTCCGGGGCGACTCCGGTGAACAGCTCGAAGGCGCGGACGGCTTGTTCGGCGGCCATTCCGGCGCCGTCGACGGTCTGGCAGCCCGCGCGGCGGGCCGCGATCAGCAACTGCGTGTCGAGCGGGAAGTAGACGATCTCCGAGACCCAGAGATCCGGCCGCAGCAGCTCGGCCGGGATAGAGGAACCCGGATGCGACGCCATGCCCACCGGAGTGGCGTTGACGACGCCTTCGGCACGGGCCAGGGAGGCCGCCAGATCCGTTCCGACAGACACCCGCTCGGGGCCGTACAGCCCCGCCATCCGGTCGACGAGCGCCGTGGCGCGGTCGGTGTCGAGATCGAAGATCTCGACGTGCGGGGTTCCGAGGTCGAGCGTCGCGTACGCGACGGCCGCACCGGCACCGCCGGCGCCCATCTGGACGACCCGGCCGCGGCAGGCGTCGGGCATGGCATCGGCGAACGGCTTCTGGTAACCGCACCAGTCGGTGTTGTGGCCGATGGCGCGTCCGTCGCGGAGCACGACCGTGTTGACGGCGCCGAGCGCCGTCGCCCGGTCCGAGAGCCCGTCGAGATGGGGGATGATCGCCTGCTTGAACGGGTGGGTCACGTTGAAGCCGGAGAACCCGGACGCGAGCGCCCAGGCGACGACGTCGGGCAGGTCGAGCTCGGTGATGCCCCACTCGCGGCTGTCCAGGATCCGATACGTGAGCCACATGCCCTGGGCCGCGCCCTCGGCCTCGTGCAGGCCCGGCGTCTTCGACTCGCCGATACCCTCGCCGAGCAGGAACAGACGGTGATAGACCGGGCGCCCCGTCGCCCACCGGACCGGGCGGTCCGGTGGGGGCAGTTCGGCGACGAGCGCCGTCTCTATCAACGTCATCGCGATACTCCGTCCAGATTCGCCTCGGCCGCGCGGGCGAGCTGCTCGCGCGCCGTCTCGAGGCAGCGCCGAGCGTGCCCCTCGGCACCGTACCGCCGGACGCACTCCGCATTGGGGATTTCGACCGTATAGACGATGTCGGGCAGTTGCTGCAGCATCGCCACGGCGTCCGTGCCGCCTTCGCCGAGATAGTCGCGGCCCTCGCGGATGATCCGCGTCATCTCTTCCCGGTCGGTCGGGATCTCCCCGGGAGCATCGCAGATCTGGGCGAACTCGAGCAGATCCGCGGGCAGCCGGGCGAGGTCGGCGAGGCCGACGTGCGACCGATGGACGTGATGCAGATCAAGCAGCAGCCGGGCGTTGGGCTCGCCGACCTCGTCGATCACCGCGAGCGCGTCCGCCATCGTCGCGATGGACGCGATCGGGACGAACTCGAGGTTGATCGTCTGCCCGTACTGCGCCGCCAGCCGGCAGAGCCGGCCGAAGTCGTCGACGGCCGCGGCGCGATCGCTCGACCAGATGCTCGAGATGACCGCGCGTGCGCCCAGCTCGGCGCCGATCGCGAGATCGGCCTCGTAGTCGGCCGGATCGATCCCGTCCGCGATGCGGGCGAGCTCGATGTCATGGATGGTGATTCCGGTGTCCGACAGCGCCTGCCGCGTCTGCCGGAGCAGCTCCGGATGCCGCGAGATCGTGATGTCCGGCCCAGGCAGGCCGCCGGACATCAGCCGGGGACTGACGAAGTCGTAGCCGGTGCGCGCGGCGATCCGGACGAGATCGGGAGTCGCCTCGCCGATCAGCGTCAGGTGGCCCAGGGAGAACCGGGGCGTGGAGGTGGCGGTGTCTGCCATCGGCGCGCCTAGTCCGTCGCGGCGTGGTGGATGCCAGCGCCGGGGGAGTAGATGTCCATGATGTTCCAGTGACCCGAGGTCGGCGTCGGCACGTTGACCATCGGGACGTCGATGACGACCGGGCGGTCCATGGCGATCGCCTTCTCGAGCGCCGGCGCGAAGTCGGCAGCCGATTCCAGCGAGATGCCGTCGATGCCGTACGCCCGGGCGACGGCCCCGAAATCGGTGGGCAGGGCGCCCGACTCGTTCTCGAAGATCGTGCCGTACGTGGTGCCGAAGTGGGCCTTCTCGAGCCCGGCGATCGTGCCGAACGCGTTGTTGTTCATGACGATCCAGATGACCGCGAGGGCCTTCTCGCGGGCCGTGTACAGCACGGCGGGGTTCGCGCCGAAGCCGCCGTCGCCGACCAGCGAGACGACGACCCGGTGCGGGGCCGCGATCTTGGCGCCGAGCGCCGCGGGAGCGCCGAAGCCCATCGTCGCGAAGCCACCCGGCGTCAGCACGGAGCCCGGGGTGAGGATGTCCATCTGCTGGGCCAGGCCGTTCTTGTTCCAGCCGACGTCGGTGGTGATGATGGCGTCGTCCGGAAGGATCTGCCGGACCTCGGCGAGGATGCGCTCGGGACGCATCGGCCAGGCGTCGCTGGCGACGGCGTCGGCGTTGCGCGCCGCGAAATCGGTGCGGGCCGTCTTGATCTCGGCCAGCAGCTCCGGACGCGCGACGCCGCCCGGCGCCAGCTTCTTGGCGGCCGTGATGAGCGCGGCGATCGCCGGCTTGAGGTCGGCGACCGCGCCGATCTCGAGCGGGTAGTTGCGGCCCAGCTCGGTGGGATCGATGTCGATCTGCATGAGCTTGCTGCCCGGGATGCGCCAGGTGTACTCCTCCTCCCACGAGCTGGAGTCGGCCTCGGCGAAGCGGGTGCCCAGCGCCAGGATCCAGTCGGCCTCGCGGGTGGTCTTGTTGGAGAACTCCGTGCCCCAGAAGCCGGTCATGCCGACGACGCAGGGGTTGTCGTCCGCGACGACGCCCTTGCCCATGAGGCTGTGCGTCACCGGGATCTGGAGGTGGTTCACCAGCTCGGCGAGCTCGTCGGTGGCGTCGGCGAGGACGGGGCCGCCGCCGACGTGCAGCAGCGGCCGCTCGGCGGTGAGCAGGTTCGCGACGATCTGCTCGGCGGTCGCGGGATCGAGGGCCGGCTTGGCCAGCACCTGCGTGCCGGCCATCACCCGGTCGAACGTGGCGACGTCGACCTCGGCCGAGAAGATGTCCATCGGCACGTCGACGAGGACGGGGCCGGGGCGTCCGCTCTCGGCGAGCGTGAACGCCTTGTCGAGGATCTCCGCGAACAGGTGGGCCGAATCGACGCGCCACGCCCGCTTGACGAAGGGGCGGTAGATCTCCGACTGCGCGCCGTCGGCGTGCAGGTTGATCTCCTGATGCGGGTGCTTGCCGTAGTAGTGCGACGGCACGTCACCGGCGATGACCACCATCGGGATCGAGTCGAGCGCGGCGTTCGCGACGCCGGTCGCGGCGTTGGTGAGCCCCGGGCCGAGATGCGACAGCACCACGGACGCGCGCTTGGTCACGCGGGCGTAGCCGTCCGCCGCGTGCGAGGCCAGCTGCTCGTGCCGGGTGTTGACGAACTCGATGCGGTCGGACTTCGACAGGGCGGCCAGCACCGCGATGTTCGTGTGCCCGCAAAGGCCGAAGATGTGCTCGACGCCGCGATGCTCGAGATAGCGGACGAGCTGGTGGGCGATCAGGTCGGTAGGCATCGATAGCTCCCAGGAAGACGATTCGTGGTGTGTCAGGCGTCGGGGGTGTCGGCGAGGGTGCGCGCGGCGGGGCCCGAGTAGGTGTAGGGGATCTGTCGCGGCATCGGCCCCTTGATGCGGCCGCCCTGCTGGGTCTGCTCCCACGCGTGGGAGAGGATGCCGACGGAGCGGGACAGGATGAAGACGCCGCGGCCGAGCTCGGGCTCGAATCCGAGCGTGCTGTAGATGACCGCGGTCGCGCCGTCGATGTTCATCGGGACCCGGCGGCTGCGGCCGGCGCTGATCGCGTCTTCGACGGCCCGGCCGATCGTGGCGAAGCGTCCGCTCACGACGCCCCGGGCCGCGAGGTCGTCGACGAGGCCGAGCAACCGGGGGGAGCGCGGGTCGAGCGGATGGAACCGGTGGCCGAAACCGGGGGCGTAGCGGACGCCGCGATCGTTCCACCGGCTCCAGACCACGGCGGCCGCGTCGACGGCGGCCGCCGGGTCCAGTTCTGCGTCGGCGGTGTGTCCGCGCTCGACGAGCAGCTCGTCGATGTCGCGGTAGAGCTCCATGCACTGCTGCCCGGCACCGCCGTGGATGTCGTCGAGCACGTTGATCGCCGACGCCATCGCCCCGTTGAGGGGCAGTCCGCAGGTGACGGACATGCGGCTGATCGAGATCGACGGCGCGTGCGGCCCGTGATCGACGGACGCGACCAGGGCCGCCTCCAGCAGACTCGCCTCGTCGGCGGTCGGCAGATCGCCGCGCAGCATGAGCCAGATCATCTGCGGAAAGCTGATCCGGCCGATGAGGTCCTGGATCTGATAGCCGCGGATGCCGATCTCACCGGGGTGGATGTCGATGATGTCGGTGGTCCACCAGCGGCGAGCGGCCTCCAGCGTCTCGTCTGCGACGGATGGAGCGGCGACGGTCGGGGCGGTGTCGGGAGCAGTCACGTGGGGATCTCCGCTCAGACCGTCGCGACGGCGTCGTCGGCCTCGAGCGCGGCGTCGTAGAAGTCGCCGAAGAGCTCTTCGTCGCTCGGCTTGTCCTCCGGGATCGGCCGCGAGACCCACGTCGTGTTCAGGTAGTGCTTGAGGTGCACGTTCTCCGAGGTGACGTTGCCGCCCCACGTGCCGCAGCCCATCGACGAGGTCATCGGCATGCCGTTGGTGAACGCGCCGGCGTTCGCCTTCGACTGCGGCTGACGCACCATGATCCGGGAGACCGGGGCGGCCATGCCGAGGCGGTGGATGTGATCGTCGTCGTGCGAGTAGATGCCGCAGGAGTGACCCTTGCCGCCCACCTCGTAGATCGCGCGCATGGCGTCGAGCGCGTTCTCGAACTCGCCCTCGTAGCGGTGCACCGTGAGCAGCGTCGTCAGCTTCTCGCGAGAGAAGGGATGGTCGGCGCCGATTCCGTCACCCTTGACGAAAAGGAAGGTCGTGTTCTCGGGCACCGTGAAGCCGGCCGCCGCGGCCAGCTGGACCGGCGCGATGGCGACGGTGTCGGCCAGGCGGTGACCCTCGTCGTCCCACATGACGCGCTCGAGCGCGGCGCGCTCCTCGCCCTCGGCCAGGTAGCCGCCCTCGGCCTGCAGGGCCGCGAGCGTCGCGTCCCAGATGGACTCGTGGATGATGAGGTTGCCGTCGGCCGAGCAGCCCGAGCCGAAGTCCGAGGTCTTGGACAGGCGGCTGTTGCGGGCCGCGATCTCGACGTCGGCCGTCTCGTCGAAGATCATCGTCGAGTTGCCGGCGCCGACGCCGTACGCCGGAGTGCCGGAGCTGTACGCGGCGCGCACCATCGGCTGGCCGCCGGTGGCGATGACGAGGTCGCTGCGGGCCATCAGCGCCTGCGACATGGCGACGCTCGGCTGCGTGATGCACTGCAGGATGTCGGCGGGCGCGCCCTCGGCCTCGAGGGCCTCGCGCATGAGCCGGACCGTCTCGAAGGTGGTCTTCTTCGAGCGGGGGTGCGGCGAGAAGATGACGACGTCGCGGGCCTTGATCGAGTAGATCGCGTTGCCGGCCGGCGTGAGGTCGGGGTTCGTGGTCGGCACGATACAGCCGATGAGGCCGGCGGGCTTACCGTACTTGACCAGGCCCTTCTCGAGGTCCTCCTCGATGACGCCGACGCTGGGCTGGCGCAGCGCGTCGCGCAGGACGCCGCGGATCTTCATCCGCTTGCCCATCCGGCTCACCGGATCGCCGAGCCCGGACTCCTCGATGCCCTCGGTGACGAGGCGGCTGAACGTCCGCTTGTTGGACACCGCCCACGCGACCGCCTGGATGAGGCGGTCGACCCGCGCCTGGTCATAGGTCTCGATGACCTTCTGCGCCGCCCGCGCGCGGCTGATGAGCTCGTCGAGCTCCTGCTCCTGCTCGGGGCGCAGGGTCTTGGGCCGGGATTCCGTGGCTGCCATAGGTAGACTCTCCAGACTGTCGCTAGATGTGACGTGAATCGCTTGTTGAGATAGTCGCCGCGAGGCGGTCACTGTGAGGCAGATCGCTCGCTGCGAATCAGCGTACACAGATTCCATGCGTTTGTGAACCATCCGGTTACTTCACTTCGCTCGTGTGCCGGCCGGCGTGCGCGGCTCCGCCGGGCTACTCCTCGAACAGTTCCGCGACCGTTTCGCGCAACCAGCGATTGGCCGGTTCGTCCGCGTACCGCAGATGCCAGTGCTGACGGACGGTGAAGCTCTCGATCGGGATCGGGCAGTCGTGCACGGCGAGCCGATTGCGCCGCGCGAGGGTCTCCCCGATGTGCCGCGGCAGCGTGGCGAGGAGGTCGGTGGAGGCGACGATCGGCCCCAGTCCGAGGAAGCCGGGCAGCTCCAGGACGACGCGCCGCGTCACCCGCGCTCGGGTCAGGCCCTGATCGAGGAGCTCCGCCCCGGTGCCCGAGGTCACCGCGACATGGCCTTCGGCCTGGAACCGCGGCGATCCCAGCCCGCCGCGCAGCCGCGGATGGTGCGGATTCGCCAGGCAGACCCAGTCCTGGCGGTACAGATCCCGGCCGGCGATCGGCCCGCCGAGCCAGGGGGCGTGGCCGATGGCCACATCCGCCTCGCCGGACCCCAGCGCGCGGGCGGTGTCGCCGTCGATCTGCGCCGCCACGAGACGCGAACTCGGCGCCTCGGTGCGGAGCGTCGCCAGCAGTCGGGGCAGCAGCGTCACGTGGCTGGCGTCGGACATGCAGATGCGGAACGTCCGCTGCGCGGTCCTCGGGTTCCATGCCGGCTCCTGTTCGGTCAATCGGCGCAGTGACTCGAGGACCTCGCGGCAGGGGCCGATCAGCGCGTCCGCCCGCGGCGTCGGCGCCATGCCGTCGGCCGTCTTGACGAACAGCTGATCGCCCAGCAGCCGCCGCAGCCGGCCCAACCCGATGCTCACGGTCGGTTGGCTCTGCCCCAGTCGCTCGGCGACTCCGGTGACGCTGCGCAGGTCGTAGAGCAGGTCGAACAGCCGCAGCAGTTTCGGGTCGGGGAGCTCCGGACGGCTCATGTCCGCGGATGCGGCTGTTTACCCGGTCTTCGCCGCCAGCTGCGCGACGACGAACTCCAGCGCCAGGTTGTAGCCCATCACCCCGAAGCCGGCCATGACCGCGACGGCGACGTCCGACAGGTACGAGTGATGCCGGAACGCCTCGCGCTTGTGGACGTTCGAGATGTGCACCTCGCAGAACGGCACGGCCGTTCCGGAGAACGCGTCCCGGATGGCGACGCTGGTGTGGGTGTACGCGCCCGGGTTGATGATGACGAACTCGGTGCCGTCTGTGCGCGCGGCGTGGATCCGGTCGACGATCGCGCCCTCGTGGTTGCTCTGGAAGCACTCGACGGTGTGGCCGGCCTTCTCGCCCTGCTCGACCACGGACGCCTCGACGTCGGCCAGGGTCGCGGCCCCGTAGATCCCGGGCTCGCGGACGCCGAGGAGGTTCAGATTAGGACCGTTGATGACGAGGATGGACACGCTTTTTCTCCAATCGAGATGACTTCACCGTGGGGTGCTCCGGTCGCCGCCGGACGGTCGACCACCGGCCGCGTCGACAGGTTGGCCGGCGCACCGAGCACCGAGGGGCACGGTACCCGTCCGGGGTGTCACGGTTGCAGGGTTCCGCTGCGTTATTGAGATTCTCAATGCCGGTGATGCATTCATTGACATGTATCTTCGACCGTTCGTAGCGTGCGATCGATGAAGCGCACCGTCTATGACACCGATCACGAGCAGTTCCGCGCGGCCGTCCGGGACTTCCTGCAGCGCGACGTGCTGCCGCACGCCGAGCGATACATCGAGGACAAGCTGATCTCCCGCGACGTGTGGCGCGGGCTCGGTGAGCGGGGCGTGATGGGTCTGGAGATCCCGGAGGGTTACGGCGGCGTCGACGCCCGCGACTACCGGTTCAACGCCGTCGCGCAGGAGGAGTTGGCGGCCGTGTCGATGGCGTTCGCGTCCGCGGCATGCACCACCTTCGACGTCGTCACGCCGTACATCGTGAATCACGGCAGCGACGCGCAGAAGCAGCGCTGGCTCCCGGGGATCGCCGCGGGCGAGGTGGTGGCGTCGATCGGCATGACCGAGCCCTCCGTCGGTTCCGATCTGGCGGCGCTCAAGAGCACCGCCGTCCGCAGCGGCGCCGACTGGATCCTCAACGGCGCCAAGACGTTCATCACCAACGGCTACACCTGCGACGTCGCGGTGATCGCCGCGCGCACCGATCCGCAGCAGCGGTCCAAGGGGATCAGCATGTTCGTCGTCGACGCGTCGCTGCCCGGCTTCCAGCGCGGCCGCAAGCTGGACAAGGTGGGCCAGCCCGAATCCGATACCGCCGAGCTGTTCTTCGACGATGTGCGTCTGCCCGCCGACGCCCTGCTGGGCGAGGTGAACCGCGGTTTCGTCGCCATGATGCAGAAACTGCCGCAGGAACGGGTGGGCTCGGCCGTCGGCAACCTCGCGCAGGCGAGGCAGATCCTGGCCGAGACCATCGTGTACGCGCGCGAGCGGAAGGCGTTCGGCCGGTCGATCGGTTCGTTCCAGAACACCAAGTTCGTGCTCGCCGAGATGGTGACGCGCCTCGAGGTGGCGCAGGCCTATGTCGACCAGGCGGTGGCGGCGCACGCGGACGGCGAACTCAGCGCGGTGGACGCCGCCAAGGCGAAGTACATCAGCTCCGAGGTGCAGAACGCGGTGCTCGACGCCTGCGTCCAGATCCACGGCGGCTACGGCTACATGCGCGAATACCGCGTGGCGCGCGCCTGGATGGACGCCCGGGTGACCCGCATCTGGGCCGGCAGCAACGAGATCATGCGCGAGATCATCGGGCGGGATCTGAACCTGTAGCGCGAGCACAGGTCGAGAAAAGGAGATACGGGTGAAGATCGCGGTTGTGGGTGCCGGGGCGCTGGGATGCGTCTTCGGCGCCGCGTTGACGCGGGCCGGGAACGAGACGTGGCTGGTCAGCCGGTCGGCCGAGCGGGCGGCGGCACTGTGCCGGGACGGGCTCGTCGTCGAGGACGCCGCCGGAACCCGGGTGGTGCCGATCCGGGCGACGGCCGAGCCCGCCGAGGTGGGGCACGTCGATCTGGTCGTGGTGCTGGTCAAGTCCTTCGACACCGCCGCGGCGATGACCGCCGCGCTGCCGGTGGTGGGGCCGCGGACCCTCGTCATGTCGCTGCAGAACGGGATGGGCAACGAGGAGGTCCTGGCGTCGATCGTCGGCGCCGAGCGGCTGCTCGCCGGCCGGACCTACGTCGGCGGCGTGCTGCTCGCGCCCGGTCGGATCCGCGCGGACTCCGCGGGCAAGGCCACCGTCATCGGCGACCTCGACCGGCCCGCCGGACCTCGGCCGCGGGCGGTGGCGGAGTGCTTCACCGATGCCGGGCTGAGCACCCGCGTCGTCGACGACGTCCGCGCGATGATCTGGGACAAGCTGCTGGTCAACGTCGCCACCGGTGCCGTCACCGCGATCACCGGGCTGACCTACGGGCAGCTGTACACCGAGCCCGCGCTGCGGGAGACGTCCCTGGCCGCCGTGCGCGAGGCGATCGCCGTCGCCCGGGCCGGGGGGATCGACCTCACCCTCACCGTTCCGGAACAGGCCTGGACCCTGGCGGCCGAAGGTCTGTCGCCCGATTTCATGACGTCCATGCTGCAGAGCGTGCGGGCCGGCCGGCGGACCGAGATCGACGTCATCAACGGCGCGGTGGTGCGCGCCGGGGCCGAGTGGGGCGTGCCCACCCCGGTCAACGACACCCTGGTCGCCTGCGTGACGGGAATCGAACGCGCGCTGGCCGACCGTACGGAGGAGCATTCGTGACACGCCCACCCACCGCCTATCTGGAGCACGTCGCCATCTCGGTGCGTGACATCGGATGGCACATCTCGTTCTTCGCGGACGTCTTCGGCCTCACCATGCGTGAGGTGGACGGCACCCTCGACGATCCGCGGCAGTACTGGACGCTCGGCGGCTTCCAGTTCATCGGCGATCCGGCCTACGACGGTGCCGACGGGCGTCTGGCGCATGTCGGTCTGATGTGTGCAGACCTGGAGTCGGCGGTCGCGGCGTGCCGCGCGCGGGGAGCGCAGCCGTTGCCACGGGGCGAGAACTGGCTGCGGCTGCCCGAGGGATTGGTGCTGGAACTGATGCAGGCGAATCCGGTGAGCGCCGTCGAGCAGGCGCTGGCCGTCGATGCGAGGAGGGGATCATGACCGCGGACGCGGTGGAGAACGGCACTGGGGACAACAGTGCTGAGAAGTACTGGGACGACGCGCGGGTGGGTGACGAGTGCGTCAGCCCGACGTACACGGTGACCAAGGAGCGGATCCTCGCCTACGCCGACCTGACCGGAGATCACACCCCGGTGCACGTCGACGAGGAGTACGCGAACGCCAGCCATTTCGGCGGCATCGTGGCGCACGGCCTCTTCGGACTGTCGATCGCCGACGGCCTCAAGACCCGGTCCGACTACCGATTCCTGCCCGGCATGTCGCTGGGCTGGACCTGGGACTTCCGGCTGCCGATCCGGGTCGACGACGTGCTGCGCGTGCGGTTCCGCGTCGGCGACCTGCGGGCCAGCAAGAGCCGTCCGGGTTGGGGGATCGTCGTGCTGGCCGGCGAACTCGTCAACGCCGCCGGCGACGTCGTGCAATGCGGCGAGCACCGGCTCATGGTGCCGCGCCGGCCGGGAGCGTTCTGATGCCACAGCCACAGCCACAGCCTCGACCGCGACAGCCTCGACCGCTGGAGGGCATCCGCGTCATCGACTACAGCCACTTCCTGGCCGGCCCCTACGTCGGACGGTGCCTGGCGGCGTTCGGCGCCGACGTCATCAAGGTGGAACGTCCGGGATCCGGTGACGCCGGCCGGCAGCACGCCAGCATCGTGGACGATCAGCAGAGCGGCTACTTTCTGCAGCTCAACATGGGTAAGCGCGGCGTCAGCGTCGATCTGCGAGATCCGCGCGGCCGGGAACTCATGCAGCGCCTGTGCGATTCGGCCGACGTCTTCGTGGAGAACTACCGGCCCGGAGCGCTGGAGAAGCTCGGGTTGGGCTACCCCGAGCTCTCCGCGCGGAATCCGGGGCTCGTGTACTGCTCGATCTCGGCCTACGGCCACACGGGCCCGGACGCCCACCGGCCCGGATTCGGTCTCATCGCCGAGGCCAAGAGCGGCATCATGGCGATGGTCGGCGTCCCGGGGGAGCCGCCGCCGCTGCTGCGCATCTCGCTGGGCGACATGTACACCGGGATCCACGCGGTCGCCGCGATCAACGCCGCCCTGCTGGGCCGCGAGCGCAGCGGACTCGGGCAGCACATCGATCTCGCGCTCTACGACACGCTGTTCTCGATGCACGAATACGCCGTGCAGTGCTTCACCCTCGGCGGCGAGCTTCCCGAGCAGACCGGACACGACATGCCGACGTCGACGCTGTACGGGGTGTTCCGCGCCGCCGACGGCGATCTCGTCATCGCGGCGCAGGTGGACGAGAGTTGGCGACGGTTCGCGGCCGTCGTCGCCGCGCACGGTGGGCCGGCGGGATTCGGCGACGATGTCCGCTTCCGCAGCAGCGGTGGACGCAACGCGCACCGCGAGGAGATACTGGCCGTGGTGCGACCGTGGGTGGCCGCTCGTTCGGTGGCCGACGTGCTTGCTCTGCTCGACGGCGTGGACGTGCCCAGTGCGAAGGTGCAGCTGATCGACGAGGTGATCGACGACCCGCAGATCCAGGCGCGCGGAATGATGGTGACCCAGGAGCATCCACGGCTCGGCACGCTGCGGCTGCCCGGCCTGCCGTTCCGGTTCTCCGACAGCGAGACGTCCATCGCCCGGGTGGCGCCGGATCTCGGCCAGCACAACGCCGAGCTGGCCGCCGAGCTGGGTTTCGACGCCGCCGAGATCGAGGCGATGACGGCCGATGGGGTGCTGTACGCGCATCCGGTGTCGTGACGGGCTGGCAGAGGCGCGCCGACGCCGCCCCGAGTCGTCATATCGAGCGCCATACAGGGTCGTCGCGACAATAATCGTCGCGACGACGCGTATGGGCTACCGATATGACATCGGTTCAGCCCGCGATGTCGACCGGACGTCCGGTGCGAGCGGCCTCGACGACCGCGTCGACGACTTCGAGCGCTTTGAGGCCGTCGCGTGCGCTGCAGATCGGCTTCGCGCCGTCGCGGATGACGGCGACGAAGTGCTCGATCTGGCCGGCCAGGGGGTCGCTGCGGTCGACGGGCTCGACGGTGCTCTCGTAGGGCTCCCACCACGACCGGGTGCCGGGGAACGTTCTGACGCGCATGGTCGGCACCGAGAGCGAGCCGGTGGTGCCGGTGATGTGGTAGCAGTCCTCGTCGTCGTAGGCGGGATAGCTGGTGTTCTCCCGCGACGTCTGTTCCCACGAGCGGGCGGATCCGGCGGCGTCGGAGAGCAGGAACGTGCCCAGTGCGCCGTTCGCGAAGGTGAACACCATCGCCGCGGTGTCTTCGACGGGGAAACCGCGGACGGCGTTCGACGTGACGGCCTGCACGCGGACGATGTCGCCGACGAGGGAGAGCAGGTTGTTCACCTCGTGAATGAGGTTGAGCAGGATCGGGCCGCCGCCGGGCAGGCGTCGCCAGCCGTCGCCGACGTCGAAGTAGTCGTCGGGCTTGTAGAACAGCGCGGTGCCGGCCACGGCGACGATCCGGCCGAGTCGCCCGCTCTGCACGATCTCGCGGGCCTTGGCCATGATCGGCGAGTAGTTGCGGTGATGTCCGGTGAGCACCGGCACGCCCGCCCGTTCGCCGGCCTCGACGAGTCGGACGGCGCCGTCGACGGTGTCGGCGATCGGCTTCTCGACGATCACCGGGACGCCCGCGGCGATGCACTCCAGCCCGCCGTCGACGTGCAGCCGGTTCGGTGTCGCGAGGATGACGCCGTCCGGCCGGTCGCGCTCGAACAACTCGGCCAGCGACTCGAACAACGGCACCCCGTACGTCTGCGCCAGGTCAGCGGCGGAGAGCCCGGGACTGACGATCGACGCGAGCCGCGCGTCCGCGCAGGCGTCGATCTCCTCGATGTGCCGCCGGCCGATGAGGCCGGCCCCGGCGACGGCGATGCGGACGGGCTTCACGGATTGCGCTCCTCTTATCGGTGATCGGTCGGAGGCTAACACCGTGATGAGACCGTGCGAGCCGCGGTCCGCGACTCCGAACTCGCAGTTGGACGCGCGCAGCCTCGCGGGTATGCCGGTTCTCCTGTGCCGTGTGAGTGGCGGAGGCGGCATACGGCGCGAGGCCGAGTGCTGATCGTGCCGGGGCGATCGATCGTCAGAAGACGCGGACGACGACGTTCCTCTTCACGGGCTTCGGGCCGTCGTGGCCGGAGGACGTATAGCACTCCACGTCGACGTAGTAGGTGCCCGGCGACTGCGTCGTCTGAAGCCTGAAAGGGGCTCGGCCGTTGGCGCTGCCGAAGTCCACGGACGGCTTGGTCACGGCCGGTGTGGTGTCGACGTAGAGGTCGCAGTGATGGTAGGAGCCGGCGCCGATGACGTCGGCGGTGATGGTGCGGGGTCCGCCGAGGATGAATGCGTCCAGCGGCGCCGCTTGGGCGGTGCCGGCGCCGATGAGGCCGGCCGCTGCGAGAGCGGCGCCGGCGGTGATTGCCTTTTTCATGCTCATGATGTGAGTCCTTCGCTTGGGGTGTTCTCATCATGAGTCGGTTGGTCGCGGTTGTCTCGATCGGCAATATATGGATGATTTTCCGATATGAGATTCGGACAGTTGTGGGTCGTGGATGTGAGCTGCAAAGCGCACACGGCCTCGCGCTGTATGCCGTTCATCGCGCCTGTGGCGAGTGCGGCATACGGCGCGAGGCCGTGTGCTGATCGTGCTCCGGGGATCGTCAGAAGACGCTGACCACGAAGTTCTTCTTCACGATCTTGGCGCCGGGGGTGCTGCAGGTCACGTCGACGTAGTAGACGCCCGGCTTGGCCGCGGTTCGAATCCTGAAGTAGTTGCTCCCGTTGGTCGCTTTCGTTGCTACCACCAGCGTCTTGGTCGCGATCGGTGCGACGTCTGCCGCGAGGGTGCACGACGTGTAGCTGCCGGCGCCGATCACGTCGGCGGAGATGGTGCTCGGTCCGCCGAGAACGAATGCGTCCAGCGGCGCCGCCTGGGCCATGCCGGCTCCGATGAAACCGGCCGCAGCGAGAGCGGCGCCGGCGGCGACTGCTTTCTTTGTACCCATGTTGAGAGTCCTTTCTGTGGGTGTACTCATCATGGGTCGGCCGGCCACGGTTGTCCCGAAAGGTGGGGTATGGATTATTTTCGGACGTGAGATCCGA
This sequence comes from Mycobacteriaceae bacterium, assembly GCA_044222225.1. Taxonomy (GTDB): domain Bacteria; phylum Actinomycetota; class Actinomycetes; order Mycobacteriales; family Mycobacteriaceae; genus JBGANR01. Next base: position 125,530 of record JBGANR010000004.1, read on the forward strand.
TCCGGGTAATCGATGCGGAATTGCTGGGCGATCGCTGATATCGATCTGATATATACCGTCTGGCGTGACCATACGCCACGATTCATGTCGGTGGTTCGGATGACGCTTGTCGGTGGTTCGGATGACGAAGACGCACGCGGCCTCGCGCTGCATACCGTCCCTATGCGCTGCGGCGAGTGTGGCATACGGCGCCAGGCCGCGTGCTGATCGTGCCGTGATGAGTCAGAAGACGCGGACCACGACGTTCTTCTTGACGATCTTGTCCGTGGAGCCGCAGGTCACGTCGACGTAGTAGGTGCCCGGCGTCGTCTTCCACTTGATCCGGAGGACGTTGCTGCCGCTGGGGTTCTCCTTGAGGATCCGGAGCGGTTGGGGGTCGACCCTCGGCGTGGTACCGGCCCTGAGGTCGCAGTGATCGTCGGCGCGGGTGCCGAGCACATCGACGGTGATGGCGCCGGGGCCGCCGAGGATGAATGCATCCTGTGCCGCCTGGGCCATACCGGCTCCGATGAACCCAGCCGCCGCGAGAGCGACGCCGGCGGCGACCACCTTTTTCGTATCCATGATGAGTGTCCTTTCCTTGGGTTTTCTCATCATGAGCAGGGCCGGCCGCGGTCGTCCGGATAGGCGGGGTATGGATGATTTTTGGATGTGGGGAATCGGCGAGTAATCACCGGCCGATCGCTGATATCGATCAGATATGCCGCATGGAGTGGGCACACGCCACGATGTACGTCGGCGGTCGGACGGCCTATGTCGGGCGGTCAGAAGACGAGGACCGGAAAGTTCCTCTTCAGGATCTTCCAGTCGGCCGGACTGATCACGTTGTCCGGGGCGCAGACCACATCGACGTACTTGACGCCCGGCGTCTGTGTCGCACTGAGCCTCAAGTGGTTGCGGCCGTTGGTGATTTCCCAATCCACCAACGTGTCAGGGCCCGTGGTCCGCGTGTTGTGTGCGAAGAGGGCGCAATCGTAGTAGCCGCCGGCGCCGATGACGTCGGCGGTGATGGTGCGGGGTCCGCCGAGGATGAATGCGTCCAGCGGCGCCGCCTGGGCGGTGCCGGCGCCGATGAGGCCGGCCGCTGCGAGAGCGGCGCCGGCGGCGACCGCCTTTTTCCTGCTCATGAGGGGAGTCCTTCCTTGGGGTACTGCCATCATCGGTCAGAAGACGAGGACCGGGAAGTTCCTCTTCACGATCGTAAAGTCGCTCGGAGTTTGTACGGTCCCATCGTCGCAGGCTACGTCGACGTACTTGACGCCCGGCGTCGCCGTGGCACTGAGCCTGAAGCGGTCACGGCCGTCGGTGGAGTCGGCGTCTACGAACGTGGTCGCGGTCACGGCGCCCGTCGTCCGTGTGGTGTGCACGAAGAGGCCGCACCCTACGTAGTCGCCGGCGCCGATGACGTCCGCGGTGATGATCCTCGGTCCGCCGAGGATGAACGCGTCCAGCGGTACTGCGTGGGCCATGCCGGCTCCGGCCGCGATGCAGCCGGCGGCGGCGAGAGCTCCGGCGACCGCGAGCCTCTTCTTAATTGCCATGATGAGAGTCCTTTCGGGGGTGCTCTCGTCATCGGGCGATCGGCCGTGGACGTTACAATAGACGGCAAATGGCCGATTTTCCGACATGAGGCGCCATTGAGAAATGACTACGGACCACCCGGAAGTCCGAATGATCTCGATCGGATATGGGACTCGCCGAGCGTCTCAACACCGCCGTTTCTCATCAGAACGCGAGCAGTACCTTTCCCGACCGCGCCGGATCGGATGCCACGGCGAAGGCCTCCGCATAGTCGGTGACGTCGAAGGTGTGCGTCACCGCGGCGTCGGCCTGCAGCGATCCGTCGGCGAGCGCCGCGATGGCGTCGTCGATCTCGTCGATGAAGCGCAGCGCGCCGGTCACCTCCAGCTCGCGGGTGATCATCAGGGAGATGAGGGCAGGCTGTTCGCCGGCCGGCGGCAGGCCGACCATGACCAGGCGTCCGCCGCGCGTCGTGCCGTGCACCGCTGAGGCGAGGCCGCGATGGTTTCCCGAGGCCTCGAAGGTCACGTCGGCGTAGACGCCGGCGACGGCGTCGGCGTCCGTTGCGAGGACGGTGCGCGTGGCGCCGAGCCGCGTCGCGATGTCGAGTGAGTTCCGCTGCACGTCGACGGCGACGATCTCGCGGGCGCCGGCGCGTTTCGACGCGGCGACGATGAGTGCTCCGATGGGACCGACGCCGATGACGAGCACCCGCTTGCCCGCGACGTCGCCGGCTCGGCGCAGGGCGTGCCAGGCGACGCCGGCGGGCTCGGCGATCGCCGCGTGGACGAGGTCGAGACCGTCCGGCAAAGCGCGCAGCATCGACGCCGACAGCACCACCCGATCGGCGAACGCCCCCTGTGTGTGCGGGAACGCCGCGGCCGAGCCGAGGTACCGGACGCCGGGGGAGAGGTTCGGCCGGTCGGCCGGAAACGGCACGTCGGACGGTACGTACCGCGCCGGATGGACCGCGACGTTCGTGCCCGCGGCCGGTCCGCTGCCGTCGGCGGCCGCGGTCTCGACGGTGCCGACGACCTCGTGGCCGAGCACCAGCGGCTCGCGCAGGATCGACTCGCCGACGGCGCCGTGCTTCCAGTAATGCAGGTCGGACCCGCAGACTCCGCCGTAGGCGATGCGGACGACGGCGTCGGCGGGACCGGGCTCGCGCAGCGGGACGGTCTCGAGGCGAAGGTCGCCTGCGGAGTGGACGATGAGTGCTCGGGTGGTGCTCACGGGAGTCCTTTCGGGCGATGCGGGTCGGTGCGTCAGACGACCGCGGTCATGCCGCCGTCGACGAAGACGACCTGGCCGTTGACGTAGTCGGACGCGGCGGAGGAGAGCCAGATCGCCGGCCCGACGAGGTCGGCGGGCGTGCCCCAGCGGGCGGCCGGCGTGCGACCGAGGATCCAGCCGTTGAACTGGGGATCGTCGACGAGTTTCTGCGTCATCTCGGTGTGGATGTAGCCCGGTGCCAACCCGTTGATCTGGATGCCGTGGGCGGCCCACTCGGCCGTCATCGCCCGGGTGAGGTTGCGCAGCCCGCCCTTGGCGGCGGTGTAGGCGGCGATCGTCGGCCGGGCCAGATCGGTCTGCACCGAGCAGATGTTGACGATCTTGCCGTGGCTGGTCGCAGGCTCGGACGCGGCGTCGGCGCGGGCGATCATGTACCGCGCGACGGCGCGGCCGACGAGGAACGCGCTGGTGAGGTTCGTGGTCAACACGCGCTGCCAGTTCTCGAGGGACACCTCGAGCATCGGCTCGCGGTGCTGCACGCCGGCGTTGTTGACGAGGATGCCGATCGGTCCGATCTCGGCCTCGATCTTCTCGACGGCGGCGTCGACGGCCGCCGGATCGGTGACGTCGAAGGCGACGGCGTGGACGCGCTCGGCGCCGAATTCAGCGGTCAGCGCCGCGCGGGCGTCCTCGAGGCGCGACCGGTCGACGCCGTTGAGGACGATCGTCGCCCCGGCCCGGGCGAGTCCCTCGGCGAGGGTGCGTCCGATGCCGCGGCTGGATCCGGTGACGAGCGCGATCCGGCCGGTCAAATCGAATGATTCGGTGCTCATGAGGGACTGTCTTCTCCTGAAGTCTGGCGCTGCGGTCGGAAGAGCTTCCCAGATGTCCGGCTGAGCGAGGCGCCGAGGAGATTATTGTCATGGCGTCGCGCTCAGGCGGACATCTCGGGAGGGTGCGTCAGTAGAACTCGACGGTGTCCACCCGATTGCGGAGTTCGCGGCCGTCGAGCAGGCGCGAGGCGTTGTCGGCGAACAGCGCCGCGATCCGGCGTTCCTCGGTCGTTGTCAGCGCGGCCGTGTGCGGGCTGACCAGGACGCGGGGATGCGTCCAGAGCGGGCTGTCGGCGGGCAGCGGTTCGACGGCGAAGACGTCGAGCGCCGCGAAGCCGATCCGGCCGTCGTCGAGTGCGGTGAGCAGGGCTTCTTCGTCGACGACCGTGCCGCGGCCGACGTTGACGAACGTCGTGCCCGGCCGGATCCGGCTCAGCAGGTCGGCCCCGACGAGTCCGTCGGTGGCCGCCGTGCCCGGCAGTGTCGACACGACGGCGTCGACGCGTCCGATGACGTCCGGCAGTTCGGCGATGGACACGACCTCCGTGGCGCCGGGCACGGGACGTCCGCTGCGGCTGGCGCCGATCACCCGCGCGCCGAGCGCCGACAGCACGGCGGCGAGCGCCGAGCCGATGCCGCCGAGTCCGAGGACGAGGACCGTCTGATCGGCGAGCTGGCCCATCGCCCAGCGCGGCGACCAGTCGAGCGCCGCCTGCTGACGCTGCAACCGGGGGAGATCCTTGGCGCCGGCCAGTAGCCCGAACAGCGCGAACTCGGCGAGCGCCGAACCGTGCACGCCCGCGGACGTCGTGAAGGCCACCCGCTCGAGCTCCGCCGAGGTGAGCTGGGCGGCCTTGACCTGCGCACCGCCGCCGGCGGCCATCGTGTGCACCCAGCGCAGGCCGGGGTTGGCGCGAACGGCTCGGGCCAGCGCGGCCGGCGACATGTCCGGGATGCCGTAGAGGGCGTCGGCGGCGTCCAGCATGGCGTCGTAGCGGGCCTGGCCCGCGGCGTCGCGCCGGAACGACGGGTCGCCGGAGAAGTCGGCCGGGAACCGCATCGGTGGCAGCAGCTCGGGCCGGTAGAGCAGTTCGATCCGCGGCTCGGTCTCGGTGAGCAGCCGCGCGTCCACTTCTGCGAGCGGCGCGGCGACCGCCACGCGCAACGTTCCGGTGCTCATCGCAGCCTCCCGACGGCCGCGGCGATCGCCGTCAGGCCGGTGTCGATGGTCTCGAGGGACGTCGCATACGACAGCCGCAGGAAGCCCGGGGCGCCGTACGCGGTGCCATGGATGACGGCGACGTGCGCCTCATCCAGCAGATACAGCGTCAGATCGAGGTCGTTCTCGATCCGTGCGCCGGCCGGGGTCATCCGCCCGAGCAGCCCGCGGCAGTCGACGAAGAGATAGAAGGCCCCGTCGGGCACCACGGCTGAGAGGCCGTCGATCGCGTCGATGCCGGCGACCGCGCGGTCGCGGCGCCGGCGGTACTCCGCGACGGTCTCGGTGACGAACGACTGGTCGCCGGTCAGCGCCTCGACGGCCGCGGCCTGGGTGATCGACGACGGGCACGTCGACGTCTGCGACTGCAGCAGGTTGATCGCGCCGATGACCGCGGGATCGCCGACGGCGTAGCCGAGCCGCCAGCCGGTCATCGCGTAGCTCTTGGAGACGCCGTTGACGGTGAGCACCCGGTCGGCGATCGCGGGCGCCGCCGCGGCGAGCCCGACGGCCGGCTCGCCGAAGACGATCTCGTCGTAGATCTCGTCGGCGAGCACGCGCACGTGCGGATGCTCGGCGAGCACGTCGGCCAGCGCCGACAGCTCGTCGCGACTGTAGACGGCCCCGGTCGGGTTGCCCGGCGCGTTGAGGACGAGCCACCGGGTACGCGGGGTGATCGCCGCGCGCAGGCGCTCCGGCGTCAGCCGGTAACCCTCATCGGTGGTGTCGACGACGACGGGCACGCCGTCGTTGACCGCCACCATGTCCGGGTAGGAGACCCAGTAGGGCGCGGGGACGATCACCTCGTCGCCGGCGTCGAGCGAGGCGGCGAAGGCGAGGTAGATGAGCTGCTTGGCACCGCCGCCGACGGTGATCTGCGCGTCCGAATACTCGACGCCGGTGGTGCGCAGCATCCGTTCCCGGACCGCCGCGCGCAGCGCCGGGGTGCCGTTGACCGCGGTGTACTTGGTCTCACCGGCGGCGATGGCGCGCACCGCCGCGTCCTTGACGTTCTGCGGAGTGTCGGCGTCGGGCTCACCGACCGTGAGGTCGACGACGTCGACGCCCGCGGACCGCAGTTCCCGGACGCGGGCCGCCGCCGCGGCGCTCGGCGACTCCCGGATGCGGCGCACTCGCGCGGCGGGGAGGAAGGGGGTCGTCACGGACGCGCCCCCAACCCCTGCTCCGGATCGACGTCGTCGAGATCGGTCGTCAGGCCCTTGGCCCGCAGCACGTCGCGAAGGTTGCACAGGTCGATCGTCGTCCCCCCGGCCCGATAGCGTTCGATGAGGTCGGCTTCGGCCTCGAACCGGGCGCGTGACAGCTCGGCGACCGTCTCGATCTCCTCGCGCCGCACCACGACGACGCCGTCGCCGTCGCCCACGAGCGCGTCGCCCGGGTGCACGAGCTGTCCGCCGAAGACGAGCGGCTGGTTGACGGGGCCGAGCGACTCCTTGACCGTGCCGGTGATGGAGACGCTGCCGGAGAACACCGGCAGGCCGAGCGCCCGCAGGTCGGCGGTGTCGCGCACGCCGCTGTCGGTGACGACGGCGGCGATGCCCTTGGCCTTGCAGGCGTTGCCGAGCACGTCGCCGAACGTGCCGGCCTGCGCCAGCTCACCGGCGGAGACGACGAGCACGTCGCCCGGCCGCGCGAAGTGGATGGCCACCTGCAGCATGAGGTTGTCCCGCGGCGCGCACACCACCGTGAACGCCGACCCGACGAACCGCATGTCGCGGTCGATCGGCTTGATGGTCGACGCGATCGCGCCGCGTCGGCCCTGGGCTTCGTGGATCGTCGCGCTGCTGAACTCGCCGAGCGCCGCCAGCGCGGCCGGATCGGCGCGCTCGATGCGGGTGGTGACGTGCGGCGGGGACGGACGGGTGCGGACGGCTGGACGGACGCTCATGCATGACTCCGATCGGTGGCGGGTGGGTGGGCGGCGCTCATGCCGGAGGGCGATCGGTCGATGCGCTCATTCCGAATGCCCGGGTGGTCGGTCGCGGCGCTCATGACTGCCGGCGATCGAAGGTGAGACCGCCGGGCACCTGGAAGGTGGGCATGATCTCGATGAGTCCGAGGTTGACGTGGCGCGGGGCGGCGATCGCGAAATCCACCGCGTCGATGACGTCCTTCGTGGTCAGCGATTCGTAGCCCTCGTAGAAGGTCTCCCACGCCTCCTTCATCGCCTCCGGCGTACCGCCGAGATTGCGGCCGAAGATCTCCGTCTCGACGCGGCCGGGCACGATCTCGGTGACCCGGATCCGCTTGCCGACGGTGTCGTTGCGCAACTGCCGTGAGAGCTGATGCACGGCGGCCTTCGTCGCGTGATAGGCGGTGTGCCCGAAGAAGTTGTAGTGCCCGGCGATGCTGCCGATGTTGACGATGTGGCCGAGATCGCGCTCGACCATGCCGGGCAGGATGATGCGGGTGAGCTGCAGAACGGCCCGCAGGTTGACGGCGACCATGTCGTCGAGGTCCTCGCGGGTCGCGCTGAGCACGTTGCCCTGCCGGCTGACGCCTGCGTTGTTGACGAGGACGTCGACCTCGACGCCGGACAACTCCGATTCGACTGCGGCCACGTCCCGAAGGTCGACGGAGTGGGGGATCGCGCCGGTGCGTTCCGCGAGGGCGGCGAGTCGTGATTCGTCGCGGGCCACCGCGTGCACGGTGAGTCCGGCGGCGGTGAATCGCTCGACTGCGGCCTCGCCCATTCCGGTCGACGCTCCCGTCACCAGAGCGGTGGAGTAGTCGGAATAGGGCATGGCGTTCTCCTTACGTCGATGTTCGGGTCGATGGCGCGGCCGCGTCTCAGCGGAGCGGTCCGGCGTCGGGGATCACTCGTTGCGCAGCGGCTCGTGCGCGCGATCGGTGACGGTGCGCACCGCCATGTACGTGCCGAACGCGGTGAGCACGGCGTAGAACGCCGGCACGTAGACGTTGCCGGTGAGGCCGATCAGCCAGGTCATGAGCAGCGGTGCGGTGCCGCCGAACAGGGCCGCCGAGACGTTGTAGCCGACGCCGTAGGCGCTGAACCGGATGCGGCTGGGGAACAGCTCCACCATGAGGATGTGCAGCACGGCGGTGTGCCCGGCGAAGACGACGGCCATGATGCACGCGCCGAGGATCGCCAGGACCAGGTTGCCGGTGATGATGAGCGCGTAGCACGGGACGGCGACGATCATCATGCCGACGGCAGCGCCCATGAGCACCTTCTTGCGGCCGAGCCGGTCGGACAGCGCGCCCATGAACGGGATCGCGATGCAGATGGCGACGAGGCTGCACGCCGTGACGGCCAGCGCCGTGCTGATGCTGAAGCCGATCGTCTTGCTCTTGAGGAAGGTCGGCATGTAGCTGAACAGCACGTAGTAGCCGGACCCGTTCATCAGCGGAACGAACAGCGCGAGCACCAGCGCCTTGCGGTGCCGCGGCGTCGTGAACGCCTCCTTGAGCGGGTTGTGGCAGATCTTGCCCTCCTTCTGCATCTCCTTGAAGTTGGGCGTGTCGTCCAGCGACTTGCGGATGTAGAAGCCGATGATGCCGAGCGGCACCGCGATGAGGAACGGGATGCGCCACGCCCACGTGCCCATGCCGCCGGCCTCGATCGCCTCGCGCGTCAGCCACGGGGCCATGAAGTAGGCGACGAGCGTGCCGGTGAGCAGCGCCGCGAAGGACGCGATCTGGGCGAGCGAGGTGTTGAACCCGCGTTTGCCCTCGGGGGAGTGCTCGGCGAGGAAGGTCATCGCGCCGGCCGCCTCACCGCCGACGGAGAAGCCCTGCAGCATGCGGAGGAAGAACAGCAGCGCCGGAGCGGCGACGCCGATGGCGCTGTACGGCGGCAGCAGACCGAGGCCGGCCGTCGCCACGCTGATGAGCATGATGACCGCGACCAGCACGCGTTGGCGGCCGAAGCGGTCGCCCACGATGCCGAAGAAGACGGCGCCGAGCGGCCGGATGAAGAAGGACACGGCATAGCCCGCGAAGACGAACAGCAGCGCCTTGCTGTCGCTGCCCGCGGGCAGGAAGACGATGGCCAGTGCGCTCGCCATGAAGGCGAAGATGCCGTTGTCGTAGAGCTCGACGAAGATGCCGATACAGCCCGCTGTGAGGACTTTCGCCTTGCTCGGTGCGGCTTTTTCAGGTGGAGAGTGCTCTGCTACCGTGGGATTCACGTCAGTGACCTTTCTGGTCGAGGCGGGGCGAGGTCGTCGGCTGCCAGGCACGAGAAGACCGTCGTCACGCGTTTACGGAGGGTGTCGAGAGCTGCGCGTCGTGAGCGCGCGAGCCCGGCCGCACGGTCGATGTCGACCCTGCGGAATGCCACGGCCTGACCCGGACGGATCTGGCCGAGGGCGTCGAGGGAGCCGGACGTCACGACGCCCAGCACGGGGTAGCCGGCGGTGACACCGCGGCCGCGATGGAGCACGAGCAATTCGTCGCCGGGGGGCACTTCGATGGCTCCGACGGGCACGCCGCGCGAGATCATCTCGCCGCGGCCGTGCCGGACGGGCAGCGCTCCCGTCATGCGCAGACCGATGTGGTTGCTGTGGGGCGTCACCCGATAGGTCTCGGTGAACAACCGATCCGCCGTGCCGGCGAACTGGCCGATGTCGGGTCCGTCGGTGACGTCGACGACCGTCGTCTCGCCGTGGACGGGGCGCGGGGCGTCGAGGTGGAAGAGCGGCACCCCGTAGTACGGATTGACGAGGTCGCCGATGATCGGCGACCGGGACCCGAGTGGGACCGTGCCGCTGGCGGCGGGGTCGACGCCGGCCGGCGCCAGCCGGGTACCGAAGCCGACGACGGTGTCCGGCGCGCAACTGCCCAGCAGGCGCGGCACGTCGAGGCCACCGTGGATCGCGATGTAGCAGCGCACCCCGGCGGCCATCGCGGTCAGGGACACCCGTTGTCCGGCGGCCACGGGCACCGGCTGCCACATCGAACGCGTGACGCCGTCGACGTGCAGCGTCATGTCGGCGCCCGTGGCGGCGATGAGGACGTCTTCGTCGGTGACGAAGGCGAAGTCGAAGACCGTGATCTCGATGAGCGGCGTGTTCTCGGGGTTGGCCACAAGGATGTTCGCGACGCGCGCCGAGTGCTGGTCGAGCGCACCGCCCGCGGCGAGCGCGAACATCGGGCCACGCGTGCGGCCGAGATCGGTGACGACGGCGGCGTGGGCGTCCGTGACCGTCAGGTGCGCCGTCATCGGGGATCCTGTTCGAGTGGCCCCGGTGCGATCCGGCGGCCCGCGAGCTCGGCGAACCGCGCCGTGTCGATCGGCTCGAAGGACACCGTGTCGCCGGGCAGATAGGGGACCAGCGGTTCGGCCGTCAGGTCGAGCAGTGTCAGCGGCGTCCGGCCGATGACGCACCAGCCGCCCGGCGCCGCGGCCGGGGTGATGGTCGCCTGTCGGCCGGCGAGCGAGACCGCGCTCGCCGGCACCCGGGTGCGCGGGTTGGCCAGCCGCGGCACACCCGTGAGCGGGGCCGGGGCGTCGAGCATGGGCGAGCCGCCGGGCGCGCCGAGGCAGCGGACGACGTAGGTCGGCGCGCAGTGCGCGGCGATGACCTCGTCCGGCGAGAGTCCGGTGTGCCGGGCGACGACGTCGAGATCCGGGCCGGCGACGCCGGAGGCGTCCGGGCAGTCGACGGCGCCGTAGAGCACGGGCACCTGGAAGTGCCGCGGGCGGTCGGTGAGCGGCGAGTCGACGTCGATGGCGGCGACGGCGTCGTCGACCGCCGCGGCGATCTCGCGCCATGTGGTGCGCATCGCGTCGAATTCGACCAGCACCGATTCGTAGGTGGGGATCGTCGTCGTCAGCCCGTCGACGCCGGCCGCCGAGAGCCGCCGGGCCAGCTTGTGCACGAGGATCCAGTCGGTCTCCGGGGAGCCGGTCGTGCCCGTGACGCGGATGGCCGACTCGCCGGTGGCCGCGACGACGACCGCGCCGCTGGTCGCGGCGTTCACAGGCGCAGGCGGTCGGCGTCGAGCGGCGCGATGACGACGCCGGCCGCCTCCAGTTCGCCGCGGACGCGCCGGGACAGTTCGACGGCCGACGGCGTGTCGCCGTGCAGCAGCACGGTGTCGGCGGCGATCGGGATCGCGACGCCGCTCCGGCTGTCGATGACGCCCTCGCGCACCATCCGCACCGTCCGGCGAGCGATCTCGGCGGCGTCGTGGATGACGGCGCCGGGCTGTGAGCGCGGCACCAGCGTGCCGTCGTCCTCGTAGGCGCGGTCGGCGATGCCGACGATCGCCACCGCGAGTCCGGCGGCGCGGGCGGCCTCGGCCAGCTTTCCGTCCTGCGCCAGGACGATGAGCTCCGGGTCGATGCGCGTGGCGGCGTCGACCACCGCCGCGGCGTAGTCCTCGCGAACCGCGACGAGGTTGCCCAGTCGGCCGTGCGGCGCGATGTGCCGCACCCGCGTGCCGTGGTAGGCGGCGAAGGCCGTCAGCGCGCCGAGCTGATAGGTGATGTCGGTGCGCACCTCGTGCGCCGTCAGGCCCATGTCGCGTCGGCCGAAGCCGACGAGGTCCGGGAAGCTCGGATGCGCGCCGACCGAGACGCCGCGGCGCGCGCATTCGGCCACCGTGCGGTCCATGATCCGGGGGTCGCCGGCGTGGAAGCCGCACGCGATGTTGGCCGAGGTGACGACGTCGAGCAGCGCGTCGTCGTCGCCCATCCGCCAGTCCCCGAAGCCCTCGCCGAGGTCGGCGACCAGATCGACTCGTGCGCTCATGTCAGGCCCTTCTCGTCCACCGCCAGGCGCGGCCGCGTGTGAGGCGCAATACTAGGGAGCCCCGTGGTGATGCGCTCCGAGAAGCGCATCGTCTTGCCAAACTGTTGCCACGCGCAGCCGGTAAGGCGAGGTGAAGCGGTGTTTGATTCGGGGCCGGGTCGCGATGTTTGGCAATTTTCTTGCCATCGACGCGGCCCGTCGTCGATGCTGTGAGCGGATGAGGAGGGTGGTATGCCGATACCGTCGCGGCGGACCCGGCGGCGGGTGACGATCGCCGACATCGCCGCGGCGTGCGGCGTGGCGTCGTCGACGGTCTCGCGCGCGCTGTCGGATCCGAACCGGGTGAGCGCCGAGACCTACGAGCGCATCTCACGCAAGGCCCGCGAGATGGGGTATGCGTCGGCGATGCTGCCGGAGACCGGTAAGCGGCTCGCCCGCGGCACCATCGCGCTCGTCCTGCCGAACCTGTCCAACCCGTTCAACCTGGACGTCATCCGCGGCAGCCAGGCGCAGACGCAGGCGGCGGCCTATCTGCACCTGCTGGTGTGCACCAACGAGTCGGTGCACGTGGAGACCAACTGGCTGCGCGAGCTCTCGCGCACCGTCGACGGGATCGTCCTCGCCTCGCCGCGGGTCGGTGACGCGGTGCTCGGCGAGATCTCTGACAACGTCGCCATGGTGGTGATGAACCGGGAGGTGCCGCGGCTGTCGGGCGTCGTCATGGACACTCCGTCGGGCATGGCGCAGGCGCTCGATTACCTCGTCTCCCTCGGGCACCGGTCGATCGCCTATGTGCGCGGTCCCGTCGGCTCGTGGAGCGATCAGGTGCGCTACGCCGCGTTGACGCGGGCCGCCGCGGTGCACGACGTGCTGCTGACGCCCATCGGCGCCTTCCATCCGACGCTCGCCGCGGGCGCGGCCGCCGCGGATGCCGTCGCGCTGACGGGCGCGACGGCGTCGGTCTTCTTCAACGACACCCTCGCGATCGGCGCGCTGACCCGGTTCCGGCAGCTCGGCATCGCGGTGCCCGCCGACATGAGCGTCGTGGGCTGCGACGACATGTTCGGCGCGTCGTTCACCGACCCGCCGCTGACCACCGTCACCGCACCGGGCGAGCTGGCCGGGCACACGGCGACGGACCTGCTCATCAGCCGGTTCGCCATGAAGGACAAGACGCGCCGCGTCGACCATCTGCCGACGCACCTCTCGGTGCGTGAATCGACGGGGCCCGCGCCGCGGCGATGAGGGTCAGCGGCGGTCGAACTCGGCGACGACGGCCGTCTGGCCGCGGCGGACGGCGTGCTCGCGCGGCGGGACGCCCTCGCTGTCGGCCAGATCGGGCTTCGCGCCCGCGTCGAGCAGTTGCCGGACGACGTTCACGTGGTCGGCGTCGCCGTCGCCGAGGATGACGGCTTCGAGCAGGGCCGTCCACCCCATGCGGTTGACGTGATCGACCGGGACGCCGGCAGCGATGAGGATGCGCACCGTCTCGACGTGTCCGTGTTCGGCCGCGGGGATGAGCGCGGTGCCGCCGTACCGGTTGATGCTGCGGACGTCGGCGCCCCGGCGCAGCGTGGCGCGCAGGATCTCGTTCAGCCCCTCGGCTCCGGCGTAGAGGAAGGCCGAGTCCTGCAGGTCGTCCTTGACGTTCGGGTCGGCGCCGGACTCGCGGCCGAACCGGCGGCGCTCGCCGACGTCGGGGCAGGCGCGGGGGTGTCGTCGGTGCAGGCGCCCAGGAGGACGACGCCGAGCACGGCGGCCGCGGCGTGTCGAGCGGACGTTTTCATGCCGGCAGATGCTAGTCCACCCCGGACAGCGGCCGGCCGCGGCGGCAGATGACCGGAAACGCTCGCTGAGCGGGGCAACGCGGCTATATATGCCGGGAAGGCCCGCTCAGCGACAGATACCAGACGGTACGTTCGGCAGCGTCGAAAAAATTCTTTCGGGCGGCTGTCGATCCGGGCCGTCGTCGTTCGACGCATGGTCGAGGGGGCGTACAACGCGCCGCCTACGAGATGAAGGAGAGAGACGATGACCAAGTACATGCTCATCATGCGGACGACCGGCGAGGCGCTGCAGGCGTCGCAGAACGTCGACTTCACCGAGATCATCAACGCCATGGGCGCCTACAACGAGTCGATGATCAACGCCGGCGTCATGCTGTCCGGCGATGGGCTCGCGGGGCCGGACGAGGGATTCGTCGTCGACTTCGCCGCCGAGACGCCGATCGTCACCGACGGCCCGTACGGGGAGACCCACGAACTGTTCAACGGCTTCTGGATCATCGGCGTCTCCACGAAGGAGGAGGCCGCCGAGTGGGCGAAGCGCTGCCCGCTGGGGCCCGGAACGAAGTTGGAGGTGCGCCGGGTCACCGACGAGTCGGATTTCGCCGACTTCGCCGACAACGAGTACATCCAGAAGGAGAAGGGCTGGCGCGAGCAGCTTGGCAGCAACTGATGGTCGATTCCGGAAGCTCCATCTCGGAGATGGTCGATTCCGGCGCGTCGTCGTCGGCGCCCGCCCCCGACACGGAGGCCGCGCGCACCGTGGCCGCCGTGTGGCGTATCGAGGGCGGGCGCGTCGTCGCGGCGCTCGCGGCGATGACCGGTGACGTCGTGCTCGCGGAGGACCTTGCGCAGGAGGCGGTCGCCGACGCGCTGGCGCAGTGGCCCGAGCGCGGCGTGCCGCGCAACCCCGGGGCGTGGCTCACGGCCGTGGCCAAACGCAAGGCGATCGACGGCTGGCGACGCGCCGAACGCCTGGACGAGCGCTACCGCGTACTCGCCCGCGAGTTGGAGGAGGCCGTCGAGGACACGTGGCAGCCGATCGCCGACGACCTGCTGCGGCTCGTGTTCACCGCCTGCCATCCGGTGCTCGGCCGGGAGGCGCAGGTGGCGATGACGCTGCGGGTGGTCGGTGGTCTGACCAGCGAGGAGATCGCCCGGCTCTTCCTGGTCCCGGTGCCCACGATGCAGGCCAGGATCACCCGCGCGAAGAAGACGCTGGCCGGGGCGAAGGTGCCGTTCGAGACGCCGGACCCCGCGCAGTGGCCCGAGCGTCTGGCGGGCGTCCTCGGTGTCGTCTACCTCGTGTTCTCCGAGGGCTACGCGGCGACGACCGGGACGCGGCTCATCCGGCCCGAGCTGGCGGCCGAGGCGCTGCGGCTCGGCCGGGTCCTCGCCGCGCTGATGCCGGCCGAGCCCGAGGTGCACGGGCTCGCCGCGCTCATGGAGTTCCAGGCGTCGAGGTTCGCCGCGCGCGTCGACGCCGCCGGCCGGCCGGTGCTGCTGGCCGACCAGGATCGTCGACGCTGGGACAGGGCGCAGATCGCGCGCGGCGTCGCGGCGCTGGAGCGTTCCGACGCGCTCGGCCGTGGCCGCGGCGACTACGCGCTGCAGGCGGCGATCGCCGCCGAGCATGCGACGGCGCCCAGCGTCGCGGCGACCGACTGGGAGCACATCGCGGTGCTCTACGAGGCGCTCGCCCGGTTGACGCACAGTCCGGTGGTGGAGGTGAACCGCGCGGTCGCGGTGTCGATGTCGTCCGCCGGTCCCGCGGCGGCGCTGGTCATCGTCGACCGGCTGGCCTCCCGCGGCGAGCTCGCGGGCTCGCATCTCGTGCCGAGCGTCCGCGGCGAACTGCTCGCGCGGCTCGGCCGCCGGGAGGAGGCGCGGGCGGCGCTGCGGGAGGCGGCGGGCCTCGTCCGCAACGAGCGCCAGCGCGCCGTCCTGCTGAACAAGGCCGACGCGCTCTGACGGGCCGCGCTCGCCGCCTACGTGGCGACCGGGCGCAGCGCTGCGAGGGAGATGTCGGCGGTCCGGTCGGCCGGCGCCGCCCCGACGATGCGCTCCATCACCTCGCGGGCCTCGTCCGTCGCGCCGCGCTGGACGGCCGAGGCCAGTTCGCCGTGCAGCGTCACCGACTGGCAGCCCTCTGTCGACGACCGCATGCGTGCGGCGTGCAACTGCGCGACGAGGCCGCCGAAGGAGCGCAGGTAAGGGTTGCCGGACGCGGCCAGGACCGTGAGGTGGAAACGGGCGTGGGCCTCGACGAAGTCCGAGCCCAGGGCGGCGCGGGCGCTCGCCGACATCGCGACGACGGCGGCCGTCAGCTCGCCGCACTGCCGCGGCGACGCGTTCTGGGCCGCGAGGTGCGCCGCGAGGGGTTCGATGGACGCGCAGACGTCGCCGAGCCAGCCGAGGTGCGGCTGCTGATCCGGGGCGGAGAGCTGCCAGGAGACGACGAGCGGGTCGAGCGCGCTCCAGCGGTCCTGCGGCAGGACGGTGATGCCCGCACGGCGGCGCACGTCGATGAGGCCCATCGCCGTCAGCACCCGCAGCGCCTCGCGGATGACCGAACGCGAGACGGTCAGCTCGGCGGCGAGCGCATCGGCCAGCAACCGCGTGCCCGAGGGATAGGTGCCGGAGACGATGCGGCGTCCGATGCGGTCGACGACGTCGTCGTGCAGCTGCAGGTGGCGTGCCGGAGCGTCGCTCGCGGCGTGCAGTGGACGGCGCGTGGTGCCGGCGAGCCGTTCTGACGGGCGTGCGGGGTGGTGGTCGGTCATGGCGTGCGCTCCGTTCAAAGACCTGGAGTGATACTGCGAAGGGGCGGTGAGGACGGCTGCATGGGCGACGTCTCCTCTCCGTTTCTCGGCGCGTCAGACGTACTGAAGTCCGGTGCGACGGGTGTGCTCCGCTAAGCCTGAAGGACGGAGTACGAAAAGACACCCGTGGTGGACTACTCGACTTCGGCGGCTACCCTTCCGAGGTGGAGGTGACGCTGCTCGGACCGGTTCGCCGGGAGTCCGAGGTGCGTCGATCCCGCTTCGTCGCGCTGCTCTCGCCCGCCTCGACGATGGCCGATGCGACCGCCGTCCTCGCCGCCGCGCGCGCCGAATTCCCCGACGCCGGGCACCATTGTTTCGCCGCCGTCGTCGGTGCGGATCCGGCGCGGCGCACCGAGCGGTCCAGCGATGACGGTGAGCCCGGAGGCACCGCCGGCGTCCCGATGCTCTCGGCGCTGAACGGCCGCGGCGTCGTGGACGTCGCGGCGGTCGTCGTGCGCTACTTCGGCGGGGTCAAGCTCGGCGCGGGCGGTCTGGTGCGCGCGTATTCCGGGGCGGTGACGGCGGCTCTCGACGGCGCCGAGACGGCTCCCGTCGTGCGGGAGGCCCTTCTCGAGGCGTGCGTCGAACCGGCGGCGGCCGGAAAGCTCGAGGCCGAGGTCCGGCGGCGCGGAATCGCCGTCGTGGACGTCCGGTTCGAGGCCGTGGCGGCGACGCTGACGCTCGCCGATCCTGATCCGGAGCTTGTCGAGGCCACGGTCGCGCAGGTGACGGCGGGGGAGGCGATCGTCGAGCGCGTCGGCCATCGGTACCGGGCCGCGCGCGACGGGTAGCCGCCGGCCTCTCGGATTCGTTAGGTTAGCCTAATCGCAGGTTGATGCTGACAAGAGGGGTGGGAATGGCCGGATCGAGGGGATTTCAGGGCGCGGTGCTCAAGCTGCTGCGCGCCGGCGACTACACGTTCACGGTGACGTCGACGGAGCGGGTGACGGCGCACTATCTGCGGCTCGGGGTCACCACGGGCGGGCTGTTGAACGGCCGTGCGGGGCGGTCGCCTGGTCGTGCGGGCTCCGACCCGGCGAGTGCGGCGGCCGGTGCGCCGCATCCGACGATGTGGGTGCGCGGCTGGTTCCCGTCCGGCTCGGGGAAGGTGCAGCAGCGCGCGTACACGCTCGTCGATCCCGATCCGGCGACGGATTCGGCGTTCCTCGAGTTCGCGCTGCACGAGGGGCCCGCCGTCCGCTGGGCGCTCGGTGCCCGGCCGGGCGACACGCTGAACGTCACAGTGCTCGGGTCGTCCTTCGAGGTGCCCGATCCCGCGCCGGCGGGCTGGCTCGTCGTGGGCGATCCCGCGAGCATTCCGGCACTCGACTCGCTCGCGGCCGTCGCCGGCGACGCCCCGATCCGGGCCTGGCTGGCCTATCGCGAGGACGCCGAACGTGACATCCCGGTGCGCTCCCGGCCGCAGGACGACGTCCGTTGGGTGCCTGCGTCCGGGCTCGTCGACGCCGTCTCCGGTGCGGCGGCCGAGATCGTCGCCGATCCCGCGTACGTCGCCGATCGCTGGTTCGGCTTCGTGGCCACCGAGTTCGGGACGACGCGCCGGTGTGCGTCGGTTCTGCGAAGTGCATACGGGCTGCCGAAAGGTCGGCTGAAGTCGCAGGCGTATTGGAAGTGAAAGTACTGACCGGTACCTGTCGCTGAGCGGGGCTTCGGCGATATATACGTCGCGTCGGTCCTCTCAGCGACAGGTACCGGTCGGTAGACGAGCGTCAGCCCCAGCTCGGCAGCCAGATCTCCTGCTGCCAGCGCTCCGTCGTGATCGGAGAACCGGTCAACACCGGCCACAGCCAGAGGAAGTTCGTCACCACCAGCGCCAGGTAGAAGCAGCACAGCCCGATCGCGAGGGTTCGGCGCTCGGGTGCGAAGACCGCGGTCGCGGACAGCGTCGGACGCCATGCGCGTCGGGGATCGACCGGGACGTGCGCCGGGCGGGCGCCGACGACGTCACCGAGCGCGATCGCCAGCCCGATGACGAGGAACGGCGCCATCGCCGCAGCGTAGAAGTAGTACATCTGCCGGTCGAGATTGGCGAACCACGGCAGGAACGACGCACCGTAGGCCGTGATGACGACGGCCCAGCGTTGGTCCCGTTTGACGAGGAAACGCCACACCCCCCACGCGAGCATCGGCAGCGCGAGCCACCACAGCGCGGGCGTCCCGATGAGCATCTGCACGCGCACGCAGCTCTGGCCGCCGCAGCTGCCGGCGCTCGTCTCACCGTACGCGTACAGCATCGGACGCAACCCCATCGGCCACGTCCACGGCTTCGACTCCCACGGATGCCGGTAGCCGGCGGACGTCGTCAGCTCCTCGTGGAACTTGAGGATCGACGTCTCGTAGTACCAGAAGGAGCGCAGCGCGTCCGGGAGGAAGGACCAGGCGCTGTCGGTGCCGATCTGGTTGCCCGCCGCGTAGCGGTAGACGGACGTCTCGGACGCGAACCACGGCGCGAACGAGGCGAAGTAGATGCCGAACGGCAGTGCCACGAGTGAGGCCCCGGACGGCAGGAGATCGCGGACGAGGGTGCCGGCCCATGGGCGTTCGACGCCGTACGCCCGCCGCGTCGCGATGTCGAAACCGACCGAGAGCAGCGCGAAGAAGGCTATGTAATAGAGCCCCGACCATTTGACGGCGAAGCCCAGCCCCAGCATGACGCCCGCCCCGAACCGCCACCAGCGGAAGCCGAAGCGCGGGCCGAAGGGGGTCTCGCCGATGCGGCCGTCGAGGTGGACGCGGTACATCCGCTCGCGCATCTGGTCGCGGTCGACGAGCAGCATCGACAGCGCCGCGACGGAGAAGCCGACGAGGAAGACGTCGAGCATGCCGACGCGCGAGGTGACGGTGAGGACGCCGTCGCACACCGCGAACAGCCCCGCGACCGCGCCGATGAACGTCGACCGCGTGAGCCGGCGCGCGATACGGGTGATGAGTACGACGATGAGGACGCCGAACAGCGCCGCCGTGAACCGCCAGCCCAGCGGCGTGTAGCCGAACGGCCACTCGCTCGCGGCGATGAGCCATTTCCCGACGGGTGGATGGACGACGAGCCCGTAGCCGGGGTTGTCCTCGATGAAGTCGCCGCCGGCGAGCATCTGCCACGCCTGCGGGACGTAGTGCTTCTCGTCGAACTCGGGTGTGCCGGCGTCGGTGGGGGTGGCGAGCCAGCCGAAGCGGGTGACGACGGCCAGCAGGGCGATGACGCCCGTGACGATCCAGCCGCGGATCTGATCCGTCGCGCCGAAGACCGGGGCGGGGACGAGGGCGCCGGGCGTCTCCCAGGCGCGCGGACGGCGGGCGGCGCGGACGGCGGAGGACGGGGGTTCTGCTGCCGGCGGCTCGAGGGCCGTGGGCCGGGTCGGGGACGTCGCGGTGCGAGACTCGTCCGGCGCGAGATCGGTCGGCGCAGCAGTCACGCGGACCATCGTAGGCTCATGCCCCATGGAGCCCACCCCGGCCGCGCGGCCGCAGCACGACGCAGCCGGTCCTTCGAGGGGACTTCCGAAGGGCACGGCGGTGCTCGCCGCGACGCCGCTCGGGCAGGCCGGCGACGCCTCGCCCCGGCTGGCGTCAGCGCTGGCGACCGCGGACGTCGTCGCCGCCGAGGACACGCGCCGGCTGCGGACGCTCGCCGCGAGTCTCGGCGTCGAGATCGGCGGGCGCGTCGTCAGCTACTTCGACCAGAACGAGGTGGCTCGCACGCCGCAGCTGCTCGACGAGATCCGTTCGGGCGCAACGGTTCTGGTGGTCACCGACGCCGGGATGCCGGCGGTGAGCGATCCCGGTTTCCGGCTGGTCGTCGCATGTGTGGCGGCGGGTCTGCCCGTCACGTGTCTGCCCGGGCCGTCGGCGGTGACGACGGCGCTGGCGCTCTCCGGGCTGGCCGCCGACCGGTTCTGCTTCGACGGTTTCCCGCCGCGCAAGCAGGCTGCGCGGCGCGCGTTCTACGGCGAGCTCGCCGGTGAGCGTCGCACGATGGTCCTGTTCGAAGCGCCGCACCGGCTGGCCGACTCACTCGCCGACGCCGCCGCCGAGCTGGGCGCCGACCGGCGCGCCGCCGTCTGCCGTGAGCTGACCAAGACCTACGAGGAGGTGCGCCGAGGTTCGCTCGGCGAGCTCGCCGACTGGGCCGCGGGCGGCGTCCGAGGCGAGATCACGCTGGTCATCGCGGGTGCGACGCCGGCCGTCGTGACGCTCACCTCGCTCGCCGACGCGGCCGAGGAGCTCGTGGCGTCGGGCATCAAGCTGTCGCGGGCCTGCGCCCAGGTCGCCGACGGCACCCCGTTCGCCAAGGCGGACGTCTACAACGAGGTGCTGGCGCGACGCGGGTGAAGGCGCGTCAGCGGTTGATCCAGCGCTGGCTCTCTTCCGGATAGCGCTGCTCGGTGACGTCCACCCGGTCGGACGCCGCGGTGATCTCGCGCAGGTCGTCGGCGCTGAGCCGGACGTCGGCCGCACCGGTGTTCTCCTGCAGCCGGTGGCGTCTGGTGGTGCCCGGGATCGGCACGATCGACGGGTGCTGCGCCAGCACCCAGGCCAGCGCGACCTGCGCGGACGTCGCGTCGCCCCGGCTCGCGACGGCGGCGATGACGTCGACGAGGGCCTGGCCGGCGGCGCGCGACTGCGCGGTGAACCGGGGCAGGGTGGCGCGCAGATCGCCGTCGGCGAACGCCGTCGACGCGTCGATGGTGCCGGTGAGCAGGCCCCGGCCGAGCGGGCTGAACGGCACCAGCCCGATGCCGAGCTCGCGCAGCGTCGGCAGGATCTCGGCCTCGGGCTCGCGCCACCACAGCGAGTATTCGCTCTGCAGCGCCGTGACGGGCTGCACCGCGTGGGCCCGGCGGATGACGTCGACGCCGGCCTCGGACAGCCCGAAACGGGAGACTTTGCCGTCGGCGATGAGCTCCTTGACGGTGCCGGCGACGTCCTCGATCGGCACGTCCGGGTCGACGCGGTGCTGGTAGAGCAGGTCGATGCGCTCGACGCCGAGCCGGCGCAGCGAGTCGTCCACCGTGGCCCGGATGTGGTCCGGCCGGCTGTTCAGACCGGTCGAGGACGAACCGTCGAACGCGAAGCCGAACTTGGTGGCGATCACCACCCGGTCGCGCACCGGGGCCAGCGCCTTGCCGACGAGCTCCTCGTTGACGAACGGCCCGTACACCTGGGCGGTGTCGAAGAAGGTGACGCCGAGGTCGACGGCGGCGCGCAGCACGTCGATTCCGTGCCGCTCGCCGACGTCGGTGCCGTAGGCGTGGCTCAGACCCATGCAGCCGTAGCCGATCGCCGAGACGTCGAGGCCGTCGCCGAGGGTGCGGGTGATCATGGTGGTGCCCTTCGATCGGGGTGCCGACTCAGACGGCCTGGACGTCGACCAGGTCATCGAGGCCGACGAAATCATCGGGGTTGCGTGTGTAGATGCGCGCGGAGTGGGCGTGTGCGGTGGCCGCGATGAGGAGATCCATCGACCGGGCACGTGGCTGTCGGCCGGCGTCGACGACGGCTGCGGCGACCTGGCCATAGCTTGCAGCGACGGCTTCGTCGAGTGGGAGCGCATCGAAGGCGCGCTCGATGAGCAGTAGCCGACGCAGGCGTTCGGCCCGGACCTGCCGCGTTTTGGCGACGAGGACGCCGAAGTGAAGTTCGGCGAGCGTGACGGCGCTGATCGCGAGTTCGCCCTCCAGCGGAGGGACGTCGGTGGCGATGACGAGATTGGTGTCGAGAATTGCTCTCACGCGACGGTCTCCCACGGGTCGCGGAGATCGTGGGCGATCGCGGCGCGGTCGGTCTCCCAATCGGGATCTGCCGGCCCGGCGAACAGCCCGGAGATGTCGCCCCACGTTCGCCAGTTGCGGGAGGTCGCCCGTATCAGACGTGCGCTCGGACGCCCTGCCACGGTCACCACGACTTCTTCGCCGGCCTCGACGTGACGCAGGATCTCGGACGCGTTCTGACGCAGTTCGCGCAACCCGATCGTTTTCATTCATCCAGTGTGGCACATGTGCTATCACGACAGAGCGGTTGTGTGGATCGGCGAGCGTCAGTCCGTCTCGTACTCGCCGATCGCCGCCACCTTCGCGGCCGACGGGGACGCCGGGTCGAAGCGGTAGCCCAGCCACTCCGAGACCAGCCGGCGGGCCAGCTCGATGCCGACGACGCGCTGGCCCAGGCAGAGGATCTGCGCGTCGTTGCTCAGCACGGCGCGTTCGACGGAGAAGCTGTCGTGGGCCGTGACGGCGCGGACGCCGGGGACCTTGTTGGCGCTGATCGCGACGCCGAGGCCGGTGCCGCAGAGGAGCACGGCGCGATCGGCCACGCCGTCGGCGATCATCCGCGCCGCGGCGACCGCGACGTGCGCGTAGGCGGTTTTCTCGTCCGGGCCGACGCCGACGTCGACGACGGAGGCCACGCGGTCGTCGTGCTCGAGGTCGCGGCGCAGGACGTCCTTGTATTGCAGGCCGGCGTCGTCGCAACCGACGACGAGCCGCAGCGGAACCGGGCGAGTGGGTTCGGTGCTGTCGGGTTCGGTCATGTCAGGCTCCGTTCACAGGTGTGGGGTTCGTGGCGAGTTCCGCCACCACGGCGACGCACATCGACAGGGACACCGCGCCGGCGTCCGGGGTGCCGACGCTCTTCTCAGCGAGCGGCCGGGCGCGGCCGACGCGGGGTCGCAGCTCGGCGGTGGCGAGGGCGGCCTCGTGGGCGACGCCGGCTGCGTCGGCCCAGGCCTGCGGCCAACTCGCTCCGGCACTCACCCCGGCGTCGAGCGCTGCGCAGAACGGTGCGAGGGCGTCGAGCATCGTCTTATCGCCCGGCCGCGCGCCGCCGAGGTCGACGAGGGCGTCGTGGCCGGCGCGGACGGCGTCGACGACGAGCCGATCGCCGGGCGTGCCGCTGTCGCCGAGCACGCGGCCCATCGCGGCGAGCGCCGCACCCCACAGCACGCCGGACGTGCCGCCGGCCTTCGCGGCCCAGGCGTCGCCGGCCGCGGCGAGCACGGCCCCGACGCCGCGGCCGGCCGCGACGGCCGTCGCCGCGGCCGCGCTGCCGGCGGCCGTGCCGCGCACCATGCCGCGGCCGTGATCGCCGTCGCCGGCGACCGCGTCGATCCGGCCCAGTTCGTGCTCGACCTCGGCCATCCGCCGGGCGATGGCGGCCAGGGCGTCGGCGGCGAACCCGCCGCAGCGCCGGGAGGCGTCGTCACCGGTCGGGGTCGGATCGGCGTCGGCCGCCTCGGCCGCGTGGACCTCGCGCCGCGCACCGTCCGCCCGGGTCACCGCGCCTTTCCGGTACGCCGGCGTGTCGGCGGGCGCGGTCCACAGGCGTTCGAGTTCGTCGTCGAGCCAGGTGACGGTTAGCGAGCAGCCGGCCATGTCGAGGCTCGTCACGAGCTCGCCGACCTCCGGTTCGACGACGGTGCACCCGGCGTCGGCGAGCAGTTCGGCGACCGTCTTCCAGACGACGAAGAGCTCCTCGTATTTCGTCCGGCCGAGGCCGTTGAGCAGCACCGCGACGCGGTCGCCCGCCCCCGCGGGCTTCTCGGCGAGGACGCCGGAGACGAGGACCTCGGCGAGTTCGGCGGCCGTCGGCAGCGGCCGACTCGCGACGCCGGGCTCGCCGTGGATGCCGAGGCCCAGATCCATCGTGCCGTCGGCGACGGTGAACAGCGGGTGGTCGGCGCCCGGCATGGTGCAGCCGTCGAAGGCGACGCCGAGCGTCCGGGTGGCGTCGTTGGCCGCATGCGCGACGCGCTCGACGTCGTCGAGGTCGTAGCCGAGCTCGGCGGCCGCACCCGCGCACTTGAAGACGACGACGTCGCCGGCGATGCCGCGCCGCTTGGCCGATTCCGCGGGCGACGCGCTGGCGATGTCGTCGGTGACGGCGACGTACCGCGCGTCGATGCCCTCGGCGCGCAGCCGCTGCACGGCGAGGCCGAAGTTCATGACGTCGCCCGCATAGTTGCCGGTGGTGAGCAGCACTCCGGCGTCGCCGTGCGCCGCGCGGCCGACGGACGCCGCCTCGTGCGCGGACGGCGAGGTGAAGATGTTGCCGACGACGGCGCCGTCCGCGAACCCGGGCCCGACCACGCCGCAGAAGGCGGGGTAGTGCCCCGATCCGCCGCCGACGACGACGGCGACCTTGCCGGGCGGCGTCGCGGCGGCGCGCACGACGCCGCCGGGCACGGCCGCGACGTGGCGGCGGTTCGCGTCGAGGAAACCGGCGAGCATGTCCTCGGTGAACGTCGCGGGGTCGTTGAAGAGACGGGTCATGGGAGTGCCCTTCGTGGCTGGATCGTGGACGGGCCGTCGGCGCGTGGCGACCGGCGGCGTCAGTGCATGTGGCTGCCGCCGTTGATGTCGACCGTCGCGCCGGTGAGGTAGGCGGCGTCCTCGCCGGACAGGAAGGTGATGACGGCCGCGATCTCCTCGGTGGTCGCGACGCGGCCGAGCGGAATCGACGCGGCGAGTGCTGCTTCGCTCTCATCGGTGGCGCCGACGCGGATCGCGGTGTCGACGGCGCCGGGCGTCACGGCGTTGATCGTGACGCCCGAGTCGCCGAGCTCACGGGCGAGCGACTTGGTGAAGCCGAGGATCGCGGCCTTCGCCGACGAGTACGGCACCTTGCCGAAGACGCCGCCGCCGCGCTGCGCCGACACCGACGACATGGTGACGATCCGGCCCCAGCCGGCGTCGAGCATGCCGGGCAGGAACGCCTTCGTCACGAGATAGGTGCCGGTGGCGTTGACGGCCATCACCCGGTTCCAGAGGTCGAGCGTCGTGTCGAGGAAGGGGACGGGCGAGGTGATGCCGGCGATGTTCGCCAGCGCCCCGACGACCGGCAGTGCGCCGGCGGCGACCCGTGCCGCGACCGCGGCGTGCGCGGCGGTGACCGACACCTCGTCGGTGACGTCGACGGCGTGGCCGAAGGCCGGGACGTCGAACTCGTCGGCGATGCCGGCCGCGACGGCTGCGGACTTCTCACCGTCGAGGTCGAGGACGACGACGGCCCAGCCCTCGCGGGCGTAGCGGCGGGCGACGGCCAGGCCGATGCCGCGATCGGACGTCGCGCCGGTGACGACGGCGGTGCGCTGGGTGGGGGACATGGGGACTCCTTAGAAATAAGGGTGCGATCGGTCGTCGGCTGGTCGGAGCCGACGGGTATGGGTGACCACGTGCGGGAAATCGGCTAGAGCAGTGCGGTGACGAGGTCGGCGGCGCGCGCGGTGGCCGTCGGCCGCTCGTCGTTCGTGACGTCCCGGGTCTCCAGCTCGAGCGAGAACCGCCCCGCGTAGTCGGCGTCGGCGAGGGCCGCGAGCCCGGCGGCGAAATCGGCCTCGCCGTTGCCGAGGCTGCGGTTGATGTCGCCGCGGACGGCGTCGCGCAGGTGGACGTGGGTGATGCGCTCGGCGAACCGTGCGACGAAGTCGACCGGATCGGCACCCGAGGCGACGATGTGGCTGAAGTCCATGACGACGCCGATCGCGGCAGGCAGCCGGTCGGTGAGCGCGGCGGCGCGCTCGATGTCGTGGCACAGGCGGTGCAGGTGCAGCGTCTCGACCCACAGCTCGACGCCGCACGCGGCGGCTCGGTCGGCCGCCGCCGTCAGCCGGTCGGCGACGAGGTCGAGATCGGCCGGCAGCGCGTCGACGGGGGTGTGGTCGAGCGCGCCGCACGGCAGTACGAGCGCCTGCGCGCCGGTCGCGACGGCGAGTTCGAGAAGCATGTCGAGGTGCCGATCGGCGGCTTCGCGCGCGGCGGCGTCGATCGGGACGTTGAGGTCGCCGACGTCGCCGTTGATGGAACGGACGCGCAGGCCCGAGGCCGTCGTCGTCGCGGCGACGGTCGAGACGGCGGCCGCGTCGAGGACGAACGGCACGTGGTCGCAGACGCCGGGCAGCGCGCCGAGGTCGATCTCGCCGAAGCCGAGGTCGCGGATCGTCACGAGGGCGGCGGACAGCGGCAGGTGCCGAAAACTGATGGTGGAGCAGCCCAGCCGGTGATGGATCATCGCTCGTTCCTCGGTCGTCTCGGATGCTGTGGTCGAAGCCAACCTAGCTCAGTCGACTGTTAACAGGCAACAGAAGACGAGAGATGAAGTCGACTGTTGACAGCGTGGTGTGTGCCGGTTCACACTGAGCCCGGCACTGTTGACAGTCAACAAACAGTGCGGAAGGGTGAAGACCATGAGCGACGACGCTCTCACGATGCGCGGCCCCGTCAGGGGCACACCCGAGGCGAAACGTGTCGCCGTCGGCTCCGGTGTAGGCGCAGTCATCGAGACCTACGACTTCATCGGCTTCGGCACAGCCGCGGCCCTCTACTTCGGCACCGCGTTCTTTCCCGGTGCCAGCTCCGTCGCGGGCACGCTGGCGGCGTTCGCGACGCTCGGCGTCGGCTTCGCGGCCCGGCCGATCGGCGGCGTCCTCGGCGGGCACCTCGGCGACAAGGTGGGTCGCAAGCCGGTGCTCGTCGCGTCACTCATCGTCATGGGCCTGGCGACGTTCGGCATCGGCCTGCTGCCCACCTACGAGCAGGTCGGCGTCGTGGCGCCGGTGTTGCTCGTCATCGTCCGCATCATCCAGGGGCTAGCGTTCGGCGCCGAGTGGGGCGGCGCGATCCTCATGAGTTACGAGCACGCGCCGTGGAAGGAGAAGGGCCGGTACACCGGCATCGTCCAGGCCGGCTTCCCGGTCGGCCTGCTACTGGCCAACGTCGTGTTCCTCGTCAGCGTGCATCTGCCCGGCGACTGGGCGTGGCGGGTGCCGTTCCTCGCGAGCCTGCTGCTTGTCATCGTCGGCCTCGTCATCCGCTCCAAGGTGCCCGAGTCGCCGGTGTTCGAGGAGGTCAAGGAGTCGGGCCAGATCGTGGAGTCGCCGATCGTCGAGGTCATCAAGAGCGACTGGCGCAACATCCTGCGGGGCATCGGTCTGCGCATCGCGGAGACGGCCGGCTACGCGGTGTCGATCACGTACATGATCTCGTACCTGCACAGCGAGGGGCTCGCGTCGAAGACCGAGACGCTGACGGCGCTCTGCATCGCTTCGGCCATCGGCATCGGCGCGACGATGAGCTGGGCTGCGCTCACCGACCGGATCGGACGCCGGCCCGTCTACCTGTGGTCGTGCGGTTTCGCCGTCCTCTTCGGCGTCCCGATGTTCCTGCTCGTCAACACCGGACTCATGGTGTTCGTCGTCGCGGTCATCGTCATCGCCTACGCGGTGTGCCAGAACTCGCTGGCCGGAGCGCAGGGCGCCTGGTTCCCGGAGCTGTTCACCGCGAAGACCCGCTCGTCGGGAGCGTCGCTGGCCTACCAGATCTCGGCGATGGTCTCCGGCTTCACGCCGTTCATCACGACGCTGCTGTTCCTGTCCTTCGGGTGGATCGGCCCGGCGCTGCTGTTCAGCACGTACGCGGCGATCGGGCTGTGGGCGGCGCTCATCACCCGCGAGACCTGGGGCCCGACCGAGCGTCGGCTCGCCGACGAGGCGCTCGCGGGAGTGTCCCGCGAGGGGTGATCCGACGGTCCGCACCTAGGACTTCCCAAACGTCCGGCTGAGCGGGACGCGGCGGCGATATATGCCGCGGCGCCGCGCTCAGCCGGACATCCGGGACGCCGACACCACCATCCGCACGATTTTCCGAGGGGGAGAGATGACCACCACCATGTCCGGGGAGCCCGGCGCCGAGCGTCGCGAACGCGTCGCCGCGGCGGCGTACCGCATGCGCCGGCATGTGCTCGACATGGGCGAGGCGCAGGGACAGGGCTACGTCGGTCAGGCGCTCGGCGCCGCCGACATGTTCGCCGCCGTCTACGCCGACCAGTTGCGATTCCGCGCCGACGATCCGCAGTGGGCGGGACGCGACCGCTTCCTGCTCTCGACCGGG
This sequence comes from Mycobacteriaceae bacterium, assembly GCA_044222225.1. Lineage (GTDB taxonomy): Bacteria > Actinomycetota > Actinomycetes > Mycobacteriales > Mycobacteriaceae > JBGANR01. The sequence continues at coordinate 153,585 of JBGANR010000004.1, forward strand.
CATTACGCGATCGGCTTCTACGCGGCCGTCGCCGAGGCCGGCATCATCGGCGTCGACGAGCTGGCCACCTACGGCGCCGACGAGTCCCGGCTGCCGATGTCCGGTATGGCGACGTACACGCCGGGCATGGAGATCTCGGGCGGCTCGTTGGGACACGGCCTGCCGATCGGCGTCGGCGTGGCGCTCGGACTGCGGCACAAGGGCAGAGCGAACCGGACGTTCGTCTTCCTCTCCGACGGCGAGCTCGACGAGGGGGCGACCTGGGAGGCCGCGATGGGGGCGAGTCACCACCGTCTCGGTCACCTGACGGCGATGGTCGACATCAACGCGCTGCAGGCCGACGGTCCGACCGCGGGCGTGTTGCGCACCGAACCCGTCGCCGACAAGTGGGCGGCGTCCGGCTGGTTCGTCCGGCGCGTCGACGGCAACGACATCGGGGCCCTGCTCGAGGCGTTCGACGCCGTCGCCGCACAGGCCCGGCCGGACGGGCCGCCGTCGGTCGTGCTGTGCGACACCCGGATCGGACGCGGCGTGCCGCTGCTCGAACAGCGGGAGAAGGCGCACTTCATGCGCATCGGCGCCGACGAATGGCAGACCTGCCGCGACCAGCTGGCCGCGGGGCGCCATTCCTGGGTCGATTCCGCAAGCTCCATCTCTGAGGAGGGTGACCGATGAGCAGGCTACGGACGTCGGCGATGATCGCGTCGTTCGCCGACGAGGGACAGAAGACGACGCCGGCCCCGTTCGGGCACGCCCTCGTCGCGGCGGCGCGGGAGGACGAGCGGATCGTCGGACTGACGGCCGACCTCGGCAAGTACACCGACATGCACGTCTTCGCCGAGGCGTTCCCCGAGCGCTTCTTCCAGATGGGCATGGCCGAGCAGCTGCTGTTCGGCGCCGCCGCCGGGATGGCCGAGACGGGCCTCGTGCCGTTCGCGTCCACCTACTCGGTGTTCGCGGCGCGACGCGCCTACGACTTCATCTGCCTCGACGCCGCCGAGCCGAACCTCAACGTCAACATCGTCGGCGGCCTGCCCGGACTGACCACGGGGTACGGCCCGAGTCACCAGGCCACCGAGGACGTCGCGATCTTTCGCGGCATGCCGAACCTGACGATCGTCGACCCGTGCGATTCCGTCGACGTCGAACAGGCGGTGCCGCAGCTCGCGGCCAGTCCCGGCCCGACGTATCTGCGGCTGCTGCGGGGTCGGGTGCCGACGGTGCTCGACGAGTACGACTACCGCTTCGAGCTGGGCAAGGCCAAGGTGCTGCGGCCGGGCGCCGACGTCGTGTTCGTCTCCAGCGGGCTCATGACGATGCGCGCGCTGCAGGCCGCCGAGCGGTTGGCGGTGCACCGCGTCGACGCGGGCGTCGTGCACACCCCGACACTCAAGCCGTTCGACGCCGCCACCGTGCTCGCCGAGGTCGATACCGGCCGGCTCGTCGTCACCTGCGAGAACCACACCGTCGTCGGCGGGCTGTTCGAGACGGTGGCGTCGGCCGCGGTGCGCGCCGGCGTCGCGGCGACGATCGTGCCGGTCGGGCTGCCGGACGAGTTCCTGGCCGCCGGTGCGCTGCCGACACTGCACGAGCGCTACGGGCTGTCGACGGACCGCGTCGTCGAGACGGTGCTGCGGAACCTGGGCTGAGTGCCGCCCCGCTGAACAGGGCATCCGTGGCGTACCCGCGTACGATTCGACTGTCGACGGAGGTCCTGTCGACAGTCGAATCGTTCGCGTACGCGCCGTCGTGCGCACTGAGGGGGCCGGCATGGTGCAGGAGCGGGGCTCGCTGCTTCGTCTGGAGAAGACGAGCCTGCGGCAGCAGGCGCTGACGGCGCTGCGCCGTGCGATCACGAGCGGCGAGCTTCAGCCGGGCACCCACCTCGTCGAGACCGAGCTCTCGGAGGCGCTGAGCATCAGCCGCGGCACGCTGCGGGAGGCGATGCGTCAGCTGCAGCAGGAGGGGCTGATCTCGGCCGGTGATCGCGGCCGGCTGTCCGTGCGGCACCTCGACACCAAGGAGGTGCGGGACATCTTCGCGGTGCGGGCGGCGCTCGAATCGCTGGCGGCCGGCGAGCTGTGCGGCCGCGCCGACCGCGCCGAGATCATCGCGGCGCTGCGGGAGGCCGTCGACGACATGCGCGAACGCGAGAGCAGCGATCTCGACGCCCGGATCGAGGCCGACCTCGACTTCCACCGGACGCTGTGCCGGCTGTCGGGCAACGAGACGCTGGTGCATTCGTGGACGTCGTTGGAGGGCAACATCCGCATGTCGATCATGTGGGCGGGCCAGGAGAAGGCGGTGCGCAACATGGACGCCACTCGGCACGTCGAGATCGTCGACGCCATCGAGTCGGGCGACGCGGCGAAGGCGGCCGAGGCCGTCGTCGGCCATATGGCGGCGGCGGCCGACACGTTGGTCGCCGAAGCCGTCTGAGCGGCGCGAATACGAATCACGGCCTGCCAGGCCCGCTCCGGAGTCGTGTCGATCAGCGCCCGTCGGCGAGCCCCATCCGATCGGACGCCGCTGTGCGGGAGTACTCGGTCGGTGAGCATCCCGCCACCCGGGTGAACGCGGTCGTGAACGCGGTCGCGGACTGGTAGCCGAGGCGATGCGCAAGCCGAGCGACCGCCGGACGTTCCGTCCGCAGCAACTCCTTGGCCACAGCCACCCGCCATTCCAGCAGGTACTGCATCGGAGGCAGCCCCACGGTACGGCTGAATCGGTGAGCGAACACCGCGCGAGACACCGAGGAGACGCGAGCGAGATGTTCGACGGTCCAGCCTCGCGCGACGTCGCGGTGCAGTTCACGCAGCGCGGGAGCGAGCACAGGGTCCGCCAACCCGGCCAACAAGCCTGTGTTCCGGTCGCCCCACTCCGGTGTGGCCGAGGCCGTCACGGCTTCGATCAACAGCACTTCGACGAGGCGTCTGAGAATCATGTCGCGGCTCGGGCCATCGACGTCCGCTTCCTCGGCGATGAGTTCGACGATCCGCCGCAATACGGATGCACCCGGTTGCCCACCCCGCACCAGGATCACCTGCGGAAGCAGAGCGACCAACAGCGCAGCGCTGGCCGGGTCGAACCGGAAGTAGCCGCCGAGCATGCGCATGGTGACCGGCTCCGATGCGCAGCCGTGATGGGTATCGCGGGAGTGATCGAGGGGAATGAAGACCGGGGCGACGTCGGAGCTACCGCTCAGTGTGAACGCCGGCGTCTGCGGCAGCATCAGGAAGTCGCCGCGGCGGAGGTCGATGGGATCGATCCCATCGACCTCCAGTACGCACGAGCCCTCCAGTATCAAGCAGAACGCCGGATCGCCGTAGCGCGGCTTGCGAATGCTCCACCTCCCACCGCCGGTGATGATCTTGGCGAGCACCGCCTCGGGGCGCAGGAGAGACATCAGTTCCTCAAGCGGTTCCGCGTCACCCATGCCGCAGACGGTAGCCTTGCGGTGCATCGGACGCGGGGTATCCGGCGGGCCCGATCCTGTCGAGCGCTGATCCGAAAAGCCCGGCAGGTCTATTCAGATCGCTTCGGCCAATGCCACGGCGTCGGGACCCGCGGGAAATCTGAGCCGCTCAGACGTGTCGGTCGCGGCCCGGTATACGACGTCGGCGACATCACCGGGGGTGGTGACCGCGCCGGGCCGGCTGAAAGCATTCAGAATCGGCGTCGCGAACGGCAGGTAGTCCTCGGGGATCAGCCCCGACATACGATCGGCACCGTTTCTGGTGAACGCCGTCGACGGTCCGTACCCCGGTTCCACGAGCTTCACCCGCACTCCGAAGAAGCCCAGTTCCAGTGCCAGAGACCCCGAGAACCCCTCGATCGCGGCCTTGCTCGCGGTGTATACAGCGGCAAGTGGCATGTCTGCCAACGTGACACTGGAGGTGACGTTGATGATCACTCCGGCGCGGCGCGATCGCATCTGCGGTACCACCGCCTGCACCATCGCCATGACGCCGAACGTATTGGTATCGAACAGCTCTCGCGTGGTGTTCATCGGCGTCGCCTCGAACGCCCCGACCGCGCCGATGCCTGCGTTGTTGACCAGGACATCGATCGGCCCACTGGACGTGACCGCCGTTGCGATGCTGTCCGGGTCGGTCACGTCCAATCGGAGGATCGTCAGTCGGTCCGAGTGCGGCAGCAACTCGGGACGGGGCGTCCGCATGGTCGCTACGACGTCCCAGCCCTCGTCGAGAAACCGCTGGGCCGTCGCGAGGCCATAGCCGGAGGAGCAACCTGTGATGAGCACTTTTGTCATGACAGAAAACTATTCAGCGCCGATATCCTGAACAACGCTCTGCCGTCCGGGATTGCTCTGCGATCGTCTTGACACCGTGCTGACCGGCTCGATCCTGGCCGTGCCCGGAGCTCGCGCTTGTCTGCCGACGGCGATGCCGTTCACGTCCTCGGGGTCAGGTGAGTGCGATGTACTTCGTTTCGAGGTGTTCCTCGATGCCTTCGGAGCCGGCTTCGAGGCCGATTCCGGATTCTTGACGGTTCTCGGCGGGCGAGGGCAGCATCCGCATGTCGATCATGTGGGCGGGCCGGGAGAAGGCCGTGCGCAACATGGACGCCACGAGGCACGTCGAGATCGTCGACGCCATCGAGTCGGGCGACGTGGCCAAGGCCGCGAAGGCGGTCGCCGCACACATGGCCGCGGCGGCGGACACGCTGGTCGGGGTCTCGTAGTCGGCTCCGTTCGGCGGGCTTGGGACCGGTCGCTCGCCGAGGTGCTCTTCCGCGAATCTGCGAGTTGAGCTCCGCGAATCTGCGAATTCATGGTCGCGAATCTGCGAGTTCAGTCCTAGGGTGGATGTATGCCGGAACTGGTGAGCAGGCACGTCATCTCGACAGCCGTCGAGATGCTGCAGTATTTTCCCGGGATCGTCGTCGAGGGAGCCCGGCAGGTCGGCAAGAGCACGCTCGCCGGTGAGATCGCCGCACCGGACGCCATCTTGACGACGCTCGATGATGAGCAGATCCGAGATGCCGCGCGATCCGACCCGGCCGGATTCGTTGTGCAGGGCGGCGAGCGGCAACTGGTGATCGACGAGATTCAGCGGATGCCAGAACTCACGCTTGCGGTGAAGGCGGCGATCGACCGCGACCGGCGGCCGGGGCGGTTCATCCTGACCGGGTCGTCGAGCCTGCTCCGCGTCCGGGGTACGGCCGACAGCCTGGCGGGTCGCGTGGGCCGTCTGACGATGTACGGACTGAGCCGAGGCGAGGTGCTTGGGACAAGAGACGATTTCGTCGCCGCGGTGACGAGTCGCCCCGCGGAACTGTCGGCCGTGACGTCGGCGATGACGAGAGAGGACTATGCGCAGATGCTCGCCGTCGGCGCCTATCCGGAGGTGCGAGAGGCGCCGGAACGGATTCGGTCGACGTGGATCGACAGCTATCTCCAAGGTGTGATCGGACGCGACATGTCGCAACTGCGCAAGGAGGTTCGGCCGGCAAGGGCGACCGCGGTGCTTCGGGCGCTGGCCGGCCGTCAATCGGCTGAACTCGTCAAGGCGAAACTCGCGGAGGAGACCGCGGTGCCGCCGAGCACGATCACCGGCTACATCGATCTGCTTCATGACGTCGGACTCGTGACGAGTATTCCGCCCTGGACGGCCAACCTCACCAAGCGGGAGGTCGGGCGTCCGAAGACGTTGGTCATCGATTCGGCTCTGGCGATGCGGCTGGCGCGACTCACCTCGGCGCAACTGGGCAGATTCGAGTACGGCGAGGCGTTCGGGGCGATGCTCGAGGCGTTCGTCGCCGCCGAGTTGCTTCGACAGCGCACGTGGTCGGACGCTCGGTTCGATGTCTTCCACTATCGGGATCGCGACGGTGACGAGGTCAATATCGTCCTCGAACTCGATGACGGTTCGGTCGTGGGAATAGAGGTGAAGTCGTCCGCATCCTTCTCGGCGGCGCAATTCAAAGGGCTCTCCCGAATGCGAGATCGGCTCGGTCATCGCTTTGTCGCCGGCGTGGTGCTGAATAGTGGTGCCGGTGGATACCGTTATGCGGACCGTCTCTATGGCGCCCCGGTTTCCGCTCTCTGGTCGTTCGGTGACGACTTCGATCGGAAGACTTGAGGGTCCGGTGTCATCCTCCGGTTCATTTTCCTCTGTGTCAGGTGAGTGCGATGTACTTCGTTTCGAGGTATTCCTCGATGCCTTCGGAGCCGGCTTCGCGGCCGATCCCGGATTCTTTGATGCCGCCGAAGGGTGCGGCGACGTCGGAGATGACGCCGCGGTTGACGCCGACCATGCCGGCTTCGACGGCCTCGGCGACGCGTAGCGCGCGGTCGAGGTTTTGGGTGTAGACGTAGGCGGCGAGCCCGAACTCGGTGTTGTTCGCGGCGGCGACGCCTTCTTCTTCACCGTCGAAGACGGAGATGGCGGCGACGGGGCCGAAGACCTCTTCGGTGAGGATGCGGGCGTCGGGGGTGATCCCGGACAGCACGGTGGGCTGGTAGAAGTAGCCGGGCCGGTCGGCGGGTCCGCCGCCGGTGGTCGCGACGGCGCCCTTGGCGACGGCGTCGGCGACGAGTTCATGCACGGCGTCTTGCTGGGCTTGGTTGATCAGCGGTCCGACGTCGACGCCCTCGTCGATGCCCGGTCCCTGTTTGAGGGCGGCCATCCGGGCGGTGAGTTTGGCGGTGAACTCTGCGGCGACGGCGGTGTCGACGTGGATGCGGTTGGCTGAGGTGCAGGCTTCGCCGCCGTTGCGCATTTTCGCGGCCATGGCGCCCTCGACGGCGGCGTCGAGATCGGCGTCGTCGAACACGACGAACGGGGCGTTGCCGCCGAGTTCCATCGAGCTGCGCAGCACCTTGTCGGCGGCCTGCTTCATGAGGATCTTGCCGACGCCGGTGGAACCGGTGAAGGTGATCTTGCGCAGGCGGTCGTCGGCGAGCAGCGGCGCCGACAGCGCGGACGACTTGCGGGTCGGGACGGTGGACAGGACGCCGTCGGGTAGGCCGGCGTCGATGAACACCTGGTGCAGGGCGAGCATCGTCAACGGTGTTTCGGCGGCGGGTTTGACGATGACGGTGCAGCCGGCGGCCAGCGCCGGGCCGACCTTGCGGGTGCCCATCGCCAGCGGGAAGTTCCACGGCGTGATCGCCAGCGTCGGGCCGACGGGCTGCTTGGTGACCAGGATCCGGCCCAGCCCTTGCGGGGAGTGGGTGTAGCGGCCGTTGATGCGGACGGCTTCTTCGGAGAACCAGCGCAGGAACTCGCCGCCGTAGTTGACTTCGCCCTGGGACTCGGCGAGGGGTTTGCCCATCTCCAGGGTCATCAGTGTGGCGAATGCGTCGCGGCGTTCGATGACGAGTTCCCAGGCGCGGCGCAGGATGTCGGCGCGGGTGCGCGCCGGGGTCGCGGCCCACGACTTCTGGGCGTCGGCGGCGGCGGTGAGGGCGGCGAGGCCGTCCTCGGGGGTGGCGTCGGCGACGGTGGTCAGAATGCTGCCGTCGGCGGGGTTGTGGACGTTGAAGCGGTTCCCGGAGGACGATTCGCGCTGGGTGTTGCCGATGAACAGTCCGGTCGGGGTGGTGGCGAGGAGTTCGGTGATATCGACCATGTTCTGTTCCTGATCTCTGATGTCACGGGCGGATGGTTCACCGGCAGGGTGGAACACGGTGCCCGGGACGTCGTTGTCCCGGGCACCGCGGTCACTCAGCCGGTGACGCGGACCAAGCCGCTGGGCAGACCGCCGGTTCCCTCTTCTTCTGGCAGCTTGACCGCCAGCACCGGGACCGGGCTGTTGAGCAGCAGCCGCTGGCTGAGGCTGCCGAGGATCACCTTGCCGACGGGCGACCGGCGCTTGACGCCGATGACCAGGCGCGTCGCGTTCCGCTTGGTGATCTCGTTGAGGACGGCGTCCACGGGGTCGCTGTCGACCTCGTTCTCGGCGAGTTCCCGCTTCTTGCCTCGGCCTTTGAGGTTGACGACGGCGACGGTGACACCGTCGGCGTCGATATCGGCGGCGTCGAGTTTCTTGGCGCCGAGGTTCACGGCGACGAGATCGGTGCCGAGGTGCTTGGCTTCGGCGACGGCCTCGGTGAGGGCATGGCTGCCCTCGGGGCTGTAGGTGACGGCGACGATGACGGTCATGGTGGTCTCCTCAGTGGTGGTGGAACGGGTGGGTCCGGCTGAGATCGGGTCTGTCACAGCCGGGAGTCGTCCGTCGTGCGCACGATGACGATGTCGCACGGGACGCGGACGACGAGGTCGCTCGGCACGGAGCCGAGGATTCGCCGCGACCAGCGATTGAGCCCGCGGCTGCCGACGACGAGCAGCGAGTTGCGGTCGACGATGCGCAGCAGCGCTTCGACGGCGTCGTCCTTGACGAGCTCGCCCGTCGTGTCCGGTGCGATCGCGCGGGCGCGTTCGACGGAACGATCGAGCGCGCCCTTCGCCGTCTTCTTGGCGGTCACCCGGTGCTTGCCGTCTTCGCCGTCGACGCCCGTCGAGACGAGCGCCTGCTCGCTGGGCGAGACCGGGTGATACGCGCAGACGACGATGAGCCGGACACCGTTCGCCCGGGCGGCTTCGGCGGCGGCGTCGACGGCGCGCAACGCCGTCGGCGAACCGTCGCTGCCGACGACCACCGAGTCGTATCTCATCGGCCGTCGCCGGAGAGGTCGGCCGTCTGGTCCAATACCCGGCGGGCGCTCTCGGCCGCCCGGCGGAGCGCCTGTTCGACGGGTGCGGCCCGATGCTCCGCGGAGAGGATCTCGACGCCCCAAGGCCCGTTCCATCCCGCGGTGCGCAAGGCCGCGATCATGGCGGGCAGATCGAAGGAACCTTCGCCGCAGTAACGGCGCCGGTGGACGGTGTCCTCGAACAACGTCCCGACGATGTCGGGATCGGCGTCGTTGAGTTCCACGCCGATGATGCGGTGCTGCGGCACGGACGCGAGGTCGGCGGGCGGCGTCTGCGCACGGAAGATGTGCCAGGCGTCGATGACGACGCCGCCCGCGTCGTGGCCGGCGTCCTCGACGAGAGCCAGACCGTCGTGCAGGGTCTTGATGTTCGACCAGGGGAAGAACTCGATCCCGAGGCGAGTGCCCGCGTTCTCGGCCTGAGCGGCGAGTTCGGCGAACTTCGCGGCCCACAGGCCGCGATCCCACGGCCGGTCGTCGCCGTCCGGGGTGACCTTGATCTGTCGCGCGCCGAGCGTCTCGGCCGCTTCGAGCATCGCGCGCCGGATGCCGTCGGACTCCCGGCCCAAGGGACCGTCGTCCCACCAGTTCGGAATGCCCTCCAGTTCGAGGTGGACGATCCCGTTGTCGGCGAGCATCGCCTTGATTCCGGACAGCCGGTAGTCGGCGACGGCCATCGGCAGGTCATCGGACAGCAGCCCGAAACCTCGGTAGCCGGCCGCGGCGGCGGCCTCGATCCGTCGCCGCAGGGGCAGGGGACTGCGCAGGTCCGTGCGGTCGGACGCGGCGTCGCCCGCGCTGGACCAGCAGGTGGCGAGCAATTCGTCCGTGGCGGACGGGCGTGTCTGCGGCATCGTGCTCTCACTTTCTCCGTCGATGGCCGTCTTGCCCCCCCCCCCCCCCCCCCCCCCCCACGACTCGACCACGGGTACTTCGCGTGGGTGCCGGTTCGGACTAGTCCCGGTTGCGGTCGTAGAGGAAGCCGGCGAAGGGCACGCGGCGGGGGAGGGTCGTGAAGATGGATCCGTCGAGGATTCCTGCTTCCAGGGTTTCCAGGGATTTGCCGCGGGATTCGGGGACTTCGTGCCAGAGGAAGCCGAGCAGGATGACGCCGATGACGGCGAAGATGAAGAACACCGACAGGCCCAGGTTCGTGACGAGGGTGGGCATGTACATGGTCTGGATGCCGTTGACGGTCCAGCCGAAGAACACCGAGATGCCGATGGCCATGCCGCGGATGGACAGGGGGAAGATCTCGGCGAGCCAGACCCAGACGGCGACGTTGAGGAACGACTGCATCGAGAGCACGAAGAAGAACACGAGCACGGCGATGACGTACGGGCGTGCGCTGTTGCTTTCGGGGATCAACAGGCCTGCGGTGCCGGTGAGGCAGTGGAAGAAGGTGGTCAGGGCCAGGCCGGTGAAGAAGGTGGTGCGGCGGTCGATGCGGTCCATGTTGCGCAGCGCGAAGAGGCCGCCGAGCACGGAGGCGGCGCCGAAGGCGGTGTTGGCGACCAGCGATGCGGTCGAGCTGAACCCGGATTCTTCCAGTACGCGCGGCCCGAAGTACATGATCGCGTTGATGCCGGTGAACTGCTGGGTGCAGGCGACGCCGATGCCGACGATGACGATGCGGCGCAGCCATTTGTTGCCCAGGATGTCTTTGAAGCCGAGTTTCTCGCCGTCGTTGTCTTCTTCGGCGGCGATCGCTTCGACCTGGGCGAGTTCGGCCAGGGCGCGGTCGTCGGAGCGCACGGTCTTGAGGATCACCAGGGCTTCGGCGTGGCGGCCTTTTTCGATGAGCCAGCGCGGGGATTCGGGCATGCGGAGCATGCCGACGAACAGGGCGATGGCCGGCAGGGCGCAGATGGCGAACATCCACCGCCACAAGCCTTCGACTTCACCGAGGGTGACCTTGAGGACGGCGTTCACGACGAACGCCGCGAACTGGCCGACGACGATGGCGAGTTCGTTGCGGCCGGTGATGGAGCCGCGGATCTCGAACGGGGCGAGTTCGGCGAGGTAGACCGGGACGACGGTGGAGGCGCCGCCGACGGCCAGGCCCAGCACGATCCGGCCGAGGGTGACGATCTCGAAGCCGTTGGCGAAGCAGACCACGAGGACGCCGAGGAAGAACATGATCGACAGGACCTGGATGGTCTTCTTGCGGCCGATCGCATCGGACATCCGGCCGCCGATGAACGCACCGACGGCGGCGGCGAACGGTAGCGAGGCGATGACGAAGCCCGTTTCCAGGTCGTTGAGACCCAGTTCGGTGGCCATCTGGTGCTCGGCGCCGCCAGACACGCCGGTGTCGTAGCCGAACAGCAGGCCGCCCAGACACGCGACGATCGAGATCAACCCGATCCGTTTGCTGTGCGGGCCTTTGGTCAGCGGTGGCAGCTGGGCTTCGGCCGCCGAGGCGCCGTGCCCGCTCATGAGAGGACTGCTTTGTCCGGGGTGGTCTTCATCGACCGTCCTTTCGAGAGAATCACAGGTACAGCCGCTGCTCGGCGACCTGCTCGGCGTACTCCTGGTACGCCTGCTTGGTGCTGTCCAGCTCGGAGATCTCCGAGACCGGGACGTCCCACCACGCCCCGGAGCCGCCGAAGCGGCCCTTGGCGTCGACCTTGATGTAGATGACCACGGTGTTGTCGATCTCCGCCGCCTTCGCCAGCGCCGACGTGAGCTCGTCGGCGGTGGTCGCCGTCAGCACGTCGGCGCCGTAGCTCTCGGCGTTCTTGGCCAGATCGATGTCGACGCGCCGATCGTCGAACTGGCCGTCCTCGCCGCGGTGGTTGAAGCGGCAGGCGAAGCCTTGCGATCCGCGAGACTCGGACAACGCGGCGATCGAGCCGTAGCCGTAGTTGTCCACCAGCAGCACCGTGATCTTGAGGCCCTCCTGGACCGCGGTCATGATCTCCTGGCTGGACAGCAGGAAGGTGCCGTCGCCGATGAAGCAGAAGACGTCGCGGCTCGGATCGGCGAGCTTGGCGCCGACGGCGCCGCTCACCTCGTAGCCCATGCAGGAGTTGCCGTACTCGAGGTCGTAGGCCTTCGGGTCGCTCGGCCGCCACAGCCGGTGCAGGTCGCCGGGCATCGAGCCGGCGGCGTTGACGACGACGTGGTGATCGCCGGCGGCGGCGTTGACGATGCCGATCGCCTCCGCCTGCGAGAGCGTCGGGCCGTCCTGGATCTCGACGATCCGCTGGACCTCGGTCTTCCACTCGGCGGCGGCCCGCTCGGCCTCGGCCCGGTACTCGGCCGACACGGTGTGGCCGGCGAGCAGTTCGTCGAGCTCGGTGATCGACTCGCGGGCGTCGCCGACCACGGCGATCGCCGACTCCTTGAGCGCGTCGAGCTCGGTGACGTTGAGGTTGACGAACACGACGTCGGGATTCGCGAAGAGCGTGTTGGAGGCCGTCGTGAAGTCGGTGTAGCGGGTGCCGATGCCGATCACGACGTCGGCCGTGTTGGCGAGTCCGTTGGCGTACGCCGAGCCGGAGGCGCCGAGCGCGTCGACCAGCTGCGGATGGTCGTACGGCAGGCTCGCCTTGCCGGCCTGGGTGACGCCGACGGGGATGCCGGTGCGGGCGACGAAGGCCGCCAGCGCGTCCGTGGCGTCGGAGTAGATGACGCCGCCGCCGGCGATGATGACCGGCCGCTTCGCCGCGGCGATGGTCTGGGCGGCCCGGCGCAGCGCCGCGCGGTCGGCGCGGGCCCGGGGCACGTGCCAGGTACGCGGCCGGAACAGTTTGTCGGGGAAGTCCCAGGCCTCGGCCTGGACGTCCTGCGGCAGGCTGAGGGTGACGGCGCCGGTGTCGGCCGGGCTGGTCAGCGTGCGCATCGCTTCGAGCAGCGCCGTCGGCAGCTGGTCGGGGCGGTTGATCCGGTCCCAGTACTTGGAGACGGCCTTGAACGAGTCGCTCGCCGAGTAGTCCCAGGAGAAGTTGGACTCGAGCTGCTGCAGCACGGCTCCGGTGCGGCGGCTGGCGAAGATGTCGCTCGGCAGGCAGAGCACCGGCAGGCGGTTGACGGTGGCCGTCGCCGCGCCGGTGATCATGTTGGTGGCGCCGGGGCCGATCGACGTCGTCACGGCCATCGCGCCGAGCCGGTTGCGCATCTTGGCGTAGCCGGTCGCCATGTGCACCATGCCCTGCTCGTTGCGGCCCTGATAGAGCGGGAAGTCGCCGCGGTACTGCAGCAGCGCCTGGCCGATGCCGGCGACGTTGCCGTGGCCGAAGATGCCGAAGGCGCCGCCGAAGAACGGCTCGTCGACGCCGTCGCGCTCGACGCGCTGCGCGGCGAGGAAGCGCACGACCGCCTGGCCGACGGTGAGGCGGGTGGAAGAGGTCGGGGAAGACACGGTTCGTCCTTCTCCTTCGAGGTGGGAGTGGTCGGTGATCAGGAGGAGGCGCCGGCGCGGTACGGGTGGCGCGGCACGATCGGCAGCCGGGGGTCGAGACCGGCGTCCGGCCAGGCGTCCTGGGCGCCCTTCAGGCACGGGTCCTGGAACGCCTGCAGCGTGCGCCGCGGCGCGGGGCCGGCGAGGACGTTGAGGTAGTAGAGGTCGTGGCCGTGGGCGGCGACGGTCGTGTGGTACCCCCACGGGATGAGCAGCAGGTCGCCGTCGCGGACGGTCTCCACCAGGTCGAGGTCGCGTTCGGGGGAGTAGACGCGCTGCAGTGCCCAGCCCTTCTCGGGGTCGCGCAGCCGGTAGTAGTAGGTCTCTTCGAGCTGCGCCTCGCCTTCGCGGTCCTGCTCGTGCTTGTGCGGCGGGTAGCTCGACCAGTTGCCGCCCGGCGTCCACACCTCGATGACGTGCAGCCGGTCCGCCGGGAAGTCCGGCAGCATGAGGCTGTTCACCTGTCGTGACGCGTTTCCGCCGCCGCGCAGTTCGATCGCGGTGTCGTCCGGGGTGACGAGTACCGGCTCATGGCGCTCGGTGGCCGGCGCGGCGGCGATCGCGATCTCGAGATCGGTGACGGCTGTCAGCGTGCCGGCGCAGTCCCGCGGCAGGTAGAGACACCAGCCGAGCCCGGCGAAGACCGACTCGCGTCCGCCGAAGCGCCGGGTGACCCCCTCTGCGGTGACGTCGGCGGTGCCCGAGAGCGGGACGAACGCGCGCTCGGAGCCGTCCGACACCCAGTCGAGGCTCTCACCGGCGCGCAGCGTGTGGACGGCGAACGAGACGTACGTCCAACCGGCGTCCTCGGGGGAGACGGGGCCCCAGCCCTTGCTCAGGATCTGCGGTGCACTCATTCCTCGATCGTTTCCCTTCGTTCGAAGTTACCGTGTGTCGGACGAGCGGTCCGATCGGTGGTTGCCGAGCGTGTGGAGGAAAGGTACCGTGACGCGGACGGGTTGTCTAGGAACCGAGAAAATAGGAGCGACATTGACTCTTGAGAGCGTCGTCTCGACCACCCCCGAGCTGGGGGTCGCCATGATCGGCAGCGGTTTGATGGCCAAATCGCACACGATGGGCTATCGCAACGTCGAGAGTGTCTACGGATCGACGCCGTATCGGCCTCGTTTCGAGGTGCTGGCCGACGCGACGGCCGACCTGGCCCGAGCGGGCGCCGCCTCGCTGGGCTACCGCACGTGGACGACGGACTGGCGCGAGGCCGTCACGGCGCCGGGTGTCGACGTCGTCAACATCGTGACGCCGAACTTCCTGCACAAGGACGTCGCGATGGCGGCCATCGCCGCCGGCAAGCACGTCTACTGCGAGAAGCCGCTGGCGTTGAGCGGCGCCGACGCCAAGGAGATGTACGAGGCCGCCGAGGCCGCGGGCGTCAAGACCATCGTCGGCTTCAACTATCTGCGCAATCCCGCCATCGCCGAGGCCCGGCGACTGATCGCCGCCGGCGAGCTCGGTGACATCTGGACCTTCGGCGGCACCTTCATCCTCGACGCGTGCACCGACCCGGACGTGCCCTTCACCTGGCGTTTCGACCGCGGTCTTTCGGGCACCGGTGCGTTGGGCGATCTCGGTGCGCACATCATCTCGCTCGCGTTGACGCTCGTCGGGCCGATCGCATCGGTGGCCGGGCAGAGCAAGACCTTCATCACGACGCGGCCCGAACCGACCGGAGTCTTCGGCTACGGCAGCGGCGCGGATCTGCAGGCGCCGCGCCGAACGGTGGAGAACGACGACGCGACCACCTTCCTCATCGACTTCGCCTCCGGTGCGAGCGGCCACATCGAGGCGTCACGGGTGGCCACCGGCCGCACCTGGCATCAGAGCATCGAGATCATCGGCAGCAAGGGCTCGCTGCAGTTCGTCCAGCAGGACATCCACACGCTGCGGCTCTACCTCACCGGCGACCCGGTCGAGCGCAAGGGCTACCGCGAGATCGAGCTCGGCCCGAAGCACGGCGACTACGGCGCGTTCTGGCCGTTCGCCGGCGTGCCGCTCGGTGTGCACGAGCTCAAGACGATCGAGGTCAACGAATGGCTGCACGCCATCGCCGAGGACCGCACGGCCGACGGCGACTTCCGCGACGGTTGGCACGTCTCCGAGGTGCTCGACCGCGTCGAGCAGTCGGCGGCCGAGCGCCGCTGGGTCGACGTCCCCGCGATGTGACTGCGACCGGCATCAACCGAAAGGACTTCAGTGACCGAATCACCTGACCTGCACGACGTCGTCAGGCAGGCCCGCTGGCTCGTCGTCAAGAGCGTCGCGGGCGCCAAGGCCGGCCACATCGGCGGCCCGCTGTCGATGATGGATCTGCTCGTCAACCTCTATTTCCACGAGCTGCGCATCCGGCCCGAGGAGCCGCATTGGGCGGATCGTGACCGGTTCATCCTCTCCAAGGGTCACGCGGCCATCGGCCTCTACTCCGTGCTCGCGCTGCGCGGCTTCCTGCCCGTCGACGAGCTCGCGACGTTCGACAAGGGTGACAGCCGGCTGCAGGGTCACCCGGACGTCACCCGGTTGCCGGGGATCGACTCGTCGACGGGCTCGCTGGGCCAGGGCTTGTCGGCCGGCGTCGGCATGGCGCTCGGCGCGCGGCTCGCGGGCAAGGACTTCCACACCTTCGTCCTGCTCGGCGACGGCGAGATCCAGGAGGGCATGGTCTGGGAGGCGGTGCAGGCCGCGGCCCGGTACAAGCTGACCGGCCTCACCGCGATCGTCGACCGCAACGGCATGCAGCAGTTCGGCCTGCCGTCCGACGACGAGACGGCGCACACCGACCGCGGCGACCGCCGCGACCCGTGGGCCGGCATCGACGTGGCGGCGGTGTTCCGGGCGTTCGGCTGGCGGGTGCTGGAGATCGACGGGCACGACCACGACGAGATCCGCGGCGCCCTGGCGCTGGGCCGCTCCGGCGACGTGACCGGCCGGCCCACGGCGATCATCGCGCGCACGCTCAAGGGCAAGGGTCTCTCGCTGTCCGAGGGCAGACACAAGTGGCACGCCATCGTGCCGTCGGCGGACGACCTCGAGGTCGCCCGGGGCGAACTGGATACGAAGGGAGCAGGAGCGTGAAGGCCATGCGTGACGCCTGGGGCGAGAAGCTCGTCGCCCTCGGGCACAGCAATCCGCGGACCGTCGTCCTCGACGGTGACCTCGGCAACTCGACGAAGGCCGACAAGTTCGCCGCCGCGCATCCCGAGCGGTTCTTTCAGATGGGTATCGCCGAGCAGAACCTCGTCGGCGTCGCCGCGGGTCTGGCGGCCGTCGGCCACGTGCCGTGGACGTCGTCCTTCGCTGTTTTCTTCTCCCACCGCGCGATCGATCCGATCCGGATGCTCGTCGCCCAGAGCCATGCCAACGTCAAGATCGTCGGCTCGTACTCCGGGTTGCTCATCGGCGCGGTCGGCAAGACGCACCTCGACATCGAGGATCTGGCGATCATGCGGGCCATGCCGGACATGACGGTGCTCGCGCCGGCCGACAACGCTGAGATGGAGGCGATGATGGACTGGGCCGACGCTTACGACGGCCCCGTCTACCTGCGCATCGGCCGTGATGTCGTGGCGGACGTCTTCGACGCCGGCCACGGCTTCACGCCCGGGGCCGTGCTCACTCTGCGGGAGGGGGCCGGCGTCGCGCTCGTCTCCACCGGCACGCAGACGAGCCGGGTGCTCGCCGCGGCCGACGCGCTCGCCGAGCACGGCGTCATCTCGACCGTCGTGCACGTGCCGTCGCTCAAGCCGATCGATGAGGACGCGCTTCGCGCGGCGCTCGCCGGCCACGACCTCGTCGTCACGGCCGAGGAGCACAACGTCATCGGCGGGCTCGGCGGGCTCGTCGCCGAGGTGCTGACGGCCGCGGGCCCGGCCCCGCAGATCGTCCGGATCGGCGTCGACGACACCTGGGGCGAGAGCGCGTCGAACGACTTCCTGCTCGCCAAGCACGGCCTGTCGACGGAGAAGGTCACCGAGCGGGTGCTCGAATCGCTTCGAACGGACGCGCCGGCATGAGCGGGCGCGGGTTCTACGGAAAGGAGTCCCCATGCGGCTCGGTCTGATCGGTCTCGGCCGGATCGGCGCCTTCCACGCGGCGACGCTCGCGGCGTCCGACGCCGTCGATGCGCTCGTCGTGCATGACCCGTTCCAGCCGGCGGTCGACGCGGTCGTCGCGCGACACGGTGCGGGCGGCGGGGTCACCGTGCTGGCCGCGGACGGGCCGGCGGACGTGCTGGCCGGCGGTGTCGACGGCGTCGTCATCGCCGCGGCCACCGACGTCCACCCCGAACTGATCCACGCCTGCCTCGACGCCGGACTGCCGACGTTCTGCGAGAAGCCCGTCGCGCGGGATCCGCGGGACGGCGAGGAGATCCTGCGGCGTGTCGAGGAGACGGGCGTGCCCGTCCAGATCGGCTATCCGCGCCGCTTCGACCTGGCCTTCGTCGAGGCCCGGCGGGCCGTCGCGGCGGGCGAGCTCGGGGTGCTGCACACCGTGCGGTCGACGACGCTCGACCCGGCGGCGCCGCCGGACGCCTACGTGCGCGCCTCCGGCGGCATCTTCCGGGACTGCAGCGTGCACGATTACGACGCCGTCCGGTTCGTGACCGGTGAGGAGGTCGTCTCGGTGTACGCGACGGGCTCGCTCACCGCTGCTGCGGCACCGGTGTTCGCCGAGTGCGACGACGTCGACACCGCCGCGACGGTGCTGACGCTGGCCTCGGGGGCGCTCGCGGTCGTCTCCAACTCGCGATACAACCCGCGCGGCTACGACGTGCGGCTCGAACTGCACGGCTCGCGCGACAGCGTGGGCGCGGGCATCGAAGCGAAATGGCCGATTCGCTCCACCGAGCCGGGCACGATCTTCCCCGGCGGCACCCCGCACAGCTTCTTCATGGATCGGTTCGCCGCCGCGTTCCGCGCCGAGTTGGCGGCGTTCACCGAGGTCGTCGCCGGTACGCGGGAGAGCCCGTGCACTGTCGCCGACGCCGTCGAGGTCGGCTGGATCGCCGAGGCGGCCGATCAGTCCCGACGCCTCGGCCGGCCCGTCGAGATGTCCGAGATCCGAACGAGAAAGGTCCATTCATGACTGCTGCGGCGAAGGACGCGACCGCCCGGGTCGCCGGCGCCCCGATCTCGTGGGGCGTCTGCGAGGTGCCCGGCTGGGGTTACCAGATGAACCCCGCGCGGGTGCTGCGCGAGATGGCCGAGGTCGGGCTGCACGCCACCGAACTCGGCTCCGACGGCTTCCTGCCGGCGACTCCTGAGGGCAAGGCCGAGACGCTGGCCGATCACGGCCTGCACGGCCTCGGCAACTTCACGCCGCTGTTGCTGCACGACGCCGGGCATGATCCGCGCCCCGAGGTCGACCGCGTGCTCGACGGTTTCGAGGCCGTCGGCGCGAAGGTGCTTGTGCTCTCGGCGATCACCGGGCTGCGCGGCTACGACAGTCGACCCGAACTGGACGCCGACGGCTGGGCGACGCTGCTGGGCAATCTCGACAAGCTGACCGCGGCCGCCGCTGAGCGCGGCGTCCGAGCGGTGCTGCATCCGCACGTCGGGACCATGGTCGAGACGGGCGACGACGTGCAGCGGGTGCTCGCCGGATCGGGCATCTCGCTGTGCCTGGACACCGGGCACATGCTCATCGGCGGCTCCGATCCGCTGGCCGTCACGCGGCAGGCGCCGGAGCGGATCGCGCACACCCATCTCAAGGACGTCGACCTGGCGCTGGCCAAGCAGGTTCAGGACGGGCGGCTCACCTACACCGACGCCGTCAAGATCGGCATGTACCAGCCGCTGGGGCAGGGCGACGTCGACATCGCCGGCGTCGTCGGCCACCTGGAGGCGCACGGCTACGACGGCTGGTACGTCCTGGAGCAGGACGCGATCCTCACCGAGGAGCCGACGGGCGAAGGCCCTGTCGCCGACGTGCGGGCGAGTGCGGAGTACATCCGCTCGGTCCTGCGTGCGCTCTGACCTGGGGTCACCTGATCGTCCGTCGCCGCGGGAGTGCGGGGACCGCTTCCGCGGCGACGGCTCTGACGCGGCCGGACCGGTGCTTGGCGAGGGACGCCGGTCCGGCCGCTTCACTCTCATCGCCGCTGCGAAGAAAGAGGTATTGCCATGACACCGCTGCGCATCGGGCTGCTCGGTGCGGCCCGGATCAGCGACGTCGCTGTCGTCGAGCCGGCTCGGGCGGCCGGGCACCGGATCGTCGCCGTCGCCGCGCGCAACCCTGAGCGGGCCCGCGCCTGGGCCGCCGAACGAGGCGTCGAGCGCGTGGTCGGCGGGTACGCCGAGCTCGTCGCCGATCCCGAGGTCGACGTCGTCTACAACCCGCTGCCCAACAGCCTGCACGCGCCGTGGACCATCGCCGCGATCGAGGCGGGCAAGCATGTGCTCGCGGAGAAGCCGTTCGCGTCCAACGCTGCCGAGGCGCGGGTCGTGCGCGACATCGTGGCCGGAACGGATCGCGTCGTCTTCGAGGCGTTCCACTACCGGTACCACCCGATCTTCGAGCGACTGCTGGACATCGTCGTCGACGGCACGATCGGCGAGTTGCGAGGGCTGCAGGTGACGATGTCGATGCCGTCGCCGGAGCCCGACGATCTGCGCTGGTCGTGGGACCTCGCCGGGGGATGCCTGATGGACCTCGGCTGCTACTGCGTCCATGCGATCCGCAGTGTCGCCGAGCGCTTGGGCGGAGTGCCCACGCTGCGTTCGGCGAGTGCCGGGGTGCGCACCGGGCTCGTCGACGTCGACGAGTGGAACCGGCTCGAGTTCGAGTTGCCCGGCGGCGCCACCGCGACGGCCGACGCGACGATGAACGGCCCGTGGGACTTCCACGTCACCGCGACGGGCAGCGCCGGCAGTGCGACGATCGTCAACCACCTCAACGTCGGTCTCGACAACAGGATCGTCATCGTCGACCGCAGCGGCGAGCGGATCGAAAGGTACGACTCCAGAAGCACCTACAGCTATCAACTCGACGCGCTCGCGGCGGCGATCGGGAACGGCGCTCCGATCCTCACCGGTCCCGACGACGCGGTGGCGACGATGGAACTCATCGACGAGTGCTACCGGGCGTCGGGTCTGCCGCCGCGGGGGATGAGTTACGACACGAACAGGGGGACGCGATGACATCCGATCAACTGGCGGGGCAGGTGGTGCTGGTGAGCGGCGGCACCCAGGGGCTGGGCGCCGCGATCGTGCGGCGGGCGGCCGCCGAGGGAGCCGAGGCGGTGCTCTTCACCGGGCGCAACGCCGACGCCGGCGAGGCACTGGCCGAGGAGTTGCGCCGGGGTGGGACGCCGGCGGCGTTCCGGCGCACCGACCTCGCCGACGTCGAGCAGGCTCGCGCGTCGGTGGCCGCGACGATCGCCGAGTTCGGCCGTGTCGACCGCGTCGTCAACGCGGCCGGACTGACCAGCCGCGGCACGATGCTCGACACGACGCCGGAGCTGTTCGACGCGCACATCGCCATCAATCTCAAGGCGCCGTTCTTCATCATCGCCGACACCATCGCTCACCTGCGTGAACGCGGAGCTCCGGGGGCGATCGTCAACGTCATCACCATCGACTCGCACGGCGGGCAGTCGTTCCTGGCGCCGTATGTCGCGTCGAAGGCCGGGCTCGCGGGGTTGACGCGCAACGCCGCGCACGCGCACCGCTGGGACCGCGTCCGGATCAACGGCGTCAACATCGGTTGGACGGCCACCGCCGCCGAGGACGCGGTCCAGCGTTCGAGCGGCGACGCGCGGGTCGCGGGCGCGGGCGATTGGTTGACGGCCGCCGACGCCTCCGTGCCGATGGGCCGCATCGGCCGCTCGGACGAGCAGGCCGAGTTCATCGTGTTCCTGCTCTCGGACCGCAGCGGGATCGTCACGGGCTCGGTGATCGACTGGGACCAGAATGTGATCGGGGGTCTGGGCTGAGCCTGATCCGAGAGGGGCCGATCTCAGATCACCAGGAGTCGTGGTCCTCCACGACGCGGCGGAAGATGCTTTCGATGGCATCGAGTCGGGTGTAGTAGAGATCCCACACATAACGAGGTGAGACGTCACGTAGTTGTGAGAGATCACGTTGCGAGTGCCGGTCAGTGATCGCAGGAGGTCGTCGTGTTCGGGCTACTTGGTAGCGAGCGCGGTCTCGGCGTAGAGCCGCACGTCGGCGGCGGTCACAGGATTCGAACCAGGTCGTCGGCGACGTACTTCTTGGCCCGGGGATTGATGTTTCTGGCCGCGTCGACAGGCAGTGACGTGAGGGCGTCGAGTGCGTTCAGCAATGCGCCGTACTCGAGAAGCTCCAGCTCGCGGCCTTCGGGTTCATAGAGGAGATCGACATCGCTGTTCGGACGATGGTCGCCGCGGGATCGGCTTCCGAACAGCCAGGCCCGTGCGATCCGGTGTCGACGAAGAGTGCGGCGCAGGTCGCCGAGGGCGAAGGGGAGACGTGCCTGGAGCTGGTCGTCGGACAACGACTTGGTCACGATCATGCCGTCGATCTGCTCGATCACCGGAGAAGCCATGCCCGTATCCCGTCGTCATCGCTGAGTTCCCTGAGTCTAGCGGCGCCGGTTGGGTTCGGGTGTCCGCTGGGTGATAAATTGTGTCGGTTGTGAAGGTGACCGGCAGATCCGCCGGCGTCGTGAACCAGGGGTGACGACATCGGCTCCAGCAGGCCCGCGTGATCAACGACGACCCCTCTGCGCGTCGCCGCGATGAGGGACGAGACGCCGACGCCGGCGGCCTCGCCCTCATCGACAAGGTCGACGCCGCCGTCACGGCGCTCGAGGCGGGCGGGGAGCTGACGGCGGCCGAGCTCGCCGATCGGCTCGGCGAGCCGCTGAGCTCGACATACCGGATGCTGCAGAGCCTCATCGGCGTCGGCTGGGTCGACCGCGGTTCGCGGCGCGGCCGGTATCGACTCGGCTTGCCGATGATGACGATCGGGGGGCTGGTCGAGGACGCGATCGACATCCGCGAGGTGGCGCGTCCGGTGCTGGAATCGCTGCTGCGCGACATCGGCGCGACGAGCTTCCTGTGCATCCGGCGCGGTTCGCGAGCGGTGTGCGTCGAATGGTTCGGCGGGCAGGCGGTGCGGTCGGCGGCGATGGATCTGGGCAGCTCGCTGCCGCTGTACTCCGGGGCGGCGCCGCGGGCGCTGCTCGCGTTCCTGCCCGAGTCCGAGCGGGAATCGGTTCTCACCGGCGATGAGGCGCGGCTGCCGGGGGATCCGCCGCGGCCGTCGGACGCTGACGTGCGGCACGACCTGCAGGCCGTGCGTCGCCGGGGCTATTCGGTGTCGGACGAGGACGTCACCGTCGGCATCGTCGCGCTCGGCGCACCCGTCTTCAACCATCGGCACGAGCTCGCCGGCAGCATCGCCGTCAGCGGGTTGCGGGCGCAGGTGCTCGGGCCGGGCCGGGAGCGCAACATCCGGCTGCTGCTCGACGCCGCGCGGTCCGTCAGCGTCGCGCTCGGCGACCAGGTGGTGGCGTCGTGAGCCGAAGGCGTGTCATATCGGGTGCCTCTGGGCATCGTGGCGACAATAATCGTCGCGAGGGCGCTGTGGCGCTACCGATACGACGCGCGACGGTGGTGCCATGAGCGTCGAACGCCCGATGGGCGTGCTGCAGAAGGCCGCCGACCTCGTCGCTCTGCTCGCCGAGCGGGGGCCGCTGGCTCCGCCGGAGATCGCTGAACGGATCGGGATGCCGCGATCCAGCGTCTATCGGCTCGCGGAGGCGTTGGCGCAGGCGCGGTTGACGGTGACGCTGCCCGATTCGCGGATCAAGGTGAGCGAGCGCTGGCTGTCGTTGGCCGACGCCGCACGGGTCGCGATGTCGGAGTGGACCGGTGCGAGGACGGTGCTCGACGAGTTGGCGCGTGACACCGGGCAGACCGTGTTCCTCAGCGTCCCGCGAGGTGATCAGGTCGTCTGCATCGACTGGTCGCAGGGCCGGGCGTTCAACGTCCTGCTGCTCAAACCGGGTCGGACGCTGCCGCTTTACGCGGGAGCGGAGGGTCGCGCGGCCCTGGCGTTCGGCGACGACGATCTGGCCGAGGAGTATCTCGCCCGGGCGCCCTTCCCGGTGCTGACGGCGGCGACCGTCGCAGGCGCCGACGAGCTCCGCCGCGACCGCGCCGAGACGCGTGCGCGGGGTTTCAGCGTTTCGGACGAAGACGTGACCGACGGTATCGGTGCGCTCGGCGTCCCGGTCGTCGGCCGCGGCGGCGTGCTCGCGGGCGTCCTCTCGCTCGCGGGCCTGGCCGACGACGTCCGCTCCCGGCGGGACGAGCTCGCCGAACGGTTGCGCATGGGCGCGGCGGAGCTCACACGCCGCTGAGTGGGTCGGGCTGACTTCTGGTCGGCCGCGCCACTGCACGAGCAGGACGTCCGGGTGCCGCTGATCGAATCAACTGGGCCGTGGGGCCGTCGCCATGGCGACGGCCCCACGGCCCGGGTTTCACCCCGTCAGGTCACACGAGCGTCCCCTTGGTGGCGAGGTAGAGCAGGCTGGCGAGGACCGAGCCCAGGACCGAGCCCAGGAGCGGGCCCACGATCGGCACCCAGGAGTAGCCCCAATCGGCGCTGCCCTTGCCCTTGATCGGCATGACCGCATACGCGATGCGGGCGCCCAGGTCGCGGGCGGGGTTGAGGGCGTACCCGGTCGGCGAGCCGAGAGAGTTGCCGAGGGCGAGGACCACGAAGGCGACGGCCGCGTAGCCGAGCCCGGAGTTGCCGAAGCCGGTGATACTGGCCGGGTTATCCGGTTCGGACAGAGTGATGCCGGGCGAAAGCAGGATCCAGAAGACGAGAACGAAGGTGGCGATCATCTCCGTGACGACATTCCAGCCGAAACTGCGGATCACCGGACCGGTTGCGAAGATGCCCAGGGTGTCTTGTGGGTTCGGCTCCTCGTCGAAGTTCTTCTTGAAGACGAGCCAGCACAATACGGAGCCGACGAAGGCGCCGATCAACTCGGCGGCCAGATAAGCCGGCACCAGGCTCCACGGGGTCTTACCGGTCATGGCGAGACCGAGGGTGACCGCCGGATTCAAATGCGCCCCCGACCGCCAAGCGACGCTGGCGCCGATGAAGACCGCGAGACCCCAGCCGAAGTTGACGAGCAACCAGCCGCCGTTGAAACCTTTGGACTTCTCCAGGACGACTGTGGCGACGACGCCGCAGCCGACCAACAGGAGCAATGCGGTGCCGGTGATTTCCCAGATGAATATCTGAGAGATTGTCGGTGTCATTCAGGCCTCCTAGCCCATGACAGCCGGCGCCTGCGCCGGCATGGTTGATCAAAAGAAGTGATCGGAACCCGAGTCGCCGACTGCCCTGCGAAAACCTGAATCTCTGGGAAATCGTGAATCTCTGGGAAGACGGGAATCTTCAGGAGATCAGGAACCTCTGCCGGTTCCTGATTCCGATGATGAGATCCGGTGCGCTACTCGTGCGCCGTCCAGCCGCCGTCCACCAACAGGTTGTGGCCGGTGATGCCACTGGTCGACGGTGAGGCGAGGAAGAGTACGGCATTGGCGACCTCGCTCATCTGCAGAAGACGCCCCAGCGGGATCCGCGACTGCATGTGGCTGAGCCACTCGCCCTTTTCGAGGTTGTGCGAGGTCATCGGCGTCACCACATAGCCCGGGCTGACGGTGTTGACCTCGATCCCGTGCGGGCCGCCGGAAACAGCGAGATCGCGCGTGACGGCTTGCAGGCCGGCCTTGGTGGCCGCATAGACGAGATGTTGACCGTCGGTGGTCTGTGCGCGGTGCGATGCGATGTTGATGATCTTGCCCGACTTCTGTGTGAGCATCACCCGGTACGCCTGCTGCGCGACGAAGAACGGGGCCTTGAGGTTCACATCGTTGAGGAGGTCCCACTCCGCCTCGGTGATGTCCTCGTTCGGCGTCCGGTTGGCCAACCCGGCCGCGTTGACGACCACGTCGATCCGCCCGAAGCGCGACATGATTGCCGCCATCGCGGCCTCGATCTCCGCGACCGACCGCAGGTTGCAGGCGAATGCGGTCGCCGTCCCGGGGCCGTCGGCGGTGATCTGCTGCGCGGCCTGCGTGGCCTTCTCGAATTGGACGTCGACGATGGCGACGGTCGCACCACGCGCGCCGAACTGCCGCGCGATCTCTTGGCCGATGCCGCTCGCGGCGCCGGTGACGATGCAGACTTTCCCGTCGAATTCCATGGAGATCCTTTTCTCGTGTTCGGTGGTTTTTCGGTTCAAGCGCATGCGCCGCCGGGCGAGATCGGCGGGGTGGGATCGTCCCTCGTGCATCGCCGGGCGGTCGCGTAGGGCGAAAAGTGCTCGTTCGCGACCGCCCGGCGTCGCATCAGTGCGCCATCTGGCGATGAAGAGTGCGGAAGAAACCGCCGTTCGCCAACGACTCGTAGCCCGAGACGAAGCGTTCATAGGCCTTGTCGTAGGCGTCGTAGTTATCCGGGTTCGGTTGGTAGACGGCCTTGATCCGGACGGCGCGCGCGACGGCGTCATCGAGCGAGGAGTACACGCCGAGGCCGATTCCGGCGTACATGGCGGCACCGAGGCAACCGGTCTCCGCGACCTCCAGGACGGAGACCGGGACCTTGTACATGTCGGCCTGCATCTGATTCCAGACCTCGGAGTTCGTGGCCCCGCCGACAGCGCGGATATCGTTGACCGGGATGCCGACCTTGCGGATGGACTCGATGTTGTCGCGCATCTCCAGCGTGATGCCCTCGAGCACCGCCCTGGCCATCTCGGCCTTGGTGGTCCCGAGCGTCACCCCGAGGAAGCAGCCCCGCGCGTACGGATCGGCCCGCGGGCCGCTCCCGGCGCCCTGCAGGTGCGGGAGGAACACGAGTCCGTTCGAGCCCGACGGCACGGCCTCGATCACCTTGTTGATCAGGCGATAGGCGTTGCCGCTGGGGCCGAACTCCTTCGCCATCGCCATCTCGATGGAGCAGATCGTGTCCCGGAACCAGCGATAGCAGCTGGCCGAAGCGATCGACGCCGCCTCCACCGTGTAGTTCTCCGGGCCGGAGTTGTTCTTGAAGATCAGTGTTCCGTTGGGGTCGCGCGACGACTCGTCGGACACCACATAGGTGGCGCCGTAGGTGCCGATGACGGCGACGGCCGTTCCTTCGCGTACCAGTCCGCCGCCCATCGTCGAGCAGTTCTGATCCATCGCGCCGACGCACAGCAGCGTGCCTTCGGCGAGACCGGTCTGGATCGCGATGTCGCGCGGCACCCGGCCGGCGACACTGCCGGCCTGCACGATCCGGGGGAGCTTGGTGATGTCCAGTCCGATCGCGTCGACGATCTCCTGGCTCCACTCGCCGGCGTCGATATCGAAGATTCCCGTGCGAGAGGCGGTGGCGGTGTCGCTGACGAACCAGTCCTCGGCGCCGAACTCCTTGAGGAAGAAGTCCTGATGATGCGAGATGCGGGCCGTTTCGGCGAAGCTCTCGGGCTCGTTGTCCTTGAACCAGAGGTACTTGGTCAGACACGGCACCGTGGAGATCGGGTAGCCGGAGATCTGGTACAGGCGATCCGGGTCGATGTACTCGCCTTCGCGAATTCTCGATACATAGTCCACGCCGCGGGTGTCCTGCCAGCCGATGAACGGCCGGATGAGCTTGCCCTCCTCGTTCAAGGCGCCGAATACCGAGCCCTGCGTCGAGATGGACAACGCCTTGATGTCTTCCGCCGGAACGCCGGCGTCGCGAATGGCTTCACGGACGCTGTCGAACAGCTCGGGGGTGAGATCTTCCGGGACCTGCTCCACCCAGCCGGGATGGGGATAGTGGCACGGGTACTCGCGGTAGTCGGTGCCGATCAGGTGTCCGTCGAGATCGAAGACGCACGTCTTACACCCGGTGGTGCCGGCGTCGATACCCATGAGGTAGATGGCCATGGGATTCTCCTTTGAATTCACTGGCTCTGTCGAGCGGCCCTGCCGGGTCGAGCGGGGGCGAGGCCTGTGGCCGATCATATGATGATCAGAATCTGCGGTCAATGGTTTCCGTGATTCCGTTCTAGCCTGGCCGTATGACCTTTTAAGTCCGCTATACGTGATAGCTGCGCATGAGCGCCCGGTCAGTTAGGACGGTCGTATGATGATCGACATGACCGATCGATCGGTGCTCTCCGGTGTCGTCCCCGCTCGTCTCGGACCGCCTGCGGGGAGGAGGCCGACTCGACTGCCCATCTGGCTCGCCGATCAGGTGGAAGCCAGCCTGTTGGAAGGCCGGTATGCGGTAGGCGCTCAGATGCCGACCGAGCAAGGTCTCGCCGAGAGTTACGGCGTCAGCAGGCAGGTCGTTCGAGAGGCCACCCGACTTCTCGAAGACCGGGGTCTCGTCGACATCAGGCCCGGGCGTGGGATGACCGTGTTGGCGCCCGATGTAGACGTGACGGTGCAGCGATTCCGCGCGCTGCTGCAGCGTGGCGAAGCCAGCTTCCGGCAGCTGATGCAGCTGCGCCACATGACCGAGAGTGAGATGGCCGCGATAGCGGCGCTGAACCGCACCGCCGACGATCTGCAACGGATGCAGGCCGCCATAGAGCAGGCGAGCGCTCACGTGGACGACTACGACGCCTGCCTGGAGAGCGACCTGGCGTTTCATGAAGCCGTCGCCCGTGCGACGCACAATCCCTTCGTGATGGCTTTTGTCCTGCCGATCAACGCCACGCTTCGTGATTCCTACCGATGGCCGATCAGCTACCTGGCGACACAGCCCCACACCCTCGCCGAACACAGAGCCATCGCCGATGCCATCGCCGACCGCGATGTCGATGCGGCAAGACTGGTCACGACTCGGCATCTCGATCGGATCCTGGTCGATGCGGCCCACCTGATCGGCGGCGGCCCGGATGCCGACGATCAGGTGGGCCGAACATCACCGCCGACCCCAGGCCTGTGACTCCCCGGCCGCCGAATGTCGTTGGGGGACGTTCCACGGATTGTCGTCCCGCAGCGGTTCGGGCAGCCAGTCGTCGAAGAAACCCTGGTAGGCCACCGGTCGCAGGAACCGCTCGATCGACGCCGTGCCGACGGCGGTGTGCAGCGGGTTCGTCGTCGACGGAAAGGGTCCGCCGTGATGCTGCGCCGGTGTCACCGAGACGCCCGTCGGCCAGTCGTTGACGAGGATCCGGCCGGCCTTCTCCTCGATCGAGGGGAGCAGCGACGCGACGAGCGCGCCGTCGGACTCCTCGGCCTGGACCGTGAGCGTCAGCGATCCCTCGAACGTCGACACGGCCCGCGCGACCTGATCCGTGTCGCCGTACTCGACGACGATCGAGAACGGCCCGAAGGCCTCGGTCAGCACGTTCTCGCGATGCCGCTCGAACGTCTCGTGGTCGATCGCCAGCAGTCCGGGGGTCGGCACCCCGTCGACGACGGCCGACCGGGCGAGCAGCCGGCCCCCGACGTGGTCGACGAGTTCGGTGAGGCGGGCGGCGAACCCGGCGGTGATCGATTCGGTGAGCAGTTCGCCGGTGCGCACGGCGGCGGTGGCCGATGCGAGTTCGGCGTCGAGACCGTGTCCCTCCGGCAGGAACAGCAGCCCGGGTTTCGTGCAGAACTGACCGTTGCCCAGGGTGAAGGAACCGACGAAGCCCCGAGCGATCTCGGCGCCCCGTGCCGCGACCGCCGCCGGCGTGACGAGCACCGGATTGATGCTGCCGAGTTCGCCGTAGAACGGAATCGGCCGCGCCCGTCCCGCGGCCAGTGCGGCGAGCGCGAGGCCGCCGTTCACCGATCCCGTGAACGTCCCGGTGTCGACGCGGTCGTCCGTCAGCGCGGCGACGCCCGCGGCCCGGCCGTAGACGACGTCGAACGTGCCCGTCGGCGAGCCGGCCGCGTCCAGTGCGGCGCGGACGACCGCCGCCGTCCGCGCGCTGAGCTCGGGATGTCCCTGGTGCGCCTTGACCACGACGGGGCACCCGGCCGCCAGCGCCGCGGCGGTGTCCCCACCGGCCACCGAGAACGCGAACGGGAAGTTGCTCGCCGCGAAGTTGAGGACGACGCCGATGGGCCGTCGCATGCGGCGGATGTCTGGCCGCGGCCCCGAACCGAACTCGGGATCGGGCGCGTCGATCCGCACGTCGAGGTGACGTGCGGCCAGCGCCTCCTCCGCGAACAGTCGCAGCTGCATCGTCGTCCGCCGGAGCTCGCCGCGCAGCCGTGCCTCGGGCAGATGGGATTCGGCCATCGCGACCGGGACCAGTTCGTCGGCAGCGGCGTCGAGCGCGTCGGCGACGGCGACGAGCAGGGCGTGCCGGCGGGCGGGGGACTGCACCGCGAGGATCGGCTTCGCCGCCGCGGCCGCGGCGAGGACGGCGTCGAGCTCGGTGCTCGTCGTGTCGTTCATCGACGCCACGCCGGCTTGCGGGCGGCCGACCGGTTGGGCAGGTCGATGATCCACGAGTCACCGCTCGGCGACGCCATGAGGATCTCGTCGACGATGCCGGTGAACATGCCGTTCTCCGCCACACCGGGGATCCAGTTGAGATTGGTGTCGAGCAGCGCCTTGTCCGTGATCGCGATGAGGTGCGCATCGAGGATGAAGTTGCCGTTGTCGGTGACCACCGGCTCGCCGTCGCGCATCCGCCGCACGATCTCGATGTCCGAGTAGCCGAGGTCCGTCAACAGGGCCCGGACCGAGCGCTCGGTGGCCTGCCAGCCGTACTGCACCACCTCGATGGGCAGTGGGAAGCGTCCGAGCCGGTCGACCAGCTTGGTGTCGTCGGCGATGCAGACCACCTTGTTCGACGCCTCCGCCACCATCCGCTCCCAGAGCAGGCAGGCGCCGCCGCCCTTGATCTGGTCGCCGTCGTGGTCGACCTCGTCCGGGCCGTCGAGGGTGACGTCGAGCGGACGGTCGAGCGTGTTGATGTCGACGAGCGTGATGCCCACCGAGAGTGCGAGATCGCGTGTGAAGTTCGATGTCGGAACGCCGATGACATCGAGGCCCTCGGCGACCTTCTCACCGAGGGCGCGGACGAACCATGCCGACGTCGTGCCGGAGCCCAATCCGAGCCGGGCGCCGTCGTACGCGTAGCGCTCCACGGCGGCCCGCCCGACGGCGTACTTCGCCTTGTCCTGCGCCGATTCGGGGTTGTACTTCATGGTGATTCCTTTCAGACGATGGAGAGCAGGTCGTCGAACGAGGAGAGGTGGAGGTCGGCCGGCACTCCGGGGTGACCCCAGGCGACCTGCGCGTAGGTCACTCCGGCGGCCTCGGCGGTCGCGCGGTCGATCTCGGTGTCGCCGACGTACAGCACACGCAGTCCGGCGGCGCCGAGGGCGTCGACGGTGTCGGTGAGGTGTCCGGGCTCCGGCTTCGGCGTCGGCGTGGTGTCCGATCCGACGACGGCCCCGACGATGTCGCCCACGCCGACCGCGTCGAGCACGGCCAGCGCGATGGCGGTCCGCTTGTTGGTGCACACTCCGATGAGGACGCCGCGGGCGTGCAGAGCGGGCAGAACCGTCGCCGCGGTGTCGAGCAGCGCGGTCCGCACCGCCGGGTAGGCGCGATACCGCTCCGAATAGGCCGCGAGCACGGCGTCGACGACGCCGGGCTCGTCCGGCGAATGCCCGGCGGCGGTGATGCACGCCGTGACGAGCACCCGCGGCCCGCCGCCGAGAGCGGCGCCGACCTGCGCGGGCGTCACCTCGCCGAGGCCGCGGGAGCGCAACGCGTGGTTCATCGCATCGGCGATGTCGGCGCTGCTGTCGACGAGCGTCCCGTCGAGGTCGAGGACGACGGCCGAGAACCCGGTGTCTCCTCGCGCGTACTGGGCGGTCATCGCCCGGATCCGTAGCGGATCCGGATGTGCTTGTGCTCCAGGTAGCCCTCGAGTCCGGCCTTGCCGTGCTCGACGCCGAAGCCGCTGCCCTTGCGACCGCCGTACGGAGCGTTCATGATGCCCGCGTCGACGTTGTTGACCGCGACGTTGCCGTAGTCGAGCAGCCGGCCCAACTCGTGCGCCTGCTCGAGGTCGCGGGTGTAGACGTACGAGGCGAGCCCGGAATCGGTGCTGTTGGCCAGCGCGATCGCGTCCGCCAGGTCGCTGTACGCCATGACGCCGACGACCGGCCCGAACGTCTCCTCGGACATGATGAGCATCTCCGGCGTGCAGTCGGCCACGACCGTCGGCGCGTAGAAGTACCCGGGGGCGAGTTCGGCGACCCGGCCGCCGCCCACCCGGACGGTGGCGCCGCGGGCGACAGCGTCGTCGACGTGCTGCTCGACGACGTCGACCCCGGCCTGAGTGGCCATCGGGCCGATGTCGACGGACGCGTCCAGGCCGTCGCCCACGGTGAGCGTCTCGACCGCGGCGGTGAGGCCGTCGACGAACTCCTCGTAGACCGAATCGTGGACGTAGATCCGGTTGATCGCGATGCAGATCTGGCCCACGTTGCGGAAGCCGCGACGTGCGGCGCCGGCGATGGCGGCGGGGACGTCGGCCTTGTCCGTGACGATCATCGGGCAGGTGCCGCCCAATTCCATCGTCAACGGCATGGCCCGCGGGACGTTGCGGGCGATGATGTCGCCGGTGGCGGTCGATCCGGTGAACGCGAGCTTGTCCAGACCGCGGTGGCCCGCGAGGGCCGGACCGGCGGCGCCGGCGCCGAGCACGAGATTGGCGACGCCGGCCGGCAGGCCCGCCTCTGCGATGCACTCGAAGAGCAGGACCGGCGAGACCGACGCGTACTGGGACGGCTTGACCACGATGGTGCAGCCGGCGGCGACGGCGGCGCACAACTTCCACCCGACGAGCTCGAGCGGGTAGTTCCACGGCGTGATGGCGCCGACGACCCCGACCGGTTCGAGCACCGCGAGGCTGGTGAACCCGTCGACGTCGTTGGGGATCACCTCGCCGTGGACGCGCGTCGCCTCCTCGGCGTAGAAGTGGAAGGCCTTGGCGAGCTTGTCGACCTCGCCGGTGGCCTCGCCGATCGTCTTGCCCATCTCGGTGGTGATCGCCCGGGCGAGTTCCGCCTCCCGGGCCTTCACGCGATCGCCGATGGCGTGCAGGTGGCGGGCCCGCACCGACGGGTTGACGTGTCGCCACTGCGCGAACGCGGTGCGGGCGGCTGCCACCGCGACGTCGACCTCGGCCGTGCCCGACGACGGCACGTGGGCGATGACGCTGTCATCGGCCGGATTGCGCGCGTCGAAGGTGGCCTCGGTGGACGTCCACCGTCCGTCGATGTAGTTCTTCAGAGTCTCGGTCATGTCTTCCTTCGCCTTCGTGGGGTCGGTCAGTTGACCTGGCAGCGGAGCGGCTCGCGCCGTCCGGCGCGCAGCGCCTCTTCGGCGGCCAGTCGTTGCAGGTCGCGGAGGGACTGTTCGGAGTAGTAGGCGGCGTGAGGGGTGAGCAGGGCGTTCGGATGCCGTCGCAGCGGATGGTCGACGGGTAGCGGCTCAGGCACGAAGACGTCGAGCGCGGCCCCCGCGAGCTGCCCGCTGTCGAGTGCCGCCAGGACGGCGTCCTGATCGACGAGCGCTCCCCGAGACGTGTTGACGAGGAACGAGCCGTGCGGCATCTTCGCCAGGTTCTCGAAGCCGACCACGCCCGTGGTTTCCCGCGTGGCAGGTGCGTGCAGCGAAAGCACGTGTGAGCGCCGGAACAGTTCGTCGAGACCGACGAGCTCGATGCCGTGCTCGGCTGCCGCTGCGGCGTCCGCGTACGGGTCGTAGGCGAGGATCTCGAACCCGAACGGCCGCAGCCGACGCGCGACGGCCCGCCCGATGCGGCCGGTGCCGAACAGGCCGACGGTGGTCTCGGCCATCGAGCGGATCGGCGCGAGTTCGGTGGCCGACGGCCAGCCGCCGGCGGCGACCGCCCGGCTGAAGTGGTGCAGTTTCCGGATGAGCGTGAGCACCGAGGTCACGGCGTGGTCGGCGACGGTGTCGGCGCCGTAGTCCGGGACGTTGCATACCCGGACGCCGAGCCGCTTCGCCGCGTCCAGGTCGACGTTGTCGTAGCCGATGCCGTAGCGGACGACGACCGCCCCGGGGTTGAGCTCCCGCAGCACGGCCTCGGTGATCGGTGCGAAGTTGACCAGCGCGATGTCCGCGCCGCGCACCGCTCGGGCGGCGTCGGCCTCGGTGGAGACGTCGAACACCGCGAGTCCGGCCTGGAGTTCGTCTGCAGCCCGACGCTCGAACGCCACATCGGCGAAGGCGTGGTCGGTGATGACCATCAGCACGTCAGGCACCGATCCTTTCGATGAACCCGCGGGCCGTGAGGTTCGCGATGAGGCCGCGCACGCCGAAGGTCCAGCGCGGCGCCTTCTCGGAGTGGTTCACCCGGTTCACGAGCGTCCCCAGCCTGGGGCTGGAGATGCGGACGACGTCGCGGAGGTGATGGGTGAAGCCCATGCCCGCCCCGCCGCGATCGTGCGTGGGGGAGAAGAGCGTCCCGGTGTAGAGGACGATCCCGTCCGGGTACTGGTGCGCGTCGCCGACCGTGTAGGCCGCCAGTGCCGCGACGTCTCGCGAGATCTCCCGCATCTGGCTGACGCCGTCGAGCACGAAGCCGTCGTCCTCGCCGAGCACCTGCAGCCGGACTTCGGTGCTGCGGACGTCGTCGAGGGTGAACGACTCGTCGAAGAGCCGGATGAACGGCCCGAGCGCCGCCGACGCATTGTTGTCCTTCGCCTTGGGCAGCAGCAGAGCCGAGCGGCCCTCGACGTCGCGCAGGTTGACGTCGTTGCCGAGCATCGCGCCCACGATGCGGCCCGTCGAGGTGACCGCGATGGCGACCTCGGGCTCGGGGTTGTTCCACGAGGAGACCTGCGCGACGCCGATCTCGGCGCCGCATCCAACGGCGGACAGGATCGGCGCCTTGGTGAAGACCTCGGGATCCGGGCCGAGTCCGACCTCCAGGTACTGCGACCACTGGCCGCGGGCCTGCAGGTCCGCTTTGAGCCGCGCGGCGTCCTCGCCGCCGGGGGTGATGGCCGACAGATCGGTGCCGATGAGCGTTTCGAGCTCGCCGCGCAGCGCGTCGGCGCGCTCGGGGTCGCCGCCGGTGCGCTCTTCGATGAGCCGTTCCAGCAGCGACGTCGCGAACGTCACGCCGGCCGCCTTCAGCACCGACAGGTCGACGGGCGCCAGCAGCCGCGGCAACCGATCACCGGTCTCGCTCACCGAGTTCGCCAGAATCTCGGTGACCGGCCACGATCGGGTTCCGGTCGCGGAGCGTGCTGCTGCGACCGGGTCCGCGGATTCCAGCAGATCGGTCATCGTCGGGAACGTCGCCGTG
Source organism: Mycobacteriaceae bacterium (assembly GCA_044222225.1). GTDB lineage: Bacteria > Actinomycetota > Actinomycetes > Mycobacteriales > Mycobacteriaceae > JBGANR01. The sequence continues at coordinate 187,964 of JBGANR010000004.1, forward strand.
ATGTCGACGACGGCCCCGTCACGCAGGACGACGACACACGGCCCTTCGGTGGCCTGCGCCCGTCCGACGAGGGTGGCGGTGGCGGCGTCGTCGGGGAGGAGGGTCAGGGGGTCGTCGATGAGATGCGTCATTGATTCTCTTTCGTTGGTGCGAGTAAATGGTCGCGGCGCTCGCGGAAAGCACCGGACTTCGGCCCGCAGGATCTCCCGGGCAATGGGTAGGCGTCAGCCGCACGGAATCCGGTTCGCGAATCCGTGTACGAGTGAATAAGGTTCTGAAGGCCGGTTCGATCGAACCGGCTTCGTCGAGACGTATTCCTTTCGGGAACTATTTTTCGCGAGTGATGAGCGCGCGATTTCTGATGATGCGCCGCAGATGGCTCTCCGCGGCGAAACGGGCTCTGGCGGGATCGCCCAGTTGAATGGCGTAGGCGATCTCGAGGTGCTCGGCCACCGTGTGGCCGGCTTCCGACGGATACCCCGTGCCCGCGTGGTAAGAGTCGCTCAAGAAGTCGTTGATCGGCCGGATGACGAGGGGGAAGAAGGGATTGCCGCTCGCCTCGGCGATCTTCTCGTGAAAGGCGAGGTCGGTGTCGAGGAATTCCGCGCTCGACGGATCGGCGACCCGCAACCGTTCGTTGAGCACGACGAGTTCGGCGAGGTGGGTGTCGCTCCGGCGAGCGGCGGCCAACGCCGCCATCTCGAGCTCGAGAACGAGTCGCAGTTCCATGAGTTGCTCGAACGAGCCCTCGCTGAGTCGGAGTAGGAGCCCGTACTGCTCGGCGATGACGCTGCCGTCGACCTCCGCCACCGTCATACCGCGGCCGGGCTTGACGGCGACCAGCCCGCGCTGAACGAGCACGCGGGTGGCCTCGCGGATCACGGTGCGACTGACGTCGAACCGCTCGCAGAGCTCGGCCTCCGTGGGCAGCCGCTCGCCGACCGGCATCCCGATGATGTCGTTCTGGAGCGCCTCGGCGACCGCGTCGGAGAGGCGCTGCTTGGCGCCCGCGTTCTCAACCATGCGATGAATGTATGCCAAAGATGGGACGGGGTCAACCTTCCGTCTGACAAAAACGCGGCCGATGATGCCCGTCTTACCCAATTTAATGAGTTAGGCGACCGCATCGTGCCTGAATGTGCGAACCAGGGTCTGTCGAGCGGGAAAGTTTGTATGATGAAGTCTGGCGAACATTGAGGCAGCGCGGCGGGACCGGGGCTGCGTAGGGTCGAGGCGTGTTGCGCATTCCGCCCGCCGCCGATGACGCGGCGATGAGTGAGGCCGCCGAGCTGCTTCGCGTCTTCAATGCCGAGTACGACGACGACTGCCCGGACACGGGTTGGCTTGCCGCCCGGTTCGCCGAGCTCGTGACGGCGGGTGACACCGTCGTCTACCTGTGGGGCGAGCCCGCGCACGGCTTCGGGCTCGTCCGGCTGCGGCCGTCGTACTACGAGGACGCACTCGAGGCGTACCTCGCCGAGCTCTACGTCGCGCCTGACCGGCGCGGTGGCGGTGAGGGCCGGGCGCTGTTGCGCGCGATCATGGCCGACGCCCGCGCCCGCGGTGCGGTCTACATGGATCTGACGACGACGAACGTCGACCGGGCGGCCGTCGCGCTCTACGAATCCGTCGGCTTCGACCGACACGAACGCAGCGGCCCCGGGGTGACGTCCTACTACTTCGAGATCGACCTGTAGCGCGCTACGCGTCGGCCTTCGCGGCCTCGTAGCGCGGGAACACCGGTGTCGGCGCCGGGAGTGACGTGCCCGCCGGCAGCCGCTCGGCGACGGCCGCGAAATCGCGGGCCTCGGCGGCGACGCCGAGCTGGTCGAGCAGTCGCGCGGCGCCGGCCGGCATCGTCGGCTGCAGCAGGACGCCCGCGATGCGGGTGACCTCGGCGCAGACGTACAGCACCGTCCCGGCGCGGGCGAGGTCGGTCTTGGCGACCTTCCACGGCTCCTCGGCCGAGATGTAGCGGTTGGTCGCGGCGAGCACCTCCCACACCGCCTCGAGCACGAGGTGCAGCTGCTGTCCGGCCATCGCCTCGCGGGCGCGCGGCAGCAGAGCGTCGGCGGCGGCGAGCAGCTCGGCGTCGGCGGCCGTGAACGCGCCGGGCGTCGGCACCGTCAGATCGAAGTACTTCTTGCACAGCGAGACGACGCGCTGGGCGAGGTTGCCCAGCGCGCCGGCGAGATCGGCGTTGATGCGTCCGGCGATCGCCTCGTGGCTGTAGCTGCCGTCCTGGCCGTAGGGCACCTCGCGGAGCAGGAAGTAGCGCACGGCGTCGAGGCCGTACTCGGCGATGAGCTCGGCGGGGTCGACGACGTTGCCCACCGACTTGCTCATCTTCTGCCCCTTGTTGAACAGGAAGCCGTGCGCGAAGACCCGCTTGGGCAGCGGGATGCCCGCGCTCATGAGGAAGGCCGGCCAGTAGACGCAGTGGAACCGGATGATGTCCTTGCCGATGATGTGCAGGTCGGCGGGCCAGTAGCGGTCGTAGCGCGCGACGTCGGCGGGGTCGTCGGAGGCGAAGCCGGCGCCGGTGAGGTAGTTGGTCAGCGCGTCGACCCACACGTACATGACGTGGCCGTCGACGTCGCCGTCGAGATCCGGCACCTTGACGCCCCAGTCGAAGGTCGTCCGCGAGATGGACAGATCACGCAGGCCGCCCCGGACGAAGCTGGCCACCTCGTTGCGCCGGACGTCCGGGCCGATGAACTCGGGGTGCGCCTCGTAGTGCGCGAGCAGCGGCTCGGCGTACGTCGAGAGCCGGAAGAAGTAGGACGACTCCTCGGTCCACTCGACCGGGGTGCCCGTCGCGGTGGCGACGCGGACGCCGTCCTCGCCGACGGTCGTCTCCTCCTCGGTGAAGAACGCCTCGTCGCGGACGGAGTACCAGCCCGAGTACGCGTCGAGGTAGATGTCGCCGGCGGCCTCCATGCGACGCCACAGCTCGCGGCTCGCGGCCTTGTGGTCGGCGTCGGTGGTGCGGATGAAGCGGTCGTAGCTGATGCCCAGGGCGTCCTGCAGCCGCTGGAACCCGTCCGAGTTGCGACGCGCCAGCTCCGCCGTCGGAACGCCCTCGCGCTCAGCCGTCTGCTGCACCTTCTGGCCGTGCTCGTCGGTGCCCGTGAGGTAGAGGACGTCGCGGCCGTCGAGACGCTGGAAGCGGGCGATGGCATCGGTCGAGATGTACTCGTAAGCGTGTCCGATGTGCGGCTGTCCGTTGGGGTAGGCGATCGCCGTCGTCACGTAGAAGGGGTTCTGCTGCGCCATGGTGTGTCAACTGTAGCCAGCGGGATGAGTGGATCGGCCGGAACGCCACCGGAGACGCCGGCGGCCGTTACGGATTTTTCGATTAGGGCGTACGGTGAGTCCCGGAGGTGTCTCATGACGCGTGCGCATATGACCGAGGCGGTCACTTACCTACCGTCCGACGCCGACGCCGCCACGGTGGGGGATCTGGTGGCGGAACTCGGACGCCGCGGCGTCGACGCACCGCCCCGGCAGCCGGCCCTGGTCTCCGCCGACGGACGACGTATGGAGATTCCGGCACCGCTCTTCGATGCGCTCCAACAGATCGCGATCACCCTGGCGAACGGGCAGGGAGTCACCGTCGCTCCCCGCGATCAACTGCTCACCACGCAGGAGGCGGCCGACTTTCTCGGGGTCTCACGGCCGACGCTGGTGCGGCTGCTGAAGGACGGCGAGATCGCCCATCAGATGCGAGGACGGCACCGTCGGGTCAGGCTGTACGACATCGTCGACTACCAGGTCCGGGCGCGTCACAAGCGCAAGCGCATCCTGGACGAGATGGTCCAGGACGCCGAAGACGCTGGACTGTACGAGGCGACCGACGGGCCCGTCCCGCGTACCCGGTGATCGGACGTGGCCTTCCCCGTCTTCCTGGATACGTGTGCTCTCTATGGGGCCTATCTGACCGATACGTTGCTACGACTCGCGGAAGCCGGAACATTTCGGCCTCTGTGGTCGACGGGCGTTCTCGATGAGTTGCGGCGGAATCTCGTGGCCCGCGGGTTGCCTGCCGAGGCGGTGGAGCGCCGGATCGCTCGGATGCGGATCGCCTTCCCGGACGCCGAGGTGGCCGGCTACGAGCGTCTGATCGACGCCATGACCTGCGACCTGAAAGACAGGCATGTGCTCGCCGCAGCGGTCCGCGGTGATGCAGAAGTGCTGGTCACCTTCAATATCCGCGATTTCCCGCGCTACGCGACGGATCCCTACGACCTTGCGGTGCTCACCCCGGACGACTTCCTGTTGGACCAGCTTGACTTGCATCCTGAGATCACCGGGCAGGTGCTGGAGGAACAGGTCGCCGCCTACAAGGCTCCGCCCCGGGATGTTCCCGGTCTCCTGGATCGTTTGAATGCAGCAGGCGTCACGGGCTTCGCGCGAGAGGCCGGTCACCTGTTCGGAGGGTGATGGGCACGTCCTTCGTGTGGCACGCGAGACTTCTTGTATGGCCTCTTCCGCGAAGCGCGACCGCCGCCGGACTCCGCCGCCCGATCCGCAGCCGGTCGGCGCCCTCGTCGACGCCCACACCCACCTCGCCGCCTGCGGCGGACGTGACCCCGAATCGGTGCGGGCGATCCTCGATCACGCTGCGGCGGTCGGGGTCGGACGCGTCGTCACCGTCGCCGACGACATGGTCGACGCGCGCTGGGCGGTGGCCGCCGCCGAGTGGGACGCCCGCGTCTGGGCCGCGACCGCGCTGCACCCGACGCACGCCGGCGACCTCGACGACGCCGCGAAGGCCGAGCTCACCGAGATGGCGCAGCACCCGCGGGTGGTGGCCGTCGGCGAGACGGGGCTCGACTACTACTGGCCCGGGCTCCGCGACGGCGTCGCCGCGCCCGATGTGCAGCGCGAGGCGTTCGCCTGGCACATCGACCTCGCGAAGCGGGCGGGCAAGACGCTCATGATCCACTGCCGGGACGCCGACGGCACGACTCCCGGGGCGGCGGGCTCGGCCTATCGGGACGTGCTCGACGTCCTGGCCGCGGAGGGGGCGCCGGAGACCGTCGTCTTCCACTGCTTCTCCGGCGACGCCGCCGTCGCGCGCGAGGCCGTCGGACTCGGCTACATCCTGTCGTTCTCGGGGACGGTCAGCTTCACCACGAACACCGCCCTGCACGAGGCGGCGCGGCTCGTTCCCGACGCGCAACTGCTCGTCGAGACCGACGCGCCGTATCTGACGCCGCACCCGCACCGGGGCAGGCCGAATCAGTCGTACTGCCTGCCGTACACGGCGGCGGCGCTGGCCGAACTGCGGGGCGTCGACGCCGCCGGGCTGGCCGACACGCTGACGGCCAACGCCGAGCGGGTGTTCGGTCTCGCCGTACCTCCCCAGATGTCCGTCTGAGTGAGCCGCCGAGGAGATTATTGTCGCGGCGCCTCGCTCAGGCGGACATCCGGGGAGGTCATCGCCGCGACGGTGTCGATCGACCGGCCGACATCGGGAGAATCGGGCGGGCGGAGCCGCCGGGGGTGCCGTCCGGTGTGATCTTTCCCTGAGTTATCCTGCAAGGCTTTGCAGGAGCGGCATCGCTTCGTTATCGTTTCGTTACTATGTCGATCTTCACGCGCATCAACACCACGGCTGCGGCCGGTCCTCGGCTCGCGATCGCCGCGACCCTCGTCGTTCTCGCCGGTGGCGGTGCGGCGGGCGTGGCGATGCACAAGGACGTCACGATCACCGTCGACGGCGAGCCCGTCTCGGTCTCGACGCTCCGCTCGAACGTCGAGTCGATCCTCAAGGAGAAGGGCTACGCGCCCGGGGGCGGCGATCACGTCGAACCCGGTCTCGACGCGTCCGTCGACAAGGGGGCGACCATCGTCTACAACCGCGTCAAGGACGTGACGTTCGACGTCGACGGCACGTTCCGGCAGGTCCAGACGAACGCCGTCACGGTCGGCGACGCCGTCCGCGGCGCCGGCTACGACGCCGACCCGACGTCGCTCGAGACGGACCCGGCCGAGCGGCTGGCCCTGACCGGCTCGATCGTCCACGTGACCCTGCCGAAGCGGATCGTGCTGGTCGACGCAGGCAAGACGGTGGAGAAGACGTCCACCGCACGCACCGTCGACGGTCTGCTGACCAACCTCGGCGTGCCGCTGCAGCAGGAGGACAAGGTGGTGCCCGCGGCCGACGCGCGCATCGTCAAGGACCTCAAGGTGGTGGTCACCCGCGATCGCACGGCGACCGTCACCAAGCTCGAAGACGTCAAGCCGACCGAGGTCGAGACCAAGGACGACAAGCTGACCGTGCGCACGAGGATCGTGAAGGATCCCGGCAAGCCCGGTAAGCAGAACGTCGTCTACGAGGTGCGGACGGTGAACGGCAAGGAGGTCGAGCGCAAGAAGCTCGAGGCCACCGTCGTCGCCGATGCGGTGCCCGCGCGCGTCGTCGTCGGCACGAAGCCCGGCCCGCCGGCCGTCCCGGCCGGTTCGATCTGGGACCGGATCGCGCACTGCGAGTCGACCGGAAACTGGGCGATCAACACGGGTAACGGTTTCTACGGCGGCCTGCAGTTCACGCAGCAGACGTGGGAGGGCTTCGGCGGCCTGCAGTACGCGCCGCGTGCCGACCTCGCCACCCGCGACGAGCAGATCGACATCGCGAAGAAGGTCCAGGCCGGTCAGGGCTGGGGCGCATGGCCGCTGTGTGGGGCGGGCGCCTCCTGACCGCGCCTCGTCTCCTCGGGCCTGCCGAGATCCGGGAGACCGCCGCTGCGCTAGGTCTGCGGCCGACGAAGACCCTCGGCCAGAACTTCGTGCACGACGGCAACACCGTGCGCCGGATCGTCGCCGAATCCGGCGTCGGCGCCGATGACGTCGTCGTCGAGGTCGGTCCCGGGCTCGGTTCGCTGACGCTCGGGTTGCTCGGCGCGGCGGGCCGCGTCATCGCGGTGGAGAAGGACCCCCTGCTCGCGCAGCGGCTGCCGGCGACGGTCGCCGCGCATGCGCCGGCGCAGGCCGGGGAGCTGAGCGTCGTCACCGGCGACGCGCTCACCGTGACGGGAGACGAGCTCCGCGCGCTCTGCGACCCGGCCCCGGGGCCCACCGCGATCGTCGCGAACCTGCCCTACAACGTCTCGGTGCCGGTGCTGCTGCATCTGCTCGCCGAGCTGCCCAGCGTCCGCACCGTGCTCGTCATGGTGCAGCTGGAGGTGGCCGAGCGGCTGGCCGCGACGCCCGGCGGGCGCGTCTACGGCGTGCCGAGCGTCAAGGCCCGCTTCTACGGCGATGTCGCGCAGGCCGGCCGCGTCGGCCGGCACGTCTTCTGGCCGATGCCGAACGTCGAATCCGGGCTCGTCCGCATCGACGTCCACGCCGATCCGCCGTGGCCGCGAGACCCGGCGTTCCGGACGCGGCTGTTCGCCGTCGTCGACGCGGCGTTCGCGCAGCGCCGCAAGACGCTGCGTGCGGCGCTCTCGGGGTGGGCCGGTTCGGCCGAGCAGGCCGAGCGCCGGCTGCGAGCCGCGGGCATCGACCCGACGCTGCGCGGCGAGCGGCTCGGAGTCGCCGAGTTCGTCCGGCTCGCCGAGACGGCGTCCTGACACGCACACGACCCGGCGGCCGCACCCGATAGGCTCGGGCGATGCTTTCCGTCGTGCCGTCGGGGCCGGTCGTGGTTCGGGCGCCGGCCAAGATCAACCTGCATCTCGGGGTCGGGCACGCCCGGCCGGACGGCTTCCACGAGCTGACGACGGTCTTCCACGCGGTGTCGCTCACCGACACCGTGACGCTCGCGCCCGCCGACGAGATGTCGCTCGTCGTGCGGGGACAGGGCGCCGCGGAGGTGCCGACGGACGCGTCGAACCTGGCCTGGCGGGCCGTCTCCCGCGCGGGCGAGGAGTTCGGGCGTGTCCCGCGCGTCCGGATCGAGATCGACAAGGACATCCCCGTCGCCGGCGGCATGGCCGGCGGCAGCGCCGACGCCGCGGCCGCGCTGCTCGCCGCGACGCGGCTGTGGCGCGAGACGCCCGGCCCCGGCCGGCTCGACGAGCTGGCGGCGACGCTCGGCAGCGACGTGCCGTTCTCGCTGCACGGCGGCACCGAACTCGGCAGCGGGCGGGGGGAGCGGCTGACGACGGTGCTCGCTCGCGGCCGGCTGCACTGGGTGGTCGCCGTCGCTCGCGGCGGATTGTCGACGCCGGCCGTCTACGGTGAGCTCGATCGGCTGCGCGCCGAGGGTGCCGGTGGACGCCGGCTCGGCCCGCCGACCGAACTGCTCGCGGCTCTCGCCGCGGGGGACGCGCGTCGGGTCGCGCCGCTGCTCGGCAACGACCTGCAGGTCGCCGCCGTCTCGCTCATGCCGACGCTGCGCCGGACGCTGCGCGCCGGCGTCGATGCGGGCGCGCTTGCCGGAATCGTGTCGGGATCAGGCCCGACCTGCGTCTTCCTGTGCGCCGACGAGACGGCCGCCGTCAACACCGCCGCCGAGCTCGCCGGTGCCGGCGTCTGCCGGGCGGTCCGCGTCGCGCACGGGCCGGTCCCCGGGGCGAGCGTCGTCGACTGAACCGTCGTCGACCGAACCGGGGACCACGGCCTCCGGCGTGGCGCCGAGCGGCGCGGCGATGTCCCGCTCGCCGAGCTTGACGCCGATGACGCCCGCGAGGATGAGGACGCCGCCGGCGAGCTGCGTCCACGTCGGCAGTTCGCCGAGCAGCACCCAGGCGTAGGCGATGGCCGCGACGACCTCGATGAGCGCGACGAACGACGCCAGCCGCGCGCCGAGCCGGCGGGCGGCGGCGATGCCGAGGACGTACGCGCTGCCGGTCGCGATGAGCCCCAGCAGCAGCGCCGCGAGCCACACCGGCATGGGACGTCCGGCGAACTCGACGTCCGTCGTCGTCACGGTGAACGGGAGGATGCCGGTGGCGCTCGCGGCGGCGAGCAGCGTGAAGCCGACGATGAGGCCGCCGCCGGCGAGCGCCACACCGGGCAGATCGGTGTCGGTGTTCCCCGACATGATGAAGTAGGCGGCGGCGCCGATCACGGAGCCGAGGGCCCAGGCCACGCCGACCGGGTCGAGCCGGATGCCGCCGAGGAGGTCGAGGACGAGCACGAGGCCCGCCGCCGCCGAGGCGGCGCCGGCGAGGGTGAGCGCGCCGGGCCGCTGCGCGTAGCGCAGCCACATGTAGCCGATGACGGCGACCGGCGCCGTGTACTCGATGAGCAGCGCGACGCCAACCTGCAACGACGAGACGGCGTAGAAGAAGCACAGCTGCGGCAGCACGACGCCGAGGGCGCCGTAGCCGGCGATGGTGCGCAGCACGCGGGGATCGCGCAGCACCGACCAGCGGCCGCGGAGCGCGAGCAGCGTCGGGACGAGCAGTGCGAGCGCGGCGATCCCCATCCGGACCGTCACCGCGGCGCCGGCCGTCCAGCCGGCGTCGATCAGGCCGCGGGCGAACGGTCCCGACAACGCGAACGTGCCCGCCGACGCGAGCGCGAAACCGAGACCGGAGACCATCCGGGTGTCATCAGCCAACGCCTTCATGGTCGATGACGCTACGGCGCTGTATCGTCATGGGTCAAATGTTCAACGCCGATGACACGACGTCCTCGCTCGAGGCTGCGGTCGCGCTCGTCAACAGCGCGTCCGGTGACGATGCGCTGACCGTCGTCGCCGATCTCGAGACGTATTTCCGACGCCATCGCTACAGTGGGCGGTTCGACCGGACGCTTGCCGAGCTGCAGCGGGTCCGTGCGCTCCGGCCCCGGTTGCGGGAGCTGCTGACGTCCCCCCGCGACGACGCCGTGGCCATCGTCAACGCGATGCTGGCCGGCGCGAACGCCGTCCCGCAGCTCGTCCGGCACGACGACACGGACTGGCACCTGCACGCCATCGCCGCCGACGCGCCGCTCGACGAGCGGATCGTCGTCGAGACGGCGCTCGCGATGGTCGACCTCATCCGCGCCGACGAGCTGTCGCGGCTCGGGATCTGTGCGGCCGACGACTGCACGGACCTCGTCCTGGACATGTCCCGCAACCGGTGCAAGCGCTTCTGCTCGACCCGCTGCAGCAACCGGACGGCCGTCGCGGCCTATCGGGCGCGGCGGCTGACCACCTGACGCGGTTACGCTCGGCCCGGCCGGACAGTGCGAGCATGGCCATCGCCCCGACGGTGGCCCCGGCCGTGACGACGCCGAGCGGCAGCGCGGTGCCCTGTGGGAAGAGCCCGACCAGCGGGGCGGCGAGCCCGCCGAACAGGTAGCGGGAGACGCCCAGCAGCGAGGCCGCCGTGCCCGCGGTCTGCGGATGTTCCCGCACGGCCAGGGTGACGGACGGAGGTGCGGTCGTCGCGACGCCGCTGACCAGCAGGAACAGTGCGACCACCACGTACGGCATGGACAGCTCGAGCACGCCGGCGACCACGAGACCGCCGGCGCCGGCGGCGCACAGGGCGAGCCCGGCGCGGAGCATGACGTGTTCCGACCAGCGTTCGGTGCCGCGTCCGGCGAGGAAGCCGAACATCATGAATCCGGTCGAGTTGAGGCCGAACACCAAGGCATACGTACGCGGGGACAGGCCGTAGACGTCCTGAAGCAGGAAGGTGGCGCCGCCGATGTAGGAGAACATGGCGGCGTTGACGAAACCCGCCGTCAACAGGACGGCGACGAACCGCCGATCGCGCAGCAGGCCGGCGAACGTCCGCAGCGTGTGGATCGGCCCGCCGCCGGTGCGTTCGGCGGCCGGCAGCGTCTCGCGGAACGCCCACGCGCCGACGCCGAGGATCACCGCGCCGATGGCGGCGAGGAATCCGAACACCCCGCGCCAGTCGACGAAGGCCGACAGCGCTCCGCCGGCGACAGGACCGAGGATCGCGGCGAGTCCGGTGATGACGGTGAGGCGTCCGTAGTAACGGACCAAGCGGGAGCCGGAGTAGATGTCACGCCCGGTGGCCTGCGCGATGACGATGCCCGCGGCGCCGGCCGCGCCCTGCAGGAACCGCAGGCCGATGAGGATCTCGATCGTCGGGGCCGCCGCGCACGCCAGCGAGACGAGGGTGAACAGCGACACCCCGACGAGCATCGGCCGGCGCCGGCCGAAGCGATCGGACAGCGGCCCGGCGACGATCTGCCCGAGGGCGAGCCCGATGAGACATGCCGTCACCGTCAACTGGGCCGCCGCGGGAGACGCGTCGAGCCGGTCGGCGAGCTGGGGGAGCACCGGCAGGTAGATGTCCATCGAGACCGGTCCGAACACGGACAGCAGGCCGAGTATCAGTGGAATGCCGGATCCGCCGGGTGAGCGGGACGTCGTGGGCGTCATCGGGCGACGTGGGTCATACGGGCGCGGGGCACCGTTCATGCAACTCGGGACGCCGGCCGGGCATTCCCGGTCCTATCGGTTGCCGAGAAACGTCCGCGCGCACACCTCGTCCCACGGACTCGGGGTCAATCCCAGCTCCCGCTGCGTGCGGGCGGAGTCGAGGACGTACGGGTTCGTCCACATGTAGGCGAGTTCGGCGATCTCGCGCATCAGTGGCTGGACCAGCGCGATGCCGCGTAGCACGGGCATCGGAATCGCCCGGACCCGCACCGGGGCGCAGCCGCCCGCGGCGAGCACGTCCGTCAGCGCCGCCGTCTGGGTCCGCGGCTCGTTGCTGGGCGCATGCCACACCCGACCCCAGGTGTCGGGCCGGTCGGCGACGGCCGCCAAGGTGCGGGCCATGTCTGCGACGTCGGTCCAGGTGTGCGGCAGGTGGGCATCGCCGATCACCCAGGCGGTCCGGCCGCGGACGGCCGTCGGCAGATGCCGCGTGATGTGGCCGTTGCCGCCGACACCGGCGCCGACGTAGTCGGAGCCGCGCACCTCCACCGCGCGGATCCGCCCGGCGTCGTGCCGGGCCCTGGCCTCGGCCCACATCGCGGCGCGCAGCCGGCCCTTGTGATCGGTCGCGGCGTCGGGCATCCTCTCGGTCATCGGGCCGGAAACGGGACCGTACGGATACAGGCACGACGCCGTCACGAGCGTCGCTCCGGTCCGTTCGGCCGCGGTCAACAGGCTCTCGCCCAGCGGCGGCCAGACCTGTTCCCAGGTGGTGTAGTCGGTCGGGTTGGCGCAGTTGAACAGCGCGTCGACGCCGGTCGCGGCGGCCGTCAGCGCCGCCGGGTCGGACGCGTCGATGGCGATCGACCGCACGCCGTCGAGGCGGACGCGCCCCGAGCGCGTCACCATCGTCACGGTGGCCCCGGAGTCCCGCAGGATCTCGGCGGTGTGCCGACCGACCGGGCCGGCTCCGACGATCACGTACGTCTTGGACATCATGCGCCTCCTGATCCGAATAGAGAGCGGTGCTCTCGCTTGCAATCAGAATGCGACCCGGCCGAGCGCTTGTCAAGAGCGGTGCTCTCGTTTTGTTGCGGGCGTCGCGCACCGCTGCCAGACTGGCGTCCATGCCGACGTCCGCACCCATGACCGCTCGCGCCATCGCCCGCCGTGAACTGACGGCGGCGATCGTCGCCGACGCACGTCGCCGGCTCGCCGAGATCGGCCCGGCGCGGCTGTCGGTCCGCGCCGTCGCCCGCGACCTGGGGATGGCGTCGTCAGCGGTCTATCGCTATTACCCGAGTCGCGACGAGCTGCTCACCGACCTGCTGGTGATCATCTACGGCGAGCTCGCCGACCGGCTCGAAGCGGCCGACGCCACCGTCGCCCGCGACGACCTCGCCGGCCGCTGGCGGACGCTCGGCCTGACGCTGCGGGACTGGGCCGTCGCCGCCCCGCACGAGTACGCGTTCCTGTACGGTTCGCCGGTTCCGGGCTACGCCGCGCCGCGGACGACGGTCGAGCCGGCCGGCCGCGTCACCGGTGTGCTGATGGCGCTCGCCGCCGACCTGGACGCCCGCGGACCGATCGCTCCGCGGCGGGCGATCCCCGCCGGTGCGCACGAGCTCCTCGCGGACTTCCGCGCGGCGGTCGGCGCGGAGCTGTCCGACGAGGTGCTGCTGCGCGTCGTCACCGCGTGGGGCGGCCTGCTCGGCGCGATCAGCCTCGAGTTGTTCGGTCACCTGCACCGCGCGGTGACCGACTACGCCGCGCATTTCGCGCTGGTGCTGGACCGCCTCGACCCGACGTGAACTCCGGTTCGGTCATATGACGCTTCCCCGTCGACGCGCGATCTCCCCCGGAACGATGACGGCGAGAGCGACCACCAGCGCGACGGACATCAGGACGGTGCCTCCCCGGTACGCGCCGGTGACGTGCTCGGCGAGCGTCGTGGCACCGGCGGCGACCGTGGTGAGGACGGCGACGCCGAGGGTGCTGCCGAGCTGGTGGGCGGTGTTGACCAGCCCGGACGCCGCACCCGCGTCCTCGGGGCGCGCTCCTGCCAGTCCGGCCGACGTGATCGGGCCGAAGGCCAGGCCCTGGCCGAGACCGATGAGGATGAGGGGTCCGACCGCGCCCGCCAGAAACGACGTGTCGACGGTGAGCCGCGTGATCCACGCCAGGCCGCCGGTGACGAGCGCGAGGCCGAGCACGAGCAACGGCGCGTTCCCGATCCGGCCGGTGAGCCGGGAGACGAACAGGGACGAGCCGAACTGGACGACGGTCATGGGCAGGAAGCCGAGCCCGGCTTGCAGCGGAGTCCAGTGGTAGACGCCCTGGAAGTACTGGGTGGTGAAGAAGAAGAACGCGATCATCGTTCCGGCGAACAGCAGGCGGGCGACGGCGGCTCCGGTGCGTTCCCGGTCCGCGAACAGGCGAAGCGGCATGATCGGCTGCTTCGCCTTCCATTCGTTGATGACGAACGCGGCCAGGACGACGGCGCCGATGACGATGGGCCAGACGGAGAGCGGGTTCCCCCAACCGGCGTCGCCGGCGTTGATGATCCCGTAGACGAGGGCGCCCATGCCGAGGGTCGAGCCGACCGCGCCCGCGACGTCGAAACGGCCCCGCGCCGCGGTGAACGGCGGCAGGTACCGCAGCGCGAGGACGATCATGACGACGGCGATGGGCACGTTGATGAAGAACCCGGCGCGCCATGAGATCGCGGACGCGAGCGCACCGCCGGCGACCAGGCCCAGGCTCGCGCCGATTCCCGCGGTCGTGCCGTAGGCGGCGGTGGCACGGGTGCGTTCGGGGCCGGCCGGGAACAGCGCGGTGATGAGGGCCAGCGAGGACGGCGCGACGATCGCCGCGCCGACGCCCTGGAATGCGCGCGCGGCGATGATCCAGGTCTCGTTCTGCGCCGCGCCGACGAGGAGCGAGGCGAGACCGAACAGCGCCAGGCCGACGACGAACACCCGGCGGCGGCCGAGCAGATCGCCCGTGCGGGCGCCGAGCAGCAGCAGGCCGCCGAACACGAGGGTGTAGGCGTTCTGCACCCATGCCAGCCCGGCGGGGGAGAGGTCCATGCTCGCTTGAATCTGCGGCAGGCCGGTGAAGATGATCGAGTTGTCCAGGACGATCATGAAGTAGCTGACCAGCACGATCGCGAGCACGGCCCGGGTGTGCCGCGCGCGGCGCCGATCGTCGTGCGGTGGTTCGGGTCGGCGTTCTCTGTCGTCCTCGGTCACGGTCTCCATGCAACGCTCGGTCGCGCGGGCGCGGGAGTGGTGGGCGTTCCGGGTACTGGCAGTGCCTCCCTCCGGCCGGGCGGCCGACCTAGCATGAGGTTCATGGATGTCCGGGCCGATGTGCGCGATTTCCTCACCTCGCGTCGAGCCCGGATCACCCCGGACCGGGCGGGCCTGCCCGCGTACGGCGCGAACCGTCGGGTGCCCGGGTTGCGGCGGGAAGAGGTCGCGCTGCTCGCCGGCGTCAGTGTGGACTATTACATTCGTTTGGAACGCGGCAATCTCGCCGGCGCGTCCGACTCGGTCCTGGATGCCGTCGCCGCTGCGCTTCAGCTCGACGACGCCGAGTGCGGGCATCTGTTCGACCTGGCCCGGCGCTCGGCCGGCGTCACTCCGCAGCGACGGAGTGCGCCGCAGCGCATCCGCCCGGTGGTGCATCAGGTGCTCGCCGCGATCACCGACGCGCCGGCCTGGGTGCGCAACGCCCGTCACGACCTGCTGGCCGCGAATCCGCTGGCCCAGGCGCTCTACGCACCCTTATCGGCCGACCCCAGACGGCCGGCGAACAACGCCCGGTTCGTGTTCCTCGATCCCGCTGCCAAGGACTTCTTCCGTGATTGGGACCGCGCCGCCGACGACATCGCCGCGATGCTCCGTTCCGAAGCCGGACGCCACCCCAACGACAAGTCCCTCTCCGATCTCATCGGTGAACTGACCACCCGCAGCCAGGACTTCACGAGGAGATGGGCCGCGCACGACGTCCGTTTCCACCGGGCCGGCACGAAGCGGCTGCGGCACCCCGTCGTCGGGGAGCTCGACCTCAACTTCGAAGCGATGACCCTCGCGTCCGATCCCGACCTCACCCTGCTCGTCTACACCGCCGAACCCGGCAGTCCCACGGCCGACGCATTGCGCCTCCTCGGGAGTTGGGCTGCGACCCAGAACGACGCCGCGGACGCGGCCACCGGTCCGGCACGTCGCCGAGACTGACCGGCCGGAGGCGATCGGCGCCTGTTGGGCGTCGTATCGGACGCCTCTGACGCTCGTCGCGACAATAATCTCCTCGACGACGCGCAGAGCGCACCGATATGACGCCGGCCGAGTACGAACGGCAGCGCCACGAGCGAGGCCCTGGACGGTCCGCGGCGCGGGTCGATGAGCATGCGCTCATTCCAACAGGTCGGACAGCTCCAGCCAGCGCTCTTCGAGGTCCGCGGCCTCGTCCTCCAGCGCGGTGATCTTCGCCATCTCGACAGCGATGAGCTGATAGTCCGACTGGTCGAGATCGGCGAGCTTCGTCCGTGCGCCCGCCGCCTGCTGCTGCAGACGCTCGACGCGGCGCTCCAGCGAGGAGAGCTCCTTCTCGGCTGCGCGCAGTTCGGCGCCGGCGAGCGCGCCTCGAGTCTCCTGATCGGGAACTCCGGGGCCGGCGGACACGGCCGAACCCGCCTTCTCCTGCGCCGCGCGCAGCCGCAGATACTCGTCCACCCCGCCCGGCACGTGCCGCAGCCGGCCGTCGAGGATCGCGTACTGCTGGTCGGTGACGCGTTCGAGTAGGTAGCGGTCGTGGCTGACCACGATGAGCGTGCCCGGCCACGAGTCGAGGACGTCCTCCATCGCGGCGAGCATGTCGGTGTCGACGTCGTTGGTCGGCTCGTCGAGGATGAGGACGTTCGGCTCGGCGAGCAGCACGAGCAGCAGTTGCAGCCGGCGCAGCTGGCCGCCGGAGAGGTCGCAGACGCGCGCCGAGAGGTGCTCGCGGGCGAAGCCGAGCCGTTCGAGCAGCTGGGCGGGCGTCAGCTCCTTGCCGTCGATGACAAAACTCGTCCGGGTGCGCGCCAGCACCTCTCGGACGCGGTCTTCGGCGATCTCGGCGAAGCCCGCGTACTGCTGGTCGAGAACGCCGAGCCGGACGGTCTTGCCGCGCTTGACGCGTCCGGTGATCGACGCGCCCTTGCCCGGCACGACGGTGCCCGCCACGAGCCCGAGCAGCGTCGATTTGCCCGCGCCGTTGGCGCCGAGGATGCCGGTGCGCTCGCCCGGGCCGACGCGCCACGTGACGTCCCGCAGCACCTGCTTCTCGCCGAAGGCCACCGAGAGGTTCTCGATGTCGACGACGTCCTTGCCGAGCCGCGACATGGCGAGCCGGTTGAGGGCGATGGAGTCGCGCGGCGGCGGGACGTCGGCGATGAGCGTGTTGGCGGCGTCGATGCGGAACTTCGGCTTGCTCGTACGCGCCGGTGCTCCGCGTCGCAGCCAGGCGAGTTCCTTGCGCATGAGGTTCTGCCGTTTGGATTCGATGACGGCGGCCTGCCGGTCGCGTTCGACGCGCGCGAGCACGTACGCCGCGTAGCCGCCCTCGAACGGTTCGACGACGCGATCGTGCACCTCCCAGGTCGATTCGGCGACCTCGTCGAGGAACCAGCGATCGTGCGTCACCAGCAGCAGTCCGCCCTGGCCCTTCTGCCAGCGGGACTTGAGGTGCGCGGCCAGCCACGAGATGCCCTCGACGTCGAGGTGGTTGGTCGGCTCGTCGAGCGCGATGACGTCCCATTCGCCGATGAGCAGTGCCGCGAGCGCCACGCGCCGGCGCTGCCCGCCGGAGAGCGTCGAGATCGCCGTCTGCCAGTCGATGTCGGCGACGAGTCCGGCGATGACGTCGCGCACCTTCGGGTCGCCGGCCCACTCGTGCTCCGGCCGGTCACCGACGATCGCGGCGCCGACGGTGTCGGTGCCCACCAGGGTGTCGGTCTGGTCGAGGACGCCGAACCGGACGTCCGAGCGTCGTGTGACGCGTCCGGCGTCGGGTTGCAGACGTCCGGAGAGCAGCGCGAGCAGCGTCGACTTGCCGTCGCCGTTGCGGCCGACGATGCCGATCCGGTCGCCTTCGTCGACGCCGAGCGTGACGGCGTCGAAGACGACGCGCGTCGGATACTCCAGATGGAGGCCCTCGGCCCCGAGAAGATGCGCCACGGGGAACAGGGTAGGTCGTTCTCCGGCCGGGCTTGCTCTCCCAGCCCCTGCGGACACCGACCGACGTCATGGCGTCGGCCGGCGTCCAGGCGGTTGGCCGACGCCAGACGGAAGCGGTGTACGGCTTCGTACGGCGACGCCCGCGCAGAGCACGACGGCCAGGCCGCCGACGAGTGTCGGCCACGTGAGCTGCTCGTGCAGCAGCAGTGCGGCCCAGGCGATGCTCAGCACCGGTTGTACGAGTTGCACCTGGCTGACCTGGGCCATCGGGCCGATCGCCAGGCCGCGATACCAGGCGAAGAAGCCGAGGAACATGCTGACCACGGCGAGATAGCCGAACGCCGCCCACTCGACGGGCGTCGCGGTCGCCGGGTGGCGGACGGCTGCGAAGACGGCGAGCACGAGCATGAACGGTGCCGCGAGGACCAGCGCCCAGGAGACGGTCTGCCACGAGCCGAGCTCGCGCGAGAGCAGGCCGCCCTCGGCGTAGCCGATCGCCGCGGCCAGCACGGCGCCGAACAGCAGCAGATCGGAGCCGTGCAGGCCGCCTAGGCCGCCGCCGGCGAGCGCCGCGAACCCGACGGTGACGGTGGCGCCGATCGCGGCCATGATCCAGAAGGACGCGGGCGGACGCTCGTGCCCGCGAAGTACGGCCATGACGGCGGTGGCCGCGGGCAGCAGCGCGATGACGACGGCCCCGTGCGCGGCGGGAGCGGTGGTCAGCGCGTACGACGTCAGCAGCGGAAAGCCGGCGACGATCCCGCCGGCGACGACGGCCAGCTTCGCCCACTGGACGCCTTCGGGTAGACGTTGCCGGGTCGCCGCGAGGGCGATCGCGGCGAGTACGGCCGCGACGACGGCGCGTCCCGAACCGATGAACAGCGGGGACAGCCCGCCGACGGCGACGCGGGTGAACGGAACGGTGAAGGAGAACGCGACGACGCCGAGCAGGCCCCACCACAGCCCCGGCCGCGTCGACGATAGCGGTGACGTCGTCTGGTGAGTAGTGCTACTGTCTACTGACATGGACAACGGTAGCACGTCGCGGATCGTCGCCGGTCTTCGCGAGTGGATCGCGAAGGTGCCGACCGGCACCCGGTTGCCGTCGAACCGGGCATTGGTAGCCGAGTACGGGGCGAGTCCGGTGACGGTGCAGAAGGCGATGCGGGTGCTCGCCGCGTCGGGGTTGATCGAGAGCCGGCCCGGCGTCGGGACGTTCGTCCGCCGGGTACGGGTCCCGGGGCCGGTCGACTTCGGATGGCAGACCGGGGCCCTGCGGTCGCCGCACGCCCGGCTTCCGGCGCTGTCGACGCCGCTGCGCAGCAGCTCGCCCGACGCGATCGGCCTGCACTCCGGATATCCGGACCGTGAACTGCTGCCCGAGCGCGCGGTGCGGGCCGCGATCGCGCGCGCGTCGCGCGGTGAGGCGGCGCTGGCTCGGCCCGCGGTGGCCGGGCTGCCCGAGCTGCAGGCGTGGTTCGCGAGCGAGTTGGCGGCCGACGCGCCGGCCGGGGTGACGCCGCCCGGTCCGCGGGACGTCGTCGTCCTGCCGGGCAGTCAGAGTGGTCTGAGTTCGATCTTCCGCACGCTCGCGGGGGAGGGGCGGGCGCTGCTGATCGAGTCGCCGAGCTACTGGGGTGCCGTCCTGGCCGCAGCGCAGTCGGGTGTGCGGCTCGTGCCCGTGCCGAGCGGGCCGGACGGGCCGGACCCCGACGAGCTTGCGCGTGCCTTCGACGAGACCGGTGCCCGCGTCTTCTATGCGCAGCCGAACTACGCCAATCCGTCCGGCGCCCAATGGACGTCCGCGCTGGTCGAGCGGGTGCTCGAGGTCGTCAGATCCCGCGGCGCGTTCCTCGTCGAGGACGACTGGGCGCACGACTTCGGCGTCGACTCGGACGTCCGGCCCGTCGCCGCGCAGGACGACACCGGCCACGTCATCTACCTGCGATCCCTGACCAAGAGCGTGTCGCCGGCCGTGCGCGTGGCGGCCGTCGTCGCCCGGGGGCCGGTGCGGGACCGCATCCTCGCCGATCGCGGCGCCGAGTCGATGTATGTGAGCGGGGTGCTGCAGGCGGCGGCGCTGGACGTCGTCACCCAGCCGTCGTGGCGGACGCACCTGCGCGGCCTGCGTCAACAGTTGCGGGTGCGGCGCGACCTGCTGGTGCAGAACCTCGCCGAGCACGTTCCGCTCGCGCATCTCGACCACGTGCCCCTCGGCGGGCTCAACCTGTGGGCGCGGCTGCCCGACGGGACGGACGTCGACAGGCTCGTCCGCGACTGCGAGTCCGACGGCGTCGTCATCGCGCCGGGGGCGGAGTGGTTTCCGGCCGAGCCGTCGGGGCCGTTCGTCCGGCTCAACTACGCCGGCACCGATCCGGGCAGGTTCCCGGCCGCGACGCGGGTGATCGGCGGCGCGTTGGCTCGTCAGGGCGGGTACGGGTAGCCGTCTTCGAACGGGATGATCGGCCCGGCCGGCGCATCGAAAACGACTATCGTTGGCGATAACTGGGCCCCGTCGCCTACCCTGCTCGGCATGGAGGCGACATCCGAGGCCCCGGTGGTCGGTGCGGGACGGCGACGGTTCGAGGTCTCGTCCGTCGACGTGTTCGCCGGTCTGCTCATCGTGGGATTCATCGCCGGGCCCACGCTCATGGATCTCATCGGCGAGTCGGCGCGGCTGCAGACCGCGACGACGATCTTCGTCAGTGTCTTCGTGCAGGCCGTTCCGTTCCTCGTTCTCGGTGTCCTGCTGAGTGGGGCGATCGCCGCGTTCGTCTCGGCCGACCTGCTCCGGCGCCTGCTGCCGCGCAGCACGCCCGGTGCCATCTGTGTCGCGGGTGTCGCCGGCATGGCGCTGCCCGGATGCGAGTGCGGTTCGGTGCCGGCCTCGCGTCGGCTCATCGACCAGGGCGCGCCGGGTGCCGCCGCGCTGACGTTCATGCTCGCGGCACCGGCGATCAATCCCGTCGTCATGGTCGCGACGGCCGTGGCCTTTACCGGCGAGCCCGCGATGGTCGTCGCGCGGTTCGCCGGATCGTTGGCGACGGCGCTCATCGTGGGCATGATCTGGGCGCGCATCGGACGCCCCGAATGGCTGTGGCCCAGGCCGGTCGCGCACGAGCACGGTGAGCACGCGGATACCAGGTGGGGAGTGTTCGCCGAGACGGCGCGGCACGATCTGCTGCAGGCCGGGTCCTTCCTCGTCATCGGCGCGGCCGCGGTGGCGGCGCTGCGCGTCGTCGTACCGCTGCACGTGTTCGAGAGTCTGGCCGGGAACATCGTCGTCTCGATCGCGGTCTGCGCCGTGCTCGCAGTGCTGCTCGCACTGTGCTCGGAGGCCGACGCCTTCGTGGCCGCCGGCATGTCGACGCTGCCGCTGCTGGCGCGCGTGGTGTTCCTCGTCGTCGGGCCGGTGGTCGACCTCAAACTCATCGCGATGCACGTCGGCAGCTTCGGCCGGGCGTTCGCCATCCGGTTCGCGCCGTTGACCTTCGTCGTCGCCGTCTGCTGCGGAACCGTGGCCGGACTCGTCGCGCTCGGGGGCGTCCGATGAGGCGGGAGGCGCAGAACCTGCTACTCGCGGTGCTCGGCGGCACGATCGTCAAGCTGGCCCTCGACGGCGGCTACCTGCGCTACGTCAAGCCGTCGTTGCAGCCGTTCCTGCTGGTCAGCGGCATCGCGATCGTCCTGCTGGCGCTGGTCGCCATCGCCCGGGACATCCGCCGCGGCCGGGCGCTCGAGGCCGCGCACGGTGAGTCGAGCAGGCCGTATTGGATGCTGTTCGCCGTCACCGGGATGATCCTGTTCCTCGCACCGCCCGCGCTGAACGCCGGTGCGGTGCACACGGCGGCGCCCGACGAGGTGATCGCCGCCCCGGTGGCGCCGGAACCGGAACCGGACGCCGAAGCGGGGCTCTTCCCGCCGCTTCCGGCGGGCGTGCCGGAGCTGACGATGGGCGAGATCCTCGAGCGGGCCTACGTCGGTCCGTCGGGTGGTCTCGACGACCGCCGGATCGTCGTCACCGGGTTCGTCGTACGGCGCGCCGGCGGCCAAGGCGACGACCTCGCCCGGCTGTACATCAACTGTTGCGCCGCCGACGCGCGGACGCTGCGCCTGCACCTGCGCGGCGCGCTGCCGCCGGACGTCGGGGAGGACGACTGGCTTTCGGTGACCGGGCGCATCGTCTCGGCCGGTGACAGCACTGATCCCGCGAAGTGGCCGACGCTGGCCGTCGACGACGCGCGCCGGATTCCGGAGCCGCGGACGCCGTACGGTTACTGAACCCGGGCGCCGCTCGGCCGGAGACCACAGGGAGTGCCCATGAGCGAGGTATCCACGCACGCGTTCTGGCTGGGGGCGTCGACGCTCGGCCCCGGCTCGACGACCGACGGCGTGCGCGGCCTGACCGTCGACGCCGAGGGCCAGGTCACGCTCGGCCCCCCGAATCGCGTCGGCGAGAACCCGATGTTCCTCGCGGCGCTGCCGGGGGAGCGCGCCGCGATCGTGCACGAGCTTCCCGCCGGGCAGGTCTCGCTGTGGTCGACGGCGGGCGGTGAGTTCACGGCCGTCGGCGATCAGGCGCCGACGTCGGCTGCCGACCCGTGCCACGTCGCGGCCTCACCCGACGGCTCGCTCGTCTTCGTCGCCAACTACTCGGGCGGCACGTTGACGGTGCACCCGGTGTCACCCGACGGCGTCGGCGCCGCGGCGGTCACCGTCGCCTACCCCGGACGCGGCCCCCGCGACGACCGGCAGCTCTCGGCGCACCCGCACCAGGCCGTCGTCGACGCCGCGCGCGGGCTGCTGTACGTCCCCGACCTGGGGCTCGACCGCGTCCACGTGCATCGGCTCGCCGACCTGCGGGCCGGCGACACGAGCCATCGCGATCTGGAACTTCCCGCCGGTTCCGGTCCGCGGCACATCGTCATCTCGGGCGACTACCTGCTGGTCGCGTGCGAGCTCGACCGGACCGTCGTCGCCGTCGAGGTGGCGAGCGGGCGGATCGACGCGTCGTCGCCGGCCACGGCGTTCCCGGGGCCGGACGACGATCCGGGCACCGCGGCGGTGCGGCTGACGACGTCCGGCTACGTCATCGTCGGCAACCGCGGGCCGGGCACGATCGGCGTGCTGCGCTGGAATCCCGACCTGCTCGAACTCGTGTTGCTCGGCGAATACCCGTGCGGCGGCACGCATCCGCGGGACCTGGAACTCACCGCAGACGAGCGGTTCGTGGTCGTCGCGAACCAGTGGTCCGACGACCTCGCCGTGCTGGAACTCGACGCCGACGGCGTGCTGCACACCCGGTCGATCACGACGACGCCGAGCCCGGCCTGCGTACTGCGTCGCAGCTGACGACACGCGGGATCGGTCCGCTACGGTGACCCGCATGGGATTCGTGCGGGTATCGCAGGCGAACGGAGTCGGCCGGATCGAGCTGGATCGGCCGAGGGCGCTCAACGCGCTCGACGACACGATGATCGCCGACATCCACGAGGCGCTGCGCGTCTTCGCGGCCGACGACGCCGTCGAGACGGTGCTCGTCACCAGCGCGTCCGAGCGCGCGTTCTGCGCCGGCGGCGACATCCGGGCCGTCCGCGAGGCGGCGCTCGCGGGTGACGCCGCGGCGGTCTCGGGCTACTTCACCGCCGAGTACGCGCTGAACCACTTCATCGCCGACTACCCCAAGCCGTACGTCGCCGTGCTCGACGGGCCGACGCTCGGCGGCGGGCTGGGCATCAGCGTGCACGGTGAGATCCGCGTCGTCACCGAGCGCTCGTTCCTCGCCATGCCGGAGACGGCCATCGGCTTCTTCCCGGACATCGGCGCCTCGTACTTCCTACCGCGGCTGCCGGCGGGCGTCGGGCTGTACCTGGGCCTGACCTGGGCGCGCGTGTCGGCGGGCGACGCCGTCCGCATCGGCCTGGCCACGCACTTCGTGCCGAGCGTCGCCGTCGGGTCCTTCGTCGAGGCCGTCGCCGCCGGCACCCCGCTCGGTGACGCGCTGCGCGCGCACACCGCGCCGTTGCCGGACGGCGACGCCGACCTGACCGTCAACGCCGCCAAGTACTTCGACGGCTCGCCGGTGCCCGCGATCGTCGGGGGCCTGCGCGGCGCCGTCGGCGACGCCTGGGCCGAGAAGGCCCTCGCCGCGATGGCGGCGGGTTCGCCGACGTCGCACCACGTCACGGCCAGGCTGATCGAACTCGGCGCGTCGAGCCTGCTCGGGGAGTGTCTCGATCGCGAGCTCGCCACCGCCGAGCGGATCACGATGACGCCGGACTTCGCCGAAGGTGTACGCGCCGTGCTCGTCGACAAGGACCGCGACCCGACGTGGACGCCGGCAGACGTCGACCTGGTCGACCCGGCCGTCGTCCGGACGATCGTCGGGGAGTAGCCGGAGGCCGCCTGGACGCTCCGCCGGTCACCCGGCGGCGATGTGCTGCGCCCGGGCGCGGCCGGCCGCCGCCTCCTTATACCAATTGGTGAAGGTGATGGGCACCACGAATCCGGCGACCTGCGCCACGGTGTCGACGACGTCGCTCAGCTGGAGCAGGTAGGACGTCGTCAGCGCCGCGCACACCGCGGTGAACGACGCCGCCCACACGAGCGTGATGACGACGTTGATGCGGCGGAACACCGGCGATCCCCAGTGCTCCTCGGCGACCTCGCGCTTGGCGATGCCCTCGGTGAACGGCCGCCGCACCACCAGTGAGAACCAGGCGGTCACGGCCAGCCAGCCGAAGGCGAGCGCGCCGTCGTACTCGTCGATCCCGCTGTCCGGACGCGCGAAGGCCGCGACCGTCAGCAGGGCGAAGAACAGCGCGCCGCTGATCTCCAGGATCTGGGCGTCCGCGCGGACGCCGGAGCGACGGTCGGCGAGCAGCAGCGCGACGCCGGCGATCAGGCCGGCCAGTGCGCCCCACTGCCATCCCCAGTTCGCGATGACCGCGTACGCGATCCACGGAATGAAGCCACGCAGCACGGCCATGTCCGGCTCCTCTGTTGATATTCCATCATTGACATGTCAACGCTAGAATGTGAGACGGCGGCGTGTCAACGGCTCGATAGGCTGTGCTCGTGACCCTGCGACATGCTCTGCTGGGGCTGCTCGACGAGGAGCCGGCCAGCGGCTACGACCTCATGAAGGAGTTCGACTCGTCGCTCGTCAACGTCTGGCCGGCCACGCAGAGCCAGGTCTACAGCGAGCTGAACAAGATGGCCGACGCCGGGTTCGTCGCCGTGGCCGCCGAGGGCATGCGCCGCCGCAAGGAGTACGCGATCACCGACGCCGGCCGCGCGGAACTGCGCCGGTGGCTGACCGGCCTGCCGCCGCTGAAGCCGCACCGCAGCGATCTGCTGCTGCGCGTCTTCTTCCTCGACCTGCTGCCGGCCGACGACGCCGCGGCGATCTTCCGGACCCATCGCGACGCGGCGCTCATCCAGCGTGACCGGCTGCGCGGGATCGTCGTGCGGATCGAGACGTCGGCCGATGCCGACGCCGCGCATCCGCTGTCCGTCAACGGCCGGATCGCGCTCGAGTTCGGCCTGCGCAAGGCGCAGATGGACATCGACTGGGCGGAATGGGCGCTCACCGAACTCGAGCGCGCCGACCCGGCCCACAGACACGTCCGAGCTCCGGCCGGGCGGCCGGAGCTCGGACGTGGTGAATGACGGTCAGAGGATGTAGAGCATCTCCTGGTAGGTCGGCAGCGGCCAGAGGTCGTCGGCGACGATCTCCTCCAGCGCGTCGGCGGCCGCCCGCACCGCGTCCATGAGCGGCAGCAGGCTCTGCGCGTGCGCGGCCTCCTCGGCGGCGGTGTCGCCGCCGTGCGCGGCCATCGCCGTCTTGAGCGCCGTCAGCGCGCCGGTCAGCTCCGAGAGCGGTGCCGAGACGGCGGCCAGCAGCGTCGTATCCGGCTCCACGCCGGCGGCCTTGAGGGTCGCGACGTTCTGAGCCAGCTCGGTCTGGTAGCGCATCGCCGCGGGCAGGACCACCGTGGAACCCAGTTCGAGCGTCAGCTTGGCCTCGACGCTGACGGTCAGCGCGTACGCCTCATAGCGCACCTCCTGGCGGCTCTGCAGTTCCCGCTCGTTGAAGACGCCGTACTTCTCGAACACCTCGATCGCGTCCGGCTTGGTCAGCTCCGGAATCGCGTCGAGCGTGGTCTTGAGGTTCGGCAGGCCGCGCTCGGCCGCCTCGACCTGCCAGTCGTCCGAGTAGCCGTCGCCGTTGAACACGACGGCGCCGTGCTCGGTGATGACGTCGGTGAGCAGCTTCTGCACGGCGACGTCGAAGTCCTCGCCCTCGCCGACGGCCTTCTCCAGCGCCGTGGCCATGTAGTCGAGCGAGTCGGCCATGATCGTGTTGAGGATGATCATCGGCACGTTGATCGTCTGCCCGGAGCCCGGGGCGCGGAACTCGAAGCGGTTGCCGGTGAACGCGAACGGGCTGGTGCGGTTGCGGTCACCGGGATCGGTCGGCAGCACCGGGAGGGTGTCGACGCCGATGATCATGCTGCCCTTGCCCTTGGACGAGGTCGCCTCGCCCTTGGCGATCTGCTCGAACACGTCGGCCAGCTGATCGCCGAGGAAGATCGAGATGATCGCCGGCGGGGCCTCGTTCGCGCCGAGACGATGGTCGTTGGTGGCCGAGGCCACCGACACCCGCAGCAGGCCGCTGAACTTGTGGACGGCGCGGATCACCGCGGCGCAGAACACGAGGAACTGGGCGTTCTCGTGCGGGGTGTCGCCGGGCACCAGCAGGCTGCCGAGCTGGGCGTTGCCCATCGAGAAGTTGACGTGCTTGCCCGATCCGTTGACGCCGGCGAACGGCTTCTCGTGGAACAGGCACTCCATGCCGTGCTTCTTGGCGATGGTCTTGAACGTCGTCATCAACAGCTGCTGATGGTCGGCCGCGATGTTCGCGAGCTCGAACATCGGCGCGATCTCGAACTGGCCCGGCGCGACCTCGTTGTGCCGGGTCTTGGCGGGGATGCCGAGCTTGAACAGCTCCCGCTCGGTGTCCATCATGAACCCGAGCACGCGCTCGGGGATCGCGCCGAAGTAGTGGTCGTCGAACTCCTGGCCCTTGGGCGGCTTCGTGCCGAACAGCGTGCGACCGGCGTTGATCAGGTCGGGACGAGCCAGGAAGAAGTGCCGGTCGATCAGGAAGTACTCCTGCTCGGGCCCGCAGAACGACACGATCTGGTCGAGGTTCTCATGCCCGAACAGCTCCAGGATGCGCGCGGCCTGGGCGCCCATCGCCTGCTGGCTGCGCAGCAGCGGCGTCTTGTAGTCCAGCGCCTCACCGGTCATCGAGACGAACACCGTGGGGATGCACAGCGTGTTGCCGTTCGGGTTCTCCAGGATGTACGCGGGACTGGTGACGTCCCAACCGGTGTAACCGCGCGCCTCGAAGGTGCTGCGCAGGCCGCCGGAGGGGAAGCTGGACGCGTCCGGCTCGCCCTGGATCAGGGTCTTTCCGGCGAACTCGGCGAGCGTCTCACCGTCGGACACCGGCTCGAGGAAGCTGTCGTGCTTCTCCGCGGTCAATCCGGTCATCGGGTAGAAGACGTGCGCGTAGTGGGTCGCGCCCTTGGACAGCGCCCAGTCCTTCATCGCCGAGGCGACGGAATCGGCGATCGCCGGGTCGAGCCGGGCGCCCTTCGCGATGGTGGCCACGGCGGACTTGTAGACCGACTTGGGCAACCGCAGCCGCATCTCGGCCTTCGTGAAGACGTTCACGCCGAAGATCTCGCCGGGAGCCTCGGCCGGATCGAAGCTGATAGCCGGTGGCACGTACGCCTCGACGTTGTTGATCGCCTGCCGGCGTACGGTGTTGCCGCTCATCGTGTTCCCATCGCTGGTTGATCTTGACCCGACAGACATTAGGAACACCTCATGGCGGCATTGTTACATCCACGTCAAGGATGGAAGACACGGGTCAGTCCGCGGCCGCGACCAGCGGTTTCAGCGTCAGATCCGGGTTCTCCTTCTCGACGTACTGCAGCCGCCACCTGTCTGCGACGAGCGCGAGCATGACGCCGTCGGTCCGGGTGAACACCTCGACGCCGCGCTCGCGATCGAGGCGCGGCGCGCTCGCGGCGTCCGTCGCGCGAGCCACCGAGTAGGGCAGCCGGTCGATGGCGACGTCGACGCCGAACTCCGTCTTCATCCGGGCCGTCACCACCTCGAACTGCATCGGCCCGACCGCGGCGAGCACGGGGGAGGCGTCGCCGCGCAGCTCGTTGCGCAGCACCTGCACGACGCCCTCGGAGTCGAGCTGATCGATGCCCTTGCGGAACTGCTTGTACTTGCCCGCCGACGACGCGCGGACCGTCGCGAAGTGCTCGGGCGCGAACGACGGGATCGGCGGGTACTGGACGGCGCGGTCGGCGAAGAGGGTGTCGCCGGGCGCCAGCGCACCGGCGTTGACCAGGCCGACGACGTCGCCGGGGAAGGCGGTCTCGACGGTCTCGCGGTCGCGGCCGACGATGGTCATGGCGTACTTCGTGGCGAACGGACGTTTGGTCTGTGCGTGCGTGACGACCATGCCGCGCTCGAACTCACCCGAGACGATCCGCATGAACGCCAGCCGGTCGCGGTGCGCGGCGTCCATGCCGGCCTGCACTTTGAAGACGACGGCCGAGAACGGATCCGTCGGCTCGCGGCGAGCGCCGTCCACGGCGTCGCGGCCGGCGGGCGGCGGGGCCAGCTCGACGAGCGCGTCGAGCAGCTGGTGGACGCCGAAGTTGAGCATGCCCGAGGCGAAGATCACCGGCGACGTCTCGCCCGCCAGGAACGACGCCTGGTCGTGCGACTGGCCCATCTCGGCCAGCAGCTCGGCCTCCTCGACAGCCGTCTCCCAGTCGACGCCCTCCGTCGCGGCGGCCGCGTCGGCGTCGAGGTGCTCCTCGGGGGCGATCGTCGCGCCGCCGGACGTCCGGGTGAACTTGACGTAGCCGCCGGTGCGGCAGTCGAGCAGACCGCGGAAGTCGCCCGCGATGCCGACCGGCCAGAACAGCGGCGTCGGGGTGAGGCCGATGCGCTCGGCGATCTCGTCGAGCAGCTCCAGCGGCGTGCGGCCGGGGCGGTCCCACTTGTTGACGATCGTCAACACCGGGATGCCGCGGTGCCGGCACACCTGGAACAGCTTGAGCGTCTGCGGCTCGAGGCCCTTGGCGGCGTCGATGAGCATGACGGCGGCGTCGACGGCCGTCAGCACGCGGTAGGTGTCTTCGGAGAAGTCGGCGTGGCCGGGGGTGTCGACGAGGTTGATGACGGGCGCCTCGTCGTCGCGGCCGTAGGTGAACTGCAGTGCCGTCGACGACACGGAGATGCCGCGGGCCTTCTCCATCTCCATCCAGTCCGACACCGTCGACTTGCGGCCTGCCTTGCCGTGGATGGCTCCGGCCTCGGCGATGACGCGGCCGTGCAGCGCCAGCGCCTCGGTCATCGTGGACTTGCCGGCGTCAGGGTGGGAGATGATCGCGAAGGTGCGCCGCCGGGCGACCTCCGCGGCGATGGCGGCGTCGGAACTCACGACAGGCCAGGATACGGCGTCGGGCGCCCGGGTAGGGTGCCGCGCCCGGGCCGCAGTCCCCCGGACGCTAGCGCGTCCTCCCGCCAGGCCCGATGCCAGCGGCCCGGACGCGGCACCCTACCCGGGCACCTACCTGCGGCGCCGGTAGACGACGTGGGCGGGGTCGTCGATCGGGTTGTCCGGTTCGAGGTCGCCCTCGGCGACGCGGGTGTAGCCGGCGCGTTCGATCGCCCGCCAGGAGCGGCGGTTCGCCGCGACGATCGGGACGACGATCTCCGTGATGTCCGGCATGTCGACGAAGAGCTTCTCGGTGTATGCGGCGATGAGCAGCGGGCCGAGGCCGCGGCCCGTCTGCGTCTGATCGCCGATGAGGTAGTCGATCGTCGCGGCGTCCGGGCCGACGGACAGGATCGGCGTGATCTCCTGGACGTATTCGGGATAGTCGTGCCAGCGGGCGCGCTGGAACAGGGCGACGGGGACGCCGTCGACGAGTCCGAGGTGGTCTTCGCCGGGTTCGCGCCCGTCGGCAGCCGCGCCGAAGTCCTTCTCGATCGACTCGGGGTCCGTCTCGTGGTTCCACCAGCGACGGTTGTGCGGTTGGGCGAGCCACGACGCGAGCAGCGGGAAGTCGGCGCGGGTCACCCGCCGGAAATGCGCTGCTGCCGGGCTCGTCATCGCCGCACGCGGCTACCGGGCGATCCGCGGCAGCCGGAGCACCTGGCCGGCGTAGGCCAGGCCGGCACCGAAGCCGAGGGTGAGTGCCAGATCGCCGGGCTGCGCGTGGCCGTTGCGCAGGAGCTCCTCCATCGCGAGCGGCACCGATGCACTCGACGTGTTGCCGGTCGTCGCGATGTCGTTCGCCATCGGCACCGACTCGGGGAAGCCGATGTGCTTCTTGAGCAGCTCGTTGATGCGGCCGTTGGCCTGGTGGGGGATGAACGCCTGGATGTCGGAGACGTCGACGCCGGCCTCCGCCATCGCCCGCTTGAGCGCGTCCACGAGGTTGAACGCCGCCCAGCGGAACACCTTCTGGCCGTCCATGCGGACGTACATGCGGCCGATGTCCGGCGTCTGCGCCTCGGCCTTGTCCATGTAGTCGAGAATGTTCGTGTTCTGAGTGATGGCGTCGGACATCGCGCCGTCCGAACCCCACACGACCGGGCCGAGTTCGTTCTCCTCGGTGGGGCCGACGACGACCGCGCCCGCGCCGTCACCGAAGATCATCGCCGTGCCGCGGTCGGAGCGGTCGAGGCCGTCCGTCATCCGCTCGGCGCCGATGACCAGGGCGTACTCGACGGTGCCGCCGCGGATGAGGTTCGTCGCCATCGCGAGGCCGTGGTTGAAGCCGGAGCAGCCCGCCACCATGTCGACGGCCGGCGTGCCGTTGATGCCGATGTCGTTGGCGATGCGCGGAGCGCCGTGCGGCACCAGCATCGGCCATGTCGACGTGCAGAGCAGGACGACGCCGATCTGCGCGGGGTCGATGCCCGCCGCGGCGATCGCCCCGGTGGAGGCCACCGTCGACATCATCTGGATCGACTCGTCGGCGTTCGCGAAATGCCGCGACCTGATGCCGGTACGCTGCTGGATCCACTCGTCGGTGGACTCGAGGACTTCGCAGAGCTCGGCGTTGGTGACGACGCGCTCCGGCCGGTAGGCGCCGATTCCGAGCAGCCCGACGTTCTGGGGCCCGGTCGAGCCGTTCACGTTCACCACAGCGATCTACCTCACTTCGTCAGCGTCTGCACCTTGCTCCGACAGTCAGATTAGCTCTCGGTGATCGGCCGGCGACGGCAGCCACGGGCCTACCCCCAGGCGTGCACGGTGTTCTGGGCCGATTCCAGGCCGCCGGAGACGAGCAGCTCGATGGCGTCGGCGGCGTTCTCCAGGAGCAGCGGCAGCTCCTTGCGTTCGGCTGACGAGAACGGTTTGAGCACGAAATCGGCCGGATCCTGCCGGCCAGGCGGACGTCCGATGCCGACACGGACCCGCAGGTAGTCGCGGGAGCCGAGGGCCGACGACGTCGACCGCAGGCCGTTGTGGCCGCCCTCGCCGCCGCCGCGCTTGAGCCGGACCTGGGCGAAGTCGATGTCGAGTTCGTCGTGCACGGCCACCACGTCGGCGGCGGCCACGCTGAAGTAGGAGGCGAGCGGGCCGACCTGGCGGCCCGATTCGTTCATGTAGGTGGTCGGACGCGCCAGCACCACCCGGCGTCCGGCGACACGGGCCGTCGCGACCTGCGCTCCCGATTTGTGTTTCGTGAAGCGTTCGCCGAGTCGTGCGGCGAGGGTGTCGACGGCCATCGCGCCCACGTTGTGGCGCGTCGTCGCATACCGCTCACCGGGATTGCCGAGGCCCACGACGAGCACCGTGCCCGTCGCGGGAATGATCCGGCCCGTCGCGGGCCCCGGCGTCGTCATGCTCTTACTCGTCGCCCTCGGCGGGAGCCGCCGACGTGCCGGCGATCGCGGCGATGAGCGTGCCCGGATCCGTCAGCAGCGTGACGCCTTCGGGGATCACGAGATCGCCCGCGGTGATGGACGTGCCCGCCTCGGCGCCCTCGATCGACACGACGATCTGCTCGGGGATGTGCAGCGCCTCGGCCTCGATCTCGACGGACGTGGTCTCCTGCGTGACGAGCGTCGACGACTGGGGATCGCCCTCGAGGACGACCGGCACCTCGACGCTGACCTTCTCGCCCCGGTTCACGGCGATGAAGTCGACGTGCAGGATCGCGTCGCGGATCGGGTGGATGTCGACGACCTTCGTCAGCACGAGCTGCTTGTCGCCCTCGATGTCGAGATCGACGATCGCGTTGAGGCCGTTGGCGCGCAGGATCGCGGCGAGCCGGCGCGTCGGCAGCAGCACGTGGCGCGGCTCGCCGCCGTGGCCGTAGATGACGGCCGGGACCTGGCCGGCGCGACGCGCGCGACGGGCGGCGCCCTTGCCGGTCTCGGTGCGCAGCGTGACGGACAGAGCGGAGGTGGTGCTCATGAGAGTGCTCCTTCTACATCGATGGACCCGGAATGACACGTCGGCGGCCACCGATGGCGAGCTCGTGGAGCCCGAACGGGAAACCTGCCGCGCCGATCACGGCGGCCGTGGGGCCGCCCTCGCCGAGACAACGCCGGACAGCCTACCGCCGGACGGGTGAGGAGGGAAATCGCCGGAAACCGCGGCGACATCGAAGCCGGTGGCCGATAGCGTCGGTGGGGTGACCGGCGACTTCGACGGACGGGATCGGCTCGTCGCGACGCTGCGCGCCGCGGGATGCGTGTTCGCCGAGGACGAGGCCAGGCTGCTCCGAGAGGCCGCGCCGGACGCCGCCGGACTCGCCGAGTTCGTGGCCCGGCGCTGCGCGGGGGAGCCGCTGGAGCACGTCGTCGGCTGGGCGGCCTTCGACGGGTTGCGACTGGTCGTCGTGCCCGGGACGTTCGTGCCGCGTCCGCGCACCGAGTTCCTCGCGCGGACGGCCGCAGCCCTGACGCCGCCGGGCGGGCGGGTCCTCGATCTGTGCTGCGGGGTCGGGGCCGTCGCCGCGGCGGTGGCCCGCCGGGTGCCGGACGCGCGGATCGCCGCCGCGGACGTCTCACCCGAGGCCGTCGCCTGCGCGCGGCGGAACCTGCCCGGGGCACTGGTTCTGGTGGCCGACGTCGCGACGGCGCTGCCCGCCGACCTGGCCGGCCCGGCGGACGTCGTCGTCGCGAATGTTCCGTACGTCCCGACGGCCGACCTCGACACGATCCCCACCGGCGAGCCGGCGTCGACGCTCGACGGCGGCCCGGACGGCCTCGCGGTGGCCCGGCAGGTGCTGGCCCGGGCTCGCGAGGTACTCGTGCCGGGCGGGTATGTGCTCATCGAGGCGGCGCGGCATCAACTCGGGGCGGCGTCTGCCGCTTATGTGGAGTACGGCTTCTCGGCTCGGGTGGAATCCGATGGCGACGGCTGGGCGCACATCGTCGTCGGCCGCTAAAAACTGTAAAAATCCGGGGGTCCAGCCGCTATACGAGGCTGGACCCCCGGATTTTTACAGTTTTTAGCGCGCTACAGGATCTCGTCGAGCCGCCCGAGCGGCCGCGTCAGCCGCGTGCCCTTCGGCGTGACGACGAACGGCCGCTCGATGAGGATCGGGTGGGCGGCCATCGCGTCCAACAACTCGTCGTCCGACGCCGAGGCCAACTCCAGCTCTTTGTACAGCGCCTCCCGCGTACGCACGGCCCCGCGCGGGGTGAGGCCGGCGTCGGCGATGAGGGCGACGAGCTCATCGCGCGTCGGCGGCGTCTCCAGATACTTGACGACGGTCGGCTCGACGCCCGCCTCGCGCAGCGCGGCGAGCGCGCCCCGCGAGGTGGAGCAGCGAGGATTGTGATAGATGGTCGCCATCAGGCGTGGCCCTCGAAGAGGCTGGTCACCGACCCGTTCTCGAAGACCTCGCGGATCGTGCGGGCCAACAGGGGGGCGATGGAGAGCACGGTCAGGTTCTCGAACTGCTTCTCCGGGCCGATCGGCAGCGTGTCGGTCGCGATGACCTCCTTGGCGCCGCAACTCGCCAGCCGCTCGGCGGCCGGATCGGAGAAGACACCGTGCGTCGTGGCGATGATGACGTCGCCCGCGCCCGCGCTCTTGAGGATGCCGACGGCGCCGGCGATCGTGCCGCCGGTGTCGATCATGTCGTCGATGAGGACGCAGGTGCGGCCCGCGACGTCGCCGACGACACGGTTGCTCTTCACCTGGTTGGGGACGTTCGGGTCGCGCGTCTTGTGGACGAACGCCAGCGGCGCGCCGTCGAGCGCGTTGGCCCACTTCTCGCCGACCTTGACGCGTCCGGCGTCCGGCGAGACGACGACCATGTTCTCGGTGCCGTACTTGCGCGCGACGTATTCGGCGAGCTGGCCCTGGGCGTGCATGTGGTCGACGGGGCCGTCGAAGAAGCCCTGGATCTGATCGGTGTGCAGGTCGACGGTGATGATGCGATCGGCGCCGGCCGTCTTGAACAGGTCGGCGACGAGGCGGGCCGAGATGGGCTCGCGGCCGCGGTGCTTCTTGTCCTGGCGGGCGTACGGATAGAACGGCAGGACGGCCGTGATCCGCTTGGCGGAGCCGCGCTTGAGCGCGTCGATCATGATGAGCTGCTCCATGAGCCACGTGTTGAGCGGCCACGGATGGCTCTGCAGCACGAACGCGTCACTGCCGCGGACCGATTCCTCGAAGCGCACGAAGATCTCGCCGTTCGCGAAGTCGCGGGCGACCTGGGGCGTCACCTGGACGCCGAGTTCGGCGGCGACCGCGTCGGCGAGCTCCGGGTGGGCGCGCCCCGCGAAGAGCATGAGGTTCTTCTGGCTGTCGATCCACTGCGACTTGGTCACGAGAGACTGTTTTCCTGTTCGCTTCGAGTATCGGCGGCGCGCGCGGCGGCGTCGGCGGACGGGGTGCCGGGACGCTTGGCGGCGACCCAGCCCTCGATGTTGCGCTGGCGGCCCTCGCGGATCGCCAGGGCACCGGCCGGAACATCCTGGGTGAGGACGGATCCGGCGCCGGTGTACGCGCCGTCACCGATCGTGACGGGCGCGATGAACATGGTGTCGGAGCCGGTGCGGCAGTGGGCTCCGATGACGGTGCGGGCCTTGCGGACGCCGTCGTAGTTGACGAAGACGCTGGAGGCGCCGATGTTGCTGCCCTCGCCGATGTCGGCGTCGCCGACGTAGGTGAGGTGCGGCACCTTGGCCCCGGCGCCGATCGTGGCCGCCTTCGTCTCGACGAAGGTGCCGATCTTGCCGTCGGTGCCGAGCACGCTGCCCGGGCGCAGGTAGGCGAAGGGGCCGACGGTCGCGCCGGCACCGATCACCGACGAGACGGCGTGCGTCCGCACCACCTCGGCGTGTTCGCCGACGGTGACGTCGACGAGCGTCGAATCGGGGCCGACGAGGGCGCCGCTCGCGATCGTCGTCGTGCCGCGCAGCTGGATGCCGGGCTCGAGATGCACGTCGGGCTCGATCCGCACGGTGACGTCGATCCAGGTCGTGGCGGGGTCGACGACGGTCACGCCGGCCAGCATGTGCCGCCGCAGCACCCGAGCGTTGAGCTCGGCGCCGAGCGCCGCGAGCTGGACGCGGTCGTTGCAGCCGGAGACGACGGCCGCGTCGTCGACCTGGACGCCGCGGACGATGCGGTGGTCGTCGCGGGCGATGCCGATGACATCGGTGAGGTACAGCTCGGCCTGCGCGTTGTCGGTGGTGATGCGCCCGAGCGCGTCGCGCAGGGCGGCCGCGTCGAAGGCGTAGACGCCGGAGTTGATCTCGCGGATCTCACGCTGCTTGGGCGTGGCGTCCTTCTGCTCGACGATCGCCGTCACCTCGCCGTCCTGGGTGCGCAGGACGCGCCCGTAGCCGGTGGGGTCGTCGACGACGGCCGTGAGGACCGTGACGGCGGCGCCCGGCCCGGCGGTGTGCGCGTCGACGAGGCGGCCGAGCGCGTCGGCGTCGAGGAGGGGGACGTCGGCGGCCGTCACGACGACGGTTCCGGCGTAGTCGGCGGGCAGCGCGGACAGGCCCGCGAGCACGGCGTCGCCGGTGCCGCGCTGCTGCTCCTGGACGGCGAGCGCGACGTCGCGACCGAGTTCGACGCCGAGCGCCGATGCCGCGGCGCCGACGCGTTCGCGGTCGTGCCCGACGACCGTGACGAGATGGTGCGGCTGCAGGCCCGCGGCGGCGTACAGCGAATGCGCGAGCAGACTCCGTCCACCGATGGCGTGCAGCACCTTGGGGGTGGTGGATTTCATGCGGGTGCCCGCACCCGCGGCGAGGACGATCACCGCCGTCGGCGTACCCATAGAAGCTCCTCCGACCGGGTTGGGGAACGCGATGATCGTACGACACCCGGCGGACACCTCCGGCCCCCGCTCGGCGTGCGGCGAAACATGTGACGTGGTCGTGTCGGGTGCGTCACGCCGCGGGTGGGAGGATCGGGCGATGTCGAAACGCAGGCCGATGTCCGTCCTGGCGGCTGCGGTCGCGGTCCTGTCGGCGCTGTTCACGCAGGGTGGCGGCGTCGCGGCCGCGGAGCCGACGAGAACCGGTGCGGCCGAGTACGTCTCGCTGGGCGACTCCTACGTCGCCCTCGGCTCCACGCTGACGACGCGGTGGTCCGCCGGCTGCCAACAGGCGTCGGACGACGTCGGCGCGCGGGTCGCCGCCCGGTTGCGGGTCTCCTTCGTCGACGCGGCCTGCGCGGGCGCGGCGACAAGCGACGTCGTGACGGGCGGGCGGGCGCAGATCCGGGCGCTGACGCCGTCGACCCGCTACGTGACGCTGTCCATCGGCGGGAACGACGACGGCTTCTTCCAACGGCTCGTCGAGCGGTGCTTCGCCGCGCCGGCGTGCCCGCCGACGGTGCGGACGGCCGCGCGCCGGGCCCTCGCCGTGCTGCCGGCCAGGCTCGACGACGTCCACGCCGCCGTGCGCGGCGCGGCGCCCGCCGCCCGGGTCGTCGTCATCGGCTATCCGCCGCTGTTCCCGGCGGGCGGCGTGGGCTGTCCCGGTGGGACGCTGCTGCGGGACCGGATCGACTTCCTCATCGAGGTGCAGCGGGAGCTGGCCGCGATCGTCGCCGGGGCCGCGGCGCGAGCGGGATTCCGGCTCGTGGACTGGGCGCCGGACGGGCGGCACACGATGTGCGCCCCGGACGGGCAGCGGTACGTCGCGCTGACCGGGATGTGGCCGGGGGAGAACGGCGCACCGGTGCATCCGACGTCCGCCGGCCGAGCGTATGTGGCGCGGGTGGCGGCCGCCGCGCTGCGTGCGCCGTGATGCGGCGCGGTGTCGTGGTGACGCGGCTCGGTGTCGCCGTGATTGCGTCGAAAGAGCCTTGGACGATCGCATGCTATCGGGAATCGGACCGCGGTCCGTTAACGTTGCACACGTTATGACCGACCGCATGCCAGCCCTCTTCCTCAGCCACGGAGCGCCGACGCTCGTCGACTCGCAGCGCTGGGTCGACGAGCTGACCGAACTCGCCGCCCGGTTGCCCCGGCCCCGCGCGATCCTCGTCGCGTCCGCGCACTGGGAGGCCGCGCCGATCACGATCGGCGCCACCGACCCGTCGGTGCCGCTGACCTACGATTTCGGCGGCTTCGCCGACCGGTTCTACGACGTCACCTATGCCCCACCCGCCGCGGACGCGCTGGCCCGCGACGTCGCCGCACTCGTCGCCGACGGCACACCGGTGCGCCGCGACCCGCGGCGCCGGCTCGACCACGGCGCGTACGTGCCGCTCACCGTGATGTACCCGGACGCCGACATCCCCGTGCTGCAGGTGTCGCTGCCGACGCAGCGGCCCGGCGAGTTGCTCGCGCTCGGCGAGCGGCTGCGTCCCCTGCGTGACGAGGGCGTCCTCATCATCGGCTCCGGTTTTACCACGCACGGCCTGCCGTTCCTGCGCGATTACTCCGCCGACGCCGTGCCGCCGTCCTGGTCGGCCGAGTTCGACGCCTGGGCCCGCGAGACGATGGCGGCCGGCGACGTCGACGCCCTCGCCGACTATCACCGCAAGGCGCCCGGCATGCCGTACGCTCACCCGACGCCCGAGCACTTCTCGCCGCTGTTCGTCACGCTCGGCGCGGCGTCCGACCCGGGAGAGCCGGGGGAGCAGGTGGTCGACGGGTTCTGGATGGGTTTGGCCAAGCGCTCGCTGCTCGTCGCCTGACATCAGACGGCGTCGGTCTTGAACGGGTCGTGTTCGGCGAGCAGCTTGTCGAGCCGGGCCTGGTCGACGCGGCTGACGAGATAGGTGTCCTCCTGCCGGTCGCGGACGACTTTGGCGAGGGTGAACGCCGACGTCACGGCGTAGAGCATGCCGACGCCGAGGAAGGCCCGGATCCAGACGTCGACCGGCAGATAGAGCACGCCGATGCCGACGGCGGAGACCGAGACGATGAAGGAGATCGCGGCCTGCAGGAAGAAGGCTGCGGTGGTCGGTGACGACGTGTGTGCTGTGGATGTCATGCCTCTATTCGGCACGACGCCGACGGGGCCGGTCTTGAGTAGTCTTACGCGTTCGGCCGGGGAATGTACCCGGGCCGCGCGGCCGAGGCGGCTGCCGCTCGGTGCGCTCCGCCACCAGGACTCGAACCTGGAAAGCCGGAACCAAAATCCGGAGTGTTGCCGATTACACCATGGCGGACCGTCGGACGGACCCGACGTCACGGCATATCGCCGCAGGTGAGACCCTATCGGGAAGGGTCACGTCGTCGCAACAGAGAGTGGGGCCGGGGCGCATGACGGGTCAAAGAGAATCGGGGAACGCCGCGAACAGCGGCCGGGCCGCGGCGTCGGTGCCGTCGTCGGCGACGCGTCCCACGCCGGCGGGCGGCGCGACGGGCGACGTCGTGGCGAAGGCGCCGCGCGCCCGGATGACCGGGGCGCAGCGCCGGCGCCAGCTCATCGAGGTGGCGCGCGGGGTGTTCGCCGAGCGCGGCTACGACGCCGCGTCGATTGAGGAGATCGCGCAGCGCGCGGCCGTCTCCAAGCCCGTCGTCTACGAGCATTTCGGCGGCAAGGAGGGGCTCTACGCCGTCGTCGTCGACCGTGAGGTCGAGACGCTGCTGACCACCATCACGTCGTCGCTGACGCAGAACCGTTCCCGCACGCGCGTCGAGCAGGTCGCCCTCGCGCTGCTGACGTACGTCGAGGAGCGGACCGACGGCTTCCGCATCCTCGTCCGCGACACCCCGATCTCGGCGAAGTCCGGGACGTACTCGAGCCTGCTCAACGACGCCGTCAGTCAGGTCGAGCACATCCTCGGCGGCGATTTCGAGCGCCGCGGCAAAGACCCCCTTCTCGCCCCGCTCTACGCGCAGGCGCTGGTCGGGATGGTGTCCAACACGGCGCAATGGTGGCTCGACGTGCGGGAACCGCCCAAGGAGGTCGTCGCCGCGCACCTGGTCAATCTGTGCTGGAACGGCCTGGTCAACCTCGAGGACGAGCCGCGGCTGCGGCCGCCGGACGAGGAGTAGGTCACTCGGCGGGCGTCCAGGCGTCCGGACCGAAGACCTCGTAGTGCACGTTGGCCGGCGGGACGCCGCGGCCGATGAGCTGGCTGCGCAGCGACATCATGAACGGCAGCGGTCCGCACAGGTACGCCTGGGTGCGGGGGTCGACGGGGACGTCCGACAGGTCGGCGAGGCCGGCACGGATCGAGTCGTCGACGGTGCGGCGGCCGAGGTCCTCGTACCAGCGCATGGTCGTCGCGGCGGGCATCGTCTCGGTGAGGTCGAGCAGCTCGCTGCGGTGGGCGTGGGCGGCGAACGAGCGGTCGGCGTGGATGACGGAGACCGGCCGGGGGTCGCCGCCCGCGGCGAGGTGGCTGAGGATGCCGAGGATCGGCGTCACGCCGATGCCGGCCGAGGCGAGCAGGATCGGGGCGTCGTCGTCGACGAGGGTGAGGTCGCCGAAGGGCGTGGTGACGGCGAGTTCGTCGTCCTCGTAGACGTTCTCGTAGAGGAAGCCCGACACCTCTCCCGCGGGTGCGCCGTCGGTCGCCGCGATGCGCTTGACGCTGATCCGCCAGGTGTTCGGTTCCGGCGCCCAGACCAGTGAGTACTGCCGGATCTGCCGCGCCCCGTCCGGCAGCGTGACGGCCACCGACAGGTATTGGCCGGGGAGGTAGTCCGGCAGTGTCTCGTCGCCGAGCGGCGCCAGCGTGAACGAGACGGTGTCGGACGTCTGCTGCCGGCGCTCGGTGACCCGGACCGTGCGCCACACCCCGCCCGGTTCGACGCCGGCGGCGTCGTAGAGGTCGCGTTCCATCGCGATGAGCGTGTGCGCCATCAGCCAGTAGAGCTCGTCCCAGGCGGCGGCGACCTCGGGGGTGACGGCGTCGCCGAGCACCTCGACGATGGCCGCGAACAGGTGCTCGTGCACGATCGGATACTGCTCGGGCAGGATGCCGAGCGAGGCGTGCTTGTGCGCGATCCGCGTCAGCACCTGCTGCAGACGCGCGTCGTCCGGCTCGAGCTGCAGCGTCGCGAACGCGGCGATCGACGCGGCGAGCGCCTTCGGCTGGTCGCCCTGACTCTGGTTGCCGCGGTTGAAGAGGTCGCGGATGAGCTCCGGGTGTGCGGCGAACATCTTGCTGTAGAAGAGCGGCGTGATCTGATCGATCGCGCCGCCGACGGCGGGCAGGGTGGCGGCGACGACGTCGCGGGAGGCCGCGGACAGGCGGGCGGGGCGGGTCGTGGAGGGCTGAGACATGAGTTACTCCGTTCCGGTGGGGTCGGCGGACGATGACGCTGGCGAGATGGAGCGTGCGGAATCGTCCATCGGGGTGATGGAGCGTGCGGAATCGTCCATCCGGGTGTGGGGGAGGCGCGGCGTGAGCGTGAGGACGACGTTGCGGGTGGCCGGGACCGAGGCCACGTCGGCGACGGTGTAGCGGTCGAGTTCGGCGAAGAATGCGAGCTGCGCGTCACGCAGCACCCCCCGGAGCGAGCACGCCGTGCGGAGTGGGCACGGACGATCGCCTTCGCATTCGACGACTTCCTCGTCGCCCTCCAGACGGCGGGCCAGCCAACCGAGTGAGGCGTCGCGCCCCAGTTCGGTGATCAGCAGGCCGCCGCCGCGGCCACGCCGGGTGGTGACGACGCCGAGTGCGGAGAGGCGCGTCACCACCTTGGCCGCGTGCGCCGCGGAGACACCCATCTCTGCCGCCAGTGTGCGGGTGTTGCTTGCTCGTCGGGCTGATTCCACGAGCTCCCGCGATGACGACGTGCCGGCCGGCGTCTCGTGCTGCACGGCGAGCCGCATGACGATCCGCAGGCCGAGATCGGTGAACTTGTTGAGGCGCACGTCTACTACTCTATGTAATAGGTATCTGAGATTCCGATTATGTGACGGATCTCCCACGATGCGTTTGGTCGACTGCATCGCTGTCGTAGTCTGACGTGACGCCCGTCACCGGGTGACGGGCGCGATCCGGTCGACGGCGGAGTCGGCCACCGCGCTGGGAGAAAGGGTGTGCCGCTGTGAGTTCGACGATCCTCGTGGTCATGGGCGTCTCAGGATGCGGGAAGTCGACCATCGCCGGGTTGCTCTCGGGTGACCTCGGCTGGCCGCTGCTGGAGGGGGACGACGTCCACCCGCAGGCCAATGTCGACAAGATGGCGGCGGGGATCCCACTCACCGATGACGACCGTTGGCCGTGGCTGCGCGAGATCGCCGCATGGATCGACGAGCGACTCGCGGCCGGTGAGAGCGGCGTCATCACCTGCTCCGCGCTGCGTCAGGTCTATCGCGACATCCTGCGGCGCAACGAGGTGCGCTTCGTCCATCTCGCGGGCGGGCAGGACGAGGTCTCCGGGCGGCTGACGGCGCGGACGGGCCATTTCATGCCGGCCACGCTGCTCACCTCGCAACTGGGCGCCCTGGAACCGCTCGCGGAGAGCGAGAAGGGCGTCACCGTGTCGATCGGTGCCGGCCCGCGCGAGATCGCCGACGAGGTGCTGCGGGGGCTCGACGTCCGGGGCGGCCAGGTGCTGCACGTCGTCGCCCCGGACGCGGACGTCGCCGCTGAGGGCTGATGCTCAGGAGGCCGGACGGGTCAGCGTCGCCTTCACGTGGTCGAACTGAGACGGCGGGACGACCGGTGCCGCCAGGCCGACCGACCGAACGGCGTCGGTCAGGCCGGCAACCAGGTGGCCCCACACGTTGACCAGGCCGTAGTCGTCGATGAACTCGTCGATCTCCTCCTCGGTCGGGGGAAGATCGACGGGGATGTGGAACCGCGCATCGAAGTCCAGTTCGGCCAGGAACTTCTCGTCGTCGGCGACGATGACACCGCGGATGCTGAGGATCGCATGGTCGTCGGTGTCGATCCGCTGAATGCGGAAGGCCGCGCGCATGCCGTCATCGTGTCCGCCGGTGGTGAAGCCGGAGTCGGACGTCCACGGGTCGCCGGGGTCGTCGGGCCAGCGTCGAAGGATCGAACGACGGTGCCACCGGGTCGACCCGCCGACCAACCGATCTGCCAAGCTGCTCATAGCGTCGCCGGTTCGTCTTCGTTCTGCCACCGGGTGAAGGCCGGATACTCCTGCCGGGATTCGAGAATGCGCAACGAACCGATGAGGACGTTCGCCGGCCCTGCGGACGGCGTCCCGGGATCCGTCTCGAACCGCATCGTGAGATGTGACGTGGACGTCCACGCCGTCGTGGTCTCCTCGAAGCGGCGGACATCAAGGTCGATCGATGCCCCGACGGCGTGGGCGTAACGCAGGAGTACCTCGAGGGTGGGATTCGCCGTGGCGCTGTTCGCCTCGAACTTGCAGACGCCTGAGCGATGGATGCCGATCGCCTCGGCGACCTGTGCCTGACTCAGCCCGCGGGATCGCCGGATGTCGACGAGTCGATCGATGAGCAGACGACGCGTCCGGGAGAGCAGGCGGGCGTTCTCGTGGTATCCGGGCGCGTTGAGGTCGATCGGCGGCTCGGCCGAGCGCTTGTTCCAGGCCTTGACTCGCATCGTTGCATTCTAGCGCAACAACTGTCCGGTTAGGCCGGAAACGGCGCCCAGCGATGGCCGAGCCGGGCGAAGTGGGCGATCAATTGCTGCATGGCTTCTCGAATGTGTCTGTGCTGCTCGTTCTTGGTGCGCTCGTGATGAAGCCGGATCGCGATGACGGCGCGCGGTCGATCGATCGGCTCCCCGAAGTACAACCGCCACATCCGAGGCAGCCGAAGCCGGCCCGACGGTCGGCCGTTGGCCTTGAGTTCGCCGAGCCACGGTGGCGTGGAGAGCCCTTTCGGGTGCCGCTCCAACGGGCATCGGTAGTCCTGTGGTTCGCGGAACTGGGATCGCGCCAGCCCGCCCGGCCTCATCGACTGTTCGATCTGATCGACCAGTACGCCCCAGGCGAAAGGATCTCTGCGTCGGATGTCTGATACGCCGTCGAGATACTCGGCCGTCGGTGAGATCCACGTGCAGCTGCCTTCGATCACTCGCCGTCCGTGCGGACGATCGACGGCCGCCGGAACCGGTGGCGTGCCGTTCATGGGACAGCCGCCTCTGCCTGCGGGTTTGCGCTCGCGATGTCGGTCATGCGGGCAGGTTAGGGGTGGGGTCTGACAATTCCGGTTCGCCGTCGGCGCAAGTGCGTCGTCTCCGCGCTCAGCCCTCGACGGGCGGCACATCGCCGCCGAGCGGCAGGATGAGCGTCACCGTGTCGAGCCAGCGGCCGTGTTTGAAGCCGATCGAGCGCCACCGGCCGGCGTCGGCGAAGCCGAATCGGGTGTGCAGCGCGATGGAGCCGGCCGTCTCGGGGACGTCGGCGATGACCGCGACGATGCGCCGCGCTCCGGCGGCCTCGGCGCGCGTCAGCAACTCGGCGAACAGGCGCGGCCCGATGCCGCGGCCGGTGGTGTCGGGGTGCAGGTAGATGGTGTCTTCGACGGCCCAGCGATAGGCCGGTTTGCTGCGGAACTCGCTCACATAGGCGAAGCCGATGACGCGACCCGCGGCGTCGGCGGCCACGATGAACGGCCAGCCGTCGGCGGTGATCGCCGCGAGCTTGCCGCGCCACTGCTCGTCGGTGAGGGGCACGAGGTCGAAGGTGACGGCTCCGTCGGCGACGTAGTGCGCGTAGATGTCGGCGACGGCCGCGCAGTCGTCGGCGACGGCGTCGCGGAAGACGACGGTGTCGCGGAGAGTGGCGGCGTTCGCGGGATCGCTCATGACGCGGGATCGTAACGCCGGATCGCCCCGTCCGCCGGACGACCCGGGTCGGCGCCGACCCGACCGCGACGCGCCCGGCGCCGTCCGGGTGAAAGACTTGTCCATCATGAGCAACGACCGCCCGACGGCGCCGCTCTCGGGTCTGCTGGACCTGCTGAGCGCCGACGCCTCCCTCGCCGCTCTCGTCGACCGGGCGGGCACGCCGCGACTCGACGTCGTCGCCCCCGATCCGGCCCGGACGCCCGCCGTCGCGGCGCTCGCGACACAGGTGCCGGTGCTCGTCGTCGCCGCGACGGGCCGGGAGGCCGACGACACGACGGCCGAGCTGGCCGACTTCCTCGGTGCCGGCGCCGTCGCGCTCTTCCCGTCCTGGGAGACGCTGCCGCACGAGCGGCTCTCGCCGAGCGCCGACACGGTGGGCCAGCGGTTGTCGGTGATGCACCGGCTGCGCCGCGGCGCCGAGCCCGCGCTGCGCGTCGTCGTGACGACCGTCCGTTCGCTCGTGCAGCCCGTCGCGCCCGGGCTCGGCGACGTCGACCCGCTGCGGCTGGCCGAGGGCGTCGAACTCGACTTCGACGAGCTCGTGACGCGGCTCGGCGAGATGGCCTACGCCCGCGTCGACATGGTGGGCAAGCGCGGCGAGTTCGCCGTCCGCGGCGGCATCCTCGACGTCTTCCCGACGACGGCCGAGCACCCCGTGCGCGCCGAGTTCTGGGGCGACGAGATCAGCGAGCTGCGGCCGTTCGCCGTCGCCGATCAACGCACGCTGGACGGCGTCGACGCCGGCGAGGTGCTCGTCTACGCCTGCCGCGAACTGCTGTTGACGCCGCAGGTCCGGGAGCGCGCCGCAGGTCTGCTGACGTCGGTCGCCGACGGCCCGGTGG
Organism: Mycobacteriaceae bacterium; assembly: GCA_044222225.1. Lineage (GTDB taxonomy): Bacteria > Actinomycetota > Actinomycetes > Mycobacteriales > Mycobacteriaceae > JBGANR01. The sequence continues at coordinate 232,634 of JBGANR010000004.1, forward strand.
GCGAGATGCTCGACAAGATCGCCGGCGGCGTCCCGGCCGAGGGCATGGAGGCGCTCATCCCGGCGCTCGTCGACGGCGAGATGGGCTCGCTCGTCGACATCCTGCCCGACGGCATGCACATCCTCGTGCTCGATCCCGAGCGCGTCCGCACCCGCTCGGCCGACCTGGCGCGCACCGGTCAGGAGTTCCTGGAGGCCTCGTGGGCGGCGGCGTCGATCGGAGCCCACGCGCCGATCGACCTCTCGGCCGCCGGCATCGACCTGCAGGCGGGGGCGTATCGGCCGATCGCCGAGGCGCAGGCCGCGGCCGAGGCGGCGCGTCGGCCGTGGTGGACGCTGTCGCCGCTGGCAGCGGGACCGGACGACAGTCCCGCCGGCGGGTTCACGCTCGACGTCACCCCCGGCCCGGCGCCGCGCGGCGACGACGAGCAGATCACGAAGATGTTCGCGCAACTGCGGGCGCACGTCGGGACCGGCGGCCGGGCGGCGATCATCGTCGCGGGTACGGGGACGGCCGAGCGGATCGTCGAGCGGCTCGGCGCCGCCGAGGTCCCCGCCCGGCTCGCCGCGCCGGGCGAGACGCCGCACCGGGGCGTCGTCGAGGTGCTGCGCGGGCGGCTCCGTTCGGGCGTGACGCTGCGTGCGTCCGGGCTGGTCTTGGTCTCGGAGGCCGATATCACCGGCAACCGCGTCGCCGGAGCGGGCGACGGTCGCCGGCTGCCGGCCAAGCGTCGTAACCAGGTCGACCCGTTGGCGCTCAAGGCGGGCGACATGGTGGTGCACGACCAGCACGGCATCGGGCGGTTCGTCGAGATGATCGAGCGGACGATCCAGGGCGCGCGGCGCGAATACCTCGTCATCGAGTACGCGCCGAGCAAGCGCGGGCACCCGGGCGACCGGCTGTTCGTGCCGATGGATTCGCTCGACCAGCTCTCGCGGTACGTCGGCGGCGAGCAGCCGTCGCTGTCCAAGCTCGGCGGCAGCGACTGGCAGAACACCAAGCGCAAGGCGCGGCGGGCCGTCCGGGAGATCGCCGGCGAGCTCGTCGCGCTGTACGCCAAGCGACAGGCGGCGCCCGGCCACGCGTTCGCGCCGGACACGCCGTGGCAGCGCGAGATGGAGGACGCCTTCGGCTTCTCCGAGACCGAGGATCAGCTCACCGTCATCGCCGAGGTCAAGGCGGACATGGAACGACCGGTGCCGATGGACCGTGTCGTCATCGGCGACGTCGGCTACGGCAAGACGGAGATCGCCGTGCGCGCCGCGTTCAAGGCGGTGCAGGACGGCAAGCAGGTGGCCGTCCTCGTGCCGACGACGCTGCTCGCCGGCCAGCACCAGCAGACCTTCGCCGAGCGGATGGCCGAGTTCCCGGTGAAGATCGGCGGGCTCTCGCGGTTCACGAGCACGGCCGAGTCGAAGGAGATGATCGCCGCGATGGCCGACGGCGAGGTCGACATCGTCGTCGGCACCCACCGGCTGCTGCAGCAGGGAGTGCGCTGGAAGGACCTCGGCCTGGTCGTCGTCGACGAGGAGCAGCGCTTCGGCGTCGAGCACAAGGAGCACATCAAGGCGCTGCGGACGCACGTCGACGTGCTGACGATGTCGGCGACGCCGATCCCGCGGACGCTCGAGATGTCGATGGCCGGCATCCGGGAGATGTCGACGATCCTCACCCCGCCGGAGGACCGGCACCCCGTGCTCACCTATGTGGGCGCCTACCAGGACAAGCAGGTGGCGGCGGCGATCCGCCGCGAACTGCTGCGCGACGGGCAGGTCTTCTTCGTCCACAACCGGGTCAACACGATCGACAAGACGGCCAAGCGGATCCGCGATCTCGTGCCGGAGGCGCGCGTCGTCGTCGCCCACGGGCAGATGTCGGAGGACCTGCTGGAGAAGACCGTCGACGGCTTCTGGCAGCGCGAGTACGACGTGCTCGTCTGCACGACGATCATCGAGACCGGCCTGGACATCTCCAACGCCAACACACTCATCGTCGATCGTGCCGAGGCGTTGGGTCTCTCGCAGTTGCACCAGCTGCGCGGACGCGTCGGCCGCAGCCGGGAGCGCGGGTACGCGTACTTCCTCTACGACCCGGCCCGGCCGCTCACCGAGACGGCCTACGAGCGGCTCGCGACGATCGCCCAGAACAACGACCTCGGCGCCGGCATGGCCGTCGCGCTCAAGGACCTCGAGCTGCGCGGCGCGGGCAACGTCCTCGGCGGGGAGCAGTCCGGGCACGTCGCGGGCGTCGGCTTCGATCTCTACGTGCGGCTCGTCGGCGAGGCCGTCGAGGCCTATCGCGCGGCCGCCGACGGCAGGCCGATCGTCACCGAGGAGCCGAAGGAGGTGCGCATCGACCTGCCCGTCGACGCGCACATCCCGCCCGACTACATCGATGCCGACCGGCTGCGGCTGGAGGCGTATCGCAAGATCGCGTCGGCGGCCGACGACGCCGAGCTGCGCGCCGCGTACGAGGAACTCGTCGACCGCTACGGCGAGCCGCCGGAGGAGGTCTCGAGGCTGTTCGCCATCGGCGTGCTGCGGCTGGCCTGCCGCCGGAAGGGGCTGACGGAGGTGACGCTCGCCGGGCAGGCCGTGCGGGTGGGGCAGATCCAGCTTCCCGATTCGGCCCAGGTGCGGCTCAAACGCCTGCATCCCGCGGCGACGTATCGCGCGACGGCCGGCACGGTGTCGCTGCCGATCCCGCGGACGGGCGGTGTGGGCAGTGCGCGGGTGCGTGACGTCGAACTCGTTCAGGTGGTCGCCGATCTCGTATGCGTCCTCGTGGGCGACACTCCCGGTACGGTCGACGTGTCGTCCATCGGCAAGGCGCGATCGCGCGCCGCCGAGTCCAGCGGCCGGACGCGGCCGGAGAGGGGTCAGCGATGACGGTCATCGTCTTGGATGGACGGGTGCCCGACGCCGTGCCGGCGACCGCGGGCCCGCTGCTCGCGGGACCCGTCAGCTACACCGAAGAGGTGCCGGTGCGGCTGGTGTGGAACCTCGTCGACGGCTCGCCCGTCGCGCCGACGCCCGACGGCGACGACCGCACCCGCGCCCTGCTGACGACGTCCGCGGCCCACCCGGTCGCCGCTGCGCGGATCGCCGCGGGTGAGGACGTCGTGGAGGTGCGGCTGCCGGAGGGCGCGCGGCTGCTGGACGCCGTCGCGCTGATGGACCGGCTGCGCACCAACGGCGCGTGGGAGGCCGACCAGACGCACCACTCGCTCACCGCCTACCTCGTCGAGGAGACCTACGAGCTGCTCGACGCCATCGCGGCGGGGGAGCGCGACGGGCTCGTCGGGGAGCTCGGCGACCTGCTGCTGCAGGTGCTGTTCCACTCCCGGATCGGCGAGGGCTTCACCATCGACGACGTCGCCGACGCGTTCATCCGCAAGATCACGGCCCGGTCGGCGGGAGTGCTCGCCGGCGGCGTCGACCTCGCGACGCAGGTCGACGACTGGGAACGCGCCAAGGCCGCCGAGCGGCCGGGGGCGTCGGCGATGGACGGCATCGCATTCGGCCAGCCGGCGCTCGCGCTGACGGCCAAGGTACTCGAGCGCGCCGCGGCAGCCGGCATCCCGGACGACGTCGTGCCCGCTGAGTTGCGGACGGTCGAGGTCGGTCCGGGGGCTGAGGAGCGCTTGCGGGCCGCTGTGATCGATTTCGTCGCGCGGGTACAGGCGGCCGAGGGGATCACCGAACTCGGTGGCCCGGCTGACGAGTTGACGACGGACGAGTGGCGGGCGGCGCTGGGGTCGGGTGACGAGGGCGATGCACCCGCGGTCACCGACCCGGCGACGTAGCCCTGCGTCAGCTCTCTCGTCCGCTCCGGAGCCCTTCGGCGACGGTGGCGTAGAAGGTGTTCACCAGTTCGGTGAGAATGGTGACGAATCCCCCGGAGCTTCCCGCGCGTTTGGTTCCCATACGCGTCTCGGCGGTGATGGTGAATTCACGGATGTCTCGTCCATCCGGCGGTTGAAGGGCCGTCGGCTCCTCCCGGACCGAATGGAGGAGTGCGGACGTCTTCTCTGTGCGGCTCCCTGCGTGATGGGCGGTCAGTCGAGTCTTCGGATCCGCGTCGGCGAGTTGGCGGACAAGCCAATTGACCTTCGTCGTCGGACGGCCCGAGCGGGGCGCCGGTGTCGTGATGGCGCAGCCCACTCGCTCGGTTGCGAGGTTGGCATGGATGAAGATCGGGCCGACGGCCCCGGCGATGCGCAGTGTGCCGAAGAGCTCCCCGGAATCGGCGAGCTGACGGACCCGGCTCACGGCGTCGCGATGCTCGGCGGGCACGACCGATGTCACGCGCTGTCCGAGTAGTACGGACAATTGGAGCGCCGTGTGCCGGATGAGTCGGTCGAATCTGTCGCAGACGTCGATGGCGCCGGCGTCACCGGCCGACATCGTCTTGTTCTTGACGGCTTCGCGGACCGGCACCCAATGGCGGCCCATATCGTTGAAGATCGTCATCCCGCTGGAAGGCGCTGTCGCATATAGGAGGAACTCGCGGAGGATTCGCTCGCGAGTCCGGTCGTCGACGCCGGAGTGATTGTGCGCCAGTGCGGCCTCCGTGACGAGCTCCTCCCAGGACAGATGCGTCATCGTCACGTTCTTGAGCAGCCGGATATTCGGGGACAGCGGACATTCGTCCGCCGTCGGCATGAGGTCAGAACTGATCGTGACCACGGCGTCGAAGTTCTTCGACTTGGCGACGGTGAGATAGTTCTCGACCTGCTCGAGACTGAGCTTCCGGTCGTTGGTCTTGACTTCGATGAGGGCGGTCCAGGACTTGGCGCCGCGTGTGACCCGGATCAGGCCGTCTGGCCGAACATCCTTGCCGGACAGCGTGAATACCGGCTCGGTGAATGTCTCGATCCGGCCGCCGGGGCCTCCCATCGCGCTGACGACCGGCCGTCCGAACTCGCGGACGACCTCGATGACGGAGAGCAGGATCGAGGTTGCGCGACCTTCTTGTTCAGCCGCGGTCTTGATGCCGACTGTCGGAAAGAGTCGCGCTGAACGCCAGGGCTCGGGCGGCGTGACAGCCTGGTAGGGAGATTCGCGATCCGCCCAGTCGCGCGGCATCCGCGGAGCGCGCCGACGTTTGGCGATGGCGACGCTGGCGGGCGGCGGCTCGGCCGATTCGGGTTCGGTTGTTACCGGCTCGATCGCATGTTGTTCGGATTCGGAATCGACGGAGTCAGGCTGGTCGACATGTTCCGGTTCCTCGGGATCGTCGTCGACTTCGATACCGAAGTCTGTGACGAGGGCGGCGAGTCCACCCGCGTAGCCTTGCCCGACCGCGCGCACCTTCCAATTGCCGGCGCGACGGTACAGTTCCCCGAATATGAGGGCCTTCTCGGTGGCCAATCCGACGATGGGGTACTCGATCAGTGGTGTCGTGGCGTCTTCGGAATCGGCCAGAGACATCTTCACCGATGCGGCATGTCCGAAGGTGGATGCACCATCCTCATCGGTGCTCGCGCCGATGAGGATTCGTCCGACGTCGTCGGGAATCAAGGGGAGGCTGACGGCGATAGCATCCCGACGTGTCTCCGTTGCGCCTTCGTCCACGGGCTGGTCGAGGAGGCGGACGGCGCCGTCGACTCCGGTCGGCTGATTGTAGAAGATCAGGTCGTCATTCGACCTGACTCGGCCGTCGGTGCCGAGGATGAGAATACTGGCGTCTGGTGACACGGTTCCGCCGGCGGAATCCGTTTCGATGACGACGATGATCTCGTCGAGATCGCTGCCGAGGGACGCCAGTTCGACGTTGGCGCCCTTCTCGAGGATGCGAGGGGTCATCGGCACAATGTAGCGTTCGTCGAGAGTGTCCGGGTGCTGAAATCAGCCCTCGAACAGCCCCTGCCCCCACCACTGACCCTCGGCCGGCCCCGGCGGACACGCGAACAGGGCGCTGCCGGTGTGCAGGATGTATTCGTTGAGCGCGTCCTGCTCGGCGAGCGCCCGCTGCATGGGGACGAACTGGTGGTGGGCGTCGCGGCAGAAGGCGATGAAGAACAGCCCGGCGTCGAGGTGGCCGAAGCCGTCGGAACCGTCGGTGAAGGTGTAGCCGCGGCGCAGGATCCGCACGCCGCCCAGGTTCGACGAGTGCGCCAGCCGGACGTGTGCCGTCTTGGGGATGAGCGGGGCGCCGTTGGAGGTGATCTGGAAGTCGAGCTCGTCGAACTCCTTCTCCTTGCCGAGC
>JBGANR010000040.1:0-8741 GCA_044222225.1 Mycobacteriaceae bacterium
CGATCGCCTGTTCGGTGCCGCCCCAGAAGACGCCGCGCCACAGCGTCCGGCTGATGCCCGCGGCCGCACCGCGGACGACGCCGTCCACAGCACGCAGGCTCTCGGCCGACTCGCAGCTGTCGAGGAAGGCGTCGACGTCGTCGTCCGTGCGATGCATCGACTTCCCGTCGGCCTTCGCCTTCTCATCGGTCACGGTGGGCTCCTCGTCGCTGCGTACTTCTGTCTCATCCCATCACGCCCACCTGCAACGACACGCCTGCATCCGACATCCGCGTTTGGTTCCGTTGCCGACCTATGGCAAATGTCTCATTCATTAATCGAACATGCTCGGTAGAATCGGTCCATGACGATCAACCCGCCCGCGCACGTTCTGGAACCGGTCCCGGTCCCAGAACACGCTCGCGCGTGGCTCGACGGCCTGGATGTCGCCGGGCTCGCGGGCGTGCAGGTCGAGGCGGGTCGGTTGATGGCCGGGATGTCGATGATCCCTTTAGCTGACACCGATATCGAGGCTGTCGTGGCGGCGACCGAGCAGGTCTCGCGGTATGGCGATGGCATCCAGTTGCGGGCGGTCACCGAGGGCTTGATTCGCGGCCTGCCCGAACAGCGGGGTGCGCGGCCGGGGGCGTGGCTGCGCGGGTTGGCGTGGGTCGCCGGCTGTGAGGCGAACCAGCGCGTCCGAGACGCCGCCGTCCTCGGACCGCGGACCGGGATGGACGGCCAACCCCAGGATCCGATCCATCCGGTGACCGCCCAAGCGGTGTTCGACGGCCGCTGCTCCCGCGGTGCGGCGCGGTCGATCGTGAAAGCCATCGACACCGTGCCCGCGGACAAGGCCGAGATGGCTGACGAGATCCTGGGGACCGCGGCCCGTCATGTCACGCCCGATGATGTGAAAGGGCTGTGCGCCCGGATTCTGAACCTCGTCGATCCCGACCGGAAACAAGCCGACGAGATCTGCCGGCGGAAACGCGGCCTGGTGTTGGGGAAGCAAGACGTCTACGGCATGAGCAAACTGTCCGGGCAGTTGGATCCGGAAGCACGAGCCCTGCTGGAACCGATCCTGGAGAAATACGCCCGGCCGGGGGTGAACAACCCCGCCGACGACCAGCCGCTCGGCGCCGACGCATCCAGTGAGGACATGCTCGACGCCGCCCGCCGGGATCGCCGGAACAACGCCCAACGCCAACACGACGCCCTCGCCACCGCCCTACGCGATGTCCTCAGGTCGGGCGAGCTGGGTGTGCACCGCGGTTTGCCGGTGATGGTGATCGCGACCGTCGACGTCCACGATCTCGAGAACGAGACCGGCCTGTCCTGCACCGCGTCGGGAGGATCGTTGCCGGTCAAGGACCTGGTGCGGATGGCCGAACCGATGCACCCCTACCTCACCATCTGCGACCAACGCCGACCCCTGGACCTGTACCGCGGGAAACGCCTGGCTTCCTTCGATCAACGCGTCGCCCTGTATGGCGCCGAACGCGGCTGCTCCCGGCCCGGGTGTGACGCACCCGCCACGCGGACGCAGGTGCATCACGTGGTGGAATGGCGTGACGGCGGGTTGACGAACATCGAGTATTTGACGTTGGTGTGCGACGGTTGCCATCCGATGCTCAACCCGGACGGCACCTGGCAGACGGACCTCGTCGGACCCGACGGCCGACCCGTCACCAGCGACAACACCACCGCGAGCCGCAACAACCCGGCCGGCACCGACGCGACCACCGGCCGCGGCGATACCGCCTGCTCGAATGACGCCGAACCCCGCCGCTGCACCACCCCGCGCGTCCTCTGGAAACGCACCGGCGCCGCAAGCTACGAACCACTCAACACCCGCCACCACCCCGAAGAAGAACTCGCCAGATACACCGCCGCCGTCAAGCAGAACCGCGAACGCCATGACGACCGTCGGTAACAGCCCTGCCGGTCACAGCTAACCCAGCAACGGACTGCGCAGAGCCGGCCAGTCGATGCCGACCCACCCCGCCACCATCGACGCCGCGCCGAGCAGCCACACCGTGGCGAGAACGATCGCGCACGTACCCAGTGCGAACAGGCCCTTGACCACGAGATTCTGCCGCCCGAACCACGCTGTGAACCGGTTGTAGCGTGCTCGCGCGAACACCAGGACCCGATGCGCCCAGGCGAACTCACTCGCCAGGATGCCGAGACCGGCGAACACGACCAGCCAGCCGGGCCCCGGGTACGGGATGAGGAGGATGCCGATCACCAGTACGACGCCACCGATGCCGCCGACGACGAGGCGCCACACCTTGGCGCCCCTCGGCGAGGACTTCACGCGGTCTCGTACGGCCCGGATGCGGTCGACCACGGAGGTCGTCGACGCCGTGTCAGTCATGCGACGAAGGTACCGTGCCGATCGAAACCGCCCGCCGATCGAAGCCGCCCACCGACGCCGTCAGTCGGCGATCGGCTCCTGGCCCGGCAGCATGCCCCGCTCCAGCCGCCGCGCGACGTCCCGCTTGACCGTGGCGATGTACGCCCAGACCAGCCCGAACACGATCGCGACGATGCCGATCGACCAGTGGAACAGCAGCCCGGCGAACACGGCGAGCTGCAAACCGCAGTCGATGACCAGCGCCCGCGGATGCGACTGGTAGCGGCACGCCATCACGAGTGCGAGTGCGACCAGCACGATGTAGCCGCCGCTGACCCACGTCACGCCGCCGCCGAGCCGGGCGACGATCGGCAGCGCCAGCAGCACGACGATCGCCTCCAGGATGAGCGTGCCGGACATGACGCCCCGCAGGCCCTTCCACGGATCGTTGAAAGGCGCTGTGTACCGCTCGCTCACGCCGGCTCCTTCCCGAACAGCGTGCGCGCGACGCCGGCCGTCACCACCGAGCCTGTCACGACGACCCCCGCCCCCGATGCGGGCCCGCCGTCTGATTCGTCGAGAACCGCGATGGCGCGGTCGATCGCCTCGGGCAGGTACGGCTCGACGTCGACGCGGTCCTCGCCGAACACCTCGACGGCCAGCTCTCCCAGCGTCTCCGGATCCATGCCGCGCGACGACCCGCTGTAGCTGACGACGATCCGCGCGAACGCCGGTTCCAACTCCTCCAGCAGACCCCGGACGTCCTTGTCCCCCATGACCGCGACGACTCCGACGAGCGTGTGGAAGTCGAACTCCTCACCGAGCGCGCGCACGAGTGCCGCGGCGCCGTGCGGATTGTGCGCCGAGTCGAGGAACACCGTCGGCGCCGACCGCACCCGCTCCAACCGTCCGGGCGTCGTCACCGCCGCGAAGCCCTCGCGGACGGCGTCGACGTCGAGCGTCCGCCCGGGCCCGGCACCGAAGAACGCCTCGACCGCAGCCAGCGCGACGGCGGCGTTGTCGGCCTGATGCGGCCCGTGCAACGGCAGGAAGATCTCGTCGTACGTACCGCCGAGCCCCTGCAGCGTCAGCAATTGCCCGCCGACGGCCGTCGCGGACGTCGTCACCCCGAACTCGCTGCCGGCACGCGCGACGATCGAATCGGCGGCGACGGCCTCGCGCAGCAGCACGTCCATCGCCGCCGGCTCCTGCCGCCCGATGATCGCGATGTTCTCGGGAGCCCCCTCGGCGGCACGCTTGATGATCCCGGCCTTCTCCCCCGCGATCTGGGTCAGCGTGTCGCCGAGGTACTCGGCGTGGTCGATCGCGATCGGCGTGATGACGCTGACCACTCCGTCGGCGACGTTCGTCGCGTCCCAGCGCCCACCCATGCCGGTCTCGATGACGGCGACGTCGACGGGCGCATCGGCGAACGCCGCATAGGCCATGGCCGTCAGCACCTCGAACTTGCTCATCCGCGGGCCGCCGGCATCGATCGACCGGGCGTCGACCATCTCGATGTACGGCGCCAGGTCGCGGTAGGTGTCGACGAACGTGCGCGCCGAGATGGGCGCACCGTCGATCGCGATGCGCTCGGTGACGGTCTGCAGATGCGGGCTCGTCACCCGCCCGGTCCGCCGGTGCAGCGCCGTCAGCAGCGCGTCGATCATCCGGGTCACCGACGTCTTGCCGTTGGTGCCGGCGATGTGGACGACGGGATAGGCCCGCTGCGGCGAGCCGACGATGTCGAGCAGCGCCGCGATCCGCGTCAGCGACGGCTCGATCTTCGTCTCCGGCCAGCGCTGATCGAGCTCGGCGTCGACGGCGGCCAGTTCGGCGAGATCCTCGGCCGAGTCGCCCCCGACCGCACCCGACGCACCGGCGACCGGCTCCAGACGTTCGCTCACCGGGCCTCGAGCTCCTGCAGCCGGGCCGTCAGCCGGGCGATGTCGGCCTCGGCCGCATCCTTGCGCTGAGCGATCTTCGCCCGCACCTGCTCGGGCGCCTTGGCCAGGAACTGCTCGTTGCCGAGCTTCGCCGACGTCTGCGCCAACTCCTTCTCGGCCGCGGCGAGATCCTTGACGGCGCGCCGCTTCTCCGCCTCGACGTCGACCACTCCGGACGTGTCCAGGTGGACGGTCACGGTCGCACGCGTCAGCCGCACCTCGATCGACGCCGTCGACGCGAAGCCGTCGCCGGCCGCCTCGAGCCGGGCCAGCGACTCCACGGCCGGCAGTTGCCCGACGACGTCCGCCTCCGGCGCTCCGTCGATACGCGCCGGCACCCGACGGCTCGGGGCCAGGCCCTGATCGCTGCGGAACCGGCGGATCTCGGTGACGAGGTGCTGCGCGTCGGCGATCCGGCGGGACGCGTCGGCATCCGTACCGAGCCCGACCGCCGCCGGCCACGGCGCGATGACCGCGGACTCGCCGCCGGTCAGGGCCGTCCACAAGGTCTCGGTGACGAACGGCATGACCGGATGCAGCATGAGCAGCAGCCGGTCGAGCACCGTTCCGAGCACGACGCGCGTCGCGTCGGCGCGCGCCTCGCCCTCGGCGAGCTGCACCTTGGCCAGCTCGACGTACCAGTCGCAGAACTCGCCACGCGCGAAGTGGTAGAGCGCCTCGCACGCCTTGGAGAACTCGAACCGGTCGAAGCCCTCGTCGGCCTCGGCGTGCACCTCGTCGAGACGCCCGAGGATCCAGCGGTCGGCATCGGTGAGATCGGCCGGCAGCTCACCCGGGCGCGCGCCGTTGAGCAGCGCGAATCGCGTCGCGTTGAAGATCTTCGTCGCGAAGTTGCGCGCCGCCTCCGCGTTCTCGTCACCCACCGGCAGATCGCTGCCCGGGTTCGCACCGCGGGCCAGGGCGAACCGCAGCGCGTCCGCGCCGTAGCGCTCCACCCAGTCGAGCGGGTCGATGCCGTTGCCGCGGGACTTGCTCATCTTCTTGCCGAAGCGGTCGCGCACGAGGCCGTGCAGGAAGACGTCGGTGAAGGGAACCTTGCCGGGCGGAGCGGTGTCGAGTTCGGTGACGTAGGTGCCGAACATCATCATCCGGGCGACCCAGAAGAACAGGATGTCGTAGCCCGTGACCAGCACCGACGTCGGATAGAACTTCTGCAGCTCGGGCGTCGATTCGGGCCAGCCCATCGTCGAGAACGGCCACAGCCCCGAGCTGAACCACGTGTCGAGCACGTCCGGGTCCTGCTCCCAGCCCGCCGGCGGCGTCTCGTCCGGCCCGACGCAGACGGCCTCGCCGTTCGGGCCGTACCAGATCGGGATTCGGTGGCCCCACCACAGCTGCCGGCTGATGCACCAGTCGTGCATGTCGTCGACCCACTCGAACCAGCGCGGTTCCAGGCTCGTCGGGTGGATGACCGTCGCGCCGGAGCGCACGGCGTCGCCCGCGGCCGTGGCCAACCGGTCGACCTTGACCCACCACTGCATCGACAGCCGCGGCTCGATCGTCTCGCCGGAGCGCTCCGAATGGCCGACGCTGTGCACGTACGGACGCTTCTCGGCGACGATCCGCCCCTGCTCGGCGAGCGCCTCGCGCACCTTGACCCGGGCCTCGAACCGATCGAGACCGTCGAACACCGTGCCCGTGCCGACGATCCGGCCGGTCTTGTCCATGATCGTCGGCATCGGCAGGTCGTGCCGCCGGCCCATCTCGAAGTCGTTCGGGTCGTGCGCAGGGGTGATCTTCACCGCGCCCGTGCCGAAATCGGGATCGACGTAGTCGTCGGCGATGACCGGGATCGTCCGGTCGAGGAACGGATGCGGCAGGCGGGTACCGACCAGCGGCCGGTAGCGCTCATCGTCCGGGTGGACCGCGATGGCGGTATCGCCGAGCATCGTCTCCATCCGCGTGGTGGCGACCACGATGTGCGGCTCGGCGTCGTCCATCGAGCCGTAGCGGAAGCTGACGAGCTCGCCCTCGACCTCCTCGAACTTCACCTCGATGTCGCTGATCGCCGTCTGCAGCACCGGCGACCAGTTGACGAGCCGCTCGGCGCGGTAGATGAGGCCGGCGTCGTAGAGGCTCTTGAAGATGATCTGGACGGCCCGCGAAAGGCCCTCGTCCATCGTGAAGCGGTCACGGCTCCAGTCGACGCCGTCGCCGATCCGCCGCATCTGGTCCTGGATGGTGCCGCCCGAGGTGGCCTTCCACTCCCAGACCTTCTCGATGAAGGCCTCGCGGCCGAGCTCCTCCTTGGTCACACCCTGCTGCGCGAGCTGCTTCTCGACGAGCGTCTGCGTCGCGATACCGGCGTGATCCATGCCCGGCAGCCACAACACCTCGTAGCCCTGCATCCGCTTGCGGCGGGTGAGCGCGTCCATGATCGTGTGGTCGAGCGCGTGCCCCATGTGCAGGCTGCCGGTGACGTTCGGCGGCGGTAGCACGATCGAGTACGGCGGCTTCTCACTCGACGGGTCCGCCGTGAAGTAGCCGGCGTCCACCCAGTGCTGGTAGAGCTGCGCCTCTACCTCGCCGGGGTTCCAGCTCGTGGGCAGGTCGGCGTGGGGGTTCTCGGATGCGGCGCTGGTCACTCGGACATTCTATGAGGCGACGGCGAGCGGCGCCCGCGGGCCGTCCGCCCGGCGCCCCGTTCACCCCCCTCAGCCCGAGGACTCCACCGGCCGGACGTAGGCGATCGCGATGTCGCCGATCATGCGGCGCAGCCGGTCACGGTGCGCCGAGGCGGCGAGGTCTCGACTGAACAGGACCGCGAAGGTGTAGCGGTTGGCGATGCGGAAGACGGCGAACGCACTGATGAGGGCGTGCAGATCGAGCGCGTCCGCGTCCGCGCGGACCACGCCGGTCTCGCGCCCGCGATCGAGGATCGCCTTGAGTGTCGAGACCGCCGGCTGCTGCAGGTCGGCGATGTCGTCGATCGCGGCGAGGTTCTCGCCGTGCAGCATGTTCTCGCCGGCGACGAGACGCGTGAACTCGGGATGTGCCTCGTGGTGATCGAAGGTCAGCTCGGCCACGGCGCGCAATGCGTCCTCGGGGGCGAGATGCTCGACGTCGAGGGCCGACTCCTCGATGCGGATCTTGCGATAGGCGTTCTCCAGGACGGCGCGGTAAAGCCCGTTCTTATCGCCGAAGTAGTAATAGAGCATCCGTTTGGTGGTGGCCGTCTTCGCCGCGATCTCATCGATGCGCGCGCCGCGCAGCCCCTTCTCCGCGAACTCGGTGGTGGCGATCCGCAGGATGTCGCCGCGGGTCCGCGCCGGATCGCGCGTACGCCTCACCGTGCCGGTTCCGCCGTTCGTGCCGTCCATCGCACCTCCGCCCCGCCTCGTCTCCGGCGACGCCGCCCGGCATCGCCGCTGCGCACGGTGGGCGCCCCGGCTCCCGGTCATGCTACCGCGGGCGAAACCCGCGAAAGGGCTGCCCACCCGGCCTGCCCGAGGTACGAACGACGATCAGGCGCCGCGCACCCTCAGCGAGCGGCCGCGGCCAGATCGCCGCTGATGTCCGCCGCCGTCGTGAGCAACGCCGGCACGAGGACGTCGACGATCTCGTCCTGCGTGTAGCGCGCGGCGGGCGTCGAGATGTTGACGGCCGCCACCACGACGCCCGCCCGGTCGGCGATCGGTGCGGCGAGCGATCGCAGCCCCAGCTCCAGTTCTTGATCGAGCACACAGAAACCGTCCTCGCGGGCGCGGGCGATCACCTCCCGCAAAGTGGCCGGATCGGTGACGGTGTGCTCGGTGAACGCGGCCGGTGCGGTCTCCGCCAGGCGCCGGTCCACCTCGTCCGGGGGCAGCGCGGCGAGCAGGACGCGCCCCATCGACGTGGCATACGCGGGCAACCGGCTGCCGATCGCGATGCCGACCGTCATGATCCGCGACACCTCGGCCCGCGCGACGTAGACGACGTCGGTGCCGTCGAGGACCGACACCGAGGACGACTCGCCCACCGTCGCGCTGAGCGCCTCCAGGTGCGGCTCGGCGAGCTCGGGCAACAGCAGGCTCGAGAGATAGCTGTAGCCGAGCTCGAGCACCTTCGGGGTGAGCCGGAACAAGGTGCCGTCGGTGCCGACGTAGCCGAGTTCGGCGAGCGTCAACAGGAAGCGGCGGGCGGTCGCGCGCGTCAGGCCGGTCTTGCGGGCGACGTCGCTGAGGGTCTGCCGCGGGCTGTCCTGGTCGAACGCGCGGACGACGGCCAGTCCGCGAGCGAGCGAGCGGACGTAGTCCGACGACGGCGTCCGCCCGACGGCGTCGTCCGTGTCGGGTTCGCCACTGCGGGAGGGATGCTGTTCATGGGCCGTCATAACAGTCCTTTGATGCAGGCGGGCGATGCGGCGCCGGCGGTCTGAGGTCGGAAACCCATTATGAACGAAACAGTGAGTTAATGTCACTGTCTTGCGGAATCAAAACGGCGGCCCCGGTTGT
>JBGANR010000026.1:0-53901 GCA_044222225.1 Mycobacteriaceae bacterium
CCGCATCGCTCAGCGATGCGGGCCGCGTCGTCGTTTCTCGGCAAGCGCTTTCCTCTGACTTTCGTCTTTGTTAGTCTCACTTCAGCAATCCTTACCAGGGAGAGAGTGCGATGAGCGGACCAGGATCCGGCCCCGGCCAGCCGTGGGGACAGGGCAACGACGACGAGACCCAGATCGGCCGGCCGACGACCGGCTTCGGTGGCGGGCAGGGCGAGCGGCCGGCCGACGGGCAGGGCGGTTGGCCGGGAGGTTCCACCGCGCAGTTCCCCGACGGGCAGTACCCGACGTCCGATTCCGGCCCGCAGTACGCGTCCGGCACGAGTCAATACCCCTCGGGGCAGTACACGTCCGGCTACGGCGCGCAGCCGGGCCCGTCCGGGCAGGGCTACCCGCAGCAGGACTACGGGCAGTATCCGCAAGGCGCGTACGGACCGCCGCCGGGAGGGACGCCGCCGGGCAACGCCTACGGGCCCCCGCAGGGACCGCCGCCCGGTGGGGGGACGCCGCCGGGCAAGAAGGGCGGCTTCCCGTGGCTGCCCGTCGCCATCGCGGCGGTCGTCGTACTCATCATCGGCGGCGGCACGGCGTTCTTCCTCACTTCCCGGGACGAGGCGAAGGACGACCCGACGCCCACCTCGACGACGGTGGCGAGCACGTCGTCATCGGTTCCGCCGTCGACCGGCACGTCGACCTCGACGACGCCGGCCCGACCGGCCGACTGCACGGCCGGTCGCCTGTCGGCCACGCAGACCGGCCCGGGCCTGTCGTTGACGAAGATCAACACCCCGGCCGAGCACGTCCCGGCCGGCTGGGTCGAGGACACCGGGATGGAGCTGCCGTTCGCGACCGCGGCGCGCGCCGTCGCGCACGAGACCGCGGGCGGCAAGTGGGCCGCCAACTTCGCCATCGCCGAGCTGGGGGGCGTCACCGGAACGGCCGAGGAGATCGCCCGGAAGGTGCTGCACTGCCTGCCGTCGAGCGCCGGCTATGTGACCGCCGACCCCTCGGAGCCGACGGTCACCGACGTCCGCACGTCGTTCCTGTCCAAGGCCAAGGTCAACGCCGCGCTCGTCCGCGCCGAGATCCGGGTGGCCACGCCGGACGCGGGCGTCCAGGGCGACACGCTCTACCTGGCCGTCGCACTGACGACGCCTGTCACGCTGGCCTTCGGCGCGTCTCCGATCGGCGACGCGGCGCTCAAGACACTCGTCGACAAGGCCGTCGACAACACGCAGGTCACCGGCAACGGATAGCAGGGACGGGGCGCGTCGCCGGCTCCCGGGTGGGGGCCGCCGACCGCGCCGCTGCTCCTACGATCATGGGCATGTCCAACGAGCGGCGATCGATGATCCTCGGTGCGTTCATCCGGCAGCAGCGCGAGCTCGCGGCGCTGCCGATGCGGCAACTCGCCGAAGCGGTCGGTATCTCCAATCCGTATCTCTCGCAGATCGAGCGGGGGCTGCGGGCGCCGTCGGAGGCGGTGCTGGCGTCCATCGCGGACAGCCTCGACCTCAGCGTCGACGAGCTGTATCGCGCGGCCGGGTTCGTCCACGTGGAGCCGGAGGAGGAGCGCGGGCTGCCGGAGGCGATCAGGGCCGCCGACGAGCTGACCTCGGCCCAGCGCCGGGCGCTGCTGGAGGTCTATCGCGGGTTCGTCGACGCGAACGCGGTGCGCCGCTCGCGGGCCTGAGCGCGCAGACGACGACGGCCGGCACCTTCGCGGTGCCGGCCGTCGGTCGTGTGTCGAGGACTTACTTGAGGCCCTCGCGCGCCGCCTTGAGGTAGGCCGAGCTGAGGTCCTGGACGAACGACGCGTGCGCGGAGGCGATGGCCGAGACCCAGTCGAGCTGGCTCCGCTCGGCGACCTTCGTCTGGAACTGCAGGAGGTTGGTCAGGGCCGACTCGTACGCGTCGAGCGTGGCGTTGCCCGCGCTCTTGGCCACGGTGAGAAGCTCCTCGTTGAGTTCGCGGATGCGGGCGATGCGCTCCTCGATGAGGGCGGGATCGATGCCGGGGATCGAGATGGGGGAATCGGTCGTGGTGCTCTTGGTGTCGTCGGCCATGGCCGGCTCCTTCTGCTCGTCGTCTCGTGCGCTGTCGTAAGCAAGGTTAGCATCTTTTTTGCTAACAAGGCGATGGTGGGCGACGTACGATCGTCCCGCCCGGGCGTGTCGAGGGGCTGTGGACGGAGGCGGTGTGGCCGAGGGAACCGGCGGGCGGCGACGGACGTCGCAGCGGGGGCGGCGGCCGACGATGGACGACGTCGCCGCGCGGGCGGGGGTCTCGCGCACGCTGGTCTCGCTTGTCCTCAGCGGCAAGCCGGGGGCGGGCGAGGCGACTCGGGAGCGCGTTCTCGACGCGGCGCGAGAGCTGGGCTATCAGCCGAACAACGCCGCCCGGTTGCTGGCGCGAGAGCGCAGCCGCACGATCGGCGTCCTCCTGGACATCCGGCAACCGTTCGAGGCGGATCTCGTCGCCGAGCTCTATCCGCTGGTCGAGGCCGCCGGCTACGAGCTGCTGCTCTCGGTCAGCGCACCCGGCCGCGGTGAGCGCAAGGCCGCCGAGGCGTTGCTCGGCCACAGCTGCGAGGCGCTCATTCTGCTCGGCCCGGGGGAGAGCGCCGACTACCTGCTCTCGCTCGCCGATCGCGCGGTGGTGGCCGTCCTCGGGCGGAAGCTGCCGCCGGACCGGGTGGACAGCATCCGGACGGCCGACGGGAAGGGGGTGCGCATGGCCGTCGACCACCTCGTCGGGCTCGGGCACCGGGCGATCTGGCACGTCGACGGCGGTGACGGCCCGGGCGCGGCCGAACGTCGTGACGCCTACCGGGCGGGCATGCATGCGCACGGTCTGGACGCCGCGACGCGAGTGCTGCCGGGCGCGCACGACGAGGCGGCCGGCATCGCCGCGGCCGAGTTGATCGGAGCCGCCGATCCGATGCCCACCGCGGTCATCGCGAGCAACGACCGCTGCGCGTTCGGCGTCATGTTCTCGCTGTCGCGCCAGGGCGTCGACGTCCCGGGCGACGTCTCGGTGGTCGGTTTCGACGACGACACGTTCTCGGGGCTGCTGCCGATCGGTCTGACGACGGTGCGCCAGGACGCGCCGCGGCTCGCCGAGCAGGCGGTACGGCTCGTCTCGCGCCGGCTCGAGGACCCGTCGGCGGAGCCGGTCGAGACGGTGCTCGAGCCGGAACTGGTGCTGCGCGGCACCCACGGTCCGCCGCGGCTCGGCTGAACGTCTTTCTACTCGCCGGTATCTGTCGCTGAGCGGGGGGGCGGCGCGGTCGGCCAGCTCGACGACGACCCGCTCGCCGGAGTGCAGCGACGCGACGCCCGCCTCGCAGACGGCCGTCGCCGCATAGCCGTCCCAGGCACCCGGGCCGTCGACGCCCGCGCCCGAGCGGACGGCGTCGACCCACCGCTGCATCTCGGTGTCGTAGGCCTGTCCGAAGCGCTCGCGGAAGCCCGGGGTGATGGTGCCGCCGCGGCGGCCGTCGGGCGCCGTCCGGACGAGGCCGACGTCGAGACCGATCGTCGCGCTGCCCAGCTCGGCGACGACCTCGGTGCGCACCTCGTAGGCGACGCCGGTGGTCACGAACACTTCGGCCGTCACCATCCGGCCCGACGTCGTCTCGAAGATCGCGAGCTGCGGGTCCTGCAGTCCGGCGGGCGCGTGGCCGTTGGCGCGTGGCCGCAACACCTGCACCGAGACGATCTCCTCGCCGAGCAGGAAGCGGGTCACGTCCACCTCGTGGACGAGCGAGTCCCGGACGATCATGTCGCTGTCGAAATGCGGCGGTACAGCGGGATTGCGGTGAGTGCAGTGGACGACGAGCGGCTCGCCGAGGTCGCCGGACTCGATGAGGGTGCGCAGCTGCGCGTACTCGTGGTCGAAGCGGCGCATGAAACCGACCTGGATGAGCTTGCGGCCGAGCGCGGCTTCGGCCTCGACGAGCCGCAGCGACGATTCGACGTCCGTCGTCAGCGGCTTCTCGCACAGCACCGGCTTGCCGTGCTCGAGGCAGGCCAGGACCTGCGGTTCGTGGACGGCGCCCGGAGTGGCGATGACGACCGCGTCGACGTCGTCGGCGGCGATCGCGGCCAGGGGGTCGTCGACCACCCGGGAGCCGGGCGCGAGCGCGGCGATCTGCCGCGCGCGGGCGGGATCGAAGTCGTTGACGACGGTCACCCGCGCGCCGTGGGTGACCGAACTCAGCCGCCGGACGTGGTCGGCGCCCATCAGTCCGACGCCGAGCACGGCGATCCGGATGTCGCTCATCGGGATGTCCTTCTCCTTCAGGTTCTTCGAGCCGGGCCGTCGCCCGACGGCCGTACTGAAGCGCTTCAGTAGCGCTCTTCAGGAGACACTATGAGGACCGTCACGACGGGTGTCAAGAGTCCGGCGGCTCCCACGGCCGCCGGGGGCGTGTCCGTCCGGCGCGTCAGCGGTCGGCGATGAGCCGGGGGAGCAGCGCGAGGTAGTCGGCGCGCTCCATCTCGCCTGCGCCGAGGGAGGCGAGGTGCGGCGTCAGCCATTGCGTGTCGACCACCGAGCCCGGACCGAGCAGCCCGCAGAGCCGGACCAGGGCGACCTTCGACGCGTCGCGCCGCCGATGGAACATCGACTCGCCCGCGAACAGCGCGCCGATCCGCACGCCGTAGAGCCCCCCGGCGAGGCCGTCGTCGTCCCACGCCTCGACGGAATGCGCCCAGCCGAGTCGGTGGAGTGTGAGGTAGGCGGCGGCGATCTCGTCGTCGATCCAGCCGTGCGGACGGGACGGATCGGCGCAGCCGGCGACGACGTCCGCGAAGGCGCGGTCGACGCTCGTCCGATAACGACGCACGGATTTGCGCAGCGAGCCGCTGACGCGCAACTCGTGCGGACGCAGGACGCCGCGTCGCAGCGGCGACCACCAGCCGATGCCGGTCCGGTGGCACGACGGCCGCTCGGCGCCGGACTCGTCGGCGAGCGGCATGGGGAAGAGCCCGTGACGGTAGGCGGCCAGCAGCGTCGACGGTGCGAGATCGCCGCCGGCCGCGACGAAGTCGTCGTCGCCGAAGTCGAGGTCGGCGAAGTCGAACCGGGACGGGCCGGGGTCGATCGGCATGGGGACATTCTCGCGCAGCGCGGCGCCGGCGGAGTGAAGGCTGTGGACGGCGGCGGCGCCGCGGGCGAAGTTTCCGTGGCCGTCCACAGATCGGCCGATCGGGCGCCGGTGCCCGGCCTGATCACCGGTCGCGCCTCCTATCGTGTGGGCCATGGCAGACGACAGGCTTCTGGCCCGCATCGGGGGGCTGCTCCGGCAGGCGGAAGGCACAGACAATCCGCATGAGGCGGAGGCGTTCATGGCGGCCGCGCAGCGACTCGCCACGGCGTCCGCGATCGATCTCGCGGTGGCCCGGGCGCACGACCCGGCGGCGCGCCGACGCGTCTCGCCGGAGCAGCGGCGCATCGAGATCGGCCCGCGGGGGAGGCGCGGGCTCAAGACCTACGTGCAGTTGTTCGCCGTCATCGCAGCGGGCAACGATGTCGTCGTCGACGTCGCGCGGGATTCGACGTATGTGCTGGCCTACGGCTTCTCCGACGACATCGACGTGACGTCGGCGCTGTACGCCTCGCTCGTCGTCCAGATGGTCGCGTCGAGCGACGCCTACATCGCTTCGGGCGACTATCGGGGCGAGACGGCGCTGCGCGTCGTGACCCGGACCGAGGGCCGGTGGCGACGGCGCGAGGTCGAGGAGGCGCCCGTCGCACCGATCACGGCGCGGCTCAACTTCCAGACGGCCTTCGCGCAACGCATCGGCCTGCGTCTGACGCAGGCCCGGGACGACGCCCGCGCCGCGGCCGTCGCGGAGCGGCCTGCGGCGTCGACGGAGGTCGCGCTGCGGCACAAGGAGGTGGAGGTGCGCGATTTCCACACGGCGCAGTCGTCGGCGCGCGGCACGTGGCGTCCGACCTCGGCGTCGGCCGGATACTCCGAGGCCGCCCGCCGGGCGGGCGACCGCGCGGGACGACGCGCCAAGCTGCGTCCGGACGAACGGCTCGGCGGCGCACGAGGCCGGCTGCGGGGTGGTCGAGAGGAGAGTGCATGACGCGGGCCGCGCCGGCGATCATGCGCGGTAGGAGGGGTGAGTCGGGTGCGTGACGCGCGTCGCGCGGACGTCTACGCCGCCGAAGACATGGTGGCGCGGATGTTCGAACGCGGCGGGACGGTGCGGATGCACGGCGCGGAGCTGAGCCTGCCGCCGGAGGCGCGGTTCGGCGACGTCGCCGGCGTGCAGCGATATGTCGACGAGGTGCTCGCGTCGCGGGCGGTCGAGGCGGCGTTCCCCAAGGCGCGTCGACCGGTTCGGGTCCGGCGACGGGCCGGTGCGACGCGCGCCCACTACGAGGCCGCACGAGCCGGTGAGCCGGCTGTGATCGCGCTGCCGGCGGGCTGGGCGATGCGCGAGCTCGTCGTGCTGCACGAACTCGCCCATCACCTCGATCCGGCCCCGGATCCGCCGCACGGTCCGTCGTTCGTCGTGACGTTCGCCGAGCTCGCGGGCGTCGTCATGGGGCCCGAGGTGCAGTTCGTGCTGCGGACGACGCTTCCCTGACGCTCATCGGTGCCCGGTGCCCGGTGCCCGGTGCCCGGTGCCCGGTGCCCGGTGCTCGGTGAGCGCCGGCGGACGTCACCACCAGCCGGGCGAGCCGGCGGCCCGGAGCGTGAGGTGGCTGGGGTGGTCCGGGTCGAGCAGTATGCGTTGCGGGGCCAGGCGCGTCTTGATGAGGTCCGGGACGATCGTCAGGTAGCGCGGCATGCCGCTGGCGAAGACGTCGATCCGCAGCCGGTGCCCGATCTCGAGGCGCGCCTCGGTGGGCACGAGGTCGATGTCGAGTTCGACCGGCCGCTTGGGCAGCACCGGCAGGCGGCGGCGCAGCGACAGCGGGTGATGGGGCGAGAGCAGGACGCCGTGCTCGTCGTACTCGCTGAACTCGGGGTCGACGGCGCGGTTGCTGGACAACAGGGCGCCGCTGGTCAGGACGGTCGACTCGCCGTCCGGCGCGACGTCGTTGACGGTGACGATCCAGACGCCTTCGGCCGTCACGGTCGTCGTCCGCAGGTGGAGGTTGAGCGAGCCGGACAGCACGACGGGCTCGGTGGCGGGCGGTGTCGTGAAGGTGGCGGCACCCCGCTCGGAGAACCGGGCGTCGGTGGTGAAACAGCGCCCGTAGACGCCGGTGACGCCGGCTGTGGCGGCCGTGGCCGTCCGCGAGACCGCGCTGTGCAGCGTCGGACGCACCGTGACCGTCGTCCGCTCGCCCGGCGTGGTGCCGGCGGTGCCGTCGAAGGCGGCGTGCCGGGCCGTGCCGGAGGACTCGGCGGCGAGCACCAGCTTGCGGGTCCGGACGTCGGGGGCGGCGAGGGTCTCGCGGCTCGTCCACGGGCCGCCCTGCTGGCGCACCGTCACCGGTCCGTAGGAGTCGACGCCGTTGTCGACGCCTTTGAGCCAGTGGTCGAACCAGGCGCGTTCGAGCACGTCGACGCGCGGCGGATCGACCGGCCCGCCGAAGCCGATGCCGGGATTGAGGTGGTAGCCGTCGCCCATGACGAGTTGTTTGGCGCCCGGCGGCAGCGGCAGCCGGGCGTAGGTGCGCGGCGCGGCGCGGGCGAAGGTGTCGTGCCACGAGCCGTAGAGGAAGGTCGGCGCCGTGATCTCCTCGACGATCGGATCGCGGACGTCGAAGTAGGGATCGTCGTAGATCCGGGGGTCGTTGCCGGTGGCGAAGCCGTTGGCGAGCGAGGCGACCTCGGTGAACGGGCTGCGGACGCGGTCGCGCAGCCAGCCGAATGCGGCGCCGTGGCGGACGTCGCCGGGCAGCGTCGCCGGATTCGGCAGCCATTTGAGCAGGTTGACGCCCATCAGCCAGATCGGCAGGAAGACCGACGGGAGCCCGCCGGTGGCGAACATGTCGCGGACGATGTCCTCGCAGCCCTCGACGGCGAAGATCGCCCGGAGGTTGGGATGCCCCTTGTCGCCGGCCTGCAGCGAGTTGATCGCGCTGTAGGACCAGCCGGCCATGCCGATCGCGCCGTCGCACCACGGCTGCTCGGCGATCCAATCGAGGATCTCGACGGTGTCGAGCTGCTCGCGCTCGCCGAGGATGTCCCATCGTCCGTGCGACGCCCCGGTGCCGCGGACGTCCACGACGACCTGCACGTATCCGCTGCGAACGAGGGATCGGTTGATGCCGAAGACGTCCAGCGCACCACCGGCCAGCGTGCGGGTGAGGTCGGTGACGCCGGCCAGCGGTGTGCCGGACAGGTCGACGCGACCGCCGACGGTGCGCAGCCCCTTGCCGAGCACCGGGGCGTGGAGCCAGGCGTCGACGACGTCGAGGAGCGCCCGGTTGTAGGGGTTGGCGTTGAGCAGCGCCGGCAGGGGAGCGGCGACGGGCGTGCCGGCGGCGTCGGCGGGCCGGACGACGGTCGCGGCGAGTGTGACGCCGTCGCTCATCGTCAACGTCACGGACCGGTCGACGGAGATGCGCGGGTGTTCGGGCGTGCCGTCGACGAGTTCGCGCCAGCCGCGGGCGTCGGCGCCGCCGGTGGGATCGCCGAGGGGCGCGGCGCGATGCGGATGACGATGCAACGGCGGCACGGGCGCCGCCTGTCGCGGCGCGGCGGTGCCGGCCCGGGGGCGATCGCGTGGGCTCCATCGATGCGCTTGTTCGATGTCACCGGTCGGAACAGCCACGGCGCTCACCCTCCTCGGCTCGTCCTGCGGGTCCTTCGGACGCAGGAAAGCCGCCGCGGCCGGGTCGAACGGCGGCCGACGCGAGGACACCTGTGTCCTGGTTCACACACATTAAACGTCTGGCGCCGACGAATTGTTACGAGTGTGCAATCGTGACCGTGCGGTAGCTCGCGGTTTATCGAAGAGTCCGGCATAGCGCAGGGCTTCGCGTAGGCGTCCGCGCCGATTTGGCCCGGCGAACGGCATCCGGTAGATTCCTGCGGTGGAATCCGTGCGCCGCCGGTCGGTGTCGCATGGTGTTTCAGTTCAACCACAGACCGTTGGTCATCGGGCGACGCTCGCGTCGCGCGGATCGAAGGACCGGCCAGACGCCGGCG
The DNA here is from genome assembly GCA_044222225.1 of Mycobacteriaceae bacterium. GTDB lineage: Bacteria > Actinomycetota > Actinomycetes > Mycobacteriales > Mycobacteriaceae > JBGANR01. The sequence goes on from JBGANR010000026.1 coordinate 9,122, forward strand.
GCCCACGCAGGAAGAACGAGGATGTGTCGGCAGGTTCGCCTGCCCCGACCGCCGTGCGTCGCTCGCGACGCGCATCGAGGTCCCGTGGCGATAGCGCCCGGTGCCGAGGTGAAGGCCGGTGGTCATCACGCGCCCCGTACGCCCTGCGTCCGGGGCGTTCGTCGTCTCGTCGCCTCTTTCATCGGCAACCGCTGACCGACTCGAGGCAATGAGAGGAGGGCACAATTCATGGCCAATGCTGAGAAGGTCTCCGCCGTCGCGGAGATCACCGAGCAGTTCCGCACGTCCACGGCGACGGTCGTCACCGAGTACCGCGGACTGAAGGTCGCAGACATCACCGCGCTGCGGCGTTCGCTCGGTGCGGAAACCACCTACTCCGTCGCCAAGAACACCCTGGTGAAGCGCGCCGCTGCCGAAGCCGGCATCGAGGGGATGGACGAACTGTTCATCGGCCCCACCGCGATCGCGTTCATCAACGGCGAGCCGGTCAACGCCGCGAAGGCCATCAAGGCCTTCGCCAAGGACCACAAGCAGCTCGTCGTCAAGGGCGGATACATGGACGGCAGGCCGCTGTCCGTGGACGAGGTCAACGCGATTGCTGACCTCGACACCCGCGAGGTCGTCCTGGCCAAGATCGCGGGCGCCATGAAGGGCAGTCTGGCGAAGGCTGCGGGGCTGTTCAACGCTCCCGCATCGCAGGTCGCGCGTCTTGCCGCGGCTCTGGAAGACAAGCTCAAGGAGGAGGCGGCCGCTTAGCGGTCCGCCGGCTTCACCACCGCAGAACAAGTGCGCGACGCGCACGAAGAAAGGAACGTCACCATGGCGAAGCTCACCGCTGACGAGCTCATCGAGCAGTTCAAGGAACTCACCCTGCTCGAGCTCTCGGAGTTCGTGAAGAAGTTCGAAGACGTCTTCGAGGTCACCGCCGCCGCGCCGGTCGCCGTCGCTGCCGCCGCCGCCCCCGCCGCTGAGGCCGAGGCCGAGCAGGACGAGTTCGACGTCGTCCTCGAGGCCGCCGGCGAGAAGAAGATCGGCGTCATCAAGGTCGTCCGCGAGATCGTTTCGGGCCTCGGCCTGAAGGAGGCCAAGGAGCTCGTCGAGAGCGCGCCGAAGGCCATCCTCGAGAAGGTCGACAAGGACGTCGCCGAGGCCGCCAAGGACAAGCTGGCCGCCGCCGGCGCCAAGGTCTCGGTCAAGTAACACCTGCGCATCGCGCTCACGAGGGCCCGCCGACATCCATGTCGGCGGGCCCTCGTCGTCGACGGCGTGGGTAGGGACAGACGTGTCGATCGGTTACAGTGATTCGAGCCACTCCGCTGGTACGGCCGCGCCCCGGCGGGCGCCGAGTGAAGACGAGGGAACTGCGACATGGGCGTTGAGGTAAAGGTCACCGGGCTCTCGAAGCGGTTCGGCTCGCAGCAGATCTGGGAGAACATCTCGTTGACGCTGCCCACGGGGGAGGTCAGCGCGCTGCTGGGCCCCTCCGGCACCGGCAAGTCCGTCTTCCTCAAGTCGCTCATCGGTCTGTTGCACCCCGAGGAGGGGTCGATCGTCATCGACGGCGTCGACATCATGACGTGCAATCAGAAGGAGCTGTACGAGATCCGGAAGATGTTCGGCGTCCTCTTCCAGGACGGCGCGCTGTTCGGCTCCATCAACCTCTACGAGAACACGGCCTTCCCGCTTCGTGAGCACACGAAGAAGAAGGAGTCGGAGATCCACCAGATCACGATGGAGAAGCTGGAGCTCGTCGGCCTCCTCGGCGCCGAGGACAAGCTGCCCGGCGAGATCTCGGGCGGTATGCGCAAGCGCGCCGGTCTGGCCCGCGCCCTCGTCCTCGATCCGAAGATCATCCTCATCGACGAGCCGGACTCCGGCCTCGATCCGGTGCGCACCACGTACATCAGCCAGCTCTTCCTCGACGTCAACTCGCAGATCGACGCGACGATGCTCATCGTCACGCACAACATCAACCTGGCACGCACCGTCCCGGACAACATCGGGATGCTGTTCCTCAAGCGGCTCGTCATGTTCGGCCCGCGCGAGGTGCTGTTGACCAGCGAGGAGCCGGTGGTCAAGCAGTTCCTCAACGGCCGGATGGCCGGGCCGATCGGCATGTCCGAGGAGAAGGACTCGGCCCAGATCGAGCGCGAGAAGGAGCTCTTCGCGTCCGGTCACCACGCCGGCGGCGTCGAGGAGATCGAGGGGCTCGCACCGCAGATGCAGGCGACGCCCGGCATGCCGTTCCGGCAGGCCGTCGCGCGGCGCCGTGAGCGTGTCCGGCAGATCCTGCACACGCTGCCGCCGAACGCCCAGAAGGCGATCCTCGACGACATGAACTCCGAGGAGCGGACGGAATCGGTGCCCGTCGGCGGGACCGTTCTGCAGTCGGGCGACGACTCCGCGACGGAGGAGTTGACGGTCCACAAGCACGAGGCCTGACGCCGCCGTCGCGTCCGTCGTCCTCTCCCGGAGTTCCTCTTGACGTGCGCGGGCCGAGGGCGCACGCTAGGTGAACGCGCCGCACCGGAGGTAGCCAGCCGACCGGTGTCGAGCGCGGAAGGGCGCCGTCCGTGGTGCTCCTGACGTGCATGTCGGGGGAGGTCCGGGACGGGCGAGTGGCAGGCCGCGATGTCTGTTCGCGGTTCGTGTGGCATGCCTGATGGATCTGTGATACTGTCAGATGTTGCGCTGGCTGCCTCCTGTCTGTCTGTTGTTTCACCACCCCGACCGTGTGCTGAGCGCGGGGCTGGGCGTGGTGTCTCCTTCCACTCAGGGTGTCGTCGGCGATCGCCCCACCCATAGGCCCACCCCTGCAGGCCGGACCACGTCCTGCTGCAGGCGGGCGCGAAAGAAGTTAGTGCCGGAAGGACGCACCTTGGCAGTCTCCCGCCAGTCCCCGTCGATCTCGTCACAGGCAACCGTCGGATCCATTCCCGGCGCCCCTCGCCGGGCGTCGTTCGCCAAGCTCACCGAGCCGCTCGCGGTTCCGGGGCTGCTCGACGTCCAGATCGAGTCGTTCCAGTGGCTCATCGGAGCGCCCGAGTGGCGTGAGCGCGCGATCGCCCGCGGTGACCGGAACCCGACAGGCGGCCTCGAGGACATCCTCGCAGAGCTGTCCCCGATCGAGGACTTTTCGGGCTCGATGTCCCTGTCCTTCTCCGATCCGCGCTTCGATGAGGTCAAGGCCTCGCTGGAGGAGTGCAAGGACAAGGACATGACGTACGCGGCGCCGCTGTTCGTCACCGCCGAGTTCATCAACAACAACACCGGCGAGATCAAGAGCCAGACGGTGTTCATGGGCGACTTCCCTGTCATGACGGACAAGGGAAGCTTCGTCATCAACGGCACCGAGCGCGTCGTCGTCAGCCAGCTCGTCCGCAGCCCGGGCGTCTACTTCGACGACACGATCGACAAGACCACCGAGAAGACGCTGCACAGCGTCAAGGTGATCCCGGGTCGTGGTGCGTGGCTCGAGTTCGACATCGACAAGCGCGACACCGTCGGCGTCCGCATCGACCGCAAGCGTCGGCAGCCGGTCACGGTGCTCCTCAAGGCGCTCGGCATGACGAAGGAGGAGATCGAGGCGCGCTTCGGCTTCTCCGAGGTCATGATGTCGACCCTCGAGAAGGACCCGACCTCGGGTACCGACGAGGCGCTGCTCGACGTCTACCGCAAGCTGCGTCCGGGCGAGCCGCCGACCAAGGAGTCGGCGCAGACGCTCCTGGAGAACCTGTTCTTCAAGGACAAGCGCTACGACCTCGCGCGCGTCGGCCGCTACAAGATCGACAAGAAGCTCGGCCTTCCGGCCGGCGGCGTCCAGGTGCTCACCGAGGAGGACATCCTCGCGACGATCGAGTACCTCGTCCGCCTGCACGAGGCCGATCCGCGCAGCAACCCGACGATGACCGTCGCCGGGGGCCGCGAGGTGCCCGTCGAGGTCGACGACATCGACCACTTCGGCAACCGTCGCCTGCGCACCGTCGGCGAGCTCATCCAGAACCAGATCCGCGTCGGCCTCTCCCGCATGGAGCGCGTCGTCCGGGAGCGGATGACGACCCAGGACGTCGAGGCGATCACGCCGCAGACGCTCATCAACATCCGTCCGGTCGTCGCCGCGATCAAGGAGTTCTTCGGAACCTCCCAGCTGTCGCAGTTCATGGACCAGAACAACCCGCTGTCGGGCCTGACGCACAAGCGGCGTCTCTCCGCGCTCGGCCCGGGTGGTCTGTCCCGCGACCGTGCCGGCCTCGAGGTGCGCGACGTCCACCCGTCGCACTACGGCCGGATGTGCCCGATCGAGACCCCCGAAGGCCCGAACATCGGCCTCATCGGCTCGCTCGCCGTGTACGCCCGTGTCAACCCCTTCGGCTTCATCGAGACGCCGTACCGGCGTGTCGAGCACGGCGTCCTCACCGACGAGATCCGTTACATGACGGCCGACGAGGAGGACCGCTACTACATCGCGCAGGCCAATGCCGAGACCGACGCGTCGGGCCGGCTGACCGAGGACCGCGTGCTCGTCCGCAAGAAGGGCTCGGAGGTCGAGTTCGTTCCGACGAGCCAGGTCGAGTACATGGACGTCTCGCCGCGCCAGATGGTGTCGGTGGCCACGGCCATGATCCCGTTCCTCGAGCACGACGACGCCAACCGTGCCCTGATGGGTGCGAACATGCAGCGTCAGGCCGTGCCGCTGGTGCGCAGCGAGGCGCCGCTCGTCGGCACCGGCATGGAGCTGCGTGCCGCCGTCGACGCCGGTGACGTCATCCTCACCTCGAAGACGGGCGTCATCGAGGAGGTCTCGGCCGACTACGTCACCGTGATGGGCGACGACGGCACCCGCGAGACGCATCAGCTGCGCAAGTTCGCCCGGTCCAACCACGGAACGTGCGCGAACCAGCGGCCGATCGTCGACGAGGGACAGCGCGTCGAGGCGGGCCAGGTGCTCGCCGACGGGCCGTGCACCGACGCCGGTGAGATGGCGCTGGGCAAGAACCTGCTCGTGGCGATCATGCCGTGGGAGGGCCACAACTACGAGGACGCGATCATCCTGTCGCAGCGCCTCGTGGAGGAGGACACCCTCACCTCGATCCACATCGAGGAGCACGAGATCGACGCCCGTGACACCAAGCTGGGCGCCGAGGAGATCACGCGCGACATCCCCAACGTCTCCGACGAGGTCCTCGCGGATCTCGACGAGCGGGGCATCGTGCGGATCGGCGCCGAGGTGCGCGACGGCGACATCCTCGTCGGCAAGGTGACGCCGAAGGGCGAGACCGAGCTGACGCCGGAGGAGCGGCTGCTGCGCGCCATCTTCGGTGAGAAGGCCCGCGAGGTGCGCGACACGTCCCTCAAGGTGCCGCACGGCGAGTCCGGCAAGGTCATCGGCGTCCGCGTCTTCAGCCGCGACGACGACGACGATCTGCCCCCGGGCGTCAACGAGCTCGTCCGCGTCTACGTGGCCCAGAAGCGCAAGATCCAGGACGGCGACAAGCTCGCCGGCCGGCACGGCAACAAGGGCGTCATCGGCAAGATCCTCCCCGTCGAGGACATGCCGTTCCTCGAGGACGGCACGCCGGTCGACATCATCCTCAACACCCACGGCGTCCCGCGACGGATGAACATCGGCCAGATCCTCGAGACCCACCTCGGGTGGGTCGCGAAGGCCGGCTGGAACATCGACGTCGCTGCCGGAGTGCCGGACTGGGCCTCGCGCCTGCCGGAGGACATGATGTCGGCGGACCCGGACACCCGCACGGCGACGCCGGTCTTCGACGGCGCCCGCGAGGAGGAGCTCACCGGTCTGCTCGCGTCGACGCGGCCGAACCGCGACGGTGACGTCATGGTCGGGCCGGACGGCAAGGCGCGGCTCTTCGACGGCCGCTCCGGCGAGCCGTTCCCGTACCCGGTGGCCGTCGGCTACATGTACATCATCAAGCTGCACCACCTCGTCGACGACAAGATCCACGCGCGTTCGACGGGTCCGTACTCGATGATCACGCAGCAGCCGCTCGGTGGTAAGGCGCAGTTCGGTGGTCAGCGCTTCGGTGAGATGGAGTGCTGGGCCATGCAGGCGTACGGCGCCGCCTACACCCTGCAGGAGCTGCTCACCATCAAGTCCGACGACGTCGTCGGCCGCGTGAAGGTGTACGAGGCGATCGTCAAGGGCGAGAACATCCCGGAGCCGGGCATCCCCGAGTCGTTCAAGGTGCTCCTCAAGGAGCTGCAGTCGCTGTGCCTCAACGTCGAGGTGCTCAGCTCGGACGGCGCCGCGATCGAGATGGGCGACACCGACGACGAGGACCTGGAGCGCGCCGCCGCGCATCTGGGCATCAACCTCTCGCGCAACGAGTCGGCGACGGTCGACGACCTCGCCAACTAGGCCGGCGGCCGGGCCGGGCCGTCGATATGACGGCCCGGCCCGGACCCCGGCAGACCAGCAAGTCTTTTTCGCCACGTGTCCCGTTCGCGGGTCGGCACATAGAACCCAGTAGGGGAAAGGAAGTTTGCGTGCTCGACGTCAACTTCTTCGATGAACTGAAGATCGGTCTGGCCACGGCCAACGACATTCACAACTGGTCCTTCGGCGAGGTCAAGAAGCCGGAGACCATCAACTACCGCACGCTCAAGCCCGAGAAGGACGGCTTGTTCTGCGAGAAGATCTTCGGTCCCACCCGGGACTGGGAGTGCTACTGCGGCAAGTACAAGCGCGTGCGCTTCAAGGGCATCATCTGCGAGCGCTGCGGCGTCGAGGTGACCCGCGCGAAGGTGCGTCGTGAGCGGATGGGCCACGTCGAGCTCGCCGCGCCCGTCACGCACATCTGGTACTTCAAGGGCGTGCCGAGCCGGCTCGGCTACCTGCTCGACCTCGCGCCGAAGGATCTCGAGAAGATCATCTACTTCGCGGCGTACGTGATCACCGACGTCGACGACGAGATGCGGCACAACGAGCTGTCGACGCTGCAGGCCGAGATGGACGTCGAGAAGAAGACTCTCGCCGACGCCCGTGACGCCGAGCTCGCCGAGCGTGCCAAGAAGCTCGAAGAGGACCTCGCGCAGCTCGAGGCCGAGGGTGCTCGCGCCGACGCGCGTCGCAAGGTCAAGGACCAGGGCGAGCGCAACATGCGGCAGATCCGGGACCGCGCGCAGCGCGCCCTGGACGAGCTCGAGGACATCTGGAACACGTTCGAGAAGCTCGAGCCCAAGCAGATGATCCTCGACGAGAAGATCTACCGCGAGCTCGAGGACCGCTACGGCGAGTACTTCAAGGGCGCGATGGGTGCCGAGGCCGTCAAGAAGCTGCTCGAGTCGTTCGACATCGACGCCGAGGCCGAGATCCTGCGCGAGATCATCCGCTCCGGCAAGGGGCAGAAGAAGCTGCGCGCGCTCAAGCGGCTCAAGGTCGTCGCGGCGTTCCAGATGTCGGGGAACTCCCCGCTCGGCATGGTGCTCGACGCCGTCCCGGTGATCCCGCCGGAGCTGCGCCCGATGGTGCAGCTCGACGGCGGCCGGTTCGCGACGAGCGATCTCAACGATCTGTACCGCCGCGTCATCAACCGCAACAACCGTCTCAAGCGACTCATCGACCTCGGTGCGCCCGAGATCATCGTCAACAACGAGAAGCGGATGCTGCAGGAGTCCGTCGACGCGTTGTTCGACAACGGACGCCGCGGCCGGCCGGTGACGGGTCCGGGCAACCGCCCGCTCAAGTCGCTGTCCGATCTGCTCAAGGGCAAGCAGGGCCGGTTCCGGCAGAACCTGCTCGGCAAGCGCGTCGACTACTCGGGCCGTTCGGTCATCGTCGTCGGTCCGCAGCTCAAGCTGCACCAGTGCGGTCTGCCGAAGCTCATGGCGCTCGAGCTGTTCAAGCCGTTCGTCATGAAGCGTCTCGTCGATCTCAACCAGGCGCAGAACATCAAGTCCGCTAAGCGGATGGTCGAGCGGCAGCGGCCCGCGGTGTGGGACGTCCTCGAAGAGGTCATCGCCGAGCACCCCGTGCTGCTCAACCGTGCTCCGACGCTGCACCGCCTCGGCATCCAGGCGTTCGAGCCGCAGCTCGTCGAGGGTAAGGCCATCCAGCTGCACCCGCTCGTCTGCGAGGCGTTCAACGCCGACTTCGACGGTGACCAGATGGCCGTCCACCTGCCGCTGTCGGCGGAGGCGCAGGCCGAGGCCCGCATCCTCATGCTGTCCTCGAACAACATCCTGTCGCCGGCCTCGGGCCGTCCGCTCGCCATGCCGCGTCTGGACATGGTGACCGGTCTGTTCCACCTGACGACCCTCGACGAGGACGCGGTGGGCGCTTACCGCCCGGCGGGCACCGACTCGCCGGAGCGCGGTGCGTACGCGAACCCGTCCGAGGCGATCATGGCTCGCGACCGCGGTGCGCTGCACGTCCAGGCCCCGATCAAGGTGCGGCTGTCCGATCAGCGTCCGCCCGCGGACGTCGAGGCCGAGCTCTTCCCCGAGGGCTGGAGCCACGGCGAGTCCTGGACGACGCAGACCACGCTCGGCCGCGTCCTCTTCAACGAGCTGCTCCCGACGGACTACCCGTTCGTCAACGAGCAGATGCCGAAGAAGCGGCAGGCGACGATCATCAACGATCTCGCCGAGCGCTACCCGATGATCGTGGTCGCGCAGACCGTCGACAAGCTCAAGGACGCCGGCTTCTACTGGGCGACCCGCTCGGGCGTCACGGTCGCGATGTCGGACGTCCTCGTGCCGCCGAACAAGGCCGAGATCCTCGACAAGTACGAGGCTCGTGCCGATGTGCTGGAGCGCAAGTTCCAGCGCGGCGCCCTCACCGCCGAGGAGCGTCGTGACGCGCTCGTCGAGGTGTGGAAGCAGGCGACCGAAGAGGTCGGTGCGGCGATGGAGGCGCACTACCCGGCGAACAACCCGATCACGATGATCCCGAAGTCGGGCGCCACCGGAAACATGACGCAGGTGCGGAACCTGTCGGGCATGAAGGGCCTGGTGACGAACCCGAAGGGTGAGTTCATCCCGCGTCCCATCAAGTCCTCGTTCCGTGAGGGCCTCACCGTCGCCGAGTACTTCATCAACACGCACGGCGCACGTAAGGGTCTGGCCGACACGGCGCTCCGCACGGCCGACTCGGGCTACCTGACGCGGCGTCTCGTCGACGTCTCGCAGGACGTCATCGTCCGCGAGACCGACTGTGGCACCGAGCGCGGCATCCAGGTGCGGATCGCCGAGCAGCAGGCGGACGGCTCGCTCGTGCGGGACGCGCACGTCGAGACGTCGGCGTACGCCCGGACGCTCGCGGCGGACGCGCTCGACACCGACGGCAACGTCATCGTCGAGCGGGGCGCCGACCTGGGCGATCCCGCCATCGAGGCGCTCTTCGCGGCGGGCATCGCCGAGGTGAAGGTCCGCAGCGTGCTGACCTGCACCACCGGCACCGGCGTCTGCGCCACCTGCTACGGCCGCTCGATGGCGACGGGCCAGCTCGTCGACATCGGCGAGGCCGTCGGCATCGTCGCCGCCCAGTCCATCGGTGAGCCGGGCACGCAGCTGACCATGCGTACCTTCCACCAGGGTGGTGTCGGCGACGACATCACCGGTGGTCTGCCGCGTGTCCAGGAGCTGTTCGAGGCGCGTGTGCCCAAGGGCCAGGCGCCGATCGCCGAGGTCTCGGGTCGCGTGCGGCTCGAGGACGACGATCGCTTCTACAAGCTGACGCTCATCCCGGACGACGGCAGCGAAGAGGTCGTGCTCGAGAAGATCTCCAAGCGGCAGCGGCTGCGCGTCTTCAAGCACGAGGACGGCATCGAGCGTCCGCTGTCGGACGGCGATCACGTCGAGGTCGGGCAGCAGCTCATGGAAGGTGCCGCCAACCCGCACGAGGTGCTGCGCGTCATGGGCCCGCGGCAGGTGCAGGTCCACCTCGTCAGCGAGGTGCAGGAGGTCTACCGCAGCCAGGGCGTGTCGATCCACGACAAGCACATCGAGACGATCGTCCGGCAGATGCTGCGGCGCGTCACGATCATCGACTCGGGTTCGACGGAGTTCCTGCCCGGCTCGTTGACCGAGCGTGCCGAGTTCGAGGCGGCCAACCGGCGCGTCGTCGCCGAGGGCGGCGAGCCCGCGGCCGGCCGTCCGGTGCTCATGGGCATCACGAAGGCGTCGCTCGCGACGGACTCGTGGCTGTCGGCGGCGTCGTTCCAGGAGACGACGCGCGTGCTGACCGATGCGGCCATCAACAGCCGCAGCGACAAGCTCGTCGGCCTCAAGGAGAACGTCATCATCGGTAAGCTGATCCCGGCCGGTACCGGTATCAACCGGTACCGGAACATCCAGGTGCAGCCCACCGAGGAGGCGCGTTCGGCCGCCTACGCCGTGTCCTACGACGAGACCTACTACGGTCCCGACGGCGCCTTCGGTGCGCCGACGGGTGCCGCGGTCCCGCTCGACGACTACGGCTTCAGCGGGGACTACCGCTAACCCGGCGTACAGACGACGGCCCCGCGACCTTCCGGTCGCGGGGCCGTTCTGTTCGTTCGGGCGGCCTGGTGAATGGGTGGCCGGCTAGAGGATCGCGCCCGGGTTGAGGATGTTCTGGGGATCCAGGGCGGTCTTGATGCGGCGGGTGAGGTCGATGACGTCGTCGCCGAGCTGGCTGGGCAGCCAGGGCTTCTTGAGACGTCCGACGCCGTGCTCGCCGGTGATCGTGCCGCCGAGGGAGATCGCCAGCTCCATGACCTCGCCGAACGCGATCCAGGCGCGCTCGGTCTCGTCGGGGTCGGTGGGATCGTGGACGATGATCGGGTGCGTGTTGCCGTCGCCGGCGTGGGCGATGACGGAGATGAGCACCCGCTGCTCGGCGGCGATCCGCTCGATACCCGCGACCAGATCGGGCAGCGCCGGGAGGGGGACGCCGACGTCCTCGAGGAGGAGCGGACCGACCTTCTCCAGTGCCGGGATCGCGAAACGCCGCGCGGCCGTGAACGCATCGCCCTCATCGGGGTCGGTGGTGGAGAACACCTCCGAGGCGCCCGCTGCCGTGAAGGCGGCCTCGATCGTCGCGACCTCGGCGGCCGCGGCCTCGCCGGGCGCGTCCGACTGGGCGATGAGGAGTGCCTCGGCGTCGCGGTCGAGACCCATGTGCAGATGGTCTTCGACGGCGTTGACCGACACCTTGTCCATGAACTCCAGCACCGCGGGACGAAGCGTGCCCGTCACGGCGAGGACGGCGGCGGAGGCGGCGGCGACCGTCGGGAACATCGCGACGACGGTCGAGTACGGCGGTTGGGGAGGCAGCAGCCGGAGGGTGACCTCGGTGATGATGCCGAGGGTGCCCTCGCTGCCGACGAAGAGCTTCGTCAGGGAGAGACCGGCGGAGTCCTTGAGTCTCGGGCCGCCGAGGCGGATGGCGGTGCCGTCGGCGAGGACGATCTGCATGCCGAGGACGTAGTCGCCGGTCACCCCGTACTTCACGCAGCAGAGGCCACCGGCGTTGGTCGCGGTGTTGCCGCCGATGGAACAGATCTCGAACGAGCTCGGGTCCGGCGGATACCAGAGGCCGGCCGCGGCGGCGGCCGCCTTGACCTCGGCGTTGAGGAGGCCGGGCTGGCAGACCGCGACGCGCGTCACCGGATCGACGGTGATCTCGCGCATCCGTTCGGTCGTCACGACGACGCCGCCGTCGACCGCAGACGCGCCGCCGGACAACCCCGTCCCGGCGCCGCGCGGTACGACGGGGACGCCGTGTTCGGCGCACCACCGCACCGCGGCCTGGACGTCGGCCGTGGACGTGGCCCGGACGACCGCGAACGGGGTGCCGGCACCGGGATCGAGTGCGCGATCCTGGCGATAGGACGCGACGATGTCCGGGTCTGTGACGAGCGCTCCGTCGGGCAGGGCCGCCGCGAGAGCGGGCAGGGCGTCCACCACGGACGTCGGCGGGGTGGCGAGCGGGGTCGGCTCCGTTGGGCTCATGCCGAGAAGACTATCGGCGAGTCACGGCGCGAGCCCGCGGAATCGGGCCTGGTCGACGAGGCCCGCGACGGCGTCGGTGAGCAGTGCGATCCGGGCGGATTCGGTACGTGCGGCGAGGACGGCGTAGCGATCGGCCTCGCCGATCGGCAGTCGCGTCGCGACCTGCAGCGCGCCCGGGCGACCCCGCGCCGGTGGACGGACAGGGGGCAGTCTGTGCCGATCGGCGACCGCGGCGTAGCGTTCGACGGCCCCGAGCAGGCCGGCGATCGCGGCCGGTGCAGCGGGAGTGGGATCCGGCCGTGTCGTGACGGCTGCGCGCGGGAAGGGATCGTCGGGCAGCCAGCGCGCGACGTCGAACACCTCCCGGCCGACCGTCGCGATCGCGCCGCTGCCGTCGGCCGCCCGATGCACGTCGACGATCTCGGCGAGCGTGCCCGTCGTGTGCCGGGTCTCGCCGCCGCCGACCTCGCTGCCCCGTGTGATGAGGACGACGCCGAAGACCGGCCGGCCGCCGGCGAGGACCTCGGTGAGCATCTCCCGGTACCGCGGCTCGAAGATCCGCAGCGCCATCCGCTCCCCGGGGAGCAGGACGCGGTGCAGCGGGAAGATCGGCGCCGCGGCCGAGGCGGTCATGCGGTCCGCCCGAAGCTCGGCGGCTCGCACAGTGCGATGGCCTGCTGCAGCAGCGACGCGGCGAGGCCGACGTCGTCCGCGAGCCCCGGCTGCGGCCCCTCCTCCGGCAGCGCCCGCAGGTAACGCAGGCACTCCTCGAGATGCGAGCGCAGCGGCTCGGAATCGGTGCCGCACAGCCGCAGCGCCGTCGTGGCGTCGACGCTGTGTCCGGCGGCGATCTCCGAGAGCAGACGCGCCAGCCCGGGAGTCGGCTCGAACGTCGGCAGCCGGGGCACGAGGTGATCGGCGTCGATGTCGAACAGGTCGCCGACGGCGCCGATGAGCTGCGGCCACAGACCGTCACCGGCGCGTAGGACGACGACGGCGTCCAGGGCGAGGCCGCGCGCGATGAAACGCGGGAGCGACGGACCCGAGTTGAGCGCGTTGGCCAGGACCGCGAGCTCGAGGGCCGCGTCCTCGACGTCGTCGAACTCGGCCGCCGGATCCGGTCCGGGTGCGAGCAGGCGCCGCGCCGCGGTCACGGTGGTCGCCGCGGCGTCCACGGCGACGACGAGGCAGGCGGCGCCGCGTTCGATGTGCAGCCGGTCGCCGTCGACGAGATCCGCGCGCAGCAGCGTCTCGTCGTTGATCGTCGCCGCGAGCCACGCCAGGAGCGCACCCCGGCCCCGGGGTGGACGGGCGTCGGCCGCCGTCTGCGCCGGGTGTGGCCGACGCGGCCCGACGCGGGTGACGAACGCGGGGTGGACGGCGCCCGCCACCTCCTGCAGCGCCCAGGCCGCGGCCGTCGCGACGTCCGGCGGATCGCCCACGAAGCGGCGGCCGCCGGGTGCCGCCCGCCAGCCGCGGCGAGCCGCCCGCCGGCCGAGCGCCTGCGGGACCCGGGCGCCCGGCAGCAGCCGGGCGGAGAGCCGGTCGCCGTGTGACTCCACCAGGATGCGGGCCCCGTCGGTGGCCAGCACCGATCGCTCGCCGGCGGCGAGCCGCGACAGCTCACCCGCCAGGGCTTCGGTGTACTCCTGCCACGCCAGCGCGCAGCGCGCGTCGAATTCCGCGGCTTCTCGGGGAGCACCGTCCCCGGGCCCTCCGATGCCGTCGTCGCGTATCCCGTCTGCCATGACGCCCTCCTTCGTCGGCCGGGCACCGACCGGTGGTCGGTGATGCGGGTGAAGGTAGTAGGTGGTACCGACAGAAACGGGGTCGTTGCAGGTCGGGGCCCCGTGGTGGGGTGTCAGTCGCGCAGGAGGGCGGCGACGACCTCGCCCCGGCCGGGGGAGAGCGAGGCCCATTTTCCGTCGATGAGCAGCACGAGTGCGCCCGACGTCGGCATCGGCCGCGGCGTCCACTGTTCGTCGAGGCTCGCCGCCAGCTCCGGGAGGCCGGGGAAGTGCCCGACGACGAGGACGACGGCGTCGCCGGGGAGGTCGGCCGACGACAGCATGTCGTACAGGTCTTCGGCGAAGGCGTCGTAGATGCGCTCGTCGTATGTGATCGGCACGCCCTCGGCGAGGGCGGTCACGGCGAGCTGATCGGCCGTCTGCCGGGTGCGGAGCGCGGGCGAGCAGAAGACGTGCGTCGCACGCCAGCCCAGTTCGTGCAGCTCGGTGCCGACGTCGACGCTCTGCCGGAGCCCGCGCCTGGCGAGCGGGCGTTCGCGGTCGCCGCCGTCCGCCCACGGCTCGGCCTTGCCGTGACGGACAAGGATCAGTGTGCCCATGGGGTCCTCCCGGTGCGGCCGGGCGGCCGCGTCTTCTCACCCTAATATTCGCAGCGGAGGCCCCGATACCCGCGATGCCGCGTCGGACCCCGATACGGCGATATTCGGGGCCGGGGCCTCGATACGGCGATATCGGGTCGGCGTACGTTGGCCCTATGAGTGATGCCACGGACCCGGATCCCGACGCGCCCGTCGCTCTCGTGACGGGCGCGTCGAGCGGGATCGGGCGCGAGGTCGCCGCCCAGCTCCATGCGAAGGGCTACACCGTCTACGGCACCAGCCGGCACCCCGACGCGCTGGCCGATCGCAAGGTGCCCGGCGTGCGATACCTCGAGCTCGACCTCGCCGACGACGAGTCGATCGTCGCCTGTGCGGCGGCGGCCGGGCCGGTCGATCTGCTCGTCAACAACGCCGGTGAATCGATGCTCGGCCCGATCGAGGACGTCCCGGTGTCGGCGGTCGAGCGGCTGTTCCGCGTCAACGTCGTCGGGCAGATCGCTCTGACGAAGGCCGTGCTGCCCGGGATGCGGGAACGGGGCGGCGGCACGATCGTCATGGTCGGTTCGATGCTCGGCAGCCTGCCGATCCCGTTCCGTTCGACCTACGCGGCGGCCAAGGCCGCACTGCGCGGCTTCTCCGACGCCGCACGCCGGGAGCTGGCGCCGTTCGGCATCGCCGTCTTCACCTTCGAGCCCGGCACGATCGCGACCGGCATCGGCGACCGGCGCAGCTATCACATCGCGAAGGATTCGCCGTACGAGCAGGAGTACCGGACCGTGGCCGCGGCGACGGCCCGGAACGAGGATCGCGGGATGGCCGTCGAGCCGCTGGCGCGGGCGCTCGTCGCGGCGGCGCTCTCGCGGAACCCGAAGCCGCACTACGCCAAGGGCAATTCGGCGCGGTTCGTGTTCGCACTCAAGCGGTTGTTGCCCGCCCAGTCGATCCTCGACATCACGGCTCGTTTTCACGGGCTGCGCCGCGTGCGGTCGCCGTCCGACGGCGACGAGTGATCCGCCGGTGAGCCGGGAACTGCTGCTCATCGGCGTCGGCCCCGGCGATCCCGGACAGCTGACGCGCGCCGCCGCCGAGGCGATCGGGTCCGTCGACGTCTTCCTGCATCTCGACAAGGGCTCCGCCGCCGTGGAGCTGGCCGCCGCGCGGCGGGCGATCGTCGAGGCCGTCGTCACCGATCCGGCACCCTTCGTCGACGTCCCCGACCCGCCGCGCGATCGGCGTCCGGCGGACTACGACGCCGAGGTCCGCCGATGGCACGCGGCTCGCGTCGACGCGTTGGCGCAGGCTCTGTCGCGGGAGGTTCCCGAGGGCGGCCGGGCGGGCATGCTGCTGTGGGGCGATCCGACGCTGTACGACAGCAGCGTCCGGCTGGCGCGGGCGCTGGCGGGCGTCGTCGACCTGAGGTGGCGTGTGCTGCCGGGGATCAGCGCGGTCTCGGCTCTCGCGGCCGCCCACGGCGTCGCGCTCAACGAGATCGGCGAGCCCGTGCTCATCACGACGGGCCGGCGGCTGACCGAGGTGCCGGCCGGAACGACCGTCGTCGTCATGCTCGACTCCCACTGCCGGTTCCGCGAGGTCGCGGCGCCCGACGACGAGATCGTCTGGGGCGCCTACCTGGGGTTGCCGGGGGAGTTGCTGGTCGCGGGACGCGTCGGCGACGTCGCCGACGAGATCGTCAGGCGACGGGCTGCGGCGAGGGCCGAGCGCGGGTGGTGTATGGACACCTACCTGTTGCGTCGGCCGACGACACCTGCCCGGACGTCCGGCTGAGCGGCTCGCCGAGGAGAACGTCGTCACGGCTGCCCGCTCGGCCGGACATCGTGGAAGGCGTGAGCGTCAGTACGGGACGGCGGCGAGGACGTCGGCGGCGATCTCGGCCCGGCACATGATGAAATCGGGCAGGTAGGGGCTCGGCCGGTTGTACTGCAGCGGCGAGCCGTCGAGCCGGGAGCAGTGCAGGCCGGCCGCGAGTGCGACGCCGACCGGAGCGCAGGAGTCCCATTCGTACTGGCCGCCGGCGTGGACGTAGGCGTCGGCCTCGCCGCGGACGACGGCCATCGCCTTGGCGCCCGCCGAGCCGAGCGGCGCGATCCGCATGCCGAGCGTCGCGGCCACGGCTGCGGCCTCGAACGGGTGGCCGGAACGAGAACTGACGAGGACGCCCGTCAGCGCGCCGCCGACGCGGTCGACGGTGTCCGAGCGATACACCTCGTCGCGGGCGGGCAGCGCGACGGCCGACGCGACCGGCTCGCCGCCGACGGTGAGCGCGATGTGCACCGCCCAGTCGTCGCGTCCTTCGCGGTATTCGCGGGTGCCGTCGAGGGGGTCGATGATCCAGACGCGGTCGGCCGTCGCGCGTCGCGGGTCCTCGTGGGCCTCCTCGGAGCGGACGGCGTCACGCGGGCGGTGCGTCGAGAGCACCGCGGCGAGCCAGGTCTGCGCGACCGAATCGCCGACGTCTCCGAGTCGCATCCCGGAGAGGAGCCCGCCCGCTCGGGTCGCCACGAGCAGGCGTCCGGCGCCTGCGGCGAGTTCGGCGGCGAGGTCGTCGTCGGATAGCTGGTTCACCCTGGTCATCATTCCATCGCCGGGTTTCCGTCGGTGTCGTGCGGCAGGATGGGGCCATGCCGGAGCTCCCCGAGGTGTCGGCGATCGCCGACTACGTCGACGGTCGTGCCGCCGGGCTGCCCGTCCGCCGCGTCGACGTCGCGTCTCTGTCCGTGCTCAAGACGGCCGATCCGCCGGTGTCGACGCTGGTCGGGCGCACCATCGAACGGGTGCGGCGCGTCGGGAAGTACCTCGTCTTCGACATCGCCGCCGGGCCCGGGGCCGGCTCGGAGCCGCTGCACCTCGTCGTCCACCTGTCGCGGGCGGGCTGGCTGCGCTGGTCGGACGCCCTCGCCGCCGCTCCGCCGCGTCCGGGCGGCAAGGGGCCGATCGCGCTGCGGGTGCACTGCGGAATCCCGAACGAGGGCTTCGACATCACCGAGGCGGGCACGCAGAAGCGCGTCGCGGTGTGGCTCGTGCGCGACCTCGGTGACATCGAGCGCGTCGCGACGCTCGGGCCGGACGCCCTCGCCATCACGGCCGACGAGTTCGTCGAACTCTGCGCGGCGCATCGCTGCCGGCTCAAGACGCTGCTCACCGACCAGCGGGTGCTGGCCGGCGTCGGCAACGCCTACAGCGACGAGATCCTGTTCGCGGCGCGGACGTCGCCGTTCGCGATCGCCGCGGCGCTGGGGGAGGAGCGCGCTCGCGAGCTGCACGCCGCGATGCGCTCGGAGCTGCTGGCCGCGACCGATCGGATGCTCGGGCAGCAGGCGGCCCGGCTCAAGGCGGAGAAGCATTCGGGGCTGCGGGTCCACGCGCGGACGGGGCAGCCGTGCGGCGTCTGCGGGACGACGATCGCGCAGGTCTCCTACACCGACCGGTCGTTCCAGTACTGCCCCGGTTGCCAGACGGGCGGACGTGTGCTGGCGGACCGCCGATTGTCGAGGCTGCTGAAATGACGCCCGTGCCAGACTGATACCTGTGACGCAGCGAAACAGAATCATCATCACCGGGGCGAGCTCCGGCCTCGGCGAGGGCATGGCGCGGGTGTTCGCGGCCCGCGGGGCGACGGTCGGACTCGTCGCGCGTCGTGCCGAACGTCTTGACGCGCTCGTGGCCGAGCTCGGCGACCGGGCGCACGCGGCGGTGGCCGACGTGACCGATCCCGCGGCGGTGTCGGCGGCGTTCGCCGACCTCGCGGACCGGATGGGAGGCGTCGACAGGGTGATCGTCAACGCCGGCATCGGCAAGGGCGCGCCGATCGGCACCGGGCACGCGGCGGTGAACCGGCAGACGATCGAGACCAACCTCCTCGGCGCCCTCGGCCAGGTCGAGGCGGCCATGGAGATCTTCCGCGCACAGGGCGCCGGGCATCTGGTCCTCATCAGCTCCGTCGCGGCGGCGCGCGGGATGCCGAAGGCGCAGGCGGCGTACAGCGCGTCGAAGGCGGGTCTGACGGCCCTCGGTCAGGGGCTGCAGGCCGAACTCGCCGGCAGCGGGATGGTCGTCACGATCATCGAGCCCGGGTTCATCGACACGGACCTGACCGACGGTCTCACGACGCCCCTGATGACCGATCGTGCCGCCGGCGTCGAGGCGATCGTCGGCGCGATCGAGGCCGAACGTCGTCAGGTAGCGGTGCCCCGGTGGCCGTGGGCGCCGATCGCGTTCGCGCTGCGTACGCTGCCCGACGCGATTACCCGCCGGCTCGTCTAGCCTTGCGGCCGGTCGGCCGGCCCGCGGTACTTGCTCTCGTACTCGGTGCGTCGCTCGGCCTGAGCGCGGATCTCCGATTCGGTGTCGGTGAGGCCGGGCAGGCCGTGCGCGAGCAGCCGGCGCTCGCGGTTGGGATGCATGTAGGCGAGGCAGTAGAAGAGCGCCAGGATGATCGCCAGCAGCGCGGAGGCACCGCCGATCCACCACTCGCCGGGCAGGAGCGCGAGCAGGATGAAGATCGGGAGGAACGGAACCATGCCCCGCACCAGGTGCCGCGGCACGGCGCGCGGGCCGGTGAGGTCGCGCAGCACCCAGCCGTGCATCGATTCGGGCAGTACCTTGCCGAAGCAGTACTGGAGCCAGAGGATCGGGCCGGGACGCGAGGCCCCGGCGCGGGGTGTCCCGCCCGTCGATCCCGCGGCGTCGGACGTGCTCATGCGGGGGTTCCTTTCGCGTTGTCGTTGACGCGCCACAGCACGTCGCGCAGCCGCTCGAGCAGCGTGAGGTCGCCGCCGAGCGCCGCGACGACCCGGGGCGGGATGGTCTCGGCCTGCGTGCGCAGCGCGGTGCCGGCCTCGGTGAGGCCGATGACGACGGCTCGCTCGTCGGCCGTGCTGCGGACGCGGGTGAGGAGTCCGGCGCGTTCGAGGCGTTTGAGCAGGGGAGACAGGGTCGCCGAGTCGAGCTCGACGAGCGTGCCGATCTCCTTGATGGTCACCGGCCCGCGCTCCCAGAGCACGAGCATGACGAGGTATTGCGGGTGCGTCAGGCCGAGCGGTTCGAGCAGTGGACGATAGATCGAGAGCACGGTGCGGTTCGTCACGGCGAGCGCAAAGCAGACCTGCCTGTCGAGGGCGAGGGGGTCGTCGTGCGTGGTCACGACACAAGATTAACGCACTATTGATTAGTGCACAAACCATCATCGGTCCAGGCCGACCCCGTCAGACCGTGCCGCTCGAGTGCGTCCGCCGTCAGGCGGGCGAGTGCGGCGCGATCGGCGACGCGGCTGTCCGACGCCGTCACCGACACGGTGACGAGGCCGGCGCAGCGCGTCGCCCAGAGCGAGGCGATCGACGACGTCGCGGCCGCGGCGGCGGCCGTCAGCCCCGGCCGGACGGCGCGCACGGCGAGTCCGGACGCGCGATGATCGCCGATCCGCTCGAACATGGCGCCGAGCGGCGAGAGATCGCTGGCGAAGCAGTCGCCCGAGCCGGGGTCGGCGGCGAGAGCCGCGGCGGTGCGTCGGCCGAGCACCTGAAGCAGCTCGGCCGGCATCCCGGCGGGCGGTGCGTGGGGGCCCGCACCGGCCGAGGCGTCCCGATACGCCGCGCGGGCGGCGGCGCGGATCGCGGCGAGGCCGGCGCCCGGGGCGACGGAGACGCCCGCGGTGAGGAGTCCGCCGGGCGTCCTCATCGGCACGGCGACCTGCACGGCGGCGAGCGTGGGGTCCACCGACGCGGCGACGGTGGCGGCGAGCGAGCAGAGCAGCGCGGTCGTCGAACCGGGGCGTGCGGCGGCGTCGAACCGGGCGGCGTCGACGTCCACGACGATCGTGGGCGGACGCCGGCCGGGCCGCCAGGTCGGACGAGTGGGCCGCGGACGCGAGGCGGCGAACAACGCCGCGCGGGCGTCGGCGTCGACGATGCCGCGGCCGAGTGAACGCGTCACGCCGGCCGAGACGCGCCGCAGCAGCCGGGCGGCGTCGACGGCGTCGTCGACGATGCCGGGCCGGCGCCTGCCGGAGCCCGGCGACGCCACGCCGTCCTGCCGCGCCGCTCTCGCCATCCGCGCGGCGTCGGCCACGACGTGCGAGCAGACGAGGGAGACGATCGTCCCGCCGGAGGCGAGCGGGGCCGTCGCCACCTCCCAGGGCGCGCCCCGGCGCACTCCGAGCGGCACCGCGGCGCGCGTATCGGCCCAGGTCAGGACGTCGTGCACCGGCCGCGTCTCGACCCGCAGCGACGGCGCCCCGTCCGCGGGCCGGAAGTACCGGCGCGCGAACAGGACGCGCGATTCGCCGACGAGCACCGAGAGGGGGCCCGCGGCCAGCGCCGCGTGCGCGTCCGCGAGCGCGGCGGGCGGCACCGGCTCGTCGAACCGCAGCAGCCCCTGCAGCACGGAGCCGCCGCCGGGCAGCAGACCGTCGGCGCCGAGCAGGAACAGCTCGTCGACGACCGTCAGACGCCCGACGGCGGCTCGATGGACCATCACGCGGTGGCGGCTTGGTGACGGCCGGACATCCGGAGGACCGTCAGACGGCCCGCCCGCGCGCCGCACGGTACCAGTGGACGAGAGCGTCGGTCGACGGGTCCGTGGGCGTCGCCGGCGGATCCGTCTCGGTGATCGCGCCCAGCAGTTCGCTCGCCTGCGTCTTGCCCAGCTCGACACCCCACTGGTCGAACGGGTTGATGCCCCAGATCGCGCCTTCGACGAACACCTGGTGCTCGTAGAGCGCGATGAGTTGGCCCAGGACGCTCGGCGTGAGCCGCTGCGCGAGGATCGACGTCGACGGCCGGTTGCCGGGCATCACCTTGTGCGACACGATGTCCGCCGCCGTGCCGTCGGCCGCGACCTCGTCGGCGGTCTTGCCGAACGCGAGCACCTTGGTCTGTGCGAAGAAGTTGCTCATGAGCAGGTCGTGCATGCTGCCGCCGTCGGGCGTCGCCAGATCGTCGGTCGACTCGGCGAAGCCGATGAAGTCGGCCGGCACCATCCGGGTGCCCTGGTGCAGCAGCTGGTAGAACGCGTGCTGTCCGTTGGTGCCGGGTTCGCCCCAGAAGATCTCGCCGGTGCCGGTGGTGACGGCCTGGCCGTCGATGCGCACGGACTTGCCGTTCGACTCCATCGTCAGCTGCTGCAGGTACGCGGCGAAGCGGTCGAGATCGTTGGAGTAGGGCAGGACCGCGCGGGTGTCGGCGTCGAGGAAGTTGGAGTACCACAGGCCGATGAGGCCGAGGATCACCGGCGCGTTGCGCTCCAGCGGCGCCGTCCGGAAGTGCTCGTCGACGATGTTGAAGCCGTCGAGGAACTCGGCGAACGCCTCCTTGCCGACGGCCGCCATGACCGACAGGCCGATCGCGGAATCGACGGAGTAGCGGCCGCCGACCCAGTCCCAGAAGCCGAACATGTTGGCCGTGTCGATGCCGAACGCGGCGACGCGGTCGGCGTTCGTGGAGACCGCCACGAAGTGCTTGGCCACGGCGTCCTCGCCGGCGCCGAGCTTCTCGAGCAGCCAGCGCTTGGCCGCCGACGCGTTGGCGAGGGTCTCCTGGGTGCCGAAGGTCTTGGAGGCGACGACGAAGAGCGTCGTCTCCGCGTCGAGACCGGCGAGGACGGCGACGAGGTCGGCCGGGTCGACGTTGGAGACGAACTCGCAGCGGATGTCCGGGTGCCGGTAGTGCCGCAGCGCGCGGTAGGCCATCGCGGGGCCGAGGTCGCTGCCGCCGATGCCGATGTTGACGACGGTGCGGATCGGCTTGCCGGTGTGGCCGAGCCATTCGCCCGAGCGCAGCCGGTCGGTGAACTCGCCCATCGCGTCGAGGACGGAGTGCACGTCGACGACGACGTCCTGGCCGTCGACGGTGAGTTCCGCCGTCCGCGGCAGCCGCAGCGCCGTATGGAGCACGGCGCGGTCCTCGGTGGAGTTGATGTGCTCCCCGGCGAACATCGCGTCGCGTCGTTCGGCGAGGCCGGTCTCCTCGGCGAGTGCCGTCAGCAGCGCGAGGGTCTCGCGCAGCACGCGGTGCTTGGAGTAGTCGATGTGCAGGTCGCCGACGTCGACGGTCAGCTCCGTCGCGCGGGCGGGATCGGCCGCGAACACCTCGCGCAGGTGCATCGCGGACACATCGGCCCGATGGGCCGACAGCTGCTGCCAGGCGGGGGTTCCGGTCACGTCACGGGCGCCCTGTGCGCGCTCGGTGTGCAGGCTCATGTGGTGGTCTCCTGTCGAGGTTCTCGCGACCTGACTCTAGATGAGTAGGACCGAGAGGGACCACGAAAAGCGGTCGGCTCCGACCATCCGGCGACCGCGGCGGACGGCCGTCGTCACCCGGCGTCCGTGGACGTCAGTCCGGCCGGCCGCTGCCGAGCCGGCCCCGGCCGAGCCGGAGCAGCAGCATCGCGAGGGTGTGCCCCTCGGTGCCGAGGTCGCTGAAGCGCTCGAGCACCTTCATCTCGCGGCTGTGCACCAGGCGCGGCCCGCCCGATGCCATGCGTGCGCGGCCGATGCGGCGCGAGACCTCGGAGCGGCGTTTGATCGCGGCGAGGATCTCGGCGTCGAGCCGGTCGATCTCCAGGCGGAGCTCGTCGATCTCGTCGGCGCCGGGCACGTCGTCGTCGCCGACGGCGGGCACCTCGGCGGACTGGTGAGGATCCATGGGCTGTGACACGCCGACGATTTTGCCACGGGAGACGCCGGGTCCCCGTCCCCGATGACGTGCGGCATCGAGGACGGGGACGCGTCGTCAGGCTCCGGGGGTGTCCGCGTTCGTCGCGCCGGTCTCCTGACGCTTCTTCACGGGATCCCTCGACACCTTGAAGACGAAGTCGTCACCGTGCTCGGTGACGCCGTGCAGGACGGCCTGCTCGACCGCGCGCATGCCGTACTGGGCGCGGATGATGAGCGGGTCGCTGCGCAGATCCTTCACGAGGGCCACGCACAGGGCCACCATGACCACGACGAACGGCAGCGCCGCGATGATCGTGATGGTCTGCAGGCCGGTGAGGGCGTCGGAGCCGCCGATGAGGAGCATGACGGCCGCGACGGCGCCCGTCGCCGCACCCCAGAAGATGACGATCGTGCGCGAGGGCCGGATGGTGCCCCGCTCCGACAGCGTGCCCATGACGATCGAGGCGGCGTCGGCGCCGGAGACGAAGAAGATCGCGACGAGCAGCATGACGACGACCTGCGAGACGGCCGTCAGCGGGAACGACTCGAGCATCGTGAAGAGCTGCGTCTCGACGGCCCCGGAACCGGCGATGTCGGTGCCGCTCTGCTGCTTGAAGATGGCCGTGCCGCCGAAGATCGAGAACCACACCAGCGTGACCATGCTGGGCACCAGCAGCACGCCGGTGACGAACTGCCGGATGGTGCGGCCGCGCGAGATGCGCGCGATGAACATGCCGACGAACGGCGTCCAGGAGAGCCACCAGGCCCAGTAGAAGACGGTCCAGCCGGCCAGCCACGACTCGGTCTCCGAGCCCTCGGCCGAGGTGCGCGCCGACATCATGGCGATCTCTTGGATGTAGGTGCCGATGGAGGTCGGGATGAGGTTGAGGATGAAGACGGTCGGCCCGACGAGGAACACGAACAGCGCCAGTCCGACCGCCAGCACCATGTTGATGTTGGACAGCCACTGGATGCCCTTGGAGACGCCCGAGACCGCCGAGAAGATGAAGCACGCGGTGAGGACCACGATGATGATGATGAGGACGGCGTTCCCGGTCTCACCGATGCCGGCGACGATGTGCAGGCCGCTGCGGATCTGCAGCGCGCCGAGACCGAGCGATGCGGCGGAGCCGAACAGCGTCGCGAAGATCGCGAGCATGTCGATC
The DNA here is from genome assembly GCA_044222225.1 of Mycobacteriaceae bacterium. Classification (GTDB taxonomy): domain Bacteria; phylum Actinomycetota; class Actinomycetes; order Mycobacteriales; family Mycobacteriaceae; genus JBGANR01. The sequence continues at coordinate 33,261 of JBGANR010000026.1, forward strand.
ACCTTGCCGCCGGGGCCGGCCGCGTGGCTGCCGAGGAGCGGGGTGAACACCGAGCTGATGAGCAGCCGGCGGCCCTTGCGGAAGACGCTGTAGGCGATGGCGAGTCCGACGACCGCGTAGATGGCCCACGGGTGCAGCGTCCAGTGGAAGAGCGTGGTGGCCATCGCGATCTGGACGGCGTCGGCGTTGCCGACGCCACCGGTTCCGGGCGGCGGCGTGACGAAGTGACTCAGGGGCTCGTTGACGCCGTAGAACATGAGGCCGATGCCCATGCCGGCCGCGAACATCATCGCGACCCAGGAGACGGTGCGGAACTCGGGCTTCTCGTCGTCGGCGCCGAGCGGGATGTTGCCGAACTTGCTGAGGGCGAGCCACAGGACGAATCCGACGAAGGCCGACGCGGTGGCCACGAAGAGCCAGCCGGTGTTGGACAGCACCCAGGTCAGCGCCTTGCCGGACACGGATGCGAGTGACGAGGTGCTGACGAAGCCCCAGATGAGGAATCCGAGAGCGATGGCGGCGGTGACGCCGAACACGACCTTGTCGAGACTGCCCCGACTCGGTCTCGGGCGGTCGAACTCGTAGGTGACGGTGGCGTGCAGAGCAGGATGGACCGATTCCTCGCCGGTTTCGACGGAGTCGTCGGGTTGTGGGGCGGCGGGTGCCGTGGTGGCACCGTCACCCCCTACGTTCCGGGTCAGGGACATGTGGTTGTGCCTTTCAGGCATGGGCTGGCTCCCCCTGCGGGTGATGCTAGCCCCCTTGTTCCAAGGGGGGCAACAGTCTGCGTGTGGCGCAACATCGAGGTTTCATGGCGGAAACCTGAAGCGATGGCTTGGTTGCGCGTCGTGCAACACGCCGTGTCGTGCGCAACTAGTTGGTGTCTGGGCCTCAATCTTTTTGCGACTCAAGGCGTTTCGGGTCGTCCGGCCGCGGGGTGCGGCGTCCGCGGTGTCGGTGGTGCTCGGCGGCGGGCGGGTGTGTCGTTCGCGGGGAATCATCGCAGGCGGGAGGCGTGGGACGGGTTCGGCGCCGCCTTGTCGTCGTCTCGTCGACGCCGGGCCTCTCGGGCATGGAAGGCATCCGAGCCGACAATAAAGCGGATATATAAAGGAACGCCGCTCGCGTGAGTCATTCCCGAGTGCACAGGTCGCTGTCGCGTCCTAGTCTCGTTCTGCGCAACGCGTCTCTGATTGCGCAACTGATGTTTCCTGTCGTGGGAGACACCAGCAGGTCGTTCGAATGGAGGTCGGCATGGCTGCCGGACCGGAACTGAAAGCGGGCTTGTCGCAACGACAGCTCAACATGATCGCGATCGGAGGAGTCATCGGCGCGGGCCTGTTCATGGGCTCGGGCAGCGTCATCGAGGAGACCGGGCCCGGGGCCTTCCTCACCTACATCATCTGTGGCCTTCTCGTCATCCTCGTGATGCGGATGCTCGGCGAGATGGCCACGGCGAACCCGTCGACGGGCTCGTTCGCCGACTATGCCCGCCAGGCCATGGGCAACTGGGCCGGCTTCTCGGTCGGCTGGCTGTACTGGTACTTCTGGGTCATCATCGTCGGCTTCGAGGCCGTGGCCGGCGCCGAGCTCGTCCGGTATTGGCTGCCGGATGTGCCGCTGTGGCTGGTCTCGCTCGTGCTCATGCTGCTGATGACGGGCACCAACCTCATCTCGGTGTCGTCGTTCGGCGAGTTCGAGTTCTGGTTCGCCTCGATCAAGGTCGCCACGATCATCGGGTTCATCATCATCGGCGCGATGTTCGTCTTCGGTCTCTGGCCGGGCGCCGAGATGGACTTCTCCAACCTCACCGATCACGGGGGCTTCTTCCCGAACGGTCAAGGCGCCATCTTCGCGTCGATCGTGGTCGTCATCTTCTCCATGACGGGCGCCGAGGTCGCGACGATCGCCGCCGCCGAGACGCCGGATCCCCGCAAGTCGGTGGCCAAGGCGACCAACAGCGTCATCATGCGGATCGCGGTGTTCTTCGTCGGCTCGATCTTCCTGCTGACGGTGATCCTGCCGTGGACCGACTACCACGCCGGTCACTCGCCGTACGTCCAGGCGTTCAAGGCGTTCGGCATCCCCGGTGCCGACCACGTGATGAACGCCGTCGCGCTGACGGCCGTCCTCTCCTGCCTCAACTCGGGTCTCTACACGGCGTCGCGGATGATCTTCGTCCTCGCCGCCCGCCGGGAGGCCCCGGGCGTGCTGCTCAAGGTGAGCAAGGCGGCGGTGCCGACCAACGCGATCCTGGTGTCGTCGTTCGTCGGGTTCCTGTGCGTGGTCGCCGCGGCGATCTCGCCGGAGACGGTGTTCTCGTTCCTGCTCAACTCGTCGGGCGCGATCATCCTGTTCGTCTATCTGCTCATCACGATCTCGCAGATCGTGCTCCGCAGGCGGACGCCGACGGACAAGCTCGTAGTGAAGATGTGGCTGTTCCCGGTGCTGTCGTTCGTTGCGGTGGCCGGCATCGCCGCGATCCTGTTGTCGATGGTCTTCGATCCGTCGGCCAGAACCCAGTTCATGCTCAGCGCGTTGTCGGTCGTCGTCGTGCTCATCATGTACGCGATCGTCAGGGCGCGCGGCGGGGCGAAGCCGACGGCCGAATCCATGGCCGAGCCCACCGGGCGGGCGCGCCGGGTGCTGGTGCTGGCCAACGAGACGCTCTCGACCTCGGAACTGCACGAAGAGCTCCGGCGGGTCGATGAGCAGGGCGCCGCGGAGTACTTCGTGTGCGTGCCGGCGAATCCGATCGACACCGGTCAGGCGGACACGAAGGGCGCCGTCTACCTGTGGGACGCCACGACCGAGGCCGCCCGCGAGCGTCTGGAGTACATGCTCACGGCGTTGCGGGCCGAGGGGGTGACGGTGAACGGTGAACTCGGCGACTACCGGCCGCTGCGCGCGCTGGAATCGGCCGTGGACGCCTTCGAACCGGACCAGATCATCATCTCGACGCTGCCGCTGGCCGATTCCGTCTGGCTGCGGTACGACGTCGTCGATCGGGCCCGGGAGAAGTATGCGATCCCGATCGACCACGTCCAGACCGCCGCCCATGCCGAACGGGGCGCCTCGTGATCCTCGTGGGACTCGTCCCGGACGAGCGGTACCGGGCCGCGCTGCGGCTCGGCACGGCGATGGCGTTGTCCTCCGGCCGGCCGCTGCGGCTGTGCACGGTCATCAGCGGCAGGCCGAGCGGCCGCAACGTCGTCGACCTGGAATACCTGGAGGTGCTGGAGAGCGCGGCGGCCCAGGGGCTGCGGGAGATCGCTAGGCGCGTCAACCCGGCCGTCGAGGTGTCCGTCGAGGTGCGACGGGCGCGCTCGGTCTCGCGGGGACTGCTCGCGGCGGCGGAGGAGAACGACGCCGCGTACATGGTGGTCGGCTCGTCGCCGTCGGGTCCGCTGGGACGCGTCGCGATGGGCGGTGTGGCCGATCGGCTGCTGCACGGGGCGAAGGTGCCGGTGGCGGTCGCGCCGCGGGAGTACTCGGTAGACGCCGGGGCGCGGATCTCCCGCGTCACGGTCGCGTTCGGCGGGGACGCCTCCGACGACCTCGTCGTCGCCGCGGCGGCGGAGGCCGCGGGACTGGGGGCGGAACTGCGCCTCGCGTCGTTCGTCGTCCACCCGGTGGCGCTGTTCGGCACGATGATCGAGGCCGCGCCGGAGTCGCTCGTCATCGATCGCTGGGCGAAGGTCCGCCGGAGCGAGGTCGATTCGGCCCTCGCCCGTGCCCGGCGGCTGCACGGCGCTCACGTGGACGCCGTGGTGGGGCAGGGCAACAGCTGGCACGAGGCGGTCGCCGACGTCCCGTGGCGCCAGGGCGACGTGCTCGTCGTCGGATCGGGTTCGGGCGGTCTCCTGTCGCAGGTGTTCATCGGCTCGCAGGCGTCGAAGATCATCCGGCATGCGCCGGTGCCCGTGGTCTGCGTGCCGCGGCGAGCGGCGGAGGCCGCCGCCGATGAGGCGGAGAGCGCGGCCGGGTCGGTCGCGGTCGAGGTCGCGCGAGGCGTCTGACCTGGGAAAAGACGGGGCCCGGTACCGCGTGATGCGGTACCGGGCCTCGTCGTGTCGGTGATTGCGGGACACTGCTTTCCACCCCTGCTGAAACGCTCCGATTCCGTCTGGTTCTGCTACTTGACGTCGGGTTCTCGGCCAGGCATTGTTGCTCTCGACGCAATGGTGTGCAGAAGACGCAACACTCAAGGAGGCAGCTTTATGGCAGGACGACGGACCGTCATCATCGGGGCCGGGGTCGTCGGGGCGGCCCTCGCCGACGAACTGTCGGCTCTGGGCTGGACGGACATCACCGTCGTCGATCAGGGCGATCTGCCCGCCACCGGCGGCTCCTCCTCGCACGCTCCGGGCCTCGTCTTCCAGGCCAGCGGCTCTAAGGCGCTGACCGAACTGGCCCGGTACACGGTGGAGAAGTTCGTCTCGCTGGAGCACAAGGGCCGCTCCTGCTTCCTGCAGGTCGGCGGCCTCGAGGTGGCGACGACGCCCGAGCGGGTGGCCGAACTGCATCGCCGCCACGGCTGGCTGACGTCCTGGGGCGTCGAGGCCCGCGTGATCGACGCCGCCGAGTGCTTCGAGCTGTACCCGTTGCTCAATCGCGATCGGGTCCTGGCCGGGTTGCACGTGCCGACCGACGGCCTGGCCAAGGCGCTGTGGGCCGTCGAGGCGCAGATCGAGCGCGCCAAGAGTCGCGGCGTGACGTTCCTGGCCCGCCACGAGGTGCTCTCCATCGCATCGGAGGACGGCCGGGTCACCGGCGTCGTCACCGATCACGGGGAGCTGCCGGCCGAGGTGGTCGTCTGCTGCGCCGGCATCTGGGGCCCGAAGGTCGCCGCGCTGGCCGGCATGAACCTGCCGCTCACCCCGCTCGGGCACCAGCTGGCCTGGACCGGCCCGATCGCCGAGCTCGCGGGCCAGACCGAGGAGGCCGTCCGCCCGATCCTGCGGCACCAGGACGCCGACCTGTACTACCGCGACCGCTACGACACCCTCGGCATCGGCTACTACGGCCACCGCCCCATGCCGATCGACGCGAACGATCTGCTCGCCGTCGACGAGGCCGAGGTCATGCCGTCGGTGCTCGCCTTCACGCCGGACGACTTCGCGCCCGCCTGGGACGAGACGAAGTCGCTGCTGCCCGCGACCGCCGGTGCGGAGGTCGAAGAGGGCATCAACGGCGTCTTCTCCTTCACGCCCGACGGCATGCCGCTGCTGGGGGAGTCGCGGGAGCTCGCGGGCTTCTGGGTGGCCGAGGCCGTCTGGGTGACGCACTCGGCCGGCATCGGACGCGCCGTGGCCGAATGGCTGGCCCACGGCTACTGCAGCTCGTTCGACCTGCACGAATGCGATGTCAACCGGTTCGAGGAGTTCCAGCTCGCACCCGACTACGTGCTCGAGCGCGACTGTCAGAACTTCGTCGAGGTCTACGACATCCTGCACCCGCTGCAGCCGATGGACTCGCCCCGCGGGCTGCGGACGTCGCCGTTCCACGCGCGGCAGGCCGAGCTCGGTGCCGTCTTCCTGGAGGCCACCGGTTGGGAGCGGCCCCAGTGGTACGACGCGAACAAGGACCTGCTGGACCGCTACGACGTCCCGACGCCGAACGAGTGGGCCTCGCGGTACTGGTCGCCGATCGTCGGCGCTGAAGCGAAGGCCACGCGCGAGGGCGTCGCGATGTACGACATGACGGCGCTCAAGCGGCTCATGATCACGGGCCCCGGCGCGACGGAGTTCCTGCAGCGGCTCTCGACGGGCAACGTCGCCAAGTCGGTGGGCTCGGTGACGTACACGCTGCTGCTCGACGCCGACGGCGGCATCCGCAGCGATGTCACCGTGGCGCGGCTGGGGCCGAACGAGTACCAGGCCGGCGTCAACAGCGCCATGGACACCGCCTGGTTCGAGCAGCACCTGCCGGCCGACGGGTCCGTCCAGGTCACCGACGTGACGCCCGGAACGTGCTGCATCGGCCTGTGGGGCCCCAAGGCCCGTGAGGTGCTCGGCCCCCTGACGGACGCGGACCTGACCAACGACGGCCTCAAGTACTTCCGCTCGCGCCGGATCCACATCGGCAACGTGCCGGTGACGGCCATGCGGCTCTCCTACGTCGGCGAGCTCGGCTGGGAGCTGTACACCACCGCCGACATGGGCCTGCGCCTGTGGGACACCCTGTGGGAGGCCGGGCGGGAGCACGGCATCATCGCCGCCGGCCGCGGCGCCTTCAACAGCCTTCGGCTGGAGAAGGGCTACCGCTCCTTCGGTACCGACATGACCTTCGAGCACGACCCGTACGAGGCGGGCCTCGGCTTCGCGGTGCGGGCCGACAAGGAGGGGTTCATCGGCCGCGAGGCGCTCCTTGCGCGCAAGGAGTCGCAGGCCGCCCGCGCTTTGGCCTGTCTGACGATCGATGATCCCACCGACGTCGTGGCAGGCAAGGAGCCCGTGTTCGTCGACGGCAGCCCCGTCGGATACGTCACGAGCGCCGCCTACGGCTACACCATCGGCAAGGGCATCGCCTACGCCTGGCTGCCCGCCGAGTTCGCCGTCCCGGGGCAGAAGGCCGAGATCGGCTATTTCGACCGCCGGATTCCCGCAATCGTCACCGCTGAGCCGCTCTTCGACCCCAAGATGACCAGACTGCGCAGCTGAGCGCCCCGCATCCAGCCCAGATCTCAAGGAGCACGACAAAACATGACCATCACGGAGAATGCGGGCCGTCCTGACGACACGGCCCTCCCGGAGAGCCTGCTGGCGACGCTGCCCGGCTCCGCCTACTCCGATCCGGCGACGTTCGCCGCCGAGCAGGACCGCATCTTCGAGCGCATGTGGTTCTGCGCCGTCCGATCGGCCGACATCGCCAAGCCGGGCGCGTTCCGCACCGTCCAGGTCGGCCGGGAGAGCGTGCTCGTCTCGCGCTCGCGCCGCGGCGAGGCCCGTGCCTTCTTCAACATCTGCCGGCACCGCGGCGCCAAGCTGTGCACCGAGGAGTCCGGCGAGGTCAAGCGCGCCTTCCAGTGCCCGTATCACGCGTGGACGTACGACCTGGACGGCAAGCTCATCGCGGCGCCCAACCTCACCCGGATGCCGGACATCGACCGCGTCGAATACGGCCTGCGCAAGATCGCGGTCCGGGAATGGCTCGGCTACGTCTGGGTGTGCCTGGCCGACGAGCCGCCGTCGTTCGAGGAGACCGTCATCGGCGACGTCCGGACGCGGCTCGGCGACGTCGAGTCGATCGAGCACTACGGTGCCGAGAACCTCGCGCTGGGCAAGCGGATCGTCTACGACGTGAAGGCCAACTGGAAGCTCATCATCGAGAACTTCATGGAGTGCTACCACTGCGCCACGATCCACCCGGAGCTGACCGAGGTGCTGCCGGAGTTCGCCGACGGCTTCGCCGCGCAGTACTTCGTGGGCCACGGCGCACTCTTCGGCGAGGACGTCAAGGGCTTCACCGTCGATGGCTCCGAGGGCTTCGAACGCATCCCGGGTGTCACGGAGGACCAGGACCGTCGCTACTACGCGGTCACCGTCCGGCCCCAGGTCTTCATCAACCTCGTGCCGGATCACGTCATCATCCACCGGATGTTCCCGCTGGCGCCCGACCACACGATCGTCGAGTGCGACTGGCTCTACCTGCCCGAGGTCGTCGAGTCCGGCAAGGATCTCTCGCTTTCGGTCGAGCTGTTCCACCGGGTCAACCAGCAGGACTTCGAGGCCTGCGAGCGTTGCCAGGCCGCGACCGACTCCCGCGTCTACGCCGGCGGCGGTGTGCTCGTGCCGAGCGAGCACCACATCGCCCTGTTCCACGACTGGGTGCGCTCCGCGATCGGCGAGTGAATCCGGCCGGTCAGATCAGGGCGCGGATCTCGTTCTCGAAATGGACGACGTGCAGGGCGGCGAGCTCGGCGGCGAGCTCGCCGTCGCCGTCGACCACGGCCCGCAGCAGCGGGCCGTGTTCGGCGACGTGCGATGCCATGTCCGGCAGCCGGTGGATGAACAGGCACCAGATCCGGTTGGCGAGGTTGTCGTATCGGACCAGCGTGTCTTCGAGGTACGGATTGTGCACGGCGGCGTAGAGGGAGCGGTGGATTCGCAGATCCGTGCGCATCAGCTCGCGGGCCGTGCGCGGTTCGGTGGCCGCTCGGCCGAGATCGTCGAGCAGGGCGGCCAGCACGTCGCGCTGCCGCGGCGTCGCCCGCTCGGCGGCGCTGCGTGCGGCGATCGGTTCCAGGTGCGTGCGCACCTCGGAGATGTGTGCCAGATCGGTGATGTTGACGTCCGTGGCGAAGGTTCCGCGTCGCGGATAGGCGACGACGAGCCGCTCGTGCGCAAGGCGTTTGAGCGCCTCGCGCACGGGTGTGCGGCCGATGCCGAGCGCGGCGCCGAGCTGATCTTCGTTGATCGGGCTGCCGGGAGCGATGTCGAGCATCACCAGCTGGTCCCGGATCTCGCGGTACGCGCGGTCGGCCATGGACTCGGGTTCCTGCTCCGAAAACACGCTCGGGCCTGCCGGAACCGAATCGTTGACGCCCCTGATCATGTGGGGTAGGTTACACGCCAACTGATATATCAGTTGGACTTCATTCATACGTCACGGGCGGAGACCTTTGATGACAGCACTGTTGGACCAGAACCTGGCCGACTTCGACCCCGCCGTGTCCGCCGAGGTGAACCGCGAACTTCAGCGCCAGCAACACACGCTGGAGATGATCGCGTCGGAGAACTTCGCGCCGCGCGCGGTGATGCAGGCGCAGGGCTCGGTGCTCACCAACAAGTACGCCGAGGGGTACCCCGGGCGTCGCTACTACGGCGGTTGCGAGCACGTCGACGTCGTCGAGCAGCTGGCCATCGACAGGATCAAGGCGCTGTTCGGAGCCGAGGCCGCCAACGTGCAGCCGCATTCGGGGGCGCAGGCCAACGCCGCGGCGATGTTCGCGCTGCTCGATCCGGGCGACACCATCCTCGGGCTCGACCTGGCGCACGGCGGTCACCTGACGCACGGCATGCGGCTCAACTTCTCCGGCAAGCTGTACAAGGTCGTGGCGTATCACGTCGACGACACCGAGTTCCGCGTCGACATGGCCGAGGTCGAGCGGCTGGCGCTCGAGCACCGGCCGAAGCTCATCGTGGCAGGCTGGTCGGCGTACCCGCGTCAGCTCGACTTCGCCGAGTTCCGGCGCATCGCCGATCTGGTCGGCGCCTACCTCATGGTCGACATGGCGCACTTCGCCGGCCTCGTGGCGGCCGGACTGCACCCCAGCCCGGTGCCGTTCGCCGACGTGGTCACGACGACCACGCACAAGACGCTCGGCGGCCCGCGCGGCGGCGTCATCCTCAGCAAGGCCGAGCTGGCCAGGAAGATCAACTCCGCCGTCTTCCCCGGCCAGCAGGGCGGGCCGCTGGAGCACGTCATCGCGGCCAAGGCCGTCGCCTTCAAGATGGCCGCGGGCGAGGATTTCGTTGAGCGGCAGCAGCGCACCCTGGCCGGCGCCCGGATCCTCGCCGAGCGCCTGTCCGGCGAGGACGTGCGCGCGGCCGGCATCTCGGTGCTCACCGGGGGGACCGACGTCCACCTCGTGCTCGTCGACCTGCGGCATTCGGAGCTCGACGGGCAGCAGGGCGAGGACCGGCTGCACTCCATCGGGATCACGGTGAACCGCAACGCGGTGCCGTTCGACCCGCGTCCGCCGATGGTCTCGTCGGGCCTGCGCATCGGCACGCCGGCGCTCGCCACGCGGGGCTTCGACGAGGCGGCCTTCACCGAGGTCGCCGACATCATCGCGACGGCGCTGTCCGGCCCGCTCGACGAGGCCCGCACCGCAGAGCTGCGCGATCGCGTCGCCGCACTCGCCGCGGCCTTCCCGCTGTACTCGTTCTGAGTCGATCCGCAGGCCTCGTCCTGCGATCGACGATTCCGCAAGCTTCAGCTCATCGACTGACGATTCCGCAAGCTTCAGCTCATCGACTGACGATTCCGCAAGCTTCATCTTGCAAGGAGGACTGATGGCCCAGATGCCGGGGGAGCACCCCGAGTGGCTGTGGCGTGACCCGGACCCGAAGCCGACCTACGACGCGATCGTCGTGGGCGGCGGCGGGCACGGTCTGGCCACCGCTTATTACCTGGCGCGCAACCACGGCATCACGAACGTCGCCGTGCTCGAGAAGGGCTGGCTCGCGGGCGGCAACATGGCCCGCAACACGACGATCATCCGCTCGAACTACCTGTGGGACGAGAGCGCGGCGATCTACGAGTTCGCGCTCTCGCAGTGGGAGCAGCTGCCGGCCGAACTGGAGTACGACTTCCTGTTCAGCCAGCGCGGCGTGCTCAACCTGGCGCACACCCTGCAGGACGTCCGCGACTCGATGCGCCGCGTCAACGCCAACCGGCTCAACCGTGTCGACGCCGAGTGGCTCGGACCGGACGAGGTGGCCGAGGTCTGCCCGATCATCAACATCTCGCAGGACGTGCGCTACCCGGTGCTCGGCGCGACCTACCAGCCGCGCGCGGGCATCGCCAAGCACGACCATGTGGCGTGGGCCTTCGCGCGCGCGCTCGACGCGATGGGCGTCGACCTCATCCAGAACTGCGAGGTCACCGGCTTCGTCAAGGACGGCGAGCGGGTCGTCGGCGTCGAGACGACGCGCGGCCGGATCGGCGCCGGCATCGTCGGCCTGGTCGGTGCCGGGCACAGCAGCGTGCTGGCCGCGAAGGCCGGTTTCCGGCTGCCGGTGCAGTCGCACCCGCTGCAGGCGCTGGTCTCCGAGCTCTACGAGCCGGTGCACCCGACGGTCGTCATGTCCAACCACGTGCACGTCTACGTCTCGCAGGCGCACAAGGGCGAACTGGTGATGGGTGCGGGCGTCGACGCGTACAACGGCTACGGCCAGCGCGGCTCGTTCCACGTGATCGAGCACCAGATGGCCGCCGCGCTCGAGCTCTTCCCGATCTTCGCCCGCGCGCGTCTGCTGCGGACGTGGGGCGGCATCGTCGACGTCTCGCCGGACGCGTCGCCGATCATCAGCTCGACGCCGGTGGAGAACCTCTACATCAACTGCGGCTGGGGCACGGGCGGTTTCAAGGCGACGCCGGCGGCCGGCTGGACGATGGCCCACACGATGGCCACCGGCGAGCCGCACGAGCTGAACCGGCCGTTCGGCCTGGAGCGGTTCACCTCCGGCGCCCTCATCGACGAGCACGGCGCCGCCGCCGTCGCCCACTGAGATTCCAGGAGTCCTCTCGATGATCCAGATCTCCTGTCCCTGGTGCGGTTCGCGGGACGAGACCGAATACCACTACGGGGGCCAGGCCCATGTGCCGTACCCCGAGGACCCGTCCGCGCTCTCCGACGAGGAGTGGGCGCAGTACGTCTTCTTCCGGGACAACCCGAAGGGGCCGTTCGCCGAGCGCTGGTGCCACAGCGGCGGCTGTCGGCGTTGGTTCAACGCCGTCCGCAACACCCTGACCTACGAGGTGCTGGCCGTCTACCGGCCGGCCGATCCCCGTCCGAACCTCTCCGAATCAGGAGGCGCGCGATGAGCGCCCGATCTCGTCGGCTGCCCACCGGCGGCCGGATCGACCGCGGCCGTGAGCTGCGCTTCACCGTCGACGGCACCTCGTACACCGGGCATCCGGGCGACACCGTCGCCTCCGCCCTGCTCGCCGCCGGGCGGGTGCGCGTCGGCGACTCCATCTACCGGGGCCGGCCGCGCGGCATCGTCGCCGCCGGCGTCGAGGAGCCGAACGCGCTGCTGCAGGTCGGCGCCGAGCCGATGGTGCCGGCGACGACGCGTGCGCTGGTCGACGGCCTGACGGCGACGACGCTCTCCGGGCTCGGCGTGCTCGACCCGGCGCCCGACGACGCCGTCTACGACAAGTGCTTCGTGCACACCGACGTCCTCGTCGTGGGTGCGGGGCCGGCCGGGCTGGCCACGGCGCTCGGCGCCGCGCGGTCCGGAGCCCGCGTCATCCTGCTCGACGAGCAGTCCGAGCTCGGCGGCGCGCTGCTGTCGGGCCGCGAGGAAGTGGTCGACGGGCGGCCGGCGCTCGACTGGGTGGCGGACGTCGCCGCCGAGCTCGACGCCGCCGCCGACGTCACCGTGCTGTCGCGGACCACCGCCTTCGGCTCGTACGATGGCAACTACGTGCTGGCGGTGCAGAACCGCACCGATCACCTCGATCCCGCGGACGTGCCGGTCGATGCGGCGCGCGAGCGCGTCTGGCACATCCGGGCGAAGCAGGTCGTGCTCGCGACGGGCGCCCACGAGCGTCCGCTGGTGTTCGCCGACAACGACCGGCCGGGCGTCATGCTGGCCGGCGCCGTGCGCACCTACCTCAACCGTTACGCCGTCGCGCCGGGTGAGCGGGTCGTCGTCGCCACGACCAACGACAGCGCGTACGACACCGTCACCGATCTCGTCGCGGCCGGCATCGAGGTCGCGGCCGTGCTCGACGCCCGCGCGACGCTCTCCGCCCGCGCCGCGGCCGCCCGGGCGAGCGGCGTCCGGGTGCTGCCGTCGGCGACGGTGACCGGCACCGAGGGCGACGGCGGGCTCACCGCCGTGCACGTCGGGATCCTCGGCGAGGGCGACGACGTGGCCTTCGCCGAGACGATCCCGGCCGACGCGCTGGCCGTCTCCGGCGGCTGGAGCCCCGTCGTCCACCTGCACAGCCAGCGGAACGGCGCGTTGCACTGGGACGAGCGACTCGTGGCCTTCGTGCCGCGGTGGACGGTCCGCGACCAGCAGGTCGTCGGGGCCGCCGCGGGCGTCTTCAGCCTGGCCGGTTGCCTGACGCAGGGCGCCGAGGCCGGCGCCACCGCGGCCACGGCCGCCGGATTCGCGACGAGTCCGCCGAAGCTGAGCGGCTCCGACGGCCACGGTCTCGGAGCCGAGGTCCGCGCGTTGTGGCTGGTCCCGGGTGCTCCGGAAGCGCCTGGCGACTGGTACACGCACTTCGTCGACCTGCAGCGGGACCAGACCGTCGCGGACGTCTGGCAGGCCACCGGGGCGGGCATGCGCAGCGTCGAGCACGTCAAGCGCTACACGTCCATCGGGACGGGCCAGGACCAGGGCAAGACGTCCGGGGTCGCCGCGTCGGGCGTCATCGCGGCCGCGCTGGGCGGGCCGGGCGTCGGCGAGATCGGCGTGACGACGTACCGCGCGCCGTACGCGCCGGTGTCGTTCGGGGCGCTGGCCGGACGCGAGCGCGGTGATCTGTTCGACGCCGAGCGCGTCACCCCGGTGCACTCGTGGCACGTCGAGAACGGCGCCGAGTTCGAGATCGTCGGGCAGTGGCTGCGTCCGCACTACTACCCGCTGGCCGGCGAGGACATGCACGCCGCGGTGCGTCGCGAATGCGGCGTCGCCCGCACGGGCGTCGCGATGATGGACGCGTCCACCCTCGGCAAGATCGAGATCCAGGGCCGGGACGCGGGCGAGTTCCTCAACCGCATCTACACCAACGCGTTCAAGAAGCTGCCGGTCGGCTCCGCGCGCTACGGCGTCATGTGCACGCCGGACGGCATGATCTTCGACGACGGCGTCACCCTGCGCCTGGCCGAGGACCGCTACTTCATGACCACCACGACGGGCGGCGCCGCGAAGGTGCTCGACTGGCTGGAGGAGTGGCTGCAGACGGAGTGGCCCGACCTGGACGTCGTCTGCACCTCGGTCACCGAGCAGTGGACGACGGTCGCGGTGGTCGGCCCGCGCTCGCGCGAGGTCGTCGGCCGGGTGGCCCCGGACCTCGACGTCTCGAACGAGGCCTTCGGATTCATGACGTTCCAGGAGACGACGCTGGCGTCCGGCGTGCCCGCGCGCGTCTGCCGGATCTCGTTCTCCGGCGAGCTGGCCTTCGAGATCAACGTCGCCGGCTGGTTCGGACGTGCCGTCTGGGAAGAGGTGTACGCCGCCGGGCAGGACCTCGGCATCACGCCCTACGGAACCGAGACGATGCACGTGCTGCGCGCCGAGAAGGGCTATCCGATCGTCGGCCAGGACACCGACGGCACCGTCACCCCGCAGGACGCGGGCATGGGCTGGGTCGTGTCGAAGGTCAAGGACTTCGTCGGCAAGCGCTCCTACAGTCGGCCCGACACCATGCGTCCCGACCGCAAGCACATGGTCGGCGTTCTGCCGGTCGACCGGACCACGGTGCTGCCGGAGGGGACGCAGATCGTCGCCGCCGGTACCAGTGTGAGCGGGCCGGACCGGGTGCCGATGCTCGGCCACGTCACGTCCAGCTACTACAGCGTCGCCCTGGAACGGCCGTTCGGGCTCGCCCTCATCGCCGGCGGCCGGGACCTGATCGGGGAGTCTGTGCTCGCCCCGGTCGGTGATCGGCTGGTGGCGGTCGAGGTGACCTCCCCTGTGCTCTACGACCCCGAAGGGACCAAGCGAGATGGCTGACCGTATCGATGGCAGGGGAGCTCCGGTGCTGCTTCGTCGTAGCCCGCTCGCAGGGCTCGTGTCGTCCGCGGGCGACGACGCCGTGCGGCTGGCGGAACGGCCGTTCCTGACGATGGTGAGTCTGCGAGTCGATCCGGACAGCGCCGCGGCCCGGCGCGTCGAGGGCGCGCTGGGTGTGGCCCTGCCGCGCGAGTGCGGACGCGTCGCGGCGGCCGGCGCACACCACGTGCTGTGGCTCGGTCCGGACGAGTGGCTCGTCGTCACCGAACCGGACGCCGAGGTGCTCGACGCGGCGGCGCTCGTCGCCACCCTGCGGGAGGCCGTGGCCGGGGATGCCGGCCGCACACCGGCCGTCGTCGACGTCTCCGCGAACCGGACAGTGCTGGAGCTGTCGGGTCCGGCGGTGCGTGCCGTGTTGGAGAAGGGCTGCCCCGTGGATCTGCATCCGCGGGCGTTCCAGCCCGGCACCGCGGTGTCGACGACGCTGACCCGCATCCCGGTGCTGCTGTGGCAGACGGGCCCGGAGGCGTACCGGCTGCTTCCGCGTGCGTCCTTCGCCGGGTACGTCTCGCGCTGGCTGCTGGATGCGATGCGCGAGTTCGACGCCGACGCGGTGCGGCTCGGCGTCGAGGGCGTCCTCGCCGGCGACGGGGCCTGATGGCACTGTCCGCGTTCGACCTCTACTCGGTCGGCATCGGGCCGTCGTCCTCGCACACGGTCGGGCCGATGCGGGCCGGGAAGAGGTTCGCCGACGGACTCGCCGAGGCCGGACGCCTCGGCGAGGTCCGTCGGCTCCGCGCCGAGCTGTTCGGTTCGCTCGGCGCCACCGGGCACGGTCACGGCTCGCCGAAGGCGGTCGTGCTCGGGCTGGAGGGGGAGGACCCGGCGACCGTCGACACCGATCGTGCCGACGGACGGCTGGACGAGATCCGCGCCGAGGGCCGGCTGTTGCTGGCCGGCACGACCTCTGTCGCCTTCGACGTCGATGAGGACCTCGTCATGCACCGGCGCAAGAGCCTGCCGACGCACCCCAACGGGATGACGTTCGCGGCCTACGACGCGGCCGGCGCCGAGATCAGCCGTCGCACCTACTACTCGGTGGGCGGCGGGTTCGTCGTCGACGAGTCCGCGACGGGCGCCGACCGCGTCGTCGTCGACGACACCCCGGTGGCCTACCCGTTCACGACCGGCGCCGCGCTGCTCGCGATCTGCGCGCGCGAAGGGATGTCCGTCAGCGACGTCATGCTCGCCAACGAGCGGTCGTGGCGCACCGACGCGGAGATCCGCGAGGACATGCTGCACCTCTGGTCCGTGATGGCGGCGTGCGTCGAGCGCGGATTCGAGCGTGACGGCGTGCTGCCCGGCGGGCTCAAGGTGCCGCGCCGCGCGGGGCGGCTGCACCGTGAGTTATCGACGTCGTCCTCGCAGGACCCGCTGCGGGTGATGGACTGGGTCAACCTGTTCGCGCTGGCCGTCAACGAGGAGAACGCCTCGGGCGGACGCGTGGTCACAGCGCCGACCAACGGTGCGGCCGGGATCATCCCGGCGGTGCTGCACTACTACGTGCGCTTCGTCCCCGGCGCCGACGAGGACGGCATCGTCCGCTTCATGCTGACGGCCGCGGCCATCGGGATCCTCTTCAAGACGAATGCGTCGATCTCCGGTGCCGAGGTGGGCTGCCAGGGCGAGGTCGGCTCGGCCTGCTCGATGGCCGCGGCCGGACTGTGCGAGGTGCTCGGCGGCACGCCCGCGCAGGTGGAGAACGCGGCGGAGGTGGGTATCGAGCACAACCTCGGCCTCACCTGCGATCCGGTCGGCGGCCTCGTGCAGATCCCGTGCATCGAGCGCAACGCCATCGCGTCGGTCAAGGCGATCAACGCGGCCCGGCTCGCGATGAACGGCGACGGCAGCCACAAGGTGACGCTCGACAAGGCGATCAAGACGATGCGAGATACGGGGCGCGACATGAAGACCAAGTACAAAGAAACGGCCCGCGGCGGGCTGGCCGTCAACGTCATCGAGTGCTGATGGACGACGCGAACAGCCCGGTGGACGAGCTCCTCGGCATCCCGGACGAGTCTCGACTCGCGGTCGGGGTGCCGTACGATCACGCCGCGGGCGTCAAGGCCGTCGCGGTGGCGATGGGTCGGGCGCTCACCGAGATGGGCCCGACGCGGTCGGCGCGCGCCCTGCTGCGGCTCAACCAGACCGACGGCTTCGACTGCATGAGCTGCGCCTGGCCGGACCCGGATCCGGAGCACCGCCACAAGGCGGAGTTCTGTGAGAACGGTGCCAAGGCCGTCGCCGAGGAGGCGACGAAAGCGCGGGTGACGCCGGAGTTCTTCGCACGGCATTCGATCGACGAGCTGACCGGGCGCACGGATTTCTGGCTGGGCAAGCAGGGGCGGCTGACGGATCCGATGGTGCGCCGTCCGGGTGCGACGCACTACACCCCGATCGGTTGGGACGACGCGTTCGAGCTGGTGGGGAGTCATCTCCGGGGGCTCGGTTCGCCGGATGAGGCGGCGTTCTACACGTCCGGTCGGGCGTCGAACGAGGCGGCGTTCGTCTATCAGCTGTTCGTGCGGGCGTTCGGGACGAACAACCTGCCGGACTGCTCGAACATGTGCCACGAGTCCAGCGGTGTCGCGCTCATCGACACCATCGGGATCGGCAAGGGCAGCGTCAGCCTCGACGACATCTATCGGGCCGAGCTGATCGTGCTGGCCGGACAGAATCCGGGCACCAATCATCCGCGGATGCTCTCGGCGCTCGAGATCGCCAAGCGGCGCGGCGCGAAGATCATCTCGATCAACCCGCTGCGCGAGGCCGGGCTGCTCAACTTCCGCAATCCGCAGGTGCCGCGCGGCGTGATCGGGCACGGCACCGATCTGACCGACCTGCATCTGCCCGTCCGCCTCGGCGGCGATCAGGCGCTGTTCCAGGCGATCGGCGCGCTCCTCGTCGAATGGGACGCCGTCGACGCCGGCTTCGTCGCCGCGCACACCCAGGGCTACGACGCGTGGCGTGAGAACGTCGCGGGGATCGACTGGGAGCTGGTGGACGCGGCGACCGGGCTGGACCGCGACCTCATCCGGCAGGCGGCGCGCATGATCGCCGATTCCGGTGCCACGATCTGGTGTTGGGCGATGGGGCTGACGCAGCACCGCAACGCCGTCGCGACGATCAAGGAGGTCGTCAACCTCGCCCTCGTCCGTGGCGATCTGGGCCGGCCCGGTGCCGGGCTGTGCCCCGTCCGCGGGCATTCCAACGTCCAGGGCGACCGGACGATGGGCATCTGGGAGAAGCCGCCGGCGTCGTTCCTCGACGCGATGGACGCCGAGTTCGGCTTCGCCTCGCCGCGCCGTCACGGGTACGACACCGTCGAGGCGATCGAGGCCATGCACGACGGGCGCGTCGGCGTCTTCATCGGGCTCGGCGGCAACTTCCTGCACGCCGCGCCGGACACCATCGTCACGGCGGAGGCGCTGCGCCGGACGGCGCTGACGGTGCAGATCTCGACGAAGCTCAACCGCAGCCACCTCGTCACCGGCGAGACGGCGCTGATCCTGCCCGCGCTCGGCCGCACCGAGCTCGACCTGCAGGAGTGCGGGCCGCAGTTCGTCACCGTCGAGGACTCGATGTCGGTGGTGCACGCCTCGCGTGGGCGGCTCACCCCCGCCGGTGCGCAGGTGCGATCCGAGGTCGCGATCGTCACCGGCATCGCCGAGGCGGCGCTCGGCGAGCGGACGCCGGTCGACTGGGCCGCCCTGCGCGGCGACTATCGCCTGATCCGCGCGCACATCGAACGCGTCGTCCCCGGTTTCGACGACTACGAGTCGAGGGTGCTGACGAAGTCGGGATTCGTATTGCCCCACCCGCCGCGAGACGAGCTGGCCTTCGAGACGCCGAGCGGGCGCGCCCTGTTCACGGCGACGACGCTCGAGCTGCTCGACGTGCCGGCCGGACACCTCGTGCTGCAGACGATGCGCAGCCACGACCAGTTCAACACGACGATCTACGGGTTGTCGGACCGCTATCGCGGCATCGAGGGCGGTCGCCAGGTGGTGCTGCTCAACGGTCGGGACATCGAGGATCTGGGCCTGCGTAACGGGGCGCGTGTCGACATCGTGGCGCATTGGCCGGGCGATGACGTCGACCGCCGCGTCCACGGTTTCCGGGTGGTGGAGTACGACACGCCGCGCGGTACGGCCGCGGCCTACTACCCGGAGACCAACCCGCTCGTGCCGCTCGGCTCGGTCGCGGAACACAGCAACACCCCGACGTCGAAGTCGGTCATCGTCCGCCTGGAGCCAGCGGGAGTCATAGCAGCGGGTTGACGTATTTCACCTGGGCGAAGCGGGCGAAGTCCGAGTCGTTCGAGTGCACGACTCCGCGATGCTCGATCGCCGCTGCGGCGATCTGCGCATCTGTCGTCAGATTGCCCGCGGTGCCGACGCCGGTCAGTAGACCGAAGGCGATGCCGACATGCTCGGGGCCGCCGACCAGCCGGGTGACGTTCGGCTGTGCGAGCCAGCCCTCCACC
This sequence comes from Mycobacteriaceae bacterium, assembly GCA_044222225.1. GTDB lineage: Bacteria > Actinomycetota > Actinomycetes > Mycobacteriales > Mycobacteriaceae > JBGANR01. The sequence continues at coordinate 52,230 of JBGANR010000026.1, forward strand.
GTTGCGATAGCGACGTCGATGCGCATCGGTGGATCGAGTACGCGTGCATTCGTCGCGATTCGCAGGTAGCCGAAGATCACCGGATCCACGATGCCGATGGGACGGCCCGAATCGACGGTGCCGTCCCACCACTCGCGGGCTCGGTCGTGTTGCGGGAACGCGCTGATGGTGGCGTAGAGGAGCAGATTGACGTCGGGGATGATCACGTCGGATTCCGGCTTGCGAGGTCGATCACGGCCCGGTCTTCGAACTCGTCCGCGAGTTTGTTGAAGCCCGCGAGATCCAATCCCGGTGCGAGTGTGGCCTCGTGTACCACTGTCCGATACGGCTCTTTCCTCGACGTCGGCTTGGCCAATGCGGACCGCAGGGCACGGTTGACCACCTGCTTCATCGACGTCCGGCCGCTATGCATGGCCTCGGTCACCAAGGCGGCCACATCGGCGTCAAGTGTGATTGTCGTCCTCATGTAGACATCTTAGTGCCGTCATCAAGAGGCATCAAGATGCTTCGACGGCGTTCGTCCATCGTCCGTGAGCCCCATCAGCGTGAGGAGTTCCCATGCGGTGTGCGCCGCGGCCAGTCCGGTGATCCCCGCGTGGTCGTACGCGGGCGCGACCTCGACGACGTCGCCGCCGACGATGTTCAGTCCGCGCAGACGCCGGAGCACGGCGAAGAGCTCGCGCGTGTTGATGCCCGCCACCTCGGGCGTTCCCGTGCCGGGTGCCTGTGAGGGGTCGAGGACGTCGATGTCGATCGAGATGTACACCGGGCCGGTGCCGAGGCGCGCGCGGATCTGATCGGCGATGGCCTGCATCGATCGCTCCTGGAACTCCTCGCTCCGGATGATCTCGAAGCCGGCCCCGCGATCGTCGTCGAGTTCACTCGGGTCGTACACGCCGCCGCGGATGCCGACGTGCTGGCAGTGTTCGAGGTCGAGCGTCCCTTCCTCGGCCGCCCGGCGGAACGGCGAGCCGTGCCAGATGCTCGCGCCGTGCAGCACGTCCCAGGTGTCGAGGTGGGCGTCGAAGTGCAAGACGGCGAGCGGTCCGTGCGCCGCGGCCGCGGCCCGCAGCAGTGGGAGGGCGATCGTGTGGTCGCCGCCGAGGGCGAGGATCTTCGTGCCCCGAGAGACGAGGCGTTCGGCCTTCGCCTGGATCGACTCCACAGCCTGCTCGATGCCGTAGGGACCGACGCCGAAGTCGCCGGCGTCGACGACCTGCCGGTCGCGGAACGGGTACACGTCGTGGAACTGGTGATACGGGTGGAGCTGGCGCGAATGCTCGCGGATGTGCGCGGGGCCGAATCGTGCGCCCGGCCGGAAGCTGGTGCCCGAGTCGAAGGGGATGCCGACGACCGCGAGATCGGCGTGCTCGACGTCCTCGATCCGGGGAAGCAGTGCGAAGGTGGCGATTCCCGCGTAGCGGGGGAGGTCGGGGTCGTGGCGTTGCCCGATGATGGGCCGCTCGTCGGCCATGTTTGATCCCACCTTCGTGTCGCCGTGCTTCCGCCGCGCCGAGAGTTTGTCAGGCAGCCTGCCACGGTATCGCGGACGCGCACGTCGTCGTCTGCGCGAGGCGGCCTGCACGGGTGTGGTGGCCTCACGCCGTCTCAGGCCTCGTGACCGATTACCTCGCGAATCCCGTGTGGGCCCGGCTTGCAGTGGCGGGGGGGG
>JBGANR010000005.1:0-222080 GCA_044222225.1 Mycobacteriaceae bacterium
GAAACACCTGGCCGATGAAGTCGCTTTCTATGATAAGGGCAAAGTGGTAGAGCTTAGCTTCTACATGAACTAATGGCGGCAATTCAGTTTTTTACAGAAGACATTTCATTTACGCTCGCCAAACCCCGTAAGACCAGCAACTGGATTAAACTCATAGCTCAAAAAGAAAAGCGGGAGGTACTGGATGTATCCTACATTTTCTGTTCTGATTCCTTTCTACTACAACTCAATAACGCAGCAGACAGCCGATGTAGTCCTCGTTCTCGACCGGACCGAGCTCGCCGCCGGAGGACCGCATGTGCCCTGCCGTCGCACCGGTGGGCCGCGGCCGCTCCGGGATGAACACGGCGGTGTCGGCGGTGAGGGCCGTGATCTCGCCGAGCAGGTGACGCGCCAGGTCGACGCCGTGCGAGGCCAGGTCGCCGAGAACCCCGTTGCCACCGCGGCTGCGCTCATAGCGCCAGCTCAGCGCGCCGTCAGGGTGTGCCGCGTAGTCGCTGAACAGCCTGATCCGGACGTGCGTCACGGCACCGATCTCGCCGGCGGCGATGAGTTCGCGGGCCGCGACGACGGCCGGCGCGTTCCGATAGTTGAAGCCGACCGTCGACTGCACACCGCCGGCGTGGACGGCGTCCGCGACGGCCCGGGCGTCAGCCGCTGTCAGACCGACGGGCTTCTCGATCCAGATGTGCTTGCCGGCCGCCGCCATCGCGATCCCGATCTCACGGTGCAGGAAGTTGGGCGCGGCGATGCTGACGGCGTCGATCCTGGGGTCGGAGGCGACCTGTCGCCAGTCGTCCATCGCCTTGGTGAAGCCGTAAGACCGCGCGGCTTCGGCGGCTCGGCCGGGGACGTCATCTGCCACGGCGACCAGCTCGGGCCGCACCGGCAGTCCCGGGAAGTGGTGCTTCACCCGGGTGTAGGCCTGGGTGTGCACCCGTCCCATCCAGCCGAATCCCACGACCGCGATACCCAACGACGTCACGTCTGTCCTCCTTGTCGACACCACTCTCGGCGCGCCTACTGCTGCTGTCAATAGTTTGACAGGACATTCCGACGCGACTGCTCGGCGACGACGGCGCGTGACTCCCAGGCCCCGCCCGATCACGCGAGGTCGAGCAGCCATCTAGGGTGACAGGAATGCCGCTCTCCACCTGGGTCGCGCTCGTCACCGCGTGCCTCCTGATCAGCCTCACGCCCGGTGCCGGTGCCGTCAACACGATGAGCAACTCGATCAACGTCGGGTACCGTCGCTCGATCTGGGGCATCCTCGGCCTGCAGGTGGCGCTCGTCATTCAGTTGCTCGTCGTGGCCGCCGGGCTCGGCGTGGTCGTCGCCAACTCGCCGACCGCGTTCAACGCCATCCGGTACCTGGGCGCCGCCTACCTCGTCTATCTCGGCGTACGACAGTTTCTCCGCGAGCCGGACGCGTCAGAGCAGGCCATCGCCGCCGGCACGTCGGAATCCGCCGGATCGATGTTCGTCCGAGGGGTTTGGGTGAACCTGCTCAACCCGAAAGCGATCGTCTTCCTGCTGGCCTTCATCCCCGGGTTCGTGCGTCCGGAGCTCTCGCTGCTCCATCAGTATCTCGTCATCTGTCTGACGATCGTCGTCGTCGACATGATCGTCATGTGGTTCGTCTTCGCGATGGTCGCCCAAGGATTCCGTCGCCTGACCCGGGGGCCGCGCGGCCGGCGGGTGCTCAACCGGCTGTTCGGGCTGCTGTTCATCGGCGTCGGAGTGATGCTCGTCCTCATGTGACGGCGGCCGGCCCGGACTCGTCCTCCCGACACAACAAGATCGGGGATCTCTGGCGACGGCGGCCGTATGCGTCCGCCGCCGGACGGCCCTAGGCTCACCTCTCGCACGACGACGAAAGGGCGATGCGATATGGCGACCGGATACTTCGCGTGGGACTTACGGGATCGCGGTGGCGCACCGGCGTTGCGTGACGATGCCGTCGAATTGAGCTATGTCGACTTCGCGGACCGCGTCGACGCGCTCGCCGCTCAGCTCGCCGAACGGGGCGTCACCGCCGGGGACGTCGTCGCCGTGTGCCTGCCCAATCGCGTCGAGCTCGTCGCGACGTTGCAGGCCGCATGGCGGCTCGGCGCCGCGGCGACTCCGCTCAACCCGGCGTTCACCGAGCCGGAGGCCCGCCGGCAGGTCGCCGATGCCGGCGCGAGCGTCGTCGTCACCGACCGGGACGACGTCGACTTCGGCGCCGCGGTGCTGCCCGTCGACGAGATCGAGACGGTGCCGCGCGCGGACTGGACGCCGCCGGAACCGGGCGGTGACGACGACGTCGCGCTGCTCATCTACACCTCCGGCTCGACCGGCACGCCGAAGGGCGTCGAACTGCTGCACCGCAACCTGCGGTACATGTCGGCGGCGATGTGCGAGAACTCGGGCGCCACGGCCGAGGACCACTGCATGCTGATCCTGCCGCTGTTCCACGTCAACGCGATCTGCGTGAGCGTGCTCGCGCCCCTCGTGGCCGGCTCGCAGATCACCATCGTCGGCCGGTTCTCCGCCTCTCGCTTCTTCGAGGACGTCGCACGCCTACGGCCGACGTACTTCTCCGCGGTGCCGGCGATCTACGCACTTCTCGTCTCGCGCGCGGTCGGCAAGCCGGACACGTCGTCGCTGCGCTACGCGGTGTGCGGCGCCGCGCCCGCATCGAAAGAGCTGCTCACCGCGGCGGAGGAGCTGCTCGGCGCGCCGATCATCGAGGGCTACGGCCTCACCGAATCGACCTGCTCGGCCACCTGCAATCCCCTCGACGGGCCGCGCAAGCTGGGCTCGGTGGGGATCCCGATGCCGGGCACCCGGATCGTCATCATGAGCCCCGAGGGGGATGAGCTCCCCACCGGTGAGCGCGGTGAGGTCTGCGTCGTCGCGCCGAGTGTGATGCACGGCTACCGGGGCCGCCCGGAGGAGACGGCGTCGACCGTCGTGGACGGCCGCCTCCACACCGGCGACGTCGGCTATCTCGACGAGGACGGCTACCTGTTCCTCGTCGACCGCATCAAGGACATGATCATCCGGGGCGGTGAGAACCTGTATCCGAAGGAGATCGAGAACGCCCTGACGAGCCATGACGACGTCCTGGAGGCGGCGGTCGTCGGACGGCCCGATCCGCTGTTCGGCGAGGTCCCCGTGGCCTACGTCAGCGTCTACCCGGAACGCCGGCTGGACGCCGAGACTCTGACGGAGCACCTGCGCACCCGGCTGGCGAAGGAGAAGATCCCGGTCTCCATCGAGGTGTGCGAGGAGTTGCCGCGCAATCCGGTCGGCAAGATCGACAAGCCCGCGCTGCGCCGGAACGTCGCCGCCGGGCTGTGACCGGCAGATGACGATGTCCACCGCGGCGACGCGGTGGACATCGTCGTCCTACTGCTCGGACGAGGGCGGCGCGAGGACCGCCGAGCCGAGCCAATGACCGGCGGCGAGCGCCAGTTCGACGTCCGGCCGGTCTTCGCCGATCGCCCGGCCACGTCGTTCGATCGCCCGCTGCACACGGTACTTGACCGAGTTGGGGTGCAGGCTGAGTTCCTCGGCGGCCGCCTTGTTGCTGCCGCCGTGCCGGAGATACGACCGGAGCGTCAGCCGGAGCCGGGCGTGGCCGTCGTCGTCGACCGCGAGCGGGCCGAGCACGTCGTGCACCCAACCGCGCAGCGCGGGCAGATCCTGAGCGAGCTGCGCGACGGCGAGCAACCCCGGTTCGTCGGCCGCGACGAACATCCGTGCGGGAGCGCCGGCGACATCGCAGACGAACCGTGCGCTCCGCGCCTCCTCGTGGCTGCGCCGGAACCCGTCGACGCCCTTCCGCGGCGTGCCCACACACAGCTGCGGCGGATCGTCCGTCGTCATGACGAGATCACGGATACGTCGAGAGGTGTGCTCGCCCGGTCCCACCAGCGGTATCCAGCCTCGTGCGGTCGATTCGTCGACCGCCACGAACAACGGGGGCGCCACCGCATCGAGCCGCAGGGCCAGATTCCGCAGGAATCGTTCGAGGCGGCTGAGCCGGTCGCCGGGGCGGTCGCGCTCGGCGGCATGGAGGACGACCCCGACATGCGTGCTCCGCAGCGGGTACCCGAGCGCGATGTCGGCCGCGTCGACGTCTACGGCACCGCCGGCGAGGATCTCCCTGACGCGGGTGACCCGTAGATTGTTCTGATTCGTCAGCCAGCGTTCCCTTTCGGTCTCATATACGCGGACGACGCGCTCGGTGATCCAGTCGATGTAGTCGAATCCCAGTCCGGTCACATGGTCCATGACGGCGATGGCCGTATTCACATCGAGGCCGGCGCTCCGCAATTCGTCGTAGATCATGTCGAAGAACGCTCGCTGGCCGAGCCGGTAGGCGCGGACCAACGCATTGATCCGTACACCCCGCTGCGCGAGCAGACGCGCGTACTCGACAGCGGCGGGCGGCGGCCCGAGATGGTCGATGGGGGCGGGATCGGTGATGATCCGGATGAACGTCGTCACATTGCCCTCGACGCTGGCCGTGAGCAGTTCGAGGAGGTGTGCATCGGCGCGGAGATCATCGATGTCCGATAACAGTCGCTTACAGGTGAGTTCGACGAGTTCGGACTGCCGCGACACCAAACGGGCGATCAGCCGTGCGGCGTGCGCCGGCACGTCCGGTTGCTGGAATACGTCGTCGACCTGCACCTTCGCACCGTAGCCAGACGAGCCTGCCCGCCGGCATGGAATCCGGCTGTTTCGTCTCCACGAGACGAAACAGCGGAACGGTTTCGTCCAGCTGAGCTGGTGTGACGCCACTCACTCCGCCGGTAGCGTCCTCGCGGTGTCATACCGCCGGGTCGTCCCCGATCCCGCCGGTCGCGATGGAAAGGACCCTGCCGCATGGGTTTCAAGGACCCGGTGCTCCCCGCCGTGGAGCCGGAGAGTTTTCTCAAGAAGCCGCTCATGGAGCGGATTCACACGCTGTGCATCGACTGGGTGTACAGCGGATGGGGCAGCCCGCCGATGGTCCCCTACATCTATATCGTGAAGTTCGCCTTTCTGCATCTCGGGCTCGGGCTGCTGATCGCGACCCTGACGTCGAATCTGACGCCGTGGGATGTCGCCGACTGGTGGAACGAGCCGATCGTCTACCAGAAGATGGTCGTCTGGACGCTCTTCCTCGAGCTGCTCAATCTGGCCGGTTCCTGGGGACCGCTCACCGGCAAGATGAAGCCGATGACCGGCGGAGCCCGGGTGCACGCCCGCGTCGGCACCATCCGGCTGCGCCCGTGGCGCTGGATGCCGTTCACGGCGGGAGACCGCCGGACACCTCTCGACGTGGGGCTTTACCTCGCGCTGCTCATCAGCCTGGTCGTCGCGCTGGTGTGGCCCGGCACGACGAGTACCTCGCTGGCCGAGGCCCTGCCGGACGACCGCAGCGGCCTGATCGCGCCGGCGCTGCTCATCGCCCCGATCGTGTTGCTGATCCTCGCCGGGCTGCGCGACAAGATCGTGTTCCTGCTCGCCCGCGGCGAGCAGTATCTGCCGATCCTCATCGCGTCGGCGACGCTCTCCTTCGTCGACATGATCATCGCCTTCAAACTGATCATCGTCGTCGTCTGGATCGGCGCCGGATTCTCCAAGATCGGCCGCCATTTCGAGAACGTCATCCCGCCGATGATGAGCAACGCGCCGTTCATTCCGTTCAAGGCGATCAAACGGGCCCACTATCGTCACTATCCCGATGATCTGCGGCCGTCCGGCCTCGCGTTGTTCATGGCGCACGTCCTGGGCACGGTCGTCGAGATGGGAGCGCCGCTGATCCTGCTGTTCTCGCCGAATCTGTACCTCACCATCGTCGGCGTCGTCCTCATCGTCGGCCTGCACGTCGTCATCATCTCGACGTTCCCGCTGGCCGTGCCGCTGGAATGGAACACGCTCTTCTCCTATGCTGCGATATTCCTCTTCCTCGGCTTCCCGGCTTGGGACGGATACGGTGTCGGCGACATGTCCTCTCCGCTGCTCCTGATCGCCATCCTCGTGGCTCTCCTGTTCTTCCCGGTCCTCGGCAACATCCGCCCGGACAAGGTGTCGTTCCTGCCGTCGATGCGGCAATACGCCGGCAACTGGGCATCGGCGACGTGGGCGTACGCGCCCGGCGCCGAGGAGAAGATGTACCGCGTCACGCGATTCTCGAGTCCCGCCGTCAAGCAGTTCGACGATGCGGGTTATGGACCGCTCTGGGCGGAGGTGTCGATGAACCGCTCACTCACCTGGCGGGCGATGCACAGCCAGGGCCGCGGGCTGTACTCGGTGCTGCTCAAGAATCTGCCGGACATCGACAGCAGGCTGGTTCGCGACGGCGAGACGGTCTGCATGTACGTCAACGGCTGGAATTTCGGCGACGGACATCTGCACGGCGAAGACTTCATCGCCGCCGTCCAGTCGGAGGCGCGGTTCGAGCCGGGTGAGTGCATCATCGTATGGGTGGAATCCGAGCCCGTCTTCTCCGGCGTCCAGGAGTACAAGGTGATCGACGCGGCGCTCGGCGTCATCGAACGCGGTCGGTGGAAGGTCGCCGACGCCGTCCGCGAGCAGCCGTGGCTGCCCAACGGGCCGATTCCGCTGGACGTCACCTGGACGCGCTCATGAACCGGACGGCCACCGTCGTCGGCGGCGGACCCAACGGGCTCGCCGCGGCCGTCGCCCTCGCGGCCGAGGGCGTCGACGTCACGCTGCTCGAGGCCGCCGACGAGGTGGGCGGCGGCACACGGTCGAGCGAGGCGATCATCCCCGGGCTGCTGCACGACCACTGCTCGGCGATCCACCCGATGGCCGTCGGTTCGCCGTTCCTCACGCGCATCGGCGCCGAACGCCGGGGTCTGCGGTGGGTGTACGCCGACGTCGACTGCGCTCACCCGCTCGACGACGGTTCGGCCGGTGTGCTCCACCGCTCCGTCAGCCGGACCGCGGCCGGCCTCGGCGCCGACGGCCGGCGCTGGACGAGGATGTTCGCCGGGCCTTCGCGTCGCTACGACGCGCTCGCCGAGGACGTCCTGGGTCCGCTGTTGCGGGTGCCGCATCACCCGCTGACGCTGGCCCGGTTCGGCCTGCCGACCGTCGTGCCGGCCGCGACGCTGGCCCGCGTCTACCGGACACCGCAGGCCAGGGCCCTGTTCGGCGGCGTCGCGGCGCACACCTTCCGCCCGTTCCAGTACCCGCTGACGTCGGCGATCGGCCTCGGCATCATCACCGCGGGCCACCGGTACGGCTGGGCCGCCGCCGAGGGTGGTTCGCGGGCGATCGCCGCGGCGATGAGCGACCTGCTGCTCGACCTCGGCGGCACGATCGAGACGGGCGTGACCGTGACCTCGGTCGCGGAACTGCCTCCGTCGGACGTCACGATGTTCGATCTCGATCCGGCCGCCGTGGCATCGATCCTCGGCGATCGTCTACCGGGACGTGTCGCGCGCGCCTATCGACGCTTCCGCCGCGGGCCCGGCGCGTTCAAAGTCGACTTCGCCGTCGAGGGCGGCGTGCCGTGGACGAATCCCGACTCGCGACGGGCCGGCACCGTGCACGCCGTCGGGACGTTCGACGAGTTGGCGGCGACCGAGCGGGACATCCACGCGGGCCGGATGCCGGAGCGTCCCTTCGTCCTGGTGGGGCAGCAGTATCTCGCCGATCCCGGGCGGTCCGTCGGCGACATCCATCCGCTGTGGACGTACGCGCACGTCCCCAACGGCTACGGCGGCGACGCGACCGAGGCGATCACGGCGCAGATCGAGCGCTTCGCGCCCGGTTTCCGCGACCGGATCGTCGGGACGGCCGTGCGGACGACGACGGAGTTCTCGCGGTACAACCGCAACTATGTCGGCGGCGACATCATGACGGGATCGAAGGACGTCCGGCAGCTCGTGTTCGGGCCGCGCATCACGCTGTCGCCGTATTCGACCGGGATCCCCGGCACCTACATCTGCTCGGCGGCGACGCCCCCGGGCCCGGGCGCACACGGCATGTGCGGCGCCAACGCGGCGGCGCTGGCGCTGCGTCACCTCGACAAGGCGCGATGAGAGCACCCGGTATCCGCCGCCCACCGATATAGGTAGACTGGTCTACCTATGAACGAGAAGACGACACGAGCCCCGGCCCGCGATCGGCTGCTGGCCGCCGCCGCCGAGTGCTTCTACGACCGCGGCGTCAACGGCACGGGGATCGACGCGATCATCGCGGCGGCCGGTGTCGCGAAGATGAGCCTGTACAACAACTTCGCGTCGAAGGACGAGCTCGTCCTCGCCTATCTCGACGCGCGTCACGAGGAGTGGCTCGACCTGTATCGGCGGCGCGCCGAGTCCGCGACGGGTCCGCGAGACCGGATCGCCGCCGTCTTCGACTCGTACATCGATCACGCCGAGATGGCCTACACGCACGGCTTCCGCGGGTGCGGCCTGCTCAACGCCGCGGCCGAGTTGCAAGCCGGAGCGCCCGGTCGTGCGGTGGTGCGAGCGCACAAGGAGCAGGTCGAGTCGATACTGGCCGAGCATCTCACGGCCGCGGGGATCGCGGCGGCGGACGTCCCTTCGCTCGCCGAGCAGCTGTCGTTCCTGCTCGAAGGGGCGATGGCGCGCGCCGGGCTGGAGGGCACGTCGGCACGTCTGCACCGAGCGCGGGACATCGGCCTGCGCCTCGTCGAGCAGTTCGCCGTCCGACTCCCGGAGGCAGGCGCGTGAGCGTTCGGACGCCGGCCGTCGGAAGTCTGCTCATCCTCGCCGCATCGGTCCTGTGGGGGACGACGGGCGCCGCCGCCGCACAGGCGCCCGCGGTCGGCCCGTTGGCCGTCGGCGCCGCGGCGATGGGCGTCGGCGGACTGCTGCAGGCGGCGGCCGCACATCGCGCCGTGAGCGCCGCCCGTGCGCGGCTCGCCGAGCATCGATGGACGCTCACGACCTCGGCGGTCGCCATCGCGATCTACCCTCTCGCGTTCTACTCGTCGATGCGACTGGCAGGCGTCGCCGTCGGCACGGTCGTCTCGCTCGGTTCGGCGCCCGTCGCGGCGGCACTCGTCGAGCGATACGTCGACGGGACGCCGCTGTCGGCGCGGTGGGGCGTCGCCGCCGCACTTGGACTCGCCGGCGTCGCCGCTCTGGCCGTCGTCCACGACGACGGCGCGGCCGGTGATCACCCCGTCGCCGGCGTCGCGCTGGGCCTGGTCGCGGGCCTGACGTACGCCGCCTACTCGTGGGGCGCCGCCCGACTCATGCGCGACGGGATCGAATCGTCGGCCGCGATGGGCGCCGCGTTCGGCCTCGGCGGCCTGCTGCTCCTGCCGGTGCTCGTCGTCGCCGGCGGGCCGATCCTGGCCTCCGGACGCGATTTCGCCGTCGTCGCCTACCTCGCGATCGTGCCGATGTTCCTCGGCTACGTCCTGTTCGGCCGCGGTCTCGCGGCCGTCCCGGCGAGCACCGCGACGACGCTGACGCTGCTCGAACCGGCCGTCGCCGCCCTCATCGCCGTCGCGTTCCTGCACGAGCGCCTCTCGGTACTCGGCTGGAGCGGGATGGCGCTGCTGCTCGGCAGCCTCCTCGTTCTCACGCTGCCGGCGCGCCGTTCGCCGGCCGCCGAGCCCGTCAGTTCCAGTCCGACAGGTCGGTGATCGAGCGGCCGCCGGGGTCGGCGGCGGCGAGCGTGCGCAGCGTGGCGTCGACGTCGGCGTCACCGACCGCGGCGCGCCAGGCTCCGACGATCTGACCGATGATCACGCCGGACCGCGCCAGCATCTCCCGTCCCCGCGGCGTCGGCGCGACGAGACGTTCGCGCGCGTCCGCGGGGTTGATCCGGCGCGTGACCAGTGCCATCTCCGCCAATGACGCGACGGTCTTCGTCGCGGCCTGCTTGGAGACGCCGAGCCGCACCGCGAGTTCCCGCGCGGTGCAGCCCTCCCCCAACGCCTGCATCGCGAAGCCGTGGCGGGCCGTCAAACCCGGGTAGCCGTCGGCCGCCAGTCGGCGATGCAGTTCGTCGATGACGCCGCGGAAACCCGAGACGAGCAGGAACGGGAGCGCGTGGTCGGGAACCGTGCCGGGCATGAGTGGGAGTCTATGCCATTGACGGTCAACTGAGTTGTCTATATGGTCAATCTAGTTGACTTAATCGAGACGAGGAGACGACGATGACGATCACGACCACCGACGCCGCACAGGAGTTCACCGTGCACGGCGTCACCTTCCGCTCCTACAGCCGCACCGACACCGGTGCCGCCGAACTCGCCGCCTGGGAGGCGACCGTGCCGCCCCGGACGCCGGGCGTCGCCCACGAGGTGTCGCGCGAGGAGGTGCTCCGGGTACTCGCCGGCCGGGTCGAGGTGCAGATCGACGGTGTCACCGCCGCGGCCGGTCCCGGTGACGCGGTGGTCGTGCCACCGGGCGCCGTGTTCCGCATGTCGAACCTCGCGGACGAGGCGGCCCGGCTGTGGGTCGTGACGTCGCTCGGGCTCACGGCGAGCGTCGACGGGCAGGTGATGCGGCCGCCATGGGCGGCTTGAGCGGAGTCGAGCGACCCGCCGGATGAATCGGCTTGCGGCGCTTCGAGATTCACGGCGTCATGAATGATCGAAACAGGTATCGCTCGCGTCGATTCCCAGCGTCGGATCGGCCGTACCGTGGAGTACGGCAGCGCTGCAGACAGGGGAACCGATGAGCGATCCGTCCACCGTTCAGCTACCTCGGCACATCCGGTTTCCGGGGGTGTATCGACCGCAGGAGGACACGCGGATGCTCGTCGCGGCGGTCGGCGGCGAACCCGCTCCCCGACCGGGCGAGCGCGCCGCCGAGGTCTGCGCCGGGACGGGACTCGCCGCCACCACGGCTGCCGGTCGCGGCTACGAGACGATCGCCGTCGACGTCACCCGCCGCGCCGTCGCCAACTCTGTCCTCACAGCGCGGCTCAACGGCGTCGTCGTCCGCGGCCTGCGCGGCTCGATCGACGACGTCGTGATGCAGCCCGTCGACCTGTTGCTCGCGAATCCGCCGTATGTCTCGACGCTCGGCGCGGAACACGGCGACCGGACCGTCGACGGCGGCCGCGACGGGCGTCTGCTCGTCGACGTCCTCTGCCGCCGGGCGCCGAGCCTGCTTCGTCCCGGCGGGCGTCTGCTGCTGGTCCAGTCGGCCGTCACCGGCACCGAGGCGACGCTCGCCGCCCTGCAGTCGAACGGACTGCAGGCGTCGGTCATCGACAGTGCGACGATCCCGTTCGGGCCGGTCATGACGCACCGCGCGGAGGCACTGACGGCCGCCGGGCTCATCGCCCCAGGTCAGCGCTCCGAGGAGCTCGTGCTCGTCCGGGCGATCGCGCCGTCCTCGCCGACCGGTAGCCGCAACGACGAGTGGCCGTCGTCCCAGGCGCCGAGCAGGTGAATCGCCAGGTCGATCTCCAGCGCGAGGAACGTGGCGGCGCCGGTGAGGACGGCCGCTCCGCGCTCCGGGGAGTCGGCGACGAACGGCGCCACCAGATCTCGGGCGACGACCTGCTCGTGCATCGCGTCGGCCTCGATGTGCTCGTCGTAGAACCGGCGGGCGGGCGCGTCGAAACCGAGCCGGCGCAGCCCCGCGCTGTAGCGGCGCGACGGCCCCGAGGACGTCATCTCGATCGCCGCCAGATGGCCGATGAGCTCGCCGAGCCGGGCGCGGTGCAGACCGAAGAGCGAGAGCGCGTTGAGCGCGGCGAGCGTGCGCCCCGGGACGGCGTCGAGGTAGGCGAAGTATCCGGTGCTCAGGCCGGCCGACGCCATCGTCACCGCGAAGAGCGTCGAGTGCATGCGACCGAGCCGGCCGTCGCCGTACTCGTCCGTCTGCACCTCGATGAGTGCGGCCTTCGGCCGGCCGCCGAGCCGTGGGATGCCGAGCGTGTGCAGATCGCCTTCGCGCAGCTGATAGAGCGAACGATGCACGAGGATCTCGCGTATCTGTTCGACGGTCGCGCGGCGTTCGACATGCGCCGACAGGGCGGGACCCTCGTCGTAGGCCGTCAGGCGCCAGAGGGCGTCGACGGCGTCGCGGCCGGCCACGTGCGGATCGATGCCGGCGCGATCCAGCAGGCCGAGCGCCGCCCGCTCCAGCCCCGGGGCCGTGCGGGCCTCGAGCGCGGCGCGGGTGGTCAACAACTCGGGGTCCCACTCCCAGCGATCGTCGACACCGGTGAAGCCGCGGATCGCGACCTCGTAGAGCATGGTGAGCGCGAGTTGGGCGTCCTCGTCCTGCAGGACGTCGTCACCGGCACACTCGGCGAGCCGCCGCGCCGCGGCCATGTCACCTGCACCGTTCAACGCGTCGATGACGGCGGCGCTGATCCGGCCGCGCGGCTCCGGCAACGTCGCGCGTCCTTCGTCCACGGTGATCGTGGACCAGATAGAGGAGGGCATGGCATCCATCATGGACCCTGACGGTGACAGTGCGCGGAATCGCAGAACCCCCGGTCCCGGTGCATCCGGCGGCCCTGACGCGGATGCCGGGGATGCGTCCACGACCGCCGACGGGCTCGACGATCCCGACGCCGTCACGATCACCGTCTGCGCCGCGGGCCCGCTGCTCGTGCGCGGACCCGTCACGCTCTTCGACGACGCCGGCGAGCCCGTTACCGCGGGACGCAAGACGATCGCGCTCTGCCGGTGCGGCGGCAGCTCGGCGAAACCGTTCTGCGACGGCACCCATAAACGGCGGAAGGAATGGGCCGCCCTTCACGGCAAGGCGCCCAAGGCCGGCCGCGGCGGAGGTACGGACGACGCAGACTGAGAACGCGGTCAGTCCGCGAGCAACTCGCGGACGCGCGGCACGACCTTCGTTCCGTACAACTCGATGCTGCGCCGCAGCCTGTCGTGCGGCAGCGGTCCCGTCGCGTACTTGAGATCGAAACGGTCGAGCCCCAGCGTGCGGACGGTGTCGGCGATGCGGCGCGCGACGGTCTCCGGCGAGCCGACGTACTGCGAGCCCTGACGCGTCTCGGCGAGATACGACTCGCGCGTCACCGGCGGCCAGCCGCGCTCGCGGCCGATGCGGTCGTGCATCGCCCGGTAGTGCGGCCAGAGCTCGTCGAGGGCCTGTTCGTCGGTGTCGGCGACATGCCCCGGCGAATGTACGCCGAGCGGCATCGGCGCCGTGAGGCCGACGGCGTCGCCGAGCTCGTCCTGCGCCCGCTTGTAGAGGTCGACGAACGGCGTGAACCGCGACGCGGCGCCGCCGATGATCGCGAGCATCATCGGGATGCCGTAGCGCACCGAGCGCACCACGGACTGCGGGCTCCCGCCGACGCCGATCCAGGCGGCGAGCCGTCCGGATTCCGTGCGCGGATAGACCGTCTGGTTCTGCAGCGGGGCGCGATGCTCGCCGGACCACGTCACGGGCTGCTCGTCGCGCAGCCGCGCGAAGAGGTCGAGCTTCTCCTCGAAGAGCAACTCGTAGTCGGCGAGATCGTGGCCGAACAACGGGAACGATTCGGTGAACGAGCCCCGACCGAGCGTGATCTCGGCCCGGCCGTTCGACACGGCGTCGAGGGTGGCGAACTTCTCGTAGACGCGCACGGCGTCGTCCGAGCTCAGGACGGTGACGGCCGTTCCGAGCGCGATCCGCTCCGTCCTTCCGGCAGCGGCCGCGAGCACGATCTCGGGTGCGCTGACGGCGAAGTCGGGCCGGTGATGCTCGCCCACACCGAAGGCGTCGACACCCACGGCGTCAGCGAGGACCGCCTGGTCGACGAGGTCCCGGATGACCTGCCAGGCCGGTGTCGGCGCGCCGTCGGCGGCGA
Source organism: Mycobacteriaceae bacterium (assembly GCA_044222225.1). Taxonomy (GTDB): domain Bacteria; phylum Actinomycetota; class Actinomycetes; order Mycobacteriales; family Mycobacteriaceae; genus JBGANR01. The sequence goes on from JBGANR010000005.1 coordinate 13,777, forward strand.
CGGTCATGTCGCCGAAGGTGTCGAGGCCGAACGTGATGTCGGCGGGGTTCGTCATGAAGCCTCCCGGATCGATGGTCTACCCGCCCCAACATAAACGGACCGCGGTCCTATTCCAGGTCGCGACGCCGAGGGTCTTCCGTCCCGGCCCGCCGGCGCCGATGATGGGCGGTGGTCCATCTCATCCAACTCCCCGACCATCGGAGGAATCGTGGCCGTCCGCCTCAACCCCTACCTCTCCTTCCGCGGCGACGCCCGCGCGGCACTCGAGTTCTATCGCGACGTCTTCGGCGGCGAGCTGGAGATCTCGACCTTCGAAGGCTTCGGCGACATGCCCGGCCTGACCGAGGAGGAGAAGACGAATGTCATGCACGGCATGCTCGTCACGCCGAACGGTCTGACGATCATGGCGGCCGACACGCCGAGCGCCATGCCGTACAACCCGGGCGACACCATCACCGTCTCCGTCAGCGGCGACGAGCTGGAGGTGCTCACCGGCTACTGGAACGCGCTCTCCGACGGCGGCGCGGTGGCCGCACCGTTCGAGAGGGCGCCGTGGGGCGACACGTTCGGCATGTGCACCGACCGTTTCGGTGTGCCCTGGATGATCAACGCCACGTCCTGACGCGCGGGGTCCGCGCCCACCCGATGGGATCGATCGGCGACGGGTGAATTCCTGTCGGTGGGCGTCGGTACCTTAGACGTGTGATCGCGTGGGTGCGTCGGCAGAAGGCCGGCACGAAGGTCCTCGCGTTGCTGACCGTCGCACTCGTCGTCATGCTCTTCGCCATCAGCGGTATGGCCGAGGATCCCGACCCGCCGGTCCAGCAACGCGAGGAGACGATCGCGACGCCGCTGACCCGCGGCGCCGCGGAGACGATTCCGCTCGACGCCACGGTCTATCTGCCGGATCAGACGCCGGCGCCCGCGGTCCTGCTCGCGCACGGCTTCGGCGGGACCAAGCAATCCGTCGCGGCCCAGGCACGGCGACTGACCCGCGAGGGCTACGTCGTGCTCGCCTACACGGCGCGCGGCTTCGGCAAGAGCGGCGGCACGATCTCGCTCAACGCCCCCGATCGCGAAGTCGCCGACGCGTCAACGCTGGTCGACTGGCTGGCCACGCAGCCCGAAGTCAGGCTGGACGGGCGCGGCGATCCGCGCGTCGCCGTCGTCGGCGGCTCCTACGGCGGAGCGCTGGCGCTCAGCGCGGGCGGCACCGATCCGCGAATCGACGCCGTCATCGCCGCCATCACCTGGAACGACCTCGGGGCGGCGCTGTTCCCCAACGTCGCGCCCGCCGACGCCCCGACGCCGGCGGCCGCCGGCAACCAGCCCGGCGGCGTCCTCAAGTCGGGCTGGACGGGTGCGCTCTTCGGTTCCGCCACCGGTCCCGACGCGCGCGGCGCCCCCGCGACGGACCCCTGCGGCCGGTTCGACCCGATCATCTGTCGGCCGTACGAGGCCGCCGCCGCGTCCGGACGGCCGACGCCGGAACTGCTCGAGCTGCTCCGGCGACACTCGCCGACCGCCACGAACGCCCGGCTCAAGGCGCCCACGCTGCTCCTGCAGGGCGAGGTCGACACGCTGTTCGGCCTCGATCAGGCCGACGCCAACGCCCGTGAGATCACCGCGGCCGGCGGCAAGGCGGCCGTCGAGTGGTTCTACGGCGGTCACAGCGCGTCGTCCGGCTGGCTGCCCGACCGGTCCATCCGAGAGTTCCTCGACTCCCACCTCCGCAACGATCGCGAGTTCGACGCGCGGTTCCGCTACTCCCTCGTCGCCGACGAGCGGGTCTTCGGCCAGTCCCGCTACCAGCTCGTGACGGCGCCGGAGTACCCCGGGCTGGCCACCGGATCGGCGACCGAGGTCGGTGGCGTGACACTCCGTCCGGCGCCCGCGCCGACCGGTCCCGGCGCGCCCGCCGCGGGCAGCCCGGCCGAGAAGGCCACCGGTGCTCCGGCTGATCAGACGCAGACGATCGTGCGTCCACCCGGCGCCAATCCGGCGGCCCTGTCGAGCCTGCCGGCCATCGGCGCGTTGCTCGCGGCCATCGGCCAGCCGAACCTCTCGGTGCCGATCGGCCAGATCGCGATGGAACTGCCCGGTCAGGCGGCGATCTTCACGTCCGATCCGTTGACCGAGAACGCCCGGATCGTCGGCGCCCCGACGGTGACGCTGACCGTCAGCGCATCCGTGCCGGGCGCCGAGACGGCGCTCTACGCGAAGATCTACGACGAGGACGCCGACGGCAAGACATCGCTCATCGGCAGCGCGGTCTCACCGCTGCGACTGCCGGACGCGACGCCCGCGAACACACCGGTGACGATGCGTGTGCCGCTGCCCGCGATGGCGCATCAGTTCCCGAGCGGGCATCGCATCCGCGTCACGGTCGCGACCACCGACCAGGCGTACGCGACGCCGTCGACGGCGGCGACCTATCGGGTCTCGCTCGCCGATCCGCAGCTGACGATGCCGACGGTCGGCGGCACGGTCAGCGGCCGCGACGTCCCGACGGGCAAGATCGCGGCGATCGCCGGCCTCATCGGCGGCGCGATCATCGCCGGACTGCTCGTGGCGTTCGTCTCCCGGCGCCGTCGCGCCCACGACGCCGACGAGTCGTTGCTCGACGTCCCGCTCGCCATCGACGGGCTGTCGAAGTCCTACGGCACGCTGCAGGTGGTCGACGACGTCTCGTTCCGCATCGAGCACGGCCAGGTACTCGGTCTGCTCGGGCCCAACGGCGCCGGCAAGACCACGACGCTGCGCATGCTCATGGGCCTCATCACGCCGAGCGGCGGCGAGATCCGCGTCTTCGGTCACCGCATCGTGCCCGGCGCTCCGGTGCTCTCCCGGATCGGCAGCTTCGTCGAGGGGCCCGGCTTCATCCCCGGGCTGTCCGGACGTCGCAATCTGGAGCTGTACTGGGCGGCCACCGGCCGTCCGCTCGCCGACGCGCGCATGGACGAAGCGCTCGAGATCGCCGCTCTCGGCGTCGCCGTCGAACGCAAGGTGCGCGGCTACAGCCAGGGCATGCGGCAACGGCTCGCCATCGCGCAGGCGATGCTCGGCCTCCCGGATCTGCTCGTCCTCGACGAACCCACCAACGGTCTCGATCCGCCGCAGATCCGCGCGATGCGCGATGTGCTCAAGGCGTACGCCGAGCGCGGCCGCACCGTCCTCGTGTCGAGCCATCTGCTCGCCGAGGTGGAGCAGACGTGCACGCACGTCGTCGTCATGCATCGCGGGCGCGTCCTGCGGGCCGGCTCGGTCGCCGAGCTCACCGACGGCGCCGGGACGATCGACGTGGCCGTCGACGACATCGAGCGCGCGCTCGCCGAACTCGGCGGCGATGCGCGGGTGACGGCCGTCGGGCGCCACCCCCGGCGACCGAGCGTCGTGCAGGCGCACCTGGTGAGCGTCGCCGATCGTGCCGCCGTCGTCCGCCGACTGGTCGACGCCAGCGTCGAGGTGTCGGCCGTCGGCACGAGCAACAGCCTCGAGGACGTCTTCCTCGACATCATCGCGTCCCCCGTCCCCGCGGCGGACCGACAGCCGCAGGAGGTCACGACGTGACGACCCGTACGCCCTCCGAACCGGGTCCGGCAAACGCCGTCGCGGCATCCGATGCCGACGCCACGGCGGGCGCCGCTCCCGGCTTCCGCCCGGGGCGGACGCTGCCGGTGCGGGTCGAGCTGCGGCGTCAGCTGCTCCGGATGCGGACGCGGGTGATGCTCGGCTTCTGTGCCGGCCTGCCGCTGCTGCTCATCGTCGCCTTCCAACTGGGCGACGACGGCGGCGGCGGTTCGGCCGACCTCATCGGCCTCGCGACGCGCGGAGCACTCAACTTCCTCGTGTTCACGCTGGTCATGGCCGTCGGCTTCGTGCTCGTCGTCATCGTCGCGCTGTGCTTCGGGGACACGATCGCGAGCGAGGCGTCCTGGTCCAGCCTCAAGTACCTGCTCGCCATCCCGGTCCCACGCGGACGACTGCTGCTCACGAAGGCGATCGTCGCGGCGATCCTGGCGGTGACGGCGATCCTCACGCTCGCCGTCACGGCCTATGTCCTCGGTGCTCTCCGCTACGGCATGGCTCCGATGACGACGCCGTTCGGCGACGAGATCCCGCAGTCGACGTCGTTCAGCCGCCTGGCCCTCGGCCTCGGCTACATCGTCGTGTCGCTGTCCTGGGTCGCCGGGCTCGCGCTGCTGCTGTCGGTGTGCACCAACGCACCGCTGGGCGCCGTCGGCGGCGCGGTGATGGCGTCGATCGTCGTCCAGATCCTCGACGCCGTCACGGCCCTCGGCACCCTCCGCAACTGGCTGCCCGGCCACTTCACGGGCGAGTGGACCCGCATCATGAACCCCACCATCAACTGGGACCCGCTGCTCTCCGGCGTCTTCTCCTCGCTCGCCTACTTCCTCGTCTTCGCCGTGGCCGCGGCGCTGGTCTTCCGCGACAAGGACATCACGAGCTGATGCGCTAGCCCGCGCCGTGGATCAGGTCCACCGCACGCTCGCCGATGACCACCGACGGCGCGTGGGTGTGGCCGCGGATGATCGTCGGCATGATCGACGCGTCCGCCACCCGCAGCCCGTGGACACCACGGACCCGCAGCTCGGGATCGACGACGCTGCCGTCGTCGCCGCCCATCCGGCACGTGCCGGTCGGGTGGTAGAGCGTGTGGGAGTTCCAGGTGAGCGCCTCGACCAGCGTCGCCTCGAGTGTCGCCTGCTCGGTCCGCGGCCGCAGCAGCCCGCGGAGGTGCGCGGCGAACGGCCCGGTGTGCATGATCCGGTGCGCGATCCGCAGCCCCTCGATCATGGCGGCGCGGTCACGACCGTCGGGATCGGACAGGTAGCCCGGGTCGATGATCGGCTTGGCGAAAGGATCGGCCGAGGCGAGCTCGATCGTGCCCCGGCTCTCCGGACGCAGCAGGATCGGTCCGGCGACGGCCGCGTGCACGGGCGGCGGCACGCCGAGACCTTCGTCGAAGAACGCCGCGGGGCCGAAGATGATCTCGAGGTCGGGCAGATCGAGTTCCGGCCGGCTGCGGACGAATCCGTACGCTTCGGCGACGTTGGACGTCAGCATCCCCTGCTTGCGCAGCAGGTATCTGGCGAGCTCGGCCGGCTTCTCGGCGTCGCGAAGCGAGCCGCCGTCGACCTCGTAACCGAGCGCGCAGGTGAGGTGATCGCTGAGGCCCTGGCCCACATCACCGCTGTCGGCCACGACGTCGATGCCGTGTTCGGCGAGCTGCGCGGCGGGCCCGACGCCGGAGAGCATGAGCAGCTGCGGCGTGTTGATCGCGCCGCCGCACAGCACGACCTCCTTGTGCGCCGCGACCACCTCGACGCGGTCGTGATGCCGGTACTCGACGCCGACGGCCCGCGTGCCGTCGAAGAGGATCCGCGTCGCGTGCGCCTCGGCGACGACCTCGAGGTTGTGCCGGGTCATCGCCGGCCGCAGGTAGGCGTCGGCGGTGCTCCAGCGGGCGCCGCCGCGCTGGTTGACCATCGTCTCGGTGAAGCCGTCGGGTCGCGCGAGATTCGCGCGTTCCCGGCGATAGCCCGCGGCCTCGGCGGACGCCAGGAAGTCCGCGGTGAGGGGCCGGGGGTTGCGCTGCCGCGAGACGACGAGCGGTCCGTCGGAGCCGACGTCGTCGGAGCCGCGTGAGGCGCCTTCGACGGCCTCGACGCGTCGGAAGTAGTCCAGCACCGAGGCGAAGCCCCAGCCCGGACCGGCGTGCTCGGCCCATTCGTCGTAGTCGGCGGCGAAACCGCGCACCCACATCATGGCGTTGAGCGACGACGAGCCGCCGAACGTCTTGCCGCGCGGCCAGAAGATCTGCCGGCCGCCGAGCGCGGGCTGCGGCGTCGTGAGATACGTCCAGTCGACGTCGGAGCCGAACAGCTTGGCGAACGCCGCCGGGATGTGGATGTACTGGTTCTTGTCGGCGGGCCCCGCCTCGAGGGCGATGACACTGTCTGCGGAGCGCTCGGAGAGCCGTGCGGCCACCACCGCCCCGGCCGAGCCGGTGCCGACGACGACGTAGTCCGCGGAACGGGTGGGGATCATCGCGTCATCCTCGCAGAGCCGAGGCGAAGATCCCCGGCAGGCGCGCGGCCTTGCGGGCACCGGCGTCGACGGCGAACGCGGTGAGCTGCTTACCGGTCGACGCCGCCGTCTTGTTGAGTACGAACCACGGCGGTTTCGGCGACAGCGCCCACTCCCGCTTGAGCAGCGACCGCGGCGCGGGCCGGAACGGTCCGCGGACGACCGTACGCTCGACGCCGTCGAGCAGCAGCGCGTTGTGGACGACACCGATGCCGCTCTGCACGTCGTCGAGCGTGTGCCCGGGGAACGCACCCCAGGTCGCGGCGGCCGTCAGGTAGCCGACACCGGTCCACGCGTTGACGGCGACGGTGCCGTACCGCAGGTCGGCGATGAGCCGGTCGACGGCGTCGCCGAGTTGCCTGGCCGTCTCGGGGCTGACGATGATGTTGACGCCGAGCGTGCCGATGAACTCCTCGTTGGCGACGCGCGCCGCCTCGGCGGTGAACGCCGCCCCGGTACCGGGGATCTCGACGACGCCGTAGACGGGCGCGAAGTACTCGGTCTGCAACAGCTTCTCGTCGGCACTGGGCCGCAGTCCGGTGACGAGCAGCCGGTCCCCCGGATGCCGCTCGGCGTCCGGATACGTCTCGGCGGCCGCGGCGACGCGGTCGGCGCTGCCGGGGTAGTACGCCGCACGGGTCGGGGCGGCGTCGAGCACGTCCCGCAACGCGTCGAGGAAGGCGTCCTTCTGCGCCCAGTCCGACGAGACGATGAGCGCCTGGGAGGCGACGCAGTTGTAGCCGTTGTTGTGCAGCCGCTGGGTGGCGACGTGCTCGGCCTGGAACCGCAGGTCGGCCTCCGACCATTCGCCGGGCACGACGATCGTCGGCGAGACGCCGCCGAGTTCGCTCGTGATCGGCTTGTCGAGCAGCGGCGTGCCGGCCTTCTTGTTCTTGGCGCGCTGTTTCTTGCGGGCGCCCCACACGATCGCATCGTGGGTCGCCGCGCTGCCCGTCATGTGGACATGGGCCACCGCGGCGTGGTGGACGAGGTAGCCGCCGACATCCGCGCCGCCGGTGAGGATGCGCAGCACGCCGAGGTCGATGAGCGGGGCCAGCACCCGGCGCAGCACCGGCTCGATGGGGTCGGTGACGGGGTTGAGCTTGAGCGCGACGACCCGGTTGTTGGCGATGAGCTCGTAGAGCGCGTCGAGCGGGGCGATCGACAGGATGTTGCCGGCGCCGAGCACCGCGCCGATGCCGCCGGTTCGCGTCGGGTCGAGCTGGGCGAGGCCGGCGTTCGCGCGGGCGGCGATCGGGTTGACGCCGCGCCGCAGCCAGACCTCGGCGGAGAAGCCGCTGAGCAGCAGTTCGTCGTAGACGCCGGCCGGCAGCACGGGCACGGTGAGGTGATCGCCCGCGCGGCCGAACTCGACGCCGTCGAGGGGGCTCTTGCCGGCCGCGAGAGCGCGCAGCGACCCGGCGAGCACGGTGAGGGCGCCCGCGAGGACGTACGGGCCGGACGTCCACTCCTCCCCGAGGAGCGGCGAGGCCGGGTCGAGCTTCTTGATGCGGACTGCGGCGTCGACCCATGCCTGCGCATGCTTGCCGAGGAGGGCACGGATCTCGTCGAGCAGCGCGGCGCGGTCGTTCAGGCTCAGCTCGGCCCACACCTTCTCGCCCGCGGCGAGATCGGTGAGGGCGGCGTCGACGGCGGCGGTATCGGACACGTCTGACTCCTGGAATCGGCGATCCGCCCGCCGAGGCCGACGGACGTCTGCCGCGTCGGGTGACCGGTGGCGGCACCGCGCGGCGTCGGATGTCACGGTACCTGCCACCAGTGGTACCGGGAACCCACCCGGGGACGTTTGACCAGGCAGAGGGGCACCCGACGCGGGTGATAGCGTCCCGGCCATGTCTGTTCCTTCCGACTCCCCCGACACCCGGACCGGTCTCGACGGCGACGTCGGCCAGGCCGATCGTGTCGGCCACGGCGATGTCACGATCTTCGGTCCCGACTTCCCGTTCGCCTACGACGACTGGCTTCGTCATCCGGCCGGGCTCGGATCGATTCCGGAGGACGCGTATGGGAAAGAGGTCGCGATCGTCGGCGGCGGCATCGCCGGTCTCGTCGCCGGATACGAGCTCATGCGACTGGGGCTGCGCCCGGTGGTCTACGAATCGGGACGGATCGGCGGCCGGCTGCGATCCCAGCCGTTCGAGGGTGCGCCCGCCGACGTCGTCGCCGAGCTCGGCGGCATGCGCTTCCCCATCTCGTCGACGGCGTTCTATCACTACCTGGACCTCGTCGGCCTGAAGACCCGGGCCTTTCCGAATCCGCTGACGGAGGCCGCGGGGAGCACGGTCGTCGACATCGAAGGCGAGACGTTCTACGCCCGCTCGCTCGACGATCTGCCCGCGATGTTCCGCGAGGTCGCCGACGCCTGGGCGCAGGCTTTGATGGACGCCGGTTTCGGCGAGATCCAGGACGCCATCCGGGCGCGTGACGCCGCCGCGCTCAAGGCGGTGTGGAACCGGCTCGTCGTCGAATGGGACGACAAGACCTTCTACCATTTCGTGTGCGAATCGCGATCGTTCGCCGCATTGAGCTTCCATCATCGGGAGTTGTTCGGCCAGGTCGGATTCGGCACGGGCGGCTGGGATTCGGATTTCCCGAATTCGATGCTCGAGATCTTCCGGGTCGTCATGACGAACTGCGACGAGGCGCAGCGGTATGTGGTCGGCGGCGTCGAGCAGCTGCCGCGCGGACTGTGGAAACTGCCCGTCGACGACTCTGCGCACTGGCCTGCCGGCACGAGCCTGTCGTCCCTGCACAGCGGGGCGCCGCGGTCGGGCGTCAGCGCGATCCGACGCGGCGACGACGGCCGGTTCCTCGTCACCGATCAGCACGGCAAGACCCGCACGCACGACGCCGTGCTCGCGACGTGCCAGAGCTGGCTCCTCACGACGACCGTGCACTGCGACGAATCGCTGTTCAGTCAGAAGATGTGGACGGCCCTCGATCGCACCCGCTACATGCAGTCGAGCAAGACCTTCGTCATGGTCGACCGCCCGTTCTGGAAGGACGTCGACCCGCAGACCGGCCGCGACACGCTGTCGATGACGCTGACGGACCGGCTGACCCGCGGCACCTATCTCTTCGACAACGGCCCCGACAAGCCCGCCGTCATCTGCCTCACATACTCGTGGATGGGCGACGCGATGAAGATGCTGCCCTATCGCACCGACGAGCGCGTCAAACTCGCTCTCGACGCCCTCGCCAAGATCTATCCGGACGTCGATATCGCCGATCACATCATCAGCGAGCCGATCTCGGTCTCGTGGGAATCCGACGGCAATTTCCTCGGCGCGTTCAAGGGCGCGCTGCCCGGCCACTATCGCTACAACCACCGCATGTACGGGCATTTCATGCAGGAGTCCCTGCCCGAATCCGAGCGCGGCATCTTCCTCGCCGGCGACGACATCTCGTGGATTCCGGCGTGGGCCGAAGGCGCGGTGCAGACGTCGCTCAACGCGGTGTGGGGTGTCCTCACCCATTTCGGCGGCACGACGTCGCCCGAGAATCCCGGGCCGGGCGAGAAGTACGGGGAACTCGGCCCCGTGGCGCTGCCGGACTGACATGCGACTCGCCGTTGCACAGGCCGACGCGGCCGACGCCGATCCGGCCGCGACTCTCCTCGAGGTCGCGGGCCGGGCGGCGGCCGCCGGTGCCGATCTGCTGCTCGCCCCGGAGCTCGTCGTCGGCGGCTACGGGGCTCCGGCGGCCGAGTTGCCGGCGGACGCCGACCGGACGGTCGCCGGCATCGCGGCAGGGGCCGGGGTCGCCGTCTGCGCGGGCGTGCCCGTCGTCGACGCCGGATGCTTCGACGGGGCCGTCCTCGCCGACGCCTCCGGGCGCATCCTGACGACCTATCGCAAGCGGGTGCTCTGGGGCGACTACGAGACGACGACCTTCGCCGCCGGAGACGCGGCGCCCGAGATCGTCACGGTCGCGGGCGTGCGGGTCGCGATCGTCGTCTGCTACGAGGTCGAGTTCCCGGAGGCCGTCCGTGACGTCGTGCTGCGCGGGGCGGACGTCGTCCTCGTGCCGACGGCCAACCCCGCCGGCTACGAACCGGTGCCGACGGTGTTGGTCCCGGCTCGTGCCTGCGAGAACCAGTCGTACGTCGCGTATGCGAATCTCGCTGGTACAGCCCGGGCCGTGCGGTTCGGTGGCCGCAGCGTCGTGGCCGGGCCCGACGGCGTCATCGCCTCGGCGGCGGCGGACGGCACCGACCTGCTCGTCGTCGATCTCGACGTCGCGGGCCTGCAGCGACGACGGCTGGCGAACCCCTACCTCGATGTCGTCCGCCGGCATTGGCGGACGACGCCGGCGGCCGGCGACTGAACCCGCGGCGTCTACGCCGGCGGCGGCTGAGTCCCGAGCGGCTCGACGCCCACGGCCGTGCCGTACGCGCAGACCTCGACGGCCGTGCCGCCGTACTCGGTCGTCTCGAAGCGGAAGGCGAGCACCGCGTTCGCCCCGCGGTTCTGGGCCTCGGCGGCGAGCCGCTGCAACGCCTCGTTGCGGCAGTCGTGGAGCAGCTGCGTGATGCCCTTGAGTTCACCGCCCGCCATCGCCTTGAAGCCGGCGCCGATGTTGGAGAAGGCGTTGCGGCTGCGGACCGTCAGGCCGAAGCACTCACCAAAGGTGTGCGCGATGCGGTATCCGGGAACTTCGTTCGTGGTGACGATGATCATGATCGGAGCCTATCGGGCGAGTGTCGGGAACGGCCGTGCCTCCTCCAGCGCAAACGCGAGCTCAAGCAGCGTCCGCTCGTCCGCGTAGGCCGTCGAGAGCTGGACGCCGATCGGCAGCCCCTCGGTGCTGCTGCCGAGCGGCACCGAGATCGCGGGCGTCCCGGCGATGTTCTGCAGCGGCGTGTAGGCGACATAGGCGCGCAGGCGTTCCAGCAGCAGGTCGGCGTCGAGCGTTGCGGCGAGGTAGCCGAGCTTCGGGGTGACGTGGGCCAGCACCGGCGAGAGGACGACCTCGTGCCGGGTGAACATCCGGGCGACGTCACGCTGGGTGTGACGACGGAGCCGCAGCACGGCGCCGGGCGTCTTGAGCAGCGACTCCCGGTGCATCCGGCGTAGTCCGAGTGTCAGGTTGTCGGTCTTGGCCGTGTCGAAGCTGCGGTCGAACGTCACCTTGCCGGCGACCGTGACGAGTTCGGCCAGCAGCTTCCAGTACTGCAGGAAGTCCTCGGAGAACTGCGGCGTGACGGGTGCCGGAATCGGTTCGACGAGATGTCCCATCCCCTCGAGCAGGGTGGCCGCCCGCTCGACGGCGGTACGGGTCTCGGCGTCGATGGCGGAGAATCCGTCGGCCGTCTCCAACAGGAGTCCGACGCGCAGCCGGCGCCGGGCGGGACCGGTGACGAGTCCGATCGGTGGCAGAGCCGGGTTACGCCACACGTCCTCGGCGGCGGCGAGGTAGGCCGCCGTGTCGCGGACGCTGCGGGTGAGCACGCCCTCGGAGATGATGTTGATCGGCAGCTGTTTGCCGAGATCGCCGTCGATGTGCCGGCCGCGGCTCGGCTTGAGTCCGACGAGACCGGCCGTCGCCGCGGGGATCCGGATCGAGCCGCCGCCGTCATTGGCGTGCGCGATGGCCAGCGCTCCCGATGCGACGAGCGCCGCCGCGCCGCCGGAGGACGCGCCCGTCGAGTAGTCGGTATGCCACGCGTTGCGGGCCGGCTCGGCGTCCATGAACTCGGTCGAGGCGTTGAAACCGAACTCGGGCATGCGGCTTTTGCCGAGTGCGGTGAGACCTGTGCCGAGCAGTTGCCGGACGAACGCTCCGTCCCGCTGCGCCGGCCGGGCGTCGAATGCGACGCTGCCGTGCGTCGTCGGCAGCCCGGCGAGGTCGCTGTTGTCCTTGACGAGCGTCGGCACGCCGTAGAGCGGGGCGGCCGGATCACCGAGGCACGCGTCGGGCAGGAGATCTCCTGCGACGGCGTGGAGCTCCGGGTCGACGGCGGCGATCCGGGCGAGTGTCGCGTCCGCGACCTCGGCGGCACTGACCTCGCCGCGGCGGACGAGGTCGGCGATCGCGACGGCGTCGCAGGCACCGAGCACATCGTCGGTGAAGGCGCTGACCTGCGTCGACATGGGACTCCCCCCTTCGCGGCCGGAATAGCCGCTGCTTTCTGGAAGATCTTCCAGGATACGGTTTCATTGAGTCTAGAAGAAGTTCCAGATATTGGCTAGGGTCGGGATGTGAGCGAGTCGCCCCGCCGGCACCGGCCCAACGCGCAGGCCCGGCGCGAGGCGCTGCTCGCGGCCGCCGCCGAGGTGGCCGCCGAGCAGGGCGTCGCCGGCATCACGCACCGGGCCGTCACCGCGAAGGCCGGTCTGCCGCTCGCGACGGCCAGCTACTTCTTCTCGTCCATCGACGAGCTCGCCCACGAGGCGCTGCGGACGTTCATGGCGGCCGATGCGGAGGCGCAGATCGCCCTCGCCGAGCAGCTCCGCGGCGAAGAGCATTCGCCGGACGAGATCGCCCACGCGTTCGCGGCGGTCGCGATGGCCCGCCACCCCGACACCCTCGCGCTGTTCGAGGCGTTTTTGGCATCGGCGCGCGATCCGCGGCATCGCGAGGCTGTCGGGGACGCACTCGCGGCCGCCGACACCGTCGCCGCGGCGGCGCTCGCGGCCGCCGGGGCCGACGATCCGGACGCCCTCGCGCCGGCCTTCGCCGCGCTCGCCCACGGGCTGGCCCTGCACGAGATCGCGATCCCCGGCCGCGTCACGCCGGACGGCCGGTATAGTGCGTTCCGGGCGCTTTTCCTCGGTTACCTCGTCGACGCCGGACGCGCCGACCTGGCCGCCCGACTCGCGAAACCGGAGGACTCATGACGACGACGTGGCCGCGGTTGCGCGGCAAGACCTACTCGCTGATCGGGCGCACCGTGCGCGCGACGATCCACCTGGAGGACGGCTCGACGGTCCATATCCGCCGGGCGCCGGGGCTGTGGCGCGTCGATGACACGGACGGCACGATGCTTCGGCTGACGAATGACGTCGGCGACTATTTTCGCGAGGCGGACGGGACGATGCGTCTGCAGCCCAGACGCAGGGGTTCGTTCCGGATGTATTTCAACGACGTAGAGGAAGGCTCGAAGCGTCTCATTGAGCCTTATGCGATCTGGGACGCGAGCAGAGTCGACAACGGCGAGGCCCCTGTGCCGCAGCGGATCGAGCAGACCCTGGTGCGCGGCCGTGCGGGATGGCGGCTCGATTTCGGACCCGTGATCTACGTCGTCGACGACGAGACCGGGATCGGACTCTCCTACTCGTCGCCGAAGTCATCGGCGGAACTCTCCGACCCGGTGCTCGACGAGGACTTCTCCGACGAGGTCTTCACCTGGGACGGGCCGACCGAGGACGTCGAATGCGATCGAATTCCCCGGCCGGTGCCGGAGCACAAGCGCAGGCTTCATGTGATGCCGCTGTCGCTGCCGGGCTGGATGCCATTGTCCGTGCAGGGCTCCCATATCAAGGGCGATCCGGACACTGGCGCGCTCGAGATCATGGCGTCCGCGCAGATAGGAGCCGTCGTTCGGCGATGGCCGACGGCACTGCCGGAGCCACCGTGCGCTACGAGCCGCCATTTCACCGTCGTCGCTCGTCGCGAGGACGGGCCGTGGACCGTGGAGGTCCGTCTCCCGGAAGGTTCCGACTCGTCGGACGCCGCCGCGGTCGTCGAGTCGATCCACGACCTGCCGCCGCTGCCGAACGGATCAGCCTGACGATCTGAGGCGATTCGCCGGAAAGCGTCGGATGTCTTCCAGTTCGCAGGTACGCTCACCCGACATGTCGAGCGATTCGGGGATCGAGATGACGATGACGTGGCCGCGGTTACGCGGTAAGACCTATTCGTTGATGGGCCGGAGCATCCGGGCGACCGTCCACTATCCGGACGGCAGGACGGGCCGGGTGTGGAGCGCGCCCGGACGATGGCGTCTCGACGCCGACGGCGTCATCAAGGAACTGAGCAACGACGTCGGTCGATATTTCCGGGGGCCGGACGGCACGATGCGGCTCATCCGGAAACAGCCGAATGTCATGCACGCCTTCACGAGCTCGGGCATCGACCCGGTGAGCCTGCTCGAACCGCATCGGCGCTGGAGCTCCTCGTTCGTCGGCCGGGACGGTGAGCTGACGCCGACCCGGATCACCGAGGTCGTGCACGGCGGACGGCGTGCGTGGTCGGTCGAGTTCGACACGAGCAGCTATGTCCTCGACGACGAGACGGGCGTCGCGCTCGCCTATCGCAACGAACGAGGATCGATGGAGCTGTCGGATCCGGTGCTCGACGAGGAGTTCCCCGAGACACTGTTCGAGTGGAACGGTGAGGTCGAAGAGGCGAGGACGATCATCCGAAACACTCGCGATGACGTCGAGGACCGGAAGCGCCGCGGCATCGAGGAGATGGAGATGTCGCTGCCGACGTGGCTTCCGGTACGCGCGAGGGGACAGCAGATCGACGGCGACCCGGCGACCGGCGCGTTGGACGTACGGCTGATGGGCGGCGCGGCCATGATCGACGGGTATGTCCGACGCTGGCCGACGGTGATCCCCGAACCACCGTTCACCGGCAATCCCAGCCCCGTCACGGCACGGACGCAGAAGGGGCCGTGGACGATCGAAGTGCGGCTCTCCTACGGCCGCGATCCTGCCGACGCACGGCGCATCGCGGAGTCCGTGGTCGATCTGCCCGAGGTGACGCTGTCGCCGGAGGTGCTCCGGCAGATCGCCGCGGACTCGGCCGAGGCTGCCGACGACATGGAGTTGAATCTGTTGCTCGCCGATGCCAAGCCGTTGGCCGAGCATTCGGCGGGCCGATACGCCGACTCACTTCTCGTTCGCTCCGATTTCAGCGACGACGACGCCTGGCGCCGCGTCGCGAAGGCGACGATCGCGATCGACGACGAATTCGAAGCGCGACCGGGCTGTCGCATCGTCGCTGATCGCAGCGCCGAAGGCATCACGCCCGAACAGCTCGTCGCCGCCTTGCCCGAGCACAGTCCGTGCGCCGTGTTCGTCGCCGACGCCATGACGATGACGCATAAGGACATGCCGCTGCTGGCCGTCGATATCGGCCCGTTGAGTGATACGCGCGGGCAGAGTTTCCGGGTGATCCCGGCGGAGGTACTCGCCATCGAGGCGAACCTCTCCATCTCGAACATGGACTTCGACGACTTCGCGTCGGGGGCGCGTCGAAGCTCGGACGGTATCTTTCGAGGATTCCCCGAACCCCGCTATTTCTCCCTGGATGAATTGACCGATCTTGTGGCTCGGCTGCCGTCGACGCCGGTCTTCGACTCACTGCGTGCCGATATGAATCGCGATCTTCCGCGACCGACGCTCGGCGACGTGAACGGCGCGACGACCTGCGACCAGTACCTGTCCTGGCAGTATCGGCCGGTGACGGGCTATCTCGGCGAGGAGGACTTCGTCCGGGTCGTGCGGCCACTGACCGAGGTGACGGTCACGAGCGTCATGATCGACCGTGGCTACTGGTCGATCGCGCTCTCACCCGACTGCGACGAGGTACTCGCGGCGATCCGAATCCGCCGCAACTGAAACCGGGAACGAGTCGATGGCGATGACGTGGCCGCGGTTGCGCAGCAAGACCTACTCCATGATCGGGCGCACCATCCGGGCGACGGTCCACTACTCCGACGGCTCCACCGGTCAGGCATGGAACGCACCGGAACGTTGGCGCCTTGACGACGCCGACGGCGTGACAAAGCAACTGAACAACGCTGTCGGCTACTTTTTTCGAGACGAGGACGGCTCAATGCGTCTCATCCCGAAATCACCGACGACGATCGTCTCGTTCGCATCTGACGGCGACAATCCGCGGTACCTTCTCGAACCGCAGCGGTTCTGGTATCCGACCGTCTTCGAAGACTTGATGCGAACGCCGTCCCGGATCACCGAAGTGACACACGATGGTCGTCGGGCTTGGTCAGCAGAGTTCGACGACATCGCCTTCACCATCGACGACGAAACCGGTATCGCCCTTTCCTATGCAGGCTTCGGCGGTTCGATGTCTCTGTCCGATCCCGTCCTCGATGAACTGTTCCCCAATGCGGTTTTCAGTTGGTCTGGTCCGGTAGAAGAAGCGGAGACTCGATACGCCGACGCCAGATACGCGCACGAGGTGGAACGGCGCCTGCGGGCCGAGACGATGGAGATGACGCTGCCGACGTGGTTGCCGGTGACTGTTCGGGGGCACGTGATCGATGGCGATCCGGCGACTGGAGCCCTTGATGCCAGATTCACTGGCATAGCACGTGACGCTGTTCTCCGACGATGGCCGACCGCTATTCCCGAACCGGTTTTCGGCATGGACGAACAATTCCCGGTGACAGCGCGATCGCAGTGTGGCCCGTGGACTGTCGAGGCTCGGCTAGGCGCCGGTGCCGACTCGATAGACGCCGCGGGAATCGTGGAATCCGTTGGCGCACTGCCCGACATCACGCTTTCCTCCGCGGAGCTCCGGAAACGCGCAGCCAGAGCGACGATCGAGAAGAACGAGATCGAGTTGAATCTCTGCCTCGGCGAGGCGAAGTCGCTCGACGAGTACCGTACCGGCTACGGCGACTGTGCCTTGTATATTCGCTCAGACTTCGGTGACGACGACGCCTGGCACAGGGCCGCTCTCGCCCTCATCACAGATCGCGAGAAGTACGGACGACCGGATTGCCGCATGGTCGTCGAGCGCGAGGCTGAAGACATCACCCGCGAACGATTGGTCGAACTCTACGGCGAGACCGGGCCGGCCATCGTCTTTGTCGCCGATTCCGTGACGATGGCCCACGACGAGATTCCCTTTCTTGTCGTCGACGTCTGTTCGAGCAGCAGAACATGCGGTCAGACCTTTCGTGCCGCACTGGCCGCGACGCACTCCGTGGAGGCGAATCTCACGCTCTCCAATCTGAGTTTCGATGATTTCGCGGCCGCGGCAGGGCGAAGCGCTGACGGCGTCTACCGAGATTGACGCTGGATTCATCCCTGGATGAACCATCATGTCTGCCGTGCCGATTCAATCCGACCGCGGCATGTACTTGGCGAGTTCCTCTTCCGGGTGGTGGCGGGTGTTGAGCGGTTCGTAGCTTGCGGCGCCTTTGCGTTTCCAGAGGACGCGCGGAGTGGTGCAGCGGCGCGGCTCAGTTCCGCCCTCGGGGCCGCTCGCGCCCTCGTCGCCGTGTTCGAGGGTGTCGGCCCTTTCGAGGTCGGCGTCCGGGTGTGGGGTATCGCCGCGGCTGGTGGTCGCGTCGGTGCCGGCCAGGTTGTCGTCGGCCGGATTGTCGCGGCTCGCGGTGGTGTTGTCGCTGGTGACGGGTCGGCCGTCGGGTCCGACGAGGTCGGTCTGCCAGGTGCCGTCAGGGTTGAGCATCGGATGGCAGCCGTCACACACCAACGTCAAATACTCGATATTCGTGAAACCGCCACCACGCCATTCCACCACGTGATGCACCTGGGTGCGGGTGGCGGGTGCATCGCAGCCCGGTCTTGAGCAGCCGCGTTCAGCACCGTAGAGGGCGATGCGTTGATCCATCGATGCCAATCGGCTTCCTCGGTAGAGGTCGAGTGGTCGGCGTTGGTCGCAGACGACGAGGTAGGGGTGCATCGGTTCAGCCATCCGCACCAAATCCTTGACGGGCAGGAATCCACCCGACGCCGTCGAGGACAGTCCGGTTTCGCGTTCGAGGTCGTGGACGTCGACGGTTGCGATGACCGTGACGGGCAAACCTCGGTGCACACCCAACTCACCCGACCTAAGAACGTCACGCAGGGCGGTGACGAACGCATCGTGCTGGCGTTGGGCGTTGTTCCGCCGATCGCGGCGGGCGGCATCCAGCATGTCCTCCGCGGACGCATCAGCACCGAGCGGCTCATCATCCGCGGGGTTGTTCACCCCCGGGCGGGCCTATTTCTCCAGGATCGGCTCCAACACCGCCCGCGCTTCCGGATCCAGATGCCCCGACAGCTTGCTCATCCCGTACGCGTCTTGCTTCCCCAAGGTGAGGCCACGTTTCCGCTTACAGATCTCGTCGGCTTGTCTCCGGTCGGGGTCGACAAGGTTCAAGATTTTCGCGCACAGCCCTTTCACATCATCGGGCGTGACATGACGGGCAGCGGTCCCCAGGATCTCGTCGGCCATCTCGGCTTTGTCGGCGGGGACGGTGTCGATCGCTTTCGCGATCGACCGCGCGGCGACACGCGAGCAGCGGCCGTCGAACACCGCCTGTGCGGTGACCTGATGGACAGGGTCTTGGGGTTGGCCGTCGATCCCGGTGCGGGGTCCGAACACGGCGGCGTCTCGGACGCGTTGGTTAGCTTCGGAGCCGGCGATCCACGCCAGACCGCGTAGCCAGGCGCCCGGCCGCGCACCCCGTTCCCCGGGTAGCCCGCGGATCAAGCCTTCGGTGACGGCCCGCAGTTGGATGCCATCGCCGTAGCGGGACACCTGCTCGGTCGCTGCAACCACGGCTTCGATGTCGGTGTCGGCCAAAGGGATCATCGACATCCCGGCCATCAACCGGCCCGCCTCGACCTGCACCGCAGCGAGCCCGGCCACATCCAGGCCGTCGAGCCACGCGCGAACGTGTTCTGGGACCGGGACCGGTTCCAGAACGTGCGCGGGCGGGTTGATCGTCATGCACCGATTCTACCGAGCATGTTCGATTAATGAGAGAGACATTTGTCACGGGAACCACAATCGGACACCAGTGACCAGAGTGTCACAGCAGGTCAAACGCATCTTATGGCACTGGTGGGGCTGGACGTTCCCGCCTGCATGTTCGATTGTCAGGCGTTCGGTCAAACACATAGACCGTCCGGCCTCCCCGGCGCGGTGACACCCGTAAGCCCGTCTCGCCGATGCCGAAACAGCTGGCGGCACCTCAAGAAAGTTCGCCGTCGCCCGGCGCAGCACCCGCCGTGCCGACGTGGTCACCGACCGGCCGAGTCGGACTATGCGATTCTGATCGTCATCCCTCGAGCCGAGCATCGACCGTCACGGCTCGGTCTCTCCTTACGAACAGGTGGCGTCAGATGCACGAAGTATCGGCCTTGCTGCGCGAGTACGACCGCGCCCGCGCCTACACCGACGACCTGTGGCGGGACCTGAGTCCGGACGAGGTGATCTGGCGGCCGCACGAGAACTCCAGCGCCATCGGCTGGCACCTCGGCCATCAAGCGCACGTCGCCCATTTCATGATTCGCAATCTCACCGCGGCCGAGCCGAGTCCCGATCCGGAACTGGACGCGCTCATGGACTCCGCGCAGCCGGAACGATTCCGCGGAGCGCTGCCCACCGTCGAGCGGCTCGCCGCCTTCCGGGAGGCCGTGGCCGAACGCGTCCACGCCAGGATCGGCGACATCGCGGCTGGGAACGTCGGAGCGCCGTCACAGCTCACGATCGTCGCGACCCACCTGCTCGTCGCGGTGATCAACCACGAGTATCAGCACGACCAGTGGATCGGCGAGGTCCGCGCGAACGATCTCGGCCATGCCCTGCCGGACGATCCGGGCACCGATGCCGTGGCCCGCGTCGACGGCTATCTGGTGCTCGACCCGTACCGCTGACCGCCGCCTTCACACGCCACGCGGCGCGTACATGATGACCGCCACGCCGACGAGGCAGATCAGCGCGCCGACGACGTCCCAGCGATCCGGCCGGAAGCCGTCGACAGCCATGCCCCACGCCAGCGATCCCGCGACGAACACGCCGCCGTACGCGGCCAGGATGCGTCCGAAGTTCGCGTCCGGCTGCAATGTCGCGACGAAGCCGTAGGCACCGAGCAGTGCGACGCCGGCGCCGATCCACGCCCAGCCCCGGTGCTCGCGCACGCCCTGCCAGACGAGCCACGCCCCGCCGATCTCACACAGCGCCGCCAGGCCGAAGAGCAGGAGCGAACGGAGCAACGTCACCGGCGACGCGTCCCGAAGATGCTCCGCGAGATCTCCCGCCCCGCGCTCGACGCCGCCGAGCGCAGGAACGACTTGACGGCCGGATTCTTCATGAGATCCCCGAACCAGGACTCCTTCTCCTCGGCCGGCGCATCGCGGGGAGCCGGCGGCGGAGCCTGCTCCTGCGGCGCCGCCGCGGCCGCCTGCTGCGAGAGCTTCTCGAACGCCGAAAGACTGTCGACGGTCTCGGCGTACCTCCCCCACAGCTCGCCGCCCTGCGCGGCGGCGCGGATCGCGTCGTCGCCGATCGTTCCCATGAACGACCGCGGTGCGCGCAACCGCGTCCAGGCGACCGGTGTCGGCGCGCCGCGCTCGGACAGCACGGTGACGATCGCCTCGCCGATGCCGAGCGACGTCAGCGCCTTGTCGATCTTGTAGACGTCGGAGACGGGGTACGTCTTGACCGTCTTGGCCAGCGCGGTCTGATCCTCCGGGGTGAAGGCCCGAAGCGCGTGCTGGATCCGGGCGCCGAGCTGGCTGAGCACGCTGTTGGGGATGTCGGTGGGAAGCTGGCTGCAGAAGAACACGCCGACTCCCTTGGAGCGGATGAGCTTGACCGTCTGCACGACCTGATCGACGAACGCCTTCGACGCGTCCGTGAACAGCAGATGCGCCTCGTCGAGGACGAACACGAGCTTCGGCTTGTCGAGGTCGCCGGCCTCCGGCAGATGCTGGAAGAGCTCGGCGAGCACCCACATGAGGAATGTCGAGAACAGCACCGGACGCGCCGACTGCGCGCCCAGCTCGAAGAGGCTGACGATGCCGCGGCCGTCGCCGGCGCAGCGGATGAGGTCGGACACGGCGATCTCCGGCTCGCCGAAGAAGGTGTCGCCGCCGTCGGCCTCGAGGTTCACCAACGCCCGCAGGATGACGCCCGCCGTCTGCTTGCTGACGCCGCCGATCCCTTCGAGGTCCGCCTTGCCCTCGGCAGACGTCAGGTAGACGATGACGGCGCGCAGATCCTTGAGGTCCAGCAGTTCCAGATCGCGCGAGTCGGCCCAGTGGAAGATGAGCCCTAGCGTCGACTCCTGCGTGTCGTTGAGTCCGAGCACCTTGGACAGCAGGATCGGCCCGAATGCCGAGATCGTCGCGCGCACCGGCACACCGACGCCGCCGGTGCCGAGCGAGAGGAACTGCGCCGGGAACGACGCCGGCGCCCACTCGTCACCGGTGTCGGCGGCCCGCGCGGCCGTCTTCTCGTTCGCCTCGCCGGGCCGGCTCAGCCCCGAGAGATCGCCTTTGACGTCCGCGAGCACGACCGGGACGCCGTTGGCCGAGAGCTGCTCGGCCAGCAGCTGCAGCGTCTTCGTCTTGCCCGTCCCGGTGGCCCCGGCGACGAGACCGTGCCGGTTCATCATCGCCAGCGGGATCCGGACGCGCGCCGACGGATCAGCAGTGTCGCCGACGACGACGCTGCCGAGTTCGAGCGCAGTGCCGCAGAAGGCGTATCCCTCGGCGATGATCCGGGCCGGTGAATCGCTGGTGTTCGTCATGGCGTCACTCTAAAGCCGAGTTACGGTGACGAGGCACACCTGATGAACGAAGGGACTTCCGATGGCCGTCAACGACAAGTTCGACAAGGCGTTCGCCGACAAGAGCATCAACGAGTTGGCCGACGCACCGGTCGACGCCCTCAAGGGCGTCAGCGAGGGTGACGCCGAGTTGCTCAAGCAGGCCTTCAACATCAAGACGGTGCGCGACCTCGGCACCAACAAGTTCTTCCTGTGGGCTCAGGCGGTCGCCAAGCTGGCGGAGTAGCCGCGTCCTCAGCCATGACCGCGCTGCAGGAGGAATGGTTGCGCGCCTGGCGATTCGCCGCCGACGCGCACCGGGGTCAGACGCTCCCGGGCTCCGACACGACGTACCTCGTTCACATCGGCTCCGTCGCGATGGAGGTGCTGACGGCCCACCGGGTCGAGCCGTTCGAGGATCCCGCGCTCGCCGTCCAATGCGCGCTGCTGCACGACGTGCTCGAGGACACGCCGCGCACCGACGACGACCTCGCGCCGTGGTTCCGGCCCGAGGTGGTCGCCGGCGTCCGAGCGCTGACGAAGGACGCGTCGCTGCCGAAGGACGCCGCCATGGCCGACAGCCTGCGCCGCATCCGCGAGCAGCCGCCGGAGGTGTGGGCGGTCAAGCTGGCCGACCGCATCACCAATCTCGACGCACCGCCCGTGCACTGGCCGGCCGGCAAGGTCGCCCGCTACCGCGTCGAGGCCGGACGCATCCTCGCCGAGCTAGGGGTCGCTCACACGGCGCTCGCGGCCCGGCTCGCCACCAAGATCGCGGCCTATCCCCCGCCGGCGACGCCGTACTGGACCCGATAGACGGCGTCAACCGCGAGCGACGACAAACGCCTGCGGGGACGTCTCACTCACTGCGGCGGCCCGTCGATACGCGTGCTCGATCCCGAATCCCGTGCCGACGAGGCGGGCCGTGACGTCGGCGAGGTCGTGCCGGAGGAAGTCGAGCGCCATGTCGCCGCGGCGAACGGTGAGCGTCGGAGCGTCCGTCGCGAAGGCCACGACCGCGCGGCCGCCCGGTCGCAGGACGCGACGGAACTCGCCGAACACCGCGTCGAGCCCGGACGGCGGCGTGTTGACGATCGCGTACCAGGCGCAGACGGCGTCCGCCGAGGCGTCGGGCAGCGGAAGCACCTCGAACCGGCCGACGGTGAACGCCGCGCGGCGGCACCGGGTTCGGGCGATCTCGATCATCCGGCGCGAGGCGTCGACACCGAGGACGCACGGTGCGCTCGAGGCGGCCACGAGCCGGCGCGTCGCCCGGCCGGGGCCGCAACCGACGTCGACGACGACCCCCGCCGCCAGCGCGTCGATGAGACCGACGTCGGGGTTCGTGTCGAGTTCGGTGTCGAAGAGCGCCGTGTACTCGTCGGCGATGACGTCGTAGGCGGCGGACGTACCGGTCTCCTGGCTCACGTCATGAGGGTGCCACGACGACCGCCGCACGACGACTGCGCGTCTATGGCCGATGATGCAGGGGAGCACAGGACGGCGGTATGGCGATGGATGAGCCCCAGGCGCACGAGGGGACGACGGCGAGCAGGCTGAACCGGCTGCGGGCGGGAGTCCTCGGCGCGAACGACGGCATCATCTCGACGGCGGGACTCGTCGTCGGTGTCGCCGCATCAACGACGGATCGTCAGGTCGTCCTCATGGCCGGCATCGCGGGACTCGTCGCCGGAGCCGTGTCGATGGCGCTCGGCGAGTACGTGTCGGTGAGCACGCAGCGCGACGCGGAGAAGGCGTCGCTCGACCTCGAACGACGCGAACTGCGGGAGGATCCGGAAGGCGAGATCGCCGAGCTGGCGCAGCTGTACATCGATCGCGGCCTGCGTCCGGAGACGGCGCGGACCGTCGCCGAGGAGCTGACGGCGTACGACGCACTCGCCGCGCACGCCGAGGTCGAGCTGGGTCTGGACCCCGACGAACTGACGAATCCCTGGCAGGCGGCGTTCTCGTCGGCCGTCGCCTTCACGATCGGCGCGCTGATCCCTCTGCTCGCGATGGTCACCTCGCCCGTCACCTGGCGCGTGCCGGTCACGGTCGTCGCGGTGCTCGTCGCCCTCGTCCTGACCGGCGGCACGGGTGCGCACCTGGGCGGCGCGTCGACGGCGCGCGGCGTGGCGCGGGTCGTCGGGGGCGGCGCGCTCGCGCTCGCGGTGACCTACGCGATCGGACGGGCGGTCGGCGTCGCCGTCTGACGTCCGGCTGCGGTGCGGCAGCGGGTCCGGTCCGCGGGGCGTCGACCGTCGTTACGATCGACAGGTGACGCTCCCACGCTGGATCCGGACGGTCGCGGCCGTGGCCGCCGCCGGTGCCCTCATCACCGGCTGTTCGTCGGACGAGGATAAATCCGGCGCCGATACGACGGAGCCCTCCGTGACGACACCGCCCCCGGTCACCGGCCCGACACAGGGCGAGATGCCGAAGTACGCCAACGCCTACGGCTGGGCCGACAGCCGTGCGCGGTGCGTCCTCTTCGATCCCGCGGTGCTGCTGGTCGCGACGAAGGAATCGCATTTCGCCGTCTGCCGCCGCGGCGACGGATCCCACTACCTGCGCGCGATCGTCCCCGGGGTGTCCGAGGACGTCACCGCCGAACCGCTCGACATCGACTTCGACCGGGTGCGGTTCACCGTCAAGGAGACGACCGTCGACGTCGCCCGCACCACCGTGACCATCCTGCACCCCGTGCCGGGCGCCGCGCCGCGCAAGGAGGAGCAGCCCGTCTGGGAGTACTGGTCGGCGATCACGATCAACTAGGACCGGGCGCATCGCAACCGAGTTTCATCGGGTTTCGAACGAGGTCGATCCGCGCGATCCGGCCGTCGCGGCCGACCGTCATCGAGAGCACGGCCTCCTTGCCGCCGCCTGCGTTCGTGACCACGGCACCGAGAAGCCCGTTGACCAGCGTGAACGTCGTGACCTGCCCCGTCCGTTGGCCGCGCTGTGCCAGCCCGAGGATGAACCGGGCGACGTGATCGGCGCCGATCACCGGCCGGCGAGCCGCGGAGACCACACCGCCCCCGTCGCTCGTGCAGACCACGCCGGGATCGAGGACCGTCAGCAGCGTGCCGACGTCACCCGTGGCCGCCGCCAGGGCGAACGCGGTGACGGCCGCGCGGTGCTCCTCGGGATCGCCGACGGTCGTCGCCTCGTGCTCGCGGACCTTCGAGCGCGCCTTCGACGCCAGCTTGCGCACCGCGGCCGGCGTCCGGCCGACGGTGACGGCGACCTCGGCGAAGGGCAGGCCGAAGACGTCGTGCAGCAGCCATGCCGTGCGCTCGGCCGGGCTGAGGGCGTCGAGGACGACGAGCAGCGAGTAGCTGACCTGCTCGTCGAGCGTGACGCGGTCGGCCGGGTCGGGCGCCGTCTCGACCAGGGGCTCCGGCAGCCACGGGCCGACGTACTCCTCACGCCGCGCGCGGGCCGAACGGGCGTCGTCGAGGGCGATGCGCGCGACCGCGACGACGCACCACGCCTCGACGTCGGCGATGCGCTCGGCGGCGTCGGCCCGGCGCAGCCGCAACCAGCATTCCGACGCCGCGTCCTCGGCCGCCGCGAGTCCCCCGCCGATCGAGTAGGCGACACGCAGAAGCCGAGGACGGGCCGCCATGAACGCCGCGGCGAGCTCTCGCTCGGAACGCGCGTCCTCGCCGCCCGGCCGCGTCGTCACCGTGCCGCCAGCCACTCGTCGTAGGTGATGACGCCGCGCGGGCCGGCGTGCGTCGGCAGCAGACCGGAGGCCATGGCTCGCGGGATCGGCAACCCGATCACGCGCCGACGCGATCCGGTCGCGCGGAGATAGCGCCGCGCGAGATCGGGCCCCCGCGCCACATCCGGTCCGGCGATCTCCGGAGCCATTCCGGCCGGTTCGCCGACGACGAGCCGCAGCAGTTCGGCGGCGACCTCGTCGACGGCGACCGTCTGGCTGAACATGTTCGGGACGACGGCCACGGGACCGGGAATGCGCTCGAGGATCATCGGGGTGAACTCGTGGAACTGGGTCGCTCGCAGGATCGTCCACGGCACGTCGCCTGCGCGGACAGCGGCCTCCTGCGCCCGCTTGCCGATGTAGTAGCCGTAGCCGACGTCGTCGATCCCGACGATCGACAGCGTCACATGGTGCCGCACCCCCGCGCGGGCACCGGCGGTCACGAGCGCTCGGGACGTCGTCGTGAAGAACTCGACGGCGGCGCGCTTGCGCATCGTCTCGATGTTCGCGGTGTCGACGACGGCGTCCGCACCGGCCAACGCCTCATCGAGCCCGCGGCCCGTCATGAGGTCGACCCCGGTGGCCCGCGACAGCGCCACCGCCTCGTGCCCCGCGGCGCGCGCGAGCGCCACCACCCGCGACCCCGTCAACCCCGTCCCTCCGGCGACGACGATCTTCATCGAAAGCTCCCTTCCTCGGGCGCGGGCCCAGATTAGCCCGCGGCTGTACTGAGGACGGGACGGCCGCGTCGAATGTGACTCTTCGCAGGTCGGAGATGGTTTCGCGCAGTCGATCAGCTCAGCGTGCGGCCCCGCGCGAACGCCTGGACGAGCGGCCCGATGGCCAGCGCGTACGCCAGCGTGCCCAGGCCCACCGTGCCGCCGAGCACGAACCCGAGGCCGACCACCGACGCCTCGATGCCGAACTTCGTCAGCCGGATCGACCAGCCCGTACGCGCCACTAGACCCGTCATGAGACCGTCCCGCGGGCCGGGGCCGAGGCCGGCCCGGATGTAGAGCACGGTCGCGTAGCCGTTGAGCACGATGCCGCCGATCGCCAGCGCCCACCGGCCCGGCAGGCCGTCGACGTGCGGCAGCAGCCACAATCCCGCGTCCATCGCGACGCCCACCAGCACGATGTTGGCCACCGTGCCGATCCCCGGCCGTTGCCGCAGCGGAATCCAGCAGGCCAGCACCAGCGCGCCGACCGCGATCGACACGACGCCGACGCTCAACGGCACGTGCCGGGCGATGCCCTGATGCAGGACGTCCCAGGGAAATGCGCCGACCGCCGAGCGCTGCACCATCGCGCACGAGAAGCCATAGAGCAGCAGGCCCGACACGAGTCGGAGGAGCCGAGCCGCGACCGGTTGCGGCACGGAGAGGAACGTCATGGTCATGGTTCTAGACTGGCCTGGCACTGGACTTGCACACCAGGTCCAGTAGGGCCATTCTGGACTGCATGGCCGCTGTGCTGCCCACGATCGTCCGCAATCTCGGCGGACCGCGCTCGTCTGAGGACGGACGCCCGGCGTACGTCGCCGTCGCCGACGGCATCCGCCAGCTCGTGCACGACGGCCGGATCCCCGTCGGTGAGTCGCTGCCCAGCGAGCGCTCCCTCGCGTCGGCGCTGACGCTGAGCCGCACCACCGTCACCGCCGCCTACCAGCGGCTTCGCGAGCTCGGCTATCTGACGAGCCGCCAAGGCGCGCGGTCGGTGGTCGCGATCCCCGCCGGCGCCCGCGGCGTCCTGCAGCCCTACGGCGCCGACGTCATCGACCTCGACGTCGCCGCGAGTCCGTCCCCGCCCACGGCGCTCACGGGGATGCTCGCGGCGGCGCTCGACGACCTCACCGATTCGGGTTTCGGGACGGGCCTGCACCCCGCGGGCCTCGCGTCGACGCGCGCCGCCGTCGCCGGCTACTACACCCGGGAGGGTCTGACGACCGCGCCGGAGCAGATCCTTGTCACCTCCGGCGCGCAGCAGGCGATCCGGCTCGTGCTCGAGGCGCTCGTCGCGCCGGGCGACCGCGTCATCGCCGAGCACCCCGGCTACGCCAACGCCTTCGACGCGATCGAGCGCGCCCGCGGCCGGGTCACTCCCCTACCGCTGGACGTCGACGATCCGGCGTCGGCCTGGGACGTCGGCACCGTCGCGCGACTGCTGCGCCGGGACACGCCGCGCCTGCTCTACACCGTGCCCGACTTCCACAACCCGACCGGACTCGTCATGCCCGAGGACACCCGCCGCGAACTCGTCGACCTCGCGCGTCGCGCCGGGACGACGCTGCTCGTCGACGAATCGTTGCGGCCGCTCGGCATCGACGCGCCGGCTCCGCGGCGGATGGCCGAGTTCGGCAACGCCCGCACGGTCATCACCATCGGGTCGCTCTCCAAGCCCGTGTGGGCCGGGCTGCGGATCGGCTGGATCCGGGCCGATCGCGAGCTCGTCGCCCGACTCGCCCTGACCCGCGCCGCGCTCGACCTGGCGTCGGCCCCACTGGAGCAGTACGCCGCGAACCGAGCGCTGGCGGCGATCGACGCCGTCAGCGCCGAACGCGTCGAGATGCTGCGGGAATGCCGGACGGCGGCCGTCGCCGCGGTGCGCGCGGAGCTTCCCGGCGCATCGATCGTGCACGGGCTCGGCGGACTGTGCCTGTGGGTGCGGCTGCCTGAACCGTTGGCGACGGCCGTCGCGATCGGCGTCCGGGCGCGGGGGGTACGGATCTCCCCCGGCACCAGGTTCGGCGCCGACGGCGGCTTCGACTCCTATCTGCGGATCCCCTACGGCCTACCGCCGGCGACGGTCGTCGAGGGGGTCAGGCGGATCGGCGAGACGTACCGCGGGATCGCCGGGGCCGACATCGGCGGGGTCGAGCTGCGATCGGTCGTGGTGTAGGCCCTTGCGGCCGACCGGCAGGCCCGCGCGGTCAGCCGAGCAGGCCCGCGCGATCAGCCGAGTGCGGGTTCGCCGACCGCGGCCAGCAGGTCGTTGAACTCCGTCAACGCGCGCTTGGGCACACGGGGAAACCCCTTGTGCGTCATGGCGAGCCGGCGCTTCTTCCCAAGGCCGCCGAGCTCGTGGAACGCCACGAGGTGCTGTCCCTGCGCGTCTTGCACCAGATCGATGATCCGCGGGTTGGTCACGCCGCCCTTTCCCTTCTGATAGCGGCGATGACCCGGCCGCGGATCCGGCCTGCGTTCGTAACCGTTGCGCCGGGCCCAGGCGTCGACCTGCGGGGCCACGTCGGCACGAGTCCGCAGCGTGACCACGTCCTGTGTATCACCGCCGGACCTCTGGACCATCAGCATGATGAGAACGGTCATGGCGATGACGACGACAAGAACGACGAGAGATGTGGAGGTTCCGAACACGTCGTGCAATTTAGCATCAACAGTCTGATACGCGCAGGTCGGCTGTTCGAGGCTCGCGTAGTTCTCATCCCGGCACCTCGCATCCCGGCGCCGCGACCTCCGGGCCGTTACGCCTTTCCGGCGCTCGGGTACGGCAGTTCGCCCGCCGCGAGGCGGTCGACGGTGCGGGCGATGGCTCGCCGGCGTCCGGCATCGGTCTTGAGGGTGGCGAGCCTGTGCAGAACGGCATATCGGTTCTGCGCGTCGAGTCCGTCGAAAACAGCGCGGGCCGCCGGATGGGAGGCGAGGGCCGCCAGCAGCTCGGGCGACGGTTCCATCGTCGCGGGCCCGGCGTAGGCGGCCGCCCAGCGTCCGTCGGCCTGCGCGGCGGCGACCTCCGCCTCGCCCCGCGGCCGCATCCTGCCCTGTTCCCGCAGCGTCGCGATCCGTTCGACGTTGATCTTCGACCAGATGCTCCGGCGCCGGCGCGGACCGAACCGCTGCACGTAGGTCGCCTGATCCCGGGACTTGTTCTGACCGTCGATCCAGCCGCTGCAGAGCGCCTCCTCGAGCGCCTCGCGATAGGACAGCGACGTCGGCGACGTGGTGCCCTTCTTGGCCAGCAGCAGCCAGACGAAGTCCGAGGTGTCCTCGTTCTCGTCGAGCCAGGTGCGCCACGCCGCGGCGTCGGCGACGATCAGCGGTTCCGTCGGTTCCATGCCGCCCTCATTTCCATGCCGCCTTCGACCTTCCGCCGGCCGCCGGCTCGGGTCCGGCGGCCGGATCGTCGCACCCGGGTGTACGGTCCGTCATCGGTAACGCAGCCCGCTCGCTCGCTGTACGTGCTGGGTGACGCCGAGTTCCAGCGATCGGGCGGTGCCGACGAGTTCGACGGACCGCTGCGCCCGGGTGACGGCCGTGTAGACCAGCTCCCGGGTGTGCAACGGCGAATCCTCCGGCGGCAGGATGACCGTGACGTCACGGTACTGGCTGCCCTGGCTGCGGTGGATCGTCATCGCGTAGACGGTGGAGAACTCGGCGATCCGATACGGGCTGATGAGCAGCGGTCTCACTCCGCGGTCGATCGCGACGAGCAGTCGGCGACCTCCGGCGGAGTCGTCCGCACCGGCACCGGCATCGACGACGACGCCGATGTCGCCGTTGTAGACGCCGGCGGCCGGATCGTTGGCCTCGACGAGGATCGGCTGTCCCGGGTAGAACCGGCCGGCGGCCGCCCGAAGCCCCTCCTCGGCGAGCCAGATCACCACCTGACGCGACCACCACGCGGCGCCGTACGGCCCCTCGCGGTGAGCGCAGAGGATGCGGTGCCCGCGCAACGCGTCGAGTGCGCTCTCGGCGTCGCCGACGCGGGCGGCTGCGATGAGCGAACGATGGGTCGTCAGGACCGTAGCCCGCAGGGTCGACGAGTCGACGTCGTCATGTCGCGTGATCGCTCCACCGGCGTCGACGGCCGCCGTCACCGCCTCGGGATCCCCGGCCCGGACGGCCTCGGCGAGCGCGGCGAGCCCCGCGTCGAACCGACGGCTGCCGAGCAGCCGCGCGATACCGGCTCTGACCTCGGTCGACTCCGCCGGCGAATAATCGGCGGCCGATGCTTCGGCCAGCACCGCCTCGACTGCGGGGCTCAGCGGCGGGACCACTCCGGCGCCGCCCACCGGGCGCGCGACGATGTCCGCCAGCACGACGCCGGCGTCGACGGACGCGAGCTGGTCGGGGTCGCCGACGAGGATGAGTCTCGCGTCCGGCCGGACGGCGTCGAGGAGGCTGGCCATCGTCGTCAGCGACACCATCGACGTCTCGTCGACGATGACGACGTTGTGCGGCAGCGGGTTTCCGGCGTGATGGCGGAACGTCGACAGCGAACCGCGGATCGGGCCCAGCATGCGGTGGATCGTCGTCGCCTCGACCCGCGGGATGCCCAGCTCGTCGGCCTGACCGTTGACCGATTCGGCGAGGCGGGCCGCGGCGCGGCCGGTCGGCGCCGCGAGGTGCAGCCGCAGCCGGTCGCCGAGCTGATCGCGCAGCAACGCGATGATGCGCGCGACGGTGTGCGTCTTGCCGGTGCCGGGCCCGCCGACGATCGCGCTCGTCCACGACGTCAGCGCGACGGCCGCCGCGACCTTCTGTCTGGCGCCGCTTCGCGCGTCCACGGCGTCCGTCGGGAAGAGCGCGTCGAGGCGGGCGGCCAGCAGCGCCGCGTCGATCGCCGGCCGGCTCGCGGCGCGGTCGTCGAGCAGCGCGCGCAGCCGCTCCTCCTGCTGGAAATACTTCTCCAGATAGAGCAACGTCTCGCCGCCGGCGTCGACGAGCCGCAGCGGCCGGACCGGTCCCGCGTCCGAACCCCGGACCAGCGGTGACGCGTCGAGGGCGGCCCTGATCTCGGCGTCCGACGGCAGGGTCAGCTCAGGATCGAGAACGAGCGCCTCGCGGCGAAGCGAGCCGAGCGGGACGCACACGGAACCGTGCCGCAGCGCGCGGACCGCCATCGCACCCGCGAACAGCGCCGGCTCGGCGGTGTCGCCGCCGGCGAGCCGCGCGACCCGGGTCATCACGTGCACGTCCGCGGCGTCGAGCACGCCGGATTCGTTGCACGCCCGGAGCACCCCGGTGGCGCGCAACGCGCGGTCGATCGTCGTCGACTCCGTCATGACGTCCCTCCCAGCAGCTGCGATACGGCCTCCACGAGCACCGCCGGTGGCCGCCAGTCGAAGACGCCGGAACCGGGCGGGGCGTCCGGGCCGATCATTCCGCGCACGAACAGGTAGCGCGCACCGCCGAGATGTCGCTCCGCGGCGTAACCCGGCAGCCGCCAGCGCAGGTAGCGATGCAGCGCGACCTGATACAGCAGCGCCTGCAACGGGTAGTGCGCGGCGATCATCTCCGCGCACATCCGCGGCGCCGTGTAGTGGGCCGCCGTCAGGTCACCGAGACCGAGCCGGTTCGTCTTGTAGTCGACGACGACGTACGACGCCTCGCCGGCGCCCGTGTCCCTGATGACGGCGTCGATGCTGCCGGTGAGGAAACCGCGCAGCGGCGCCGACCCGACCCGGCGCAGATGATCGGCGTACCCGGCGAGCGGGTCGCTCGCCGGCAGGTGCTCGTCCAGGGCGGCGGCGATGTCCGCCAGCGTCGACGCCTCCCGCCGCGGCGTCAGCCCGCCGCCGAGCGGCAGCTCGAACTCGAGCTCGGCCAGCCGATCGCGTGGCCGGACGTCGGCGAGCGCGGCGGTGCCCTCGCGGCCGAGCCCTGCGGGGCTGCGCAGGACGAGCGTCAACGCCGAGGCCAGGGCCGGCACGTCGACGCCGGGCATGAGGCGCGCCGCCGTGTCCGCGGTGTGCGCCGCGACCTCGGCGTCGAGGTCGGCCGCCGAGGTGTCGATGTACTCCAGGATCTCGTGGACGAGCGTGCCGAAGGCGGCGCCGTACGGCAGGTCGTTCATCGGCGACGGCGGCGAGTCACCGGCCGCACCGCTCGTCGCGAGGCCGCCGACCAGCGTGTCCTCGGCGTCCGCGGGTTCGTCGTCGTCCCGGACGCCCGTCTCGGGCGGCGCATCGTGAGCCGCCGCCGTCAAGGCCGAGTACGACGTCCGTCGCCACTCGTCGTCGATCGTGCCGTCGAAACGTGCCGCTGTCAGCGTCGGACGGTCGGCGGCGGGCGGGTCCCACCGGTCCGTCGCAGGCGTCGGATCGATCCGCGCGAGCGAGACGAGACCGCCCGAAGCGGCCGCGATCGCGGCGAGCTCGCGGCCGATGGTGTCGTCCGAGCCGACACGGGCGCGTGGCGGCGGCGCCGTCGGCGGCACGGCACCGTCGCGGCCGAGCAGCAGCCGCGACGCCGGCGAGGTATCGCCGCCGTAGACCGGTGCGTGCCACAGGGCGACGTGGTGCCGGGCGCGCGTCACCGAGACGTAGAGCAGCCGCAGTTCCTCGGCGCTGTTCTCGGCCAGATTCCGGTTCGCGTGCCGGTAGTAGTCCCCCGTCGTCCGGCCGCAGACCTCGAGGCAGCGGCGTCCGTCGGCGTCGTGGAAGACGAACGGGTCACGCGGCAGGAAGGAACCCTCCCACGCGAACGGGACGAGCACGATGGGGAACTCGAGTCCCTTGCTGTGATGCACGGTCAGCAGCGAGACGGCCGCGGCGTCGCTGTCGAGCCGGCGCGGCTGAGCGTCGGCGCCGGACCGGTGGTCGGCCACCTGATCGGCCAGCCAACGGGACATCGCGGGCAGCCCCGTGCCCGACTCCGCGGCGTGGGCGCCGAGCAGCTGTGCGAGGTGACGCAGATCCGTCAGCAGTCGTTCACCACCCGGCCGGGACAGCAGCCGCTCCGGCACCCGCCGCGACACGGACAATGCGTCGAAGACCGCTGCCACGCCGCCGTCGACAAACGTCCGATTCAGGTCACGGAGCTGACCCGCGACGTCGGCGACGGCGTCGTCGCCGCGCACGTCGAGCTCGACGGCGGTGAGTCCGAACAGCGGCGACAACGCGGCCCGCCGGACGGCGCCCGCCCACCCCGGCCGTTCGAGCGCACGAAGAAGCGCAAGCCATTCCTGCGCCGCCGGCGACTCGAAGACGCTCGTGCCCTTGGCGATGATCGCCGGGACGCGAAGCTTGTCGAGTTCGGTGGCGACCAATGGCAACTGCAGGTTCTTGCGCACGAGGACAGCGATGTCGTCGGGCTGGACGGCCCGCTCCGTCCCGTCGGCGTCGACCAGGCGGACCACCGTCAAGAGATGGTGCACGTAGCGCGCGACGTCCCGGGCTACCGCGACCCGCACCCCGTTGACCCGCGGGAAGTCCCGGGCCATCCGTCCGAGGGCCTTGCGGTCGGACGCGCCGCGGAGAGCGAGCGGCGCCACCCCGACGATCCGGCTGCCGGGCGTCGTCGCCTCGACGGGCCGGACGACGATCCGCTCGGCGCCGAGCTGCGAGCCGCCGTAGAGACGGTCGAGCGCGCGGACGAGGTCAGCGTCGCTGCGCCGGTTGGTGCCGAGCGCCGCCTCATCCGTGGCGGCCTGGGTTGCGGCCAGATACGTGTCGACGTCCGCGCCCCGAAAGGAGTAGATCGCTTGTTTCGGGTCGCCGACGAGCACGAGCACGGAGCGCTGATGGAACGCGGTGCGCAACACCTCCCACTGTGTCGGATCGGTGTCCTGAAACTCGTCGACGAGGACGATCCGGTGCCGATCGGCGAGGAAGGCGGCGGCCGCGGGCGATTCGCGCAGGACGTCGCAGAGCACGAGTTGCAGGTCGGTGTAGTCGCGGATGCCGCCGGCCCGTTTGCGCCGCTCGACGTGCTGGCGGACGGCCGCGGCGAGCGCCGCGCGCTGCCCGGCCTCGGTCTCGGATTCCGCATCGGGCACGATCGTCGCCTCGCGGTTGGCGACCGCCTCCCTGCCGAGCCGCTGCGCCGCGGGATAGGGGACGCGGACTCCCCCGGAATCGGTCTCGCCGCGACGCGCGACGGCGTATTTGCGCACGTAGAGGTCGTCGACCACCTCGCGGATGAGATCGGTGGCGTCGTCGACGACGCGGACGTCCGGCTCGCGCTCGCCGGCGATGCCCAGTGCCGTCAGCGCCCGCTGGCAGAAGCCGTGCGTCGTCGTGATCGTCGCCGCGTCGAGGTCGGACATCGCCGCGCGGATCCGTGGCAGCACCGTCGCCGCGTCGACGCGATAGTGCTCGACGAGTTCGTCGCTTCCGGCGCCGCGCTCGAGACCCGCCGCGAGGCCGCGCAACCGCAGTCGCAGTCGCTCGCGCAGCTCCTCGGCAGCGGCCCGCGTGAAGGTGATGAGCAGCAGCTCCGACAACGGCCGCCCCTCCGCGATGAACCGGGCCGCGAGCCCGACGATCGCGTACGTCTTGCCCGTCCCGGCGCTGGCCTCCAGCACCGTCGTTCCGGACGGCAGCGCTCCGGTGAGGACGAAGGTGCGCGGTTCGCCGAGCCGTGTACTCATCGCGACGCTCCCGGTCATCGCAGCGTCACCTCCTCGTGGTCGAGCAGCGGTGACCAGATCCGGACGGACCAGGTGCCGAGCTGCGTCGGTTCGGGCGGGGGCGCGGGCGCCGCGAGTTCTGCCCAGCGGTCGGCGCCCGCGGCGACGAACCGCTGGTAGCGGTCGGCGGAACCACCGAACCGGTCATCCCATGACCGGCTCGCATCGTCGAGCGCCGGGGCCGGGGGTTTGCCGCGATGCCGGGCGGACGCGTAGGCGAGGGCGGCGTCGGACTGATACGGCAGCGGCGCCGACATCCCGGCGTCGTAGACGGCCACGAGGTCGGCCAGCAGTGCGGCCGCATCGGCGGGCGCCCGCACCACCGCGCGGCTGCATACGCCGGGCTCCCGGTCCCGCGCGACCGTCACGGCGCGGACGCCGTCCAGTCCCGACGCCGCGGCCGCCAACACCCGCACCCAAGCGCCGATCCGGAGTTTCGGCGACAGCTTGGAGAACGTGGCCGTCACGAGCTCACCGCCGCGCAACAGGACCGCGCCGGTGAGCTCGCGGCCGTCGGGCAGCGGCACGACGAGCAGGTGCGGGTCCGGTTCGGCCGAGAACGACGGGCCGGCGACGTCGGCGAGGACGTCGACATCGGCCGACACCTCGTCGAGCACGTCCGAGCCGAGCCCGAACGGGGGCAGTGTGCCCCGCCGGTACTCCGCCCGCTGAAAGGTCGCCGAGTCGACTCCGGCCAGCCGCGCGGCGAGCAACCGATCGCCGATCTGCCAGCGTGCCAGTCCGTCGAGCACGATGGGCAACCCGTCTTCGACGTCGTCGGTGGCGTCCGCCTCGGCGACGTGGACGCCGAGCCGGCGCAGCACGAACGTCTTCACCGGGTCGGCGAGGAACTCCGCGAGACCGTCGATCGTCAGCTCACCGTCTCTGCCGGGCAGCGGCGCCGACAGGAACGGCTCGGCCGGCCGGACGTCGCGACGCGCCTGCGCGGCCCGCAGCGCGTGCGGGTCGAAGCTGCGCAGCGGCGCCTCCGGGACGAAGTTGCGGGCGTCGAAGGGTTGCAGCGGGTGCGTGTGCAGCAGCTCGTCGGCGGGCCGGCCGGTGAGATCGGCCACGGCGTCGATGAGCTCGCTGACCGGCACCGACGGCGGACGACGCGCGCCGGTCACGTCGTCGACGCCGGTGTAAAGCACGAGCAGCGCGTCCCCGGCGGACATGACGGCGTCGAGCAGGAGCTGACGGTCCTCACTGCGCGGATCCCGCTCGCCGACGCGCGGCCGCAGGGCGAGCACGTCGTCGCCGTCCGGCGTCGCGCAGCGGGGGAACGCCTCGTCGTCGAGCCCGAGGAGCACGACGATCCGGTGCGGGACGGCCCGCATGGGCGTCATCGTGCACACCGTCAGCTCTCCGGTGCGGAAGTTGCTGCGGGTGGGCGCCCCCGAAAGCAGCGGCGTCAGCATGGACCGGACGTCGGGCAGCCGCAGCGCGTCCTCGCCCGCCCCGGCGAACGCCGCGGCCAGCGTGCGGTGCGCTCCGAGGGTCTGCCAGGAGTCGGTGTGCGACGTCGCCGTCAGCTCGTCGACGACGTGGGTGAGCAGCACCGCCCAGCGCTGCGCCGTCGCCGGCCGCACCAGCTCGTCGAGCAGCGCCGACAGCCGGTCGAGGAACTCGGCGAACCGTCCGGCCAGCGAGACCTTGTTGCTCTCGATGCCGTCCATCGCGAGCGCGAGGCCGAGCCACGATTCGTCGTCGCCGGCGGAGACCGCGCCCAGGGCGAGACGGTCGAGTGCCGTCTCGAACGTGTTGTGCGGCACCGATCCCAGCCCGAAACGGGCGCGCTGAGCGGCACCGATCCCCCACCGGGCGCCGCCCTCGGCGACCCAGGAGTGCAGCGTCTCCAGATCGTCGTCGTCGATCCGCAGCGCTCGGCGCACCGGATCGGCCGAGAGCAGATCGAGCACCTCACTGGCCGTGACGCGGCCGTCGGCCAGGCTCAGGACGTGCCCGACGACGTCGAGCACCGGGTTCGTCCGCAACAGCGACCGGTCGGCGAGCCGCACCCGCAGCCGGGACGCCGGATGATCGGCGGCGCCGGGGCCGAACGCGGCCCGCACCAGCGGCGCGAACTCCTCGACGTCCGGGCACATCACCACGACGTCACGCGGCGTCAGCGTCGGATCGGCGGCGAACCGGGTGAGCAGGAGATCGCGGAGCACCTCGACCTGCCGGACCCGGCCGTGACACGCGTGGAACTCGATCGACGCGGCGGCCGTCCCGGACGGCGCGGCGGTCCCGCCGACGTCGTCGAGCGCGTCGACCGCCGGCGCGTCCTCGCGGACGGCTCGCTGCAGGACGCCGAGCGCACCGCCGACCTGCGACCCGGGCGCCCGGTGGTACCGGTCGTCGTCGGTGATCGGTGCCAGCACCTCCTGGAGTTCGACGACGTCCCGGCCGAGCCCGGCCAGGATGGGATCGCGCGGCCGGACCGGCGGCTCGTCGGCCCGGGACGTCCGCGGCGGCCGGCCGTCGGACGCGTCGGCGATCCGGCGCCACAGGGCATCGCTCGGGTGCGGGATGAAGACGTGCACATCGCGATGCGCCGAGACGGCGGACAGCAGCTGTCGCTGCTCGGTGGTCGATCTGGTCGCCCCGAACAGCGCGAGCCGCGGCGGCAGGTCGACGGCGTGCGGATCTCTCCGGAGCCGGTCACAGGCGGCGGGCAGACGCAGCGCGGGGGCGTCGACGTCGAGCCGCCCGGCGACCACCCGCAGCACATGCGGCTGCCAGCGCAGCCGGCTCGGCAGGTCCGCGTCGTCACCGGCCAGCCACGCCCGGATCATCTCCGGCCGTTGCTCGCCGTAACTCGTCAGCAGACGCGTCAGATGCGTGGCCGTCGCGAACCGACGCCCGAGCCGGTGATCGTCGGTCCCCTCGACCCGCAGGTGACGTGCGAGAACGGCGCAGGCCGGGTCGTCGAGACTTGCGTCGATGGCACTCAGAACGTGCCACACGAGGGCGTCCGGCCGCCACGGGTCGTCGTCGCGCGCGGTGCCGTCGGCGGCGGCGCGGACGTCGCCGATGAGCTCGGCCGGAGCCGGAAAACGCACATTGGCGCAGACGCCGTCGCCGGTCTCGGTGCCCAGCCGCCCGGCGAGCGACTGCGCGAGCCAGCGCTCGATCCCCTTCGCCGGAACCGCGACGATCTCGGCCGCGAACGGGTCGGCGAGGCCCGTCGACAACACCTCACCGAGCGCCGTCGCCAGCGCCGCGGAGCTCTCGCTCCGATGCACGGTCAGCATGGTCTCCCCCGATCACCCGTCGGTCTCTCACCCCGAGGCCCGCAGTCTCCGTGGCGAACCACGTCGTGTCTAGCACGCGGTCCCGACAGAATCGGCGGCCACGGCGCGACGAACCGTTCTGTCGGCGGCGACCCCTATGGTGGTCATCGCCGGTCGCATCGGCACACGAAGATCACGTGCCACTGCGCCCGGCGACCACCACCCCGGTCGTACACACGAGAGGACACCGAAACCCGATGCCCGACACCGCCGCTCCCGCCGCCCGTTCCGGCGCGGCCTTCATCGCCCGCCTCATCCTCGGCATCGTCTTCATCGCGCACGGCTGGCAGAAGTTCGACACGTTCGGTGTCGACAACGTCGCGAAGAGTTTCGAGGCGATGGACGTCCCCCTGCCCACCGTCGCGGCCAACTACGCGACGTTCGTCGAGCTCATCGGCGGCGCCGCCCTCATCCTGGGCCTCGCCGTGCCGATCGTCTCGCTCCTGCTGATCGCCGACATGCTCGGCGCGCTGTGGTTCGTCCACCTCGAGAACGGTCTTTTCATGTCACCCGGGCCCGGCGCGGCCGGCGGCGGCTACGAGCTCGTCCTGGCACTCATCGCCGGTCTCATCGCCGTCGCCGCACTGTCGGTCGGCAAGTTCGGTGCCGACGGCTACATCGCCGGGCGGCGCCGCCGCGCCTGACCGCGACCGGCGATCATCGCAGCCGCTCGGCCGCGCGGGCGGCCGCGACGAGGTCCTCGCAGAGGACGCGGAGCTCGTCGTGGCCCGCACGCTCGGCGACCGCGGTCCCCACGTCTTCGGCGAGGCAGCGCAGGACGAACATCCGGTCGGCGACCGCGCCCGCCTCGGCGGGCGTGAGGATGACCGTGCCGTCCGGCAACGGCCTGCCGTCCTCCTGCCGATGGGCGTGACGCTGCTCGTAGGCCCGTTGGCGGCACGACTGCCGGCAGAACTTGCGCAGCCTCCCCGTCTCCGCCTGCTCGACCTCCCGGCCGCACCACGCGCAGCGGACCGGACGCCTCCGCGACCCTCGTCCCACGCTTGTCGTCCCCCTCGTCGTCCGTACCGCCCCGCGCTCAGGCTCGGGCGTCTGCGACGCCGACCCTCCCTGAGCGGAGACTGAGCGTACACTGAACCGGTTGGGCGCGATCCGATCGCGACCCGACCATCATGCCGACCACGAGAGGACGTCACGACGATGGCAGACCGAGTTCTTCGCGGTAGCCGACTAGGCGCGGTGAGTTACGAGACCGACCGTGATCACGACCTCGCTCCCCGCCGGATCGTGCAGTACCGCACCGACAACGGCGAGATCTTCGATGTGCCGTTCGCCGACGACGCCGAGATCCCCGCCACCTGGCCGTGCAAGAACGGCATGGAGGGCGTCGCGGTGGAGGGCGTCGAGCAGGAGGAGAAGAAGGTCAAGCCGCCGCGGACGCACTGGGACATGCTGCTCGAGCGGCGTTCGGAGGCCGAACTGGAGGAGCTCCTCAAGGAGCGCCTCGACGTTCTTCGCGCGCGCCGTCGCGGCTGACGCGGGACGACACGAACGAGGGAGGGCCGGGCGATGATCGCCCGGCCCTCTCTCGTCTGGTGTCTCCGTCGTCGCCGACTACCTGTTCGCCATGCGTCCGACGCGCCGCCGACGGCTGCGACGGCCTTCGATCCCCCAGCTCAGCACCTTGATGAAAGCCTCGTTGATGATGCCGCCGCTCATCTTCGACTCACCGATCTCCCGCTCGGTGAACGTGATCGGCACCTCCGTGATGCGGAAGCCAGCCGTCGCCGCGCGCCACGTCAAGTCGATCTGGAAGCAGTAACCCGCGGATTCGACCTCGTCGAGCTTGATGGCCTCGAGAACCTCGCGGCGATACGTGCGGAATCCCGCCGTGATGTCGTGGATCGGCAGCCCGAGTACCAGCCGTGAATACGTGTTGGCGCCACGCGAGAGGAACTCCCGGCGCTTCGGCCAGTTGACGACGGACCCGCCGCGGACGTACCGCGAGCCGATGCAGACGTCGGCGCCCGCGTTGACCGCGTCGAACAGCCGGTGCAACTGCTCCGGCGCGTGGCTGCCGTCGGCATCCATCTCGACGACCACCGCGTAGTCACGATCGAGCGCCCAGCCGAAGCCGGCGATGTAGGCGCCGCCGAGACCGTTCTTCTCGGCGCGATGCATGACGTGGATGCGATCGCTGCCCGCGGCCAGCTCGTCGGCGATCCTGCCGGTGCCGTCGGGGCTGGAATCGTCGACGACGAGTGCCTCGACCCCGGGAAGCGCCTCGAACAGCCGCCGCACGATGATCGGGAGGTTCTCGGCCTCGTTGTAGGTCGGGATGATGACGAGGGCGTTCTCGCCGTTCTCACCGATGAGTGGCACTGCTGTCGTTCCTCTCGTCGTGCGATCCGGTAGACGGGCGCACCGGGTCACGGCGCCGCCCGAATCTATCTGCGAGGCGGGCGCTGCCGCAAACCGCCCCACCTCCCAGCAGCGCCATCACAATCCCGGCGAGATACACCGCGACGGCTCCGCGCTCCGGCCAGGGGCCGAGCGCGTCGGCGAGGGTCTCACCGGAGAACATCGGCAGCCGGACGACGAGCGTCGCCGGATCGAACAGCGGCGCCTGCGCGACGAGCCTCCCATCGGGCTCCACGACGCCGCTCACCCCGCTCGTCGCCGCGACGACGACGGCCCGTCCGTGCTCGACGGCCCGCACCCGCGACATCGCGAGCTGCTGGAACGTCATGTCGCTGTCGGTCGGGGTGATGTAGGTGGCGTTGTTGGTCGGAACGGCGAGGATGTTCGCCCCCGAGGAGACCGACAGCCGGAACGCCTCGTCGAACAGCACCTCGTAGCAGGTCGCGATGCCGACGCTCACGGTCCGGCCGTCGCGCAGCGACACGGTGACGGTGCCGTCACCGCGTCCGGGGACGAAACCGCCGATGCGATCGACGTCGTTCGGCACGAGCCACCTGGCCACGGTCTCGAAACCGGCCGGCAGGTACTCGCCGAACGGCTGCAGGATGCGCTTGTCGTGCCGGGAGCCGGTGGGTCCGGCCGGCGTCCACACGACCGTCGCATTGGCCGGACGCCCGTCGGGGTTGCGCGTCACGGCGCCGAGAACGATCGGGGCGTCGACGGCTCTGGCCGCGGCGCTGATCGCGGCGCCCGCGGAGGGATCGGCGAACGGGTCGATGTCGGAGGCGTTCTCCGGCCACAGCACGAGATCCGGACGCGGCACCTGACCTGCGGCGACGCGCGCCGCCAGCCGCCGCGTCTCGGCGATGTGGTTGTCGAGCACCGCGCGGCGCTGGGCGTTGAAGTCGAGGCCGAGCCGCGGCACACTCCCCTGCACCGCGGCGACCGTGATCGACGGAGCGGCATCGGCCCGCGACGCGACCGACGGCGCCGCGGAGAGTCCGGCCAGCGGGGGCGCCAGAACGGCGGCGAGCCCGACGACGATGGGCAGCCGAGAGCGGCCCGGGCCCGGCCGAGCCACAGTGAGCGCGATCCGCGCGAGACCCGCCCCGCAGAGCGCGACGGCGAACGTCACCGCCGGGGCCCCGGCGATGCTCGCCAGCGGCAGGAACGGTCCGCTCGTCTGGCCGAAGACGATGCGTCCCCAGCCGAAGCCGCCGAGCGGAAAACTGCTGCGTGCCCATTCGATGCTCACCCAGGCGAGTGCGAACCACAACGGGCCGCCGCGCAGCCGACTCGTCACGACGAGGGCCGGTCCCAGCAGCGCCGTGTATAGAGCGAGGACCGCGGCGAGGCCGAGCCAGGCCCAGGCGCCGACGTACGAGCCCAGCCACGGCAGCAGCGGAACGAAGAAGCCCGCCGCGAACGCGAATGCATAGCCCAGACCCGCGCGGTGGCCGACCCGTCCGGAGGCGAAGACCCCGGCCAGCCCGGCGAGCGCGAGCGGTGCGAGGAACCAGAGGTCGCGCGGCGGATAGCCCGCCCACAGCAGCACCCCGGACGACGCGGCCACAGCCGTCCGCAGCAGGCCGTCGGAGTGACGCCGCACGAACCGCGCGGCGTCGTCAGACATCGAGCGAGCCGGCCGCGGCGGCGGCCCGATAGACCGTCACCCCGTCACGGACGGAGAAGACGCATTCGGGCAGCGGCGCACCCGGATCCAGCACCGGCAGCGCAGGGGTGCGCGAGCGCGGATCGGTCGACCAGCGCTGCACGGCCGAGGACGGCGTCGCCGTCGTCAACTCGTCGACGTCCCAGACGGCGAAAGTGGCCGGCGCCCCCGGCACCAGCGTGCCCGCGATCCCGTCGCGGACGCCCCCTGCCCGCCAGGCACCGCGGGTCGCCGCCGCGAACGCGGCACGGGGCGAGACACCCCTGCCGGGCGTCCGATGGTGGACTGCGCCCCGGATCGCCTGCCACGGCCGCAGCGGTGTGACCGGCGAATCCGAACCGATCGCGAGCGTGACGCCGGCGCGGGCCAGCGCCGCGAAGTCGTTGAGCGCCGCGGCGCGCTCCCCCAGCCGCGCGGCGTACATGGCGTCCGGGCCGCCCCAGAACGCGTCGAAGAGCGGTTGAACGGACGCGATCGCGCCGTATCGCGCGAGCGTCTCGACGGCCTCGGGCGCGGCCAGCTCGCAGTGTTCGACGCGGTGGCCGAGCGCGGCGACGGCCGGTCCGCCGAGTTCGGCGGCGGCCTTCGCCAACCCGGCGGCGACGGCCGCGATCGCGGCATCGCCGATCGCGTGGAAACCGGCCTGGATCCCCGCCCGCGTACACGCCGTCAGATGCGCGGCGACGGTCTCGTCGGCGAGATGACGATGCCCGCACGTACCCGGAGCGTCGGTGTACGGGCCGGTCAGCGCCGCGGTGTGCGAGCCGAGCGAGCCGTCGATGAAGAGGTCGCCGCCGAGGGCGTCGG
This sequence comes from Mycobacteriaceae bacterium, assembly GCA_044222225.1. Taxonomy (GTDB): domain Bacteria; phylum Actinomycetota; class Actinomycetes; order Mycobacteriales; family Mycobacteriaceae; genus JBGANR01. The sequence continues at coordinate 56,643 of JBGANR010000005.1, forward strand.
CGCCCGTCTCGGCGAGGACGGCATGCGCCTCGGCGACGTCGGCGACAGCCTGCCCCCAGTAGCGGCGCACGGCGACGGGATGGTCGAGGGCGGCGATCCCGCGGAAGTCCGCGGTTCCGGAGATCTGCGGTCCGCCGTTCTCGTGGACGGCGACGATGCCGTATCGCGCCGCCTCGTCCAGCGCTGCGAGCTGCAACCGACGCCGGTCGGCGGCCGAGAGTGACGCGGTCGCGAGCGCGCGCACGCGGTGGTGCGCGGCACCCGTGAGCGGGCCGTCGGGGTGGTGACCGGGCAGCGTCGGCAGCTCCGGTGCGAGCACCCGCAACGCCGTCGACGCGACGGCCGAGTGCTCGTCGATCCGGGCGAGATACACCGGACGCCCGGCCGCGACGGCATCGAGCTCCGCGGTCGTCGGCGGACCGCCGGGCCAGACCGACGCGTCCCAGCCGCCGCCCCACAGCACTGCGCCACCTGGACGACCATCGGTGCCTGTCGCGGCGGCGCCGACGGCGGCGAGCGCTTCGGCACGGCCGAGGCCGGCGAGGTTCAGCCCCGTCAGGGCGATGCCGGTGTCGGTGAGATGCACGTGCGGGTCGACGAACCCCGGCGCGAGGAAGCGTCCGTCCAGGTCATGGACCCGGGCGCCGGGATGCAGAGCGCGGCCGACGGCGTCGTCCCCGATCCAGACGACGACGCCGTCGCTGACGGCCAGCGCCGTCGCCTGCGGTGCGACCGGGCTGTAGACCCGGCCGCCGAGGTAGAGCTCGGTGGTCACGACTGCTCAGTCTGCCTCAGTCCGGTCGAGGGTTCGCGCGGTGGATCGGCCACGACCGGAGGCCGAACCGGCGGCATTCCCTGAGCCCGCGACCCGCCGCCGTCAGGCGGACGGTCCGCGGAACCCCGGATCGGGCAGCTGCGGGAACCGGCCGGACACCGGGCCGGGCCCGAAGAGGTCGGTGTCGACGATCTCGCCCTCGATGATCGTGCCGCCGCCGGCGAACCGGGAGTACGGCGCGAGCGCCGAGACCAGCTTGCGGGTGCCATAGGCGACGATCGCGAGCCGGCCGAGCTGCCGGAACGGCGGGACGACGAGCAGCAGACCGACCGCGGACGTGACGAAACCGGGCAGGACAAGCAGCAACAGCGAGACGGCGAGCAGGGCGGTGTCGGCGAGACCCTTCAGCGAATCGGACGGCTCGCCCGACTTCGCGGCCTCCCGCATGCCGGCCACGACGCGTCTGCCCTGTGCCCGGACGGCGAGGGTGCCGAGCACCATGACCGCGATGATGAGCAGGAACGTCCAGCCGAGACCGAGCCACGACGCGAGCGCGATGAACGCGGCGATCTCGACGACGACGTAGACGAAGAACAACAGGAAGACCACAACACACCCTTCAAGAAGATCGGCCACCCGGCCGTGAACGCGCCGACGACATCGCCTTCGGGCGGACACGGAGCAGTGTCAGGTCAACGGTCCGGACGGCCGATCGGTTCCCGGCGCGCTCAGCGGTCTTCGAGGTCTCCTTCGGCCGACAGGTAGGCCTCCCGGAGCTCCTCCAGCAGTTCCGCGGGTGGCGCCGACCACATGCCGCGGTCGGCCGCCTCCAGCAGCCGCTCGGCGATGCCGTGCAGCGCCCACGGATTGGCCGTCTCCAGGAACTCGCGGTTGGTCTCGTCGAGGACGTATTCGGTGGTGAGCTTCTCGTACATCCAGTCGGCGACGACGTTCGTCGTCGCGTCATAGCCGAAGAGGTAGTCGACGGTGGCGGCCATCTCGAACGCGCCCTTGTAGCCGTGCCGCCGCATCGCCGCGAGCCAGCGCGGATTGACGACGCGCGCCCGGAACACCCGGCTCGTCTCCTCGTGCAGCGTCCTCGTACGCACCGATTCCGGACGCGTCGAGTCGCCGATGTACGCCTCCGGCGAGGCGCCGGTGAGCGCGCGGACCGTCGCCACCATGCCACCGTGGTACTGGAAGTAGTCGTCGGAGTCGGCGATGTCGTGCTCACGGGTGTCCGTGTTCTTCGCGGCGACCGCGATCCGGCGGTAGGCGGCGCGCATCTCGTCGACCGCCGGGACGCCGTCGACGCCACGACCGTAGGCGTAGCCCCCCCACGCGGTGTACACGGCGGCGAGGTCGTCGTCGGTGCGCCAGTCGCGGCTGTCGATGAGCTGCAGCAACCCCGCGCCGTACGTCCCGGGCGCGCTGCCGAACACGCGCGTCGCGGCCGCCGCCGGATCGGTGCCGGATTCGGCGGCGTCGGCCCGGGCATGGGCGGCGACGTGGTTGTCGGCGTCGGGCTCGTCGAGCGCGGCGACGAGCCGGACGGCGTCGTCGATGAGGGCCAGAACGTGCGGGAACGCGTCCCGGAAGAAGCCGGAGATGCGGACCGTGACGTCGATGCGCGGCCGGCCGAGCTCGGCGAGCGGGATCGGCTCGATCCGGGTGACGCGCCGGGACGCCTCGTCCCACACCGGCTCGACGCCGAGCAGCGCGAGCACCTCGGCGATGTCGTCGCCGCTGGTCCGCATGGCGCTGGTGCCCCACAACGAGAGCCCGACGGACCGCGGCCATTCGCCGTGATCGGCGCGGTAGCGCTCCAGCAGCGAATCGGCGAGCGCCTGACCGGTCTCCCACGCGAGCCGGGACGGCACGGCCTTCGGGTCGACCGAGTAGAAGTTGCGGCCGGTCGGCAGCACGTTGACGAGCCCGCGCAGCGGCGACCCGCTGGGCCCGGATTCGATGAAGCCGCCCGCGAGCGCGTGCAGCACCCGGTCGATCTCGCGGCTCGTCGCGCGCAGCCGGGGCACCACCTCGTCGGCGGCGAACCGCAGCACCGCCGCGACGCCGTCCCGACGCTCGGCCGGCGCGGTCGCCGCGACGGCGTCGACGGCCGCCGGATCGAAGTCGCGCGCCGCCAGCGCCGCGACAAGCCCGCGGGCCGTCGTCTCGGCCGCGTCCGTGGCCTCGCGACCCGCGCCGCCGTCCTCGGCGAGGCCCAACGCCTCTCGCAAACCCGGCAGGTGATGCGTGCCGCCCCAGAGCTGTCGTGCGCGCAATACGGCAAGCACCGTGTCGATCTCGGCGTCGGCGACCGGCGGCTCGGCGAGCACGTGCAGGCCGTCGCGGATCTGCACGTCCTTGATCTCGCAGAGCCAGCCGTCGACGTGCAGCAACATGTCGTCGAAGACGTCCTCCTCGGGTCGCTCGGCGAGCCCGAGATCGGAGTCGAGCTTGGCGGCCTGCAGCAGCGTCCAGATCTGCTGCCGGATGGCCGGCAGTTTGGCCGGGTCGAGCGCTGAGACGTTGGCATGCTCGTCGAGCAGTTGCTCTAGACGCGCGATGTCGCCGTAACTCTCGGCCCGCGCCATCGGCGGGATGAGGTGGTCGACGAGCGTCGCGTGCGCGCGACGCTTGGCCTGCGTGCCCTCGCCGGGATCGTTGACGAGGAACGGGTAGATCAGCGGCAGGTCGCCGAGCGCGGCGTCGGTGCCGCAGGACGCGGACATGCCGACGGTCTTGCCCGGCAGCCACTCGAGGTTGCCGTGTTTGCCCAGGTGGACGGCGGCGTCGGCGCCCCAGCCGCCGTCGGTCCGCCGCGTGGCGAGCCAGCGGTAGCAGGCGAGGTAGTGGTGACTCGGCGGCAGGTCGGGATCGTGGTAGATCGCCACCGGCTTCTCGCCGAAACCGCGCGGCGGCTGGACGAGCAGCAGCACGTTGCCGAGGTCCATTGCGGCGATGACGATGTCACCGGCCGGATTCGCCGAGCGGTCGACAAAAAGCTCACCCGGCGCCGGTCCCCACTGCGCCTCGACCGATTCGCGCAGGTCGGCGGGCAGCAGCGCGTACCAGCGGGTGTAGTCGGCGGCCGGCACCCGGATCGGGTTGGCGGCCAGCGCCTCCTCGGTCAGCCAGTCGGGATCCTGGCCGCCGGCGGCGATGAGCGCGTGGATGAGCGCGTCGGGGTCGTCGTCGGCCATGCCGGGCGCGTCGTCGACGCGATAGCCGGCGGCCCGCATCGCGGCGAGCAGCCGGAGCAGGCTGCGCGGCGTATCGAGGCCGACGGCGTTGCCGATCCGGGCGTGCTTCGTCGGATACGCGGACAACACGACGGCGATGCGCTTGTCCGCCGGCGGGATGTGCCGCAGCCGGGCGTGCGCGGCGGCGATCCCGGCGACGCGCGCGGCCCGCTCAGCGTCCGGGCGGTACCAGGGCAGACCGTCGTCGTCGAACTCCTTGAACGAGAACGGCACCGTGATGATGCGGCCGTCGAACTCCGGCACCGCGACCTGCGTGGCGACGTCCAGCGGCGAGAGCCCGTCGTCGCCGTCGGCCCAATCGGCGCGCGAGGTGGTCAGGCACAGCGCCTGCAGGATCGGGACGTCGAGCTCGGCCAACGCGGCGACGCTCCAGGCGTCGTCGTCTCCCCCGGCGCTCGCCGCCGCGGGCGTCGTGCCGCCGGCGGCGAGCACGGTGACGAGCATGGCGTCGACGGTGCGCAGCGTCGCGATGAGCTCGGGCGGCGGCACCCGCAGCGACGCGACGTACAGCGGCAGCGGCCGGACGCCCTTCGCCTCCAGCGCCGAGCACAGCGCCTCGACATAGGCGGTGTTGCCGGCGAGATGTTGCGCCCGGTAGTAGAGGACGGCGACCACCGGCCCGTCCACCTCGACTCGCGGCCGTTCGAGGACGCCCCACACCGGCGTCGGCGTCGGCGGCTCGAAGACGTCGCCGGTGAGCAGCAGCGTGTCGGAGAGGAACGCGTGCAGCGCCGCGAGATTCGCCGGTCCGCCCTGGGCGAGATAGTTGTGCACCTCGGCGACGACGCCGCCCGGGACCGTCGAGAGCGCCATGAGATCGGGATCGGGCGCCTGCTCGCCGGAGACGAACACGCACGGCCGGCCGCTCGCGAGAATCGCCGCGATGCCGTCCTCCCAGGCCCGCTTGCCGCCGAGGATGCGCACGACGACGACGTCGGCACCGTCGAGCAGGCCGGGCAGGTCGTCGACGAGCAGCCGGGCGGGGTTCCCGGGCCGGTAGTCGCGGCCGGAGGCCTTGGCGGTGAGCAGATCGGTGTCGGACGTCGACAGCAGCAGGATCACGAAGGCAACCCTAGCCAGACCCTTGTGCTCTCGTTTCAGGGCCCATCAGGCGAAGTTCCTTCTGACTGATCACGTCGAGACCCGAGCTGATCGCGATCGATGTCAACCGTGTGATGACATCGAGTCCGCCGTAGGCGAACTGCTCCGGGCTCTTTATCGCGGGACCACCGTCACCGAAAACAGGCCGGATCGAGTATCCGCGACCGGCCAACTCATCGATCGCCGGTATCTCGATCTCGATCGACACCTCTCGTCCGGTGTCGAGACGGCGAACGACAAGCACTGCGGTCGACTCCCGAACCCACCGCAGAGACATGGGGCGGATCTCTTTCGATATCACACTGCGCCGGGCTATCGTCCGCGCGAGAACCTCGAAGCACGGCAATAAACCGGTGGCGGCCGGAGGCGGCGACGTCGGCAGGTCCCAGTAGACACCGCGGGATTCCGTATTCGGACGGTAGAAGGGTTCGAAATGCGGATTGAGATACACGGTCTCGACGCGTGATCCGGTTCGATCGACCTTGGAGACGCGCATGCCGCCGGGGCGCGTCCGGTGAGTCACCCAGTCGAAATCGTCGGGCACCTCGACGCCGCCGACGTCACCGACGACAAAGCCTGCGAAGTTCCAGCCGCGCGCATGATCCCGACTCGGACCGTCCACAGCCTCCACCAGATAGCCGGCCATTCCCTCCGGCAGCAGAAGGGTGCGCCAAGCGGTAGCGACGCGATACGGAATGTCGCACGACACGTCACCGCCTGCCGACAGTCGACCTGAACAGATGCTCAATCTGAGCATCTGAGCGGGCTTCGACCCCGGGAACGTCCCGTCATCCTCGACGTTTCGAAGCCAGATAGCGGCGTCGAGGGAAAGCAGGTCACCCTCGGGTGCGGAGAAACGCACCCGGATCGTCTCGTTTGAGGCCTGCTCGACGAGTTCGGCCACGCGTTCACGGACTTCGTCGGATGCCGGCCGCGTGTGGTTATGCAACGAATACTCGAGTGAACCGGCTTCTCCCACCGATTTCCCCGCCGCGAATGATGAGTCCGTGCTGGTCAGCGGAATCTCCCGAGTGATCAACCTGTCATACGAGGCGGTGTAGTAGTGGGTTTCATCACCCTTCTGGACACAGATGATCGATCCACGCTCGAATGATTGACCGATTCCGACGCCCGACTCGGGTACATGTGCGGGCGCCGCGTCCGATGTCGGATATCCGAATGCCCCGTGCTCACGTCCGTATCGGGAATAGAACTGCATGATCACCGCAGGAACATCGTATGTTCCGAGCATCGGATGCCGATAGGCCGACGACCCGTCCTCGAGATCGGTGACGGATACGCCGTAGGGTCGCCGGACCGCCGCCGCTCAGATCGCGACGACGGTCCCGGCGACTCGCCCATCAGCCCTGCAGCCGGGCCTCGATCTCGGCGATGATGCGCGGCCGGAGTTCGGCGGCCGGGATGACCGCGTCCACCGACCCGACCGTGACGGCCCGGCGGATGTCGTGCACCTTGTCGAACTCGGCGGCGACCTCGCCGAGCTTCTCGGCGCGCACCGACGACCGGAGCTCGTCGAGCTCCGCGGTCAGCGCCGCGCGATCGGTGCCCGACGCCACGGCCGAACGCGTCTCCAGATCCCGGACCCGCGCATCGGCGGCGGTCCGGGCGTTGACCTCACCGGAGAACACCACGGCAGCCGCCGGAGCGCCGCCGAGCACCGAGGCGAAGGAGCCCTCCAGCGCGAGCACCGTCATGTTCGGGTTGAGCGCCTTGGAGAACACGACGAACGCGCCGCCGTGGTACCGGGAGATGACGCAGAACACGATCGGGCCCTCGAAGTTGACGATCGCGCGACCGATCTCGGCGCCGTACTCCAGCTGCAGGCGACGCATCGACTCGGGCGAGCCGTCGAAGCCGGAGAGGTTGGCCAGCACGACGAGCGGCCGGTTGCCGCTGGCCGCGTTGATCGCGCGCGCCGCCTTCTTCGACGACCGCGGGAACAGCGTGCCCGCGGTGTAGGTGTCCGGGCCGTCGGTGGGAGGGAATCCACGCCGGGCCACACCCTGCGACTCGATGCCGAGCAGGCACACCGGGACGCCGCCGAGGTGCACGTCCTGCACGACGGCCGTCTCGGCGTCCGCCATTCCGGCCCAGCGTTCCAGCACGGGATGGTCCTGGTCGGACAGCGCCCGCATGACGGTCCGGATGTCGAACGGCTTCTTGCGGTCGGCGTTGGCGGCCGAGAAGATCTGGCCGACGGTGGTGAAGTCGCTGCCCGCGATGTCGTGCGGGAAGCTGGAGACGTCGCGGTCGGACGGGTCGGTCGTCTCCGAGCGCCGCGGCGACTTCTCCCCGGGCGCGATGTAGGTGTGGTCGTAGTACGACATGAGCACGCCGCGCGCGGCGGTCAGGTCCGGCGCCCAGTACTGCGCCTGACCGTTCGGGCCCATCACCCGGTCGTAGCCGCCGATGCCGAAGTTGTCCTCGGCCGAGACGCCACCCGAGAAGTCGAGGGACTGCTTGCCGGTGAGGACCATCGCCGAATCCGGCGTCATGACGAGGATGCCCTTGGTGTGCATGAGCATCGTCGCCTCGGCGTTCCAGTACGGCTGCGCACCGACGTTGATGCCGGCCACGACGATGTTGATCTCGCCGCCGTCCTGGGTGAACTCGACGATCCGCTTGAGCGCCGCCGCCACCCAGTCCATGTTCTCGGTGCCCGACTCCATCGAGATCCGGGCACCGGCGGACAGCGCGTACCACTCCAGCGGCACCTGCATCCGTTCGGCCAGATCGAGCGCCGCGATGACGCGCCGGCACTCCGGCTCCGAGAGCGCGCCCAGCGACTTGGTCGGATCGCCGAGCAGCACCACCCGGGTGATGCCGTCGGGATGCTGCCGGGTCGGCGTCGTGACGACACCCGCCACGATCGCCGCCGCGTTGCGTCCCTTAGGCCGGTCGACCGGCACCAGGGCGTTGTCGTCGTCGAGGTCGTGCTCGACGAACGTCCCGAGATGATCGGTCAGCTCGTACGGGTAGACGGTGTTCCGGCTGCTGGCGCGCAGCACCTTGAGCCGGTAGTCGTCGAGCGGCTCCACCGGGCCTTCGGGCGGGGCGCCGACGGTCACCTCGGCGGCGCCGGTGGGATCGAACGAGATCCGCCACGCGACCTTGGTCAGCTCCCGGGTCTCCGGGTCCCGACGCCGGGCGACGATGAGGACCTCCTCCAGGCCGGCGCCGGTCGTCGTCGGCAGCACGTGGGCGCCGAGCATGTCCTGCTCGTCCTGGGTCATCTCGATCGGCGGCCAGACGTACATGACGATGCGGTTGGTGTTGAAGCGCTTGTTGCGCGGCCGCTGCTGCTGCGCCCGGCGCAGCGAATCGAGGCAGGTCGCGATGGTGTTCTCCGCCGTCGGCAGAGCCAGCAGCCGGCCGTCGTGCTCACGCAGCGGCTCGAGGTCGCGGACCTGCGCGAACGCGACCAGACGATCGTCGGCCGGGTTCTCCTTCGCGACGCAGCGGAAGAGGTAGATCTCCTCGTCGTCCGAGGACGGGAGCCGGGTCAGGTCGAACTTGCGCAGCCGCTCCATCTGCATCCGCTGTGCGATGTACGGGTGCAGGCCCCGGATCAGCCGGTCCTCGGCCATGCCCGCGGCCGCCCGGCGGAACGTGAAGTGGTGATGCATCACCGCGCCGCCGCTGCCCGCGACGGTCGCCGTGATCCGGTGCACCTGATGCGGCACGGCGTGCATGTCGAGGACGCGTTGCAGCGCCGCCGCCATCTCCTCGGAGTCCGCCGGCTGTCCCTCCCAGCCGATGTAGACGTCCGCGGCCACCGCCGACGTCTCGCGGGCGATGTCGATGATCCCGGTCAGCGCGGCGTCGAGCGCGTCGAAACTCACCGCGGCGGCCACGAGGCTCGGCCCTCGGCGGTCGGCGATGACGAAGCCGTCCCGGGTACGGACGTCGGCCAGGTCCTTGTTGCCGTAGTACCGACGCGTCAACACCTCGAGCATCACGGTGTTGTCCTGTGATCCGCGCGTCAGCCGCTGGCCGAGGAGCCGCACCAGCGGCTCGGTGCTGCGCACCATGTCGGCGATGCGCTCGGCGCGATCAGGCGCCGCCGGATTCGCGTCGAGGTATCGCAGCTGCTTGCGGACGTTCGTGTAGACCCGCGCGCGGTTGCGGCGGAGCAGCGGCAGGCCGTACCAGGCGTAGACGACGCCGCGCGCCAGATCGGAGATGACTGGGAAGCGCGATTGCGTCGCGGCCACCAGGCGCTCCAGCGCCAGCCCGACGGGCTCCCGCAGCGCCTCGCCGGGCAGGGGCTCGCGCAGCCACGCACGCAGCAGCGTCGTGACGGCCGTGACGGTGTCGGACGGCCGCTGCAGGGCGAGGAAGATGCGGAAGACGGCCGCCTCGAGCTCGGGGGTGCGATCCAGCTCGGTCACGCCGTAGTGTCCGAGCGCCTTCGCGAGCTTGGCCTGGAACGACTCGGGCAGACCGGCCCGCTCGACGTCGAGGCTCTGCAGATAGACGTGGAAGTACTCACGGGCGCTGTGGACGTGGCCGAGCGGGCCGTCGTCGGACGAGCGCTTGTGACTCAGCTCGGCGAGGTCGGTGAAGACGTCGATGAGGTCGAGCTCCTCGCGCAGCGGCCGGTCGCCCTCCTCGATGGCCGCCCGCCGCGCCGCCAGGTAGTCGTCGAGGATGCGGCGCTCGTCATGGGGGTCGACGTCGAAGCCCAGCAGCAGGCTGCGCAGATCCTCCTGACCGCGGGCGGTGCGCTCACCCGGCTCGACGTCCGCAGGCGCAGCCGGCAGATCGAGCTCGACCGTCTCGACCTCGGGGGCGTCGTCCTCGTCGTCATCGGAGATCAGCTCCAGCCGCAGCAGCGGCGCTCCGGTCTCCACCTGACTGCCGACGGTGACCGTGCACTCCTTGAGCCGGGACTTGAACGGCGCGCGCAACACCGTCTCCATCTTCATGCTCTCCAGCACCAGGACGGGATCGCCGGCCTCGAGCTCGGCGCCGACCGCCACCGGGGTCGCGACGACGAGCGCGGGCGCCGGCGAGCGGACGACGCCGCCCTCGTCGCGCCGAACGCGGTGCGTCACACCGTCGACGTCGATGAGGTGCACCGGTCCGTGCGTGCCCGTGGTCAGGCGGTACCGGACGCCGTTGACGACGACCTGGCCCGCGTGCCGATCGAAACGCTCCAGGTCGACGTCGGCCGTGTGGACGTCGCCGCCCGCCTCGATGCCGATACGGAACCGGTGCGCACCGATCCGCGCGACGCGCACCCGGTAGGTCGCGCCGCGCAACTCCAGATCGAGCGGTCGACCGCTCGTGTGCTGCACCTGCGGACGTCCGCCGGCGGCCGTCGACAGCAGTCGCTGCCGCTCGATCCGCTCCTCGTCCTCGTAGACGTCGATCGCCGCCACGGCGAGCGCGATCGCCGAGTGCTGGTGCGAGACGAGCCGGCCCTCGCCGCGGACGCGGTCGATCCAGCCGGTGTCGGCGCTGCCGTCGATCACCTCCGGCTGGTTCAGCAGGTCGAGCACGAAGCTCTTGTTGGTGGCGCCGCCCTCGATGATGACCTTCGTCTGCGCCACCGCCCGGCGCAACCGGCCGAGCGCCTGCTCGCGGTCGTGGCCGTAGGCGATGATCTTGGCGATCATCGAGTCGAAGTCGGCCGGGATCGTGTCGCCCGCGCTGACGCCGGTGTCGACACGGATGCCCGGGCCGGCGGGCAGGTCGAGCCTGGCGATGCGGCCCGGGGCGGGCGCGAAGTCGCGGTCGGGATCCTCGGCGTTGAGCCGGGCCTCGACGGCGTGACCGCGCTCGAGCGGCCGATCGCCGACGAGGCGGTTGCCGGAGGCAACCGAGATCTGCGCGCGGACCAGGTCGAATCCGGTGGTGCACTCGGTGATCGGGTGCTCGACCTGCAGGCGGGTGTTGACCTCGAGGAAGGCGAACAGCTCGTCGCCCGGGTGGTAGAGGAACTCGACCGTGGCGGCGCCGCAGTAGCCGACCGCCACCGCCAGTCGCTCGGCGGACGTCTTGAGCTCGGCGACCTGGTCGGGGCGCAGCACCGGCGAGGCCGACTCCTCGATGACCTTCTGATTGCGGCGCTGCACCGAGCAGTCGCGGACGCCGAGCGCCCACGCCGTGCCCTGACCGTCGGCGATCACCTGGACCTCGACGTGCCGGGCGCCCGTCACGAGACGCTCCAGGAAGACCACCGGGCTGCCGAACGCGCGTGCCGCCTCCTGGCGGGTGCGCTCATAGGCGTCGACGAGTTCGGCCTCGTTGGTGATGACGCGGATGCCGCGACCGCCGCCGCCCGCGGTGGCCTTGAGCATGAGCGGATAGCCGATCCGCGCGGCTTCGTCGATGGCCGCCTCGATGCTCGGCACGGGACCGCGGCTCCACGGCGCGACGGGCACGCCGACCTCCTCGGCGATGAGCTTGGCGCCGATCTTGTCGCCCAGCTTGCGCATCGCGTCGGCACTCGGGCCGATGAAGGTGACGCCGATCCGATCGCACAGTTCGGCGAACGCCGGGTCCTCGGCGACGAAGCCCCAGCCGACCCACGCCGCGTCGGCGCCGGTCTCCAGCAGTGCGCGCTCGAGCACTTCGAGGTTCAGATACGGACGCGCCGCCGCCGGGCCGAGGTCGTAGGCGATGTCGGCCTCGCGGACGAAGGTCGCGGTCCGATCCACGTCGGTGTGCAGAGCGATGGTGTCGATCTGCTGTCCGGTCTCCGCGGACAGATCCCGGACGGCATGGATGAGGCGCATGGCCGCCTCTCCGCGGTTGACGATCGCGATACTGCTGAACACTCGGCGGTTCCCTCTCTCTACAAGCACCTGCCCGCCCGTCGGGCTGCCTCGCGACCACGGCCGGTTCACGGGGTCGATTCGACCTCGCTCGCCACACCGGGTGCGCTCTCTTCACATATGTGTGTACAGCCTGCGAGCGCTACTCGCCCGTACCTTCGGCCAGGCGCCTGCGGACGCGTTCCCTGCGCGAGGTGCCCGCTGCGGCTCGATTGTGCGTCTCACCTGCTGAAACGAACGCCGAAGGGCGGCCGGAGGACGATCCGGGTCTGATCGGCCCCCGACGGCCGAACGATCTGCGGAGTGTCGACGGCTTCTCCTATCCTCGACGCCAGAGACGCGGCGGGTGATGCCCGTCCACCGATCGGTCGATCGGCCTCGCGGAAGGGAGTCCGATGAACCTTGCGGTCGCGACGGTCGCCGTGTTCTTCGCCGGCATGGGTGTGGTGGCTCTCCTACGTCCCGCGCTCGTCTGGGCTCCGTTCGGCGCCACACCGGGCACGCCCGAGGCGCGCAACGAGATCCGTGCCGTCTACGGCGGGTTCGGTGTCGCCATCGCGATCCTGCTCGTCGTCACCGACGACGCCGAGGCCGCGTTCCGCGACGGTGTGCTCGTCACGGTCGCCGTCGCGCTGTTCGGCATGGCCGCCGGCCGGGTGCTCGGCGCCGTCGCCGAACCGAGGGCGCTGTTGCACGCTCCCGGGCTCTTCCTCGTCGTCGAGCTCGGGCTCGCCGGGCTGCTGATGGTCGCTCGGTGATCGCGCATCGCATGTCCGCCCGCCGTCGGATCTGCCCGTCGAGAGGCGTCTCATGAACCGATCGGCGGCGGAGGCCGCGGACGTCGCCGTCGCGTCCGTCATCGACGATCCGCTCGGGCGGCTGGCTCTGCTGCGCGAGATCTACGCGACACCGGGCGGCGGACGCCGGAGACGTCTTCCCTATCGCCGTGCGGCGTCGGCGTTCATGGGCTGGCAACTGCGTCGCGGCCTGCTCAACGCGTCGGACGATCCGGCCCCGGGTAGCGCGTGGTGGCGTGCCGTCAACGCCGCGCTCGTCCGAGACAGCTACGAGGCCAGGGAACTCGCGCTCGGCCGGTCGGGTCCGCCCAGCACCCGCGGCGCGGCCGCCACCCTCGAGTTCGTCCACCGGCCGACCGCCCGCAGCTGGTACCACGCGCACAACACCACCATCGCCACGGCGTATCTGGCCCACGAGGACCTCGCCCGGTCGGAAGGCCGAGTGGAGCGGTTCTTTCTCAACCTCGTGCTGGTCAGGGTGCTCTATGCGCACGCACTCGTGGCCGCACCGCGACTCGCCCTCGGTCCGCTCGCACCGCTGAGCCCGATCCTGGGCGACCCGAGGCTCGGCATGACCGGCATGTTCCTCTCGCTCTCGCGAGTGCTCCCCGACAGGTATCCACTGGGCGACGACGTCGAGCGGCACATCGAACGGGAACACGGTTTCGGCCATCTGCTCGACGTCGGCGTCATCACGCCGCGGATCGGGCTCCTGTACGACTGGTCGGCCACCGAGCTGGGCATCCCCGGACTCCGCGAGCGCCTCGACGGCGCCGTCCCCTGCTACGCGTGGGATCCGGCCGACGCCGACGTCTGGCATCCGCCCGCCCGGCTGTGGGCGCGCTGCGCCCGCCGGACGCTACGACCTCGCTGACATCGCCCGGCGCTACCGTGGCCTCATGCCCGAACCCGACCGCTGCCCCGGCGTGCTGCGCACCCACACGGCCGTCGACGGCGAGCTCGCCCGGGTCCGGCTGCCGGGCGGCCGGATCGCACCGGCCGCGCTCGACGCGCTCGTCGACGTCGCCCGTGATCTCGGCGACGGCCACCTCGAGCTCACCTCCCGCGGCAACATCCAGCTCCGAGCGCTCACCGATCCCGTCGCGGCCGCGACGCGGATCGCCGCCGCCGGCCTCGTCCCGGCCAACGAGGCGGCGCACAACATCCTCGCCTCACCGCTGTCCGGGCTGGTCGGCGGTCTGACCGACGTCCGGCCGCTCATCGCGGAGCTCTCGACGCTGCTCGCCGCCGACCCGGCGTTCGGCGTCCTTTCCGGACGGTTCCTGTTCGCCGTCGACGACGGCCGCGGCGACGTCCTGCGCCACGGTCCCGACCTGGCGATTCAGGCTGAACCGGGCGGGCACGTCCGACTTCACCTCGCCGGGACGCCGACCGGCACCACCGCCGCACTCGCCGGCGCCGCCGCGCTCCTCGCCGATACGGCCCAGAGGTTCCTCGCCATCGCCGCGGGCCGCTGGCGAGTCACCGATCTCACCGACGACGAGCGGGCCCGACTGGCCGGTCCGAGTCCCTCGCTCCCCGGATGTCCGTCTATACGGCCCGCCGAGGAGATTATTGTCACGGCGGCCCGCATAGCCGGACATCCGGGGAGGGACGACCCGCGGATCGGCTGGCTCCCCCAAGACGACGGCGGCGTGACGCTCGGCGGCCTGGTTCCGTTCGGCCGCATCCCCGAGCCGATCGCGCGGGTGCTCGCGGCCGTCGGCGTCGACGTCGTGTTCACCCCCGAGCGGGAGATCCTGCTCGGCGGGCTCGACGACGGCGTCGCCGAGGCCGTCGTCCGGGTGCTCGCGCCGATGGGCGTGGTGTTCGACGCGGCGTCGCCGTGGCGGCACGTCTCGGCCTGCGCGGGCGGCAACGGCTGCGGCCGCACCGATGTCGACGTCCGCGCCGCGGCAGCGGCGAGCGTCGCCGACGGAACCGCGGAGCGCGAGCACTGGATCGGCTGCGAACGCGCGTGCGGGCGGCCGCGGGCACCGCACCTGCTGCGGACGCCGGTACGCTGATCGGCCGATGAGCCGATACAGCTATCTCACCGACGGTGCCGAGATCTATCGGCGTTCCTTCGCGACGATCCGCGCCGAAGCCGACCTCGCCAGATTCGATGCGGCGACCGCGCAGGTCGTCGTGCGGATGATCCACGCCTGCGGGCAGGTCGACCTCGCCGCCGACGTGCTGGCGAGCCCCGGGGCGGTCGTCGCGGGCCGCGCCGCGTTGCGCGCCGGGGCGCCGATCCTGTGCGACGCACAGATGGTCGCCTCCGGCGTCACCCGCAAGCGGCTGCCGGCGGGCAATGACGTCGTCTGCACGCTGTCGGACCCCGGCGTACCCGCACGCGCCGCCGAACTCGGAACCACCCGCAGCGCCGCCGCCGTACAGCGCTGGCTGCCACGACTCGACGGCGCCGTCGTCGCGATCGGCAACGCACCGACGGCCCTGTACGCGCTGCTCGAGGCGATCGACGCCGGAGCGCCGCGCCCGGCGCTCGTCATCGGCGCGCCGGTGGGCTTCATCGGCGCGGCGGAGTCGAGCGAGGCGCTCGCGGCCCGCGCCGATCTCGAGTTCCTCACCGTGCGCGGCCGGCGCGGCGGCAGCGCGATCGTCGCCGCTGCCGTCAACGCCGTCGCCTCGGAGTCCGAACTGTGACGGGCGTGCTGTACGGCATCGGCCTCGGGCCCGGCGATCCCGAGCTCGTCACCGTCAAGGCCGCGCGGCTCATCTCGACAGCCGACGTCGTCGCCTATCACAGCGCTCGGCACGGCCGCAGCAACGCCCGCGCCGCCGCCGCTCCCTACCTGCGGGACGACCAGCTCGAAGAACTGCTCGTCTATCCCGTGACGGTCGAGGCCACCGACCATCCCGGCGGCTATCGCGGCGCGCTCGACGACTTCTACATCGAAGCCGCCGAACGTCTCGCCGGGCACCTCGCCGCCGGCCGCACCGTCGCACTGCTGGCCGCCGGCGACGCCCTCTTCTACAGCTCGTACATGCACATGCACAAGCGCCTCTCGGGACGCTTCCGCACCGAGATCGTGCCCGGCGTGACCAGTGTGTCCGCGGCGTCGGCCGCGATGCAGACGCCGCTCGTCGAGGCCGACGAGGTGCTCACCGTGTGCCCGGGCACACTGCCGTACCCGCGGCTCGTCGCGGCGTTCACCGGTGCCCAGGCGATCGCCGTCATGAAGCTGGGCGGCCATTACCCCGTGGTCCTCGACGCACTCCGCGCCGCGGGCCGGCTCGACGACGCCGTCTATGTGGAGCGGGCGTCGACGGGAGCGCAACGCGTGCTGCCGGCCGTCGACGTCGACCCGGCGACGGTGCCGTACTTCGCCGTCGTACTGGTGCCGGGCCCGCTCAACACGGCGCCGGCCGACGACGCTCCCGGCTGGGTCCGCGTCGTCGGCCTCGGTCCCGGCGATCCGCGATGGACGACGCCCGAGGTCACCGCCGTCCTCACCGAGGCCACCGACCTCGTCGGATACCGCACCTATCTCGCGCGGGTGACGCCACGGCCGGGCCAGACGGTGCACTCCAGCGACAACAAGGTGGAGGCCGAGCGAGCCGAGTTCGCGCTGGACCTCGCACGTCGAGGCCGACGGGTCGCGGTCGTCTCGTCCGGCGATCCGGGGATCTTCGCGATGGCGACGGCCGTACTCGAAGCCGCCGAGGACCCCGCGCATGCCGATGTCGACGTCGCCGTTCTGCCGGGAGTCAGCGCCGCCCAGGCCGTCGCGGCCCGCGCCGGTGCGCCGCTCGGTCACGACTTCGCGGTGGTCTCCCTGTCGGATCGACTCAAGCCGTGGGACGTCGTCGAACGCCGGGTCCGGGCCGCGCTCGACGCCGATCTCGTTCTCGCCGTCTACAACCCGGCCTCGCGGGAGCGACGTGAGCAGGTCGCCCGGCTCCGGGACGTCGTCGTCGAACGCCGGGGCCCGCAGACGCCCGTCGTCGTCGGCCGGGACGTCGGCGGACCGACGGAATCACTCACCGTGACGACCGCCGGCGAGCTGGACGTCGACGCCGTCGACATGCGAACGCTGCTGCTCATCGGATCGACGACGACCGTCGTCGGCCGGTCGGTGTTCACCCCTCGGCGGTACGGCTGAGACGCGTCCGCACCCAGGCGGCGGCGGCCGCGACGTCGGGAGTCTCCTCGACGCCCACGGGCCTCGACGGCCGCCGAACCATGATGACGGGCAGACCGAGCTGCCGGGCGGCGTCGAGCTTGGCCCGGACGATGTCGCCGCCGCTGTTCTTACTGACGATCGCCTCGATGCGGTGGCGGCGCAGCAGATCGAGCTCGCCGGCCGGCGTGTAGGGCCCGCGCGCGCAGATCACCTCGTGCGCCGGCGGCAGCGGCCCGTCGGGCGGATCGACGACGCGGATGAGGCAGAAAACGTCCAGGCTTGCGAACGCGTCGAGGCCGCCACGGCCCGTCGTGAGAAAGACCCGGCCGAAACCGGCCGCCTGTTCTGCCGCGGCCGCCAGGTCCGGGACGTCGATCCAGCAGTCGCCGATCTCCGGCCGCCACGGCGGCCGGCGCAGCCCGAGCAGCGGCACCCCGGCGCGGGTGCATGCCTCGGCCGCGTTCACCGAGATGCGCGCCGCGAACGGGTGCGTCGCGTCGACGACCACCGAGATCCGTTGGGCGACAAGGAAATCCGTCAGACCTTGGACGCCGCCGAAGCCGCCGACCCGTACCCGGCCGGCCGGCAACACCGGCCGCCGCACGGCACCGGCGAGCGACGTCAGCACGTCGACGCCCGGATGCAGCGCCGCCGCCAACGCGCGGGCCTCGGACGTGCCGCCGAGGACGAGCACCGTCACGAGCGCAGCTTCCGCATCCGCTCGGCCGAGTAGAGATAGCTCTCCGCGAACGCGCCCGGATCGAGCACGCGTCCGACGAAGATGACCGCCGTCCGCACGATGCCCGCGTCGGACACGGCCGCCGCGAGGTCGGCGAGCCGGCAGCGCACCACCTGCTCGTTCGGCCGGGACGCGAACGCGACGACCGCCACCGGGGCGTCCGGACCGTAATGCGGCAGCAGCGCCGCGACGACCTGTTCGGCCCGGTGTGCCGCGAGATGCAGCGCCAGCGTGACGCCGGTCGCGGCGAGCCGCTCGAGCTCCTCGCCCGGCGGCATGTCGCTCGACAGCGTCGACACCCGCGTGATGAGCAGCGACTGGCCGACGCCCGGGACCGTCAACTCCGTGCCGAGCGCCGCGGCGGCGGCGGCGAAGGCCGGCACACCCGGCACCAGCTCGTAGTCGACGCCCGCCGCGTCGAGCCGACGCGCCTGCTCGGCGACGGCCGAATACAGCGAGACGTCCCCCGAGTGCAGCCGGGCGACGGTCTGCCCGGCCCGCGCAGCGTCGATCATCAGTTCGACGATCGCGTCGAGCCGCATCTGCCTCGTGTCGACGAGTTCGGCGTCCGCCCGGCAGTGATCGAGCACCTCCGGCGGCACCAGCGAGCCGGCGTAGAGGCACACGTCCGCCTCACCGAGCAGGCGGGCCGCCCGCAGCGTCAGCAGATCCGGCGCGCCGGGACCGGCGCCGATGAAATGAACGGTCACGACGTCACTCCCACCCATTGCACCACCGGCAACGCCGGCCGCCACGCCGTGAATCCGCCGAGCGCACCGGCTTTCTCGACGGACAGCCGGGTCAACGTGCCGCCGAGCCGGCGTTGTGCGTCCCGCAGCACGGCCTCCCCTTCGAGCGTCACCGCGTTGGCGACGACGACGCCACCGGAGCGCAGCCGGTCGAGCGCCCCGTCGAGTAGGCCCGGACGCGTCAAACCGCCGCCGATGAACACGGCATCGGGATCCGGGGCCTCGCCGTACGCGTCGGGCGCCGCTCCCCGGACGATCAGCCGGGGCACGCCGAGCGCCGTGGCGTTCGAGGCGATGGTGCCCCGACGTGCCTCGGACATCTCGAAAGCGACGGCCGACGCCGTGGGTTCGGCGCGCAGCCATTCGATCGCGATGCTGCCCGAGCCGGCGCCGACGTCCCACAGCGTCAAACCGGGAGCCGGGCGCAGAGCGGCGACGCTCAAAGCTCTGACGTGCGACTTCGTCAGCTGACCGTCGCCGCCGTAGACGTCGTCGGGCAGCCCGGGCGCCCGCCCGCCGACCGGTCCTCGGCACTCGACGGCGACGAGGTTGAGCGGATCGACGTCGACATCCCAGCCCGGCGCCGGAGCGGCGGCCGTGATCGAGACGGTCCGCTCATCGGCCGCGCCGAGGCGACTGAGCACGGTCAACGTGCTGTCGCCGAAGCCGGCGGCGGTCACCGCCGCGGCGATCTCGGCCGGGCTGCGTTCGGACTCCGAGAGCAGCAGCAGCCGGACGCCGTCGGAGAGCTCCGGCAGCACCGCCGCGAGCGGCCGCGCGACGGTACTGCGCACGACCACCGATTCCCGCGCCCACCCCAGCCGCGCGCAGGCGAGCGTCGCGCTGCTGACGTGCGACAGCACCCGGACCCGCTCGATACCGAGCCGCGCGACGATGGTCGTCCCGATGCCGAAGAACATCGGATCGCCGCTGGCCAGCACGTGGATCGGGCCGTCGGCTGCGAGCGCCTCGTCCAGATGCGGCGCCAGCGGGCTGCGCCACGAGACCAGCCGCGCCGCCGACGCGGGCAGCGACTCGAGCTGACGCGCCGAGCCGTAGATCACCCGGGCCGACACCAACGCGGCCTGCGACGCCGGCGCGAGTCCGTCCCAGCCGTCGGCGCCGATCCCGACGACGACGACCCGGGCCGATCCCGGATCCCCGGCCGCCGTCACCGGGGCAACCGGCGCCAGATCCGCTGCGGCAGCAGACGCATGGCGAAGAAGATCGGCCGCAGAACGCCCGGAATCCACACGACGGATCGACCGCGCAGCAGGGCCGCATGAACGGCGTCGGCGACCTGGGCGGGCGTGCTGGAGAACGGCGCGGGTTTGACGCCGGACGCCATGAGGTCGGCGGTCATCGAGCCGACGACGAATCCCGGCCGGGCGACGAGCACCGACGCGCCACTGCCGGCGAGGGCGTCGGCGAGGCCCATCGCGAAGCCGTCGAGGCCTGCCTTCGTCGACCCGTAGACGTAGTTGGCCTTACGCACCCGGACGCCCGCGACCGAGGAGAACACGACGATGGCGCCCTGCGCCTGCGCTCGCATGACCTGCGCGAGCGGCGTCAGAACGCTGATCTGGGCGACGTAGTCGGTGTGGACGATCTCGAGCGCGTGCTCGACGTCGGTCTCCGCACGCGGGCCGTCGCCGAGGATCCCGAACGCGACGACCGCGACGCCGATCGGGCCGAAGCGTGCGGCGAGATCAGCGACCAGCGGGCCGTGCGACGCGGTGTCGGCGGCGTCGAAGTCGACGGTGTGGACGTCCGCCGCCCCGGCCGCACGCAACGCCGTGACCTGCAAAGAAAGGTCTCCCGGGCGAGCCAGGAGGACGACGACGCGACCCGGCGCGAGCCGCAACGCCAGCTCACCGCCGATGTCACTGCGGCCGCCGAAGACGACGATCGCACCGGGCGGGAGTTCGGGGCGGCGAGACATGGCGTTCAGTATCGCCGACCCGGCGATACCGTTGCCCGGTGCCCCGCGACCTCTCCGACCTGACCCCGGCCGCCTTCGACTTCGCCGCCGAGCGGCACCTCGCGACGCTGACCACGCTGCGCGCCGACGGCACACCGCACGTCGTCGCCGTCGGCTTCACGCTCGACGCCGAAGCGGGCGTCGCGCGCGTCATCACCCACGGCGCGTCACAGAAGGCCCGCAATGCGGCGCTGTCCGGGTACGCCGCGTTGTCGCAGGTCGACGGCGCGCGCTGGCTGACCGTCGAGGGCCCCGCGCGGGTGGTGACCGATCCCGCGTCCGTCGTCGACGCCGAGCGTCGCTATGCGCGGCGCTACAAGGAACCGCGGCCGAATCCGCACCGCGTCGTCATCGAGGTGACGGTGACGCGCGTCCTCGCCTCCCACTCGCTCTATGCGGCTTCCCAGATGTCCGGCTGAGCGAGACGCCGTGACAATAATAAACTCGGCGGGCCGCTCAGCCGGACATCCGGGGAGGGTCAGACGACGACCAGCCCCCGCGGGCGGTTGTTGACCGATTCGATGCCGTCGGCGGTGACGACGACGATGTCCTCGATGCGCGCGCCCCAGCGGCCGGAGAAGTAGACGCCCGGCTCGATGCTGAACGCCATGCCCTCGGCGAGCACGAGGTCGTTGCCGGCGACGATGTACGGCTCCTCGTGTACCGACAGCCCGATGCCGTGTCCGGTGCGGTGGATGAACACTTCGGCGAGACCGTCGGCGGCGAGCCGGTCACGCGCGGCGGCGTCGACACTCTCGGCCGTGACGCCCGGACGCGCGGCCGCCCGCGCCGCCGTCTGGGCCGCTTCGAGCGCCGCATACGCCGCGGCGACGTCCGGTGCCGGTTCCCCGAGGCTGTAGGTGCGCGTCGAATCGGAGTTGTAGCCCGGCTCGACGGGCCCGCCGATGTCGACGACCACGACGTCCCCGGCCTGCAGCACCCGGTCGGAGACCTCGTGATGCGGATCGGCGCCGTTCGGCCCGGACCCGACGATGATGAACTCCGCCGTCGTATGCCCGGCCGCCAGCATGGCCGCCTCGATGTCGGCGGCGATCTCACGCTCCGTGCGTCCGGGCCGCAGCCATTCGGGCACCCGCGCGTGCACGGCGTCGATCGCCGCACCGGCCCGACGCAACGCGTCGATCTCGGCGCCGTCCTTGTGCATCCGCAGCTCGCGCAGCACGGGCGTCGCCAGTTCGGCCGGACGTCCGATCGCCGCCGCCAGTGGGATGAGGTGGCGTGCGGCCAGCTCCTCTGAGACGCCGAACCGCCCGCCGCCGGCGACGCTCGCCGCGATCGCGTACGGATCCTCACCGTCGACCCAGGCCCGCACCTCGACGCCCAACTCCCCGACGGCCGATTCCCGCAGCGCGGCGAGTTCGAGTCTCGGGGCCACCAGCACCGGATCACCGCCGGAGGTGAGGACGAGCAGCGTCAGCCGCTCGAACGTCACCGCCCGCGAGCCGGTGAGATAGCGCAGATCGGGTCCCGTGCCGACGAGCACGGCGCCGAGCCCGGCGGTCTCTGCGGCGGCCGCGGCGCGGCGGAGTCGGGTGGCGTAGACGTCGGCGGGGAATCGGGCATCGCTCACGTCGGCCAGCCTAACGCCGCCTCTCGCACGTGCGATCGCGCGGACCGATCACCGAAGCTCCGCGAGGGCCGTCCCGTAGGGTGAGCCCGTGACCGGCCGCCTCATGCTCATCGACGGCGCGGGCCTGTGGTTCCGCGCCTTCTACGCGCTCCCCGACTCGCTGACCAGCCCCGACGGTCGCCCCGTCAACGCGGTGCGCGGCTTCTTCGACATGGTCGCCACCCTCATCGAACAGGAGCGGCCGAGCCGGGTCGTCGTCTGCCTCGACGAGGCCTGGCGGCCCGCCTTTCGCACCGATCTCATCCCGTCGTACAAGGCGCACCGCGTCGCGGCGGACGGCTCCGAGGACGCCCCCGACGCCATCGGGCCCCAGGTTCCGATGATCCTCAACGTCCTGGACGCCCTGGGGATGACGGCTGCCGGATCGGCCGACTGCGAGGCCGACGACATCATCGGGACGCTCGCCGCGACCGAACGCGTCGACCCGGTCATCGTCGTGAGCGGCGACCGCGACCTGCTGCAGGTGGCGTCCGACGAGCCGCCGACCGTCGTCGTCCGTTACGTCGGACGCGGCCTCAACCGGTCGACGACCTACGACCCCGCCGGCATCGCCGCCGCGTACGGCGTCCCGACCGAGCGCGCCGGCGCCGCCTACGCCGAACTCGCCATCCTGCGCGGCGACCCGTCCGACGGACTGCCCGGCGTGGCGGGCATCGGCGAGAAGACGGCGTCCAAGCTGCTGCTGGCGCACGGGTCGCTCGACGCGATCGAGGCCGCCGCCGCGGCGGGGCAGGGCGTTCCGCCGCGCAACGCCGCCGCCATCATCAACGCGCGCGACTATCTGCGGGCCGCCCGGACGGTCGTCTTCGTCCGCGCCGACGCCGAGGTCAGCTGGTACGGGCCCGTCGGCGGCGCACTCCCGAACGCACCGGCCGACACCGATGCGCTCGACCGGCTCACGACGGACCTCGGGATCGAGGCGTCCGTCGCGCGCATGCGGGTCGCGCTCGGCTGGTAGCCGGAAGCGACGCCGAGCGTCAAGGCGGGCCGGGCACCATGCACCGACCCACCCGACGCGTCTACTGCGGACGCCCCACCGTGTAGTCGGCGTCGTCGTTGATGATGGTGATCTTCACCTTCTTCTCCTGACCGTCGATCTTGACGGTGCAGTCGAAGGAGTTGCCCTCCGACACCTTCTTGCCCGACGGGCACGAGACGTCGGTCAGCTTCGACTTGTCGACGCCGAAGCTCTTGGTCAGGATGTCCTCGACGCCCTTCTGCGCCGCCCCGGCGTCGAGCACCGTCGAGCTCGGGCCGAAGAAGTACCAGCCTGCCGCCACGATCAGCGCCAGCAGAACACCGCCGGCGGCGACGAGCCCGATCAGCCGCCGGTTGCCTTTTTTGGCGGGCTTGACGGCGGTTCCGTCAGCGGCCGACACCCCGGAATCGACGCCGTACGGCTGCGGATTCTGCGGCGGTGCATACCTCTGATCCGACGGACCGGGCTTCTGCAGCGCGGCCCCGAGAACCGTGCCGGGCGCTGCCGACCCCGGCGGAACCTGACCGCCGGGACCGCCGGGGCCGCCGACGTCAGGCCGCCGGCCGTGCGCCGGATCGTCATGAGGCCGCGGGCCGCCTGCCGGTCCGTGTTGTTGTGGGCCGCCTGCCGGTCCGTGTTGCGGGCCACCCGCGGGGCCGCGCGGCGGACCGCCCACCGGACCGTACGGCGGACGTCCCGGTCCCGGCCCTCCCGGTCCCTGCGGTCCACCCGGTCCCGACCTACCGGCGGGATACGGCGGATTTCCCGGTCCCTGCGGTGGGCGGCCGGGTCCACTGGGCTGCGGCGGCCGACCGGCCGGAGCACCCGGACGGCCTACCGGCGGCGCCCACTGTCCCGGCGGCCTGCCATCACCCGGCGACGGACGCCCGCCGGGGCCGGGCGGCGAAGCGGGCGGTCGCGCCGTACCGAGGTGATGTGTCGCGTCCGGTGACGGCGGCGCCCCCGGCGCCGGCCGCTGCGCAGGTCCGCGCGGCGGTTCCGGCTGCCGGACGTCGGGTCGCGGCGGGGGCATCGGCGCCCGTGCGCCTTCGGGGCCGCGCTGCATGTCCGGACGATGCATGTCCGGCCGCGGCACCTCACGGGGCGGAACATCCCGGGGCGGCACGTCCGGACGCGGCACATCACGACGCGGTGCATCCGGGCCGCGCTGCGGCACACCGGCCCGCGGACCGTCCGGACGCGGCACCGGCCGATCATCCGGACGCGGCGGCACACCGGCCCGTGGGGCCTCCGGACGCGGCACCGGCCGATCGCTCCGCGGCAGCTCTCCGACGCGTCGTTCGTCGGGCCGCCGTTCCGGCTCCGGTCCACGAACGGGCTCCCGCCGCACTTCCGGCTCACGAGCAGGCTCCCGCCGCACCTCGGGCTCTCGCACCGCATCAGCCGGCCGCCGCTCCGCCGGAGGTTCGGCCCTCGGACCGTCCGCGCCCCGCGCCGCCGCGTCGAGGCCGGGCTTGAACTCCCGCGTCGGACCCGGCCGGCTGTAGTCCGACTGCGGCTGCACGGGCGGCCGCGGCGTCGTCGGCCGAGCGGAAGGCGACGACTGCTCGGCGTCACCGTCCGGCTGGCTCGGGCCGTTCGAATCGCTCATCGTTCTCCTCGTCGGATCGCGGTCGGACACGCACGCGCGACGGCTCGCCTCAGCGGCCGCGGACGGCGTTCTGTCTTATGCCAGCAAAGATAGTCTTAAACACCCCTCGACGGCGTCGACGGCGCGCGGATCGCTGAAAGCGAACAAGGAACACCCGCGGCCGTCCTGAAAGCTCTCAGAACCGGACTACAGCGAATCCGCGACGACCACGCCCCGGTGGACGGCCCGCGCCGCCGACCGGGCCGTCGCCGCGATCGGCAGTCCCTGCGCCGCGGCGACGCCGCGGATCTGCTCGAGCAGATCGACGACCATGCGCGCCGACCGGACGAAATCGCCCGGCGGCAATCCCGTGCCGGACGCCCCCGCGGCCGACAACGCCGTGGCGAGCGGACGCCCGTCGGCCCACGAACCGACGGCCGAGACGAAGCCGGGGTCGAGATCGCGCGTCGTCGGCAGCCGATGCTTGCGTTCGACGGTCGTCACCACCCGCCACACCGCCTCCGTCGCCCGCAGTGCATCCCGGACGTCGCGCCGGCCGGTCACGAGATCGACGTCGACGACACCGTCGCCTCGCGACGAATACACGAGCGCCGAGACGACGGCGGCCAGCTCGGACGGGGCCAACCCGTCCCAGATCCCGGCGCGCAACGCTTCGCAGACGACAAGATCCGCCTCGCTGTAGATGCGGCGCAGCATCCGCCCCGCGTCCGTCAGCTCGACCGACGAGCGGCCCCCGTCCAGGTAGCCGAGTTCGATGAGGACGCCGAGCACTCGCTCAAACGTTCGCACCAGCGAGCCGGTCGCCCCCGCGATCGACGACTCCGCCGTCGCCGCCTCCCGGCGCAGCCGCCCGACCCGCTCCGCGGCCCGCATCAGGTCATGCTCGTCACGCAACGCGTGCACCGGATGCCCGCGCAGCTCGCGGCGCAGTGCGGCGAGCCGCTTGTCGTCGGCGGCCTCCTTGCGACGCCGCTGCGGTCCGCGCGGCAACGTGACTCCCGACGCGCGCAGGGCCGACGCGAGGTCGCGCCGCCCGCGGCCGGTGCGGGTGTCGGCCTGCTTGGGCAGGCGCAGCCGCCCGAGCTGCCGCGGCGGATTGAGGAAGTCGCCGGCCCGCACCGGGCCCGCCCAGCCGTCCTCGCACAACACCCGCGGCTGCGGATCCGCATCGTTGCGGGACGGCTCGACGACGACCGCCAGTCCGCGATGGCGGCGTCCGTACAGCCCGATGATCGTGCCCCGCGACAACGCGGCGAGCACCGCGATCGTCTCCGCGACGGACGTTTCGCGCGCCGTGTGCTGCAGCTCCCGCTCGCGCGCCGCGATGTCCTGCCGCAGCCGGGAGTAGGCGTCGATGTCGTCGGCCTCGATCCCGGCCGCCTCCGCGGCGCGCTCCAACTCTCCGGACGCCCGCCACAGCTGACGACGCGTCTCGTCGAGCCGGCGGGAGGCGCCGACGACGGATCGATCGGTCTGGTACTGCGCGAACGACTGCTCCAGCAGCCGCGTCGAACCCTCCACGCCGAGCCTGTCGAGGAGATTCACAGCCATGTTGTATTCCGGCGTGAACGAGCTGCGCAGCGCGAACGTCCGCGCGCCGGCCAGCCCGGCGACGCCACGAGCGGTGACGTCGGGCCCGTCGACGACGATCGCGTGTCCCTCGATGTCGATACCGCGCCGGCCGGCGCGCCCGGTGAGCTGGGTGTATTCGCCCGGCGTCAGCTCCACGTGCGCCTCGCCGTTGTATTTGACCAGCCGTTCCAGCACGACGCTGCGCGCCGGCATGTTGATGCCCAGCGCAAGCGTCTCCGTCGCGAACACCGCCTGCAGCATCCCGGTGGCGAAGAGCTCTTCGACGGCGTGCCGGAACGCCGGCAGCAGTCCCGCGTGGTGCGCCGCGAAACCCCGTTGCAGACCCGTCAGCCAACGGTCGACGCCCAAGACGTCCCAGTCGCCGTCCGGCACGTCCCGCAGGTGACGCAACGCGACCGCGCGAATCTCCTTGGCGGCACCCGCCGGGGCGAGGTCGACCCCCGAGCGCACGCACTGGTCGAAGGCCCCGTCGCAACCGCCGCGGGAGAAGATGAACGAGATGGCGGGCAGCAGGCCGTCGCGGGCCAGACGCAACAGCAACTCGGGCCGGTTGACGCGCACCACTCGGCCGCGGTCACGCAGAGTCCGCTGATTCGACGCGTGTTCGAGATCCGGATTGATCCGGCCGTCCGGCGCGTACAGATCGTAGATCCGGCTGCCCACGAGCATGTGCTGGGTCAACGGAACGGGTCGGTGCTCGTCGACGATCACCTCGGTGTCGCCGCGCACCTGCGTCATCCACGCGCCGAACTCCTCGGCGTTGCTCACCGTCGCCGAGAGGCTGACCACGCGCACGTCGGCGGACAGGTGCAGGATCACCTCCTCCCACACGGCGCCGCGGAAGCGGTCGGCGAGGAAGTGCACCTCGTCCATGACGACGTGCGAGAGCCCGGCGAGCGCGGCGGAATCCGCGTAGATCATGTTCCGCAGCACCTCGGTCGTCATCACGACGATCGGCGCGGCGGGATTCACCGACGAGTCGCCCGTCAGCAGTCCGACGGCGTCGGCACCGTGTTCGGCGGCGAGATCGGCGTACTTCTGATTGCTCAGCGCCTTGATCGGCGTCGTGTAGAAGCATTTCGTGCCGCCGGCCAGCGCGAGCGCCGCGGCGAACTCGCCGACGACGGTCTTGCCCGCCCCGGTCGGCGCGCAGACGAGGACGCCCCGCCCCGCCTCGAGCGCGCGGCAGGCACGGAGCTGGAAGTCGTCGAAGGCATATGGGCGGCTCGCGGCGAACCGCGCGAGCGAGGGTCCGATAGCGGTGCTCGTCATCCCCTACAGGGTGTCATCGAAGCTCGTCCGCCGTGACGCGGGCCGCGCGGCCGGGGCGGGCCCGGACTGCGCCGGGGCGGCGGCACCCGCGGGCACGAGGTCGTCCAGCTGCGACGGCGCGCCGATCGGCGACGCCTCGTCGTCACCGACACCGCCGAACGCGGCGGCGGCCCGGCGCTTCTTGCGCCGGTCGGCGATGCGGGACACCTGGATCGCGACCTCGCACAGCACCGAGAGCGCGCCGGCCAGCGCCAGCATCGTCAACGGATCCTGCCCCGGCGAGGCGACGGCGGCGAAGACGAACATCGCGAAGATGAGCCCCCGGCGCCAGGTCTTGAGCCGGTCGTACGGCAGCACGCCGACGAGGCTGAGCGCCACGATGAGCAACGGGATCTCGAAACTGACCCCGAAGACGACGATCAGGTTGACGATGAAGCTGAAGTACTGGTCACCGGCCAGCGCCGTCACCTGGACGTCGTTGCCGACGGTCAGCAGGAACGCGAACGCGTAGCTGGCGACGAGGTATGCCAGCACGGCACCCGAGATGAACAGCGCCGCCGCAGACGCCGCGAAGGACGCCCCATACCGCCGCTCGTGCCGGTGCAGGCCCGGCGTGATGAACGCCCACAGCTGCCAGAACCACACCGGACAGGCCAGGACGAAGCCCACGGTGAACGAGACCTTGAAACGCAGCATGAACTGGTCGAAGACGCCGGTCGCGAGCAGGCGGCATTCCCCCGTCGGACTGAACTCGGCCCGCGAGGACGCCGGCAGCGCGCAGTAGGGTCCGCGCAGCAACTCACCCAGCGACTCGATGCCGAGCATGCGATGGGCGTACCAGTAGAAGCCGAACGCCGACGTCACGGCGATCGCGGCCAGGGAGATGAGAATCCGGGTGCGCAGCTCACGCAGATGATCGACGAGGGACATCCGCCCCTCGGGGTTCACCTTGCGCTTGCGCCGCCGCGGATCGAACGGGATCCTCACGAGCGTCGGACGGCGCCCCGCCTAGGCGGACTTGCGCTGGGTGTCGGGGTTCGGCGCGGGTGCCGGGGCCGTGCCGGGCTGTCCTGTGCCGAGCTGCGGCGGCATCGCCGGGGACGCATCGCCGGGCTCGCCGTCGTCGCTCTTCATCTGCTTCATCTCGCTCTTGAAGATGCGCAGCGACTGGCCCAGACCGCGGGCCGCCGACGGGAGCTTCTTCGAGCCGAACAGGATGATGCCGACGAGGACGACGATCAGAAGGAAGAGAGGGTGACTGAGAACGTTGGTCATGGCGTTTCGCTTCGACCCTTTCAGACGGTGACCGATCCAGGCTACCCCAGCGGTATGAACCGGCGCCGTCTCGATAACGGACGCCGGCTCAATACTGCGCCAACGCCGCCGCCGCGCGTTCGGCCACGCGGGATGCCAGCTCGGCGTCGCCGACGGGACGCACCCGCCCCCCGGCGCCGAGGACGAGCCGCGTCAGCCACTCCGTCGAACCGAAGACGAGCCGCACCCGGATCGGGCCGCCGTCGATACCGGCGTCGACGATCTCCGCGTGCCGCAGGTCGTAGTCGAGCAGCCATTCGTACTCGCGGTCGACCTCGAGCTCGACGACCGGCCTGCCGTCCGGTCCCGTCTGCGCACCGAACAGCGCCGAGATCTCCGACTCCGCCTCGGCGAGCGCCTCCCGGGGTGGTGCCGACGGCTCGGCGAGCGCCTGCGCATCCTCGATCCGGTCGAAGCGGAACAGCCGTGTCCCCTCCGAGGCCCGGCACCAGGCGAGCAGATAGCCGGCCTCGTCGAAGACCCGCACGGCGACGGGGTCGACGACGCGTTCGCTGATCGCGTCCCGGGACGCCGAGTAATAGGTGAGCCGCAATGCCCGGCGGTCGCGGACGGCCCCCCGTACCGCGGCGATCGCGGGCCGCTCGGGACGTCGGTGGTCAGAGGCCGAGACGACCGGCGGCGCCCCGCCGATCGCGCCTTCCAGCTTGGCCACGACGCGCCGCGCCGCGTCCGCGTCGACGGTTCCCGGCAGCGCGATGAGCGATTGCAGCGCGATGAGCAGCGGCGCCGCCTCGGCGCGCGTCAGCCGCAGCGGCCGGTCGATGCCGGCGGTGAACCACACCGAGACGGTCTCGCCCTCGAAGTCGAGATCGATGAGATCGCCGCCGTAGCCGTTCGGCAGGCCGCACACCCAGAGCGCGTTGAGGTCGGCGACGAGTTGCCGGCGGGTGATGCCGAGATCGCGGGCCGCCTCCTCCTGGCTGATGCCGTTGCGGTGCAGGAAGTACGGCACCATCGCGAGCATCCGCGTCAACCGGTTCGCACTCGGACCCGTCATGTCCCGCCCCCGCTACCGCCGGTCAGCCGGACCAGCTCACCGCGCACCCGATTGCGCAGATCG
The DNA here is from genome assembly GCA_044222225.1 of Mycobacteriaceae bacterium. Classification (GTDB taxonomy): domain Bacteria; phylum Actinomycetota; class Actinomycetes; order Mycobacteriales; family Mycobacteriaceae; genus JBGANR01. The sequence goes on from JBGANR010000005.1 coordinate 86,504, forward strand.
GCCGGCGATGCGACGCGGGCGTCCGGACCGAGCGCGAGGATCTGCCGCACCAGCCAGTCCGACGACGCGCCCGGCAGTTCGACGACGTCGCCCGCCCGGCCGGCGACGTCCGCACGTGAGACGGGCGTCCCGCGCCGGCGCAGCCCCGATCCGGCGCCGTCGGCGATCCACACCCGGGCCGATCCGGCGAGCGGCTCGCGGGCGACGGTCACGCCGACGAGCTCACGCAGATCGACGCCGGCGGGCGGTTCGACGCTCCGCGGTCCGTGGAGGACGACCTCGCCGATGCGCGAGAGCCGGAACGTCCGAGTCTCGCCGCGGTCTCGATCGTGGCCGACGACGTACCAGCGCGCTCGCTGCGTGACGACGCCCCACGGCTCGAACGTCCGCGTGATCGGCACCGCGGCGCGCGACGAGCGATAGCTGAACGTGACGACCCGCTGTCGCTCGACGGCGTCGAGGAGCACCCCGACGGCGTCCTGCTGCCCGACCGCGGGCGGCGCGCCGACCCCCGCGGGATCGGCGGCCTCGACGTCCAGATCGACGCCCGCCGCCTTCAGCTTGAGCAACGCCGACGATGTCGACGCGCGCAGCCGCGGCGAATCCCACACCAGCGCCGCGAGTGCGATGGCCGCCGACTCCTCGGCGTCCAGCGCGATCTCCGGCAGCTCGTAGTCGCCGCGATCGATCCGGTAGCCCTCACCGCCGTAGAACGACGGCGCGGGCCCCGTCTTGATCGGGATGCCGAGGTCGCGCAGCTCGGCCTTGTCCCGCTCGAACATCCGCCCGAAGGCCTCGTCGCCGGCATCCTTGTCATAGCCGCCCACGGTCGCGCGGATCTGCTCCGCGGTGACGAACTCCCGCGCCGCCAGCAGGCAGATGACCAGGTTGACCAGACGCTCGGTCTTCTTTGCGCTCATCCGGTCACATCGCGGCGATGAGCCGTTCGACGCGCTCGTCGACGTTCCGGAACGGGTCCTTGCACAGCACCGTGCGCTGCGCCTGGTCGTTGAGCTTGAGGTGAACCCAGTCCACCGTGAAGTCGCGCCCCGCGGCCTGCGCGGCGGTGATGAACTCGCCGCGCAGCTTGGCCCGGGTGGTCTGCGGCGGCTTCGTGACGGCCTCGTCGATCGCGGCGTCGGTGGTGACGCGGGCGGCGAGCCCGCGGCGGGCGAGGACGTCGAAGACCCCCCGGCCGCGTCGGATGTCGTGGTACGCGAGATCGAGCTGGGCGATCTTGGGATCGCCGAGATCGAGACCGAGCCTGTCCTGATAGCGCCGGAACAGCTTGCGCTTGATGATCCAGTCGACCTCGGTGTCGACGCCGCTGAAATCGCCGGTCTCGACCGCCCGCAGCACCCGGCCCCACAGGTCGACGACGCGCGTCAGGCTTTTGTCCGGCGTGCGATCACGCAGGTACTCGACGGCCCGCGCGTGATACTCGTGCTGGATGTCGAGCGCCGTCGCCTGCCTGCCGCCGGTGAGCTTGACGGGCCGTGTCCCGGTCGTGTCGTGACTGACCTCGCGGATCGCTCGGATCGGGTTGTCGAGCGCGAAATCGCGGAACGGCACGCCGGCCTCGATCATCTCCAGCACCAGCGCCGCCGAGCCGACCTTGAGCATCGTCGTCGTCTCCGACATGTTCGAGTCGCCGACGATGACGTGCAGTCGGCGGTACTTCTCGGCGTCGGCGTGCGGCTCGTCACGGGTGTTGATGATCGGGCGGCTGCGCGTCGTCGCCGAGGAGACGCCCTCCCAGATGTGCTCGGCTCGCTGGCTGAGGCAGAACGTCGCGGACTTCGGCGTCTGCAGCACCTTGCCCGCGCCGCAGATCAGCTGGCGGGTGACGAGGAACGGCAGCAGGGCGTCCGAGATCCGCGAGAACTCCCCGACGCGCGCCACGAGGAAGTTCTCGTGACAGCCGTAGGAGTTGCCCGCCGAATCGGTGTTGTTCTTGAAGAGATAGATGTCGCCGCCGCTGCCCTCGTCGGCGAGCCGCTGCTCGGCGTCGAGCAGCAGTTCCTCGAGCACCCGCTCACCGGCGCGATCGTGCGTCACGAGCTGGACGAGATCGTCGCACTCGGCCGTCGCGTACTCCGGGTGCGAACCGACGTCGAGGTACAGCCGAGCGCCGTTGGTGAGGAAGACGTTCGACGACCGCCCCCACGACACCACACGGCGGAACAGATACCGCGCGACCTCGTCCGGACTGAGCCGACGGTGCCCGTGGAAGGTGCACGTGACGCCGTACTCGGTCTCGATGCCCATGATCCGGCGTTCCATCGCTACTCCCCTGCGGTCTCGTCGGGTCGCCCGGCGCCGCCGGCACCCTCGCCGTCTGCCGCCGCGGCGGCGGACGGCAGCAGCGCCGCCAGATCGTCGCCGCGGATACGCCGGAACGCCCGGCGCGGGCGGGCGGCCTCGAGCACCGCCACCTCCAGATCTCGGACGCCCAGCGTGCGGGGGCCGGCATCGGCCGCCGCCCCCGGGCCCGGCGAGGCGCCGAGCGCACGGACGGCCACGCCGACCGCGGCGCCGAGCGCGGCCCCGCGGGTGTAGTTCTCGCGCATCGAGGCCGTGATCGCCTCCGTCGAGCCGCCCATGACGATGAACGTGTCCTCGTCGGCGATCGAACCGTCATAGGTGATCCGGTACAGCTGCTCGGCCCCCGGCGCGAACCCGACCTCCGCGACGGCCAGCTCGACCTCGACCGGCTTCGGACTCTCCGTGAAAGCCGCGCCGAGCGCCGTCGCATAGGACGTCGCGAGCGAACGTGCCCGGACGTCGGCGCGGTCGTAGCTGTAGCCCCGGAGGTCGGCGATCCGGATGCCCTGCCGGCGCAGGTTCTCGAACTCGTTGTACTTGCCGACGGCCGCGAAACCGATCCGGTCGTAGATCTCCGACACCTTGTGCAGCGCGCGCGAGGTGTTCTCCGCGACGAACAGCACGCCGCCGGCGTACGTCAGGACGACGACGCTGCGGCCCCGGGCGATGCCCTTGCGCGCCAGCTCCGAGCGATCGCGCATGATCTGCTCGGCCGAAGCGTAGTACGGGAAGGTCATCACGCACCCCCTGCCGACTCGACCGTGCGCGCGGCGATGAGTGCCTTCGCCCGTGCCGCGACGTCGGCCTCGTCGACCTCGTGTGCGCCGGCGGCCGTGACGGCGACGGCGATCGGATACAGCCCGCGCGGCACGTCCGGCCCGCCCGTGGCGGAATCGTCGTCGGCCGCGTCGTACAGCGCCGCGATCGCCGCGTCGACGGCCGTACCGGTGTCGGTGACGCCGTCGACGATCTTCTTGAGTGACGACTTGGCAAACACCGAGCCGGAGCCGATGGCATGATATCGGCGCTCGGCGTAGCGTCCGCCGGTCGCATCGAACGAGACGATGCGGCCCGGCTCGGCCGGCCGGGCCGGATCGACGCCGACGAGCAGCGGCAACGCGATGAGGCCCTGCATCGCCGCGCCGAGATTGGCACGCACCATCTCGGCGAGCCTGCTCGACTTGCCGTCGAACGTCAGCGCGACGCCCTCGATCTTCTCGTAGTGCTCGAGCTCGACGGTGAACAACCGCACCATCTCGATGGCGATACCCGCCGTGCCGGCGATGCCGACGGCCGTGTGATCGTCGGTGATGAAGACCTTGCGGATGTCCCGCGAAGCGATGAGGTTGCCGCTCGTCGCACGTCTGTCACCGGCGATGACGACGCCGCCCGGGAACGACACTGCCACGATCGTCGTGCCGTGCGGGGCGATGGGACCGCTCTCACCTCGCGCCCGGGCGGCCGGAAGCAGGTCCGGCGCCGTTCTGGCGAGGAAGTCGGAGAACGAGGAACGGCCGTCGTCGGCGCCTGTCACTGCCCGCCCTTCTGGACGTAGGCGCGGACGAAGTCCTCCGCGTTCTCTTCGAGCACGTCGTCGATCTCGTCGAGCAGATCGTCGGTGTCGTCGGTCAGCTTCTCCAGTCGCTCCTGGCCGCCGCCGGACGGGCCGGTGACGTCGTCGTCATCGCTGCCGCCGCCCCGCTTGGTCTGTTCCTGCGCCATGGCTGTCTCCTTCGGCGAAAGGGGTGGGTCTGAAAAAGAGCCCGTGCCGTCCGCTCGACCCTACCCGGGAAGAACGGACGCGCGTGCGAATCGGGCCCGTCGTCAACCGCGCAGGCGTGCGATGAGGTCGGCGGCGCTCGAGGACGATTCGAGGAGGCCGCCGACGTGCGCACGCGTGCCGCGGTAGGGCTCGAGGGTGGGGATGCGGACGAGGTTCTCGCCGCCGAGATCGAAGATGACCGAATCCCAACTGGCCGCGGCGATGTCGGCGCCGAAACGACGCAGCGCCTCGCCGCGGAAGTAGGCGCGGGTGCTCTCCGGCGGCGTCGTGACGGCGTCGAGCACCTGCTGCTCGGTGACGAGACGCTTCATCGAGCCGCGCGCCACCAGCCGGTTGTACAGGCCCTTGTCGAGGCGGACGTCCGAGTACTGCAGGTCGACGAGGTGCAGACGCGGCGCGGACCAGCTGAGTTGTTCACGCGTCCGGAAGCCCTCGAGCAGCCGCAGTTTGGCGGGCCAGTCGAGGCGGTCGGCGCACTCCATGGGGTCGCGTTCGAGCCGGTCGAGGATGTCGGCCCAGGTCGCGACGACGTCGCGGGCCCGCGGGTCCGGCTCCCGGTTCTCGAGCAGCCGTTCGACGCGGTCGAGGTAGAGCCGCTGCATCTCGATGCCGGTGAGGCGCCGGCCGTCGGCCAGCTCGATCTTCGTCCGCAACGTCGGATCGTGGCTGATCGCGTGCAGCGCCGGAACGGGATGGCGCAACCTGAAGTCGTCGAGGTCGGCCCCGGCCTCGATGAGGTCCAGGACCAGCGAGGTGGTCCCGGCCTTGAGGTAGGTCGCCGTCTCGGCGAGGTTCGCGTCGCCGACGATGACGTGCAGTCGGCGGTAGCGGTCCGGATCGGCATGCGGCTCGTCGCGGGTGTTGATGATGCCGCGTTTGAGCGTCGTCTCCAGTCCGACCTCGACCTCGATGTAGTCGGCGCGCTGACTGAGCTGGAAGCCCGCCTCCTGGCCCTGCTGCCCGATGCCGACGCGGCCGGAGCCGCAGAACACCTGGCGGGTGACGAAGAACGGGATGAGCCCGTCGATGATCCGGGTGAAGGGGGTGTCCCGGCTCATGAGGTAGTTCTCGTGAGTGCCGTAGGAGGCGCCCTTGTTGTCGATGTTGTTCTTGTAGAGCTGCAGCCTCGGCGCGCCCGGGACGCTGGACGCGTACCGCGCCGCAGCCTCCATGATCCGCTCGCCCGCCTTGTCCCAGATCACGGCGTCGAGCGGGTCGACCACCTCGGGCGCCGAGTACTCCGGGTGGGCATGATCGACGTACAGCCGGGCGCCGTTGGTGAGGATCATGTTCGCCGAACCGACCTCGTCGGCGTCGATGATGGGCGCCGGACCGGTGGAGAAGCCGAGGTCGAAGCCGCGTGCGTCCCGCAGCGGCGACTCCACCTCGTAGTCCCAGCGGGTCCGCTTCGCCCGTGGCACCCCCGCGGCGGCCGCATAGGCGAGCACGGCCTGCGTCGACGTCAGGATCGGATTGGCCGACGGCTCCCCCGGTGCCGCGATACCGTATTCGACCTCCGTGCCGATGATGCGCTGCATGTCGACGAGGGTATTGCAGTGACGTTCGCCCGGCGGCGTCGACTGGCACGATGAACGGATGCCGCCCGACCCCCACGACGAGCTCGTCGCCGTCTTCGACGCCGCGGGCGCTCCGGTAGGCGCCGCGCCGCGCTCACGCGTCTACGCCGAGGGCCTGTGGCATGCGAGCGCCGGAGTGCTCATCCGCAGCCTCGACGGCGAGCGCGTCTACCTGCACCGGCGCACGACGACCAAGGCCGTCTATCCCGGGATGCACGATGTCATCGCAGGCGGGGTCGTCGACCCGGGCGAGAGCATCGAGGACGCGGCGCGGCGCGAGGTGCACGAGGAGCTCGGCGTCGCCGTGGGCGAGCTGACCGAACTCGGCCGCGCCGTCTGGAACGGCACGAGCGGCACCGCCCGGGTGCGCTGCCACCTCGTCGCCTACGTCGCCTTCTCCGACGGCCCGTTCGTCCACCAACCGAGCGAGATCGCCGCCGGCCGGTGGATCACTCCCGCCGAACTCGACGCCCTGCTCGCCGACCCGGCCTGGCCCTTCGTCCCGGACAGCCGCACCCTGCTGACGCGCCTGCGCGCCGCGGGCGCGTGGCCACCGAGCTCACCGCTTTCGTAGTCGCAGCCTCGAATACGTGAAGCCGGCGATCACCAAGCCCATGAGCAGGATCACCCCCGTGTCGATGCCGAACGCCGTGGCGGTCTTGTCCCACATCGGGTCCTGCTCCCCCGCCTCCTCGCTCTCCGGCACCTCGAGGCCGCGGGCCTCCGCCTGCTTACGGATGTCCCACTCCTCCTCCTGCACGATCTTGCTGCCGCGGATCGCGTTGTAGGCGGCGAAGTCCTTCTCGCGCTGGTTGAAATCGGTCGTCGCGGCCGTCGCCGCGAAACTCCAGTGCGCCGGGAACGCCCAGCTCGCCTGCTCCAGGCCCGGTTTGCCGACCAGCCCGAAGAGCCCGCCGGAGAACACCAGCTGGATCATGACGAGCACGACGAGCGGCGGCATCACCTGCTCGTTCGACTTCGCGATGGCCGAGATCGCCAGCCCGAGCAGGGCGCTGACGCAGACCAGGAGCGACAGCGTCAGGAACAGCTCGACCGTGCCGTCGACGAAGACGCCCTTCTCCGGCCGCGGCTTCGCGGCGACGGTGATGCCGAGGATGATCGCGACCTGCAGGACGCCGATGACGAAGTAGACGGCCGTCTTCGCGGCCATGTACGCGGCGGGACGCAGACCGACGGCGCGTTCTCGCTCGAAGATCGGGCGTTCGCCGACGAGGTCGCGCACCGTCAGCGTCGCGCCGGTGAAGCACGTGCCGACGACGAGGATGACGAGGATGAACTTGAGCTCGCGCAGACCCGATCCGCCGCCACGGCCGGTGAGACCGTGGTCGCCCGGCACGACGAGCGTCAGCGCGCCGAGCACGATCGGCAGGATGAGCAGGAAGGCGAGATAGCCGCGGTCGGAGAGCACGAGCCGCCATTGCCGCCGCGCGATCGTGCTGAACTGCCGGAACAGCGACGTCGGCGGCGGCACCGAGACGGCGCTCGGCGCGCCGGGCGGCGGCGGTTGGCCGAAGCGTCCGCCGACGCCGCCGCGCCGATGGAACTCGGCGTGCGCCGCGTCCGGGCTCTCGGCGACGTAGGCGAAGATCTCCGCCCAGTCGTCGGTGCCCATCGCCGACCGGACGCCGCGCGGCGAGCCGAGATAGGCCGTCTTGCCGCCGGGCGCCAGCAGCAGCACCTGATCGCACAGCGACAGGTACGACAGCGAGTGGGTGACGACCAGGACGACGCGTCCGGCGTCGGCGAGGCGACGCAGCGTCTGCATCACCTGGCGGTCGAGCGCCGGGTCGAGGCCCGACGTCGGTTCGTCGAGGATGAGCAGCGACGGGCCCGTCAGCAGCTCCATCGCGACGGAGGCGCGTTTGCGCTGGCCGCCCGAGAGGCGGTCGACGCGCGTCGTGAGGTGTTCGGTGAGCTGCAGCTCGGCGAGCACGCCGTCGATGACCTGCTTGCGGTCCTCCTTCGACGTGTCCGGCGGCAGCCGCAGCTCGGCGGCGTAGCCGAGCGCCTGCTCCAGGGTGAGACTGCGGTGCAGCACGTCGTCCTGCGGCACCATGCCGATGCGGGAACGCAGCGCGTCGTACTCGGCGTGCACGTCGCGGCCCTCGAACAGCACCTGGCCGCCGGTCGGGCGGGCGAGGCCGGCGATGATCTTGGAGACCGTCGACTTGCCGGCGCCGGACGGGCCGATGACGGCCGTGAGGCTGCCCGGGCGGGCCTCGACGTCGATGCTCTGCAGCAGCTTCTTCTTGCCCTCGACGACGAGATCGATGCCCATGGCGTGCAGGCCGCCCGCGGCGACCTCGCGGTCCTGGCCGCGCACCAACATGCCGCCGTGCACGACGAAGTCGCTGTTGCCGATCGTGACGACGTCACCCTCGGCGAGCAGATGCGAGCGCACCCGGGCACCGTTGACGTACGTCCCGTTGATGCTGCCGAGATCTTCGATGACGTTGCCGTTCGGCGCCCCGACGATCCGGGCGTGGCGCCGGGAGGCCAGGACGTCGGAGACGACGATGTCGTTCTCCGGGGTGCGGCCGATCGTCAGCGTCTGGCCGCCGACTGCTATCTCCCGCGGCTGATTCGGACGCGCCGTGGCGAACACGGCCGACGCGTTCTGCGCCAGCGCCGCGAGATGCGGGGCGTTGCGCGCCTCCGGGGGCAGCGTCGCGCCCGGCATGGGCGGCTGCGGGAAGCGACCGGACGGCGGCCCGCCGATCGGGCTCGTCATGGCCGGCGGCGGCCCCACCGGGCCGGGGGCCTGGAGGCGTCCCGTCGGCGGACGTCCGGGGCCCGGCGGGCCCGGACGACGCGGCGCGGGCCCGGGCGACGCGAACCGGCCCGGTCCGCCGGGAGCCGGCGCAGCACCGGACGTCACGTGCAGCAGCGGTCCCGTCGACGGATCGCCGAGCCGGAACTCGGCGGGCGCCGGCAACACGGCCGTCGGCACCCGGCGTCCGCCGAGGTAGATCCCGTTGGTACTGCCCTGGTCGACGGCCGTCCAGCCGTTCGGCCGGCGCTCGATCGTCATGTGGTGCCGGGACACCAGCGGATGGACGACGATGACGTCGTTGTCCGGCGTCCGCCCCACGGTGATCGGACCGTCACCGGGGAAGGTGCGGGTCACTCCGTTGACCGAAACGCGCAGGGAATCGTGAGGTGCGTTCATCGCGATTCACGATAGCGCGAAGTCCCCTTAAACGTCGGCTACAAGTACTGACCGGTGTTGCTCTCCGTGTCGATCGCGCGATTCGACCCCGTTCCCTTGTTCGAGACGAGGGTGCGGATGTAGACGATGCGCTCCCCCTTCTTGCCCGAGATCCGCGCCCAGTCATCCGGATTGGTCGTGTTGGGCAGGTCCTCGTTCTCGGCGAACTCGTCGAGGATCGAGTCGAACAGGTGCGAGATGCGCAGGCCGCCGACACCCGTCTCCAACTGCGCCTTGATCGCGAACTTCTTGGCCCGGTCGACGACGTTCTGGATCATCGCGCCCGAGTTGAAGTCCTTGAAGTACATGATCTCCTTGTCGCCGTTGGCGTACGTCACCTCGAGGAAGCGGTTGTCCTCGGACGTGGCGTACATCCGGTCAACGACCTGCACGATCATCTCGCTGACGCACCGCTCCCGATCGTCGCCGAACTCGGCGAGGTCGTCCGGGTGGATCGGCAGTTCGACCGTCAGATACTTGGAGAAGATGTCGATCGCGGACTCGGCGTCGGGCCGCTCGATCTTGATCTTGACGTCGAGTCGGCCCGGCCGCAGGATCGCGGGGTCGATCATGTCCTCGCGGTTCGACGCGCCGATGACGATGACGTTCTCGAGCCCCTCGACGCCGTCGATCTCGCTGAGCAGCTGCGGCACGACGGTCGTCTCGACGTCGGAGGAGACGCCCGAGCCGCGGGTGCGGAAGATCGAGTCCATCTCGTCGAAGAAGACGATGACCGGGGTGCCCTCGGACGCCTTCTCCCGCGCACGCTGGAAGATCAGCCGGATGTGCCGCTCGGTCTCGCCGACGAACTTGTTGAGCAGCTCGGGACCCTTGATGTTGAGGAAATAGCTCTTGGCCTCACGGCCGACGTCGCCGCGCTGCTCGGCGATCTTCTTGGCGAGCGAGTTGGCGACGGCCTTGGCGATGAGCGTCTTGCCGCATCCCGGCGGGCCGTAGAGCAGGACGCCCTTGGGCGGCCGCAGGGAGTAGCTGCGGAACAGTTCCTTGTGCAGGAAGGGCAGCTCGACGGCGTCGCGAATCTGCTCGATCTGCCTGCCCAGGCCGCCGATATCGGAGTAATCGACGTCGGGGACCTCCTCGAGCACGAGGTCCTCGACCTCGGCTTTCGGAATCCGCTCGAAGGCGAAGCCCGCCTTGTTGTCGATGAGCAGGGAGTCGCCGGCGCGCAGCGGACGTCGCGGCGTGCCCTCCTCGGTGTCGGCGACCAGCGGTTCGGCCAGCCAGACGATCCGCTCCTCGTCGGCGTGACCGATGACGAGCGCCCGGCGCCCGTCGTCGAGCAGTTCGCGCAGCGTGCAGATCTCGCCGACGGCGTCATAGCCGGTCGACTCGACCACCGTGAGCGCCTCGTTGAGCCGGACGGTCTGGCCGCGACGCAGGTCGGCGACCGGAACGTTCGGCGACACCGTCAGGCGCATCCTGCGGCCCGACGTGAAGACGTCGACCGTTTCGTCCTCGTGTGTGGCGATGAGCACCCCGTAGCCGCTGGGCGGCTGCGCGAGCCGATCGACCTCCTCCCGAAGGGCGACGAGCTGGCCGCGCGCCTCTTTCAGGGTGTCGAGCAGCTTCTGGTTGCGAGCCGTCAGGGTGTCGATGCGCGCCTGCAGTTCCGTCCGTCCCGGGGCCGTCGGCCTCGTGAACGGGCTCATCTCACGATCCGCCTCACTCATCGTGTCCTCCTCGCATTCCCTGTACCGATATCGGCCAGGTGTCTATCAACGCTACCGACGGCCTCCGACGGTCGCCGGACGGGTGAACCGTCGAATGCATCACGCTCCGACGTCGTGCAGATGGTGGACGACGTCGTGCAGAAAGTAGGTCGTCAGCGTCGCCACCGTGAACGACGAACCGTTGCTGCGCCGCCCGCGGTGTCCGAGACGCTCGTCCGGCACGGCCTCGAAAGCCGCCGCGGTGAGCTCGGTCTGCTCCGCGATCTGCCCGGCGACGCGCGCGGCGTCCTCGTGTGCGTAGTCCTTGGCGAGGGCCGTCGCGTCCTGATCCCAGTTCGCGAACCGGACGCCGTCGGTCTCCAGCATCGCGATCAGCCGTTCGCGGAACAGCTCCAGCACGTCTCGCACGTGTGCGCCGTACTCGAGCGCCGACCACGTCGTGTCGTTCGGCCGGACCGCGGCGTCCGGGCGGGCCAGCGCCGTGTCCCACCGGGTGACCTGTGACCGGATGGCCGCCGCGGCGCTGCGCGGGGTGACGCGCCGGGGGTCGTGGCCGCAATCGGGGCACGCCCGCTCCACGGTCCAGGTCCAGTCCTTGACGTCGGGTTCGATCGGCACGTCGTACCTCCTAGGCGACGAACGAGTGGAACGCCCGCCTCGCTCGTGTCCTCGGACACACCGCGGGCCTTCAGGCGCTGCTAGGCCGGCGGACGGTTCCCTTTGCTCGGCCGCCGCTGCGGCCTGATCGTAACGGTGCCGTCGGCGAGCCGCCGGGCCGAGACGAGGAACGCCGTGTGGCCCTGCATCTTGTGCTCCGGACGCACCGCGAGACCGACGACGTTCCAGCCCCGGACGAGGGACTCCCACGACCGCGGCTCGGTCCAGCAGGTCTGGGCGCGCAGTGCCTCGACGACCGTCGAGAGCTGCGTCACCGTGGCGACGTAGACGACGAGCACGCCGCCGGGCTTGAGCGCGCGGGCGATCGCCGGCAGCACCTCCCACGGCGCGAGCATGTCGAGCACGACGCGGTCGACGGTGTTCTCGCCGGGATACTCGGCGACGTCGCCGACGGTCAGCTCCCAGTTCTCGGGGTGCCCGCCGAAGAACGTCGTGACGTTGCGCACCGCGTATTCGGCGTGGTCCTGGCGCACCTCGTACGAGAGCACGCGTCCGGACTCCCCGACCGCCCGGAGCAGAGAGCAGGTCAGCGCTCCCGAACCGGCGCCCGCCTCGAGCACGGTGCAGCCGGGGTGGACGTCGCCCTCCAGGACGATCTGCGCCGTGTCCTTCGGGTAGATGACCTGGGCCCCGCGCGGCATCGACAACACGTAGTCGACGAGCAGCGGCCGCAGCGCCAGATAGTGCGTGCCGGCCGCCGACGTCACGACGATTCCCTCGTCGGAGCCGATGAGATCGTCGTGCGCGATGGCGCCGCGATGGGTGTGGAACGTCCCGCCCGGCTCCAGATGGACGGTGAACTTCCGGCCCTTCGGGTCGGTGAGCTGCACGCGGTCGCCCGCGGCGAACGGTCCGGTGGTGGGCATGGGTGGGTCGGTCTCCTCACGGCGGTACGGCGAACGACTCAGCGTAGCCGCCGGCCGGCGGCGCCCCCGCGCGCCCGGGCCCGCGCCCGGGCCGTCCGGCCCCCGGGCGACGGCGTCCCGGCTCGACTCCTATGGTCGAGCTGTGACGCATGCGTTCTATCTGCCGCTCGGGTCCGGGACCGACGACGACGGTCCGTACGAGGACGTTCAGCCGACGCCGTGGACGGCGAGTGTGTGGTCGGACGACCTGCAGCACGGCTCGCCGCCCGCGGCGCTGCTGACGCGGGCGATCGAGGCCCTCGTCCCCGACGGCATGCAGGTCGTGCGGATCGTCTTCGACCTCGTCGGCGCCATCACACTCTCGCCCGGACGCGTCCGGGCGAAAGTGACGAGGCCGGGGCGCCGGGTCTGCCAGATCGTCGCGGAGCTGTCCGAGGGCGGGCGCGTCGTCGGACGGATGTCGGCCTGGGTGCTGGCGGTCTCCGACACCGCCGTCGTCGGCGTCGATCCCCTCGCGCCCCTGCCCTGGCGCGACGACGCGCCGCCGATGGACTGGAGCGACGTCGACTGGAAATCGCCGACCGGGTACATCTCGACGATCGAATCCCGGGCCGTCGGCGAGCCGCGAGACCGGCGTCGCTGCTGGCTGCGGCAGCCGACGCCGCTGTTCGCCGACGAGACGCCGTCGCCGCTCACCCGGCTGATGGCGACGGTCGACACGGCCAACGGGATCGCCGCACGCGTCGACCCGCGACGCGCGTCGTTCATGAACGTCGACCTCACGGTCCACCTCAGCCGGCAACCGCGCGGCGACTGGATCGGTTTCGACGCCGAGCAGTCGATCGGCCCGACCGGGCACGGCGTCACCCAAGCGCAGCTGCACGACGCCAAGGGTCCGATCGGCCGGGTGGCGCAATCGCTCTTCGTCGCCGCCTGGTGATGACGCGGCTCAGAACCGGCAGGAGCGGATGTCGGTCATGAGGATCGCCTTGGCACCGATCTCCGAGAGCTCGTCCATCAGCCGGTTGGCGTCGTTGCGCGGCACGAGGACGCGCACGGCCCGCCAATCCGGGTCTGCCATCGGGGACACCGTCGGCGACTCGTACCCGGGGGTGACAGCCTTGGCTGCATCGACCAGCTCTTTGCGGCAGTCGTAGTCGAGCAGGACGTACTTCCGTCCGACGACGACGCCCTCGAGCCGCGCCGCGAAACGCTGCGCCTCCTTCGACGGCTCCCGGCCGGCGCGCGTGATGAGGACGCCCTCGGATCGGCACAGCGTCTCGCCGAACGCCACGAGGCCGTGCTGGCGCAGCGTCCGACCGGAGCCGACGACGTCGGCGATCGCGTCGGCAAGCCCGAGCTGAATGGAGATCTCGACGGCGCCGTCCAGCCGGATGATCGTCGCATCCAGGCCGCGGGCCGCGAGATCGGTGGCCACCAGGTGCGGATAACTCGTCGCGATCCGCTTGCCGGCCAGATCCTCAACCGTCCACTCCTGGCCCGCGGGCGCCGCATAGCGGAACGCCGACGGGCCGAAGCCCAGCGCGACCAGCTCACTGGTGTCGGCACCCGAATCGGCCGCCAGGTCACGACCGGTGATGCCGAGGTCGAGCTCACCCGAGCCGACGTAGACGGCGATGTCCTTGGGCCGCAGGAAGAAGAACTCGACGTCGTTGTTCGGGTCGAGGACGGTGAGATCCTTGGCGTCGGAGCGACGGCGATACCCGGCCTCCGACAGCATCTCGGCGGCGGCCTCCGAGAGCGCCCCCTTGTTGGGCACGGCGATGCGCAGCATGATTCTGTGATCCTTCGAAGTCAGGGCGAACGAACGGCCTCCCGAGGAGCGAGCGGAGGCGGGGACGAGCGGTCGGGCCGCTGGCATCGGGTCTGGCGGGAGGGCCGCTAGGCCCGGGGGACTGCGGCCCGGTCGGCGCACCACCCCGACGCGCCCCCGCACCCATGCACAGCGCGCGCAACACGTGGCTCTACATCACCGGGCTCGGCCTGCTGCTGGCCGCCACCGCCGCCGGCAAGAACGGCTGGCCGTGGCTCGTCGAGTGGAGCATCCCCTGGTACGACGACCACCGGCAAGAACGGCTGGCCGTGGCTCGTCGAGTGGAGCATCCCCTGGTACGACGACCAGCCCGTCATCGCGGGCCGGTCTATCGCCAACGCGATGCTCGTGCTCACCGCCGGCGCCGGGATCATCACCGCGTGGCTGCATCTGCGCGGTGAGCATCGCCCACCGGCAGAGTCCGGCCCCCGCGTCCTCGCCCCGGCACGCCGGGTGCAGCACTGGGCGCGTGAACACGCGCACCCCCTCTCCTCGCTGCCGACGCTCGTCGTCGCGGCCACGATGGTGCTCGCGCTGCTCGCCGTCTTCGCTCGCACGTCGCTGGTGCGCGCCGACGGCTACAGCATCGCCGGCGCCAACATCGCGGCCGTCACCGGCGATTCATGCGATCTCGCCGACAAGGTGATGGTCGAGCGCGACCCGAACGAGGGCAGGCTGCGGTCGGCGCAGGGCCTCTCCGACGTCGACGCCCTCGAGGGCAAGGCGCCCGGCAACCGGCCGACCGTCGGTTTCACGGCGAACGGCGTCATGCCCGATCTGACGCCCGAACCGTCGGCGACGCGCGCCGGCCGGATGCACGTCGCGGCGAAGCTGACCCGCAACTACACGATCGAGGGCGCCTACTCGGGCACCGCCGGCGGCACCACCACGACGCCCGGCGTCAACGGCTCGACGGCCGCGCTGCCGTTCCAGCTCGACCCGAAGCGCACGCCGGTGATGGGCAGCCACGGCTTCGACCGCGACCAGGCGTTCCTCACCACCGGCTGGTACGACCTGCCGCAGTTGGGCGGCGACAAGCCGATCCTCGTCGTCACCGCGGCCGGCACCGTCTGGTCCGTCGACGCCGTCGGCAAGTTCCGCTACGGCCAGAAGCTCGTCTTCGAGTTCGGCCGCAAGAATCCCGACGGCACGTTCGCCTCACTCGGCGAGATCATCCCCCGCGACGTCGGCCCCAACCGGCCGTGGCGCAACCTCCGCGTGCCCGCCGACCAGGTGCCCGCCGGCGCCGACGCCGTGCGCGTGGTCCTGGAGGACCGCAACCTCGACGGCAAGCAGTGGCTCGCGATCACCCCGCCGCGCGTCCCTGTCCTGTCCAAGGCCCAGGACCTGCTCGGCACCACCGACCCCGTGCTGCTCGACTTCACCGCCGCCGCGCAGTTCCCCTGCCAGCGTCCGTACCGGGTGACGTCCGGCGTCGCCGAGGTGCCGCGCTGGCGCGTCATGCCGTCGTGGGAGCAGTCGCAGACCGCGTCGAAGACGTGGATGGCGTCGGAGGCCGGCGGCCCGCTGGCCGTCACCGAGGCCCTGACCACGCCCGATTCGATCGCGACCTACCTGCAGGGCGACTGGGGACGCGACTGGGGCAACATCGAGCGGCTCACCCCGCTCGCCGCCGACGCGGCTCCCGCCCGGCTGAACGTCGGTGCGACCACCCGCTTCGGCTGGTGGCGTCCCGGCGCGATGAGGATCGAGGTGCAGCAGTGACCACCGACACCCGCAAGCCGGAGGCGCGCCGGCCCGCGGCCCGCCCGATCGGGGCCGACAAGGCCCGGATCGGCGCCGTGGTCAGCGGCCTGCTCGGAGTGCTGCTGGCACTGGCCGTGCCGTTCCTCCCCGTCGAGCAGACGACCGCCGAACTGAACTGGCCGCAGGACGGCTCCATCGGCGACGTCTCGGCGCCCGTGATCGCCCAGACGCCGATCGACATCGAGTTGACGGTGCCGTGCAGCGCGGCCGCGAAGCTGCCCGCCGGCGGCGGCGTCCTGCTGTCGACGGTCCCCGACGGCGGCGTCGACGCGACGCTGCGCGGCCTGTTCGTGCGGGCCGACACCGATTCGATCCAGGTCGCCGACCGCAACATCATCCTCGTCTCGGCGCCCCGCTCGGCCCAGAACGATCCGGCCTGCGCGGTCTCCGTCCGCGCGACGACCGAGGGCGTCACCGCCGAGATCGGCACGCCCGCGTCGAAGATCGACACCAAGCAGGTGGACGACGCGAACCTGCGGCCGCAGCTCACCGGCGCCTACACCGGGCTCCCGGAGGGCACGTCGACCGCGGGCTTCTCGCTGCACGCCACCATCGACACCCGCTACCAGTCGACGCCGTCGCTGCTCAAGCAGCTCGTCATCTGGCTCGGCGTGCTCACCACCGTCGCCGCGCTCGTCGCGCTGCACGTGCTCGACCGGCGTGACGGCCGGGCGAACCGGCGCGTGCTGCCCGCGAACTGGTGGCGCTTCACCTGGGTCGACACCGGTGTGACGCTCGTCCTCGCCTACTGGTGGCTCGGCGGCGCCAACACCTCGGACGACGGCTACCAGCTGACGGTCTCCCGCGTCGCCCCCGACGCCGGCTACAACGTCAACTACTACCGCTACTTCGGCGGCACCCAGGACCCGTTCGGCTGGCACTACTTCATCCTGCGGTGGTTCGCCGAGGTCAACACGGCGACGCCGTGGATGCGCGTGCCCGCGCTGCTGCTCGGCCTGCTCGGCTGGTGGCTGCTCAGCCGCGAGATCATCCCGCGGCTCGGCCGCACGGTCCGGCTGTCGGCGCCCGCGCTGTGGGCCGGCGCCGCCGTCTACCTGGCGTTCTGGCTGCCGTACAACAACGGGCTGCGCGTCGAGCCGGCCATCGCCATCGGCCTGCTGCTCACGTGGTGCTCGCTGGAACGCGCCATCGCCACCGGCCGGCTGCTGCCGCTGGCCGTCGCGCTCATCGCCGGCGCGTTCACCGTCGACATCGCGCCGTCGGGCCTCATCGTCTTCGC
Organism: Mycobacteriaceae bacterium; assembly: GCA_044222225.1. Lineage (GTDB taxonomy): Bacteria > Actinomycetota > Actinomycetes > Mycobacteriales > Mycobacteriaceae > JBGANR01. The sequence goes on from JBGANR010000005.1 coordinate 103,494, forward strand.
CGTGCTCGCCTCGGGGGCGCCGCCGATCCTGCGCCGGCTCGTCGCGCGACACCGGCGCGACGGCCTGCTGCCGACGCTCGCCCCCCTCGCCGCCGCCGGGCTTGCCGTGATGTACGCGATCTTCGCCGACCAGACGCTGGCCGGCTCGATCACGGCCGCCCAGGTCAACACCGAGGTCGGCCCCACGCTCAAGTGGTACGAGGAGCCGCAGCGGCTCTACTGGACCCTGCTCAGCAACATCGACGGTTCGATGCCGCGCCGCTTCCCTGTCTTCCTCGGGCTGCTGTGCCTGGCGATCCTCGTGGTCGTCATGCTGCGCAAGCGGACGCCGCTCGGCATCGCCCGCGGCGCGGTGTGGCGGCTCGTCGGCATCTACGTCGGCACGTTCGTCATCATGGCGTTCACGCCGACCAAGTGGAGCCACCAGCAGGGCGTCTACGCGGGCATCGGCGCGGCCGTCGCCGCGGTGACGGCCGCGCTCGTCGCCCCGGCCATGCTGCGCGGCCGGCGCAACCGGGCGTTCGTCTACGCCGCCGTGTTCCTGCTCGGCGGGCTGGCGTTCGCCGGGTGGAACGGCTGGTGGTTCGTCGGCAACTACGGCCTGCCCTGGAACGACAGGCCGCCCAAGCTCGGGCCGCTCACCTTCTCGTGGGCGTTCGTCGGGCTCGCGCTCATCGCGTTCGCCCTGGCCATGTACTTCCACTATCGCGATCCGTACGTCGCCGATGACGTCCGCACCGGGAAGAGCACGCGGCGCCTGACGCGGCTGCTGCCGCCCCCGATCCCGGCCATCGCGGTGCTCGTCGTGCTCTTCGAGGTGCTCACCTTCGTCAAGGGCTCGTGGGCGCAGCGTGACAGCTACTCGTGGACGTCGGCCAACGTCAACGCTCTGCTCGGTCGGCCCTGCTCGCACGCCGACGTCGTGCTGGTGGAGGAGAAGCCGAACGAGGCGATCCTGCGGCCCCTGGCCGGGGGGATCTCGCCCGGCGACGCCCTGTCCGGCGGCCCGCTCGCCGGCGCCCCGGGCTTCAGCCCCGACGGCGTCGCCTCCGACCTGTCGGTCGAGGAGGACAAGGACACCGAGGACGCGGCGACGACGCCCGGCGCCGTCGACGCCGCCGATCCGAACGCCCCGCAGGACCCGACGTCCGACACGCCAGAGGGCCCCGGCAACGCCGCCCGCGGCGTCAACGGTTCGACGGTGCCGCTGCCGTTCGGGCTCTCACCGGCGACGACGCCGGTGCTCGGCACCTACGGCAAGCCCGGGATCGGAGCGCTGACCTCGTCCTGGTACCGGCTGCCGGAGCCCGACGCGAGCCGGCCGCTGCTCGTCGTCGCCGTCGCCGGCTCGGTGTACGGGATCGACGGCGCGGGCATCGCCCACGACGGCCAGAGCCTCGTCGTCGAATGGGGACGCGCGGGCGCGGGCGGCCAGGTGACGCCGCTGGGCACCAGCACCCCGCTCGACGCCGGGCAGGCCCCGGAGTGGCGCAACCTGCGCTTCCCACTGCAGAACGCGCCCGCCGACGCCGACGTCGCGCGGCTCGTCGCCAAGGACGTCTCCCCCGCCGACGACCAGTGGCTCGCCGTCACACCCCCGCGGGTGCCGACGATGCGCACGCTGCAGGAGGTGGTCGGCTCCGTCGATCCGGTGTTCATCGACTGGGTGATGCCGCTCGCGTTCCCCTGCCAGCAGCCGATGAAGGTGCGCAACGGCGTCTTCGAGATCCCCAAGTGGCGGATCCTGCCCGACGCCGGCGCCGTCAAGCAGAACTCGCTGACCTGGATGTCCGGCGACGCCGGCGGCCCGCTCAGGCGGACATCTGGGGAGCCCCTGGGCGTATGGTGTCCTGGTGCCTACGCTGCCGCTGCTGACGAGTCGACGCTTCGTCGACCTCCGCATGCAGGCCAGCGCCATCTGTCCGCGTTAGCCTGTCGCCTCCGACGCCGTCACCCTCGGTGACGCCTCCGACACTCGGCCCGCGATCTCGCACCGCTCCCGGCCTGTCGCCGTCGTGCGCTCACGTTGCACACACCCCCCTCGAGATAAGGCATGTCCATGTCCGCGCCCGTTCGCGTACCTCCGTTGTTCAAGAACTTCGGCTTCCAGATCGTCGTCGGTCTCGTCGCCGGCCTTCTGCTCGGGCTCATCGCCCGCAACAAACCCGCCGCCGCCGGCGGCGACCCCAACTGGCTGACCTCGACCGTCGACACGATCGGCTCGTCGTACGTCAAGCTGCTGACGGTCGCCGTCGTCCCGCTGGTCTTCACCGCGATCGTCAGTTCCATCGCCAACCTGCGCAACGTCACCAACGCCGCCCGGCTGGCCGGCAAGACGCTGCTGTGGTTCGCCATCACCTCGGCGATCTCGGTCGCCGTCGGCATCGTCCTCGGACTCGTGCTGCAGCCCGGCGCCAACACGTCCGTCACGGGTGACGGCAAGGCGCCGACGTCCAACGGCGACTGGTGGGCCTTCCTCACCGGGCTCGTGCCGTCGAACTTCCTCGGCCTGCAGGCCAAGAGCAGCGAGGACTCGGTGTCGCTGAGCTTCAACGTGCTGCAGCTCATCGTCGTCTCGGCGGCCATCGGCATCGCGGCGCTCAAGGTGGGCAAGGCCGCGGAGCCGTTCATCGCGTTCAACGCGTCGCTGCTGGCGATCGTGCAGAAGGTGCTGTGGTGGATCATCCGGATCGCCCCGATCGGCACCGCCGCGCTCATCGCGAAGGCGGTCGCCAAGTACGGCTGGAACGCCATCGGCTCGCTCGGCTACTTCACCGGGGCCATCTACCTGGGACTGGCGATCGTCGGCTTCATCGTCTACCCGGCGATCATCCGGGCGCACGGCCTGTCGGTCGGCAAGTTCTTCTCGGGCGTCTGGCCCGCGACGCAGCTCGGCTTCGTCACCCGCTCGTCCATCGGCACGCTGCCGGTGACCGAGCGTGTCACCGAGCGCAACCTGGGCGTTCCGCGCGAGTACGCGTCGTTCGCCGTGCCGCTCGGCGCGACCACCAAGATGGACGGCTGCGCCGCGGTCTACCCGGCGATCGCGGCGATCTTCGTCGCCCAGTTCTTCCACATCGAGCTGGGACTGACGGACTACCTGCTCATCGCGCTCGTCTCCGTGGTCGGTTCGGCCGCCACGGCCGGTACCACCGGTGCGACGGTGATGCTCACGCTGACGCTCTCCACCCTCGGCCTGCCGCTCGCCGGCGCCGGCCTGCTGCTGGCCGTCGAGCCGATCGTCGACATGGGCCGGACGGCGCTCAACGTCACGGGCCAGGCGCTCGTGCCGGTCATCGTCAGCAAGCAAGAGGGCATCCTCGACGAGGAGCGCTACAACGCGCCGCGGGGGGATGTGTTCGCCGATGAGGAGGACGCCGAGGAGCCCCGGGTGCCCGCCACCGTCTGAACGCGCTAAAAACTGCTCGAGACAGCGGTGATAGCCCCATATAGCGGTTATCCATCCCGTCTCGAGCAGTTATTGGCGGAACCACCGACAAGCGAGGCCGCCGGATCCACGATCCGGCAGCCTCGCTTGTCTGATTCAGTCGAGTTGCCGCCCCTTCGTCTCCTGCGCGAACAGATACGCCACCGCCCCGACGGCGAAACAGACCCCGAAGAAGCCGAACGCCGGGGTGATGATCGCCTGCGTGACGTCCTGGGCGACGACGTCACCGCCGATGAGCACACCCATGAGCGCGGGGCCGATGATCTTCGCCGTCGCACCGATGCCGTAGCCGAGGCCGAGACCGGTCGACCGGGCGGACGTCGGGAACAGCTCGGCCCCGAACGCGTTGAGGATGCCGAACGCGCCGTCGCCGAACATCATGATGATGACGATCGCGATGTAGAAGAGCACCGCCGACCGGTAGCCGACCGCGGCAAGGAAACAACCGCCGGCGCCGATCATGCCGTAGGAGAACATCACCATCCGGCGTCCGATCCGGTCAGCCAGGTACGCCGACGAGAGCCGTCCGACGAGGTCAGCGAGCGAGACGAAGATGAACAGCGTCGCCACCGTCCCGACCGTGTACCCGTAGCCGTCCTTGAGCAGCGTCTGCCCCCAGGACTGGATGGCGAACCCGCCCATCATGAAGCTGAACGAGCCGACGGTGATGACGATCAACGGCCGCAGATATTTCGTGACGACGACCCCGTACGAGTCGGCCTCCGTCGTCTTCGGCTCCGGCACGGGCCCGACCTGCTCGATCGGCAGCTTCAACGCCCAGGCCAGCGAGGCTCGGGCGTCCTCGGTGCGGCCTTTGCTCTGGAAGTAGCGCGGCGATTCGGGCACCTTCGCCAGCCACACCAGCAGCAGGATCGGGATGCAGCCGAGCGCCACGAGCAGCCGCCAGTTGTCGCCGACGCCCTTCTGCGCGACCGACCCCAGCAGCAGTCCCAGCGGGATGAAGCAGGAGCCGAGCCCGGCCAGCAACCCGCGGTGCTTGGTGGGCACGAACTCCTGGACGTACGGGATGGAGCTGATGTTGAGGCCGCCGACACCGATCCCGACGCCGATCCGCAGCAGCGCGAGGAACCACCAGCCGCGGTCCGGGGTGAGCAGGGTGATGCCGGTGAAGACGACGAACATGATGGTGCACCACTTGAAGGTGCGGCGCCGGCCGATCTTGTCGGCGAGCCGGCCCCACATGATGGCGCCGATGACGGTGCCGAGGCCGGAGCACGCGAGGATCGCGCCCGCCTCGAGACCGGTCAGATTCCAGGGCTTCGTCAACAGGGCGACGACGAAGCCGATGAGGAACATGTCGAAGAACTCCGACAGGTTGCCCATGATGACGAGCCCGATGAGGCTCTTCTGATTGCCGGTGAGCGGCCGGGAGTCGATCTGCTCATAAGCGGTCGCGGTGACATTGGACGGTGTAGCGGTCATGACTGAACCTTCGTGAACTGCGGCTGCGCGACGTCAGCGCATGATGTCGGTGGACGTCACGGGCGTCAGCATCTCCCGCGGGGAGATGTGGGTGAGATCGCCGTGATGGGTGATGGCGTAGGCGGCGGTCCGCTGCCCCAGCTGGACGCCGTCGACGACGCTGCCGGTGAGCAGCCCGTGGATCGTGCCCGCGACGAAGGCGTCGCCTGCGCCGGGCCGGTCGACGACCGGCACCCGCTGCACGCCGAAGCGATGCTCCCCCTCGGTGCTCGACGACAGGTAGACGCCCTCGAGGTGGTCCGTCGTGACGACGGCCTCGCAGCCGAACCGATCGCGCATCGCACGGCAGACGTCCGCCCCGTCGCCGGAGAGCCCGAAGACGATGTCCGCGTCCCGCCGGGCGCAGAGCACGACGCGCGCGGCCTCGGCGATCGGCGTCAGCACCTTGCGCGCCTTCTCACCGGACCACAGCATCGACCGGTGGTTGACGTCGAGCACGACGTCGACGCCGCGGGCCGTCGCCTGTTCGGCGGCGTACCGGACGACCTCGGCCGTCCGGTCGGTGAGCGCCGCCGTGATGCCCGTGAGGAACAGCACGCGGGTGTCGAGGAGGCGGTCCCAGTCGAAGTCGGCCGGCCGCGCCTTGCGGAACGGCGTGTGCCCCCGGTCGTAGGTGACGCGTCCCGGCAGCGGGTACTGCCCGGGCTCGAGGAAGTAGAGCGCGACGCGGCCCTCGTCGACCCGCACCATGTGGCTCATGTCGACGCCGACGCTGCGGAACTCGCGCAGCACCCGCTCGGCCAGCTCACTGCGCGACATGACCGACGCCCAGGTCGCGTAGTGGCCGAACTGCGAGAGCAGCCCGGCGACGTTCGCCTCCGAGCAGGCGGCCGTCATCCGCAGGTTGTTGGCCGACATCAGCCGGCCGCCGCTCTCGACGGTCAGCCGCAGCTGGCCTTCGCCGATCGTGGAGAGGTCGTAGCTCATCGCCGGACCCCCGCACTCGCCGCGACCGTGCCGTAACGGTGCTGGTAACGGTCGTAGTTGGCGTCGATCTCGTCCTGCGGCAGGTCGGTCAGCGTACCGAGCGCCTCGGCCACCGCGACGGTGCGCGCGACGTCCTCGACCATGACCGCCGCCTGCAGCGCCTTCGTGATGGTGACGCCGACGGTGAAGACGCCGTGCTGGCGCATGAGGATCGCCGGCGAGCGTCCGATGTGCTCGACGACGGCGCGTCCGATCTCCTCACCGCCGATCGCCGCGTACGGGCCGCACGGCACGGGGCCGCCGAACTCGTCCGCGACGGCCGTCAGGCAGCACGGGATCTCGCGGCCGACGGCGGCGAAGGCCGTCGCGTACCGCGAATGAGTGTGGACGACGGCGCCGACGTCCGGCCGGCGCCGGTAGATACCGAGGTGGGACTGCGTGTCCGAGGACGGCCCCCGCTCCCCCTCGACGATCCGGCCGTCCATCGCGACGACCACCATGTCCTCCGGCGTCATCTCGTCGTACAGAACGCCCGACGGTTTGATGACGATGACGTCGTGGTCGGCGTCCCTGGCCGACAGGTTGCCGCCGGTCCAGGCGACGAGTCCGCTTCGGGCGAGGGCCTTGTTGCCCTCGCAGACGGCGTGTTTGAGTTCTTCGAGCATCGTTGCCCTTTCACAGATGAAGCTGTCGGCAGGTCACCGGGATTCCGGCGTCGGTGAGCCACATGTCGACCAGATCGCGAGCGGAACGGCAGATCACGCCGGAATCAGGCGCGTCGTCGTTCCACATCTCGATCATGATCCGGCCGCTCCACCGCTGCCGCCGCAGTTCTGCGAAGGCGGCGGGGAAGTCGGCGATGCCGGTACCGAGCGGCACCCGGCGCGGTTCCCCCCGTCGGACGTCCTTGACGTGCAGCGCGAGCATGTGGCCCTCTCCCGCGCGCAGTTCGGCCGTCGTGTCCAGTCCCTGTTCGGCGATGTTGCCGATGTCGGGATACAGCTGCAGCCACGGGCTGCCGACGGCCCGCACGACCGTCATCCCCCCACTGATCGAGGTGATACCGACGCCGTCGGTGTTCTCGATCCCGAGCAGCACCCCCGCCTGCGCCGCGACGTCCGCGGCTCGGCGCAACTGCTCGACGTACATCTCGTGCTGTCCCGGCGCCGGCCGCGCGTAGTGGTCGTAGTACCCGGCCAGTTGGAGCACCGGGACGCCGAGTTCACCGCACAGCGCGATGCCCGCGTCGAGGATCCGGGCCGCCTCGCGCCGGACGTCCGGCGACGTCGACGCGAGCCCGACGGCGCGGTGGACGGACAGGCAGATCCCGCCGATCGCGACACCGGCGTCGGTCGCTGCCCGCCGGACCGCCCGCCGCTCGTCGGCGGTCCAGCGCAACCGGTCCCGTCGCTCGGGCGACTCGTCCACCGACAGGTCGACGAACGAGAAGCCCGATTCAACAGCCGAACCGAAGAAGCCGGGCCAGTCGGGGGCGTGTCCGGCGATCGGGGTGCCGTCCAGCGCCTTCTCGTAGATCCCCAGCGTGATCCGGCCGGCGTCCGGCCCGTTCACTGCCCGAACACCTCCCCCAGCCGGTCGGCGAAGCCGCGTGCGGCGGCGGCCGGATCGGCGGCCTTGACGATCTCCCGGCCGGCGATGACGATGTCGATCGGCCGGCCCGCGAGCTCGCCGACCGTCGCCGCCGTGATGCCGCCGGTGACGCTGACCGTGAAACCGAGCGCCGAGAGCTCGGCGACGCGGCCGAGCGCCTCCTCCGTCCAGGCGAGGACGCCGGCCGCCTCCTGGTCGCGCGAGCGCTTGACGATGACGTGCCGCACGCCCAGCTCACGCCACCGCGGCGCCTTCGCCATGACGTCGGGGTCGTCGTTCAGTTCGACCTGCACCTGCCCGCCGTAGCCGTCGGCGACGTCGACCACCTGCGCGATCGTCGTCATCGACGCCCCCGCGACGCAGGACACCCAGTCGGCGCCCGCCGCGAAGCACGCCTCGGCGATGAGCGAGCCCGCTTCGACGATCCGCACGTCGGCGAGGATCGTCGCCTCCGGCAGCACCGCGCGGATCTCGCGGACCGCGCGCAGCCCCTCGTGCAGGACGAGGATCGTGCCGCACTCGACGACGTCGACGTACGGCGCCGCCTGCATGAGCGGCCGCAGGGCCGACGGCAGGTCGGCGGTGTCGAGCGCGATCTGCAGCCGCGGCACCCGGCGGGCGGCGGCATCGGCCGTCCGCGGGACGGTCGTGTCGGGAGCCGTCATCGTCAGCGCGTCCGCATGGTGAAGAAGCGCTGCCCGTTGGTCATGAGCAGCTGATCGACGTACGCGCGGTCGAATCCCTCTGCGATCATCCGGGGGCCGTCGACGGCCGCGTTGAAGTCGATGCCGGTCACCGAGCCGTAGGCCTTCTGGTACGAGCGCTTGCCCGAGTCGGTGCCGAGCAGCAGCCGGTCGCCGTAGCCGCGCTCGCCGAGCTCGCGCAGCTCCATGATGCGGTTGGCCTCCGGCTGGTACTTGAGCCGGTAGGTGCCGTCGAGCTCCAGGTAGACGCCCTCGTCGAGGATCTGGGCGAGGGCGAAGACGTCGGCGTTGCGCTGGATGTGACCGATGGCGATCTGATCGGCCGGCACGCCGAGCTTGGTGAGCAGCTGCGCCTGCTCCAGGCCGCAGGTGCCCGCCGTGGTGTGGGTGTTGATCGGCGCGCCGGTCTCGATCGCGGCGATCGCGCACGCCTCGATGCACTTGCGTTCGAAGGCCGTGATCATGCCGTAGGCCGTCGCGACCTTGATGCAGCCCGCCTTGTACGGCGTGCGCTCGACGATCGGGCCCGAGTAGTCGTGCCGGTCGATGCCCACGGTGACGTCAGCGATGATCAGCTCGGCGATCTGGTCGACCGTCAGCCGGCTCACCCAGTGCGACTGCGTCTCGAGGTAGACGTGCTCCCGGTGGAAGCCCGTCGTCGCGATCACCTGCAGACCCTCGACCCGGGAGACGACCTCGGCGAGCCGGACGAGGTCGCGTCCGCAGTTCGCCGGGCACATGTCGACGACGGTGCCGCCGTGCTCACTCCACTGCCGCGACGCGTCGACGAAGTACGTCGCCTCCTCGATCGCCTTGTCGACGTCGTCGAGCTGGTGATCCTTGTCGATGTACACCTCGCCCGCGCCGACGCGGATCAGGTGATCGTGGGCGTTGACCACACCGAGCGTCCCGGGGTCGACGTCCCCGCCGATCGTGCGCGCGTACGCCGCCTTCGATTCCGCGGGTTCCGTCCGGACTGCCGATTCCGCAAGCTCCATATGTCTCGACTCCTCTCGTCGGTACCGATCCCGGCGCCGTGCCGGATGAGAGGAATCCTGAGATCTTCCGCCGCCGGGCGGAACCACTCGCGTGAACGAACGTGCACACGGGTGCTTCGCGGCCGTGTGCGTCGAACATCGATCGCACTGGTCAATGCCGGTACCCATCGGTCACATCCGGCCTAGCATGCACATATGTTCATCGATGGACGTGCTCGACGGACCTCGACGGAGCGCGAACGCGAGCACGTCGGCCTGCTGCTGGACGTCGCCCGCCGCTACTGGCACCGGGGCGAGAGCCAGGCGCAGATCGCCGACGCGATCGGCTACAGCCGCCCGACGGTCTCCCGGCTGCTCGCCGAGGCCAGGGAGCAGGGCCTCGTGACGATCCACATCTCACACCCGCAGGAGCGGCTCATCGAGATCGAGGCCGAGCTCGTCGCCCGCTTCGGCCTGACGGCGGCGCGTGTCGCCGATCCGACGGATCCGACGCGCACGGGCCACCAGGTCGGCCGCTGCGCCGCCGATCTGCTCGTCGAACGGGCGCACGGCGACCTCGTCCTGGCCATCTCCAACGGCGTCTCCGTATCGGCGACGATCGAGGCGATGCCGCAACTCGCGCTGCCGCGGGCGCGCACCGTCCAGATGATCGGCAGCATCGGCCGCTCCGACGTGCTGCTCGACTCCACCGAAGCGTGCCGCAACATGGCGGCCCGGCTCGGCGGGCAGTACCACGCGCTGCCGGTGCCGCTCGTCGTCCGCACCACGCAGACGGCCCGCGAGCTGCGGCGCGAGGAGCAGATCTCGACGACCCTCGAACTCGCCGCGCGCGCCGACATCGCGCTCGTCGGCATCGGCGCCGTGCACGGCGGGCACTCCGGCCACATCTTCGGCGCCTACGAGACGATGCGAGTGCAGCAGGCCGTCGACGCCAGCGGCGCCGTCGCCCACATCTGCGGCCACCACCTCGACGTCGCCGGCGCCCACCTCGACACCCCGCTCTGCGGCCGGACCATCGCCGTCGATCCGGCGCGGTTGCGCTCGATCCCGCTCGTCCTCGGCGTGGCTTGGGGCGACGACAAGGTCGACGCCCTGCGGGCCGTCATGGCCGGACGTTTCCTCGACGCCCTCGCCACGGATCGCCGGACGGCGCTGCAGTTGCTGAAGTCGTGACGAACTACGCTCTATTCATCAGCCCTATCACGGACGGGATGGACATATGGGCGTCCGAACCGGTCGAAGGCTCACCACCCTCGCCGTGCTCGTATCGCTCATCGCCGCCTGTACCGACGACGTACCGCACGAGCCGGTCGCCGATCTCACCTCGATTCCAGCCGGCGCCGAGGCGTACGTCGTCGTGGCGCCCGAGACGATTCATCTCACCAGAGACGAAGACCGCACGATCCTCTATGCGTTCGACCGGGAGGGACGCCAACTCGGCGGCATCCGCGGCGACGGGATGTCGGCGCCGCGCGTCGTCGCGACGACACGCAGCGTGACGGTGACGACGGCCACGGACCTCTACCGGCTGACTCCCGACGGCCGGCAGTCGTTTCCGATGGGCGGCTTCTTCAACGGTCCGACGGCGGTCGATCACACCACGGGCGACGTGACGTACTGGTTCAACCACCACGATTCGGCCAGGTACCTGACGATCCCGGTGGACGGGCCGAGCCGCACCGGCGAACTACGCGGATCGGTGGCGGCGACCGGCTATTGCGGCGGGAACCTGATGGCGCTCACGGGGTCCGGGTCACTGCGCCTCGTCAGCATCCGTCCGACGGGAGAGACCGAGGAACTGACCCGCTGGGACGCCGGGCAGCGCACCGTCAACGGCACTCACACACTGCTCTGCACTCCCGAGCACGTCGTCAGCCTGCACACCGATGACGATCCGTACTCGCCGGACCCCGGTCCGCTGACGGCGATCGTGACGTCCACCTCGCGCACCGCCCCGCATACCCGGACGTCCAGTCGGGTGACGGTGCCGAGCGAGCGGCGCAAGGGCTATTCCTGGTGGGCCCCGCAGCGGGCGATCACGCTGGTCGGCGACACGATCGTCTGGGCCGATCCGCACGGCGACGTGGTGTCGCTGACGCCCGGCCACGACCGGGCGACCCTTCTGCGGCGCCTCGCCACGCCGGACGGCAGCAGCGTGCTGTCCATCAGCGGCGACTCTCTGCTGCACGTCGACTTCGCCGGCGACGTACCCGTCTACACCCGTCACGAACTGCTGACCGGCCGGCCGGTCGTCGGACCGCTGCGGCTGGAGTGGCTGCGGGACGTCGTCGGGAAGCCGGCGGAGAGCGGCCAGTCGCGATACGCCGTCGTCGACGTGACGGCCGCGCCATAGCCGTGCCCCTACTCGGTTCACGATTTCTGTCGGTGGGCGGGGATACCGTGGCGGAGCATCCACCGCCTGTGAAAGGACCCACCATGCCTGCTTACGACGCGCCCCTCGGGGCACCGATCTGGTTCGACCTCATGACGTCCGACGCCGAGCGCTCGGTCGCGTTCTACTCGGCGCTCTTCGGCTGGGAGGCCGACGAGGCGAACGCCGAGTTCGGCGGCTACCGCAACTTCCGCCTCGGCGGCGAGATCATCGCCGGCCTCATGCAGTCGACGCCCGGCGACGGGCCGGCCGACGTCTGGTCGGTGTACCTGCACGTCGCCGACGCCGCCGACGCACTCGACAGGGCCTCGGCCGCCGGCGCGAAGGACATCGTCGTCCCGGCGATGCCGGTCGGCGATCTCGGCCACTTCGGCATGCTGATCGACGCCGCGGGCGCCGCCGTCGGCGTCTGGCAGCCGGGCACACACCGCGGCTTCGCCACGAAGGGCGAGCCGGGCACGCCCTACTGGTTCGACACCCTGTCGCAGGACTACGAGGCCTCCCTCGCGTTCTATCGGGACGCGTTCGGGCTCTCCGCCAACGAGATCGGCGCGGGTTCGGACGCCCCCGGCCCGGACCGCTACAGCGAACTCTCCGCCGACGGCGGTGATTCCTTCGCCGGCGTCATGGACGCGCGCGGCCTGTTCGGCGACGGCCATCCCTCGTTCTGGCAGGTGTACATCACCGTCGCCGACGCGAACGCCTCGGCGGCCAAGGCCGTCGAACTCGGCGGCACCATCCTCAACGGCCCCGAACCGACGCCGTGGGGCACGCTCTGCTCGGTCCGGGATCCGCTGGGAGCCGTCATCCTCATCGCGACGCCGCCGGAAGGGATGTGACCGACTGACCGCCCGGGGCGGGCACACCGCTGCCCGGGTCAGCCGCGACGCACCTCGCCCCCGACGACCGTCGTCGCGATCCGCGTCGTGAGCAGCGCCTCGGCGCCCGCCGCCGACCCGGTCGATTCGGCGCGCTCGATCTCTGCGAACGGGTCCGCGTCGAGCACGACGAAGTCGGCGGCCAGCCCGGCGGCGAGCCGTCCGGTCAGGCCGTCCCAGCGGCAGGCGTAGGCGGCGTCGCGGGTCGCATGGCCGATGGCCTCGGCCAGCGGCAGCGCGTACTTCGGCAGGTTCGGCGGCAGCGCCGGGTCGATGGCCGAGCGGCGCGTCGACGCCACGAACATGTTGGGCAGCGGCGGGTGCGGGGCGGTCGGCGCGTCCGTGCCGAAGGCGATGACGGCCCCGGCCGCGCCGAACTCCGGCCACGGGTAGCCGCGTTCGACGCGGTCGTCGCCCAGCATGGCCCGCCAGTTCTCCTGGATGGCCGGGTCGCTGTGCACCGGCTGCATCGACGCGACGACGCCGAGCCGCGCCAGCCGCTCGACGTTCTCCGGGGCGACCGTCTCGAGGTGCTCGATCCGGTGCCGACGGTCGCGCGAGCCGTTCGCCCGGGCGGCCGCCTCGAGGGCGTCGAGCGCGATATCGGACGCCTCGTCGCCGATCGCGTGGATGGCGACCTGCAGCCCGGCGGCGTCGGCGGCGGTGACGACGGGGATGAGCGCCGCGCGATCCCAGATGGGGCCGGGGTGCGAGCCGTCGGCGAAGGGCGCCCGCATGGCCGCGGTACAGCTGTCGATGACGCCGTCGACCATGATCTTGATGCCCGCCACCCGCAACCAGGGGGAATCGAGCCGGGCGGCGTGCTCGGCCGCGACGCGCACCTGCGCGAGGTTCTCGGCGTCGGTCGCCGCCCGCGAGACGAGCCAGTGCCCGGACACGCGCAGTGGCAGCCGGCCGTCGACGACGGCCCGCTCCAGCACCGCCAGATCCTCGGGGTTCAGCCCCATGTCGGTGACGGCGGTGACGCCGTCGGCGAGATAATGCGTGAAGGCGGCGGCAAGCGCGGCGTCGCGGTCGGCGGCCGTCACGGTCGTGTCCAGGAAGGTCCGCATGAGCCCGAGGGAGGCCATCTCCTGCAGATGTCCGGTGGCCTCGCCCGTCACCGGATCGCGGACGATCTCGCCGCCGATCGGGTCCGGGGTCGACGCGTCGATGCCCAGTTCGGCCAACGCCGCCGAGTTGACCCACGAGGAGTGCTGGTCGTTGGCGGCCAGGTAGACGGGCCGGTCGGGGACGACGGCGTCGAGCAACTCGCGGTGCGGCTCGCGGCCGTCGAGCGCCGGGTAGAGCCAGCCGTAGCCGAGCAGCCGCGGGGTGTCGGGGCGGGCCTCGGCGTACTCCCGCAGCAGCCGCTGGACGTCGGCCAGATCGGTCGCCGCGCCGAGCGCCACCTGCCCCATCGCCTCCCCCATGCCGAGCAGGTGGGTGTGGGCGTCGACGAAACCGGGCAGGACGACGGCACCGTCGAGCTCGACGATCTCGGCCGCACCTGTGCCGGCCGGCCCGACCTCGGCCGGCCCGACCTCGGCAGAACCGCCGGCACCCGTCGCGGCGCCGGCATACCCCTCCGCGTCCGCGTCGTCGCCGACGAACGCCAGGCGGCCGTCGGCGACGACGAGCGACTGCGCCCACGGCGCGTCGGGATCGGCCGTGAAGACGCGGCCGCCGCGGTACCACTGCGTGGTCATCGGATCACCTTTCCGTACAGCGCACGGTAGAGCACCACGTAGAGCACGCCACCGACGATCATGCCGACCGGCAACGAGAGGTCCAAGCCGTCGAGCGCCTCGGCGATCGGCCCCGTGAAGATGCCCGGCGCATAGGCGCAGAGCAGCGAGAGGACGGCACCGGCGATCACGGAGATCGCACCCGCGAGGTTGACGCCGCCGGTGAACCAGTACTTCGAATCCGACGTCACGACGCTGAGCTCCTCGCCGTCGTAGTCGTTGCGCCGCATGAGGATGTCCGCGATGTACACGGCCATGATCGGACCGACCAGCGTCACCATGAGCGAGAGCATCTTGGCGACCGACGAGAGGAAGTCGGAGACGAGCAGCGCGTACATCGTCATCGCGGTGGCGAGGACGCCGGTGATGAGCACCGCGGCGGCACGGCTGACCGGCACGCCGACGGACTGCAGCGCCAGCCCCGAGCTGTAGGTGGTGAGCGTGTTGTTCGCCATGACGCCGACGACGACCGCGACGAGGAAGACGACGAGGAAGACGATGTGCAGCCAGCCGGGACCGAAGTTCCGCAGCCCGATCTCGGGATCGCTCATGTCGACGGCCGTGGCGGCAAACACGCCGACCGAACCCACGATGACGGCCGGGATGAAGCTGCCGAGGGCCGTGTAGCGGGCGACGGCCCACGGGCTGGTGTCTTCGGGCAGGTAGCGGGCGAAGTCCGAGCTGATGGTGTACGAGAGCGGACCCGACGCGATGAGCGTGACGCCGGCGATGATCGTCGACCACATCGCGGTGCCGGTGAGCGGCTCCGGCTGGACGAACGAGTAGTCCGCGCCGACGAAGACGTAGGCGCCGACGGCGAGGAACGGGATGGCGAGCGCCACCGACAGCGGACCGTACAGCCGGGCGATGGTGGCCTGGCCGTACACCGCGAGCAGCACCGTGAGGCTTGCGATCGCGACGATGACGATCACCTTGACCGGCACCGACGCGGAGATCCCCACGCGCTCGACCAGCGCGAATCCGGTGAGCGCCGCCGCGGACCAGCCGATGGCGATGTAGCAGACGGAGACGAACCAGCCGTTGACGGCGATGGCCACCCGATTGCCGCGGACGCCGTACATCGCGCGGGTGACGACCTGGCTCGGCGTGCCGGACTTCGGGCCGGTGACGGCGACGACACCCGTGGCGATGGAGAACAGGCCGCCGACGACCGTGACGGCGATGGCCTGCCACAGCGACAGACCCATCGCGACGAGCACGGATCCGCTGATGATGGCGAGGTAACTGCTGATGTTGGGCGTCGCCCACAGGGTGAAGAGCTCACGCGGATGGCCGTAGCGCTCGTAGGTGGGGATGTAGTCGACGCCGTGGGTCTCGATATGGCCGGGACGGTCGGCGTCTGGCGGCGCCTCGTGCCGCTCGGGTGTCGTGTTGTCGGTGGTCATGGCTGCTCCGGATGACAAGGGTGGGATCGCCTCGGTGATGGCGAGCGTCACGTTAGAGAGGCAAATCCTTTTGCATAACCCCCGCGCAGGAGTGACCGCGAACAAACCGTTTTGGTGCAGGCAGGAGGGGATGAAACCAGACCCCTCCGGCCCGGTCACACGAAAAAGCTCCCCAGATGTCCGTCTGAGCGAGGCGCCGAGGAGATTATTGTCACGGCGGCCCGCTCAGGCGGACATCTGGGGAGCTGATCGGTCAGGCCACGCCCAGATACGCCGCCCGGATGCGCGGATCGACGAGCAGCGCCTTGCCCTCGCCTTCGACGGTGACCTCGCCCGTCTCCAGCACGTACGCCCGGTGCGAGCGGGTCAGCGCCTGCTGGGCGTTCTGCTCGACCAGCAGGATCGTCGTGCCCTCGCGGTTGATCTCGGCGATGATCGCGAAGATCTGCACGATGACCTTGGGCGCCAGCCCCATCGACGGCTCGTCGAGCAGCAACAGCTTGGGACGCGCCATCAGCGCCCGGCCGATGGCGAGCATCTGCTGCTCGCCGCCGGACATCGTGCCGCCGGCCTGCTTGCGCCGCTCGGCGAGCCGCGGGAACAACTCGAAGACGTGGTCGAGGGTCGCCCGATATTCCGCCTTGGACGGGAACTTGCGCCCGTGGCAGCCCATGTCGAGGTTCTCCTGCACGGTCATCCCGGGAAAGACGCGTCGACCCTCCGGCACCTGGACGATGCCCTCGTGCACCCGCAGATGGGCGGGCATGGCGGTGATGTCGCGGCCCTCGAACAGGATCGTGCCGCCGGCCGTCGGCACGAGGCCCGAGAGCGCACGCATCGTCGTCGACTTGCCGGCGCCGTTGGCGCCGAGCAGCGTCACGAGCTCGCCCGCCGCCACCGTCAGACCGATGCCGTGCAGGGCCTCGATCCGTCCGTACCGCACGACGAGATCGGACACCTGGAGCACCGGCGCCGACGGGTCGATAGGCGTGTCAGCCGACTTGGTCATCGGGAACCCCCAGGTAGGCCGCGATGACCGCGGTGTCCTCACGGATGTCGGCGGGCGCGCCGTCGGCGATCTTGCGACCGAACTCGAGGACGACGATCCGATCGCACACCCCCATGACGAGCCGCATGTCGTGCTCGATGAGCAGCACCGTGTACCCGTCGTCGCGCACCTTGCGGATGAGATCCATCAGCGCCGACTTCTCCCGCGGATTGAACCCCGCGGCCGGCTCGTCGAGGCAGAGCAGCTTGGGCTCCGTCGCCAGCGCTCGGGCGATCTCCAGACGCCGCTGGTCGCCGTAGGACAGGTTCTTGGCGGCGACGGCCGCCTTGTCGCGGATGCCGACGAACTCGAGCAGCGCCGTCGCCCGTTCGACGGCGTCGCGCTCCTCCGCCCAGTGTTTGGGCAGCCGCAGCACGGCGCCGAAGACGGACGTCGTGTGCCGCGCGTCGGTGCCGACGACGACGTTCTCCAACGCCGTCATCTCGCCGAACAGCCGGATGTTCTGGAACGTGCGGGCGATGCCGGCCCGCGTGATCCGGTTGCGTTTGACGCCGACGAGCGACTGCCCGTCGAACATCACCGATCCGGCGCTGGGCCGGTAGACGCCGGTGATCGCGTTGAAGCACGTCGTCTTGCCCGCCCCGTTGGGGCCGATGAGACCGAGGATCTCGCCGCGTCTGATGCGGAACGTGACGTCGTCGAGCGCCTTGAGCCCGCCGAACGCGACCGACAGCCCGTCGACCTGCAGCAGCGTCTCACCGACGTCGGCCTCCACCTCGCGGTGCGGCGCGACGATCTCGGCGACCTCCTCGATGTGCGCGTCGTCGCTCATGCGGCACCCCCGGCCTTCCGGTAGACCTGACGTCCGAAGGCGATGAGCTTCTGCCGCGCCGGGAACAGCCCCTGCGGCCGGAAGATCATGAGCGCCACCAGGGCCAGGCCGAAGAACAGGTACTTGTAGTCGCCCAGTGACTGCGTGCCCACCTGGATGCCCTGCACCCGCGCGGGCAGGTAGACGATGAGGAACGCGCCGACGATGACGCCGAGCTTGTTGCCCTGCCCGCCGAGCACGACGGCACACAGGAAGAGCATCGAATTGATGACGCTGAAGTTCTGCGGATCGACGTACTGCACCTGCCCGGCGTACAGCGCGCCCGAGAGCCCGCCGATGCCGGCGCCGATGACGAACGCCCACAGCTTGAACCGGAACGTCGGCACCCCCATGATCTCGGCCGCGTCCTCGTCGTCGCGGATGGCCACCCAGGCACGTCCGACCCGGGAGCGCTCGAGATTACCGACGACGAGCAGCACCCCGACGACCAGCAGGATGCCGAGCCAGTACCACCAGACTCCGGCGCCCAAGAGCTCATCGTTGTTGCCGGCGGAGAAGACACCCTGCTGATTGTTCGAGTCCGCCTTGCCGATGGGTGGGAAGGCGATCTGCGCCAGCCCCGAGGCGCCGTTCGTGATGTCGACGAGGTTCTGCGCGGAGAGCCGCACGATCTCGCCGAAGCCGAGCGTGACGATGGCCAGGTAGTCGCCGCGCAGCCGCAACGTCGGCGTGCCGAGGATGAGGCCGGAGATGCCGGTGAAGACGATCGCGAGCGGCACGCAGAGCAACCACGCCCACGCACTGCCACGGTCGAAGATCCCGTGCGAGCCGCCGCCGAACAGCGGGCTCGACGGGCTGGTGAGGATGGCCACCGTGTAGGCGCCGACGGCGTAGAAGCCGACGTAGCCGAGGTCGAGCAGCCCCGTCTGCCCGACGACGACGTTGAGCCCGATCGCGATGAGCGCGAGCATCGCGACCTGCGCCATGACGCTGCCGAAGTTGACGGCCGTCGTGGGCAGAAGCGGGATGGGCAGCACCGGCAACAGGGCGAGTAGCAGGATCAGCGGGACGCCCGCAGCCCACTGTCCGGGCCGCGACAGCCCGTCCCACCAATCGCGCAGCGGGTCGGCGACGCCCCTGCCCTTGCGCTCACCGGCGGGAGTCTCGGGTCGATGCGTCATGCGCGGGCCCGTCCCAGCTTCTCGCCGAGGATGCCGCTGGGCCGCACCATGAGGACGATGATGAGCAGCACGAAGGCCACGACGTCCTTCCAGTGGTTGCCGAACAGGATCGACCCGTAGTTCTCGGCGACACCGAGGAGCAGACCGCCCAGCAGCGCGCCCCGGATGTTGCCGATTCCGCCGAGCACCGCCGCGCTGAACGCCTTGATGCCGAGCAGGAAACCGCCGTTGTAGACGATGCCGCTGGGCAACCGCAACGTGTAGAGCAACGCGGCCGCGCCGGCCAGGACGCCGCCGATGAGGAAGGTCAGCATGATGACCCGCTCCTTGGAGACGCCCATGAGCGTCGCCGCGTCCGGATCCTGGGCCACCGCGCGGATGGCCCGGCCGAAGCCGGTGCGGTTGATGAGCGCGTCGACGGCGACGGCGAGCAGCAGCGCCGCCACGATGATGACGATGGTGATGTTGGTGACGCGCGCCCCGAAGAACTCGAACTGCGTCGACGGCTTGACGAGCGAGATGATCGGCTGCGCGCTGGAGCCGCCGAGCACCGGATCGGACGTCAGATTCGGGAGGATGTACTGCACGAACTGCTGCAGCACGAACGACGTCCCGATCGCCGTGATGAGGAAGACGAGCGGCCGGGCGCCGCGGCGGCGGAGCGGGCGGTAGGCCACCCGCTCCACTCCGACCGCGACGGCCCCGGACACCGCCATCGCCCCGACACCCGCGACGAGCAGGTAGACGAGCGTGAGACCGACGCCCTGGTCATAGGAGTCGCCGCGCGGCGCGAAGCCGAGCAGGACGAGCACCGCGTACTGACCGAACATGCCGGCCATGAACACCTCGGAGTGCGCGAAGTTGATGAGCTTCAGCACGCCGTAGACCAGGGTGTACCCCACCGCCACCAGCGCGTAGATGGACCCGTAGGTGAGTCCTTCCACCGTCAGCGACCAGAACCCGTCGATCAGCCCCTGGGGGTTGAAATCGATCGCCGAGGCCCAGACGCTCGCGTCTCCCGCCGCCGCCGCGAGCACCTACTGGACCTTGTAGATCCAGGTCAGCGACGACGTCAGCTCGCCCTCGGGCGTCCACTGATACTGCCGAGCGACGCCGGTGCCGTTGTACTTCTTGACGTAGTCGAGCAGCGCGGCGCGGGTCTTCTTGCCCTCGGAGATGCCCTTCATCATGATCGTCGCCAGGTCGTAGCCCTCGATGGAGTACACGCCCGGATCGATGTTGAAGGCGTTCTTGTAGTTCGACTTGAACGGATCCTTGGCCGGACCGCACGGGCAGGAGAGGACGGCGCCCTTGGCCGCGGCACCCGCCTGCTCGACGAACTTCGGATCGTTGGCACCGTCACCGGAGATGAACGGCACGTCGACGCCGCCGTTCTTCAGCTGCTGCGCCAGCGGCGCGGCCTCGGAGTAGTAGCCCGAGTAGAACACCGCGTCCGGCTTGGCCTGGCTGACCTTGCTCACGACGGCTGCGAAGTCCCGCTCCTTCTTCTTGACGTCGGCGTCGCAGGACGGATCGTGCGCGGCACCGAGTCCCTCGGTGATCGTCTTGGCGAGACCGACGCCGTAGTCGCTGTCGTCCTTGATGACGCAGACCTTCTTGTACTTGAGCGTGTTCGCGAGGTACTTGGCGACGGCCGGACCCTGCACGGCGTCGTTGGCGAGGCCGCGCACGAAGGTCTTCCAGCCGTTCTTCGACAGCCCCGGATTGGTCGCCGACGCCGTGGCCGCGAGCAGGCCCGCCTGCGCGAACTTATCGCCGGTCGCCTTCGTCTCGCCCGAGAACCCCGGACCGATGACGGCGACGATCGACGGATCGTTGATGACGGCCGGCACGACCTGCGACGCCTTCTGCGGGTCACCCTCGGTGTCGAACGGCTTGAGCGTGATCTTGCAGTTCGGGTTGGCCTTGTTGTGCTCGTCGATGGCGAGCTGCGCGCCGTTGCGGACGTTGATGCCGAGCTGGGCGTCGTCGCCCTGCTGCGCGCCGACCCAGCCCAGGGAGATCGGCTCGCACGGTGCGGTGCCGAGTTCGGACGGCAGCACCGGCTTCGCCGTCGAATCGGCCGGCACCTCCTTGCCGTCGATG
This sequence comes from Mycobacteriaceae bacterium, assembly GCA_044222225.1. Taxonomy (GTDB): domain Bacteria; phylum Actinomycetota; class Actinomycetes; order Mycobacteriales; family Mycobacteriaceae; genus JBGANR01. Next base: position 124,237 of record JBGANR010000005.1, read on the forward strand.
TCGATCTGCGCGACCGGAGCGATCGTCAGCCCGGACGGACTCGCCGAGTCCCCGTCCTTCGTTGATTTGTCGCCACAGGCGGACAGGACGAGCGCGGCCGCGGAACAGAGCGCGACACCGCCCAGGACAAGGCGACGTTTCATGGATGCCTCCAGATGCACAGGGGCCTGCCCGGGTCGGCGGACCCGGCGACGGGCAGGGTCGGGTAGGTGGACGATAGCGCCCGCGCCCCGCACCTGCCCGCCGGTTCGTCGATAACGCGCGGCGCGTCGCGCAGAATTTACGTCCTACAGCGTCCGGTCCTGCATGTTCCATGCCGGCGCGAGCAGACCGGCTCAGCGGTTCGGGCCCAGGCCCGCGCCGCGGCCGGCAACGACGAGAACGCGCCGTCAGGCAGATCGGAATTACAGCGCATTCAAGCCGGCTTCGCGCGCGCTCAACAGTCGACGAGCGAGACCGGCCTACATCCGGTCGCGACGCTCGTCGGCCAGCGCTTGCTGATAGTTGGCGTAGTCCTGCCTCATCTGGGCGCGCTTCTCCACATGACCCGGACAAGAACACAACTCCGGGTTTCGGATCTTCGGAAAAAACAGAAGGATCGGCCAGATGAATATGAACATGAGGATGCTGCTGAACACGACATCCCATGCCGCGGCCGATCCCTGGAGAAAGATCTTCTTGCGCAGCCCATGTCGCCGCTGCCAGTACCATTTCCCAACGATTATCCCGATCAACTCGTAGACGATCACGCCGACGAAAAATTCCACGGAGAGGATGGATTCCACCGAGTAGCCTTTCTTTGATATGCCACACAAGCGCCACGCCGCCGGTGTGGTGATGACGAACCCCGACCCAACACGAGATGAGGCGTTCAGCCCTGGCCACATCCAGCGAGGTCCCGACGAATCGAGAATCTCATTCACACGTCCGAGATCCGGCCGCAGGGTCGCAGGCCAGACGGCCGGAGCTCGGCGCGGCGGATGGCATCCCTAGCCGAGATCAGCGTTCCCAATATTTGCCGTGACTGCCTCCACACACCTTTCCCTTGGTACACCTGGAACAGGTGTTCACCCACCCGCCACCGCCGGTGCCCTTACAGCTCTGACAGGTCAGCAGTGGCCGATAGCACTTCTCGCACTTGTACACGATCGCTCCTTCTCCAGCTCGACGCAAGATCATTCACAGCAAATAGAGTTCCCGGAAATCGACCACTTGACGCCTGGCCACTGAAGCGGAATCCGCCATTCACTACTAAAATGAACCGTATACCCCCGACCCCCGAAGGGGCTATCGTCCGCACGGCCGACATCGATGACTGAATTCATCAGATTTCTCCACCCACGTCGTGTCGCCGCATGCAAAATCACCTAGAAATAGGACGACCCTGCATGATCGGAAATCTGATCGGCGGACCGACCTCCTAAATATTCGCGACCCGCCAAAAGTCTTCTAAATGGGCACCGGATCGTCGCCGCAGCCGTCCAAAGGTGTACTCGCGACGGCATCGCCGTCGTCCCCGCGGCGCTCCTCGGCCCATGACAAGCGAAGCCGCGAAGACGGACGAGGTCCGCTCGATCCGGTTCCCTCCCGGGAACGAAGGAATCACCGTCGCCCGCTGCCGACGACAGCGGAAACCCAGCTGACAGCACGGCTTCCCACACCTACGGTAGGGGTCACGCGACGAGAGGAGAGGCCATGTCGACACAAGACGACACGACCAGCAAGTTCAAGGAAGCACTCGACCGCAAGAACGCCCAGGCCCGGCAGGGTCGGGCGCATCTCGATTCCGACTCCAAGGCGCACGGCGCCCACGGCAACGCGAGCCATCAGAAGCAGTTCCGCCGCAAGAGCGGCTGAGCGACACACACGAGAACACCGGCCCCGCATCGTCTTCAGCGATGCGGGGCCGGTGGCGTCTCGGCCGGGGCTTCGTCAGCCCAGCGTCAGCGGGCCCGACGGGATGGAGCGCAGCGGGTGCCGGCTGCCCGGATCACGATGGACCGGCCACTGCGGCTCGTGCGGCCAGGTCGACTCCGGGGTCTCGTGCGGCCACGACCGCGTCTCGGTCTCATGCGGCCAGGGCGTCTCGGGCGCCTCCGTCGTCTGCGTCGGGCACGGGTTGCCCTCGCGGTTGAGGCCCTCCGGATTCGTCTTGCAGGGCTTGCAGGGGTTGCCGTCCTCGTCGTGCCCGTACGGGTTCTCGGTGCAGCTGTAGCTCGGCGTCGGTGCCGGGGTGGTGCCCTCGTCCGCGAAGCCCACACCACCCCCGAACCCGATCACGGCGGCGGCGATCGCCCCCGCGAGTACGCCCATCGAGATCCTGCGTGATCCGTTCATCGCCGTCCTCCTTGATCCTTTGCGATCCTTCGGCGACTGTCTGCCGCCGTAAGAAAAGGATGCGTTCACTCGGAGGATCGTGAATCCGTGGTGGACTACTCGACACCTCGGCGCGCGCGCACATGTCCAACGGTTCACTAGAGTCTCGTCCAACGGTGCATTAGAACTCCGTCCAGTGGTGCAGTAGAGAGCCGTCCAATGGTTCACTAGAGAGCCGTCCAGCGGTACACTCGCCGACATGGCCTACGAGCGGCGCCTGATCGACGACACGTTGGACGAGTTTCAGCCCCTGCTGCGGGCCGTCTCGATCCACGGGCCGAAGAGCGTCGGCAAGACCGCAACGGCGTTGCAGCGCGCTCGCAGCGTGCTGAACCTCGATATTCCGAGCCGGCGAGAACTCCTCGCCGCAGACCGGTCGATCCTGACCACACTCCCCGGACCCGTGCTCGTCGACGAGTGGCAGCGGATGCCGGAGGTCTGGGACTACATCCGGCGGGCCGTCGACGCCGAAGCACCTCGCGGGCACTTCATCATCGCCGGCAGTTCGGCCCCGCGAGGCGCGGTGGTCCACTCGGGAGCCGGACGGATCGTGCCGATGCGCATGCGACCGATGAGCCTGGCGGAGCGATGGCCCGGCATCCAGACCGTCAGCCTCACGGGCCTGCTAGCCGGTACCACCGACGTGACGGGAGCGACCTCACTCCGGCTGCCCGACTACGTCGAGGAGATCGCGGCATCGGGGTTCCCCGGCATCCGCACCGAGCCGGCGCGGGTACGCGGGCTGGCCCTGGACTCCTACATCGAGAACCTCGTGCACCGGGAGTTTCCCGAGCAGGGCTACGCCGTACGCAAACCAGCCACTCTGCGAGCATGGCTGACGGCCTATGCGGCCGCGACCTCGACGACAACCACTTACACGACGATCCTCGACGCGGCGACCGCGGGCGAGAACTCCAAGCCCGCGAAACGCACCACGATCTCCTACCGGGACGCGTTGTCCTCGCTGTATCTCCTGGATCCCGTGCCGGCCTGGGCACCGACCAGAAACCACCTCGCCCGCCTGACCCAAGCCCCTAAACACCAGCTGGCGGACCCAGGCCTGGCGACGCGCCTGCTCGGCCTCGACACGGCGGCACTTCTTCGTGCAGAGCAGGGCTCGATGCGGCTGCACAACGGCTCCGTCCTCGGCGCCTTGTTCGAAAGTCTTGTGAGCTTGAGCCTGCTCACGTACGCCGAAGTCGCCGAGGCACGGGTCGGCCATCTTCGCACCAAGAACGGCGAGCATGAGATCGATGCCGTCGTACAGCGCAGAGACGGTCGCGTTCTCGCCATCGAGGTGAAACTCGCCGAGCATGTCAACGACGCTGACGTCAAGCACCTGCACTGGCTCAAGCAGGAGATCGGCGATGACCTGATCGACGCCGCCGTCATCACCACCGGCGAGCACGCCTATCGACGTCGTGACGGCGTGGCCGTCGTCCCAGCGGCACTCCTCGGTCCATGACCGCGCGGTCCTCGATGTCGATCACGATCGAGCACGTCACCAACGATGAGTTGCACGAGCGAGAGCGTCGAGTGCTCGCCCGCGTCGACTTGAGTTACCAGGAACTGGCCGACCTCGCAGCCCGCTACCTCCTCACCCCCGAAGAATTGGCTGCGTGGGACGAGGTCCGCTCGATCCGGTTCCTCCTCGGAGACGAGTGAGTTCACAGGAGGGATCGAGGCCGACGTTCGGCGGTTCGCCGACGAGGTGACCGTTCGCATCGGGACGAGGCGACCGTTCACATCAGGTCGTATCAGCGACCCGATCCGAACCAGCACACGCCCGCCCGAGCGCTTCCCCAGCAAGCACGGGGTTATGTGTCTGAATACGGGTTCGCGGCGCCGCACGTACCCGCATCAAGTCGAGCGCGGCCTCCGCCGCCGCCCTGGTCACTTCGGTGTCGTCGAGCAAACGCCGCAGCGATGCACTATCTGACGCCCAGAGTCGCAGATTCCTCGGCCCGGCATCGCGATAGTCCGCTTCAGAGACCTCGAGCCGCGGATGCCGACGCAAGAACGCGAGAAAATACAGGTCATCATAGGCGAGCAGGTCGTCACGCACCTGAACGAATCCCGAGATGACACCGCTGGCACGATCACGCAGCACGGTCAACACCTCGACCCATCCGATCGAGACACACGCGACGCGATGCATACCCTTTCCAGCGCCGGTGCTCGGCATGCAACTGACGGTCCAGAACGCCGATTCGGTGGTCAACGGGTACGGCAGACATCGACGCAGATACATGGCGATCACGTCCACCACCTCGTCGACACCAGGACCCAGCACCTTCTTCATCCGCTCGAAATCAAGCACGCCCGCCGGCCCGAGAGCCAGCACGTCGGGGTGACGATCGCCGGCGAGATCACGCCGGTTCTCACCTAGCCGATCACTCCGCCATCGATCCTGCCGCTGGGACGGAATAGCCGAATCGAAAGCGCGATCGAAAGATAGGATCGTCGCCATCTCCGCCTTGTTCCGCGCGATCAGCCCGGCGATCTGCACAGAATGAATCATGCCTTTTTCGATATCGAGAAGAAATTTCGAAGGAGTTTTATGCGCGGCCGCCTCGACCTCCACCCGAAGCCAGACGGCGACGATGTCGTCATAGGTTCGACAATGTTGCCCGAACCTTTTCACGAGCGATGTCGACTGCCCGAGGTAACAAGAGCCGTCCGCGAACTCGATCAGATACAGACCGAGAACACCTCCGCCCATTCTGGTCAGCCGTTTCTCAACGCTGCCCTTCGTCGGAGCGACAAGCCGTTCGGCGAATCCGTTCTCCGATGCCCAAGCCGAGATCTCTCGACGCCGCTGTGCGACTGTCTCCTCAGTCGGCGGGAGCGGAGCCGGGAAGGGCCGCAGACCGGCTGGGACTTCACGCTCCTCGTGCCAGACGGCCACCGGCATCTCCACTCCTGGCATCAGTGCCCAATCCGGTGCAGCCACCAACGCCTGCAGACCGATCCATCCGGCATCCGCGAGCACCAGCACCCCACCGCGGAAGACTCCCGTCTGCGATTCTTCGAAGTCCCACGCGCCGTCGCTGTCTCGTCGCCAGTGCGCCACCGCCCACAACTCGTCGCCTCGACTCGCCGATACCGTCGTCGTTCCTACCGCTCGGTCTGTCACCTGCCAGGACACCTCGAGACCACCCGACACCAGATCCCCGATCAAGCCGAAGAGCGCAGCATGCGTCATCTCGACGTCATCGGATCTCACGGGGTCCGGCTGCACGGCCACGTCGTCGACCATCACCTGAACGACGTCGACCACGTCCCCCTGGGTGACAACGAACTCGACCCCGTCACCGCCACGGCGCAAACGCACCTTCGCGTCGACACCGCGCCGCCACACCTCCGCGATCCGCTCGGCGACAACCTGCGCGTCTCCCCAGAAGAGCCCGTTCCCGGCCGGCGCGACTTCGTCGACCGCGCTCGATCCGAGCACCTCAGATCGCATGATCACTCGCCCGCGCGTCGACGCTCGGCGGCGGAGAAGGATGGCATCGGCATCTCGTACCCGGCGGCCCGATCGGCACGGTATCCACGAACCTTGTCGCCGACCATCCGCTGCGCATCGGCGACCTTGCCGCGCGCATACGTCAGCGAATTGCCCTCCTGCACACCGATCGATCGACCTACCTCGATGGCATCCTGATCGGCCCCCATGTACAAGAACTGCCAGGAGTACTGCGTGGACTGCTGCTCGACCAGCGCCTTGATCGCCTCATGCGTGTATTCACGACTGGCATTCTCCATACCATCGGTCATGATGGCCACGATCACCGTTCCGGGACGCCGATCCTCCGGCAAAGCGGCGAGTTCGGCTCCCGCCTCATTGATGAGCCGACCCATGGAGTCGAGCAACGCCGTCATAGATCTCGGGACAAGAACCAGCGGTGGCGCATCGACGACGGGAACGTTGCGGTAGACCACCTCGTAGTCGTTGTCGAACTGCGCAAGCGTGACCAGGCACTCGCCGGCGCCATCCACCTGTTCGGCGATGAACGCCGCGAAACCTTCCTCTGTGTCGGACTTGATCGATTGCATCGATCCCGAGCGATCGAGCAGGAAGTAGATATGCGTCTTGTTTATGTCGGTCATTTCTCGACCTTTCTTGTCGTCCGAACTATCGACGTCGACGAGGCGTGAAGCGAAGCGGCGGCGCGGCGTTCGTCACACCGCTGTCGCGGTCGTACCTGGCACGTTCCACGCCCGACGCCGTCACCCGGCCGGCCTCGTTCGCGTAGCCGCCAAGCGTGCGCGTATGGGCAAGCCTCGGCCCCACCGCGTTCTCCGTCATCCCCGCACTCGAACCCGCGGAGCGGAGCGACACCCCGTCGTCCAGCACCGCACGAGCCATCGTCTCGTCGATCAGCGCCGCCAGTTCGTCGGCCGCCGCACGGAGGCGACTCAACGCATCGGCATCGGATAGACCGACCGCCTCGGTGAGGGTCGTGCGTATCCGATCGATGATCTCCGGTTCAGGGGGCACACCAGAACCGTAGCGCATCAACTGCGGCACCGCAATAACTGCGGACTCAGTCTCCGGCTAGATGCCCCAGCGAGACGACGTTGACACCATCGGGCCGGGTATAGGAAGCGTCGCCTCCGGTCAGGACGTTCAGCGAGCACAGTTGGGAAGCCCGCTCCGCCGAGACCTTTCGCGCCAGCTTGGCCAGGTTGGCCGCGGCCGCATCGATCGCCTTGGCGCCACCCAGTTTGATCTCGAACGCCGCCCATCTGCCGTCCCGAAGTTCGACGATCGCGTCGACCTCCAGGTTGCTGCTGTCGCGATAGTGGAACACCTCACCCCCGTGAAACTGTGCGTACACCCGCAGATCTCGAACACACAGCGACTCGAAGAACAACCCGAACGCGGACAGGTCGTCGAGCAGCCCTCGCGCCGACGTGCCGAGCGCCGCGACGGCGATCGAGGGGTCCACGAAGTGCCACTTCGGCTGAACCCGAAGCCGCACCCTCGACCGCAGGTGCGGCGCCCAAGCGGGTTGTTCCTCCACGACGAACGCCCTGGTCAGAGCGTCGATGTACCTGCGTACGGTCTGCGCGGAGACACCCGTCGACTCGGCACCGGCCACTGCGATGCCGGACTCTGCCGCCAACCTGGCCGCCGTCGCCTCGGTCGCCAGATTACGAGCCAACGCCCGCATGAGCGCCCGCATCCGAATCGGATCGATCTCGATGTCGACCCCCGGCAGATCGATCCGCGCGATGTCATCGATATACGCCGCCAGATAATCACCGGGAGAACGTCTCCGCTGGGTGACGAGGGCGGGCCAGCCGCCACGTTCGATGAGTCGGGCGTAGTCTTCGACGGTGGGTCCCCGATTCCCGCGACGACACCACCGTCCAGCAGCACCGCGAACGGTACCGACTCGGTGCTGTCGCCGCTCTCGGTGAGCGTCATCGGTCGGAGCGTGACGCGCCGGAACCTCCCGGCACCGCTATGCCTCGTGATGTCGTCCGGAGGTGTCGCCGATCCGGTGAGGATGAACTGCCCCGGCTCAGCTCGTCGATCGACCTCGTGCCGCACCGCGTTCCAGACCGTAGGAGCCAGTTGCCACTCATCGATCAACCGGGGCACCTTGCCCTTGAGCACCGTCTGCGGCGACGTCTCGGCGACTGCCGCCACCTGCGGCGACGAGTCCAGACGCACCGAGCTCGCGGCGACCCGCAGGCCCGACGTCGTCTTACCGACCGCCCTGGGGCCCTGGATGATCACCGCTCCGAACGTCTCCAGGGCATCGCGCACCGTCTGATCGGCGAGACGCCTCCGATACTCGGCCATGCCCCGACGCTATCACTTCTGCACGAATCTGAGTATCACTCCTGCACGAATCTGAGTATCACTTCTGCACGAATCTCAGTATCACTTCTGCACGAATCTCAGCATCACTTCTGCACACGCCCGACGCCCCCACAAGCCGAGCGACTACGCATCGTCGCAGCTAGATCGGCATCAGGTAGTGCTTGCGCGGCGTGCGCTGCACGCGCTTGTCGCGCAGCACGGCCAGCGCCTTGCGGATCTCCAGGCGCGTCTGGGACGGCTCGATGACGGCGTCGATGTAGCCGCGCTCGGCGGCGAGGTACGGCGTCGCCATGAAGGCGTTGTAGAAGTCGATGAAGTCCCGTCGCACCTTCTCGGCCGCGTCGACGTCCAGGCCTTCGGTCTGCCGCCGGGTGAGGACGGCCGCCGCCGACTCCGCGCCCATGACGGCGATCTTGGCCGTCGGCCACGCGAAGTTGATGTCGGCGCCGAGTTGCTTGGAGCCCATCACGGCGTACGCGCCGCCGTAGGCCTTGCGGACGACCACCGTGATCTTCGGGACGTCGGCCTCGACGTAGGCGTAGAGGAAACGTCCGGAGCGCCGGATCGTCGCCTTCTCCTCCTCGACGAAACCCGGCATGATGCCCGGGGTGTCGACCAGGAAGACGAGCGGGATGCCGAACGCGTTGCAGATCCGGACGAACCGCGTCGCCTTCTCCGAGCTGTCCGTGTCGAGCGTCCCGGCGAGCACGGCCGGCTGGTTGGCGACGACGCCGACCGAGCGCCCGTCGACCCGCACGAAACCGGTGAGGATGTTCGGCGCCCACAGCTCCGAGATCTCGTGGAACTCACCGTCGTCGAACAGCCGCATGATGATGTCGCGCATGTCGTAGCCGGCGTTGTCGTTGTCCGGCAGGAACGTGTCGAGCAGCAGGTCCGAATCCGTCACCTCCGGCTCCAGCCCCGGGTTGACGATCGGCGGCTGCTCGTGCGCGCTCGACGGCATGAACTGGAGGTACTCGCGCACCCACTCGAAGGCGTCGTGCTCGGTCTCGGCCAGGTGATGGATGTTGCCACGCCGGGCCTGGGCGACGGAACCGCCGAGGTCCTCGGGGGTGACGTCCTCGCCCGTCATCTGCTTGAGGACGTCCGGTCCGGTGACGAACATGTAGCTGCGGTCCTTGACGCCGACGAGGATGTCGGAGTTCGCCGGGTGGTAGACGGCGCCGCCCGCGCACTTGCCGAGGATGAGCGAGACCTGCGGCGTCAGGCCCGAGAGCAGGTCGTTGCGTCGGCCCATCTCGGCGTACCAGGCGAGCGAGGTGACGGCGTCCTGGATCCGGGCGCCGGCCGAATCGTTGATGCCGACCATCGGGCAGCCGATCTTGCCCGCGAACTCCATGAGCGCGCTGACCTTGCGGCCGAACATCTCGCCGACCGTGCCGCCGAACACCGTCTGGTCGTGACTGAACGCGGCGACCGGCCGGCCGTGGACGAGCCCGTGCCCGGTGACGACGCCGTCGCCGTAGCCCGAATCAGCGGCACCCGGCATCTTGGCCAACTGCCCGATCTCGACGAAGGTGCCGTGATCGAACAACATGTGCAGCCGCTCACGCGGCGACGGGATCCCCTTGCGGGCCCGCTTCGCGATCGCCCGCTCGCCGCCGGGCTCCTTGGCCAGCTCCAGCTTGGCGCGCAGCTCCCGCAACTTGCCCGCGGTGGTGTCGGACACGAAGGCTCCTCCCCTGCTCTGCTAGATGATTGATTCCCGGACGGGTCACGTGGGCGCGTCGGCTCCGACCATCCGGCGACTAGTCGCCCAGCCGGCCGAGACGGCGGCTGAGGTCGGCACCGATGCGGCCGATGTACGGCTCGTCGACGATCGCGATGTGATCGCCGCCGATGTGGATGACCTCCAGATCGTCGACGTAGCGTCCCCAGCTGCCGTCGGGCTCGACGTCGCCCCACCGCGGCTCCAGGACGACGGCGTCCGCGTGCATCTTCTCGGCGCGATAGAGCACCACCTTGCCGTCGTACCGCTGCGGCTTCGCCGTCGCGAGCACCCGGTTGTCGATGAACGACGTCCGCTGGTGCTCGATGATGCCGCCGGGGATCTTCACCGAGCTCATCGCGAGCATCTCGATGAGCAGCGTGATCTGCCCCTCGTCGTCCGCCTCCACCAGCCGGTCCATCGGGATCGGGATGTCGTCGTCGAGGTTGTAGTTGCCCTTGGCGAAGGTGAGGTAGCGCTCCAGCCGGGCGCGCTTCTGCTCCCGCGTCTCCTCGGAGTCGTCGGCCGGCATGACGGCGTCGATGAGCCCGACGAACGCGACCTCGTGTCCCAGCTCGCGCAGCTGATGCGCGGCGCCGTAGGCCAGCGCGCCGCCGAGTGACCAGCCGACGAGGACGTACGGCCCCTCCGGCTGCAGTTCGAGGATCTTCGGCACGTACTGGCGCACGCGCTCCTCGATGGAGCCCTCGACGCGCTCGAAACCGTAGATCGGGACGTCGGTCGGCAGGGTGCGGACGAGGGCGTCGTACGCCATCGTCGAGCCGCCGGCCGGGTGGAAGAGCAGCACTGGCGTCCGCGCGGAGCCGGGAGTCGGCTCGCGCAGCGTCCGGACGAAGCCGTCGATGCCGTCGCCCTCGAGCTTCTCGCGGACGTAGCCTGCCATCGTCTCGATGGTGTCGGAGTCGATGACGTCCTCAACGTCGATCTCCGCGCCGAGCCGCTCGGACAGCCGATCGGCGAGCGCCTGGGCGACCGACTCCGGCAGCACCGGCAGCGGGTTGAAGATGCCCTTGGCTGACGTCTTGGTGACGATCGCGTAGGTGGCGAACGTCAGGCGCTCGGCGGCGTCGCGCGGCGGCACGTCGACGCCGGCCGCGGTGGCGACGGCGGCCTGGTCGAAGGTGTCGACGGGCGCCGCGGCGGGGGTCGGCGCGGCGGCCGGCTCAGTCACTGCGGCCGACTCGGGCTCCGGCACGACCGGCGACTCCGGCTCGGCCACAGCCGCCGGCTCAGGCTCGGCGACGGCCAGCTCGGCAGCGGGCTCCTCGGCCACGGCCGCCGGCTCCGCAACCGGCTCAGGCTCCGCCTCGGACGCCCCTTCCGCCGACGCCCGCTCCTTCTCGGCCAGATAGGCCTCGATCTCCTCGGGGCTCGGCAGCTCGCCGCCCGCACCCTGGTGCTCGGCAAGCGCCGCGACGGCCTCGCGATTGTCGACCGCGTACGTGACGAACCGGGCGACGTCATGCAGGTTCGCGTCACGCATCGCCTGCAGTTGGAGCTGCGGGATGTCGAACTCGTACTCGACGCGGTTCTTGATCCGCATGCCCATGAGCGAGTCGAGCCCGAGGTCGATGAGCGGGATCTCACGCGGCAGGTCCTCGGGCTCGTAGCCCATCGACTCGGCGACGATCGTCGCCAGCCTGTCCTCCACCGATTCGCCGGACGCCGGATCCCAGCGCGCGCCGGCGTCCTCGACGACCTCGCCGAGATCCTCGACGCGCTGGTCGCCGTACTCGACGGGCGCGGCCACCACGGCGGCGGCGACGGGCGCGGACGCCGCGTCGTCCGCGACGACGGCCTCGAAGATCCGCCGGAAGCCCCCCTGCTCCCGGGCGTCGACGACGATCGACGCGCCGCCGAGGTGCGGCGTCAGCGTCGTGGTCACCGATTCGGCCGCACCGAGCTCGCCGAGCACGCTCGACGCCGTCAGCACGGGCGCGGTGAGCACCTGACGGGCCGCGGCGAGGGCCAGTTCGGCGGGCGCGCCGACCGCGGTCGGGACGGCCTGCCAGGCGTGTCGGCCGTCCGGCAGCGCGACGTGCGCACCGGGAGCGCGCAGCACCCCCGCCGAGCCGATCCGCGCCGTCAGCCACAGCCGCTTGCGGTTCCAGCGCGTCCGCGGCAGGTCGGCGTACTCGCCGGAGCCGTAGAGCGATGCGACGTCGACGGCGTGCCCGTGGACGTACAGCTTGGCCAGCGCGGTGACGACGCCGTCGTTCTCGTCGGCCTTGCGACGCAGCGTCTCGACCAGCTCGGCGTCGGTGATGCCGGCGCCGTACGTGGTCGCGGCGATGGACAGCAGCACGACCGGGTTCGGCGAGAGCTCGACGAAGGTCCGGTGGCCGTCCTCGACGGCCCGCGTCACGGCCTGCACGAACCACACCGAGTGCCGCAACCCCTTGGTCCAGTACTCGATGTCGTGCACGGGAGCGCTGCCGGGCCGGAAGAACGCCTCGCGGTGCACGCTGCTGTAGAGGCCGGTCTCGATCGGCCGCGCCTCGATGCCCGCCAGCTCATAGGCGAGCTCGCCGAGCAGCGGGTCCGTCTGACTGGTGTGGCTGGCGCCCTTGGTCTGCAACTTGCGGGCCAGCTTGCCCTCGCCCTCGCAACGGGCGACGATCGCGTCGATCTGCTCGGCCGGGCCGCCCACCACGGTGTGCGTCGGCGCCGCGTAGACGCAGATCTCCAGGTCGGGATACTCCGCGACCACCGCGCCGATCTCGCCGGCGCTGTACTCGACGAGCGCCATGTACCGGACGAGGTCGCCGGTCAGCATCGCCTCGCCCTCACCCATCAGCCGGCTGCGCGCGCAGATGACGCGCACCGCGTCGGCGAGCGAGAGACCGCCGGTGAGGTAGGCGCCGGTCGCCTCGCCCATCGAGTGCGGGACGACGACGCCGGGCTCGGCCCCGTGGTGCCGCAGCAGCCCGATGAGGCCGACCTGGATGGCGAAGATGCCGATCTGCGAGGTCTCGACGCCGTACGTCACCTCGTCGTCGAGGAACTGCGCGACGATCGAGTACCCGGTCTCGTTCTCGATCAGCGCGTCGACCTCGTCGAGCGCTGTGGCGAAGACGGGATTCTCCTGGTACAGCTGCTTGGCCATCTTGCGGTGCTGGCTCCCGAAGCCGGACAGCACCCACACGGCCGACGCCGAATCGGGCGCGTCGGCCGAGAACACAAGCGGGCTCGCCTTGCCCTCGGCGACGGCGCGCAGGCCCTTGACGGCGTCGGCGTGGCCGCGTGCCATGACGACGGCGCGCGAGCGGCCGTGATTGCGCCGCGCGAGCGTGCGCCCGACGGCCGTCAGCGACGCGGCCTGCCCGGCCGGCGTCTCGAGCCAATCGGCGAGGTCGGCGGCGGCCGCGCGTCGGCGCGACGGCAGGAAACCGGACACGACGAGCGGCGTCAACGCGCCCGGGACGGCGCAGGGCGCGAAATCAGCAGCCGGCTCGTCGGCCGGGGTCTCCGGATCCACAAGATCCGACGGCAGCGGCTCCCGGACGACGATGTGCGCGTTGGTTCCGGAGAAGCCGAAACCGGATACGCCGGCCACCGCGTGCCCGCTGTAGCGCGGCCACTCGGTGTTCTCGGCGACCACGGTGATGTGGTCCTGCTCGAACTGGATGTACGGATTCGGCTTGTTGAAGTGCAGGTTCCGCGGGATGACGCCCGCGCCGATCGCGAGCACCGTCTTGGCCAGCGCGGCGGCACCCGCCCCGGATTCGAGGTGCCCGAAGTTGGTCTTCGCCGAGCCGAGCAGCAGCGGCAGGTGGGCGTCGCGGCCCCGCCCGACGACGCGGCCGAGGGCACCCGCCTCGATGGGGTCGCCGAGGATGGTGCCGGTGCCGTGCGCCTCGACGTAGTCGACGTCCCGCGGCACGATGCCGGCGTCGCGATAGGCGGCCCGCAGCACCGCGGCCTGCGCCTCCGGGTTCGGGGCGGGCAGACCGTTGCTGCGGCCGTCGGAGTTGACGGCCGAGCCGGCCACGACCGCGAGGATCGGGTCGCCGTCCCGGCGCGCGTCGGCGACGCGCTTGAGCACGAACAGCCCGCCGCCCTCGCCGCGGATCATGCCGTCGGCGTCGTCGGAGAACGCGCGGATGCGCTTGTTCGCGGCCTGCGCGCCGATCTTGTCGAAGCCGAGCGTCGCCGCCGGCGCGAGGATCATGTTGACGCCGCCCGCGATGGCGACGTCGGACTCGCCCGAGCGCAGGCTGCGGACGGCCTGGTGCACCGCGACCAGCGACGACGAGCACGCCGTGTCGAGGGTGACGGCCGGGCCGTGGAAGTCGAAGTAGTAGCTGACGCGGCCGGCGATGACGGCCGACTGCGTACCCGTCAGCGCGTAGGCGGACGTGTCGCCGTTCGACTCCGGATCGGAGACCGCGAGCAGCTGGTAGTCGTTCGTCGAGCTGCCGATGAAGACGCCGACGTTGCCGCCCTTGAGCTCGGACGCCGGAATGCGGCTGTTCTCCAGCGCCTCCCACGTCAGCTCGAGGGCGAGCCGCTGCTGCGGATCGACCATCTCGACCTCGCGCGGGCTCATCTGGAAGAAGTCGGCGTCGAAGCCGGTGACGTCGTCGAGGTAGCCGCCCGCGGTGTTGGCCGCGGCGATGGTCGCCGCGAGCGCCGGGTCGCACCTGAACTCGGTCCACCGGTCGTCCGGCAGCTCGCGGACGCCGTCGCCGCCGGTGAGCAGGAACTCCCACGTCGACTCCGGCGTCCGGCCGGCGCCGGGGAACCGCGTCGAGAGGCCGACGATCGCGATGTCGTCGGCGGCGGTGCGATCAGGCCGCAGGTAGTCGCCGTCCGCGACGGCGTCGGTGTCCGTCTCCGGCTCACCCTCGACGATCCGCGTGGCCAGCGCCGCGATCGTCGGATGCTGGTAGGCGACCGTCGCCGTGAGGACGACGCCCAGGCGGTCCTCGATGTCGCCCGAGAGCGTCACGGCGTCCCGGCTGGAGAGGCCGAACTCCTCCATCGGACGCTCGTCGGAGATCGCCGACGCGGGCTGCCCCGTCGCATTCGAGACCCACGCGCGCAGCCATTCGCGCACCTCGGACACGGACATGCCCGCGACGCGCGCCCCGTCGTCGTCGAACCGTACGTCTTCGGACCGGGAAGTGCCTGCGTCGCGTGCTTCTGTCATGTCTCTCCGTGGTCGCGGACGACCCTCGGCGCCGGCCGGCGGACCGTGCAACGGCCGCTCGGCGTCGATCGCCGGGGCGTCAGTCGTCGGTGGTCGTGGCGGCGTCCGGGAACGCCGTCTGCGTGTAGCCGCCGCGAAGCGTCCCGTCGGTGTAGGCGGCCTTCGTCGCGCGTCGCGCGATCTTGCCGCTCGACGTGCGCGGGATGGATCCGGCCGGGACGAGCAGGATGTCCCGCACCATGACGCCGTGCCGCTGCGCGACCGTCGTGCGGATCTTGCCTGCGACCATCGCCTCGTCCTGCTTGCGGCCGGCCCGCTCGGCGATGATGACGAGCTGCTCGGACGCGTCCGCCGGGTCGTAGGTGAGGCCGCTCGTCGACTGCGCGAAGACCTCGGCGGGCAGCTCGTTGGCCGGCACCGCGAACGCCGCGACGAAGCCCGGACGCACCGCGTCCGTGGCCTGCTGCGCGCTGTACTCCAGGTCCTGCGGGTAGTGGTTGCGGCCGTCGACGATGACGAGGTCCTTGACGCGGCCCGTGATGTACAGCTCGCCGTCGAGGTAGCAGCCGAAGTCGCCGGTGCGCAGCCAGCGCCCGTTGTCCGGGGCGCCCTCGGCGTGGCTGCCCTCGGGCAGCACCGTCGTGAGGCGGTTCCGGAAGGTCTCGTCCGTCTCCCGCTCGCGTCCCCAGTAGCCGACGCCGAGGTTCTCGCCGTTGAGCCAGATCTCGCCGACGTGACCGTCGGGCTGCTCGCCGAAGGTCACCGGGTCGACGATCGCGGCCCATTGGCAGCGCGCGACCTGACCGCACGAGACCTGCGCCACGGCACCCTCGGCCGTCTCGTCGACGAGCCGGAAACGGCCCTTGTTGAGCTCGGCGCGGTCCACCCAGATCACCCGGGCCTCGGCGTCGCGGTCTGTCGACGCGACGAAGAGCGTCGCCTCCGCCATGCCGTAGGACGGCTTGATCGCCGTCTTCGGCAGGCCGTAGGGCGCGAACGCCTCGTTGAACTTGCGCATCGACGCGACCGTCACCGGCTCGCTGCCGTTGACGAGGCCGATGACGTTGGAGAGGTCGAGCTCCTCGCCCTCCTTCGGCGCACCGCGCAGCGCGGCGTGCTCGAACGCGAAGTTCGGCGCGGCCGCGAACGTCTCGGCGCCGTCGGCCTCGGCCGCGAGCTCGTGGATCCAGCGACCCGGCCGGCGCACGAACGCCAGCGGGCTCATGATCGTGATGTACCGGCCGCCGATCGCGGGCAGGATGACGGTGAGCAGGCCCATGTCATGGAACATCGGCAGCCAGGTGACGGCCCTGCTGCGCTGTCCGAGGCCTATCGAATCGGCCATCTGCACGGCGTTCGTCATCACCGAGCGATAGGTGATCTCGACGCCGGCCGGCGTCCGGGTGGAGCCGGAGGTGTACTGCAGGTAGGCGATGTCCTCCTGCGCGGGCTCGGGCTTGACCCAGCTCTCGCCGACGGTGTCCGGGACGGCGTCGACCACGATCACCCGCGGCCGGTCCTTGGCGGGCCGGTCGGAGAAGAACGTCCGGACGCCCGCGGCGGCCTTCGCCGACGTGAGGATCACCGTCGGCTCGCAGTCGCCGAGGACGGCGTGCAGCCTGTCGATCTGGCCGGGCTCGTCGGGGTCGAACAGCGGAACCGCGATGACGCCGCCGAAGAGACAGCCGAAGAACGCGACCACGTACTCCAGACCCTGTGGGGCGAGGATCGCCACCCGGTCGCCCGGCTTCGCCACCTGCTGCAATCGGGCCGCGACGGCCCGCAGCCGCTTGCCGAACTGCGACCAGGTCAGCTCCTGTGGATCACCGTCCCGCTCGCGGCTGTAGTCGATGAAGCGGTATGCCAGTTCTTCACCGTTATCCAAGGAATTACGGTGGACGTAATCGACAAGTGTTGCATCATCGACGTAGATGTTGCCCTTCTCATCGAGGAACTGCGCGATCTCCCGATTCATTCACACTCCTGCCCGGCCACGTGGTCTGAAAATCTTTCGCATTCTAGCGATCCGCCGACATCCCACGAATGCGATCAGGAGCGGCGCACACGTCACTCGCCCTTGAGCAGCTCGACGACCGGAGCGAACGTCTCCAGTTGCGTCGGGAAGATACCGACATAGCTCATCGACGTCTGCCGCCGGACCTCCCGCACCTGCTCCGCGATCTGCTCCACCGTCCCGAACGCCAGGTACGGCGAGGACAGGACGTCATCGACGGACAGCTCGGCGTCCTTCTCGATGTTCGGCGGATAGCCGTTGTCGATCGCCGCGAGCGCCATCTCGGCGGTCGCCTCGCGATCCTCGGTGATGACGATCGCCGCGATGGTCCAGTTCAGCTCGATCTCGCCGAAGCGATCACCCGCCGCTTCGCGGATCCGCTCGACGCGTCCGCGCGTCGACTCCATCGTCATGCCCGACAGCCGAAGCTTGCCGCTCTTCGTCGAGCCGGTGGCCACGGAGATGATGTCGGCGTGCTTGGCCGCCAGCGCCAGCATCTTCGGGCCGCCGCCGCCGACGGCGATCGGCGGCCGCGGGCCCTGCCGCGGCCGCGGCGTGCCGACGAGACCGTTGATCGAGTAGAACTCGCCCGCGAAGGTCACCTCTTTGCCGCGCATGAGGCCGTCGAGGATGGTCAGCGACTCGTCGAGGCGGCGGATCCGCGTGCCCGGCGACTCGTATTCGATGCCCGCCTTGTCGAACTCCTCTTTCATCCAGCCCGCGCCGATGCCCAGCTCGAGCCGGCCGCGGGAGAGGACGTCGATCGTCGTCGCCTCCTTGGCCAGGATCGCGGGATGGCGCCAGCCGTTGGCGAGCACGCTCGTGGCCAGGCGGATCTTGTCCGTGGCGACGGCGAGCGCGCCGAGCGCGGCGATCGGGCCGACCTGGTTGCCCAGGTGGTCCGGGATCGCGAACGTGTCATAGCCGAGGGCCTCGGCCGTCTGCGCGAGCTTGACGAAGCGGCGAGCGCCGCCCTCCTCCGGATTGCCCTCGCCGCCGGCGCCGAACCGGAACCTGCGCGGGGCGGGCTCGCCGGATCGGCCGTCGGCAGACGTGTCGGCGTCTGACGGGGTCGCTTCCCCACTCGCGCGGGGAAGGCCGTTGACAGCGGTCATCGGAAAGCGAGCTCCTCGGTCTAGCTGGGGCGGCGGGCATCGGCGCGCTTCGTCGCGGACGCGACGAGGCCACGACGGTGCCCCAGCAACCGGTCACGTTACTTTCCGGCCGCCTGTTACCCAAATCCCGGACGCCTCGAGTCCCCCTGCGGGTCAGGAGTGCGGCTGTCGTTTCGCCTTGTCGATGACGCCGCGGGCCCAATCCGTGAGCCACCGGGTGGCGGGCTTGCCGCCCGAGACCCAGTGCTTGGTCGTGTTGTACTCCGCATGGATCGGGTTGTTGACGGCGCCGATCAGTCCGCCGATGCCGCCGAGGCCCGTCGTCGAATCGCAGATGAGGTCGCCCTTCGCGCAGATCGTGACGACCTTGCCCCGCACCTTCCCGAAACCGCCCGGTCGCGGTCCGGTGAGTGTGATGCCGCCGGGCAGCGGCAGCCCGCCGAGCGTCACCTCGGCACCGCTGCCGGGCGGCGAGGGCGCGACGTCGACGGCCTGGCCGGGCACACGCCGGCCGTCGGCGATCAGTCCGGTGCCGAGCAGCAGATCGTCGGCGATCGGGCCGTCGCCGGTGCCGATCTTCGCGGCGAGGTCGCCCGCGATGACGGCGCCCTGCGAGAAGCCCATGAGCACGAAGCCCGTCAGCGGGCAGTGCGCGTTCACGGCCTTCACCTTGTCCAGCAGCCGCTTCGCCCCTTCATCGCGCGAGCTGTCGTAGCTGCGCTGGTTCTGCGGCGGGAACGCGATCGGGTTGTTGAACTGGGCGACGTACGGAACGGTGTAGACGTCGGCGCGCCCGTCGTCGTAGGCGTCCGAGAGCGGCGTCGAGACCTTGAGCATGAGCGATCGCGGATTGAACCGCGGCCGCTTCGGATCGTCGTTCGACGCCGACTCCCAGGTGCCCGGCACGACGAGCACCTGCACGTCCGGGCAGTCAGCCGGCTGGGTCGACGGCCGCTGCGACGTGGACGACGGCGGCGGTGCCGCCGGTCCGGGCGGACGGGTCCGGCGGCCGTTGTCCCAGATGAACCAGCCGATGACGATCGCGACGACCACGAGGATCGCGACGACGGCCAGCAGCAACGGCAGCAGACAGCCCCGCCGGCCCCCCTTACGCGCGCTCACTTGCAGTACACCCGTTTGGCGGCGTCGATGACGGAGTCGGCGGCCTTCTCGGCGGCCGCCGGCTCCATGCCCTCCCCGATGATCGGGAGCACCGTCGCACGCACGGCGTCGTCATCGGCCTTCTCACGAGTGGCCGTGCAGACGAAGTTGCCGGCCAGGATCGCCCGCTGCGGATCGACCTGGACGCCGGCCTTGGCCACCTCGTCGACGAACGCCTTCTCCTTCGCGTTCAGCTCCGTCATCGGCGGTGCCGTGTCCGGCAGCGACGGACTGGTCACCGGCGAGCTCGACGGCCACGGCGAGATCTCCGACGGCGTCGACGACGAGGCCACCGGGACGTCGCCCCCGCACCCCGCCGTCAACGCGGCGGCGCACACGAGGACGCCGACAGCAGCCGCCAGGCGGACGCCCGGACGCCGAACGGACCGACGGACGCCGTCGCCGCCGGACGGCCGACCCACGCGCGTGACAAGGCTGGTGCTCATGGTTGTCGAGGCTACCGAGACCCACCGACAGTTCCGGGCCGCCGCGCACGTGTCTAAGAAGCCCGGCGCCCGATCCCCCAGGTCACGCGGCCGCAGCGGCCGGGAACTCTCACGAAGTCACTCCCCAGCGTCATATCGGTAGCCCTACAGGGTCGTCGCGACAATAATCGTCGCGGCGTCGATCTCGTCCCCGATCGGGTAGCCGAGACGTCCGCGCTCGTAGCCGTCCTTGGCCCACTGCTCGAGGATCGCGCCCCGCACCGCGTGCGCCCCCGACCGCGTCGTCCAGTAGATCTTGCCGCGCTCGAAGTCGCTCACCCGTCCGCCGCGGATGATGGCGCCCTCGTCGCTCGTCGGGAAGCCGAGGTAGCCGCCGGGGCCGGCCGCCGCCACATAGGCGCCGCCGATGCCGCCGCCGACGATCTTCGCGCCGGTCTTCGGCGACCAGAACACGCGACCGTTGCGGAAGTCCTGCACCTTGCCGCCGGGGACGTCGTACTCCGGGGTGAGGCATTCCCCGATCGTCTTGTCGTTCTTCACCTTGTCGGCGATCGCACCCCTCGGCACGCAGTTGGGCTTCGCCCCCTCGACGCCGAGCGCCGTCGCGGCCTGCGGCCAGGACTCGTGCAGCTCGAACTGCCAGTACGGCCAGGTGTGCGTACCGGACGGCCGGAAGACGGCCCTGGCCGCGACGCCGAGCTTGTTGAGCTTCGCCGCGTACTGCTGCGTCGTCACCCGCGCCAGCACCTCCAGGCCGACGCCCGCGTAGTTGGTGGCCAGGCCCGGGATGGAGCCCGGCGTGTCGTGCGGGCCGACCATGCCGTTGCCCGTGGACATGTAGACGCTCATCCCGCGCAGCTTGTCGGCGAGCAGGTAGGGGTCGTGCTCCTTCCACGCCGGGTCGGACGGCTGCCCGAACATCTTCGTCGCGTCGTAGCCGCCTGCGTCCTTCATGGCGAACTGGATGGCCTGCTGCATGCCGACGCTGGTCAGCTGCAGCACGCCGGAGTACGACGCGGCGAACTTGTAGAAGTCCGGGTGCCGCGTCGCGAGCATGAGCGCCGACGTGCCGCCCATCGAGAGACCCGCGACGCCGCGGGTCGATGTCGCCCGCCACTGCGTCTCCAGGATCGGCGGCAGTTCGCGCGTCAGGAACGTCTCCCAGCGGTACAGCTTGCCCTTGTCGGGCTCCTTCCAGTCGGTGTAGAAGCTCGACTGGCCGCCGACGGGCAGCACCACGGTGACGTTCTTGTCCTTGAAGAACTTCTCGATGTCGGTGTTGATGGTCCAGCCGCTCTGGTCCTCACGGGCCCGGAGGCCGTCGAGCATGTAGAGCTGCGGGAACGTGGCCGACGACGCGACGTTCCAGTCCCGGGGCAGCAGCAGCTGCACCTGGATGTCCGCGTTCATGGCCGTCGAATGCACCCACAGCGCGACCCGGCGATCGGAGTACCAGAAGACGTTGGTGACCTTGACGCCCGGCAGAACGGGGCCGGCCGAGGCGGGCCGCGCCGCCTGAGGCGCAGGCGTCTGAGGCGCGGGCTTCGGCGGCTCAGGCTTGGGCGCCGGCGACGTCGGGGGCTGCGACGTACTCGGCGGTGCCGGATCGGCGACCGCCTGCGGCGCCGCGATCCCGATCCCGACAACCGTCGCGACGGCCACGACGCTCGCGGTCACCCGCGTGCCAAAACGCCTCACTCGCCCCATGCGCATCCTTCAGCCCCTTTAATCACAACCCGTCGGATGCAGTTCTACCGGGACGACGGGCCAGAACCACGTCGCCACGCCTGTGACAGGTGTGATTTCTCGAGAAAGCGATCGGTCCGCGGGTCATGGACCCACGGACCGATCGCAGAATGTCCGAGTAGATGACGCGCCGCGCGCGTCCGACGGGCAGGTCAGCCCACGACGGGCCGCCGGGCGAGGATCCGCAGCGCGCGGGCCTCCCTGGCCCACGTCGGCAGCCCTTCCAGCACCTTGTCGTAGAGCTCGCGGTCGGGCATCTTGTCGACGTTCGAGACGGCGAAGAAGCCCGTGTTGTCGATATCGCGACCAGGCAGCGTGTCGAACCGCTCCAGCATGCCGAAATCGGCGTCGCCGAGGCCGATGAACTGCCAGTAGATCGGCTCCGCGGCCGCGGCGCGGAGCTCCTTCTCGATCTCCCTGTCCTTGTGGACGCTGCCGTCGGAGCAGAACAGGACGAACGTCGGCATCGGCACCGGCTCGGCCTCGACGAACCGCCGCACACTGCGGATCACCCGGTGCTCCTCGTTGGAGAAACCGAGCCGGCGCATGTCGATCTGCCCCGGTTCGAGCACCTTCGGGTTGCCGAGCCGCGCATGCAGCCGGATCCACGCGGGCATGTCCCCGAGGTGCAGGTCCGGCAGCCGCGCGCTGTTCGTCGCGAAGATGAACGCCTCCATGACGGCTCCGGGATCGAGCTGCGCGGACACGGCCGCCAGGCGTTCGACGAGCCTGCCGACGATGCCCTTCTTGTACAGGGTCTCCATCGACGCCGACGCGTCGAGCACGAGGATCACCCGCGCCTTCCGACCCGGCACGTTCTGCGCCCGCAGGGTGTCGGCCACCATCTGCCGACGCGTGTCGAGCCGCTGCCGCATATCGGCCGGCAGCCGCTCCTCCCCGGGCAGCGGACGGATCGAATCCTGGATGATGACCGGCGCCTCCGCCTCATCCGCATCGGCACCGTATTCGGCGGTGAGCCCCTCGGAGCCGGAGTCGTAGCCGCGGCCGACAGCGGTGAACTCCCAGTCGCCCCGGCGACGGCGGATCTCGCCGAGAACGTACGCCATCTCCGACGTGGCGCCCGAGACGGCGTACCTCGCCAGGACGACGTCGCGCTCGGTGACCAGATGCACCGTCAGCCCGTCCACATCGCTGAACGGCCCGTCGGCGGTCGCCACGATGGCGATCGCGTCGATATCCGATTCGACGGCCGCGAGATCGACGTCGAACTCATCGACACGGACCCCGTTGCGCCGGGTGTCCTGCCCGTGGTGCTCGACGGCACCGCTCTTGTGCACACGCCGATTGCGGTAGACGAGGTCCTCCTCGTCACGGACCCGTCCGGCGTCCGTCAGCAGCATCGCGCCGCGGACCGTCGGCGTGTGGGGTGTCGGCGACCACGTGATGACGACGCGCAGGCGCCGCCCGCCGAGAACGACACTGGAACCTTGAGACATCGAGACCGACTGCATCGGAAAAACCTAACGCCGTCAGCGCCTCTACGCACCGGTCTCGATGAGATTCCTTGTGCCCCTTGGCAAACCGCGCGTGCATGCGGTCGGGCTGCACGTCGCCGCGGACCACTCGCACCGCCCGGCGGACGCCGCCGGCCACGGGCCGCCGAGCACCGGCCACCGAGCACGACGAAGGCCGCGTCCGCCGTCTCTCGACGGTGAACGCGGCCTTCGCTACGAACGTTGTTTCAGGCTAGCGCCAGAAGCCGATCCGCATCGACTTGTACACCTGGTCGCGCCAGTACAGCCACTGGTGCGTGCCCGGGTTGGCGTAGCTCTCCGTGACGCGGACGCCGTCGGCGCGGGCCTTGGCGGCGAACGCCACCGTGTTGCCGTAGGCGAGCACCTCGAGCGGCACAGCCTGGACCGTCTTCGCCATGCCGTCGAAGAGGTTGGCGAACCGGTTGTAGTCGTACTTGCCCAGACCGCCGGTGCCGGCCGAGACGAAGACCTTGCGACCACGCAGCTTGTTGGTCAGCAGGATCGGGTCGTTCTGCGCCCAGCGCGGGCTCCACGGCGGGCCCCACATCGCGTCGACGTTCCACGGGCCGCCCTCGATGTCGAGCATCGACACGCGGATCGCCGTCTTCATGCCCGGGATCGAGTACGAGAGGTAGCCGGAGAACGAGGCCGCGGGACCGAAGTGCTGCGGGTACTTCGCAGCCAGCGTGATGGCCGCGTTACCCGACATCGACAGGCCGGCGATGCCGTACCTGCCGTTGACGCGCAGGCCCTTGGCGTCGAGCGCCTGCACGAGCGAGCCCGAGATCACGGACTCCCACTTGTAGGTGTACCGCTGACCGTTGAAGTTGCTCGGCGAGTCCCAGTTCGTGTAGAAGCTGGCCTTGCCGCCGATCGGCGTGACGACGTTGATGCCCTCGCGCTGCATCGCCTTGATCGTGTTGGGAAGCTCGTGCTCCCAGCCGCTGCAGTCGTTGGTGGCGCGCATGCCGTCGAGCAGGATGACCGTCCGGTAAGCGTTCGGCGCCCGCCAGATCTTCACCGGGACCGAGGGCATGCCGTAGCCGTTGACGGTGATCCGCTCGGCGGGGCCCGCCGCCCCGCAGGCGAACGCGTTCGCGGTGCCCGCACCGGCCGTCACTGCCGTGCCGACGCCGCCCAGCATCAGGGCGGACATCGCGGCGGCTGCGACGCGGCGGCCGAAGTTCGACTTCGGCTTCGTCAGTCGGAGGCGCATATGGGAGTCTTCCTTCTTCTCTGCGAGCGCTCGGCGCGTCGCGGCGGTCACCGGGACGTTCCCCGACGTACCGATCGGACGGCAGGCGCACGGCCGGACTCCGGGGAGTCTAACCAGGACCGGCGAGCCCTACCAAAACATCGCAAGAATCTCATGAAACCGCACGATGTCGCATGTCGGGGAATCCGGGGACGGCGCCGCCGCCCCCGATTCGGCTGTCAGGGTATCGCACATGAGGCCCGAATCGTTACCGAATCGATATCGTTCCTCTCAGGCGCGCCTCAGCATCGTGTGCTGGCGCCCTCTGCGCGGCCGGATATCGAGGCGATAACATTGCAGGCACTGGCTTAAATGTTTCACTATTGCCGTAACATCTACGCCATGGTCCATGGTGGAGCTGCGGCGGCGCTGGCGGTCGCGGACGTCGCCTCTGATCAGTGGGGCATCGTCACCGCCGCCCAGATGCTCAACGCCGGCGTCACCCGGGTGCAACTGCATCGCTTGGAAGCGGCGGGTGTCATCGACCGGGCCCATCAGGGCGTGTATCGACTGGTCCGATTCCCGGGAACGCCGCTCGACGATCTGCGCGCGGCCTGGATCGCCACCGATCGGTCGCGGCATGTAGCGGATCGACTCGACGGGTCCGACCCCCTTGTAGTCGTCTCGCACCTGTCGGCGACAGCCGTCTACGCCGTAGGCGATCTGCCGGCCGACCACCACGACTTCACCGCGACCCGACGGATGCGCCTTTCCCTCCCCGACGTGCGGATGCATGTCGACAAGCACCTGAGTCCCCGGGACTGGACAGCGGTCGACGGAATCCTGGTCACCACCGCGCCACGCACCGTCGACGACCTCGTTCGATCGGGCATCGACGGCGATCACCTCGGCGGAATCATCCGAGACCTGCTTCAGCGCGACCTGGCGCAAGCGGACGACTTGGCCACGGCCCTCGCCCCCCATGCGCCCTCCTACGGCCGTCCCGCCGGGGCCGGTCGCCAGGTCCTCCTCGATCTCCTGGAGCAGGCGGGAGTCTCGACGAACGTCGAAACCCTCGGTGCGGCGGCCACGAATCTACGTAACCGGGAAGCGCTCGAGGCGATCTTCGACAGCCCCGCGCTCCGGACCGGCGTCATCGACGTCGACCGTCTCATCGAGCAGCTCGGCGCCGCCCTCCTCCGATCCAGCGGCTTCCAGGAACAGATGCACAGGATCTACCGGGGGGACGTCGAGAACAAGAACGACGAAGACGGGGCACAGTGAGCCTAGATCTGGTCCCATCGTCCGTCGTCCGGGTTCCAGACCGCGTCGACGACCGCGGAAGGATCCCGATGCGCGGCGAGGACCGCACCCCAACACTGTGCCGCGACGGAGACCGCGGAATCGATGTCTTCGAAGACCGCGGCCAGGGGCGACTCGCGCACCGCTGCACGCCACCGCGGGCGCCAATGCTCGGCCGGGATCGATTCCGTCGTGAGTCGCGTCGGCAAGGTCAAGCCGCGCAATGCGGCCTCCTCCGCCAGCGCTGTCGCACACTCCCGTAGTCGCGGAGCCAGGTGAAGCTGGACGAGAAGGAGATCGATCAGATCACGAGGACGGTCCGAAGGCACAGCACGATCGAATCCATGCAGTTCGTGCATCGCACAGATCTTGTCGGCGGCCTGGTCTGCCAGTGGCACGAGAGCGATGGTCGCCTTCAGTTCGCCGGTGATCCGCGTCGGATCCGCCGACAGCTCGACATGGTCGACGGCGCCGACGAATTCGCGAGGCTTGGCGGTGGCCAGGTCGATGTTGAAACTCTCGATCCGTTTCGGTCCGATCCATGCGGTCACAGTCAGACTCACGCCCGCCTTGTCACGTGCCATCGCCCGTTTCTGCTGCACCTCCCAGCGATACGGACCGGGCGCTTCCGCGAGGGCGTCGCGCAGTTCGTCGACCGCCTCGGCCGGCGACAGCGCGGTCGCCAGGTCGACGTCCTTACTGTGCCGCGCCTCCGGCAGCCGGAGCATCATGCCCGTTCCACCCTTGAGGAGCCAGCCGTCGGGATCATGCAGGAACAGCGCCACCAGAAAGGTCTTCACCACCCACTGCCGACGGACTTGGCCGGGCGTCACTCCGCGCCGCCTAGCCTCGTTCTTCACCAGGTCGCTGAATCGATTCGCCTGCTCACGCGCTGACTGACGGTGATCATCACTCACCAGACCGTTCTACAGGGGCGGAAAGTCACCAACCGCCGTTCTGCGGCTTCGGCGCGAGCTGCGGCGGGATCGGCAGCAGGCAACGCTGCAGCTCGTAGAGCGGATTGGCCTCGATCCGGTAGCGCGTCAGCGCCACCGACTGCCGCAGATTCGACTGGAATCGCGTCAGCGACATCGGCGCCGTGTACGACGCCAGCAGGTCCTGCGTGTCCTGGCAGCGGTACGCGTTGGCGACGAGCGCCAGCTGCTTGAGACTGACCGTCTGCGGCAGCCCGCGGTTCGAGTACCGGTACCCGGCGATCGGCCACGCCGAGGCGATCATCTTGTCGTGCCCGATCCGGCCGTCCTCGAGACGTCCCGTGTGCGACGCCATCGGATACGCCAGCCCCATCGGATCGATGACGCGGTACTCCAGCGGCAGGTTCATGCTCGTCATGCCGAGGTTGAGGAAGAAGACGGTCGTCGTCGCATCCCCGGGCGCGGGCGTCACGACGGTCCAGCGGTCCTGCGGCCCGAACGAGACGAACAGACCGCCGTTCGGATGGTCGGCGACCGCCTCCATCATCGCCCGCATCCGCGGGAAGTCGAGATAGTCGGCCGCCTTCGTCGGATGTTCGACGCCGAGGTTGGCGATGTAGAAACGCCGCTCGTCGACGATCCCGTCGCGGCCGATCGCCGTTCCGTTCGGCATCCCGGCGCTGCCCGCGACGCCCGCCGCCCACGCGACGACAAGCACCCAACCGACCCCGACGACGCCCGTCGCCACGGCGCGCGGCGCGGCCGCACGGCGCGCACCGGGCAGATTCCGCACGCCGCGGACGGCCGTCCAGAGATCACCGAGCCCCAGCGGAACCGCCATCACCGGCAGCAACATGAGGAACAGCGGCGGCAGCAGCACGCGCCCGTGCATGAAGTCGCCGCCCTGGCGCACCCAGTACGTCGCCTGCAGCAGCCCCGAGACGACGGCGAACGCCGCGACACCCGCACGGCTCTGCACCGCCGACGCGACGACCGCACCGAGCCGGGCGGCCCGTCCGGGACGCCCGTCCAGGTCCTCATCGCCCTCCACCGCACGGTGCCGCGCGGTCCCGTCGGCCGGCCCGCGTCGCCACCCGACGACGACCGCCGCCGCACCGACGACCACCGCACCGAGCAGCGGCCCGGTGAGCGAATACGGGTCGAGGAGGTTGGTCAGGTACGTCAGCCCCTGGTCCCATTTGGCGCCGCTCGCATCCTTGGCGATCGCGGTGTTGGGCACGAGCACGCCGTAGTAGCCCATGCGGAAGACCTGGTAGAGCACCGGAAGCGCCGCCGCCACGGCGACGATCCCGACCCGCAGCCACCGGCTCGCGCGGCCGAACAGCAGAAGGACGAGCGCGAGCCCGCCGACCAGCGCCAGCTCCGGACGGACGAGCGGCGAGAGCCCGGCGACGAAAGCCGTCAGCAGCACGCCGCGCGCACCGAGCCGCCGCTGTCCCCACTCGACCATGAGGCACCACAGCGCAGCGCTCCAGAACAGGCAGAGCGAGACCTCGAGCCCGCTCGTCGCGAAATCCCGCGCCGGCGGCAGGACGAGATACACGATCGCGCCCAGCGGCAGCATCACCGCGCCGGGCGTCGCGAGTCCCGGTCCGTAGAGCCGGTACGCGCCCCACACCGCCAGCGGCAGTGACGCCGCGCTGAGCACGAGCGCCACCCACAGCACGACGGTCTCCGGCTGTCCGCCCGTCAGCCATGTGCAGAAGGTCAGCAGATAGGTCCAGAGCGTCGAGGTGTTGGCCTCCACCCGCTCCCCGATGTTGAACACCGGGCCGTTGCCCGCCAGCAGATTGCGGACGGTGCGCAGCACGATGAGGCCGTCGTCCGCGATCCAGCGCCGCTGCCAGGCGCCGCCGGCGAACAGCGCCGCCGCGACGAGGCCGCCGACGAGAGCGGTGACCGCCGCCGGGTTGTGCCGCGACGTCCGCCAGATCCGGCCGGGCGCCGCCTCGACGCGCTCCCGCAGCCGCCGCGTCGTCACCAAGGTCAGCCGACCCCGATCGCAACGGCGATCGTCGCGAGCCAGGCGACGGCGAGGAACTGCAGGATCCGGTCACCGAACGCCACCTCCTCCGGCTCGCCCGCATCGCCCCCGTCGACGTCGACGGCGTAACGCAGGATCGCGACCGTGAACGGCACCATCGACACCGCGTACCAGACGTTCGTCGGGTGCCCGGCGTCCTTGCCGAACGCCCACAATCCGTAGCAGAGGACGACGGCGGTCGCCGAGAGCGTCCAGACGAAGCGCAGGTAGGTGGCCGTGTAGTACTGCAGCGACCGGCGGATCTTGGCTCCGGTGCGCTCGGCCAACTGCAGCTCGGCGTACCGCTTGCCGGCCGCCATGAACAACGAACCGAACGCCATGACCAGCAGGAACCACTGCGACAGACCGGTCGGCAGATCGGCGGCGACGCCGCCCGCGATGGCCCGCAGCAGGAAGCCGGACGAGACGATGCAGATGTCGACGACGGCCTGGTGCTTGAGCCCGAAGCAGTACCCCAGCTGGATCGCCAGGTAGACGGCGACGACGACGGCCAGCTGGTGGTTCGCCAGGAAGGACAGGCCGATCGACCCCGCACCGAGGACGATCGCCAGCGCATACGCGAGCGGCACCGAGACGACGCCCGCCGCGATCGGACGGTTGCGCTTGGTGGGGTGCTGCCGGTCGGCCTCGACGTCATTGGCGTCGTTGACGAGGTAGATGCATGAGCTGACCAGGCAGAACGCGACGAAGGCGATGCCGACCCGCAGCGCCATCGCCGACAGGTCGATCATGTAGCGGTCCTCGAGGATGATGCCCGCGGCGGCCAGCGGCGCCGAGAACACGAGGACGTTCTTGATCCACTGTCGCGGTCGCATCGCCTTGACGACGCCCCCGAGCAGCGTCTTCGGCGGTCCGCCCGTCGACGGCTCCTCCACAGCGGTGACGGCGTCCTCGGTCATCGGCAGCCCTCCGGTCGATTCCGCACACGATCCGACACGATCTTTTCACCGCGCACCGACAGAAACGCTCCGGCCGCGCCGAGCGCCGCCCCCGCGAGCACGTCGGTCGGATAGTGGACGCCGAGCACCAGTCGCGAGACGAGCATCGGCGGCACGAGGGCCGCGGGCAGCGCACCGGCCGGCAGGCCCGCCGCACGGCCGAGCAGGACGGCCGCGGCCGTCGTCGACGTCGCATGGCTGGACGGGAACGAGAGCCGGCTCGGCGTCCCCACGCCGACGGCGATCTCCGGATGCTCCGGCCTGCGGCGACGCACGATCCGCTTGACGACGACCGACGCCGCATGCGCACCGAAGGCCCCGACGCCGGCGGTGACCCACGGGGTCACGCTCCGGCCGCGCGCCTTGGCGACGGCACCGCCGGCGGCCGCGAGCGCCAGCCAGCCTAGCGAGTGCTCGCCGAAGTGGCTCATCCCGCGGGCGGCCGTCAGCACCTGCGGCACGCCGATCGCGCTCTGCACGGCGACGAGCGCCTGTTCCTCGCGCGTCACGGCGCGGTCGATGTCACTGCTCGTCGAAGACACGCTGCCACCTCTCGCGACTCGTCAGCTCGGCGTGCGCCGCGCGATAACGCTCCTGCAGTTCGGGCCAGCGCCGGCGCAGCTCGCCGTGCAGGCGCAGCGATTCGGCGGCCAGCGCCTTGACCTTCTCGCGGTCGCGCTTGCGGTAGACGACGCCGCGACCGTCGGCGGTCGTCACCGTGGCGCCGTCGACGCGCCCGAGGCTGAACCAGCGCGCCTCGATCGGCGGGTAGTTGGCCTGCGGCACCTCGTGATGCCGCGGATCGGCGGGCCGGAGGTTGTTGCGGATCGCGGCGGCGAGCGAAATCGCCTTCGCCACCGGGTTCTTCGGCGCGTTCACGCCGAGCGCCGTCGCCTCACCGGTGGTCGTCGGCAGCTCCGTGGCCGACGGCAGCACGACGGCGTCCGGGTACTCCCTGCGCATCGCGGCGACCTTCGGCAACGCCGACGGCAGCAGGTCCCACAGCCCCTCCGGCCCGGCGAGCACGTCGCGGATCGCCTCGATCTGGATGGCGATCGTCGAATACTCCAGGGCGAGCGAGTGCTTGACGACGGCTTTGAGCGAGTTCGTCAGCATCGCCGTCGGCGGGCCGTCGCGGTGGATGGCGGCGACGATGAGCCGATTGCGCAGGTGGAAGTACGCCTGCCAGTCGATGGCGTCGTCCTTGTCGCTCCACGCCATGTGCCAGACGGCGATGCCCGGCACCGAGACGGTCCGATAGCCGGCCTTCGCCGCGCGCAGGCCGAACTCGACGTCGTCCCACTTGATGAACAGCGGCAGCGGCTGCCCGATCTCCTCGGCGACCTCGCGCGGGATGAGGAAGGTCCACCAGCCGTTGAAATCGACGTCGATGCGCCGGTGCAGGTTCTTGGCGTTCTCCTTGTCCGACAGCGGGTACTCCGCGAAGTCGTGGTCGTAATCGGAGAACGGCGCGGCGCCCCACATCCAGACGTCACGCAGCAGCGCCTCGCCCATCGTGTGCAGGTGGCTGCGCTCCTGCAGGTTGAGCATCTGGCCGCCGACGAGCGTCGGCGTCTTGGCGTAGCGGGCGAAGGCGAGCGCGCGCAGGATCGAGTCCGGCTCGATGGACGTGTCGTCGTCCATGTAGAGGATGTACGGCGCATCCGTGGTGGTCAGCGCCTCGAGCATGATCCGCGAATAGCCGCCGGAACCGCCGAGATTGCCCTGCTTGATGAGCCGGAAGCGGTCACCGAAGGCCGCGGCGGCCTCGGCGTAGCCGGGCTCGTCCTTGACCTCGCGGGTGCCCTGGTCGGGCATGATGATCGCGTCGATCACCTCGTCGACGAGCGCGTCGCTCGCCAGCGCGCGCAGCGTCGCGACGGCGTCCGACGGCCGGTTGAAGGTCGGGATGCCGACGGCGATCCGCTTGTCGGCGCGCGGCGGCGCCTCGGTCGCATACCAGCCCGCGGACAGGATCTCGACGTCCTCGGTGGTGGTGAGATCGAACCAGATCCAGCCGCCGTCCTCGAAGGGGCCGAGGTCCGTCGTCAGCTCGATGACGCCGACGCCGGCCGAGTCCAGTTCGACGAGCGCGCCGCCCATTCCGATCCGCGCGCCGTCGATCTTGCTGCGGTACAGGTCGACGCGGCACAACCCGCGGACCTGGACGCGCAGCGTGACCTCGCGCAGCGTCGTCCAGCGACGCCAGTACGACGCCGGGAAGGCGTTGAAGTACGTCTGGAACGACGTGTCGGCGTCGCCGCCGACGCTGACCGACGTCCGCGTCGGCGCGTGCGCGCGACGGGCGTTGTCGTGGGATTCGATGAGATAGAGGGACCGGACGTCGGCGGGCTCGCCGGGCCGCGGGAAGATGACGCGCTGCAGCAGGCGGTCACCGTCAGGAGATGAAGCTTGCGGAATCGACCGTTCGGCTGTAGGGGAAACCACGGCGGTTACAGCGCTCCTTCCGCCAACACCGCGCCCTCGGAAAGGTGCGGCGCCAGCGTGTTGTCGAACATGGTGAGCGCACTGGCGATCGCCATGTGCATGTCGAGGTACTTGTAGGTGCCGAGCCGGCCGCCGAACAGCACGCGGGCCTCGGCGGTCTCCGCCTTCGCACGCTCCCGGTAGGCGGCGAGCCGCTCCCTGTCCGACGGCGTGTTGATCGGGTAGTACGGCTCGTCGCCGGACTCGGCGAAGCGGCTGAACTCGCGCATGATGACCGTCTTGTCGGCCGGGTAGTCGCGCTCCGGATGGAAGTGCCGGAACTCGTGGATCCGCGTGTACGGCACGTCGGCGTCGTTGTAGTTCATCACCGGGCAGCCCTGGTAGTCGCCGGTCGCCAGCACCTCGGTCTCGAAGTCGAGGGTGCGCCAGCCGAGCTCGCCGTCGGCGTAGTCGAAGTAGCGGTCGAGCGGGCCCGTGTACACGACGGGCGCATCGGGATTCGCGGCCCGCAGCTCGTCGCGGACGTCGAACCAGTCGGTGTCGAGCCGCACGTCGATGCGCTCGTCGGCCGCCATCGCCTCCAGCCACGCGGTGTAGCCGTCGGTGGGCAGCCCCTCGTAGGTGTCGTTGAAGTAGCGGTTGTCGAAGGTGTAGCGCACCGGCAGTCGCGTGATGTTCGCAGCGGGCAACTCGGTCGGATCCGTCTGCCACTGCTTGGCCGTGTAGTGCTTGACGAACGCCTCGTACAGCGGGCGTCCGATCAGGCTGATCGCCTTCTCCTCCAGATTCGACGCCGCGGACGTGTCGATCTCGCCGGACTGCTCGGCGATGAGCGCACGCGCCTCGTCGGGGCTGAAGTAGCGCCCGAAGAACTGCGAGACCAGGCCCAGGCCCATCGGGAACTGGTACGCCTGACCGTTGTGCAGCGCGAAGACGCGGTGCTGGTAGCCGGTGAAGGTCGTGAACCGGTTGACGTACTCCCAGACGCGCTCGTTCGACGTGTGGAAGAGATGCGCGCCGTACTTGTGGATCTCGATGCCGGTCTCGGGCTCGGCCTCCGAGTACGCGTTGCCGCCGAGATGGGAGCGCCGATCGATGACGAGCACCCGCTTGCCCAGTTCGGTCGCCGCCCGCTCGGCGATCGTCAGCCCGAAGAATCCGGAACCGACGACGAAAAGATCGTAATCAGCGGCGTCTGGTGAAGAGGTCACGAGGAATCAGGGTATCGGACGCGGCGGCGCCGGCCGGATCACCGCGGGGGCGCCGGGAGTGTGACGCGGGTGCGTCCGGACTCGTCGTAGGTGATCTGGCCGTGCTCGAAGCGCTGGACGGCGCCCGCCTTGTTCGGGAGCGGGAGCAGCGGGCCGAGGAGTTCGCCGAGCGGTCCGGCCGCGCCGCCGAGATCGGTGAACTGGCCGAGGATGGCCTGCTGGGCCACCATGAGCAGCCGGCTGAGCAGGTCCAGCGATCCCGGGGCGCCGGGGGACGCCGGGGCGCCGGGTGACGTCTGCGGCTTCTCGATCGCGGGGGGCGTCGCCTGGCCCCGGACCGCGAAGAAGTCCGAGCGCAGGCCGAGGAGGGTGCGGACCTCCGCACCCGAGAGTTCGACGGTCCCGCCGGTGCCGACGGCGCGCACCTTGATCGCGCGGCCGTGGTCGGGGCCGAGGCCGTTGGCGGTGACGACGGACAGGTCCGTCAGCTCGCCGACGCCCAGCTTGCCGCCGAACAGCGACGCGCTGCCCGTCACCTGCCAGTCGTGGTACGGCGACGCGACGTCGCCGGTGTCCTCGACGGCCGGGAACTCGCCGCCCGCGCTCCAGCCGCCGGACGACGCCGAGAACTCGGCCAGCACCGGCTTGCCGTCCCGCACCCGCACCTGGCCCGCCGTCGCGGCGGCGGCCCGGCTCGCGCGCGGATCCTCCCCCTTGACGCCCTCGTAGACGAGGGTGCTCTGGGTGTCGGTGATCGGCCGGCGCTGCTCGATGGCGGCCAGGATGTAGCTGCGGATCGCGACCGCCTGCGCCTTGAGCGCCTCGAATCCACCCTGATCGGCCCACGCCGGGTAGCTTTCGACGGCCGTGCCGCCCGCCACGTAGTCCTCGATCGAGACCTTGTTGACGACGGCTCCGCCCACGAGCGTCAGGCTGCCCCGATAGGCGTCGCCGGCGCCGCAGAATTTGAGCAGTTCGGCAGCGGGACGTCCGCTCCCGGGCGTGATCGGCGAGACCTCGGTGGCGGGAACCGTCTTGACGACGGCCCCGCCGCACCCGGAGGTGATCGTCGCCGTACCGCCCGAGAGCGCGACGGCCTGCCCGGGCGCCACCCTCTCCGACCCCACGACGGCACCGGCGTCCGCATGGACGACGACCGAGGACTTGCCCGTCAACGTGACCGGGATCTCGGAGTCGCCCACCTTCCCCGCGGTGGTGCCGCCGTAGAAGTGAGAGAGGATGCGCTCGGCGGTCCAGCCGGTGCGCGCGTAACCGAACGCGCCCCACTGGCCCATCCCCCGGCCGTGGCCGAAGCCGTGGCCGACGAGCGTGTACTCGGAACCCGCTGCGAGATCGGGCTGTTCGGTGTTCAGCGCGACGACGCCGGCACCGAGACCCGCGACCACGGGTACCGCCACGAGGGCGGTCCGCAGGCGGCCGATTCCGAACATCCGAGTGCGGAGCCGACGTGCCATGGATGCGCCCTCCGATGTTACTGGTGTTACCGGTGTGACAATAGTGACGGACGAGCCGATGGGCAACTCGGGGTCTGCGCCTCACACGTCACACCAGAAACTTGCGCCACGCCGGACCCGGTCGTGGATTTCCCAGGCGGCCACCGGGACTATGACATCGGCCCAGGCCAGAAATATCTATGTCTACAAGAGGT
This sequence comes from Mycobacteriaceae bacterium, assembly GCA_044222225.1. Classification (GTDB taxonomy): domain Bacteria; phylum Actinomycetota; class Actinomycetes; order Mycobacteriales; family Mycobacteriaceae; genus JBGANR01. The sequence goes on from JBGANR010000005.1 coordinate 159,092, forward strand.
CGAGAGTTCGGGGCCGCGCTCCGCGCGACACCACACGACGTTCAGGAGAAGAAACAGTGCGACACCGCCGACCGAAACCCTCGATCGCGCTCGGGATCGCCGCCGCCGTCGTCGTGGCCAGCCCCGTCGCGGTCCTCCTGTCGGGGCCCGGCTCGGCGACGCCGACGCCCGCGGCCGTGACGAAGACCCAGATCAACGAGGTGGACCTCAAGACGGTCCCGTCCCAGGTGCTCGACCTGGTCCAGTCCGGGCTCGGTGCGCTCGGCGTCAAACTGCCGCCGATCGATCTGTCGGGTCTGCCGACCATCACGCTGCCGCCCGGGCTCGGCCTGCCGAAGCCGGCCGACACGCCGACGTCGGTGCCCGGGACGCCCTCGGCTCCCGGGGCGCCCTCGGCCCCCGGCTCGCCGGCCGCGCCCGGCGCACCGTCCGCGGTGCCGCCGACGTCCGGCCGACCGGTGCCGAAGGCCGTCGAGCCGCCCGATTCGACGACTCCGGGCTCGACGACACCCGGCTCCCGCAGCGCCGCGCCGAGCTCACCGTCCGCCCCGGCGCCGATCCCCGGCCTGCCCGCGGGCGCCGAGGTCAAGGAGATCAGCCGCGACGATCCGTTCCGGATGGTCGCCCTGACCTGGGACAAGGTGGCCGGCACCACCACCTACGTCCGCGCCCGCAAAGCCGACGGCAAGTGGGGCGCCTGGATCACCGCCGAACCGATCGACGAGAAGGGCAAGGGCGGCAGTGAGCCGATCTGGGTCGGCGACGCCAATGTCGTCCAGATCGTCGTGACGAAGGACGGCCTGGCGAATCCGCTGCTGCCGTCGACGCCCGCCGACCCGTCGACGCCGTCCTCGGCTCCTTCGGCTCCGGCCGCGCCGTCTGATCCGGCGCGCCGCGAGTCGACGCCGAGCCCGACGCCCGCGGCCTTCGAGCGCCCGATGACGCCGGGCTCGCTGCCGCCGTCGCCGAGCGCCCCGGCGGCTCCCGGCCCGGCCGATCCCGCTCCGGCGGCGCCGTCCGCTCCGGACGCCGTCCGCCAGATGATCGAGGACATGGCCGCCGTGCTCATCACGCCCGGCACCGGCCCGCAGGACGAGGCCCTGCCGGCCGCGCCGCCCGTCCCGGGTCTGCCGGGTAAGACGCCGTTCGCCCGGCCCGCCATCATCTCGCGTGCCCAGTGGGGCGCCGACGAGTCGCTCAAGCCCTGCCAGAACCCGGTCGACGGACCGACGAAGGCGATGGTCGTGCATCACACGGGCGGCAGCAACGACTACACGAAGGAGGAGTCGGCGCAGGTCGTGCGGGGCATCTACGCATACCACGCGCAGACCCTCGGCTGGTGCGACATCGGCTACCACGCACTCGTCGACAAGTACGGACAGATCTTCGAGGGCGCCGCGGGCGGCCTCGAGGGGACGGTCCAGGGCACGCACGTCGGCGGCTTCAACGCGGACACGACGAGCCTCTCGCTCATCGGCGACCTCAACCAGGTGGCGCCGACCCGCGAGATGCTCGACTCGGCGGGCGACTACCTGGCGTGGAAGCTCAAACAGGCCGGTCTCGATCCGAACGGCACCGCGCAGCTGACGTCGATCGGCTTCGAGGGCAGCCCGTACGCCGCCGGCACCGTGGTGAGCAAGCCCGTCATCCTCGGCCACCGCGACCTCGGCAGCACCGACTGCCCGGGCAACCTCGGCTACGCCGCGCTCGGCGAGCTGCGGACGATGGCCGCCAAGGGCGGCTCGGGGGCGGCGGCAGCGGTTCCGGCCGCGCCCGTCACGTCGACGCCGACCGTGCCCGGGGCGCCGGGGGAGCCCGCGCCGGGCACGGCGACTCCGGTCACACCCCCGCTGTCACCGGACGATCCGGGCGCCATCGGCGAGCGCTGGCGGGAGCTCGGCGGGCCGAACGGACCACTCGGCAACGCGCGCACCGGTGAGGAGCCCGGCCCGCAGGACTCGCGGACCGTCCGGTTCGACAACGGCACGGCCGTCTGGTCGCAGGAGACCGGCGCCCGCATCCTCTGGGGCGCCATCGGCAAGGTCGCCGAATCGCTCGGCCTCGGCAGCTCCGGCCTCGGACTGCCCACCAGCGACGAGTACGCCGTCGGCGACCTCATCAAGATGGACTTCCAGTTCGGCCAGCTCGTCTTCGACAAGCTGACCGGCGCGGTCCAGACGATTCTCGGCGCCTACACCCGCGGCCCGCAGTCTCCGGCCGCTCCCGCGGCGCCGGCACCGGCCGCGCTGCCGGCGTCACCGGCGCCCGCGACGCGCTGAAAGCCGGAAAACCACGAGAACGGGCCCGTCTGACGGGCCCGTTCTTCGTCGGTGCCGGAGGTACCTCCCCGGATGTCCGGCTGAGCGGGCCGCCGTGACGATAATCTCCGCGGCGGCCCGCTGAGGCGGACATCCGGGGAGCTCCCCGTCAGAACCAGCGGTGCAGCGTCCGGCCGACGGCGTCTTCGTTGTTCGACACGGCGATCTCGTTCGCCGCCGCCAGCGCAGCGGGATGCGCGCCGGCCACTGCGACACCCCATTGCGCCGAGCTCAGCAACGGAACGTCGTTGGGCATGTCGCCGAAGGCGATGACGGCGTCCATCGGCAGGCCGTGGATCTCGGCGAGCACCGCCAGCCCCGTGGCCTTCGTCACGCCGGGCGCCGAGAGCTCGATGAGCCCGTCGTCGGTGGAGAAGGTGACGTCCGCGAGGTCGCCGACGAGCGGCGCCACCAGCGCGGCCATCTCCCCCGACGCCGTCCCCGTCTTGCGGACGAGCAGTTTCGTCGCCGGCTCCCCGAACAGTTCAGCGTCGGTCACCTCGACGTGATCGGGGTTGAGCCAGGCGTGTTCGTAGCCGGGGGCGGCGACGAAGGCCGGCGTCGCGGTGTCGTGGGCCGTGGCGCCGACGCGTTCGGCGGCGAGCCCCGCATCGGCGCCGAGCACGGACACCGCCAACTCGGCGAGCTTCGGCAGGACGTCCACGCCGAGCGTCGCCGAGTACAGCACGCGGTCGTCGACGATGTCGTAGACGATGGCCCCGTTGGCGCACACCGCGTAGTGGACGACGGGCAGTTGTTCCGCGACCTCGGCGATCCAACGCGGCGGCCGGCCCGTCGCGATGATGAACGGCACCCCGGCCGCGGCGACGCGCGTCAGCACCTGCCGGGTGTAGCGCCCGACGCGGTTGGCATCGTCGATGAGCGTGCCGTCGACGTCGGAGGCCACGAGCGTCGGCGGCCCGAATCTCGGTGTGCGCCAGGTCATCTCGTCCCCCCGTCCGATCCGCGGTCGCGCGGGCCGTCCTCATCTTCTCCTGCGCCCGGCTGTTCCCCGTCCGGGCTCCGGTCGTCCGTCGGCGTCGCCCGGCGACGCAGCCGGGTCTTGTTCTCCGCCAGGTCGAGCGCCGTGGCCTCCTCGAGTGTCGGTGCCGCCCCGCCCAACCGCCGCGGCACCCAGGCCGCGCCCGCCGGGTGCGGGTCCGGGTACTCCTCCTGCGCCCGGCTCAGCAGGTCCGTCATCCGGACGTGCAGCGCCTCCGTCACCTGTTCGGGATCGCCCGCGGCGTCCAGCGGCTCGCCGACGATGACGACGACCGGGTAGCGGTGCCGCCCGATCGACCGCGGCACGCCCTTCGTCCAGATCCGCTGGGCACCCCACACCACCATCGGCACGATCGGGACGCCGGCCGCCGCGGCCATCCGCACCGCGCCCGTCTTGAGCTCTTTGATCTCGAAGCTGCGACTGATGGTCGCCTCGGGATAGACGGCCACCAGCAGCCCGCCGCGCAACGCGGCGACGGCGGCCTCGTAGGCCTCGTGGCCGTCGGCACGATCGACCGGCACCGAACGCGTCCTGCGGATGAGGAAACGGAGGACCGGATTCTCGCCGAGCTCCGCCTTGAGCAGGAAGCGCGCGCGTCGCCGCGCCTTGACGGCGACGAGCCCGACCTGCAGAAAGTCGGTGTACGCCGTGTGGTTGGCGACGAGCACGGCGCCGCCGCGCGCGGGAATGTTCGCCAACCCCTCATAAGTGGTACGCAGGCCCTGCACGCCGACGATCCCCCGGGCGACGGCGACGAGCGCCGCGTAGACGGGCTCCCTCCGCTGTTCCATGATCGCCAGACTATCGCCGGGCAGAGAACTGTCGGTCCCTGGCGATAGCGTGGGCGCCATGTTCAGCGAGTACCTGGCGGCACTGACGCCCGATGCACTCGCGCCCCCGTTCGACCGGCAGACGGTGGCGCGAGGAGACGCCTACGCCCGCCAGGGCATGGTCGTCTCCTCGCGCGTCGTCAAACCGCCGATTCTGGTCGGCACCTGCCGCGGGTCGCGGCCTGAGCCGTACATGGTCATCGTGACGTTCCGCGAGGTGGGCACGCGCTGGCACGTCGACAACGCCGAATGCAGCTGCCCGGTCGAGGGTTTCTGCAAGCACGCCGTCGCGGTGGTCCTCGCCTACGAGCCGCCCACCGCGGTGGTGCCCGCGGGCTGGGAGAGCGAGCTCGGCGGGCTGCTCGAACCGTCCGGTCACCGCGGCGATCCCATCGCGATCGCCGTCTCGCTGCGCCGGGACCGACGGCACGCCCAGCTCTCCGCGACGATCCGGCCGATGACGATCGGCCGCTCCGGGCGGTGGATCAAATCCGGGCTGACCTGGAGCGATCTCTGCTATCCGGACCATGGACGACGCTTCGAGCCGCGGTTGTTCGGCGCGATGGCGGGCCTGGCCATGGCGTTGCGCCGCGACGGCTACGGAACCCCCACCGACGACTTCAAGCTCTCGCTCGTCAGTTCCTCCTTCTGGAATCATCTCGCCGGGGCCGTCGACGCCGGGGTCCCGCTCATCCCCGGCCCCGACACCGAACGCGGCATCCACCTCGCCGGCATCGTGCTCGGCGAGCCGCGACACGTCGCACTTCGCGTCGAATCCGGCACGACGGCCGGTTCTCTCATCGTCTCGGCGGCCGTCGCGGGCGCCCCGGCGGCGGACGCGCCGACGTCGCCGCAGCCGATCCTCGTCGGACATCCCCCGCACGGCGTCCTCGAACTCGACTCGGGGGTCCTGACGATGGCGCCGCTCGACCCGCCGCCGACGGGTCGCGTCCTCACGATGCTGACGGCCGAACGACGCGTCGAGGTCCCACCCGCGGACGTCGACCGCTTCACCGAGACGATGCTCCCCCAGCTCTCGGCGATCGCGCCGATCGAGATCGTCGGCGACGCCCTCGCCGAGCCCGAGGTCGAAGGTCCCGTCGCGGTGTTGCGGGTGATCCGCCACGCCGAGGGCGTGCTGCTCAGCTGGGCCGTCCGGTACGTCGTCGACGGCAAGCAGATCGACGAGGATCCGCTCGCCGAGCCGAATCCCTGGTCGCCGCGCGATCCGACGGCGGAAGCCCAGCTGTGGCAGCGTCTCGCCCGGCCCGTCTCGCTCGTCGCGCTGGCCGCGGCCGGCACCCGGCAGCGCATGCTCGCCGAAGTCCGCGCGTACATCGCCACCGCCGGCATGAGCGACTGGGTGCCGCAGGTCGTCGAGGAGCTCCGCGCGGCGGAGGACGATGTCGCGGCCGTCGGCGTCACACCCGTCTATCTCCTGCTCACCGACGTCCCGCTGACGGACCTGGAGACCGCCGAGTTCTATCTCGAGGCCTATCACGAGCTGGTCGAGACGCCGGAGCTCATCGTCGAGGAACCCGACGAGCTGCCGGACTACCGCCGTCACGAGGGCCCGCCCGAGATCACGTTCGGTGTCGTCCCGTCGGTGCAGACCGACTGGCTGTCGCTCTCGGTGACGGTGCGCTTCGACGACGAGGTGCTCGCGCTCGCCGAGATCCTCCGGCTGCTGACGCGCGGCCACAGCCAGGTGGTGCTGCCGTCCGGGCTCGTCATCTCGCTCGACCATCCCGCGTTGCACCGGCTCGCCGAGCTCGTCGACGAGGCCCGGGCGCTCGAAGACCTCCGGGGCGACCGGGTGCCCGCGCGCTCGATGAACGCCTCGCTCTGGGAGGAGCTGTTCGACCTCGGCGTCGTCGACGAGCAGGCCGACGCCTGGGCCGGCCGCATGCGCGCGCTGGCCCAGGCGCGTCCGCCGCAGCCGGTCGAACCGCCCGAGGGATTGGCCGCCACCCTGCGCGACTACCAGCGCGACGGCCTGACCTGGCTCTCCTTCCTCGTGGACAACGGCATCGGCGGCGTCCTCGCCGACGACATGGGCCTCGGCAAGACGCTGCAGACGCTCGCCCTCATCCTGCGGTCGCGCATCGCCGCGCCGGACGCGCCGCCGTTCCTCGTCATCGCGCCGACGTCCGTCGTCGGCAACTGGGCGGCGGAGTCGGCGCGGTTCGCACCCGGACTGCGGGTCGTCGTCCTCGGCCAGACGAGTAAGAAGGCCGGGGCGCCGGTCGCCGACCGCGTCGACGGCGCGGACGTCGTCGTCACCTCGTACACGCTGCTGCGGCTCGGCCAGCAGGAGATCGCCGAGCTCGACTGGTCCGGTCTCATCCTCGACGAGGCGCAGTTCGTCAAGAATCGCAACGCGAAGGCGCACCAGGCGGCCCGGCTCGTGCGGGCGCCGTTCAAACTCGCCATCACGGGAACCCCGATGGAGAACAACCTCGGCGAGTTGTGGTCGCTGCTGTCGATCGTCGCGCCCGGGCTGTACCCGAACCCGAAATCGTTTGACGAGTACTTTCGCAAGCCGATCGAGTCCGGCACCGAACCCGAACTCCTCGCGACGCTGCGCCGCCGCATCCGTCCGATCCTGCTGCGCCGCACGAAAGACCAGGTCGCCGCCGATCTGCCGGCCAAGCAGGAGCAGGTCGTCGCGTTGCCGCTGCACGGGCGGCACCGCAAGATCTACGACACGCGTCTGACGCGGGAGCGGCAGAAGGTGCTCGCGCTGCTCGACGAGGATCCGGAAGAGAACCGGTTCCAGGTGTTCAGCGCTCTGACGCGACTGCGCCGGCTCGCCATCCACGCGGGCCTCGTCGACGATGACGACGCCGACGTGACGTCGGCGAAGGTCGAGTACCTCGTCCAGACGCTGCCCGAGCTCATCGCCGAGGGCCACAGCGCGCTCGTGTTCAGCCAGTTCACGGGCTTTCTGGCCATCATCCGAGCGGCGCTCGCCGAGGCCGGCGTCATGGTCTCCTATCTCGACGGCTCCCTCTCGACGACGCAGCGCAAGGCCGCGATCACCGAGTTCACCTCCGGCGAGACCAGGGTCTTCCTCATCAGCCTCAAGGCCGGCGGCTTCGGCCTCAACCTCACCGAGGCCGACTACTGCTTCGTCGCCGATCCATGGTGGAACCCCGCGGCCGAGGCCCAGGCCGTCGACCGCGCCCACCGCATCGGCCAGACCCGGCCCGTCACCGTCTACCGGCTGGTCTCCGCCGACACGATCGAGGAGAAGGTCATCGAGCTGCAGGAGCGCAAACGCAGCCTGTTCAACGCGGCCATCGACGACGGCGAGCTGTTCTCGGGGGCCATCGGCGAGGCCGAGATCCGCGCCCTGCTCGGCGGCTGACGACGCACGCATTCAAGCGCGCCGCCATACACCCGGCATGGGATCGGCGGCCCGGCAGGGATACAGCCGGTCGCCACCGAAGGGTGCACGGGCCCGAGATCGTCCGTACCGTGGATAGCGGCCCTGGCCAGGACCCTAGAGAGATGAAATCTGATTTCGATCCGACAGGGAGGACGACATGGGTATTCACGACAAGGCGTCGAACAAGGCCGAGGAGTTCGGCGGTAAGGCCAAGGAGGCCGTCGGCCGGGCCACCGGCGATCGCGGTCTCGAGAACGAAGGCAAGGCCGATCAGACCTCGTCCGCACTCAAGCAAGGGGTCGAGGCCGTCAAGGACAAGGCCCACGCCATCAAGGACACGCTGACCGGCCGCTGAGCCGACGGCAGACAGGTCAGCGGCCGGCACCCGGGACACGGGTGCCGGCCGCGACGTCTTTGCTCAACTCAGATGGTGCATCTCGCCGCGTCCATAGACGGGAGCTGTCCACGGGCTTAGCTGAGCGCCTGATGGCGTGCCCGACCGCAGATCATTCGAGCGCGCAGGCCTTGAGAAACGCGATGAGTTCGGTCGCATCGTCCGACGTGAACATGACGTCGAGCGCGATATTGAACTCCAGACGCCGCGCCCACGGGATCGCACCCCACGACGACGCCCCCGTTCGACAATCGGACCGTTCCTCCTCCTTGCACCCGTCCTTCGCCACGAAAATGTCCCGATTCGATCGCTTCGTGGACCGCGACGATCCCGTGCAACCGATCGCCGATCGGCTTCGACAACACGAAAGTCCCGTCGCCGACCGTCAGATCGAGATCCTGAAAGGCATCCCTCAAGGCGAGGATCTGGTGCGCGTCACCGATCGGCCTGCCGCCGACCGTCACTCCGTCGAGGAGCGTCCGAACCTCCGGAAGCGTGAAGGTATTGCCTTCCAACGCCGCCGTGTTCCATATCAGCTCCGGCAGCGAATGGCGATAGCGACTGCGGACGCGCTCGACGGACGAGTGCGGAATCTCGTCGAACGTGGTCTCGTCCCAGCACACACCGCATAAGGCCAGCTGCTCGTCACGTCGCGACATCGGAATCCCCCTTCGACTCGCCGGCCGCCTCCAGCAACGGTCCCATCATCGCGGCGGCACCGACCGCCGCCCCATCGCCGTCGATTCCGGCCAACGCCACGGCATCGACCGCACATTGCAACGGATCCGCCCAGGTCAGCCGTGAGATCGACCGAACCCGATCGAAGACGTCCGCATCGCCCGGTGCGATGACGCACTGCGCGATCCGCGCCGCGGTGACCCGCCGCATCGTGTCCGACAGCAATTGCACCGTTCTCTCGACGTCCTCGACCCACAGCACCAGCCTCCCGTCGACGCCGGCCTGCCTCCCGCCGGCAGCGAACGCGGGATCACCCGAGACCGCCCAACGACCTCCGGCGGCGTCGCCGGCCGACGCCAGCCGCCCCGTCGTCATCGGCAAACGCACCGATCGCAGCAACGCCGCACCGTCCCTGACCTGCGGCGCCGAACCTCGAGCCGCCTCCAGCACAACGTCCGCGGCGGCCGTACGACCCCCGGTTGCGACCGCGATCTTGTCCATCCACCAGCGCAGGTCAGGTTCGTCGGCGTCCGAAGTGTCATGCCATCCCGGATGGCCGCGGTCGTCCCGGCCAAGCAGCCGCCGGGCAGCACGCACGGCGACCGAATCGCTCAATGGCGCGGGCCTCACATCGAGCGCGCTGCCGCACGCCGCCAACACCCTGCTCAGCACTAGAATGACTCCGTACCCGAAGACGTCGGGACAGTTCCGTCGCACCGCGAGTGACCACGACTCGAGCATCGACCCGCCGAAACGGTTGTCGTCACGTCAACGGCCGACACACCGAAGACCGCCGATCCTCCATCGACGTCGACCCGCAGCTACACCGGCCCGGCGCAGGTCAACGGCCGGCATCCGGGACTCGGATGCCGGCCGCGACGCCTCTCGACGGAGATCGACACCTGAGCCAGGCGACGCGGCAATAGTCGCCGCCACCGTTCGCCCAGCCGTCGACTCCGGTCAGCTCAGATGGTGCACCTCACCGCGTCCGTAGACCGGGGTGTCCATGCCCTCATAGCGGGCCTTGAGCTGCAGCGCGAGATACAGCGAGTAGTGCCGGCTCTGATGCAGGTTGCCGCCGTGGAACCACAGCCCGGGCTGCGCCGTCGGCTTCCACATGTTGCGCTGCTCACCTTCCCAGGGGCCCGGATCCTTCGTCGTGTCCGAACCCAGTCCCCAGCATCTACCCACCTTGTCGGCCACCTCCTGACTGATGAGGTCGGCGACCCAGCCGTTCATCGAGCCGAAGCCCGTGGCGTAGACGACGACGTCCGCCGGCAGTTCGGTGCCGTCCTCGAGGATCACCGAGTCCTCGGTCAGTTCGGCGACATTCCCGTGCGCCAGCTTGATCTTGCCGTCGGCCACCAGTTCCGACGCGCCGACGTCGATGTAATAGCCCGACGCCCGGCGCAGATACTTCATGAACAACCCCGACCCGTCGTCGCCCCAGTCGTTGCGGAATCCCGCCTTCTCCAGCCGGTCGTAGAACTCCTTGTCCACCTCGGCGATCTGCTGATAGATCGGGATCTGGAACTCGTGCATGATCCGGTACGGAATCGACGCGAACGTCAGATCGGCCTTCTGCGTCGTCATTCCGGCGTCGAGCGCCCGCTCCGAATAGAGATCCCCGAGCCCGTATTCCATGAGTGACGAACTGCGCACGATGTGCGTCGAACTGCGCTGCACCATCGTCACGTCGACACCGTTGTCGTAGAGCGCCTTGCAGATGTCGTGCGCCGAGTTGTTCGACCCGATGACGACCGCCTTCTTGCCGACGTACGCGTCCGGCCCAGGGTGCGCACTGGAATGATGCTGGTCGCCGCGGAACCGGTCCATTCCCTTGAACGTCGGCAGGTTGGCCTTGCCGGACATCCCGGTGGCGATGACGAGTTCGGTCGGCCGCAGCGTCAGCCGCTCGCCGTCGCGGTCGACCTCGACCGTCCAGCGACCCTCGTCCTCGTCGTACGACGCCGACAGGCACGTCGTGTTCGACCAGTACGGCACCTCCATGACGCGCGTGTACATCTCGAGCCAGTCGCCGATCTTGTCCTTCGGCGCGAACACCGGCCAGTTGCGCGGGAACGGCAGGTACGGCAGATGGTCGTACCAGACGGGATCGTGCAGGCACAGCGACTTGTACCGGTTGCGCCACTGGTCGCCGGGCCGCGGGTGCTTGTCGACGACGATCGCCGGCACCGCGAGCTGCCGCAGCCGGGCGCCGAGCGCGATGCCGCCCTGGCCGCCGCCGACGACGAGCACGAACGGCTGCACGCCTCGGCCCAACTCGCGCTCCTCGTCGTCGCGCCGCTCCCGCCACGACCGCGTGTCCGCGCTCTGCCCGTGCACGGCGCCGAGCGGACGCGTCGGCCCGGCGCCCTCCTCATGGCCCTTGAGCTCCGACAACGCGGTGAGCAGCGTCCACGCGCGATCGTCGCCGTCCGATTCGCGAAGCCGCACATGCGCGTTGCCGCGGCCGACGGCCGTCTCGAAGGTGAGGAACGCGCTGACAACGCCGTCGGCCTCGTCGGCGGGTTCGGCCGGCGCGAACGAGCCCGGCCGAGCGTCGGCCAGACGCGCCTCGAGCATGGCGCGGATCTCGTCGGAGCCCTCGGCCGTCGTGATGTTCCAGGTCAGCGCGACGAGATCACGCCAGAAGGCGGCGGGCTCGAAGGCGTCGACGACGGCGTCGACGTCGCCGGCCGCGAGGGCGTCGTTGAAGCGGGCCAGCCAGGCGTCGAGCCGCTCGGTGGCGGTCCGGATGCCCGGCGGTTCCAGGGTCTGAGTCATGGCGGTCCTTCCGCGAAGTCGGTGCGGCCCGGCCGACGCGGCCGGTCCGGCGTCGAGGCCCGCATCGCCGGTCGCCTCGACCAGCCCGACGAGCCTGTGACGCCCGACACAACTCCACCGCCGCCCGGCGGGCAACCGTTGCGCGGCGTTGCAACACTGCCGACAACGCCGGCTGCAACGTCGTTGCAACGCTGCGCGGGACATCCTTGCACTATGACCTGCGCCACACCCGAACCCGCGATCGCGGCCGGCGAGGACCCGCGTCGCTACGCCCACCTGCTCGCCGCGGTGTACGACGCCACGATGTCCGGGGGACGCGGCCCCGCCCGGCCCCGCGCGCTCATCGCAGCGTCGTGGGACCGGGTGCGCGGGCTCGGCGTCGACCCCGACCGGCAGGCGCCCCGGCGGCCGGTGCGCGACCTCGACGCGCTCCGCGACGCGTCCGGGCTGCGGACCGTCATCGACGACATCACCGGCGGGCTCGGCTGCATCATCGACGGCGGGGAGTCGATCGTCGTCGTCGCCGATTCGTCCGGACGCGTCCTGTGGCGCAGCGGCGACCGGCGGCTGCTGACGCGCGCCGAGGGCATCGGATTCGCCGAGGGCGCGAGTTGGCTGGAGGGCGAGGTCGGCACCAACGCGATCGGCACGGCGCTCGCGTCCCGGCGGGCCGTGCAGATCTTCTCGGCCGAGCACTACGTGCGCAGCCACCACGCCTGGACGTGCGCCGCCGCGCCGATCCGGGACCCGCGGACCGGGCGGCCGCTCGGCGTCGTCGACGTGTCGGGCCCGGCCGCCACCGTCCATCCGACCACGTTGGGCCTGGTCGGCGCCGTGGCCCTGCTCGCGGAGACGCGTCTGCAGGCGGCGCACTCGCAGTCGCTGGACCGGGTGCGGACGGTGGCCGCGCCGGTACTCGCCCGACTGTCCGGCCCCGCGCTCGCCGTCGACGGCCACGGTTGGGTCGCCGCCGCGTCCGACCTGCCCGCGCCCACCCGCGTCGCCCTGCCGCTCGACCTGACGCCCGGCCGGCGGCAGGTCGCCGACCTGGGCGTCTGCGACGTCGAGGCGATCCCCGGCGGCTGGCTCATGCGCGTCGCCGACACCGAACCGCAGACGTCGACGGCGCTGCTCGACCTCACCGGCCCCACCCCGATCATCGACACCGACGGCCCGCTCGGCCGGCTGCGCCGCGACGTCAGCGCCCGGCACGCGCAGATCCTCGCCGAACTCGCCGGCGCCCCGGCCGGCCGCTCCGCCGCGCAGCTGGCCGCGGAACTGTTCGGCGACTCGAGCAAGACGGTGACGATCCGCGCCGAGATCTCCCGGCTCCGCCGCGCCCACCCGGGGCTCATCACCGGCTCCCCCTACCGCCTCGCGGCCCCGCTGACCGTCCGGGGTCCTCTGGTCTGAGGACGGCCCGGCGAGGCACTGCCCTCACCCCCGGACGGCCGCCAGGTGGTCACCGGCGCGGACGATCGCGCGCAGGTTCTCCCACGCCCGTGGCCAATCGTGAACGACGTCCTGGTACGTCAAACGGAGCACGACGTACCCCCGTGCCACGGCCTCCCTGTCGCGACGGCGATCCTCGGCATACGCCGCCGGGCTGTCGTGATGGGCCCGGCTGTCGATCTCGACGATGAGCCGGCGCCCGATCAGGAAGTCGACCCGCCCGACACCGTCGAGCTGCACCTGCACGCCGAACCGGACCTTGGCCGACGTCAACCGGAGCCTGACCATCGATTCCGTCCCCGATTCCGAACGCGGCTCACAGCGCTCCACCCGGCGATCACCGGGCAACCACTCCCGCAGCGTCGCCTGATCCACCAGGCCTTTGTGCAGTAGGGAATCGCAGACGACGACAAGATCTTCGTCGCCGAGACACCGTGCTGCCGACCTGATCGCCACCGGAAGCGGATCGATCGGTCGACGGACCGGCGCCAACGGCACCGGGCACCACACCACGCCCCCTTTCGACGCCGGCTCCCGCGACCGCGACCGACGCGCATGGACCCGACCGAGTCCCTCCGGAATCCACGCCCCACGCAACCGCAACACGGATACGCAGGTCAGACAACCGCCCGCCGCGACAGCGGCCGCAACCTCCGCGACGCCCGGCCCGCCGAGTACCAACCCCGTCGGATCCGGGTCAGCCCGTCGCAGCCCTGCCGCAACTGCGCCTTGGTGTATCCGAGATCCATCAACTGCGCAGCGCTGATCACCCCGCCCTGCTCCCGCAATAAGACATCCAGCCCATTCATGACAGCCCCCCGCACGGATTCTCATCCGCCACGGACCGGTTGTCACGCTCGCTATCCACAGGCGCGGATCCAAACTGCCGCTACAGCGATGGATAACCCGTATACGAGGTTATCGACGCCATCTCGAGCAGTTTGGATCCGTCAATGACGCTTGCGCAGCTTCTCCGCCTGCTCGGCGGCATCCATCGCGTTCGCCTCGTCGAGCGTGGGCGCACTTCCGCCGAGGCGAGCCGGCACCCAGTACGCACCGGCGGGGTGCTCAGGGTAGGCATCCTGCAGGTCGAGCAGTTTGCGGCCCATGACCTCGCGCAGACGAGCGGTCAGCTCCTCCGGCGGCCCGACGGGATCCAGCGGCTCACAGACGCCCACGAAGATCGGAGTGTTGGTCCGGCCGAGGTGCTTGGGATGCCCCTTCGTCCACACCCGCTGGGCACCCCAGACGACGTGCGGCACGATCGGCACGCCGGCCTCGATCGCCATCCGCGCCGCGCCGGACTTGAACGCCTTGAGCTCGAAGCTGCGGCTGATCGTCGCCTCCGGGTAGACGCCGACGAGTTCCCCGGCCGTGAGGCTCTCGACGGCCGCGCGATAGCTGTCGGCGCCGGCCGCCCGGTCGACCGGGATGTGCTTGAGCCCCCGCATGATCGGCCCCGAGATCTTGTTGTCGAAGACCTCTTTCTTGGCCATGTACCGGATCTTGCGCCGCCCCCGCTTGTACGCCGGATACCCGGCGTAGGTGAAGTCGAGGTAGCCGGTGTGGTTGACCGCGATGACGGCACCCCCGGTCCGCGGTATGTTCTCCACCCCGCTGAGGGTGAACGCGATGCCCTCGACGGCCCACAGGCCTCGGGCTACCTGCAGGATCGAGTCGTACAGCGGTTCCACGCCTCGATCCTAGAGGCGGGACCGTCGGCCGGACCGGCGAAGCCGGATTGCCACCCCGGTCGAGGACTTTCGGACGCCGACTAGGCTGAGGCCCGATCGAACTCGACGAAAGGCCCTTCACAGTGCAGGTCACCAGCGTCGGCCACGCAGGCTTCCACATCCAGACCGCGGCCGGATCCATCCTCTGCGACCCGTGGGTGAACCCCGCGTACTTCGCATCGTGGTTCCCCTTCCCGGACAACACCGAGTTGGATTGGAAGGCTCTCGGCGACTGCGACTACCTCTACGTGTCGCATCTGCACCGCGACCACTTCGACGAGCGCAACCTCGTCGAGAACATCAACAAGGACACGACCGTCCTGCTCCCGGACTACCCGGTGCCCGACCTCAAGCGCGAGCTCGAGCGGCTCGGCTTCACCAAGTTCGTCGAGACCGAGGACTCCAAGAAGCACCGCGTCTCCGGCCCCAAGGGCGACCTCGAGGTCATGATCATCGCGCTGCGGGCGCCTGCCGACGGTCCCATCGGCGATTCGGGCCTCATCGTCTCCGACGGCGAGACCGTCTGTTTCAACATGAACGACGCGCGCCCGATCGACCTCGACGTCATCCGCGACGAGTTCGGCCACGTCGACATCCACCTGCTGCAGTACTCGGGCGCCATCTGGTATCCGATGGTCTACGACATCCCCAAGCGGTCCAAGACCAACTTCGCCGCTCAGAAGCGCCAGCGCGGCATGGACCGGGCCCGCAGCTACATCGAGCAGGTCGACGCGACGTGGGTGGTGCCGTCCGCCGGCCCGCCGGTCTTCCTCGACCCCGAGCTGCGCGATCTCAACGACGACCACGAGGATCCGGGCAACATCTTCCCGGACCAGCTGACCTTTCTCGACCAGATGCGCGAGCACGGGACCGACGACGGCGCCCGGCACCGCGGTCTGCTCATGATCCCCGGCTCGGTCGCCGAACTGCGCGGCAGCGACCTGATCGAGCTCTCCCATCCGTTCCCGCCGGACGAGATCTGGAACGACAAGGCCGCCTACATCGAGATGATGGCCGAGAAGTTCGCGCCCGTCCTCGCCGCCGAGAAGGCGTCGTGGGCACCGGCCGAGGGCGAGCCGCTGCTGCCCGCGCTCAAGGCCAAGTTCGAGCCGATCATGGCGCAGTCCGACCTGATCTGCGACGGCATCGGCTACCCCGTCGGCATCGTCCTGGGCGGCAAGGACGACCCGGATGCCGAGGTCGTCGTCCTCGACTTCCCGAACCGCGTCGTCCGCGAGCGGCAGGACGGCGACGGCAAGTACCGCTACGGCTTCCGCATCGCGCCCGAGCTGGTGCGTACCGTGCTGCGCGACGACGAGCCCGACTGGGTCAACACGATCTTCCTGTCGACGCGCTTCACCACCTGGCGCATCGGCGGCTACAACGAGTACCTCTACACCTTCTTCAAGTGCCTCACCGACGAGCGCATCGCCTACGCCGACGGCTGGTTCAACGAGGCGCATGACGACTCGGCGACCATCGAGAAGGACGGCTGGCAGATCCAGCGCCGCTGCCCGCACCTCAAGGCCGACCTCAGCAAGTTCGGCGTCGTCGAGGGCGAGAAGCTGACGTGCAACCTGCACGGCTGGCAGTGGGATCTACCCACCGGCCGCTGCCTGACGTCCAAGGGCCACGAGCTGCGCTCGGAGAAGGCCTGACCGCGAACCGGCGGCCGTCCCCGCGGGGCGGCCGCCGTTTCTCTAGCGCGGCTCGATGACCTCGACGCCGACGTACGGCACCAGCGCCGCCGGCACCCGCACCGAGCCGTCCGGCTGCTGGTGGTTCTCGAGGATCGCGACGATCCAGCGGGTCGTCGCGAGCGTGCCGTTGAGCGTCGCCGCGATCTGCGGCCGGCCCGCGTCGTCGCGATAGCGCACCGACAGGCGCCGGGCCTGGAACGTCGTGCAGTTGGACGTCGACGTCAGTTCCCGGTAGCGGCCCTGCGTCGGCACCCAGGCCTCGCAGTCGAACTTCCGGGCCGCGGACGAGCCGAGGTCGCCGGCCGCGACGTCGATGATCCGGTAGGGCACCTCGATCGCCGCGAGCATCTTGCGCTGCCAGTGCAGCAGCCGCCGGTGCTCGGCCCGGGCGTCCTCGGGCTTGCAGTAGACGAAGCCCTCGACCTTGTCGAACTGGTGCACCCGGATGATGCCGCGGGTGTCCTTGCCATAGCTGCCGGCCTCGCGCCGGAAGCAGCTCGACCAGCCCGCGTAGCGCTTCGGGCCGTCCGAGAGGTCGAGGATCTCGTTCGAATGGTACCCGGCGAGCGCCACCTCGGACGTCCCGACCAGGTACAGGTCGTCGCCCTTGTCCAGGCGGTAGACCTCGTCGGCGTGGGCGCCGAGGAAGCCGGTGCCCTCCATGATCTCCGGGCGCACGAGCACCGGCGGGATCATCATCGAGAAGCCGGCCTCGGTCGCCGTCCGGGCGCCGAGCTGCAACAGCCCCAACTGCAGCAGCGCACCGACGCCGGTGAGGAAGTAGAACCGCGAGCCGGAGACCTTCGCGCCGCGCTCCATGTCGAGCAGCCCGAGCGACTCGCCGAGTTCGAGGTGGTCCTTCGGGGCGACGATTTCGGGCAGGTCACCGACGTGCTCGAGGACCACGTAGTCGTCCTCGCCGCCGGCCGGCACGCCGTCCTCGATGACGTTGCCGATCGCCCGGTGCGCCGCCGTCATCTGCGCCTCGGCCGCACTCTGCTCCTTGCCCGCGGCCTCGACCTGCGCCGACAGCTCCTTGGCCGCCGCCAGGATCGCGGGCCGCTCCTGCGGCGACGCCTTGCCGACGCGCTTGCCGATCGCCTTGTGCTCGGCGCGCAACCGGTCGGCGGCGGCGATGGCCTCGCGGCGCGCCGCGTCGGCGTCGAGCAGGGCGTCGACGAGGGCCGGATCCTCGCCCCGCGCCCGCTGGGACGCGCGGACGGCGTCGGGATCCTCGCGCAACACCTTGACGTCGATCATTCTGACGATCCTAAGAGCTGGCGTCAGAGCGTCGTGCGGCGGGCGACGAGCCAGGCCGCGGCCGTCGCCGCCACCGCGCCGGCCCACGGCAGCAGCACCAGCGAGACGATCCGCGGGGTGTCGACGAGGAACGAGCCGATGTCGCCCCACGCCTTCGCCCAGGTCACGACGATGACGAGCAGTCCGCCGAGCACGATCGACGCGGCCAGCAGCATCACGGTGCCCTTGGTCTTCCATCGCCCGCCCACCGCGCCGAGGACGAGTCCGACGGCCGAGAGAAGCGCGAGCACGGCGACGTTGGCCAGCCAGTCCAGGACGAGCGAACCGGTGAGCAGAGATCCGATCCCGAAGAAGACGAGCTGGACGCCCCAGCCGTCCGTGGCTCGCTCGACGACGCCGAGCAGCACGATGACGGTGGCGAGCGCTACCGCCTGCCCGCCGAGGACGACGAGGGTGGCGACGAAGAAGTCGCGCCGCGTCACACCGAGTCCCAGGGCGAACGGGAACGTGCCGACCATCGCCGTGATGGTGAAGGCCAGCGCGAAGCCGTATCCCGCGGTGACGCCGCCGGAGACGATCTGCGCACCGACCAGGGCGGAGACGACGTAGTTGATGGCGAACGCCGTACCGAGCATCCCGACCGGCCAGCCGACGGCGAGCAGCAGTTGCGTGCGGTAGATGAGCGCGGCGGACCGCACCCGGTCGACGGCCGACCGGGGCGGCAGAGCTGTGGCGGTCATGAGTGTGTCTCCCTTCGCGGAGCGGCGGCGGCCAGCACGAGGTCCTGCAGCCCGAGCGACGCCGTCGTCAGCCCGCGGGCCGACGCCTCGGCGCGCGCGGCCGCGTCGAGGCGCGGCAGGCTCGCTCGGGCGAGGGTGTCGAGCCGCGAGAACGCGAGCACCTCACGTCCGGAGATGAACGAGATGACGGCGTCGGCCGGCCCGCTGACCTCGGCGGCGCTGCCGCGCAGGTCTTCGGCCGGGGCGTCGAGGACCACGCGGCCGCGATCGAGGACGACGACGTTCTCAACGATGTCGGCGACCTCGTCGATGAGATGCGTCGAGAGGACGACCGTCCGCGGCCGCTCGGCGACGTCGGCGAGCAGCCGGTCGTAGAACATCCGGCGGGAGACGGCGTCGAGGCCGAGGTAGGGCTCGTCGAAGAAGGTCAGCGGCGCCCGCGACGCGAGCCCGATGACGACGCCGAGCGCCGACAGCATGCCGCGGGAGAGCTTCTTGACGCGCCGGCGGGCCGGCAGTCCGAAGTCGGCAAGCAGGTCGGCGGCGAACTCGCGATCCCACCGGGGCATGACGGCGGCGGCCGCGCTGAGCGCCTGGCCGACGCGGACGTCGTCGGGATAGCGCTGCGATTCCCGGATGAACGTGACGTCGCCGAGCACCCTCGGATTCTCGAACGGCGCCTCGCCGAACACCGTCACCTCGCCGGCGGTCTGCCAGTCGAGGCCGGTGAGGATCTTCATCAGCGTCGTCTTGCCCGCGCCGTTGCGGCCGAGCAGACCGTGGATCGTGTTCTCGGCGATGTCGAAGCTGACGTCCGCCAGCGCCTCGACGTCGCCGTAGGTTCTGCCGACGCCCCGCAGGGACGCCGCGATACGTTCTGTCACGAGCCGCCTTCCTTTCTGTAGCCCTCGATCATGGCCGCCACCTGCGCGTCCGACAGTCCGAGCTTGGCCGCCTCGGCCAGCAGCGGACCGATGTACTGCGCCACGAAGGCCTGTCGCCGACGCGCCCGGAGCGCCTCTCGCGCACCGGCCGCGACGAACATCCCGATGCCGCGGCGCTTGTAGACGACGCCCTCGGCGGCGAGCAGGTTCAGCCCTTTCGCGGCCGTCGCCGGGTTGATGCGGTGGAACGCCGCGAGTTCGTTGGTCGACGGCACCTGCGACTCCTCCGGAAAAGAACCGTCGACGATCCCGTTCTCGATCAGCTCGGCGATCTGCTGGAAGATCGGCCGACCCTCGTCCAACGCCATCACCCACCTACTCAGCTGGTTAGTTACTTACCTAATGAACCATAGAGCGCGTCCGCCGCCGACGCAACCCCGGCCCTCGTCGACGGCCGTCCGGCATAATGGCGGCGATGTCTTCCTCCCCCGCCCGGTCCGCGGGCCGCGTCCGCGCGACGCTGGCCGCCGCGGCCGTGGGCGCCGTCGTGGCGTGCGCCGCCGGTGTGGCCGCCGGCCAGTTCGACGACCGAGGCGACCTGTCGAGCGCCCCGGCCGGTACGGAGTCCACGAAACGTCCCAAGATCGAGACCGATTTCGATCGCTCGACACCCGGCTCCTGCCTCGTCTGGGACGGCCTGGACGCCGGGCTCGCCCGCGCGGTGCCGTGCGCCGAACCGCACACCTTCGAGGTCGCCGCCGACGTCGACGCCGCCACCCTCGACCCCGCGGTCTTCGGCCCGGACGCGCCCTACCCGTCGATCGAGGCGCTCAGCGGCGCCGCGGCCGCGGCCTGCCCTAAGGCCGTCGAGCGCTACATCGGCGCGCCGCTGGATCCGAACGGCCGGTTCAGCGTGCAGCTCATGGTGTCCGGCGAACTGCGCTGGACCGAGCACGACGAGCGGACGCTGCGCTGCGGCGTCCAGACGACGGCGTCGACGGGCGAACCGGCGCGCGTCGAGGGCTCGATCAAGGGCCAGGACCAGGCGCTGCGCTGGCCGGCGGGCACGTGCGTCGGCATCGATCCGAAGACCAAGCAGGCCACCGACCCGGTCGACTGCAGCGCACCGCACGCCTTCGAGGTGGTGGGCGACGTCGACCTCGGCAAGAAGTTCGGGGCATACGGCAGCAGGAAGCCGTGGCCGGGCGTGAAGCCGCAGAACGACTACCTCGCCGAACAGTGCGTCGCCGTCACGGACAAGTACCTGGGCAAGGGCGGGCTCGACAAGTCGCCCCTCAACCTGCAGTGGGTGCCCGTCGCCAAGGAGAGCTGGGCGGCGCCGAGCCGGCGCGCCGTCTGCTATCTCGCGCTGCCCGACGGCAACGGCTTCGCCACGATCGTCGGCGCGGCGAAGAGCACCGGCCTGCTCGTCAACGGCCGCCGGCCTGCGCCGCCGAAGACGGACGACACGCGTCCCTCGCCGACACCCGTCCCGCTGCCGCCGGGTTACACGCCGGGGGCACCGCAGCCGGCCCCGGGCGCCGGCGAGACCGAGGAGCACGACCACCCGCACTTCGTCGATCCGGCACCGGCGTGATCGACGTCGGTGACGCCGAATTCGAGGAGCTCGTCGCCGACGCCCTCGACGCGCTCCCGCCCGAGCTGACGCGGGCGATGGACAACGTCGTCGTGCTCATCGAGGACACGAACGAGGAGGATCCGACGATCCTCGGCCTCTATCACGGCGTCTCGCTGACGCAGCGCGACTCGAACTACGGTTTCGCGCTGCCGGACGCGATCTTCATCTACCGGACCCCGCTGCGGGCGATGTGCACGAGCCGCGACCACCTGCGCGACGAGGTGCTCATCACCGTCGTCCACGAGATCGCCCACCACTTCGGCATCGACGACGCCGCGCTGCACCGATTGGGCTGGGGCTGAGCTACCCCATGATGTCGGCGCCCTCGCGGCGTCCGCCCCAGGACCGGATCGCCCAGCCGGGGCCCGCCGGAACCAGCTCGATCGTGTCGAGGTTGCCCAGCAGTTGCGTCTCCGCCGACTCGCTGGGCACCGGCGCGAGGTTGGCGGCGACGATCCGGATCGCGGCGCCGTGGCTGACCACGAAGACGTCCGACCGCGGATCCGGCGCACCGGGGTCGAGGTGCCGCGCCCGAAGCGCCGCGACGTCCGCGGTGTACCGCGCGATGACCTCCTCGGCGGACTCCCCGCCGGGCGTCCGGGCACCGAGATCGCCGCGGTGCCAGGAAGTCGCCACGGCGCGGAACTCCGCATACGCGGCGGCGTCGATGCGATCCTCCAGGTCACCGGCCTGTACCTCGTGGACGCCGTCGAGCACACCCGGCGGCACACCCCACACCGACGCGATGAGCGACGCGGTCTCCCGCGCCCGCCGCGCGCGACTGGAATAGAGGACGACGCGCGCCGGATCGACGGGCCGCGTCAGCCCGAAACGCACCGCCTGGCGGGCGCCGAAATCGGTGAGGCCGGCGCCGGGCAGCGCGGTGTCGAGCCGGCGCATGACGTTGCCCGTCGTCTCGCCGTGCCGGACGAGATGCAGCGTTCCCACCGGGACCGACGATTCCGCAAGCGTCATCAGCTGTTCTCCCCGCGGATCCCGGCGAGCCAGGCGCGGCTGGCTCCATGATCGGGCGGCGGCGCCCCCGTCGCCGTGACGCGCGGCCACGAACCGAGGAAGTGGACGCGGTCCGCTCGCCGGTACAGCGCCGCGAGGGCCTCGGCGACGGCGTCGTCCTCGACGTGCCCGATCGCCTCGAGGAAGAAGTGATAGCGGCCTGCCACCTGCTTCGATCGCGCCGGTCGGCTCTCGATGCGGACGAGGTCGATGCCGCGCATCGCGAACTCCCCCATCGCCGCGACGAGGCTGCCGGGCTCGTCCGGCAGGTTGAGGACGAGCGCCGTACGGTCCTTTCCCGTCCGCGGCGGCGGCGTGCCGACCCGACCGACGAGAACGAACCGGGTGTGCGCGTCGTCGGCGTCCGCGACGCCCGCGGCCAGCGTCGTCAGCCCGGCCTGCTCGGCGGCCAGCGCCGTCGTCACCGCGGCGTCGACGCGGCCGGCGACGGCGTCGAGCGCGGCGGCGGCGTTCGACGAGGACGGCACGACGACGGCGTCCGGCAGGTACTCGGCCAGCGCCGCGCGCACCTGCGCCGCCGCGACGGGATACGCCCCGACCGTCCGGACGTCGGCGGCGTCGACACCCGGCGCGAGCGCGAGGGTGAACGCGACGTGCAGCACGGTCTCGGCATAGATCTGCAGCTCATCGTGGGCGCCGAGGGCGTCGAGCGTGGCCGGGACGCCGCCCTCCAACGAGCTCTCCGTCGGCAGACACGCGTAGTCGACGTCGCCCGCCCGCAGCAGGTCGAGCGCCGCCGGCGGCGACGTCGCACTCACCCGCTCGACCGCCCCGGAACCCGCGCCGGGGATCGCCCCGCGCTCCGCCATCTTCAGCAACGCCATCTCACTGAACGTCCCAGACGGTCCGAAGTACGCGATGCGAGTCACGCCGGAGAGTCTATCGGCGGACCGGCTCGGCAGGCCGCCGTCTATCGTGGTCGCGTGCAGCCCGCCTTGCCCGAGGGGACGTCCCGCCGGGCGGTATGGGTCGAGATCTGCCTCGTCGTGCTGCTCACCTTCGGCCTGTCCGGGCTGAGCTCGCTGCTGTACCTCGTCCAGCAGGAGGTCTCCGGCGCCGGGATCGGTTCGCAGACCGTCGCCCTCAACCCCGCCACCACCGCCGACGTCTTCGACGCACTCACCTCGCTGCTCCGGGTGCTGCGGCTGCTCACCTACGCCGGACTCGCGCTCTACCTGCTTCATCTCGCCGGGCTCACCCCGCGCCGGGTGCTGCGCTTCACCGCTCGCATCGACGTGCCCGCCGGGCTGGGGTTGGCCGCGCTCATCGGGCTGCCCGGGCTGGGGCTCTACTATCTCGGCCGGGTCCTGGAGCTCGGCGCACAGGTGCTGCCGGCGTCCCCGTTGGACACCTGGTGGCGGCCGCTGACGCTGCTCGGCGCCGCGGCCGGCAACGCGGCCGCCGAGGAGCTGCTCGTCGTCGCCTATCTCATGACCCGGCTGCGGCAGCTCGGCGTCGGACTGCCCGCGGCGATCGGGGCGTCGGCGCTGCTGCGCGGCAGCTATCACCTCTATCAAGGCTTCGGCGCGGGCATCGGGAACGTCGTCATGGGCATCGCGTTCGGCTGGGCCTACGCCCGCTGGGGACGCGTCTGGCCGCTGATCATCGCCCACTTCGCCATCGACGCCGTCGCTTTCGTCGGCTACGCACTGCTGGCCGACCGGCTCGGGCCTCTGCTCCGGTGATGCCCGCGAATCCAAACCGCCGCTACGGGACTCGATAGCCCCGTATACGGGTTATCGACCCCGTCAGACGCGGTTCAGATACCCGACCGGGCCGAGTCGGCGGTTAGAGTCGGTCGGATGACCCCGCCTCCCGGGCGTGGGCCCCGCCCACCGCAGCCGCCACCAGGTGCCGGATGGCGGCCCGCGCCGCAGCGGCCTCCGGAGCACCCGCAGGCCATCCGCCGCCCTCGCGCCGGTGACGCCGGACGCCCCGCCGCCGACGGCGTGGCCTTCCCACTCCCGGCCGCGGGCCGGCACCGCGCACCGGACGTCCGCTACGCGCCGCCGCAGCACCCCGAACCCGTCGCCTACCGCCCCGACCCTCCGGCCTCGCTGCGCGAAGAGCACGGCCGCCCCGTCGGCCGAGCCAGGAGCGCCCCGCCGCCACCCGGACGGCCGCCCCGCAAGCGCCGCAGCCTCAAGCAATGGCTGGTGATCGCCGGTGTCGTCCTGCTCGTCCTCCTGATGCTCCCGATCGGGATGATGCTCTACTACGACGTCAAGCTGCGGCGCGTCGACGCCCTGCCGAACTACGCCGGCCGCCCGGCCGACACACCCGGAACCAACTGGCTCGTCGTCGGCGCCGACGGCCGCGCCGGCGTCGACGGCTCCCGCACCGACACGATGATGCTGGTGCACATCCCGTCGTCCGGGCCGACGGTCATCGTCTCGTTGCCGCGCGATCTCTACGTCCCCGTTCCGGGCAACGGCAGTCACAAGCTCAACTTCTCGTTCGGCGAGGGCGGCCCCCCGCTGCTGGCCCGCACCGTCGAGGCCCAGACCGACATCCGCATCGATCACTACGCCGAGATCGGCTTCGGCGGCTTCCGCGAGATCGTCGACGCCGTCGGCGGTGTCGAGATGTGCCTGGACAAACCGCTCAAGGATCCGCTCGCCGATCTCGACGTCAAGGCCGGCTGCCAGACGCTCGACGGCCGCCAGGCCCTCGGCTTCGTCCGCACCCGCTACCTCTTCGCGTCGGCGGACCTGCAGCGCGTCAAGAACCAGCGGCAGTTCCTCTCGGCGCTGATGGACAAGGCCACCAGTCTGTCGACGCTGCTCAATCCGTTCCGGCTGTTCCCGCTCGCGAGCAGCGGCGTCGACGCCCTCACCGTCGACGACGGCACCCACATGTGGGATCTCGCCCGGCTCGCCTGGAACTTCAGCGGCGCCGTCACCACGACGGCCCCCGACGGCGGCGCGATCGACACGCCCGACGGCGTCGCCCAGAAGTGGAGCGCCGACACCGACCGCTTCTTCGCGGCGCTGCGGGACGGCAAGCAGATCCCGGCGGACCTCCTGCGCACCGACGGCAGATGAACCGGCCCAGGTCCGGGGAGGCCGTGCGGCACCGGATTCTTGCACGACATCGCTTCCGCCACACCGAAACTCGCCCGTCGGGTGCGATGAGGGCAGGATGATCGGGGGCGAAACACAGGCGGCGCCCGCGAAGGGAGCAGGAATGTACAGGATCAGTCGGCGGCCACGGAGACTACGGGTGTCTGCGCTCGCCGCTGTGGCCAACCCGTCGTACCAGCGGTTGGACACCTGGAACCTGCTCGACGACGCGTGCCGGCACCTGGCGGACGTCCACCGCGCCGGGCTGGACACCAAGCAGGACGTGGCGCGCGTCCGGCGGCTGCTCGACCGGCTGAGCGCCTACGAGCGGTACTGGCTGTTTCCCGGCGTCGCCAAGATCACCAAGTTCCGGCGTCAGCTGGAGGACATGGAGACCGAGCGCCTCACCGAGCGGGTCAACCAGGCGGCCCGGCTGCTCGCCGAGTACGGCGACACCGCGGCGGCCTTCGACGACGACGACAAGGCGATCCTCGCCGAGCAGGAACTCGTCGCCAAGGCCAAGCGGCAGAAGGTCTACACCGTGCTGCTCGCGGACGACTCCCCGTCCGGCCCCGATCATCTGGCCAAGGCCATGAACGACCTGCGGACGCCCTACGACGACATCCGGCTGCAGTTGCTCATCGTCGGCAGTGTCGAGGACGCCGTCTGCGCGGTCGCGCTCAACGGCGAGATCCAGGCGGCGATCATCCGCCACGACCTCAACCTGCGGTCCAAGAAGCGGCTGCCGCTCATGAACACCCTGCTGGGCACCAACGACGAGACCGTCGCCACCGACCGGGCCTACGACTGGGTGGAGTGCGGCGAGTGGATCCGGGAGCTGCGGCCCCGTGTCGACCTGTATCTGCTGACGGACGAGTCGATCGCCTCGGTGGCCGAGGACGAGACCGAGATCTACGACCGCACCTTCTACCGGCTCAACGACGTCACCGACCTGTACTCGACGGTCGTCGCCGGCATCCGCAACCGCTTCGAGACACCCTTCTTCGATGCCCTGCGCGCCTACGCCCAGTCACCCGTCGGCCAGTTCCACGCGCTGCCCGTCGCGCGCGGCGCGTCGATCTTCAACTCGTCGTCGCTGCAGGACATGGGCGAGTTCTACGGCCGCAACATCTTCATGGCCGAGACGTCGTCGACGTCCGGCGGCCTCGACTCGCTGCTCGATCCGCACGGGACGATCAAGGAGGCGATGGACAAGGCCGCCAAGACCTGGGGCGCCGACCAGACCTACTTCTCCACCAACGGCACGTCGACGGCCAACAAGATCGTCGTGCAGTCGCTCGTGCGACCCGGCGACATCGTCCTCATCGACCGCAACTGCCACAAGTCTCACCACTACGGACTCGTCCTGGCCGGGGCGGCGCCGCTCTATCTCGACGCCTACCCGCTGGAGACGTACGCCATCTACGGCGCCGTCTCACTGCGCGTGGTCAAGCAGACCCTGCTCGACCTCGAGGCCCAGGGCCAGCTGCACAAGGTGCGCATGGTGCTGCTCACCAACTGCACGTTCGACGGCATCGTCTACAACCCGCGCCGGGTGATGGAGGAGGTGCTGGCCATCAAGCCGGACATGTGCTTCCTCTGGGACGAGGCCTGGTACGCCTTCGCGACGGCGGTGCCCTGGGCCCGGCAGCGGACGGCCATGATCGCCGCCGAGCAGCTCGAAGCGCTGTTCGCGTCCGCGTCCTACGCCGAGGAATACGAGCGCTGGGTGGCCGACATGGAGGGCGTCGACCGCACCGAATGGGCCGACCATCGGCTGCTCCCCGACCCGAAGCGCGCCCGCGTCCGCGTCTACTCGACGCATTCGACGCACAAGTCGCTGTCGGCGCTGCGGCAGGCGTCGATGATCCACGTCCGGGACGAGGACTTCAACACCCACACCCGCGAGGCGTTCGGCGAGGCCTTCCTCACCCACACCTCGACCTCGCCGAACCAGCAACTGCTCGCCTCCCTCGACCTGGCCCGCAGGCAGGTCGACATGGAGGGCTTCAACCTGGTCCGCTCGGCGTACACGATGTCGCTCGCGTTCCGCCAGCGCGTGCAGAACGACCGGCTCATCTCCAAGTGGTTCCGCATCCTCGAGGAGGGCGACCTCGTCCCCGAGGAGTACCGGCCGTCCCGCGTCTCCTCCTACCGCCAGGACGCCGACGGCGTGCTCGACGGCTGGAACGAGGCCTGGCGGTCGGACGAGTTCGTGCTCGATCCCACCCGCGTCACGCTGTACATCGGCGAGACCGGGATGAACGGGTACGACTTCCGCGAGAAGGTCCTCATGGACCAGTTCGGCATCCAGATCAACAAGACGTCGATCAACAGCGTGCTGATCATCTTCACCATCGGCGTCACGTGGTCGGCCGTCCACTATCTGCTCGACGCGCTGCGTCGCGTCTCCGCCGGGCTCGACCGCAAGATCGCCAACTCGAGCAAGGCCGACCTCGCGCTGCAGGAGCGCCGCGTCATCGAGATCACCGAGGACCTGCCGCCGCTGCCGGACTTCTCCGAGTTCGACCCGGCCTTCCGGCCCGAGCTGTCGTCGGTCTTCGGCGACATGCGCTCGGCGTTCTACGCGGGCTACGAGGAGTCGGACCGCGAGTTCGTGCTGCTCGGCGCCGCCGGCCGACGCCTCGCCGAGGGCGCCTCACTCGTCTCGACGACGTTCGTCGTGCCCTACCCGCCGGGCTTCCCGGTGCTCGTGCCGGGCCAGGTGATCTCCAAGGAGATCCTGTATTTCATGGCCCAGTTGGACGTGAAGGAGATCCACGGCTACAACCCGGACCTCGGGCTCTCCGTCTTCACCGACGCTGCGGTCGCCAAGCACGCGCTGGCTCGGCGGGGGCCGACGGCGGCTGCGCCGGAGGAGTAGGCAGCGGGGCGGGCGTCGCCGGGGCCGGGACAGGGCCGAGGTCGGGTCGGGTGTGGACGGGATTCATCGGCGGAACGCAGTCCCCCGCGCTGGCTCGTTCCTCGCCGGCGCTCCCGCCACGCCCGATGCCAGCGTTCCGCCGATGAGTCCCGTCCACACCCTCGCGCGTACCGCTCGGCTACGCGCCCCTGGTCGTCGAGACCCTGCTTGCACACCGCTCGGTCAGAGTCGGTCGTACCAGCCCAGCACCCGGCCCGGGTGGTTCGTGGCGACCCAGCCGACGCCGTATTCGGCGCAGAGCAGGGCGTCGTCGCGGTCGTCGACGGTCCAGCAGTAGGTCGCGCGGCCGGAGAGGGCCGCGCGATCGACGAGGTCGGGGCGTTCGCGCAGGCTGGCGATGGACGGGCCGATGCCGGTCGCGCCGACGGCCGTCGCCGCGCTGCCGCCGAGCACGCGGGCGCTCTCGCCGAGCAGGACCGTCGGCAGCAGCGGGGCCTGGCGGCGGATCCGCCACACCGCGGCGGCTGAGAACGAGATGACGACGACGCGGCTGTGATCGGCCGACGCCGGCGTCGCCAGCCCGAATCGGTGCAGCTCGGCCATGAGGCGCGACTCGACGATGCTGCCGTAGCGCACCGGATGCTTGGTCTCGATGAACACCTTGACCGGGCGCGGCGTCGACGCGACGAGGTCGAGCAGGTCGGACAGCTGCAGCACCGGCTGCGGCCCGGTGCCGGGATGCCAGGAGCCGAAGTCGTACTCGGCCATCTCGGCCAGAGCCATCTCGCTGACCACGCCGGAGCCGTCGGACGTCCGGTCGATCGAGCGGTCGTGCACGCAGACCAGCTTGTGGTCGCGGGTGAGGCGGACGTCGCATTCCAGCCCCTCGGCGCCTTGGGCCAGCGCGAGTTCGTAGGCGGCGAGCGTGTGCTCGGCGCGTTCCCCGGACGCTCCCCGGTGGGCGACGACGGCCGGCCGCGCCAGCCGTGTGATGCTGCCCGTCATCCCGCGAGCACCCAGCGTCGCGCCGGCGCCGTGACGCCGACCGGACGCCGCAGCTCCCGCGCGGCGAGAACGCACACCACGGCCGCGAGGACGTCGACGACGGCGGCGATCCCGACGGCGTTGGCCCGCCAGGCGTAGCCGCCGACGATCTCCGCGACGAAACCCACGGAACCGCTTACCTGACCGATCGTGATGACGACACCCCCGAACACGTTGCAGACGAGCCAGAGCCGGTAGCCCACGCGCAGCCGGGCGAGGTCGGCGGCGGACGCCCCTCTCGCCTCGGCGAGCTCGCGCAGGAAGACCCAGGCGAAGACGAGATTGACGACGGGCAGCAGCCAGCCCGCGACGAGCCGCCACAGTGCGCGCGGCTCGCATTCACCCGCGGCCGCGTAGGCGTCGGCGCGCGCGGTGACCAGCCACCACAGCGACACCCACATCGCCGCCGCGACCGCGAGCAGCGACGCCCAGCCGCCGAGGAACAGCAGGTAGGCGACGACTTCGGCCTGCGTCGCCGAGACGGGGACCGACTGGTTGAGGTAGGTCAGCACATACAGCCAGACCTGGCCCACGCCCGCGATGAACAGCGTGCCCGCCGTGCCGATCAGCAACGCCCCGAGCATCCCCGCCGCGGTCGACGACCGGCGGCGCGTCGTCGAATCGGGAACGAGCGGGACGTCGTGCAGGCCCCAGCGCGGGACGTCGCGGTAACGGGGCGTCGGACGCGGACCGCGGCGCGGCGCGCGCATCGGCGGCAGCGACTCCGGCGGACGACGCGCCGACCAGCGCACCCGGGACGGACGCGGCGGCTGTCCGGGCCGGCGCGGCTGCTGCGGAGCGCGCTGCGTCGGACCGGGAAGACGCTGCCCCGGGCCGGGAGAATGTCGCATCGGGCCGGGAGCCCGCCACTCCGGACGCGGCGGAACGGGCGCGGCGACCTGCGCTCCGGCCGACGGCGTCGTGTAGACCGGGCCGCCGCATCGCGGGCAGGACGAGCCCAGCCCTGGATGATCGGCCTTGATCCGGCAGGCTGGACAGTAGTCGATCATCCGTTCGAACCTGCCGATTCCGCAAGCTCCATCTCGGCTAGGCCCCGGTGACGAGCGGCCTGTCGGCCTCGTTCCAAGCCTGGATGCCGCCGCGCAGGACCTGCGCTTCGATCCCCCGCTGCTGCAGGTACTCGAGCACCCGGAACGACCGGCCCCCGGAGTGGCACATGATGAGCAGGTCGGCGTCGGGGTCGAGCTCGTCGATGCGGATCGGGATGTCGCCGAGCGGGACGTGCAACGCCCCCGCGACATGACCGCTCTCCCATTCGTCCTGCTCTCGGACGTCGACGAGCAGCCACGGCGAGTCCGGGCCGAACTCCGTCGGCACCTCGGCGACCGTCACCACAGGGTTGCCTGGATTCTGCACGCCCTCCATCGTGTCACGCCCGATCACCCGACGCTGCCGCGATGGCCGCCATCCACAGTTCTCCACAGTTTCCACACCCTCATCCACAGATCGAGGGTCCGCTTCCGGCGATTTCACCTGGGCCGTAGCACCGGCCTGTGGATCGTTTCGGACACGGTACGGATTTGCTGCACAGGTCAGCGCGGTGCGATCGCCAGGTACGCCGCGAGAACCTCGGCCTCCTCGGCCACCTCTCGCCGGGCCGCCGTCGAGACGTCCGTCAGATACTCGACGTCGACGCCGCCGCCCGGCCGGCGCGTCCACGCCCCGACGACGCGCCCGTCCGACAACACGAATCCCGGGAAGCGGCCGTTGGCCGTCGACAGCCTGCGATAGACGTCCTCGTCGACGATCCGGGCGCGGTCCTCCTGCGCGACGACGACGTTGTCGAACGGCGCGAGCAGCCGCGCGGGCGCGGGCCGGTCCGGGTCGGCGAGCTCGAGCCCGGCGAGGTCGACGAGCACCCGGCCGTCGGGGCCGTCGTCGACCGTGAGCTCGTCGCCCATCGCGTCGACGACACCCGCCAGTCCCGTCACGCCCGACCACCGGACGATCGCCTTGACCGTCGACGGCCCGAACCCCCGCAGATACATGCGCACGAGATCGGCCTTCGCCTCATCGCCCTCGACCGCGGGCTCCCGCTCGCCGACCCACTCGTCGAACAGCCGGTAGGTCGCCTGCCCGCTGCGTCGCCACAGTCCGCGGGGCGGCACCTGCACGAGCACCAGCCCGCCGCGGACGGTATTGGTCAGGTGCGAGCGATCCTCGTCGGGCCAGCGCTCGGCGAGCGCGACGCCCAGCGCGCCGACCGGCAACGATCGCCCCGCGAGCACGTCACGGCCGGCGACGACGACGTCCGCCGGGTCGGCCCCGCGCAGCTTGGCGTGATGATTGGTCCGCGTCTGCGCGGCGATGAACGGCTGCAGCAGCGCCCGCATCCAGCGGGCGTCCTCGGCGTCCATGACGTGGACCGTGCCCCGCAGCAGCGTGGTCCGGACGACCTCACGCTCGAGCAGCAGGTCGTCGAGGTCGTACGGATCGGCGAACGCAATGCGGCTAGCGAGTCCGAGATGGGCGGCCTGCGGATCCTGCGACTGCAATCCGACGACACGATCGATGACGTCGATCGCGTCCTCGTCCACGCGCGCGAGCAGATGCTGCCGCTCCAGTACGGTCCGATTCCACTGCCGCCACGAGATCACCCGTCCGGCATACCACGGCCTCCGCCCGTCGCCGGGCAGGCGTTCAGGAGACGCGCGGGTACGCGATCCCCGTCGCGGCGTGGCAGCGATAACCGTTCGGATTCTTGAGCAGGTACTGCTGGTGGTAGTCCTCGGCGTAATGGAAGACGCCGTCGCCCACCTCGGCGAGCGGGGCGATCTCCGTCGTCACCGGCCCGTAGCCCTCGGCGGCGAGCACCGGCGCGTACGCCTGCGCCAGCTCGGTCGCGCGTGCGGCCTCGGCGGCCGTCTCCGTGTAGATCGCCGAACGGTACTGACTGCCGACGTCGTTGCCCTGCCGCATGCCCTGGGTGGGGTCGTGGACCTCGAGGAAGGCGACGACGAGGTCGTCGAACGCCAGCTCATCGGGCCGGTAGACGACGAGCACGGCTTCGGCGTGCCCCGTCGTACCGGTGCAGACGAGCTGGTAGTCGGGGTGGGGCGCGGTGCCGCCCGCGTACCCGACGGCGGTGGTCACGACACCGGGGACCTGCCAGAAGATCTCCTCGACGCCCCAGAAGCAGCCGCCACCGAGCACCACGCGCGCGGTGCCGGGCGGAAACGGGGGGTGCATCGAGGAACCGGTCGCGAGATTGACGCTCTGGGCCATGCGTCAACGGTACCCCCGCAGGACTGCTATGATCGCCGTCACATCGGGCCGGGCGCAGCGTTGCGTCGGTACAGGACACGTGCGGGACGCACGTCGCGCCGGACCCACGAGGTACCGCGCTTGCTCGCTCCGTCATCGGAGACGCCCGAGAGGAGACGCCGTGGCGATGCACCACGCCGCCGACGCCCACGATTCGTTCGACCCCAAGGCTCTCGCCGCCCACTTCAAGTCGGCCGTGACGAGCATCGCCGCTCTTCTGCTCGTCCTGGCCCTCATCGTCTTCCTCTGATCCGCGGATCGTTGATCCACAACCACCCTTGAGATTTGGGGTGTTCAACACCCCTGTGCAGGCCGTCCGGGGGTGCGTAGGGTTGGACGCGTCACTGAACGCCTCGATCCGCCCGCGCATCGCGAGGGACGGACCACCGAGGCCGCGAACAACGGCGTCGCAGGCGCCAGAAGGGACCATCGTGGCGGTTTACACCCTCCCCGACCTCGACTACGACTACGGCGCGCTGGAGCCGCACATCTCCGGCGAGATCATGGAGCTGCACCACAGCAAGCACCACGCGACCTACGTCAAGGGCGCCAACGACACCATCGAGCAGCTCGAAGCCGCTCGGGAGGACGGGTCGATCGCCGGCAAGGCGCTCTCGCTCTCCAAGAACCTCGCCTTCCATCTCGGTGGCCACACCAACCACTCGATCTTCTGGAAGAACCTCTCCCCCGAGGGCGGCGACCGTCCCGAGGGCGATCTGGCCGACGCCATCGCGAACGACTTCGGCTCCTTCGAGAAGTTCCACGCCCACTTCAGCGCCGCCGCGACGACGCTGCAGGGCTCGGGCTGGGCCGTCCTCGCCTACGACTCGATCGGCAAGCGGCTGGTCATCCAGCAGCTCACCGACCAGCAGGGCAACACGTCGATCGGCATCATCCCGGTCGTCATGCTCGACATGTGGGAGCACGCGTTCTACCTGCAGTACAAGAACGTGAAGCCGGACTACGTCAAGGCGTGGTGGAACGTCGTCAACTGGGCCGACGCCGCCGACCGCTACGCGAAGGCCGTCGCGCAGACGCCGGGTCTCATCGTCGCCTGACCGCCGCGAGGCGCCGTCCGGACCGGGTGGCGCATCCTCCTGCTCGACCCGAAGGCCCCGCCGTCCGGCGGGGCCTTCGGCGTTCCGGTTGCGCCCCGTCCACGGCGCGCGCACGCTGGGTTACGGGCACCCTGCCCGTCGCGAGACGCGAGGGAGGACGGCCATGCGCACCACCGCCATCGGACTGACACCGTTCGGCAGCGACGGAGTACTGCGGGGAATGCTCATCTCCGGACGCTGGCCCACCGGGACACTCGAATGGACGCAACTGCTGGTCGCGAGCCTGCGGCTGGCCTGCCGGCCCGGACTCGTACCGGCGACGACGGTGTTCCGGGCCGTCGAACACAAACCGGCCGGCGCGGACGCCGACACCGTCGGACTGCTGCTCGCCGTCGGACTCGTCGCCGTCGACGGCCAGGTACGTCCCGGGATGTTCGTCAGCCCGCCGCCCGCTCTCGCCGTCATCCATCCGCCCGCCGAGACGGTGACACCGGTCCCCGAATGCGAGACCGTCGCCTCCGGCTGCATCCTGCTGCCGGGCGTCCCCGAGCTGGGCCTCGATCATCGCGCCGGCTGGGCCCTCGCCGATTCGGCGGGCACGGTGGTCGGGATGCGCAACGCCGTGTGCATCGATCCGGCCGCCGACCCCGACACCGCCGTGCTGTCACTCCTGCTCGCGGCCTGACGCCCGATCCGGCCGAGCACACCCACCGCTCAGGCCGTGTCGGCGCACCCCGGCTCGACCGGGCGCAGGCCCGATCGCGGCGGCGCCGTGCTGCCGCGGTCGACGAGGACCGGCTCGCTGAGCAGTTGCAACCGCGCCTGCCCCGGCGGCCGCGCACCTCGCGCCCACGTCTGGGCGGCCCCACCGGCCAGACGCCGCACGAGCACGCGCGTCGCGTTCCGCGCGAGCTCGCGGTGATCGGGGCTGACGCTCGTCAGCTCGGGCCGGCTCCGCACGGCCGCCGCGCCGCCGGTGTTGAGGGCGATCACCGAAAGGTCCCGCGGGACGCGCAGTCCGCGCTCGGCGGCCGCCGCGATGTAACCGAGGATCGCCGCGTCGTTGTTGTGGACGACGGCCGTCGCGCCCGGAGCGACGATCGACATGCGTTCGAACGCCGCCCAACCCGCCGCGAACTGCCGCTCGGCCGGTACGACGTGGAAGGCGATACGGTGCCGCGTGCAGGCGTCGAGGACGCCGTCGCGCGTGCGGACGTCGGCGCCGACGCCGTCGGCGAGCGTCGCCGGGTCACGGTTGAGCACGACGATCTCGCGATGGCCGAGCTCCGCCAGGTGGCGGACGGCGCACTCGCCCCCGGCGGCGAAATCGGCATCGCAGTAGGAGTACCGCTCGGGGTCGCCGTTGCGTCCGACGAGGACGAACGGGGTGTTCGATCGTTCGAGCAGCGGCAGGCGGGGATCGTCCATCCGCACCTCCATGACGAGGACGCCGTCGACGAGCCCCGTGCCGATGAGCTGCTCGACCGCGTCGATCTCGCCGCTCGGATACGGCCAGAGCACCATGTGGTAGCCGGCCTCGCGGGCCTGCGCCGCCGCGGCCACCACGTACTCGGCGTCGTTGGCGCCGAGGCCGGACTCCGGCGTCGGGAAGAGCAGCGCCAGCACCCGGGAGCTGCCGGCCGCCAGCCCGCGGGCCAGCGCGTTCGGGGTGTAGCCGAGCTCGGTCATCGCCGCCCGGATCTCGCGCCGCGTCGACTCCGAGACCGGCCGGGAGCCGCTCAGCGCGTAGGAGACCGTGCTCCGCGACACACCCGCCCGGCGGGCGACGTCGTCCATGGTGGCCACGCCGTCATCCTCTCGGCTCGGTGCCTGCCGGCAATGTCCGTGTCCCGCGGACGCAGGACGCGCCCGGCCCGCCCCTGCGGCGGAGACCTTCGTGTTCGGCCACCCGGAGGCGGCCGAACAACAGAGTAATGACGCACCGCCGCGCCGCGTCGTCACATCGGCGGACCCGTCGAACTCTCCGGGGTTTCACCGTTCCTGTGACACCGGTCACCCGTGTTCGCTACCTTACGCACGAGTCGACGCGCTTCGACTCCATTCGAGCGCGCCCCGTGTACGAGGTGCGCACGCCGAGAGAGAGGACTGCGCATATGCCTTGGTTCCCCCGGGGCCGGAGGGGAAGCCCACCGTATATGGGCGATTCCGCAAGCCCCAGAAGGCCGCGCCGCAGGCGGCGGATCGTGGCCGCGGCCGCCGCCGCGACGGTGGCCGCCGGACTGGTCTCCGCCTGCTCCAGCGACGACGGCATCGTCGTCAACCTCTACGGCGGTATGGGCGACGGCGGTTTCGACAAGCTCATCGCGGACTGCAACAAGCAGGCCGCAGGCAAATACACGATCGTCGGCAACCTCACGCCCGCCGACGCCGACAGCCAGCGCGAGCAGTACGTGCGCCGGCTCGCGGCGAAGGACAAGGGCATGGACCTGCTCGGCCTCGACGTCACGTGGACGGCCGAGTTCGCCGAGGCCGGCTGGATCCGCGAACTCACCGGTCCGCAGGCCACCGAGGCCACGAAGGACACGCTGCAGCCGCCGATCGATTCGGCGACCTGGAAAGACAAGCTCTACGGCATTCCCAAGCACACCAATGTGCAGCTCCTCTGGTATCGCAAGTCCCTCGTACCCAAGGTCCCGAAGACCTGGGACGAGATGCTGACGATGGCCGCCGATCTGGAGAAGGCCGGAAAGCCGCACCAGATCGGCCTCACCGCCGCCAAGTACGAGGGCTACGTCGTCGCGTTCAACGCGCTGCTGAACTCCTACGGCGGCACCGTCATCAATGCGGACAGCACCGAGGCGACGGTCGACGACAACGCCGTCAAGGCCCTGGAACTGCTCAAGCGTTTCGCCACCTCCAGCGCCGCCAGTAAATCCCTCTCGAACAGCCAGGAGACCGAGGTCTTCGCCCAGCTGGAAGCCGGCGAGTCGGCGTTCTCCATCAACTGGCCGTACGTCCTGGCGTCCATGAAGACAGCCGGTGAGAAGAAGCCGGCGACGAAGGCCGTGGCCGACGATCTGGCGTTCGCGCCCTATCCGGAGGTCATCCCCGGCAAGGAGGCCAGCGTCACGCTCGGCGGCATGAACTTCGCCATCAGCAAGTACTCGGAGCATCCCGACGAGGCGTACCAGGCGGCATTGTGCCTGCGCAGCCCGGAGAGCCAGCTCAAGCTGTCGCAGACGGGCGGCGCGGTGCCGGTCAACACGAAGGTCTATGCGGATCCGGCGTTCCAGAAGGAATACCCGATGTACAAGATCCTTCTGGAGCAGCTGAAGATCGCCAAGACGCGTCCGAAGACGCCGTTCTACCAGAACATCTCGACGATCATCTCGACGGCTTTGTCGCCGCCGTCCGCGATTCAGCCGCAGGCCACGGCCGACAAGCTCCGCAAGGACATCCAGGACACTCTCGAAGGAAAGGGGATCCTGCCGTGAACGACGACAAGGCCGCTGAGCGCCGGCTCGGACTGATGCTCTGCGCGCCCGGCATCATCGTGATGATGGCGGTCACCGCCTATCCGCTGGTCTATGCCGTGTGGCTCTCGTTCTTCCGCGCCGATCTGCGGATGCCGGACGACAACAAGTTCGTCTTCCTCGACAACTACATCACCGTGCTCTCCAGCCCGATCTGGTGGAATGCGTTCGGCGTCACGATGATCTACACCGTCATCGGCACCTTCTTCGAGCTCGTCTTCGGTCTCATCCTCGCCGTCGTCATGCACCGCACGATCGTCGGCAAGGGCCTGGTCCGGACCTCCGCGCTCGTTCCGTACGCGATCGTCACGGTGGTCGCCGCGTTCTCCTGGCGTTTCGCCTGGACGCAGAACCTCGGCTGGCTCGCGGGTGACTCCGCGCCGCTCACCGACAAGTGGTCGTCGATCGCCATCATCATCCTCTCCGAGGTGTGGAAGACGGTGCCGTTCATGGCGCTGCTCATCATGGCCGGACTCGCCCTGGTGCCCGAAGATCTGCTCAAGGCCGCCTCGCTGGACGGCGCGACCGCCTGGCAGAAGTTCTGGAAGATCACCCTGCCGATCATCAAGCCCGCGATCCTCGTCGCCCTGCTCTTCCGCACGATGGATTCGTTCCGCATCTTCGACAACATCTTCGTGTTGACCGGCGGCTCGAACGAGACGGGATCCGTCTCGATGCTGGCGTACAACAACCTGATCCGAGGCCTCAACCTCGGTATCGGTTCGACGATGTCGGTGCTCATCTTCATGACCATCGCGGCGATCGCCTTCCTGTACATCAAGCTCTTCGGCGCCGCGGCGCCCGGTTCGGACGGAGACAAGCGATGAGCTACGGAGCGGCGACGCCCGCGAAGAAAGCCTGGTGGACCGGGGCCGGAATCCTCGTCCTCGTCTACGCCTTCATCCCCGTCGTCTGGATCATCTCGCTGTCGCTCAAGGACTCGGGCTCGCTCAACGACGGCAATTTCCTGCCGACCTCGATGACCTTCGACAGCTACGCGCGGATCTTCTCCGACGAGATCTTCCTGCGCGCACTGATCAACTCGATCGGCATCTGCGCGATCGCCACGTTCATCGCGCTGCTGTTCGGCACGATGATGGCCTATGCCATCGCCCGGCTCGATTTCCCGGGGAAGAAGGCGATCATCGGCGCATCGCTGCTCATCGCGATGTTCCCGCAGATCGCACTGGTCACCCCGCTGTTCAAGATCGAGACGGCCGTCGGCCTGTTCGACACCTGGGCCGGACTCATCATCCCCTACGTGACCTTCGCCCTGCCGCTCTCGACCTACACGCTGAGCGCATTCTTCCGCGAGATCCCGTGGGATCTGGAGAAGGCCGCGAAGATGGACGGCGCCACGCCGTTCCAGGCGTTCCGGAAGGTCATCGCACCGCTGGCCGCGCCCGGCGTCTTCACCACCGCGATCATCGTCTTCATCTCCTGCTGGAACGACTTTCTGTTCGCGATCTCGCTCTCGTCGACGTCGGCCTCGCGCACCGTTCCGGCCGCGATGTCCTACTTCACCGGTGCGACGACCTACGAGCGGCCGACCTCGCCGATCGCCGCCGCGGCCGTCATCATCACCGTCCCCATCGTCATCTTCGTCCTCATCTTCCAGCGCAGGATCGTCGCCGGACTCACGTCCGGTGCGGTCAAGGGCTGACCTCCAGGAGCACATCATGGCCGAAATCACCCTTGACAACGTCCGCAAGATCTACCCCGACGGCGCAGTCGGCGTCCAAGGCGTCGACATCGAGATCGCCGACGGCGAGTTCGTCATCCTCGTCGGCCCGTCGGGCTGCGGGAAATCGACGACGCTCAACATGATCGCCGGGCTGGAAGACATCAGCGAAGGCGAGCTGCGGATCGGCGGCGAACGCGTCAACGAGAAGGCGCCGAAGGACCGCGACATCGCGATGGTCTTCCAGTCCTACGCGCTGTACCCGCACATGACGGTCCGCGAGAACATCGCCTTCCCGCTGACCCTGGCGAAGATGCCGAAGGACCAGATCGGCCGGAAGGTCGACGAGGCGGCGCGCATCCTCGACATCACGCAGTACCTCGACCGCAAGCCGGCCAACCTCTCCGGCGGCCAGCGGCAGCGCGTCGCGATGGGACGCGCGATCGTCCGGTCGCCGAAGGCGTTCCTCATGGACGAGCCGCTGTCCAACCTCGACGCCAAGCTCCGCGGTCAGATGCGGACGTCGATCGCCAAGCTGCAGCACGATCTCGGGACGACGACGGTCTACGTCACGCACGACCAGACCGAGGCCATGACGCTCGGTGACCGCGTGGTCGTCATGAAGGCGGGCGCCGTCCAGCAGATCGGTGCGCCCAGGGATCTGTACAACCGGCCGGCCAACGTCTTCGTCGCCGGCTTCATCGGCAGCCCGGCGATGAACCTGCTGCCCGGCCGGCTCGTCTCGGGCGGCGTCGAGACGGCCATCGGCGCGATTCCGCTGGGCAACTCCAGCGCCGTGCAGAGCGCCGCCTCTGCGGCTCGATCCAACGGCGAGGTCCTCGTCGGCATCCGCTCGGAGTTCTTCGAGGACTCGACGTTCGTCGGTCACAAGCCGGGCTTCCGGTTCACCGTCAACGTCGACCTCGTGGAGTCGCTCGGTTCGGACACGTTCGCCTACTTCGACATCCCGAACGGCGCCGGTGGGACGACGCTGACCGTCGCCCGGCTCGACGCGGCGTCCGAGGCCCATGCCGGGCAGCAGACCGAGCTCTGGCTCGACACCGATAAGCTCCACGTCTTCGACGCCGCCAGCGGCGTCAGCCTGACGAGCAACAGCGGAGTCGGCCTCACCAAGTGAGTCCGGCATCATTCACCGGCGTCGCGGCCGTTCGGTCGCGGCGCCGGTGAATGTTCGGTCTCATCCATGACCAGAAGACGGGAAAGGAAGCAGTGACGGGGGAAACGATGAACTCGACGGCAGAGCGGGACTGGTGGCGGCAGGCGGTCGTCTATCAGATCTATCCCCGCAGCTTCGCGGATTCCGACGGCGACGGGATCGGCAACATCAAGGGCATCACCGCGAAGGTGCCCTACCTGGCCGAACTCGGCGTCGACGCCGTGTGGCTCAGCCCGTTCTATCCGTCGGAACTCGCCGACGGCGGCTACGACGTCGCGGACTACCGCGACGTCGATCCGAAGCTCGGCACCCTGGAGGACTTCGATGAGATGTCGGCGGCGCTGCACGCCGCGGGCATCCGGCTCGTCGTCGACATCGTGCCGAACCACACCTCCGACCAGCACGTCTGGTTCCAGGAGGCGGTGCCCGCCGGGCGCGGCTCAGCGGCCCGGGAGCTGTACCACTTCTTCGAGGGCAAAGGCCCGAACGGCGACGAGCCCCCCAACGACTGGCGGTCGCACTTCGGCGGGCCGGCGTGGACGCGGGTGACCGAGCCCGACGGCAGCCCGGGACAGTGGTACCTGCACATGTTCGCGAAGGAGCAGCCGGACCTCAACTGGGAACATCCGGGGGTGCGCGAGGACTTCCTGCAGACGCTCAGGTTCTGGTCTGATCGCGGGGTCGACGGCTTCCGCATCGACGTCGCGCACTACCTCCGCAAGGACCTCTCGGAGCCGTTCGCCGGCTGGGAGGAGGTCGGGCTCGGCGAGAACGTGCTGGTGCACGGCCATCCCTTCTCCGACCGCGACGAGGTGCACGAGATCTACGCCGAATGGCGCAAGGTCTTCGAGGAGTACGACCCGCCGCGCACGGCCGTCGCCGAGGCGTGGGTGCACACCTCGCGTCGGGCGCGCTACGCCAGCCCCACCGGGCTCGGCCAGGCGTTCAACTTCGA
This sequence comes from Mycobacteriaceae bacterium, assembly GCA_044222225.1. Taxonomy (GTDB): domain Bacteria; phylum Actinomycetota; class Actinomycetes; order Mycobacteriales; family Mycobacteriaceae; genus JBGANR01. Next base: position 199,576 of record JBGANR010000005.1, read on the forward strand.
TCTGTTGATGGCGGAGTTCGACGCGACGCAGTTCAAGGGCATCGTGTCCGAGAATCTCGCGCTCGCCGCCGAGTCCGGCTCGTCGTCGACGTGGGTGCTCTCCAACCACGACGTCATCCGGCATCCGACGCGCTACGGCCTGCCCGCGGGCAGCGGCCGGCACGCGCCGGACTGGCTCGGCGGCGGCGGCTCGCCCGACGGCGTCGACGCCGCGGCCGGCGAGCGGCGGGGACGCGCGGCGACGATGCTCATGCTGGCATTGCCCGGGTCGTCGTACCTGTACCAGGGCGAGGAACTGGGGCTGCAGGAGGTCGGCGACATCCCCTCCGAAGCGCGGCAGGACCCGACGTTCTTCCGCACCGGGGGCACCGTCATCGGCCGCGACGGCTGCCGGGTGCCGCTGCCGTGGACGCCGGACGGCCCGTCGTTCGGCTTCGGCGACGGCCCGGCCCATCTGCCGCAGCCGAGCTGGTTCGCGTCACACGCGGTCGCGGTCGAAGAGGACGATCCGGCGTCGACGCTGTCGCTGTATCGGGCGGCGCTCGCGCTGCGTCGCGATCTGCAGACCGCCGAGTCCCTCGCCTGGGGCGAGGGCAGCGAGACCGTGGTCGATTTCGTGCGGCCGAACGGCTGGCGCTCGGTGACGAACTTCGGCTCCGATCCGATCGACCTGCCCGCGGGCGACGTGCTGCTGACCAGCGCACCGCTCGTCGACGGTCGCCTCCCCGGAGAGGCGACGGCCTGGGTGAGGTGAGCCCAGGCTCTCGAGTTCGGGCGGCCTGATCTCGAAGAAAGGGCCTCCGACCTGCGCGAACAGGCTGCGCGACGAGTTGCGGACCCGTTCACGGTGCACCTACCGTGGACGGGTCCGCCGCGTCGAAAGGTCTTGTCGTGCTCGCTGCCCTCGCTCTCAGTTTCGGCGTCGTCTTCGTCGCCGAGCTCGGCGACAAGAGCCAACTGATGGCCATGACGTACGCGCTGCGCTACCGCTGGTGGGTCGTGCTGCTGGGCATCCTCACCGCGACGACGGCCGTCCACGCGGTCTCCGTCTTCGCCGGGCATCACCTCGGCCTGGCCATCCCCACCGATCTGCTGTCGATCGTCGCGGGGCTCGCGATGGCCGTCTTCGGCTTCTGGACGCTGCGCGGCGACGACCTCTCAGACGACGAGGCCGGCCGCGCCGCCCGGATCACCGGCTCGGCGTTGCTCGCCGTCATCTCGTCGTTCACACTCGCCGAACTCGGCGACAAGACGATGCTCGCCACCATCACCCTCGCCGCCGACAACGACTGGCTGGGCGTCTGGATCGGCTCGACGATCGGCATGGTCGCCGCCGACGCCCTCGCCATCGTCGTCGGCGCCGTGCTGCACAAGCACCTGCCGGAGCGCACCATCGCGAAGGCCGCGGCCGCGCTGTTCTTCCTGTTCGCCGTCTGGCTGCTCGTCGAGGGGGTCATCGCGGCCGGATCCGTGCTGGTCGGGGCCCTGTCGATCTCGGCGGCGGTCGCCATCGTCGTGCTCGGCGTCTGGTATCTGGCGTTGGCCCGGCGACGGGCTGCCGTCTCGGCCGCGCGCGACTGAAAGCTTCCCGGATGTCCGGCTGAGCGAAGCACCGAGGAGAATATCGTCACGGCGGCCCGCTGGGCCGGACATCCGGGAAGCTCTCCGCCTCGGCCGATACGGTGGCACGCGTCATCAGTCACAGCCGTACCGGGAGGCATCCGTGAACCTGTCGAATTCCGCCGCCGTCGTCACCGGAGGGGCGTCCGGCCTCGGCAACGCGACGGCCCGTCGCCTGGCCGCCACCGGCGCGAACGTCTACGCCCTCGACCTGCCGGCGTCGATCGAGAAGGCCGAGGCGGTCTACGGCGTCACGTATCTGGCTGCGGACGTCACCGACGAGGAGCAGGTCGCCGCTGCCGTCGCGACGGTCGAGGCCGCGGGCCGGCCGCTGCGCGCGGCGGTCAACTGCGCCGGCGTCGGCTGGGCGAGCCGGATCCTGACGCGCAGCGGACCCCACGACCTCGGACTGTTCCGCAAGGTCATCGACATCAACGTCGTCGGCACGTTCAACGTCATGCGGCTGGCGGCGCAGTCGATGTCGCAGACCGAGCCCGTCGGCGACGACGGAGCACGCGGCGTCGTCGTCAACACCGCCTCGGTGGCGGCCTTCGAAGGCCAGGTCGGCCAGATCGCCTACGCCGCGTCGAAGGGCGCCGTGCACTCGATGACGATCTGCGCGGCCCGCGACCTCGCTCAGTTCGGCATCCGCGTCGCCACCATCGCCCCGGGCATCATCGACACCCCGATGCTCGCCGGCGTCACCCCCGAGTTCCGCGCGACCCTCGAGGCCGGCGTCCCCTTCCCGCAGCGCCTCGGCCGCCCGGAGGACTACGCCGAGCTGGCCGAGTACATCGTCCGCCACGACTACCTCAACGGCGAGACCATCCGCATGGACGGCGCCCTGCGCATGGCGCCGCGCTGACCAGAAGGCGAACGAGCGCACCGGCGGTGGCGGTAAGCGGCCCCGCCCGGGCCGCTGGCATCGGGCTTGACGGGAGCGCCGGCGAGGAACGAGCCAGCGCGGGGGACTGCGGCCCGGGCGTGCCCGCCCACCACCACCGCCCACGAAACCCCGTCGTCACCCCCGCAGGTCCGTGGCCAGCGGGATGACGTCCGCGACCGGGCCGGACAGCCACTCGCGCAGCGCCTTCGTGGCGCGCACGTCGTCCTCGTTGTAGTGCAGGATCCGGCGGCGCTGGGATTCGTCGGGCGTCCCCGCCATTCCCGACGCCTGGCGGTACCAGGCCATCGACGCCTCGCCGCCGGCCTCGGCGTCGCGCCAGGTGAAGCCGGCGAGCGGGGCGAACTTCTTGAGACCCTTGCCGTCGATCGACAGGAAGCCGTCGCGGACGGATTCGAAGACGTCGACCCATTCGTCGGAGGCGATGAACGCGGCGACCTCCTCGCGCGTCGGCACCCCGGGACGTCCGGCGAACCGGTCGGCCGAGCCGAGCAGCCAGCGGTTCTCGGCGTGCTGGCTGTAGCAGTAGGCGGCGAACGTCCGATCCTTCGCGCGAGCGTCGCGGCGCACGCCCATGAGCCAGTGCCAGAAGGACGAGAACGAGCGCGCCTCATCCTCGTCCGGCAGCGGCCGCCACGTGACGAACGGCCGGTACTCGGGCTTTCGGCGCGGGTTCGTCGTGTCGGTGATGAGCGTGCCCCACAGATAGGCGCCGTCCTCGCCGTAACTCTCCATGTCGACGTCCACCTCGACGTCCGCGCGCCGCACGGCGACGTCCGCCTTCTTGCGGACGGCCGGATAGCCCGCGACGAACGCCCGGGCGAGAGCGACGGCGTCGGCCAGCTTGGCGTCGACGTCCGTGAGCGCGGCGAGCTGATCGACGGTGCGCACCCCCGACTCCGCCAGCGTGCGGGCCTGCTCCGGACGCGCGACGATGCTGACGTCCCGCCGCGCAATCAGATCGGCCTCACAGCCGGACCAGAACGGACAGCCCCGGCACTCGGACACCCGCTGGGCCTCCGTCGTCACCTCCCCGGCGAGCACCGCCAGGCGGTCGGCCAGACGCTGGTCGTAGGCGGCGAGGTCGGCAGTCAGGTCGAGAACCACGATGTGGTCGCCCTCCGAGCCGATGACGCCGCCGCGCGGCGTCGGCTCGGCGAGGCCGGCGGCGTCGAGCATCCGCCACAGATGGGCCAGACGCATGACGTCGCGCTGGTCGCCGCGGGCGCGACGCGCCTCGCTGGTCGCAGGCTCGAAGACGTGCAGCGGCGAGACGAGCGCGCCCTCACCCGGGTCGCCCGCCCGATGGTTGACGACGATGACGGGCACGTACCGCTCGCCCACCCGGACGAGCAGGTCGGCGGCGCCGGTGCGGCCGGCGAACGTCGGCAACTGCGCCGCCCAGAGCCGTCCGACCCCCGCCCGGCAGGCGGCGAGCGTCGCGTCCGACCCGAGACCGGCGACGTCCCGCCACCCCTGCGCGCCCTCCCCGGATGCGCCCGCCGCCAGGACGTCCCGCAACCGCTCCCGGTGTCGCCGGGCCGCGTCGATGCGCAACTCCGCACCCACGCCGACGACGGGCTCACCGTCGACCGCCCGCGCCCGCTGCTCCAGCCGGAAACGATGGCGGCAGCCGACGAGGTCCCGAGCACGCACCGCGTCACCCATGTCCCGCCTCACTCTATTCAAGCATCTCTCCACAGCCAGGCAACCACGTGGGTCCGACAGTTCTCGAGCCGCCGGCCACGAGAACCGCGATCGTCGCCTTTCGCCCGGCCCGCCCGCGGGGCACGGCCACCATGACCACGTGGATATGACATTCTGAGCACCGACGGTGTGCGACAGATCAAGGGGACCATGATGTTCGGCAGCCGGAAGACGCGCGCGACCCGCAAGGCCGAGGCGAAGGCACTCAAGACGAAGGCCCGGGCGGAGGCGCGGGAGGGTGCCAAGTCCGTGCGCAAGCGGGAGAACGCCGAGATCCGCCGGGCCGTCAAGGCCGACAAGCGCACGGCCCGCGAGACGAAGCGCTCGACCAAGGCCGGCACGCTCGCGGCGAAGCTCGATGCCAAGTCCGCCGCCGCCGAACGCAAGGCACAGGTGCAGATCGCGGAGGCCAACGCCCGCGTCGCCGCCGAGGGCAGGCTGCTCTCCGTGGCGAAGGCGAAGCGCTACCTCGCCGTCTCCCGCGTGCTCGCTCCGGTGCTCGTCCCCATCGTCTATCGCGGTGCCGTCGTCGCCCGCGAGCGGTACACCGAGCTGCAGGCCGCCCGCTACGGCGTCCCCCCGGAGAAGGTCGCGCAGTTCAGCGCCGCCGGCGCCAGGCTCTCCGGCCGGATCGCGGCGGCCGAGCAGAACGTCGCTCAGGTCTCCGCCCACGGCGCCGGAAGGTCTGCCGACAAGGAGACCGCCGCGTTCGTCACGGCGATGACGGACCGGCTGTCGGATCTCGGTACGGCCGTCGCGGCCGCCGAACGGATGCCGGCCGCCCGTCGCCGGGCGGCGCACGCCGCGCTGTCCCGCGAGCTCGACGCCATCGACGCCGACCTCCTCGCCCGGCTCGGCGTCCGCGCCTGACGCGGCCGCCGTAGCAGAAGGACGCGAGCCAACGCGAAATTCTGACTCGCGGAGAGGCCTCGCTCGCGCGGGGCAGATCAGTGGACGCGACCCCTTGCCAACACGGTCAAGGCTCGATACCCTCAGTGCAATGTCACATCACATCTAGACGTGATCGCTGACTCCGCACAACACCTCACACCTCGACACCAAGGAGAGTTTCTATGGCGACCCGCACCCCGTGGCACGGCGTCATCGTGGCCACCGCCCTGCCGTTCAACGACGACATGTCCGTGGACTACGACGGCTTCGCCGAGCACGTCGCCTGGCTGGCCGCCAACGGCTGCGACGGCGTCGCCCCCAACGGCTCGCTCGGCGAGTACCAGAACCTCAGCGACGTCGAGCGCGCGCAGGTCGTCAAGACCGCCGTCGAGGCCTCGCCCGAGGGCTTCACCGTCATGGCCGGCGTCGGCGCGTACGGCGCGCTCCAGTCGGCGCGCTGGGCCGAGCAGGCCGCCGAGGCCGGCGCGCAGTGCGTCATGCTGCTGCCCCCGAACAGCTACCGCGCGAACCACGAGCAGGTGAAGGACCACTACGCCACCGTCGGCAAGGTCGGCCTGCCCATCATCGGCTACAACAACCCGATCGACACCAAGGTCGATCTCGTCCCCGAGCTGATCGCCGACATCCACGCGGCGGGCAACATGGTGGGCGTCAAGGAGTTCTCGGGCGATCCCCGCCGGATCTACGAGATCAAGGAGCTCGCGCCGGACATCGACATCCTCATCGGCACCGACGACACGGTGCTCGAGGTCGGCCTCGCCGGCGCCGTCGGCTGGGTCTCGGGCTACCCGAACGCGATCCCGCAGTCGTGCATCGAGCTCTTCAACCTCTGCACCTCGGGCAAGGTCGAGGACCTCGTGCGCGGCCAGGAGATCTACCGCGACCTGCATTCGCTGCTCCGCTGGGACTCGAAGACCGAGTTCGTCCAGGCCATCAAGCTCTCGATGGACATCGTCGGACGCAAGGGCGGCGCCTGCCGTCCGCCGCGGCTCCCGCTGTCGGAGGCGCTGGTCACCCGCATCACCGCCGACACCGAGCGCGCCGTCGCCAACGGCTACCGCTGACCGATCCGCGACGTCCGTGCCGGTCGGCGGTGGTTTCTCCCCCGCCGACCGGCACGGAAACGCTTTTCTGTCAGTACCGCGCGATAGCGTCTGACCGACCGAACAAGACCGCAGCACGAGGAGGAGACGAGAAGTCATGGCGACACCCGCAAACGTCCCGACCATCCCGCAGAACACGTCCGACGAAGCCGTCGACGCCCTCGTGGCGGCCGCGGTCTCGGCCGTCGCCGACTGGCCCGCGAGCGATCGCGCCGGCCGGGCCCGGCTGCTGGGCGCCATCGCCGACGGGCTGGAGGCCCGCCGCGCCGAGCTCGTCGCGATCGCCAAGGAAGAGACGCACCTGCCCGATGCGCGGCTGAACGGCGAGCTGACCCGCACCACCTTCCAACTGCGCATCTTCGCCGAGGTCATCCTCGACGGCGGCTATCTCGACGCCCGCATCGACCCGGCCGACGCCGACTGGCCGATGGGCGCGCCGCGTCCCGAGTTGCGCCGCATCAAGCTGCCGGTCGGGCCCGTCGTCAACTACGCGGCGAGCAACTTCCCGTTCGCCTTCTCCGTCGCGGGCGGCGACACCGCATCGGCGCTCGCCGCCGGCTGCCCGGTCATCGTCAAGGCCAACAACGGCCACCTGCGGCTCTCGGCCGCCACAGCCGAGGTCATCGCCGCGGCCGTCGCCGAGACGGGCGCACCCGCGGGCGTCTTCGGCATCCTCTACGGCCGGCCCGCCGGCCTGCGGGCGCTGGCCCATCCGGACGTCGCGGCCGGCTCCTTCACCGGCTCGACGGCCGGCGGACGCGCGCTCTTCGACCTCGCGGCGAGCCGCCCGACGCCGATCCCGTTCTTCGGCGAGCTCGGCTCCGTCAACCCGGTCTTCGTGACGCCCGCGGCAGCGGCGGCGCGTCCGGCCGAGATCGCGAAGGGCCTGACGGCGGCGGTCTGCGCCAGCGCCGGCCAGCTGTGCACCAAGCCCGGCATCCTCGCGGTGCCCGCCGACTCCGGAGTGATCGCGGCGGCCGCCGAGGTCATCGGCACGGTCCCGACCGGTGAGCTGCTCAACGAGCACATCGCGCGCGGCTTCACGGCCGCCGTCGAGGCGATCAGCGCCCACGAGGGCGTCGAGTTCATCGCCGGTGGCGGCCCCGGGCAGGGCTCCCTGCTCGCCGTCGACGCCGCGGTCCTGCTCGCCGATCCCGAGACGCTCATGCAGGAGATGTTCGGTCCGGCCACCCTCGCGGTGCGCTACCGCGACATCGACGAGCTCTTCGCCGTCGCCCGCGCCGTCGAGGGCCAGCTCAGCGCGAGCGTCTTCGCCGAGAACGACGACGAGCACGCCGCCGAGCTCATCGCGATCGCCACGACCAAGGCCGGCCGCGTGCTGTGGAACGGCTGGTCCACCGGCGTCTCGGTGACCTACGCGCAGCAGCACGGCGGCCCGTACCCGGCCACCACCGCGCCGGGCACGACGTCCGTGGGCACCGCCGCCATCGAGCGCTTCCTGCGGCCGGTCACCTTCCAGTCGCTGCCGCAGGATCTGCTGCCGCCGGAGCTGCGGGACGACGCCGACGTGCCCCAGACCACGAACGGCGTCCCCCGGCGGTGACGACGTCCGACGTCATCGTCGTCGGCGCCGGGATCATCGGCTGCGCACTCGCGCGCGAGCTGGCGGTCGCCGGCGCCGACGTCCGCGTCTGTGAGCGGGGCGGTGTCGCCTCCGGCACCACCTCGCACGGCGAGGGCAACGTCCTCGTCTCCGACAAGCCGCCGGGCGCAGAGCTCGACCTCGCCGTGTTCTCCCGCGCGCTGTGGCCGCAGGTGGTGGCCGAACTCGCCGACGTCGGCCTCGCCGATCACGTCGAGTGGGAGCCCAAGGGCGGCATCGTCGTGGCCACCACCGAGCCGGGCGCGACGGCCCTGCGCGTCTTCGCCGCGTCGCAGACCGACACCGGCGTGCGCAGTGTGGAGCTGACCGCCGCCGAACTCGCCGCCGCCGAACCGCACCTCACCCGCGACGTCGCCACCGCCGTCCACTACCCGGACGACGCGCAGGTGCAGCCCGCGGGCGCCGCGGCGGCACTGCTCTCCGATGCGGTGCGCCGCGGGGCGACCGTCGAATCGGGCTGCGGCGTGCTCGGCGCGATCGTCGTCGGCGGCCGGATCGTCGGCGTCCGCACGACGCGCGGCGACCGGCACGCCGCCGTCGTCATCAACGCCGCCGGGCCGTGGTCCGGCGCCGTCGGGGCGGTGCTCGGCACCCCGATCGCGGTCCGGCCGCGGCGCGGCGACGTGCTGGTCACCGCGCCGATGCCGCCGACGGTCTTCCACAAGGTCTACGACGCCGACTACGTCGGGGCCGTCGGCAGCTCCGCCGACGCCTTGCAGTCCTCCGCCGTCGTCGAGTCGACGCGCGGCGGGCCGCTGCTCATGGGGTCCTCGCGGCGCCGGGCGGGTTTCGACGACCGCATCCGGTCCGACAGCCTGGCCGCGATCGCACGCAAAGCGCTGCGGCTGTATCCGTCGCTCGCGCAGGTGCCGATCATGCGGGCGTACGGCGGATTCCGCGCCTACCTCGACGATCACCTGCCCGTCATCGGCCCGGACCATCGGCTGCCGGGGCTCTGGCACACCACCGGGCACGAGGGAGCAGGTGTCGGTCTGGCCGTCGGGACGGCGGCGATCGTCACCGACGAATTGCTCGACCGGCCCCGCAGGCACGACCTGGCCCCGTTCACCGTCGACCGTCCGGCCGTCCTCGCCGACGACCTCGCCGGTGCGGGCCGGACCGGAGTCATCACGCGGTTGCAGGACCGCACCACCACACCGCTCGACGAGGTCGAGCGGTGACGCCGGCGGCAGATCCGAGGGAGACGATCCGATGACGCCCAGGCTCATCCCCGCCGACCGCGATCCCGTCGGCCGCTCCGACCGTCCGCTGACGATCACCGTCGACGGCGAGTCGGTGCACGGCGTCGCAGGTCAGACGCTCGCGGCCGTCCTGCTGGCCGCCGACCGGCCCGTCTGGCGCACCGCGCCGACGGGTGGCGGCCGGGGCGTCTTCTGCGGCATCGGGGTCTGCTTCGACTGCGTGGCCACCGTCAACGGCCGCCGCGACGTGCGGCTGTGCCGCCGGCCGGCCCTGGACGGCGACGTCGTCGCCACACAGTCCCGGTTCGATCGGCCCCGCGCCGATCCGACGCCACCGGCCGCGCCCGACGCGTCGCCGACGACCGTCGTCGCCACCACGCCCCGAACGGAGGATCCGCGATGAGCAGGCACGTCGTCGTCATCGGTGGCGGCCCGGCCGGCATGGCCGCCGCGGACGCCGCCCTGACGGCCGGTGCCCGGGTGACCCTCGTCGATTCGAACGAGGCCCTGGGCGGGCAGTACAACCGCCGCATCCCGGCGGCGTTCGGCGTGCGGCGTCCGCTGCGGATCGGGCACGGCTACGAGGCCTCGGCGATGCTCGCCGGCAGGCTGGCCACCGCCGTCCGCTGCGCGTATCTGCCGCTGACCTCGGTGTTCCGCATCGAGCGCGACCACGCCGCCGCCGAACGGGAGCAGCGCCGCGTCGTTGATACCGACGCCACCACCGAGTTCGCGGCGACGAACCGGGCGAGGCGGCCGTCGTCGACGGCCGTCACGGCCGAGATCCCGCGCACCAACACGTGGACCACGGTCGGCGAACTGCCCCTGACCATCTGGATCGCGCGCGGCTACGAGGGCACCGATCGCGAGATCTCGGCGCTGCGGTGCGACGCGCTCGTCATCGCGAGCGGCGCCTACGATCGCGTCGTCCCGTTCCCCGGCTGGGACCTGCCCGGGGTCTACACCGCCGGTGCCGCGCAGACGCTGGCCAAGACGCAACGGCTCGCCGTCGGCCGGACGGTGCTGGTCTCCGGCACCGGGCCGTTCCTGCTTCCCGTCGCCAAATCGTTGCTCGTCGCCGGTGCGAGCGTCCCGGCGGTGCTCGACGCCAACCCGGCCCGCCGGATCCGCGGCGAGTGGACCGCGCGGCCCTGGGAGCTGCGGCACAGCGCGGGCAAGGCCTCCGAACTCATCGAATACGCCGCCGCCGGACTGCGCCACCGGGTGCCGCTGCGCACCGGGCGAGCCGTCGTCGCCGTCGCCGGTGACGGCCGCGTCGAGCAGGCGACGGTCGCCCGACTCGACGCCGACTGGCGGATCGTCGCCGGCAGCGAGGAGACCGTGGCCGTCGACGCCGTCGCCGTCGCGCACGGCTTCACCCCCCAGACCGAGCTGGCCGTCGCGGCCGGCGCCGTGCTCGACGCGGCCGGCTTCGTCGCCGTCGACGACGTCGGACGCACGTCGGTCAGCGGCGTCTTCGCAGCCGGCGAGCTGACCGGCATCGGCGGATCGCAGGTCGCGGCCATCGAGGGCAGAGTCGCCGGAACAGCGGCCGCGGGCGTCGATCCGGCCACCGATCGCCGGCTCATGACGCGTCGGCAGACGGCCGTCCAGTTCACCGCCCGGCTCGCCGCCGCCCACCCCATCGGCGTCGGCGCGGTCGAATGGGCGCAGCCGCAGACCGTCGTCTGTCGGTGCGAGGGCACGACGCGCGGCGAGCTCGACGCGGCCGCCGACACCCCCGTCGGCGATAGCTGGCGGACCGTGAAGCTCGGCACCCGCGCGGGCCTCGGCCCCTGCCAGGGCCGGATGTGCGGCGCCGCGATCGCCGCGCTGCGCGACGCCCGGGCCGGCGGATCGTCCGGATTCGCGGACGGCAAGGCCGCGCCCGGACTGGCCGCGGCCGCGCCGGGCGGTCGGCCGTTCGCGGCACCGGTACGACTCATCGAACTGGCACAGCTCGACGGTGCGCCGCCGCCCCTTCTCGCGGGCGCCACCGAACCTTCCGATCCCATCAAGGAGTAGTCAATGCGCAGCTCGCGGATCATCTCCGCCATCGACACCCACACCGAGGGGATGCCGACGCGCGTCGTCACCGGCGGCGTCGGCACCGTGCCGGGCGCCACCATGCCCGAGCGCCGGATCCATTTCATCGAGCACCTCGACGGCCTGCGCATGCTGCTGGTCAACGAACCGCGCGGCCACGCGTCGATGAGCGGGGCGATCCTGCAGCCCGCCACGACGCCCGACGGCCACTACGGTGTGCTGTACATCGAGGTCAGCGGCCTGCTGCCGATGTGCGGGCACGGCACGATGGGCGTCGCGACGGCGCTGGTGGAGGCCGGCATGGTGCCGGTCACCGCCCCCGTCACCGAGATCCGCCTCGACACTCCGGCCGGGCGCGTCGTCGCCTCCGTCGCGACGCCCGACGGCCACGCCGAGTCGGTGACGCTGCGCAACGTCCCGTCGTACTGCGACGCCCTCGACCTCACCGTCGACGTCCCGGGGTACGGCCCGATCGGCTACGACATCGCCTACGGCGGCAATTTCTACGCGATCGTCGACCCGACGGCCGTCGGTCTGCCCTTCGACCGCTCCCGTAAAGACGAGCTCATCGCCGCCGGCCTGGCGATCATGGCCGCCATCAACGACCAGCGCCGGCCGCAGCACGCCGAGGATCCGCGGATCTCCGGCTGCAAGCACGTCCTGTTCCTCGATCCGACGTCCACCGGCGACGTCACCCGCAACTGCATGGCGATCCACCCCGGCTGGATCGACCGCTCCCCCTGCGGCACCGGCACGTCGGCACTGCTCGCCCGGCAGATCGCGCGCAGCCTGCTCGCCGACGACGCGGTGCTGCACAACTCATCGATCCTCGGCACGACGTTCCACGCCCGCGCCGCCGAACACGTGACCGTCGGCGGCCGTCCCGCGGTGATCCCCGAGCTGACCGGCCGCGCCTGGGTGACGGGCACGGCCAACTACCTGCTCGATCCCACCGATCCGTTCCCGGTGGGTTTCGTCTTCTGACGCGGCGCCGGTGGCCGGGTCCGGCGATGATGTCGCCGGACCCGGCATGATCTGCATCCTCGGCGGACCCGGCCGCCCCTGCGCCGCGTCTAACAAGGCATGGAGGACTCTTCACAAGCCGACGAGACGCCGCCGGCCGAGGCCGGACCCGCGGAGTCGAGTCGGCATGACCACAGGACTTGGCTACCCGCCTAGGGCGAGAGCCTCTCGCCGATGTACTCCGCTGCCGACCGCGCCCTGGCCCGGCGCTGGCAGCGGATGGACCGGTTCTACGAGCGCGTGCAGACGCTACGCGCCGGCGATACCGTCGCGCTTCGATTCCGCGACGACTTCGATGACGTCGTGCAACGACACACCCTCCCAGCACCCGTCGTGACATGGCGCGGAGTACGAAGCTGCGTACAGACGTTCGGCGTGCGGGCATCGGCTCTATCCGGCCTGGTCGGGTCGATATCGAGACCACCTCGCTTCACGTCCACCTCGCTTGATCGGAGCGTCGCGGAGGAGGAGTTCGCCCGCCCTTCCGCCGCCGGTGACGCCGCATTGCTCCGTGTCACCGCACACTCCGGCACCCCGGCTCTCTGGCTACCGCCAGTCGGCGATCCACACCTGATCTACCAGCAGGAACTCCTGTTCCCGCCCGGGATGAGACTGACTATCCTGGCACTCGACACCACGACAGGCGGATCACCCACCGTCGACGTTCGATTGGATGCTGAAGATGAGCCGATTCAACGATGATCTCGACCTCGTCCCCGAGGACCAGTACTGCCCCATGACCACCCGAGAGCTGCTCCGCGAGCTCCGCCTGCGCGACGCGCCCCTCGCCGACCAACGCCAAGGCGTCTCGCGATGGCTGCGCACCCACGAACCGTCGGACATCCTCGCATTCAGCCTCCGTCACGACGGCTTCGGCGAGCTCCTCGCGGCCTGAGCGCTAGGCTGACCCGAGACGGGGCATCCACCGGAAGGGGCGTCTCATGTCCGCCACCGCCGACACGCCGCAGTCGACGCACGCGTCCACATCGTCGCTCGCGCCTGCGCCGCCCACGTCGTCGAAGCTCTCGTATTCGGCGATCGCTCGCTACGCCGAGCGGATCGCCGAGCAGCACGACGCCATCGACCCCGAAACCGGCCACGTCGACGTCCATCGGCTGCTCGAGAAGCTCGGCGGCCGGCTCGAGATCGACGACGGCACAGACTCACTGATCATCCGCGGCCCACACGATTTCACCGTGCACGTGCCCACCCACACGTCCCGGCTGCGCGACCGGTTCGCGATCGCGCACGAGCTCGGCCACTACTTCCTCCACTTCCGCGCGCCCGATCATCTGCGCGTCGGAGCCGCCTTGAGTTCCGCCTCCCGCACGGGCGGCGGCATCGCCGACATCCAGGCCAACGTGTTCGCCTCGAACCTCCTCATGCCCGCGACGCGGTTCCAGGCCGCCTTCGCAGCTCACGACGGCGACCTCGCCAGACTCGCCTGCCTCTTCGAGGTGTCCCGCCCCGCCACTCTCGTCCGCGCCGGCTATCTCGGCCTCGACGGCTGCCCGGCCGGCTCTCCGGAGCGACATCCGGCGACCGTCACCGGATCCGACGACGTCCCGAACGATGCCGCGACCACCGAGTTCGCCGTCATCGACGTCGACGACACGTGAATCCGGCGACGAACACCGACGGTTCGGTGCTGTTCCTCTCCTGCGACCTGCTGGATTCGACGCGGTTCAAGCAGAGCGTGCGACAACGCCCGTCGCATCTGGTGCCGCCCGAGCTCGATGCCGGCTGGGTGCCCACCTTCCTCGAGTTCTACCGCGAGTTCCCCGAGGCCCTCGGCCGGATCGTCGCCGAACGCCATCCGGCGCTCATCGGCAGGCTCGACCTGTGGAAGGCCATCGGCGACGAACTGATCTTCTCCTGCGCCATCCGCTCCGAAAGCGACTGCTACGACGCCGTCGACGCCTGGATCGGCGCGATGGACGACTTCGAACAGGGCAGCCTGTTGGAGAAGACGCCGATGATGCTGAAGGGCGGCGCCTTCCTCGCGACGGTCCCCTTCCCCGATCGCCGCGTCGCCATCCCGCGCGGCATCGTCGAGACCGGCACGCAGCAGGACGCCGAGAAGCTCAACGAGGACGTGCTCAACGGCGAGCACGGCGCCGAGCGCTACGTCGTCGACTTCGTCGGCCCCAGCATCGACACCGGATTTCGCGTCCTGGAGTACGCGCAACGCCGCTATTTCGTGGTGACGTTGGAGGTCGCCCACATCCTGTTCGAGTACGCCGAACACCACGGGCTGGCCAGGACGGCTCATCTCCTCGGCACCAAGCGGCTCAAAGGCGTCTGGGACGACCGGCCCTATCCGCTGTTCGCCCTCGCGCGCGGCGACGACACAGCCCCGAGCCGGCTGCTCGCCGACATCGTCGGCGAGGCGTACGTCTCCGACGAGTATCCGGCGTGCGCCGCCGAGGACGTCGTCCGGGCCGTCGAGGCGTATCGCGGCACGCCCGGCTGGTCAGGCGTCATCCACCTGCCCGACTCCTACCTCGACGCCTTCCGCGAGCATCCCGGCGTCATCGCCGAACGCCGGCGACTCGACGCCCTCGAAGACCACTCCGAGACGCCCGCGGAACTCGACGGCGGCGCCGGCCACCTCTCCGACATCGACGAGATGCCGTCCGACTGACGTCGTCCGATCGTCGCCTCAGGCCGACTCCTCGTTGCCCGCCCAGATCCCCCGCACATGTCCGATGTGCCGGCGCAACGCCGCCTCGACGGCGTCGGCGTCACGGGCCTCGATGAGGTCGACGATCGTCAGATGCTCCCGGGCCGATTCGAGCAGCTGGGATTCATCCAGATCCGACAGTCCGAGCAGCCGCGTCTGGGCGCGCAGATCGGCGACGATCGCCGACAACCGCGGGTTGTCGCAGTAACCGAGCAGGGCGAGGTGGAAACGGGTGTCGGTGTCGACGTAGCCGACGAGGTCGCCTCGTGCGCCCGCGTCGACGATGTCCTGCGCCATCTCCCGCAGCCCGGGGAGGTCACCGTCGGGGACGATCGGCGTGATCGCGCGGACGCTCGGCGGCTCCAGCAACAGCCGGATCGCCGTGATCGCGTCGAGGTCCTCGGTCGACGCCTGCGTGATGCGGAAACCCTTGTTGGGGACCGTCGTCACCAGGCCGCGTTTGACCAGGTCGAGCATCGCCTCGCGCACGGGCGTCGGCGAGACGCCGAAGCGCTCCGACAGCGCCGGCGCCGAATAGAGTTCACCGGGCTCGAGCTCACCGGTGATGATCGCGGCGAGCAGCGCGTCGGAGATGTGGTCCCGCAGCGTGCTCCGCGGCGGCCGACGCAGATTGTTCAGGCGTAGCTCGTCCATACGCCCCTCTCATGCGCGGTGCCGACCGGACGCACGGCGGCGTACGTCCGGTCGGTGTGGGATCGAGTGCTGCTACCTTATCTCCCCGGCAGCGCCCGCAGCACGTTGAGCAGCCGCGGCACGAGTGCCAGGAACACCCGCTTCGGCACCCCCTTCATGCCGCCGATGCCCACGTACCGCTGCGCCGCGATCGTCTGCGATTCGCAGTACTTCGTCAGTCCCTCGGCACCGTGACGGCGTCCGACGCCCGAGATGCCCATGCCGCCCATCGGCGCGGCCGTCGAACCCCACGCGGCCGCGTAGCCCTCGTCGAGGTTGACGGTGCCGGCGCGCAGCCGCGCGGCGATCGCCCGGCCGGTGGCCAGATCGCCGGCGAAGACGGACGCGTTGAGCCCGTACTCGGTGTCGTTCGCGCGGCGGACGGCCTCGTCGATCGTGTCGACGGGATAGATCGAGACGAGCGGGCCGAAGGTCTCGCTGCGGGCGCAGTCCATGTCGTCGGTGACGTCGGTGAGCACGGTCGGCTCGTAGAACAACGGGCCGAGGTCGGGACGCGCCTTGCCGCCCGTGAGCACCGTCGCGCCCTTGGCCACCGCGTCCTCGACGTGCGCGGAAATCGCCTCCACCTGTGCCTTCGACGCCAGCGATCCCATGTCGGGGGCGACGTCGTAGCCGGCGGCGAGCGTCATCGCCTCCACCTTGGCCACGAACTTCTCGATGAACGGCGTCGCCGACGGCCGTTCGACGTAGATCCGCTCGATCGAGATGCACAGCTGCCCGGAGTTCGAGAAGCAGGCGCGCACGGCACCCTCGGCCGCCTTGTCGAGGTCGGCGTCGCGGGTGACGATGAGCGGATTCTTACCGCCGAGTTCGGCGGAGAAGCCGATGAGCCGACGTCCGGCCTGTTCGGCGAGGGTGGCGCCGGTCGTGGACGAGCCGGTGAACATGAGGTAGTCGGTGTTCTCGACGAGCGCCGTCCCGACGACCGATCCCGGGCCCGGCACCACGGCGAACAGCCGCCGGTCGAGACCGGCCTGATACAGCAGATCGGCGACGGCGAGCGCGCAGAACGGGGTCTGGCTGTCGGGCTTGATAACGACGGCGTTGCCGGCCATGAGCGCCGCGACGGCGTCCGAGACGGCCAGCGTCATCGGATAGTTCCACGGCGAGATGACGCCCACGACGCCCTTGGGCTGGTACCGGACCCGGGTGTCGGTGAAGAAGGGCACCATTCCGGCGACCTTCCGCGCGGCGAGCACGCCCGGCCCGGTCTTGGCGTAGTGCCGCGCCGTCATGACGACGTCGAGCACCTCCTCCTGGGCGTACTGCCGGGCCTTGCCGGTTTCGGCCTGGATCATGTCGAAGAGCGACTCACGATTGGCGTAGACCAGCGACGCGAACCGCTCCAGCACGCCCGCCCTGCCCTTCGGCGGCACGAGTTCCCATTCGACCTGCGCGGCGCGCGCCCGAGCGATCGCGGCCTTCGCGTCCTCGGCCGTCCCCACCGGGATCTCCGCAAGCGCATCGCCGGTGAACGCCTCGACGATGGTCCGCGTCGGCCGCCCGGCGGACGCCGAAGGCTCCGTCTCGGTGATCGCGACCAGCGCCTTGAGTCGCTCGAAGGTCGTGGGCAGGGGTTTGGGCATCGGTGCACTCCCGTCAGCGGCGATAACTGGTACCAGGGTAGACATCAACGGATCCGGCCCTCGTTAAGCTCGGCTCATGGATACTCCGCAGTTCGTTCCCACGGCCGACCTCGTCGACGAGATCGGTCCCGACGTCCGAAGTTGCGACACACAGTTCCGCCGATTCGGCGGAGTCGCGGAGTTCGTGGGCAAGGTCTCGACGGTCCGCTGCTTCCAGGACAACGCCCTGCTCAAGTCCGTGCTCGGCAACCACGGCGACGGCGGCGTGCTCGTCGTCGACGGCGGCGGCAGCCTGCACACGGCACTCGTCGGCGACCTCATCGCCGAGCTCGGCCGCGCCAACGGCTGGGTCGGCATCGTCGTCAACGGGGCGATTCGCGACTCGGCCACCATCGACGGCATGGCGATCGGCGTCAAGGCCCTCGGCACCAACCCGCGCAAGTCGACGAAGACGGGCGTCGGCGAGCGGGACGTCCCCATCGAGCTGGGCGGGGTGACGTTCCATCCGGGCGACGTGCTCTACAGCGACGCCGACGGCATCGTGCTGGTGACGCCGGAGGACTGACCGCCTGAGGCGGGCTGCCCACAAGCTCTACCGATCCCCCACGACCCGCGCCGCTCCACCTCCGACGCGCACGACGTCGCCCGCCTCGAGCCGGCGCCCGCGCCGGGTCTCGACGTCACCGTTGACGACGACCTCACCCGACTCGACGGCCTCCTTGGCGTCCGCGCCGGTGTCCAACAACCCGGCGAATTTGAGAAACTGTCCAAGACGGATCGGCAACCGTTCGACGGCGACGTCGATGACCGGGCTCTTACTCATGAGCCCATCCTCCCAGGACAGGAATCCCGCCGGCCGACTCCCACGCCCCGGCGTACACCCTCGTCCTCGACACCGTCCGGGAGTACCCGGACGCACCGGTCCATACCCTCGGAAGATGTAGGCCGACCCCGATCGGCCGGACGCCGGCCCGTCGCAAGGAGCATCCTGTGAGACGTGGCGAGACGAGGAAGGACCCCCGTGACGGACACAGGCGCACCCCGGACCGCTCCGGCCGCGAACCGCCCCACCCCCGGCGGCTACCTCGACGATCCCGACCGCCGGCTGCGCGGGGTGCCGCGGATCGCGGCGTTCGTCGTCGGCGTGCTCGCCACGATCGCGGTCATGACGTCGATCTCGCCGGCGTTCCGGCACGCCACGCGGGTGCCGCGCGAGTACCTCGACCGCTACATCATGAACTCGCCGGACACGAGCTTCGCGTGGGCGCTCGTGCTCATCATGCTGGCCCTCGCGCTCGCCTCCCGAAAGCGCGTCGCGTGGTGGATCGCGACGATCTACCTCTTCTACTACTGGGCCTCGGGCATCGCGCTCTTCGTCGCGATCGACGTCGTGCGGATCGACGGCGTCCACCTCTCGTCCTATGTCGACTCGACGGCCGAGCGGATCGCCTTCGGCGTCGGGCTCGCGCTCCAGACGGCGGCGCTCGGTGTCCTTCTCGCCGGCCGGCGCGAGTTCTACGCCCGCGTGCGCCGGGCCGCGCTGCTCAAAGCCGCGATCGTCCTCGTGGTCGGCGAGGCCGTCGGGACGCTGCTCGGCTGGGGACTCGTCCTTCTCGCACACGGCTCACTCGAGCGCGGTGAGCGATTGGCGTACGCCTTCGCTCGCGTCGCCGCGTTCGTCGCGTTCACGCCCGACCAGTTCGACGGCCGGCACCCGCCCGGCATCGTCAGCACCGCACTCGGCGTCATGGGCGCCGCCATCCTCCTCATCGCCGCGGCCGTCCTGTTCCGCTCGCAGCGCTCGGCCAACGCCATCACCGCCGACGACGCCGCCCTGCTGCGCGTGCTCGTCGACGGCTACGGCGCCATCGACTCCCTCGCCTACTTCTCGACGCGCCGCGACCGCTCGGCGGTGTTCGCACCGAACGGCCTGGCGGCGATCTCCTACCGCGTCGAGGTCGGCACCGCGATCATCGGCGGCGATCCCGTCGGCGACGAGCGGCACTGGGCCGACGCGATCCGCGCCTACCGGCGGGTCTGCGACGCCTACGGCTGGCACCAGGCGGCCATCGGCGTCAGCGAGAAGGGCGCCGAGGCGTTCGCCGCGCACGGCTTCGGCGCGCTGCACCTCGGCGACGAGGCGATCATGCACACACGCGCGTTCACGCTCTCGGGGCCGGCCATGAAACCGGTGCGTCAGGCTGTGACGCGCTGCCGCCGGGCCGGGCTCACGGTGCGCATCCGTCGCCACGAGGCGCTCGACGCCGACGAGCTGGCGCAGATGTCCGCGCGCGCCGACTCCTGGCGCGACACCGACGAGGAGCGCGGCTTCTCCATGGCCCTCGGCCGGCTCGGCGATCCCGACGACGGCCGCTGCCTGCTCGTCGAGGCGGTCGCGGACGCCGGGACGGACGCCGAGCGCGTCGTCGGCATGCTCTCGTTCGTGCCGTGGGGGCAGAGCGGCGTCTCGCTCGACGTCATGCGGCGCGACCGGGAGGCGCCGAACGGCGTCGTCGAGCTCATGGTGTCCGAGCTCGCGCTCGCCGCGCCGGGCTACGGCATCACGCACGTCTCGCTCAACTTCGCCGTGTTCCGCTCGGTGTTCGCCACCGGCGACCGGATCGGCGTCGGCCCGGTGCTCAAGGCGACGCACCGCACGCTCTCCTACTTCTCGCGCTTCTACCAGCTCGAATCCCTCTACCGCTCCAACGCGAAATACCACCCGCAGTGGGTGCCGCGGTATCTCGTCTTCGAGGGCGGACGGCTCGTGCCGCGCGTCGCGCTGGCCTGCGGCGTCGCCGAGGGCTTCCTCACGCTGCCGACGTTCTCCGGCCGCGGCGACGAGACGACCCGGCTCACCGGCGTCCGATCGTCGGTGCCCGACGGCGTCGACATCGACGACGTCCGGGCCGCCGCGGAGACCGCCCGCAGGCAGGCCGAATGCCGGGCGCGGCGTCCCCAACAGGTGCGGGTGCGCCTCGACAAACTCGACCGGCTGCGCGCCGCCGGCGTCGACCCGTATCCGACGGCCGTCTCACCCACGCACACCGCGGCGGCGTTCCTCAGCGCGCCGATCGGGACGCGGGCCCGGATCGCCGGCCGCGTCCTACGCCTGCGCGATTTCGGCGGCGTGACGTTCGCGGTGCTGCGTGACTGGTCCGGGGACGTCCAGATCGCGTGGGATCGCGGGCGGCTCGACGCTCTCAACGCCGGCCCGGACGCCGAGCGGCCGCTGCCGTTCGCCGCGAACGTCGACCTCGGCGATCTCGTCGAGGTCACCGGTGAACTCGGCCGTACGCGGTCCGGCGAGCTCTCGCTGCTCGCCGACTCGTGGCGGATGCTGGGCAAATGCCTGTACCCGCTGCCCGACAAGTGGCGCGGGCTCACCGATCCCGAGGCCCGGGTACGACAGCGGTACGTCGATTTCGCGATCCGAGCGGAGGCCCGCGACGCGCTGCGGGCGCGCTCGGCCGTCGTCGCGGCGCTGCGCGAGGGCCTCGCGTCGCGCGACTTCCTCGAGGTCGAGACGCCGATCCTGCAGGCCGTGCACGGCGGCGCCAACGCGACGCCGTTCCGGACACACATCAACGCCTACGACCTCGACCTCTACCTGCGGATCGCGCCCGAGCTCTATCTCAAGCGGCTCGCCGTCGGCGGCGTCGAACGCGTCTTCGAACTCGGGCGGACGTTTCGCAACGAGGGCGTCGACTACTCGCACAACCCTGAGTTCACGATCCTCGAGGCGTACGCGGCGCACAAGGACTACGACGACATGCGGTGGCTGACGCAACGGCTCATCCAGGACGCCGCGATCGCCGCACACGGCGAGCCCGTCGTGCTGCGGCCGAACGGCGACGGCTTCGACCGCGTCGACATCTCCGGCGACTGGCCCGTCGTACCGCTCTACGGGGCCGTGTCGGATGCGGCCAGCGTCCCGGTCACCGTCGACACCGACGTCGACGCGCTGCGGGCGATCTGCGTCGAGCGGGGGATCCCGCTGCAGGACGAATGGGGTCACGGCGAGATCGTGCTGGAGATGTACGAGCGGCTCGTCGAGGAGCACACGGAGTTGCCGACGTTCTACACCGACTTCCCCGCGTCGGTCTCGCCGCTGACGCGTCCGCACCGCTCGCTGCCCGGGCTCGCCGAGCGCTGGGACCTCGTCGCGTGGGGCGTCGAACTCGGCACCGCGTACTCCGAACTGACCGACCCCGTGCTGCAGCGCGCACTGCTCACCGACCAGTCGGCGAAGGCCGCGGGCGGCGACGCCGAGGCGATGGAACTCGACGAGGACTTCCTCACGGCGCTGGAGCACGCGATGCCGCCGACGGGCGGGCTCGGGATCGGCGTCGACCGGGTGGTCATGCTCGTCACGGGCCGCTCGATCCGCGAGACGCTGCCGTTCCCGCTGGCCAAGCCGCGCTGAGACCGGGGCGTCAGCCCGATGCCTTCGTGAAAGTGAGCGGGTTCGCGTCGCCCGCCGTCACCTTCATCGTCATCGTCCGGTCGACGATCGTCATCGTCGCGTCGAAGCCCTGGCAGTTCTCACGTGGCGTCAACGACACGGCCCTGGTGTAGACGACATTCCGCTCCCGGCGCAGTTCGGTGAAGCGCTCGGCGCACGTCGTGTCCTTGCCGGGCTGTCCGTAGTAGACCGTGCCGTCAAGCCGAATCGCGGAATCGACGACCAGTGACACGTCGGAATCGCGATTCCAACTCGCATGCGATGTCCACGTTCCCTTGAGGTCCAGCTTGAAGACGCCGCGCGGGATCTCGATGATCGCGCTCTTCTTGACATCCACGACCTCGAAGTTCGATCTGCTCTCGCCCGCGTCCACGCGGACGACGTCACCGGCCGAATACTCGCTCCACGGCGACACCGCGTCCGCCGGATCGGCCGCTCCCCGGTCCGGCTCGCTGAGCGGATTCCCACACGCGCACCGCACGCGTGGCACGCCGGACGCATCGACGAGGACCGCCGTCCCCGCCTGCAGCACGGCGGGGAACGCGGTCGCCTTGCCGTCTTCGTAACCGTGATTGGTCACCCAGGTGTCGTGCAGCAACACCACGGACGTCAGGCCGAGGATGTATTCCTCGACCTTCGACTCGTCGACGCCGACCACCGACGCGAACGCCCGCCGCTTCCCCGCATCGGCCTTGAGATAGTCGGCGATCCCGCCGCCGTCGCAGGTCAGCACGTCGAGCGAGCCGCCGTACAGCCCGCGCGCCGCCCCGGAGACGGCGCCGTCGGACGCCGTCACCCCGCCCGTCCGGCGCAGTTGCGCCATGTGCTCGGCCGACTCCACCGTCACGCGGCCGAAGTTGTCGCCGAACGGATCCGGCCCCATGTCCTGCACCGTGAGCATCGTCGGCGGGTTCGC
>JBGANR010000027.1:0-52450 GCA_044222225.1 Mycobacteriaceae bacterium
TTCGGCATCGCCCTCATCGCCGCCGTCGGCGCGCAGAACGTCTTCGTGCTCCGTCAGGGGCTGCGTGTGGAACATGTCGCGGCCGTCGTGGCGATCTGTTCCCTGTCGGACATCGTCATCATCGGCGGCGCCGTCCTCGGTGTCGGCACGCTCATCGCGGCGGTGCCCGGCCTCATCACCACCGTCAAGATCGCCGGCGCGGCCTTCCTGTTCGGCTTCGCCGCGCTCGCGGCCAGGCGGGCGTTCCGGCCGCAGACCGCCGAGGTGGACGACGACGCGGCGCGGGCCCGGCGCGGGCTGCTCGCGACCGCCGCCACCTGTCTCGCGCTGACCTGGCTCAATCCCCACCTGTGGGTCGACGTGCTCATGCTCGGCGCGATCTCCAACAGCTATGCCGCCGATCGGTGGACATTCGCGATCGGCACGATGACGGCCAGCGTGGTGTGGTTCGTGGCGCTCGGCTTCGGTGCTCGCCTGCTCAGCCCGTTCTTCCGCAGCCCGAGCGCGTGGCGGCGGTTCGACGCCGGCGTCGCCGTGGTCATGGCATCCCTGGCCGTCGGGCTGCTGGTCACCGGATGAGTCGGAGTCTCGGACGGTCACCGGCCTACTCGTGAGTCGAGACACCCCCGGTTATCGTTGTCCCCCGTGATGACCCCCGCCCCGCCCGGCAACGAACCCGTCGAGATCCACGGATATCGCATCGATCCCGTCCTGGCACGTAGCTGGCTTCTCGTCAACGGCGCCCAGCCGCACCGCTTCGACCGCGCCGCCAAGTCACGGGCGGACGTCGTCGTCCTCGACATCGAGGACGCCGTCGCCCCCGACGGCAAGGACGAGGCCCGGCGCAACGTCTGCGACTGGCTCGCCGCCGGCAACGAGGGCTGGGTCCGCGTCAACGGCTTCGGCACCCCGTGGTGGGCGGCCGACCTCGACGCACTGTCCAAGGTGCCGGTCGGCGGCATCATGCTCGCGATGGTCGAATCGACCGACCACGTCGTCGAGACGGCGAAGCGGCTGCCGGGCGTCAAGATCGTCGCCCTCGTCGAGACCGCCCGCGGCCTCGAGCGGATCAGCGACATCGCCAAGACCAAGGGCACCTTCCGCCTGGCCTTCGGCATCGGCGACTTCCGCCGCGACACCGGCTTCGGCGACCAGCCCACGACACTCGCCTACGCTCGGTCCCGCTTCACCATCGCCGCGACGGCCGCGCATCTGCCGCCGGCGATCGACGGCCCGACCGTCGGCACGTCCGCGCTGCTGCTCTCGGAGGCCACGGCCGTCTCGGCCGAGTTCGGCATGACCGGCAAGATCTGCCTCTCCCCCGACCAGTGCCACCCCGTCAACGAGGGCCTGTCACCGTCGAAGGACGAGATCGCCTGGGCCGTCGAGTTCCTGGCCGACTACGAGCGCGACGGCGGCACGATCCGCAACGGCTCCGACCTGCCCCGCATCGCCCGCGCCACCAAGATCCTCGACCTGGCCCGGTCCTACGATCTGCCCATCGATTCCGAGGACGAGACGACCGACCGCGACCACACGTCGGCGCCGACGGACACGTTCCACTACTGACGGCATTCGTCGAAGGGGTGCAGGAAGGGAGTCCTGCACCCCGGACGACGACCTCAGCGCACCACCGGGAACGACGCGACGCCCGTCTCACCCTCGTCGTAGATGGTGGCGGGCGAGCCGATGATCAGCGGGTCCGGCGCCCGGACGACGCTCAGGTCCTTACCCGTGTAGTCGAACCGGCTGAGCACCCAGCGCATGGCCTCGAGCCGGGCCCGCTTCTTGTCGTTGGACTTGACGACGGTCCACGGGGCGTGCGGCGTGTCCGTGTAGAAGAGCATCGCGTCCTTCGCCGCCGTGTAGTCGTCCCACTTGTCGAGGCTCGCGAGGTCGGTCGGCGAGAGCTTCCACTGCTTCACCGGGTCGGTGCTGCGCGCCAGGAAGCGCTCATGCTGCTCCGCCCGTCCGACGGAGAACCAGAACTTGATGAGCACGCTGCCCGACTGCACGAGCATCCGCTCGAACTCGGGGGCGCTGCGGGTGAACTCCAGGTACTCGTTCGGCGTGCAGTAGCCCATGACGCGCTCGACGCCCGCCCGGTTGTACCAGGAGCGATCCATCAGCACGATCTCGCCGCCGGCGGGCAGATGCTGCACGTAGCGCTGGAAGTACCACTGGGTCCGCTCCCGCTCGGTGGGCTTCTCCAGTGCGATGACGCGGGCACCACGGGGGTTGAGGTGCTCCATGAACCGCTTGATCGCGCCGCCCTTGCCGGCCGCGTCACGGCCCTCGAAGACGATGATGACCTTCGATTCGGTCTCCTTGATCCACGCCTGCAGCTTGAGCATCTCGATCTGCAGCTGACGCTTGGTCCGGTCGTACTGCCGGCGCGTGACCTTGGTGTCGTAGGGATAGTTGTGGCGCCAGGCGTCGTCGGGCGACTCCCCGCGCTTGACCTTGCGCCCCTTCCGCAGCAGTTCCCCGATCTCGTCGATCTCGGGTGTCACGTCCCGCATGCCTTCGGGTGCGAGCTCGAATTCCACACTCTCCCCGGCGATCTGATCAGTCATCCGACGATCGTAGGTCGCCGAGATGAACGCCGGGGGCCATTCGGCAGCCAGACATATCGGCCGCGCGGATCCGAGGCCCGAAGACCCTCCCCGGGAGGCCGAACGGCCTCGACGTCGTCGCGCCCGCCGCACCACCGACCTCCGGCGTCGCCTCCACCGCGGCGGAGACCACTCGCGCGATAGCGCGCTGCGCCACCGACAAGAACCTCTACCAACGCGGCACGACCTGGTTCACCGACGGCACGACCGGGTGGACCTCGCATTGCGCCGAACGTTTCGACCAGACGAACCCGTCGACCGCCGCGCCGGCCGGGCCCGCCGTCGGCGCGTCCTGCCACGGCTACCAGATCAACTCTCGCGCGCAAGCCGCCGACGGCACCACGCTCGTCTGCAACAACGACCGCTGGGAGGTCTACTCCGGACAGACCGGCGACTCCCCTGGCTGCGCGGCCAGCGCGAATGGACCGACTGCATCGCGCGTAACACCGAGGAGTACTGCCGGGCCACGCTCAACCGGGGCTGACGTTCCGGCGACGGCCCGAGCGCGCGACGGTCCCGAGCCGCGCCGGGCTCATCCGCGCGGACCCGCGGCGGCTCCGGGCGCCGGCATCGGCCTACGGCCGGTGACGACGAGCAGGATCTCCTTGGCCGTCAGGTCGATCGGCTCGCCGTCGCCGACACTGACACTGACCTCGGCAGTAGCCGGTCAACGGGCCGCGCAGACGCTCGAGCCCCGGGCCGTCGACGGCATCGACCTCGGTCATCTCGTCCATTCGATCGTGTGTCGAAAACCCAGCCGGTGCCGCATGCGGGCACCGGGCAGGACCCGCCGGACCACGGAGCGCAGCTCGTCGAAAGCGAGTTCCGGGTCCTTCACCGGGAACGCCGGCGCCGACCCGCGGGCCAGCCGGGGATGCTTGACCATGCCGATGAGCGGGTTGGTCACCGCCGAGGCGATGTCCCACACCGCGTCCCTCGCCGTCACGGGCGGAGCCAGCCCGACGGCGAGGAATCGGCCGCCGGGCGCCAGGACCCGGGCGACGTCGTCGAGTGCGGCCTCGGCGTCGAGGTGATGCAGGACGGCGATCATCGTGACGAGGTCGTACGGCCCTGCAAGATCGGCGAGCGGTGTGTCGTCGACAACGACGCCGGGCAGCGCGGCGCAGGCCTCGGCTGCCGCGCGGCGCATCTCGGCGTCGGTGTCGACGCCGTGGACGGTGTCGAACCGCGGGGCGAGCCGCATGAGCAGCCCGCCGCGACCGCAACCGACATCGAGCGCCGCCCGCCGCCCGTCGGGCAGCCGCCGAAGCAGCCATCCGTGGAAGTGATCGTTGTGGCTCCAGGGATGTCGCGCGTTGAGCGCCGCGAACACCACGGGCTACCCACGAAGCCGGTCGCGGCCCGCGACGAACGCGTCGACGGCCCGGTGGACGTCCTCGGTGGAGTGCGCGGCCGACATCTGCGTGCGGATGCGCGCCTTGCCGTGCGGCACCACCGGGTAGGAGAACCCGATGACGTAGACGCCCTCGGCCAAGACGGCGTCGGCCAGCGCCGTCGCCTCGGCGGCGTCACCGATCATCACCGGGATGATCGGATGCTCACCCGGCAGCAGGTCGAAGCCGGCGGCCGTCATCCGATCGCGGAACAGCGCGCTGTTGGCGCGCAGCCGCGTCAGCAGATCGCCGGACGAGCTGAGCAGATCCAGCGCGGCCAGCGCCGCCGCCGCGATGGCCGGGGCCAGCGAGTTGGAGAACAGGTACGGACGGGACCGCTGCCGCAGCAGCTCGACGATCTCGCCGCGCCCCGACGTGTACCCGCCGCTGGCGCCGCCCAGCGCCTTGCCCAGCGTGCCGGTGACGATGTCGACCCGGTCGGTGACGCCGAACAGCTCCGGCGTGCCCCGCCCGGTCGGGCCGACGAAGCCGACCGCGTGCGAATCGTCCACCATGACGATCGCGTCGTGCTTGTCGGCGAGGGCACAGATCTCGTCGAGCGGTGCAAAGGAACCGTCCATCGAGAACACGCCGTCGGTGGCGATCAGCCGGTACCGGGCGTCGGCGGCCGATTCCAACTGGGCTGCCAGATCCGCCATGTCGCGATTCCGGTAGCGCAGCCGCCGCGACTTGGACAGCCGCACCCCGTCGATGATCGACGCGTGGTTCAGCTCGTCGGAGATGATCGCGTCCTCGGCGCCGAGCAGCGTCTCGAACAATCCGCCGTTGGCGTCGAAACACGAGCCGTAGAGAATCGTGTCCTCCGTGCCGAGGAATTCGGAGATTCGCCATTCGAGTCGCTTGTGCAGAATTTGCGTGCCGCAGATGAAGCGCACCGACGCCATTCCGAAACCCCATCGATCGAGCGCCTCGTGCGCCGCTGCGATGAGCACCGGATGATCGGCCAGACCGAGATAGTTGTTGGCACAGAAGTTCAGGACCGTATCGCCGCCGACCCGCACCTCCGCACGTTGCGGGCCGTCGAGCAGCCGCTCCGACTTGTACAGACCGTCCTCGCGGATGGTCGCCAGCGTCCGGCGCAGATCGTCGCGCATCGCCTCATTCATGTTCACCGCTCCCAATTCAAGATGACTTTGCCGCAATCCCCGCCGCGCGCCACGGCAAATGCGGTCTCGTGTTCGGCGGCGTCGAACCGGTGGGTGATCACCGGCGATAGATCCAGCCCGCTCTGCAGCAGCACGGACATGGCGTACCAGGTCTCGAACATCTCCCGGCCGTAAATCCCCTTGAGCGTCAGCATCTTGAGCACGATCGTCGAGAAATCGACGGCGAACGCCTCGCTGGGCAGGCCGAGCATCGCGATCCGGCCGCCGTGGCACATGGAGGCGATCATGTCGCGCAGCGCCGTGGGCCTGCCGGACATCTCCATTCCGACGTCGAATCCCTCGACCATGTCCAGTCCGTCCTGGATATCGGCGATCGCTGTGGTCGCCGCATCGACCGCGAGACTCACGCCGAGTTCGCGGGCGATGGCCAACCGATGTTCGCTGACGTCGGTGATCACGACGTGGCGCGCACCCCCGTGTCTCGCCACCGCCGCCGCCATGAGACCGATGGGGCCGGCGCCGGTGATGAGCACGTCCTCACCGAAGAAGGGGAAGGTCAGCGCCGTGTGGACGGCGTTACCGAGCGGGTCGAAGATCGCGGCGACGTCCAGGTCCACCTCGTGCCGGTGCACCCAGACGTTCTGCTCCGGCAGCACGACGTACTCGGCGAACGCCCCGTCGCGGTGAACCCCCAGCCCTTTGGTGTGGGCGCACAGGTGCCGACGGCCGGCTCGGCAGTTGCGGCAGTCGCCGCACACGAGGTGGCCCTCCCCGCTGATGAGCTCACCGATCTTCACCTTGGTCACCGACCGGCCGACCTCGACGACCTCACCGACGAACTCGTGCCCGAGCACGAGCGGCGCGGCGATCGTGGCCTGCGCCCATGCATCCCAGGCGTCGATGTGCAGGTCGGTGCCGCAGATTCCGGTGCGGAGCACCTTGATGACGACGTCCCCGTCGCCCGGTACCGGGTCCGGGACCTCGGTCAGCACGAGCCCCGGGCCCGGCTCGGGTTTGAGCAGCGCACGCACGAAATCCCCCTTCGGCAGTGATCGGTGTACGCGTCCAGCATCGTCCCCGGGTGGCCGTGCGGTCCATCACGAGTTTGCGGAGGCGAAACGCTCCCGCAGAACCGCCAGGCCGGGACCGCTCAGGTCGGCCGACGCCTGACGACGCCCCGAGGCCGCCAGCAACAGCGACAGCACCGGGCCCTCGACCACCGGGCCCGACCCGAGCGTCTCGGCACAGTCGGTAGCCGACAGCGTCAGCCCGGCGACGAGCCCCTTGCCGCCGCCGAGCGCCGCCGACGTCGCCGCCTGTGAACGCAGTGCCCGCCCGACCGCGTCCACCGGATATCCGCGGGTGATGCCCAGCGGCCGGCGGATGTCCTCACCGTGCACGAACGCCTCGATGAGCCGCGTCACGAGCGGCGCCGGCGGCGACGACGTCCGCGCGGCCGACGCCGCGAGCCGAGTGAGCGTCACCCGCGGATCGTCCGCCTTCGCCCGCGCCACGCCGAACTCGTTGGCGCGATCGAAATCGAAGCGGGCCCGTGCCATGTCCTTGAGAAACAGCCACGGCGTCATGGTCGCGGTGTCCACGAGGTGGGCCAGTACGTCATGCACCGTCCAACCGGCACACCACGACGGCGTCAGCCACAGCTGATCGTCGAGGCCGTCCAGGTCGGACGCGAGCGCCCACCGTTCTTCATGGACGATGCGCCACACGTCCTTCATCTCGCCCCCGATGCGTGTCGATGGCCGGCCGGCCCCTCTACGGACGATAGACGTCCCGCCGGTGGGCGATATGGATGACGCGCACGACGACCCGCTCATCGAAGATCTGATATATCACCCGAAACTCGCCGCGCCGGGCGGAGAATCGACCCTCGAGCCGACCCAACAGCGGTTTCCCGACACGGCGAGGATTCTCCGCAAGCGGACCGCGGATGAACTCCCAGCACGCCATCGCCGCCGACTCCGGGAGCGAGACCGTCAGAGCCCTGCGCGCCGTCCGAGTCAGCTCGATCTCAAACGTCACGCGGCAGCCGTCCGCGAGCCCGCATCTCGGCGGTCACCTCGTCCAGCGAGTACAGCCCGCCGACCGCTGCGTCCGCCTCGGCCTCCCGAAGCTCGCGCATCGACTCCGCATCGCCGAGGATCGCCAAGGTCTCCATGATCGAGTCGTAGTCGTCGGCGCTGATCAGCACCGCGGCCCGGCGCCCCTTACGCGTCACCTCGACCCGTTCATGCGTCCGAACGGTCTCGTCCACCAAGCGCGAGAGGTTCGCCCGGACCTCGGCGAGCGGCAGTGTCGTCATGTACAGAATTCTAGCGCATTGGAGTCGCCGTTGTCGGTCAGATCCAGCCCTCGCTTGCGCGCCCGGACCAGTTCGCCAGCCGCTCGGTGGGCCCGGCGCCCTCACGCGGCTCGACGGGACCGTCGAACGGCACGCCGGCGGAAGGCCGGATCTCGGCGGGCAGGAACCTCGGCACCACCGCGAGCATGCCCTCCGCGAAGTCGGCATCGGGCGCCTCGCACGGCTGACCGGTGGCCACCGCCAGGTCCCAGCCGTGGACGAACGCCTCGTTGACGTAGCCGAAGAGCGCGCCCCGGCCGGGCACCTGACCCCACGGCACCGAAACCGGCCGGTCTAGCAGGGCGTCGTCGGACCACGCGGCGAGCGCACGCTCGCGGAACTCCGCGAACGTGTCCGGGTCGTACGCGTCGATGACGGTCGGCGCGCCGTCGACCGTGCCGCGCGTCGCGATGGCCTCGGCCCGCCCCACCGTCGCCAGGATGTGGCCGATGAGCGCGCGGACGTCGAATTCGTCGCAAGGGGTCGGACGGTCGAGTTGGTCGGGAGTCACCGCGCCGACCAGGGACAGTGCCCACTCGGTGGCGGCGGCGTAGACGGGACGGGGATCGGCGAGCTGTGTGTTCGTTGTCATGAACGAAGCCTCGCACCTGAACCTGACATCTCCTGTCAGGTATTTCTGCGAGAATCCGTCCGTGCGCGCCGACCGCCTCTTGTCCGTTCTCATGCTGCTCCGGCATCGTGGCCGGATGACGGCCGCGGAACTGGCCGCCGAGCTCGAGGTGTCGGAACGCACGGTGCTGCGAGACGTCGAGGCGCTGTCGGCGTCGGGAGTTCCCGTCTACACCGACCGCGGCCGCGGCGGCGGGATCCGGCTGCTCCCGGGCTACCGCACCGACCTCACGGGGCTCACTCTCGACGAGGCCAAAGCGCTGATGGCCGGGGGCGGCGGCGGGCCTCAGTCGCCGGCGTTCGCAAGCGCCATGCGCAAGGTGGCCGCCGCCCTGCCCGAGCCGCACCGCGACGCGGCGACCCGAGCCGCGCAACGCATCCTCGTCCGGACCGACGGCTTCACCCGACCTCGCGACCCCGAACCGTTCCTGGGCGAACTGCAGCATGCGGTGGTCGACGGGCAGCGGGTGCGAGCGATCTATCGCGCCCCGCGCGGCGAACCCGGCGAACGGATCCTCGACCCCGTCGGCCTCGTCCACACCGGGCAGTGCTGGTATCTGCTGGCCCGCCGCGACGGCGTCGACCGCACCTATCGGGTCTCTCGATTCGAGTCGGTCGAGGTGCTGCCGGAACCCGCCGTCAGGCCCGCCGAGGTGGACCTGGAGTCGATGTTCCAGGCGAGCCGGGAGTCGTTCCGCGCCTCGCTGCCGACGGTGGTGGTGACGGTGCGCGCCCCGCGGCCGGTGTTCGAGAAGCTGGCCCGGACGGCCGTCGAGACGGTCGCCGAACCGATCGGCGACGCCGAGTCGGTGGTCGGCGACCTCCGCTTCGCCGACCACGGCCATGCGCAGCGCGCACTATGGCTGGCGGCGCCGGACGCGGAGGCGCTGGGACCGGCGAAGGTGCGAAAGGCCGTCGCGGCTCGTGCCGCCGCGCTGGCCGGGCTTCATCAAGACGCCGAGACCTGACCCGCCGCCCGCGTCATATCGAGCGCCGTACAGCGTCGTTGCGACAATAATCGTCGCAACGAACCGAATGGCCTACCGCTATGACGCCGCCTCGCGGATCACACCGAAGTGTCGCGCCGTCCCGGAGATGCCGGGGACCTCTTTCACGGACGACCAGGTGCTCATCCCGTCCGTGCTGTCGGAATAGAGGTACTTCCCCTCGGTGTAGGCGTCGAGATACAGCCGCCAATCGCCGTTCGGCAACTGGACGACGGCCGGCCCCTCGACGAGCGACCCCCAGTTCCCAGGCGAGACGAACGAATAGGGGCCCGCCAACGACGACGCGACCGCGTGCTCGATGACCTTCTTCGTCTCGTTCTTGGTGAACGCGTGATAGGTCGATCCGACCTTGACCACGGTGGTGTCGATGTGGTCCGCACCGATGCCGGCAAGCGGAACGGGCACGCTCCACAGTCGGAGCGACGGGTCCAGCGCCGTCATCAGATACGGTACGAAACCGCCGCCGGTCGACAGCGACAGGATGACGTTGACGCGGCCACCTTCCACGAACCATTCGGGCGCCCAGGCCTTGGTAACGAACGGCGACAGCGACGGTCCGTCCTTGAACCCGGCCGACCCCGAGAAGAACGGCGGGCTCGGCGGCCCCTTGCCGTCGCCCGTCCCCGGCAGGAACGCGCAGCAGAACGGGACCGGATAGTTCCCCATCGGCGTCCAGTTGACGCGGTCACTGCTGCGAGCAAAGCCGATGTTCGCGCCATCGGCCGTCGTATAGGTGATGTAATACGACCCGTTCGTGTGCCGGAAGATGCTCGGGTCACGCACAACCCCGGACGGCGGTCGATACGCCGACTTCCGGACGAGCTGGAACTGCGTGCCGTCCCCCGACTGGTACACGTCCATGTCGCGGGCGCTGTCGTTACTGAACGCCACCATCGTGTACCGCGAGGCGGGCAATGGTTCGGCGCCGCTGGTCCCCGGCGGCGCTGCCAGCAATCCCACGACGGCGAGCATCGCCGCCGATACAGCGGACAACCTGGCTCGCTTGGTTGGCTTCACCGGTGCAGTATCACCGACGACAGCGCACAATGCACAAACTCAGCCACAGACGCACCGAATCGGTAGGCCTTACACTTCGGCGACCTGCCCCGCCTCGACCCGCCACCGCCGGTCGGTCTGCACCGTGGCGAGCATCCGCCGGTCGTGCGTGACCAGCAACAGCGTTCCGTCGTAGGACTCGAGCGCCTGCTCGAGTTGTTCGATCGCCGCCAGGTCGAGGTGGTTCGTCGGCTCGTCGAGCACGAGGAGATTGGTGCCGCGCGCCTGCAGCAGCGCGAGACCGGCGCGCGTGCGCTCCCCCGGCGACAGCTCGTCGACAGGGCGATTCACATGATCTGCTTTGAGCCCGAACTTCGCCAGCAGGGTGCGCACCTCGCCGGTCGTCATCTCGGGGACGAGGGCCTCGAAGGCCGCCGCGAGCGGCTGAGATCCGGCCAGCAGAGAGCGCGCCTGATCGATCTCGCCGATCTGCACGCTCGCACCGAGGCTCGCAGTGCCCTCGTCGGCCGGTTGCCCGCCCAGCAGCGCACGCAGCAACGTCGACTTCCCCGCTCCGTTGGGCCCGGTGATGCCGATGCGTTAGCCCGCATTCACCTGCAGCGACACCGGGCCGAGCGTGAACGCCCCCTGCCGAAAGACCGCGGAGTTGAGCGTGGAGACGACCGAGCTGGACCGGGGAGCAGCGGCGATGGTGAATTCGAGCTG
Organism: Mycobacteriaceae bacterium; assembly: GCA_044222225.1. GTDB lineage: Bacteria > Actinomycetota > Actinomycetes > Mycobacteriales > Mycobacteriaceae > JBGANR01. The sequence goes on from JBGANR010000027.1 coordinate 10,855, forward strand.
CCACTCCTTGCGCGGTTCCTCAACTTCTTCGAGCCGGGCGATCCGGCTCTCCATCTGGCGGACTTTCTGTGCCTGCTTCTCACTGGATTCGGTCGACGCCTTGCGTCTGATCTTGTCGTTGTCCGGCGACTTCCGCATGGCATTGCGCACACCTTGACTCGACCACTCGCGCTGGGTTCTGGCGCGCCCGATGAGGTCGGCCTTCTTCTCGGCGAACTCGTCGTATTTCTCGCGCAGATGGCGACGGATCGTCGCACGCTCTTCGAGATAGGAGTCGTAGCCGCCGTTGAACACGCGATTCGACCGCTGCGCCAGATCGAGCTCCAGCACACGGGTGACACAGCGTGCGAGGAACTCCCGGTCGTGACTGACGAGCACCACTCCGCCGCGGAGTCCGCGCACGAAAGCTTCGAGTCGCTCGAGGCCGTCGAGGTCGAGGTCGTTGGTGGGCTCGTCCAGCAGCACGATGTCGAATCGCGAGAGGAGGAGCGCGGCTAATCCGACGCGGGCGGCCTGGCCACCGGAGAGCGAGGTCATGAGAACCTCCCCGGCGTCCGTACCACCGAGCTCGAGGCCCAGATCGGCGAGCACGGCCGGAATGCGTTCGTCGAGGTCGGCGGCACCACTGGCCAGCCAGCGATCGAGCGCCGACGAGTAGATCTCGGCGGGATCGACGCCGTCCGCGAGGGAAGAGTCCCCGAGGGCTGCGGCCGCGGCATCCATGTCCCTGGTCGCCTCGGCGCATCCCGCGCGGCGCGCGATGTAGCCGGCGACCGTCTCGCCGACGACTCGTTCACGCTCCTGCGGAAGCCAGCCGACGAACGCGTCCGCCGGCGCCAGCGCGACGCTTCCGGCCATCGGTTCGTCGAGGCCGGCGAGCAGCCGGAGAAGCGTGGACTTCCCGGCACCGTTCGCCCCGACGACGCCGACCACGTCGCCGGGCGCGACGGTCAGATCGAGCGAGTCGAAGAGCGTGCGATGGCCGTACCCGCCTGCCAGGCTCTGCGCTACGAGTGTTGCGGTCACGCGTTCATCCTGTCATCGCCTATATCCGCCGTTTCAACCCGACGTGGGCGGTCCGATATCCGAGCCGGTCGTAGAAGGCCCGCGCGCGATCCCGTGCTTCGTCGGTGGTCACCTGCGCCAGTTCCGCCCCGCGCGCCCGGCCGAAATCGTGGGCCCACTCGAGCATCGCGGTACCCAGGCCGCGGGACCGTTCCGCAGGCGCGACGCGCAGTCCTTCTATCTGCAGCCGCGAAGCACCGCCCCGCGAAAGCCCCGGAATGACCGTCAATTGCATCGTGGCGACGACGCGATCGGCACCGTTGCGGACGACCCCGAGATAATTGGACTTGTCGCGAACGACCCGGTTGTAGGCCGCCTCATATCGTTCGAGCTCGGCGCACTCGCGATCGGGGCCGAACCGATCGTCAGACAGCAGGCCGGCGATGGCCTCGACATCGTCACGGCCGGCCCGCTCCACTCTGAAGGTCCGGCCCGCCACCCGCAGCAGTCCCCGAACCGAGGATCGTGCGTACGCCTGTAAACGTGCGACCAGTAGATCAAGCCATCCGCCGACGTTGGCACGAGCCACAACGGTGTCGGGATATCGACATCTCAAGTGCAGCCCCGACTCGTCCGAGATGAACCAGAGCATGACGCCGTCGGTGGCGATCGCCGCGCTCACATATTGGGCGTCGAGTCCGATGGAGTCGATTCTCACCGGCAGTCTGCGCAGATCCAGCCAGGAGATGGCGAACATTCCCGGAGCAACCGGCATGCCGCCCCAGGGAGAAAGCACATCCGCGAGCGGCCACGAGCCGAGTTGCACGGCCTCTTTCACCGCCGCCGCCGCGGCTCGCGGTTCGGCGACCGCCGACTCCAATACCGAATTGGTGATGAACCAGCCGACCGAGTCATGCCAATCTTCGTCGAAGCGGCTGTGCACGGGAAAGACGGCTCGCAACGGAGTTCCCGCCGACTCACGGGTCACTGCCGTCATCGCGACGACGGCGAGCGCAAGCGTCGAGACACCGTCGTTGCGAGCTTGCACAGCAAATGCGGCGCCGTCGTCGAGATCGAACACATCACGCACTTCCACCCGTTCGGGCTGCGGCTCGGAGGCGCCCAACGGTAAGGGGAATTGCGGCATCACGCCGCCGCTGTCGCCGATGATGCCCTCCCACCGGCGTCGCACATGGTCGGGCGCGGCATTCCGATCCAGCAGCGCCTGCGTGTGTTCGACGAACGCCGGCACCGATCCCGGCAACGGTTCACCGCCGGCGAGCTCAGCATCGAGCGCGGCCAACAGATCGCGCGCGATCACCAGCATCGACCACATGTCGACATGGGAGTGGTCGGCGGCGATCACGACGGTCAGTCCGGCGGCGGTCTCCAATACGCACAGCCGATGCGAGGGCTGCCGGTATGGCGAACATGCGGTATCGAGAACCTCCCGCACCGCGTCGTTGACGGCCTGGCCGGGTGCCACCTGATGTTCGACCCAGGTTCCCGGACCGATGACGATCTCGTGAAGCTCCGGATCACCGTCTTTACCGGGTACAAAAGCCGTGCGCAATGTGCCGTGCCGGGCGATGACGGCCAGCCAGGCATCGGCGATCGACTCGCGACAGGTCGGTGTCGGCAGCCGAAAAGACAAGGCCATCCAGGATCCGGGACGATCGCCCGCACCCACATGAAGCCGCTGGTCGAAGGACACCGGAAGCTGCCGACCGAGGGCGGACACACCGACGTCGTAGCCCCACAATCGTCCGAACGGTAGGCGCAGGTGCGTCACGTTGGTCAGCCGCATGGACGAACCCTATCGCCGATATCATCGACCGGCGCGGGCCGCCGAGGCGACGCGGCCGGTCACGAACGAGGAGTCTGATGCCCACTTTCGAGGTTCCCGGGGCCGAGCTCGCGGTCGCGTTGAGCGACGAGGGTGGACACCCGGTGGTCCAGCTGCACGGCCTCACCTCGAGCCGTATGCGTGATCGCGTGCTCAATCTCGATCTCGGTCGAGGGCTCAACGGGACTCGACTGCTGCGGTACGACGCGCGCGGCCACGGCCGATCGACGGGACGGAAGGTCCCCGAGGATTACCGATGGCCGAACCTCGCCGACGACCTCCTGCGCCTGCTCGACCACTGGTTTCCCGGCGAGCGTGTTCACGGGGTCGGCCCCTCCATGGGGACCGGCACGCTCTTGCACGCCGCTTCCCGCGAGCCGGACCGCTTCACCGGGCTCACCCTGATGGTGCCGCCCACCGCATGGGAGACCCGAACGGCGATGGCCGCGAATTACCGAGACGCCGCGACGCTCATCGAATCCGCCGGCGTCGACGCCTTCCTCGCCGCCGCTCGCGAAGCGACACCGCCGCCGGCCACGATCGGCGCGCCGGAGACGGTACCCGATGTCGCCGACGCGCTATTGCCTTCATTGTTTCGAGGCGCGGCGCTCAGTGATCTTCCGGCTCCCGAAGCCGTCGCGCGAATCGACGTGCCGACGACGATCCTGGCGTGGGTCGATGATCCGGGCCACCCGCTGTCGACCGCGGAGTCCCTTGCGGCACTGCTTCCATATTCGACATTGACGGTCGCCCACACCCCTGAAGACGTCGAGACCTGGCCCGGCGTTCTGAGCCGGGACGTCGCCCGTCAGTGGTGACCGGCGATCGCTTTCGATTCGATCTCGATAGGATCACGCCATGACTGTGAGAATGGACAATGTCGGCATCGTCGTCGAGGATCTCGGCGCGGCGATCGCATTCTTTCGCGAGCTCGGACTCGAACTCGAAGGACAAGCCGTCGTCGAGGGCGAATGGGCCGGACACGTCACCGGTCTGGGACATCAGCGCGTCGAGATCGCGATGATGCGCACGCCGGACGGCCACGGCAAGCTCGAGCTTTCGCGTTTCCTTGAGCCGGCCGTCGTCGCCGATCATCGGAACGCCCCGGTGAACGCCCTGGGTTACCTACGCGTCATGTTCGCTGTAGACGACCTCGACGAGACCCTCGGCCGCCTGCGCAAGCACGGCTCAGAACTCGTCAGCAACGATGTGGTCCGATACGAGGACGTGTATAAGCTCTGCTACATTCGCGGACCGGAAGGCATTCTCATCGGACTCGCCGAAGAACTCCGCTGACATCCGAGCACCGGTCATCTCTGATCGCGCGACGCACCAGGTAACCTGAAACGATGAATGAAGCATTGGACGAAGGGCCTTTCTTCCACGGAACAAAGGCCGAACTGACGGTCGGAGACCTGCTCACCGCGGGATTCCATTCGAACTACCGGCCCGAGATCGTCATGAACCACATCTATTTCACCGCTCTACGCGACGGCGCCGGACTCGCGGCCGAGCTCGCAGCCGGTGACGGCGCTCCGCGGGTGTATCGCGTCGAGCCGACCGGCGAGTTCGAGAACGATCCGAACGTCACCGATAAGAGATTCCCCGGCAATCCGACCCGTTCCTACCGCAGCAGCGAGCCGCTCCGCGTCGCCGAACAAGTCGACGACTGGACACGGTTGTCACCCGAGGCACTCCAAGGATGGCGTGACCGGTTGGCCGCCATCCGGGCCGACGAGCGCAGCGAGATCATCAACTGAGCCGGCAAGCCGTCTCCGTCACGCGCGAGGCGACGCGGGTCAGCCTGTGCGCCGACCCGCCCTACCGACGGCTTCCAGCCTCGGGGCGATCGATTCGCCCATCATGGCGATCTCACGCTCGGCGATCCGGTTCTCCCGTGCCCGCTCACGCCAGCCGACCAGAGACTCGGCGACCTTGCGCAGCCGCTCTCGTGCAGCCTCGGGAGTCAGGCTGCAGTCCTCGGCCAAGGCGAGCAGTCCTTCGATCTCGTCGGGCAGTGCGTCGGCTCCCACGATCGATGTCGAGCGGCTCCGGGTCACGTCGGGGTTCGGGTTCACGTCGAACACCGGGCTGAGCGTCCAGGAACCGCGATCCACGAGGAAGCCATGGTTGCGCAGGTGGTCATCCGTGTTGCCGAGGGCGACGCACGCGATGACCCGGTCATAGAGCTCGTGATGATCCCGTCGCGGCGAGCGGGAGATGTCCCGCATGGCCTCGGCGATGTCGGCGTAGTCGCGGTGTTCGCCGTCGACGGAACCGGTCGCCGTCATGGCGCTGATGTAGCCGATGCGCGCGCCGGTGCTCGTTCTGTCGAATCTGCGCAGGATCAGCACGCTCCGTTCGCCTACCCGGGTGAGTCTGCGCTGCGGGGTGCGGATGCCGGCTCCTTCCAACACATCGAGCGCCGTGGCCTCCCAGGCCATCACGTCCCACTGATCGCCGGCGTGCGGAAACTTCGCGATGGCAAGGCTGCCGTCTTCGAGCCGCACGGACGCCTTCGGCCGGGCGCCGCCCAGGCCCGTCGTACCCGTGTCCAGAAGCTGCTTCACCGCGTTGGAGGGGTCGGCGTCCGATGCGAGTTCATCGCTCGCCCGCAGGAGTTCGGGCAATGAGATGAGCCGGGGCACACGCGAGGGCCTGCCGAGAAACTCATCGTGACCGGGCAGCCGGAAGCGCAGCGCGCCCTGGCGGGTGTCGTCGCTGACGCCCAGGAGGAAGTCGAGATCGTCCATCCTGCGCGGCGCTCTACCCTCCTCGCGGGCGCGGGTCCTCTCGGCCTTCACGATCAGGTTGCGGCCCCACCGGTCGGGAGCGCTGTCGGCGAACGCGCGGATCAGACCGGCCTGGTGCTGCGACCCGGACACCAGTAGCAGCGCCGGGTCGATGTTCATGCCGTCATCGGCGAGGTAACCGGGGTCGTAGAGGAAGGTCGTGGAGATCTGGCTGCGCACTCGAGTGACGTGGGCCTGGCCGACCAAGCGGGTACGACCTGCGTCGTCGACGAGGACTTCGACGGTGGTCATCGCGCGCGCTTTCGGACGAGTTTGTCGGCGCGCAACCTGCCGACGTCGCTGCTGAGCGGGTCGATCGCGGCGACGGCCTGATCGAGCACGCCGAGCGCCCGGAGCACCTGGGCGACGTTGTTGAAGCTCACGTTCGGGTTGCCTGATTCGATCTTGCGCAGCGTGTCGCGCGTGATCTCCGCACGCTCAGCCACCTGCTGCGCCGTCAGGCCGAGGACCATGCGCCACCCGCGCACATGCCCGCCGAAATCCGCGATCTGACGGTCGATCCTGTAGCCGGCCATGCTCGTCCTCGCTCACTCTCTGACGATCAGCTTAGCCACATGGAGAAGATATGACGAGCAAGTTATTCATAACCGAGGTCGCGACCGCACAGAGATGCAGGCTTGGCCCAGTTCACCCCGGCCCATCAGGCGTCACACTGCCATGCAGAGATCCCACCTGATGCGGAAGAACGGCCTGCGAACGCCCGAGGTACCGCTCGCGCATCCGGTCTCCGGCGGCCGGCCCCGCGGTGAAGACGAAGCGGGGGTCCGACACGGGCAGCCCCGTCGCAGGGTCGATGACGGCGGGCTCGACCTCGCGACCTGTCTCCGCGTCGACGAGGATCATCGCCCGGTCCTCGGGCCCGAGCTGCGCGTTGCGCCAGGAGGCCATCGCGACGAGGATCGGCCGCAATGACCGGCCGAAGTCGGTGAGCACGTACTCGTGCCGCACCGGTCGCTCCTGGTAGACGCGCCTCTCCAGCACGCCGCTCTCGGCGAGAGCCTTGAGCCTCGCAGTCAGCATGCTGGAAGACAGGCCGATGTTCGCCTCGAACTGATCGAAGCGCATGTAGCCGTCGAAGCAGTCATGCAGGATCAGGATCGTCCACCACTCGCCGACGTACGACATCGCCGTCGACAGCGGGCACTCCCGGTCTTCCGCGCGGACGCGTGCTGACACATGTTCCTCCTGAGACTCGTTCCAGAGACGTCGTGCGACGCGCTCGGCGGTTACTGCTATTTTAACAGTCATGGTTACTTCTAAAATCACAGTCACTGCCGAAGGTTCGATGCGAGCCCAGCGGGCGGTCGTCACGGGCGGCAGAACCGCCGCAAACCTCTGATCGCTCAACCCCACCCGCACGACACCGACCACCAGGAGAATTCCATGACGAACGACGTCACCGCCTACGACCCTGCTCAGCTTCCCGCACAGGTGCTGGGCTATCTCGACGCGCACGATGAGGACCGGTACGCCGATGCCCGCGCCCTTTTCGCTCCCGACGCCACGGTCCTCGATGACGGGAACACCTATCAGGGCATCGACGAGATCGGCGCATGGATCGAGCGCTCCTCCAGCGAATACGAGTACACCGGCACCCGCATCGGACAGCGCATCGACGACGAGACGCGCGTCGTCGTGCAGATCCGGCTCGACGGGAACTTCCCCGGCAACACGGTCACCCTGCGCTACCGGTTCGAGCTCGAGGAGGACCTGATCACTCGCCTGGCGATCGAGGTCTGAGACCTACTACCTGAAGCGGAACTCCACCGCGTCGCCACAGTTGAGGCCATCTGCGACTTCGGCCGGAGAGGCGAGATCCTCACTCCTTCACATCTCAGCGCGACCGCCGCTCTTCCCGGACCTGGCCTCGACGATCTCGGCGAGCTTTTCGGCTTGAGCATCGACAGCCTGCGGGCCGTTTCCGGTGAGGAGCCCGTGCTCCTCGTCCCAGACGACCTTGACGGCAGACGGGGGGAGGGTCAGGGCGACGTCGTAGCCGGCCTCTTTCAGCGCGACGTCCACGTAGTACTGCGGCCGAGTCTTCGCTCCGGGAATCTTCGGGTAGCCGACCTTGAGCATCCCGATCTCGCCGTACTTCGGGACGGTGGTGAGGCGCGCGCCCTTGAAGGCGTGATTCTCGTCGACGAGAGTGCTGCCGTCGTCACCGAGCCGGTACTTCGCCGAGGTCATCGCGACGGGCGCGTGACAGATCAGCCCGATCGGGACGTCGTTCTCCCGAAGCGCGTTGAGCAGCTCGCCGACCACGGGATTGTCGTGGAAGTCGACCATCGGCGCGTGCCCGCCGGGCGCGTACATGAAGTCGAGGTCCGCCAGCGAAAAGTCATCGGACTCGCTGCGGTGCCGGGCGACCAGCTCCTCGATGGAGTGCCATCGCTTCTCCGGGAGGCCGTCCAGGCTCGCGACGACCTCGTCACGGATGGACGCGGCCTCCGCATCGGTCTTCGGCAGGTTCTGCGTCACCGGCATCCGACCGAGCCGGCGGCGCAGGAGCGCGAGCTCGGATTCGCGACGCGCGACGAGCTCGGGATTCTTCTCGCGTAGCTGTGGGGGCCCGCACTTCTTCGCATCCTGCTGAATGGTGATCCGGGCGGTGTCGAGCCCGAGATCCTTTCCGCCCTGCATCGCCAGTGCCAGGCCGTTGATGTCGAGCGTGGGCACCCGGCCGTCGGGGGTGGCGAGGACGAAATCGTGGGTGGCGTCGAACCGCTCCATGACGGCGGCGAGCTCGACGAGAAACCACCCGATGTTCAAGCTCGCGCCCACGGGCTCCGCGAGCGGCAGCTGCGAGGCGGACGAGATGACGATGAGGGCCTTGGGCCGATCGGTGCGGCCAGTGGTGTCTGACATGATGCGTGCTCCTTCTGGACTGTCTGCCGCCGGCGGTCGTCGTGCTGATCGGCGCCGGTCGTGGGCGGATGCCAGCGGCCTAGTCGTCACGTAACGGACCATCGGTTCCTAATTTACGAGACCGATGGTCCGTTGTCAATAGACCGACAGTCTGTAAAATGGAAGGATGACCGCATTCCAGCGCGCCCGGAGCTCGGAGCAACGCGAGATCCGACGTCGGACCATCCTCGAGACCGCGGAGTCGATGCTGTCCGAGATCCCGGTCTCCGAGATCAGCCTCAACGAGCTCAGCCGCCGCGTCGGCCTGGCGAAGTCCAACGTGTTGCGCTACTTCGAGTCGCGCGAGGCAGTCCTGCTCGAACTACTGGTCTCACTCGCGCGGGACTTCGCCGTCCGGACGAGCGAGCAACTGTCCGCCGTCATTGAGCCGGGCGGCTCCGCCAGGGCCAGGGTCCGAGTCGTCGCCACGACACTGGCCACGGCGTTCGAGGCCCACCCGATGTTGTGCGAGCTCCTCAGCGCGCAGGCCGGCGTCCTCGAGCGGAACGTGTCCACCGCGACCGTCGCGGCCTACAAGGAGTCGGCGGGAGAGAGCATGGCCTCTCTCGCCGCCGCGGTCCGCGACGCCCTTCCCGAGCTCGACGAGGAGGCAGCCTTCGAGGCCACGCGGACGATCATCCTGCTCGTGGGCGCGCTATGGACGCACTCGCACCCCCCACAGGCGGTCCGGGACGCCTACGCCGCCGATCCGCGGCTGACGTTCCTGCCCGACGGCTTCGCCGGGTCGCTCGAGCGCTCGGTCCGGATCGTGCTGGCCGGACTCCTCGCCGAGGCGTGAGAGTGCGGAGCCTCCCACGGGAGAGGAAGTCCTGCCTATTACGTAGGTATTGCAGGAGCAAACGCAGACGGCCAGAAGTCGAACGTCGCACGCCACCCTCTTGCATCAGAACGATAGGACCGCCATTGCGCGTTCACCCGAATGCTGTGCTGCCCGCGCCGGTCGCCGACGAGGCGCTCCAGCCGGTCGCCCGGCAGGACCCGAAGATCCTCGACATCCTTCGCCGCAGGGATCAGCTCGAGCTTGCGCAGCGGCGAGCAAGCGGTCTGCGGCTGGAGACATAGCATCAGATGCCGGGACCAACCGGAGGAGACACATGGCCGCCGTCCTCGCAGCCGGCCGACGACATTCCGTGGCATGCCGCGACGACGGGATGACGGTAGCCACCGGCGATGACCGAGCCGGCGAGTGCAACGTGCGGTCCTGGTCAGGCGTCATCGCAGTCGCAGCCGGAAACGTGCACTCCGCCCGCAACACCGGACGATCACACACCATCGGGCTTCGAGTCGACGGAACCGTCATCGCTACGGGATGGAACGGTGACGGGCAGACCGACGTCTCCGAATGGAGCGAGATCACCGCATTCGCCGCCGGGTGGAGAACGACTCTCGGACTCCGAACCGACGGCACCGTGATCGCCACCGGCCGCAACGTAGAAGGCCAGTGCGACGTGAGCGCATGGAGAGAAGTCATCGCGGTGGCTTGTGGAGACTGGCACTCCGTCGCGATCCGACGCGACGGCACAGCCGTCGCCACAGGCAACAATCAACGCGGACAATGCAATATCGGCGGCTGGCGAAATCTTGTCGGCATTTCCGCCGGCTATCTGCACAGCGTCGGATTGCGCGACGACGGCACGGTCGTCGCCGCAGGCAACGGCAGGTCGAGCGAGTGTGACGTCGCTCGATGGAGAGGCGTCTCAGCAGTGGCAGCCGGCAGCTATCACACCGTCGCCCTTCGTGAAGACGGAACGGTACGCGCTGCGGGCGACAATCATTTCGGGCAGTGCGACGTTCAGTCGTGGACCGACGTCACTGCTATCGCGGCCGGGTCGACGCATACACTCGGGCTCCTCACCGACGGAACCGTCGTGGCGACGGGAAACAACGCTGACAAGCAATGCGATGTGAACACCTGGCAACTGCGTCGGCGATGAACCGGCTGCGCGATCTAAACGTTGAGCACTGACGGATGACCCCGCCCTGCGTCATCGAGTCCGGAGCGGTTCGATCTGCTGCCCCTCCGCGGTGAAGTTGGCAGGGGCGAGCCAGGTCTCGAACGCAGCACGCACCCGCGGCCACTCCTTGTCGATGAGCGCGTACCACGCGGTGTCGCGGTTGCGGCCCTTGACGACCGCCGCTTGACGGAACGTGCCCTCGTACGTGAACCCGAGGCGCTCGGCGGCCCTGTGGGAAGGGGCGTTGAGGCTGTCGCACTTCCACTCGTAGCGCCGGTAGCCGAGGTCGTCGAAGACGTGCCGCATCAGGAGGTACTGCGCCTCGGTCGACATCGGCGTGCGCTGCAGCGTACGCGAGAACACGACGTATCCGACCTCGATGACCCCGTTCGATGGGTCGTGCCGCATGAGCGAGAGCGTGCCGAGCGCCGCGCCGGTGGCGTTGTCGACCACGGCGTAGTGGCGCGGGTCCGCGCTCCGTGATGCTTCATCAACCCAGTCCTCGAAGGACTCCCGGGTCACGAACGGCCCGACCGGAAGATAGGTCCAGTCGCGGTCGTCCGGCGCGGCCGTGTGGGCCGCATAGAGGTCGTCTGCGTGCCGCGCCGGGTCGAGGCGTTCGAGCGTGCAGTACCGCCCGTGCAGCGTCGCCACCTCCGGCACGGGTACCGATGCCCAGTCGGGGACCGGGTCGCCGATCGGCTGTCCGTGGTCGTCCTGGGTCGACATGGTGGCGCTCCTCGGATCGGTCAGGTGTGGGCCGGGACGGCGTCGTAAGTCACCCAGTGAGTGCGGGTCGCGACCTGGTCGTAGAGGGCTTGCGCCTGGAAGTTGTCCTCCGCGGTGATCCACCGCACCACCGACCGGCCTTCGTCCCCCGCGATCTCGGCGAGCCGTGTGAGGATCGCGCGGGCAGCGCCCCGGCCGCGGGCCGAGGGGTCGGTGAAGAGGTCGTCGAGCCAGATTCCGACGGTGCCCGTCGAGGGCCTCGAAAAGCGGCGGTGGTGCCCGATCGCCACGATGCCGTCCTCGCCCTCGGCCACCAGCGCCCCGCACTCGTGCCCCGGGTCCATGAGCCAGCCCCACACGCGCGAGACGACTTCTTCGGACTCCGCTAGCCGGTAGAACTCGCGATAGCCGCGGAACAGCTCTCGCCAGCGAGCCTCGTCGGCGGCGGCGAGTGGACGGACGATGACGGGCGCGGCGGAAGCCAAGTGCGAATACCTTCCAGGAAGCAGACATGGACGACGTGGCGAGCCTGTGCCCGCGGTGTGTCGACATCGACGCTACGGCCGTTTCCGGACTGTCACCAATACCAGAAAAGGCGAATCGAAGTGGTCCAGTAAAATGGCTGCATGCGTCAGGCCTTCCCGATGGACCTTGTGCTCGACGCCGAACGATCGCCGGGCCGCGGCGTGCGCGAGCACCTGGTCGAGCAACTGCGCGCCGTGATCCTGGCCGGCCAGGCCCGCGCGAGCGAACCGCTGCCATCGACACGCTCCCTCGCGTCCGCGATGGGGGTCTCACGGGGCACGGTCGTCGCCGCCTACGAAGAGCTTGCCGGGGAAGGGTATGTGACCATCGCCCCCGGCTCCGGCACGTTCGTCGCGGCGGATCTTCCGGCTGCGTCGTCGAGTCCCACTCCCAGCACCGCGCGAGGCGCTGCCGAAACCTTCACGCGTGCGCAGGAGCCACCGAAACGGACCATCAACCTGTCACCCGGGAGCCCCGCGGCTCCCCTGCATCGGAACCACGAATGGAAGGTCGCGTGGAGAGAAGCGGCACGGCGGGAGCTGCCGGACCTCCCGCCGCCTCCTGCCGGAGAAGCCGAGTTCCGCGCCGCGATCGCGGACCACCTCCGAGCAGCGCGCGGAGTGCGGTGCGAGGCGAACGACATCGTGGTGACGGCCGGCGCGGGCGATGGGCTCGGGCTGCTGGTGCACGCCCTCCGAGGTGACGGCTCGAACGACATCCGCATCGCGACAGAGAGCCCGGGGCACCGCGCCTCGCGGGCGGTGATCTCGCGTCTCGGGGCCGTCCCGGTCCCGATACCCGTGCGGGACGGCGGTATGGACGTCGACCGCCTCGCGCACGCCCCGGGGCCGTTCGCGGCTGCGCTGCTGACTCCGAGCCACCAGTACCCGCTCGGTGGCCGACTGCCCGTCTCGTCTCGCCTGGCACTGCTCACGTGGGCGAAGGACGCCGGGGCCGTCATCGTCGAGGACGACTACGACAGCGAGTTCCGCCATGGTGCGCCTTCCCTACCCGCGATCGCCTCGCTCGATGACGAGGGGCGCGTGGTCCTCGTCGGCACCCTCTCCAAGACACTCTCCCCCTGGCTGCGCTGCGGGTACCTCCTGGTCCGCGACGACGAGCTCCGGGCTCGTGTCCTCGAGACACGCGAAGTCCTCGGGCATCCCGTCTCAGGCATCGTGCAGATCGCATTGTCCGAGTTCCTGCGGACCGGTGGCCTCCGGCGGCACCTGGTCCGCGTCGAGCGGGAGTACGCCCACCGCCGCAGACTCGTGATCGAGGCGACCGCCGACCTCGCCCCGCGCATCCGCCTGGACGCCGTCGAGGGCGGACTGCATGCGACGCTGTCCTGGGAGGACGGCGGGTCGGATGAGGCCGTGGTCGAGGCGCTCGCGCGGGAAGACGTCGAGGTCGCCCCGCTGAGCGCCCATCACTATGGGCCGACCGAACCTGAGCGCCGCGGCGTCGTCTTCGGTTACGGCGCGCCCACAGACCTTGAACTGCGGACCGCGCTCGACGCGATCCGGGATGCACTGGCACCGCGGCGGGATTGATTCAGGCGAGCGCGACTCGGGGCTCGTGTCTGGACTCGAAACCCGCCTGTCTGCGATCAGGTGAGCGCGCTCGTACAAATGGCCGCAGCCAAGACTTTCAGAGCGCGAACCTCCATTCGACCACGTGCCCGCACGTAGGGCTATCTGCCCCAAACTCCCTGAACGGTCAGCGCAACGCGAGACTGACCCGTGGCTTCAGCGATCAGATCGGAGTCCTGGTACGGCGACGATGACCGCACGTCGGGCTGGGGCGAGGGCCCGTTAGACGTTGAAGCGAAACTCCACCACGCTCCGTCAGAAAGAAGCATCAGGCCAAGGCGGATCGTCGTTCCCGCATCCGTTCCTTCGAATCGGATCGCGAGAGGCTGCGGCGCTGCGGTCAGCGGCCCGCTGCGACGAATGCGGCGGAACGCGGGCGCAGGGCGATGGCCGTGTGGATCGCTCCGACGGCCAGGATGGCGATGGATGCGATGAGGGGTCCGGTCGCACCGATCGTGTCGATGAGACCGCCGCCGAGCATCGCCCCGAACATCATCGACCCCTGGATCGCGGCGACGAGGATGCCACCACCGGCCTCGGCATGGTCGGGGTAGGTCCGAGCGAGCCACGACGACCACCCCACGCCGAAGGCGCCTCCGGCGAATCCCCAGACGGCGATGCAGGCGATCACCGCGACCTGCGAGCTGCTGGCCGTGCTCCACAGCAGCGCGAGAGCTGCTGCCACGATCAAGGCCGCTCCGGCGAGGGTCCAGCGGATGCTTCGGGCCAGGAGAGGCGGGGCGACGAGCGTCCCGAGGAGTGTCGTGATCCCGAAGACCAGCAGCGTGAGGGCGACGCCGTCGGTCATGAAGCCCGCGACGCCCTCCAGGAAGGGGCGCAGATACGTGACGAACATGCTCTGTCCGCCGAACAACAGGATCACCCCGACCATCCCGACCGCCAGCCCGGGCAGCCGGAGCGTGGTCGCCAATCCCGTCGATGCGGCGGTCTGTTGCGAGGGCAGCTTCGGCAGGGTGAGTGCCAGCGCCACGACCGCAAGGGCGGCCAGCGCGGTCGCGGCGAAGAACACGCCGCGCCAGCCGATCATCCCGCCGAGGAACGCGCCGAGCGGGGCTGCGGCGACCATCGCGACCGACCCGCCCCCGAAGATGATCGACAGCGCCCGCGACACATTGTCAGCCGGGACCAGGCGCAGCGCGAGCGACGCCGACAGCCCCCAGACCGCGCCGACGGTGAACCCGAGCAGCACCCGCCCGGTGAGCATGATCACTGCGTTCGGCGCGAGCGCCACGATGAGGTTCGACGCCACCTGCGCCACAGCGGCGACGAGCAGCACGTTGCGCCGGTCGAAGCGGCGCGTGACCCGGCCCACGAACAGGCTGGTGACGATCGCCAGTAGCGCCGTCGCGGTCACCGACTGCCCGATCATCCCCTCACTCGCATCCAGGCTCGCCGCCATCGGAGTGAGCAGGCTCGCCGGCAGCATCTCCGAGGCGTTGAGCGCCGCCACCGTCAAAGCAAGCGCCCAGACGGCGGCCCATGCCGGGCGAGGCTTGACGCGGTCCGCCACGAGGTCTTCGGCCATGGAGTCCATATGAGCCTTTCAGTCACGCAAGACGCAGCGGTGCGCTCGTCGGCACCGGACATCTGTAAGCGGATGCTGAATATCCGATTAGCCACACTAGCACCCTTCCGGATATTGCGCATCCACTTCCACTACAGTGGAGCCATGGCCGAGATGAAGCTGCGCAAGGATGCCGCCCGCAACCGCGCTCTGCTCCTCCGTGCCGGGCGCGAGGTGTTTGCCAAGCGCGGTCTCGAGGCGACGCTCAACGACGTCGCCCACCACGCCGGGGTCGGCGTCGGCACTGCGTACCGGCGCTTCGCGAACAAGGAAGAGCTGATCGACGCGATCCTGGTCCAGCAGGTCGAGGAGCTCGAGGTGATTCTCACCGACGCGCTGGCCGTGCCGGACCCTTGGGACGGGCTCGTGCAGTACTTGGAGCGCTCCCTCTCGATCCAGGCCAAGGATCGCGGCATGGCCCAGGTTCTCTCCGGTCAGTACGCGGGGCCACAGAAGTACGATTGGGGCCGCGACCAGCTCGCCCCTCTTGTCGAGCGGGTCGCCGACCGCGCCCGGGAAGCCGGGCTGCTGCGCGAGGACGTGACCGGCTCAGACCTGATCCTGCTCCAGGTCGCACTCAACACCATCGCGAAGGCCTCCCAAGGCGGCCGGACGCCGAACGGCCGGGACGACGTCGACGAGCTCTACCGCCGCTACTTGTGGATCTTCCTCGACGGACTCCGCCCCGACAGGGACCAGGCCTCACCGCTGCCCGTGCCGCCGCTGACCACCGACGAAACTCACCGGATGCTCGGAGCGGCGCCCTCGGCGGACACCCGAACCTGACGAAGAACAAGTGCCCCTCGACCGGGCGTCACGAGACGCTAGAGCGAGAATCTGAATTCCACCACATCCCCGTCCGCCATTACATACTCCTTGCCCTCCATCCGCACCCGACCGGCCGCCTTGGCGGCCGCCATCGAGCCGTTCGCATCCAGATCCGCGAACGAGACGATCTCGGCCTTGATGAAGCCCTTCTCGAAATCCGTGTGGATGACACCCGCCGCCTTCGGAGCCGTATCCCCCCGGTGGATCGTCCAGGCGCGAGCCTCCTTGGGGCCGGCCGTCAGGTACGTCTGCAGCCCCAGGGTGTGGAAGCCGGCCCGGGCCAGCGAGGCGAGACCCGGCTCGCTCTGGCCGATCGACTCGAGCAGCTCGAGGGCGTCCTCCTCGTCGAGCTCGAGGAGCTCGTACTCCACCTTCGCGTCGAGGAACACCGCATCCGCCGGCGCGACGGCCGCGGCCAGTTCCTTCTTCCGCACCTCGTCGGTGAGCACCGACTCGTCGGCGTTGAAGACGTAGAGGAACGGCTTCGTCGTCATGAGGTGCAGCTCGCGCAGCGGCGTCAGATCCATCGCCGACTGCTGCGCGAACAGGGTCTTGCCCGTGTCGAGCAGCTCCTGGGCCCGCTTCGCGGCGGCGACGGTCGCGGCGAGGTCCTTGTTCTTGCGGGCCTCCTTCTCCAGCCGCGGGATCGCCTTCTCAAGCGTCTGCAGGTCGGCGAGGATGAGCTCGGTCTCGATCACCTCGATGTCGGAGAGCGGATCGACGCGCCCGTCGACGTGCACGACGTCGTCGTCGGAGAACACCCGGACGACCTGGCAGATGGCGTCGGCCTCACGGATATTGGCGAGGAACTGGTTGCCCATCCCCTCCCCTTCGGACGCGCCCTTGACGATGCCGGCGATGTCGACGAACGACACCGTCGCGGGAAGGATGCGCGCGGAACCGAAGATCTCGGCGAGCCGGCCGAGCCGCGCGTCGGGAAGCTCGACGACGCCGATGTTCGGCTCGATCGTCGCGAACGGGTAGTTCGCCGCCAGCACGTCGTTGCGGGTCAGTGCATTGAACAGAGTCGACTTGCCGACGTTGGGGAGTCCGACGATTCCGAGGGTGAGGCTCACGGGTGGCCAGTCTAACGGCCGATCATCGTCGGCCGTGTCGACGCCGGAACGTGGCGGACACGGCGACGCGCCGGTGAACCGGTACCGTCGTCCTGTGCAGAGTTCCCCGAAGCGACCGGTCGTGCCGGTACCGCTCCAGTCGACGCTGCCCGCGATCCGGGGGGTCAGCTGGCTTGCGGCGGTCGGCATCGCCGTCGGCTTCACGCTTCTGGGGTTGATCTACTGCCATCTCGTCAACGGGCAGCTGACGGCCGTCTACAAATGGATGTACCTGGTCGGCTGCGTCGCCGCCGCACTCATGGTGCGCCGCCGGAACCTGTTCACGGTCGCGATCCTGCCGCCGCTCATCCTGTTCGCGGCGACGTTCGGCTACAACTGGCTGCAGAGTCCGTCCTCACGCGGCACGTTCCGCGGCCTCGCACTGGACGTCCTGCTGCCGATAGCGCGGCATTTCTTCGTGGTCATGGCGTGGACGTCGGCGATCGTGCTCGCGATCGTCATCGCGCGGTGGCTGCTCAGCAGGCAGCTCGCCGCGGCGGCGCCCGTGTCGGCGCGACCGCGGCCGAAGCGAGCCCGCCCCGCCGAACCGGGGAAGCGGCCCCGCCCGGCCGAGACCGAGATGCGGCCCCGCCTCGCCGAGCCGGAGATGCGGCCACGCGCCACCGATCTGGAGACGAAGACGCCGGTCGAGGAACGCCCGCGCGTCGGACGCAGCCACCGCGAGCGCACCGGAGCGGAAGCCCCGGCGGCCGGTGCCGGATCGCTGAGCGGCGACAGGCTGCGGACGTCCCAACCCGGCGCGACGACGGCCCACGCCTATCCGGCCGCCGACGCCGCCACCCGGGTGGGCGAACGCACCGAGCCGATCCCGCCCGAACAACGCCCCCGCCGGCGTCGCTCGCGAGAGCCGCTGGCCGCCGAGTTCCCCGAGAACCGCTACCTGCCGCCCCGCACCTACTCGCCCGTCGACGAGTACCGTCCGGACCTCGTCCGGCGGCCCCGGCGGGCCGCGGACGCCGATGAGCTCACCGACGCGCCACGTCGATCACGACGCGCAGCCGAGGCCCCGGACGCCGAGCCCCCGCGCCGATCACGCCGCGCAGCCGAAACGCCGGCAGCCGAGGTGCCGCGCCGGTCACGCCGCGCGGCCGAGGCTCCGGCCGCCGAACGGACCGACACCCCTCGCCGGTCACGCCGCGCCGCCGAACCCCGCGCGACCGAAACCCGCACCGACGTCACCGGCGCCCGCCGCGTCGAGCCCGTCGCCGAGGATCGCCACGACACGCGGCCCCGCCGGGCCACAGCGCCTGAACGTCACGCCGAGCCACCGCGCCCCACCGCGGCGCGCCGGACGGCCCTGCCGCCGATCGAACCCCCGCGCACCGAACCGCCCCGCGAGACCGGCGGCCGGCGTCGCGCCGATCGCTCGGGTACCGAAGGCCGCCGACGCCGCATCACCTCGCTCTCCGACGACCCGGGCCGTCCGATCCCCCGACTCGACGAGCCGTCGCGCCCCCGATACCGCGCTCGCGACGACGACTGACCCACCCCTGACGGACGCAGACGCCCCGCCGACTCACGAGTCGGCGGGGCGTTCGGGTCGAAGCACTCAGGACGTCGGACCGGTGAACACCCGCTTCGGCCGCAGCTCGCGCGGCAGCGCGAACGTGAGGGTCTCGTTGGCGGTTGTCACGGAGGCGACGTCGTCGTAGCCGTGGCCGGCGAGGAACTCGACGACGCCCTGCACGAGGATCTCCGGCACCGACGCGCCGGACGTCACACCGACCGTCGTCACACCGTCGAGCCACGCCGGATCGATGTCCTTGGCGTAGTCGACGAGGTACGACGCGTCGGCCCCGGCCTGCAGCGCGACCTCGACGAGCCGCTGGCTGTTCGAGCTGTTGGTGGAACCGACCACCACGACGAGCTCGCAGCGGGGCGCCATCGCCTTCACCGCGACCTGGCGGTTCTGCGTGGCGTAGCAGATGTCGTCGCTCGGCGGGTCGTTGAGCAGCGGGAACCGCTGCCGCAGCCGCTCGACGGTCTCCATCGTCTCGTCGACGGACAGCGTCGTCTGCGAGAGCCAGATGACCTTCGACTCGTCGCGGACCTCGACGGCGGCGACGGAATCGGGCCCGTCGACGAGTTGCACGTGCTCGGGCGCCTCACCCGCGGTGCCCTCGACCTCCTCGTGGCCCTCATGGCCGATGAGCAGGATGTCGTAGTCGTCGCGGGCGAAGCGTTTGGCCTCCTGATGCACCTTCGTCACCAGCGGGCACGTCGCGTCGATGGTGCGCAGGCTGCGCTGGGCCGCGCTCTCGTGCACGGCCGGCGAGACGCCGTGCGCCGAGAAGACGACGAGCGCGCCCTCGGGCACCTCGTCGGTCTCGTCCACGAAGATCGCGCCGCGTTCGGCCAGCGTGTCGACGACGTGCCGGTTGTGCACGATCTCCTTGCGGACGTACACGGGCGCACCGTGCCGCTCGAGGGCCTTCTCGACGGTCTCGACGGCCCTGTCGACGCCTGCGCAGTAGCCGCGCGGTTCGGCGAGCAGCACACGCTTGCGCGGCGCGGCAGATTCGGACTGGGAGTTCTCGGCAGTCATGCGCTCCAGGGTAGCCCCGGCCGCGGCCTACACCAGCCGACGGATTCACCCGCGGACGCCGGCGATTCCGGGCCTGCGGCGATGTCGGCCGGGGGATTTGGCACCCTAGAGGAATGCAGCCGCCGTTTGCCGCCCGCGTCGCCGCCGGACTCGCCGTCACTCTCATCGAGGAGACGCGCCGGCTTCCGACGACCGCGATCACGCTTCCGATGACGGCGCTCAGCCAGACCCTGCAGACCGCGATGCGGATTCAGCAGAGTATGACGCAGCTCGCCATCAAGGGCGACGAGGTCTTCGCGCTGCTCTGGGGCGACGAGGAGGAACAGCCCGAATGGGCGACCTTCGACGAGGACGGCGACCTCGCCGACCTGGAGAAGATCGACGGCTTCGACGACGAGACGCTGCCGACGCCCGCGGCCGACGACGGGCGTCCGGCGCCGAGGACGGACGGCGTCCGGAAGACCGGCCGTTTCGCCCTGTACTCCGCTCCCCCGCCCGACGCGCCGGAGCCGGCCGAGGACGACGCCGACGACGTCGACGTGCCGGCCGTCGCCGAGCGCCTCGACTACAGCGGCCTCACGCTCGCCCAGCTGCGGGCCCGGCTCAAGGACGTCCGCGACGTCGCCGACCTGCGCAAACTCGCCGCCTACGAGCGCGCCACCCGCGCCCGCGCCCCGTTCCTCACCCTGCTCGACAACCGCGTCACGCAGGCCGAGGCGAAGTCCTAAATGACCGCACCGAGTACCGCGGAGCGTCCGTGGCCGGTGCGCACGGTGAACACCAAGGTCGCCGGGTGGATCAACAAGCTCGGCCCGCTCTGGGTCGAGGGCCAGATCACCCAGCTCAACCGGCGCCCTGGCGCGCGGTCGGTGTTCCTCGTGCTGCGCGATCCCGCCGCCGACGTCTCCCTCACCGCATCGTGCTCCCCCGAGGTGCTCGACGCGTCGCCGACCCCGCTGACGGAGGGCGCGCGCGTCGTCGTCCATGGCAAGTTCTCGTTCTTCGCCGGACGCGGCTCCCTGTCGCTGCGGCTCGACGCGATCCGGCCCGTCGGCATCGGTGAGCTGCTCGCCCGGATCGAGCGCCTGCGCCAGCTGCTCGCCGCCGAGGGCCTGTTCGACCCGCGGCTCAAGCGGCCGCTGCCGTTCCTGCCGCGGACCGTCGGCCTCGTCACCGGCCGGGCGAGCGCCGCCGAGCACGACGTCGTCACCGTCGCAACCGAGCGCTGCCCGTCGGTACGGTTCGAGATCCGCAACACCGCCGTCCAGGGACCGACGGCCGTGCCGCAGATCCTCGCCGAGCTGCGGTCCCTCGACGCCGACCCGGCCGTCGACGTCATCGTCCTCGCCCGCGGCGGCGGCTCCGTCGAAGATCTGCTGCCGTTCTCCGACGAGACCCTGTGCCGCGCGATCGTCGCCTGCACGACGCCCGTCGTCTCCGCGATCGGGCACGAACCAGACAATCCGTTATGCGATCTCGTGGCCGACGTCCGCGCCGCGACGCCGACCGACGCCGCCAAACGGATCGTTCCCGACGTCGCCGCCGAAAGCGCGAGGATCGCCGAACTGCGCTCCCGCTCGGCCGCGGCGCTGCGGCAATGGGTGGCACGGGAGCGCTCCACCCTCGCCCACCTGCGCGCACGCCCGGTGGTGGCCGACCCGCAGCGGATCGTGACGGCCCGGCGCGAGCAGGTCGACCGCCTGCGCCGGGACGCACAGCGGGACTTGACGCGGCTCGTCGCCACCGAGAAGGATCGGCTGACGCATGTCGCCGCCCGGCTGACGACGCTCGGCCCGGCGGCGACGCTGGCCCGCGGCTACGCGGTGGTGCAGCGCGTCGGCGCCGGCGATCCGCACGTCGTCACGTCGGCCGCGGACATGCCGATCGGCAGCCAGGTGCGCATCCGCGTCGGCGACGGCGCGACCCGCGCGGCCGTCATGGGCCGAGAATGAACCCCACACCAGCGAGAGGGACAACAGTGAGCGAGAGCGAGAAGCCGGTCGCCGATCTCGGCTACGAGGAGGCCCGAGACGAGCTCGCCGGCGTCGTGCGCCTGCTGGAGCAGGGCGGCATGGATCTGGACGCCTCCCTCGCCCTGTGGGAACGCGGCGAGGCCCTCGCCACCCGATGCGAGCAGCACCTCGACGGCGCCGCCGCCCGGATCGACGCCGTCCTGACGCACCGCGACGGCTGAGTGGCCGTCGGACACGACACCTGGCCACCACGTCAGCGCGGCGCCGGCGCCTGCTCCGTGACCGTCGGCGCCGCTGCCACCATCTCGGCGAACCGGCGGAACTCGTCGTCGTCGGCCTTGCCGCTCAGGCCCACGCGGGCCCCGTCGATCTCGGCGACCCAGATCGGCCCCTGCTCGGGGTTGTCGTTGCGCTCGTACCGCACCCAGGAGACGGCGCCCACCGACTCCGCGCCCAGGCCACGGACACGATCACCCCGGGCCAGGACCGCGACGAGATCGTCCTCCTTCGCGGCCGTCTGGCTGAGCTGGATGAAGCGCTTGTCCGAGGTCAGCCAGCCGACGTTGCTGACGAGCGCGGTCCCGGCGGACGTCCGGCTGCCCGAGTTCGGCTTCCAGTCGGCGGGCACCGCGGGCCGCCGGATCGTCACCGGGAGGTCGCGGGCGTCCGCGTCGAGCGCCGAGACGACGTCGAAGGGCGGGGTGCGGTCGTCTCGCGTCGACGGACCGCTCCACGACAGGGTTCCGGCGACGGCGGCGATGGCGAGGCAGATCAACACCAACGGCAGGAGCGAGAACAGCATGTCGCGATTGGATTGCAGGATCCGGGGTTTTTCCGCCACGGGTCACCAGTATTCCAACACGTGAAAGGATGTGACGCAGTCCCCCCGCGGCCGACCCGCCGGATTCGCCCCGGGTACCCCAGACGGCACAGGAGCCCACCGATGACCTCGCATCTTCCGATCGCCCCCGACCGCAACCTCGCGATGGAACTCGTCCGCGTCACGGAGGCGGCGGCCCTCGCGGCGGGACGCTGGGTCGGCCGCGGCGACAAGAACGGCGGCGACGGAGCGGCCGTCGACGCCATGCGTCAGCTGCTGTCGTCGGTGTCGATGCGCGGCGTCGTCGTCATCGGCGAGGGCGAGAAGGACGAGGCGCCGATGCTCTACAACGGCGAGCAGGTGGGCAACGGCGAGGGGCCCGACTGCGACGTCGCCGTCGACCCCATCGACGGCACCCGGCTCATGGCCGAGGGCCGGGCGGGAGCGATCGCGGTCATCGCGGTCGCCGAGCGCGGCGCGATGTACGACCCGTCGGCCGTCTTCTACATGAACAAGATCGCCGTCGGCCCCGAGGCCGTCGGCGTCATCGACATCGACGCGCCCATCAAGACCAACATCCGGGCCGTCGCGCGCGCCAAGGGCATCACGGTCCACGACACGACGGTCGTCGTCCTCGACCGCCCCCGCCATCACGGCCTCATCAAGGAGATCCGGAAGGCCGGCGCCAAGGTGCGGCTCATCTCCGACGGCGACGTCGCCGGCGCCATCGCGGCGGCGAGCGACGCGTCGAGCGTCGACATGCTCATCGGCGTCGGCGGCACCCCCGAGGGCATCATCACCGCCGTCGCGATGAAGTGCATGGGCGGCGAGATCCAGGGCAAGCTGTGGCCCAAGGACGACGCCGAGCGGCAGCGGGCCGTCGACGCCGGTCACGACATCGACGCGACGCTCGGCACCGAGGACCTCGTGCGCGGCCCCAACACCTTCTTCGCCGCCACCGGCATCACCAACGGCGACATGCTCCGCGGCGTCTCGTACCGGGCGAACGGTGCCACGACCCGCTCGCTGGTCATGCGCAGCAAGTCGGGCACGATCCGCAACGTGGAGGCCCTGCACCAGCTCGCCAAGCTGCGCGAGTTCAGCGCCATCGACCTGTAACCGGCGGGGTCTACGCGGGGTTCGTCACACCTGTCCGGACCACGCCCCGAAGCCGTCGTCGCTCATGGCAAAGTGATCTGCCATGAGCAACGACGCCACGCGGTTCCGGATCGAGCACGACACGATGGGCGAGGTCAAAGTACCCATCGACGCCCTCTGGCGCGCCCAGACGCAGCGCGCCGTCGAGAACTTCCCCATCTCCTTCCGGCCGCTGGAGCGGACGCAGATCCGCGCGATGGGCCTGCTCAAGGCGGCGTGCGCGCAGGTGAACGCCGATCTGGGGCTGCTCGACGCCGAGAAGGCGAGCGCGATCGTCGCCGCCGCCACCGAGATCGCCGACGGCAAGCACGACGACCAGTTCCCCATCGACGTCTTCCAGACCGGCTCGGGCACGAGCTCGAACATGAACGCCAACGAGGTCATCGCGTCGATCGCGGCGAAGGCGGGCGTCACGGTGCACCCGAACGACCACGTCAACATGTCGCAGAGTTCCAACGACACGTTCCCGACGGCCACGCACGTCGCCGCCACCGAGGCCGCGCTCGTCACCCTCGTCCCCGCGCTCGACCACCTGCGCGCGGCCCTGGCCGCCAAGTCCGACGAGTGGCGCGACGTCGTCAAGTCCGGCCGCACCCACCTCATGGACGCCGTCCCGGTGACGCTCGGCCAGGAGTTCGGCGGCTACGCGCGCCAGGTCGAGGCGGGCATCGAACGCGTCCAGGCCGCAGCGCCGCGCGTCGGCGAGCTGCCGATCGGCGGCACCGCCGTCGGCACCGGCCTCAACGCGCCGGAGGGCTTCGGCACCCTGGTGACGGCCGAGCTCGTCAAGCTCACCGGCGTCACCGAGCTGCGTCTGGCCAAGGACAACTTCGAGGCGCAGGCCGCGCGCGACGGCCTCGTCGAGCTCTCCGGCGCCCTCAAGACGATCGCCGTCTCGCTGACGAAGATCGCCAACGACGTCCGCTGGATGGGCTCGGGCCCGCTCACCGGTCTCGGTGAGATCCAGCTCCCCGACCTGCAGCCGGGCAGCTCGATCATGCCGGGCAAGGTCAACCCGGTGCTGCCGGAGGCCGTGACGCAGGTCGCGGCGCAGGTGATCGGCAACGACACCGCCGTCACCTGGGGCGGCGGCAACGGCGCCTTCGAGCTCAACGTCTACATCCCGATGATGGCCCGCAACGTCCTCGAGTCGATCACCCTGCTGGCCAACGTCTCGCGGCTCTTCGCCGACCGCTGCATCAGCGGCCTCGTCGCCAACGTCGACCGGCTCAAGACGCTCGCCGAGTCGTCGCCGTCGATCGTGACGCCGCTCAACAGCGCGATCGGCTACGAGGAGGCGGCGGCCGTCGCCAAGCAGGCTCTCAAGGAGGGCAAGACGATCCGTCAGACGGTCGTCGACCGCGGCCTCATCGGCGAGAACCTCTCCGAGGCTGAGCTCGACAGCCGGCTCGACGTGCTCAAGATGGCGAACGTCGACCGCAAGCGCTGAGCGCGCGGCCCGTCAGTGCGCGGGCGCGGCGACCTGCAGGGAGATCATCGGCCGCTTGACCGGGTCGAGCCAGCGGAGCAGGTTGAGCATCGCCTCCTCCGACGTCGCGACGCAGCCCCACGTGGGCTGCCCGTCGGTGACGTGCAGGAAGATCGCCGCGGCCCGCCCCGGGATGCGCTCGGGGTTGTGGGCGATGTTGATCGCGTAGTCGTACACCGGGCCCATGTCGTAGAGGTTCTCGCTGTCGCCGCCGGGGCTCTGCTCCTGGCGGACGTGCGTGTTGTAGGTCGGCGAGGACGGGTTCGCATCCCACCAGTCCATGCGGTCGGCCTGGAAGTACGGCATCCGCGTGCCGGGGTTCGGCTTGCGGCCGAACGCCTCGTCCAGCGCGAACAGGCCCGCGGGCGTCCGCCACACGTCGTCCGCGGGCTCGCCGAGGCCCAGACTGCCGAATTTGACCGCCACCGGCGCGATGACCTGCGACCACACGCCGCGGTCGTCGCGCTCCCAGGCCGTCAGCATGCCGTCGACGTTCTCGGCCTTGGTGGACGTCACCGTGATGAGTTGCCGTGTGCCCTGCGGCAGCTGCGACAGATCCGCCGAGGCCGGTGCTGTGACGCCAGCGGCGAGCATCACCAATCCCACAAGAATCAAAAGCATCTTCTTTAACATGCGCACCAGGCCAGTATGCGCTGACACGCCGTGTCACACCAGATCGGAGAACGATGTCACTGCACCCTGGCGAGATCTTCGCCGGATACACCGTCGAACGGCGACTCGGCGTCGGCGGCATGGGCGAGGTCTACCTCGCCCGCCACCCGCGACTCCCCCGCTACGACGCCGTCAAGATCCTGCCCGCGCACCTGGCGACCGACGACGACTTCCGCGCCCGCTTCATCCGTGAGGCCGACGTCGCCGCACGTCTCGAACACCCCAACATCGTCGCCGTGCGCGACCGCGGCGACGACGCCGGCCGGCTGTGGATCGCCATGGAGTACGTCGACGGCGACGATGCCGACGCGCTGCTGCGCACGTCGCCGGAGGGCCTTCCGCCCGGCCGGGTCGCCGGGATCATCGCCGACGCCGCGCGCGGCCTCGACCACGCGCACTCCCTCGGCGTGCTGCATCGCGACGTCAAGCCCGCGAACCTGCTGCTCACGACGCCTGCCGCCACCCGGGAACCGACCACGAAGCTGTCGGACTTCGGCATCGCCCGCGTCTACGACGACGCCACCGATCTGACGCGGACGGGCACGACGATGGGGTCGTACGCCTACGCGTCGCCGGAACAGCTCAAGGGCGAGCCACTCGACCCGCGCGCCGACGTCTACAGCCTGGCCGCGACGGCGTACACGCTGCTCACCGGCCGGCGTGCGTTCGACGCGTCGAACCCGGCCGTCATCATCGCCTCGGTGCTCGACGCCACGCCACCGCCGGCGTCGGCGCGTCGGCCCGGCCTGCCGCCCGGCGTCGACGCCGTGCTGGCCCGCGGGCTGGCGAAGGACCGCGCACACCGCGCCCCGAGCTGCGGGGCGTTCGCGGCCGAGCTCGCCGACGCTCTGGCCGGTCGGCCCGCCGGCCCTGGGCCGACCGCCTGGCCCTCGGGTCCGCTCGGCCCGACGGCGCAGCAACCGCTGCCGCCGTACCGCACGACGGCGATCGGACCGACGTCGCCGCCGACCCATCCGACGGCCGACGATGCCGCGACACCGCCGCCCGGACCCGTCCCGCCGGCCCGGCGCCGGTCGGCACTCCCCACCGCCGTCGCCGCGGCCGTCGTCGCGGTCGCGCTGCTCGCGGCGGCGATCTTCGTCGTCACCCGGTCCGACGATTCGACGCCCGCCGCCGAGACCACGACGCCGTCCACCGGTATCACCGCTGCGTCGACGCCGAATCCGACGGCGACGAGCCCGGGAACGGCCGTCCCGCCGTCGTCCGCCGCGCCGTCGCCCACCACCTCGACGCTCGGGCCCGCGCCACGCAATCCGGCCGATCTCGGACTGTCGACGCCCATCACCACTCCGACCTGTGACGGCACCGCGATCGTGGTCGTCGGCAACTCGACGGCGGGCGATCGAGCGCAAGACGCCGCCGCCATCCGCGGCTTCCTCGCCGAGTACCCGAGCGCCCGCTACCTCTCCGGTATGTACGCCTGCCCGTCCATCCGGGTGCGCGGCGACGACGGCAATCTCGTCTACGCGGCCTACGTCGTCGTCGGCAACGGGTCGGCCGCGATGTGTCAGGCGCTCCGCTCCGGACGCTACGGCGACCACTACGCCAAACTGCTGACCAACGACACCGGCAGCTATCCGCCCGAGCGCTTCTTCACCGCCAGCGACTGCTGAACCGGGCGCCCGGCGACCCCTCGCACGTCGATGCTCCCCAGATGTCCGGCTGGGCGAGGCGCCGAGGAGATTATTGTCATGGCGCCTCGCCGCGCGGCGCCGAGGAGATTATTGTCATGGCGCCTCGCCCAGCCGGACATCCTGGGAGGTCTTCGCTTAGACGAAGCCGAAAACCAGTGGGAAGACGGTGACGACGATCGCCGCCCAGACCGCATATGCCGGAAGTACGGCGGTCTGCCAGCGTTCGATCTCATCGAAGCGTCGCCGGCCGCGGACGAATCCGAAGCCGAGCCACGCCGATCTCGTGAGCACCACGAGCAGGACGAGATTCAGCCCGAGCGCCGCGGCCTTGTTCGGCGAGCTGCCGAACTCGGCGATCCGCGTGATCATCGCCGCGAGCACCACGACGTCGACGGTGATCGCGGCGACGACGAGCGCCACCTGGACGGCGTCGAACACGTCCGGACGCCGGCGCGGGTCGCGTGCCGAGACGGCGTACAGCAGCAGGCCGACGACCAGCACGAGGACGCCGGCCATGAGGACCAGCAGATCGCGATCCACGCCGATCAGCCCCGGACGCGACGCGAACGCTCCGAGCACGGCCAGCAGCATCGCAAGCGTCAGCGGGGTGAAGATGCGCGTGAGCACCGGCGCGATGTTCTCGATGACGTCCTGCTTCGCCTCCACCAGCCATGCCGCGACGAGCACGGCCCCGGCCGCGCCGCACGGGACGACCCACCCGGTGACGAACGACTCCGCCCCGATCCCGATCGCATCGAACGAGGCGATGCTCAACCCGCACAGCACCCCGCCGCCGAGCGCGATGAGCACGTAGTAGATGACGAACTCACCGGTGAACCTGACCGCGTCCATCCGCCGCGGCCCCGACCGCCACTCGCCGCCCATGTAGGCGTACCCGACGGCGAACCACAGCACGATCGGCGTGTGGATGGCGACGAGCACCTCCGTCGCGCCTTCGGGCTCGAACGGATACACGTTGACCACCGCGCTGGCGATGGCGAACACACCGGCCGGCACGGCGGCCGAGCGCCAGGACAGCGCCCGTTTCCAGACGAAGTAGGCGGCGAGGAAGGGCAACACGAGGAAGGCGAGATTGCGGGCCAGCCCGCTGTCGCCGAGCCATTCCACGCCGCCGCGCACCGTCAGGCCCGCGAGAACGGCGAGGCCGAGGACGACCACCAGCTCGTGGGGCCGCCCCGGTTCCTCCGGCGCCGCGTCCAGCACCAGCTGCTTCCACAGCCGGTCGGAGTGCTCGCGCGCGAACTCGCGAGCGATCGCGTCCGTGCCGCCCATGCGTTTGACGGCGACGAGGAACGCCTCATCGTCCGCCAGACCGCGCTCGGTGAGCTCCTGGATCTGATCCCGCAGATGCGATTCGAGCTCGTCGACCTCGGCCGCCGCCATCCGCCGGCGGCCTTCGAGGTAGCCGCGCCACTGCTCGATCTGCACGTCGAGCCCGCTCATCAGACGGTCCCCGGACGCAGCGGGAAGGACACGGGGGTCGCGGCGTCGAGCACGAACTCGTGCCAGGCGCGGTCGAGGGCGTCGCTGACGACGACCCACTGCCGCCGCCGCTCGGCCAGCGCCTCCCGGCCGGCGTCGGTGATCGCGTAGTGCTTGCGGCGTCGCCCGATGTCGGAGATCTGCCAGTGCGAGGACACGTGTCCCAGCCGTTCGAGCCGGTGCAACAGCGGATAGAGCATGCCGTCGGTCCACTCCATCCGGCCGGCGGACAGCTCGTTCACCCGCTTGAGGATGGCGTACCCGTAGCTCTCCCCTTCGGTGAGGATGCTCAGGACCAGCGGCGTCGCCGAGGCGGCGACGAGGTCTTTGTCGATGCGCATGATCGTCCCTCCGATACCTAGATCTGCTAGGTCAAAGCTACCTAGCAGATCTAGGTATCGGCAACCTCGACCTTCACGACGTCAGTTCGGACCGAACTCCTCGAGCATGTCCGTCACCAGCTCGGCGATCGCCGAACGCTCCGAACGCATCAGCGTCACGTGCGCGAACAGCGGGTGCCCCTTGAGCTTCTCGATGACGGCCGCGACGCCGTCGTGCCGGCCGACGCGGAGGTTGTCCCGCTGCGCGACGTCATGGGTGAGGACGACGCGCGAGCCCTTGCCCAGCCGGGACAGCACGGTCAGCAGGACGTTGCGCTCCAGCGACTGCGCCTCGTCGACGATGACGAAGGAGTCGTGCAGCGAACGGCCGCGGATGTGCGTCAGCGGCAACACCTCCAGCATCCCGCGCGCGAGCACCTCCTCGATGACGGCCGGCGATGCGAGTCCGTCGAGGGTGTCGTAGACGGCCTGCGCCCACGGCCCCATCTTGTCCGCCTCGCTGCCGGGCAGGTAGCCGAGCTCCTGGCCGCCGACGGCGTAGAGCGGCCGGAAGACGACGACCTTGCGGTGCGCCCGCCGCTCCAGCACGGCCTCGAGGCCCGCGCACAGCGCCAGCGCCGACTTGCCGGTGCCCGCCCGGCCGCCCAGCGAGACGATGCCGACCGACTCGTCGAGCAGCAGGTCCAGGGCGACGCGCTGCTCCGCGGAGCGACCGTGCAGCCCGAACGCCTCCCGATCGCCGCGCACGAGCCGCACCTTCTTCTCCGGCGTGACGCGGCCGAGCGCGCTGCTGCCGGGCCCGAGCAGACGCAGCCCCGTGTGGCAGGGCAGATCGTCGGCGCCGGTCGTCGAACGCCGAAGATCCGCCAGCTCGACGACGCCGTTGGCGAACAACTCGTCGATCAGCTCGGTCGTCGTCGATAGCTCGGCCATCCCCGTCCAGCCCGACGGCACGACGTCCTGGGCGTGGTATTCGTCGGCGGCCAGGCCGACGGCGCCGGCCTTGACACGCAGCGGCGTGTCCTTCGAGACGAGGGTGACGTCCCGGCCGTCGGCCCGCAGGTTGAGCGCGCAGGCGAGGATGCGGGAGTCGTTGGACCCGCCACGGAAGCCCGCGGGCAGCACCGCCGAATCCGTGTGATTGAGCTCGACCTGCAGCGTTCCGCCCTCGGTTCCGACGGGGACGGGCAGGTCGAGCCGGCCGTACTCGACACGCAGATCGTCGAGCAGACGCAGCGCCTGGCGGGCGAACCAGCCCAGTTCGTGGTGATGCCGCTTGCCTTCCAGCTCGCCGATGACGACGAGCGGGAGCACGACGTCGTGCTCGGCGAACCGCAGCACGGCCCACGGATCGGAGAGCAGCACGGACGTGTCGAGCACATAGGTGCGCGTGGACGCCGACGGTCTGGCGGCGGTTCGCTTGGCCTGAGAGGTCACGGTGGCTCCTTGCGGACGCGCGGCCCCACGCGCCCACCTGATCGGTGGGCCGGCCGGTTCACGAGGGACGGAGCCGCTAGGCCCGCGCCGCGGGAACCGGGGCCGGCTCCCTCGCACTCATCAGAGCCACGATCATCGAACCTCCCGGGACGAACCGCTTCCCCCGGCCCGTCACCGTCGAACCTACGCCCGCCCGGCCGGACGCTCCCGGGTATCGACGACGCGTCGATGAACATCGTGTGACGTCCTCCCCCGCACCCGGGCGCGTCGAGCCGCGGCGCCGCCCGGCGGATCGGGACGTCCGCCCCTGGAATCCGGGACGCCGGGACGCGCACCGTCGGAGGCGGCCCCGGCGGACGTCCGGGGCGAAGGAGGACACCGATGACCGACACCGATCCCCGCCTCACCGATCCCCACGCCGGGGACGATCCCGCACCGCCGCCGCGGTTCGTCGCGTGGCCGCTGTGGATCGCCGCGGCGGGCGCGCTCGGCACGGCGGCGCTGTTCATCGACAGCAGGCCGGATTCCGAGGAGGGCTTCCCCTACCCCGTGACGGCCGACCACGTCGTCGAGCTCGGGCACCTCAGCTTCCGGATCTCCGGCGCGCTCGGCTACGTCGCGGCGCTGACGCTGCTGGTCGCGGCGGCGCTGTGGCGGCAGCGGGTGGTCCGCCGCTACCCGTGGTCGCTCGGCGCCGGCCTGGTGGTCTACGCCTCGGTCGCCTCCGCCGCGCTCATGACGCTCGCCTACGGCTGGCGCGCGTCCCTCGGCAATTACATGCCCGGCGGTCTGGAGGAGGACGCCTACGACAAGGCCGGGCTGTACGTCTACTACATGGTCAACGACTTCGGGCCGTTCATCGCGGGCGTACCGCTGGTCGCCGCGGCCTACGGCATCGCCTACATGGCGTTCGCCGAACGCCTGCTCTCCCGCGTGCTCGGCGGCGCCTCGGCCGTCGTCGCGACGCTGCTCCTCGGCGCGACCCTCGTCACGGGGATCCCGGGTCTGCCGGGCCTCATGATCGCGGCGCTCGCCGTCGCCGGGGCCTGGCTCGCGGTGGGGCGCAGCCCGGCCATCGTCGACGCCGCGCGCTGACGGTGGCCCGGCTGCTCCCGGATCCGCCGGCCGCACCGATCCGGCACGATGAAGCGGTGAATCGCGAGCAGACGACGTCGCCGCGGCCCGCCGGCCGGATCCTGCGCGGCGCGGGGATCGGAGCGGCGGCCGCCGGCACGGCCGCGGCGATGTTCGCGCTGCTCGCCACCCCGTTCGTCGGGCCCGAGCCCGCGGGCGTCGCCCTCCACTCCGAGTTCGCCCTGCCGGACGCCGTCCTCGCCCTGTTGCACCTGCCCGTCGCGGCGTTGCTGCTGGCCCGCAGCCGGCATCCGGCGGGCTGGGCGCTGCTCGTCGTCGGCACCGGATTCGCCGTGAGTGCGACGGCGATCCAGGTGACACTTCTCACCCCCGGCGGCGTCTCGCAGCACCGACTGCCGCCGTTTGTCGTCACCGGGTGGCTGACGGCGGCGCTGACGACGATCCTCGTCCTCCCGTGGCTGCTCGCCGCCCACAGTCCGGATCGCACCGGTCGGGTCGGTGCGGCCGCCGGCGGGCTTCTCGTCCTCGGCGCGTCCGCGGCGCGGCTCGTCACGCCGATCCCCGGCGTGCAGCCGTTCCTCACGGCTCGGGTCGCGCCCGTCGGCACCGTGCTCAGCATCGTCTGCGTGGCGTACGCCGCGGTCACGGTCGCCGCATTCGTCCGGCGACGCGGGCGCGGCGGCCGGGCCGAGCGGCGCATCCGGTTGTGGCTGGGCGTCGCCGCGGGGCTCGTCGCCGTCGGCTACGCCAGTTTCGAGGCGGGCCTCGATGCCGGCGGCCCGTGGCCGTCCCTCGCCGCGACATTCCTCTTCTCTGCGCACGTCATGCTGCTGGCGGTCGTCATCGTGCTGTTGTCGGCGCATCCCCTCGGCCGCGCCGAGGTCGTCGCGTCCCGGGCGATCGCGGGCGCACTGCTCACCGCGGCCGTCGTCGGCTGCTATCTCGCACTCGTCTGGATCGGCTCGGCCTGGCTGCCCGGCGGCACCGACGGCGGCGCGCTGCTGGCCGTGGCAGCGCTCGCACTCGCCGTCACTCCGCTGCGCAGCCTCATCCAGCGCCGCGTCGACGACCTCGTCGTGGGCCCCGGTTCACGGGCCGACCGACTGCTCGACCGACTGCGTCGCGAACTGGCCGCCGGACCCGCCGAGCCCGGAACGCCCGTGCTCCACGGCCTGCTCGCCGGCATCGCGTCGGCGCTGCGGTTGGGCACCATCACCGTCGACGACGCGGCCGGCAGGCCCCTGGCGACGATCGGAACGCCGGCGGATGCCCCGGCCGGCGTCGTCCACGAACTGCCCCTGCACCGCGCCGACGTCGTCATCGGCACACTGCGGTTCTCCGGGCGTCGCGGCGAGCGCCTCGACGGCCGCACCCTCGACATGCTCGACCGCATCTCGGGTTTCGTCGCCGTCGCGCTCGAACTCGCCGTCGCCAACGCTCAGCTCGACGCGCTGCGCCGCCGCCTCGTCGACGTCCGTCAGGAGGAACGCCGGCTGATGCGCCGCGAACTGCACGACGGTCTCGGGCCCGCGCTCTCGGGTGCGGCGCTCGCCGTCGCCGCGGTCGACGCGTCCCGGTTGTCGGAGACCGACCGCGACCTGCTGACGGCCGTCCGACGTGAGCTGACGCAGCGCTGCGACGACGTCCGCGACCTCGCCCGCTACGCCCTCCCACCACCGCTCGACGACGGCCGGCTCGGCGTAGCGTTGCGCCGGCTCGCCGAACGGCACGACGGCGACCTGCGCGTCGAGGTACGCGCGGTCGGGGTGGACGCCGTGGACAGCCGCCGGCAGGCGGTGCTCTATCACGTCGCTGCCGAGGCGCTGCGCAACGTCGTCCGTCATGCGGGCGCCGCGCACTGCGTCGTCGACGCGCGGACGACGGCCTCCGGTACGACGCTGCTCACCGTCACCGACGACGGCCGCGGCATCGCCGACGACGTCGAGCCCGGCGTCGGCCTGCGCTCGATGCACGAGCGCGCCGAGGAATCGGGCGGCACCCTCGTCGTGCGCCGCGGCGAGCCGTCCGGCACGGTCGTCGAGTTGGTGCTGCCATGACCACCGACCCCGCCGACGGACGCGCGCCACGCTCCGACACCGCCTTGACGGTTCTGGTCGTCGACGATCACCCCGTCTTCCGCCTCGGCATGAGCGCGCTGCTGCGCACGCTGCCCGGGGTGCGGGTCGTGGGCGAGGCCGGCACCGCACCCGACGCGATCGCGGCCGTCGACCGGTTGGCGCCGCGCGTGGTGGTCATGGATCTCGACCTCGGGCCGGCGCCCGGCGAGGCACCGGGTTCCCGGACGTCCGGCGTCACGGCGACGCGGGAGATCCGCCGCACGCGTCCGGGTACGGCAGTGCTCGTCGTGACGATGCTCGGCGACGACGACGCCATGCTCGCCGCGCTGCGGGCGGGCGCGGGCGGGTATCTGCTCAAAGGCGCCGAACCAGCGGAGATCGACCGGGCGCTGCGCGCTGTCGCGAACGGCGAGATGCATCTCGGACCGCATGTCGCCGCCCGGTTGTCCGGCTATCTGGCGGGCGCCGACAGCCGGCTGCGACCGCCGTTTCCCGAGCTCACCGACCGCGAACGCGAGGTCGTCGATCTCGTGGCGCGCGGACTCGACAACGCCGCCATCGCCCGTCGGCTGGTGCTCAGCACCAAGACCGTCCGCAACTACGTGTCGGCGGCGGGTCTCAAGCTCGGCGCGGCCGATCGCGCCGCACTCGTCGCATTAGCCCGGGACGGCGGGCTCGGCGAGCCGGGCCCCGACCGGAGTGCACGCTGAGCGACGTCGTATCGAACGTCCCTGACGTCCGTCGCGACAATAGTCGTCGGCTCGACGCTCAGCGGCGCTCGATATGACGCGCTCCCCGTCAGACCGCGAGCAGCCGGTCCCTGGCCGCGGTGGCGTCAGCGCCGAGGCCCTCCACACCGGCCAGGCCGAGCATCGCGACCGTCTCCCGGATCGCCCGTGCGACGCCTTCGGCCCCGCCGAGCCGGGCCGAGGCGATGAGCCCGCGCTGGGCGTCGAAGTCGGCGATGTCGCCGCCGAGGATGCCGGTCTCGTTGGCCGCGCGCGCGACGGAGATCACGGCCTCGTCCGGCGCCACGGTGAGACCGACGGCCAGGAACCGCGTGAACGTGCGGGCCGTCAGCTCGTCGTCATCGGCGAGCAGACGCAGGACCTTCGCCAGCCGGGCATCGGCGACGGCGTCGGCCAGCTGCCGCTCGAATCCGGCGCACACCCGCTCGTGCAGCGCCATGAGCGCGAGGACGTCGAGCACCGTGTGTTCCCGCTCGAACGCGGACTCCTGCCGGTAGCCCTGCGTCATATGCGAGAGACGACGCGCCTCGAGGTCGAGCGGATCGACCATCCGGGTGACGACGGCGAAATCCCGCAGCACGATGCCGTGCCGGTTGTCCTCGGCCGTGAAACCGCCGATGATCGGCCCCCACGCTCCGTGCGGCCCCATGTAGACGGCCAGCAGCCGGTGGTGCGACGGCAGATTGTCCTTGGTCAGCGTGAGGGCCAGCAGCGCCGCCCGCACCTCGTCGGTGTCCTTGGCCTCCCCCGGCACCCAGTCGTCGCCCCCGAGGAACGCGAAGTTGCGGCCTTCCTCCCACGGCACGAAGTCGTGCGGCAGCCATGCGACGGCGTCGGCGACGTGCTCGTCGCGGATCTCGGAAATCGCCTTCTCCAGGGCGATGAGGATCTCGTCGGCGTCGGGAGTCGCGGTGCTCATGGGGCTACACGCTATGCGACCGGCTGTAACGCGCCAAAACACCGCACCCCCACGGGACGAAGGTCCCCGGGGGTGCGGTCCGTTCGTCGACGATCAGCGTCCGCTGAGCAGACCCCAGCCCTCGAGCCCCTCGTACAGCGGACGGTCGAGCGCCAGCTTGGACACCCGCGCGCGCAGCGCCGCGACGTCCGCGGCCTTGCCCGCGGCCAGCGCCGTCGCGATGACGTCGGCGACCTCGGTGAACTCGGCATCGCCGAAACCGCGGGTGGCCAACGCGGGCGTGCCGATCCGCAGGCCGCTCGTGATCATCGGCGGGCGCGGGTCGAACGGCACGGCGTTGCGATTGACCGTGATGCCGACCTGATGCAGCAGGTCTTCGGCCTGCTGACCGTCGAGATCGCTGTTCCGCAGGTCGACGAGCACGAGATGGACGTCGGTGCCGCCGGTCAGCACCGAGACGCCGGCGCCGGCGACGTCGGCGCCCATGAGCCGCTCGGCCAGGATCGCCGCGCCCGACAGCGTCCGGCGCTGCCGCTCGGCGAACTCCTCGGTGGCCGCGATCTTGAGCGCGACGGCCTTGCCGGCGACCGAATGCATGAGCGGGCCGCCCTGCTGCCCGGGGAAGACCGCGGAATTGAGCTTCTTCGCCCACTCCTGCTTGGCGAGGATGATGCCCGAGCGCGGACCGCCGAGCGTCTTGTGCACCGTCGACGAGACGACGTCGGCGTGCGGCACCGGGTTCGGGTGCAGCCCGGCGGCGACGAGGCCGGCGAAGTGCGCCATATCGACCCACAGCTTGGCACCCACCTCGTCGGCGATCTCGCGGAACGCCGCGAAGTCGAGGATGCGCGGGTAGGCGGACCAGCCGGCGACGATGACCTCGGGACGGGTGTCGCGCGCGATCTTGCGCACCTCGTCCATGTCGACGCGGAAGTCCTCCTTGGAGACCCCGTAGAAATGGTTCTCGTAGAGCTTTCCGGAGAAGTTGAGCCGCATGCCGTGCGTCAGGTGGCCGCCGTGCGCGAGGTCGAGACCGAGCATCCGCTCCCCCGGCTGCATGAGCGCCATGAGCACCGCGGCGTTCGCCTGCGCCCCGGAATGCGGCTGCACATTGGCGAACTCGGCCCCGAACAGCGACTTCGCCCGGTCGCGTGCGATGTCCTCGACGACGTCGACGTACTCGCAGCCACCGTAGTAGCGACGTCCCGGGTATCCCTCGGCGTACTTGTTCGTCAGCACGCTGCCGACGGCCTGCAGCACGGCGCGCGGCACGAAGTTCTCCGACGCGATCATCTCGAGGGTGTCGCGCTGACGGCTCAGCTCGCCGTTCATGGCGGCGGCGACGTCCGGATCGAGCTCGGCCAGCGACAAGGAGTTGATGTCGGTCATGGGGTCGATCCTAAAGCTCGGCACGCGCGGCTCCCAGGTCAGGGGCGCTCTCGTCTACCCCGACGAGGCCGTGGCGATACGCCCAGATCCGCGATCTGAACGCGATTGACGCAACTCGTCTTCTTGGCGATGTGGCTCATGTGCGTCTTCACCGTGCTCGATTCGAGACCGAGTCGCGATGCGATCGCGACATTGCTCAGACCTTCCGCGACGGCGACGACGACATCGCATTCCCGCTCGGTCAGCGCGTGGGCACGTGGCGTCGCTCCCAGGTATCGGCGCCGGGCGAACTCGGCCGCCAGCTGCGGCAGCATGTCCGGTGCGAGCGCGAAGCCGCCACCGGCAGCCGTCATCACGGCGGCGGCGACCCGTCACCGTCAGGCATCCGCAGATCCATCAGAACGACGTCGGGCCGCAATCGACGCTCCCGTTCGACGGCCGCCCGGCCGCTCGCCGCCTCACCTACCACGTGGATATCCGGGTGTTGGGCGAGGAATATTCGGAATCCCTGACGCACAACAGGTTGATCATCGACAATAAGCACCCCGACCATGAACGTATTATTCCTCACCTACCGGGATAGTCCGGATGTTTCTGGCCTACCTGCCGTCAGCGGCGCGGCATGGCCTTGGGCGCCAAGACCCAGCCGAAAGCGGTCGTCACAGCGACGGCCACCGACGCGGTACCCAGTAGAACAAGCCACGGTCGACCGATCATCGGCGTCTCCAATGCCGACGCCAGCGCCGGATAGATCATGGCCGTCGCGGCGAGGCCGCCGAACGTCCCGATCCCCGCCGCAACGCCCCCGATCGCCGCGGACGCCGCGCGCCGGGTGCGCGCGGCCGCACCGGCGTCGGTGAGCACCCGCCACTCCGGTGCGAGGTCGCGGGCGGAGATCGCGATCATGACGATCGACAAGCCGACGACCAACAGGACGGCACCCCCGGCCACACCGACGTAGATCTTGCCCATCGCCTGGGCGGCGGGAACCCCTCGATCGACATAGAGAAAGCCACCGTCCGTGACCGAACTGCGGACGAGATCGGTAACGGTGTCCTGCTGCTTCTCGCTGATGCCGACACCATCCGAACGGGGCGGGAAGTACCACAAGTATTGACGTCCGGTACGGAACACCGCCGCCTTCGACGTGGTCGCCTTGACATAGGCATTCGGCAGTTCCGATCCCGAATAGCGAACTCCGACGTCGATGGCGACCGCCGGTACCTTACGCGCTTGACGCCCGTCGTAGTTGAATTCGACGACGTGACCGTCGGCGACAAGCTCGGGCGTCAGCGCAATGACGCCGCCCTTGTCCCAGATACGCCGCTCCGCCTGCGTCAACGCGCGCCCGAGGATCTTTTCAAGGCCGGCGATCGACGTCGCGCCGACCTTCTGAATAGCATCCATCGTGCTGACATCCGAGCGGCATCCCACGTCACCGATGCAGCGCGACGACACGGGCGCGAGAATCGCCATCCCACCATTCGGCCAATCAGCTAAATCGATGCGGATCGGATCATCGATCTGAAGAGTGAGCTTTGCGCGCGTCATGAGATCATCGGGCATCGCGCCGCTGGCATTCAGCATCCCCGCACCCGGCGGCAACGCCGGGAGATGAGCGTCCTCCATCTTCTGGGTCAACCCACCCAATGCCGTGACGACAACGCCCGCAAGCAGGACGACGGCGCCCACCATGCACGCCTGCGCCGCCGCCCGCCCCGGCGCCAACATCACCGATCGACAGGCCAACCGCACCGTCAACGGAGTGGCCGCCGCCATCCGCGCGAGCAGCGGTTGCGACACGAGGAACACCGTCCCGATGCCGACGACGGCGAGCAGCCCGACCAGGGGTACCAGGGCTTCCACCCCCGTCACGTACAACAACACCAGCGACACGATGAAGGCCCCGGCCGCGACCAACGCCGTGAAAGCGACTCGCGGCGTGACAGACGGTGTCACCGCAACCGGCAGTTGCTGCAACGCCGGCAACGGCGGCGTCCTGCGCACCCGCTTGGTGGCGACCGCACAGGAGATCACGGAACCCAGGAAGCCCGCCACGCCGATCAGCGCCAGCCACAGGTAGTCGGGCCGGATCGGCCCCCAGATCTCGGCGTACCAGCCCGCCAGCGGCGAAGACAGCAGCGCCGCCAAGCCGACGCCGCCACCGGCTCCGACCATCGCCGCGACCGCGCCGATGTAGACGCCCTGCCACAACAACACCGCGCCGGCGAGCCGGCGAGGAGCACCGATCACCCCGAACAAGCCCAGTTCACGCTGACTCTCGGCGGCGCCCAGCGCAAACACGGCACCGGCGAGCAAGGCGGCGAACGCGATGGCGAGTACCAGCGCGGGCGGCAACAACCGGTTGAGATTGTCCCGAACCGGATCGGTCGTCCCGCCGGACAGCGACCGTTCGGAGATCCGCCACCCCGCCGTGGACACGGCGGTCAGTGACGTCGACGCGTCGACGGGAATCAGCCACGATATCGAGGACGGCGCAGCCCGATCAGCAGTCGCGACAGCCGTCGCCGCGTCGGTGACCGCCCAGAGATCGTCGGTGTTCCGGGATCGACGAGCACCCCGGTCACACGTCCGTCGGTCCCGCCGATCGTCACCCGGTCGCCCGGTACGAGCTCGAGTCGCCGCGCGACCGCGCGCGAGATCGCCACGTCGCCGGCTTCGACGGGCAACGCCCCCGTATCCAGATCGAACCGCCCGTCGAACAACGGCGACGACGGGTCACCGAGCCCGGCGTTCTTCGCCGTCACCGCGCGGTCGTTCGCATTCAACGCGACCGACGCATTGATCTCAGCGACGATTCCGTCAGTGCCACCCGGCAGCGCGGCCAGCCGCCGTTCCCCCTCCCGGTGGGCGTCGGCGAGAGTGCGATCATCGAGGTCAGGATGAGTGACCCTGGCCTTCGCCTGCCCGTAGGACAGCATCATGCGCGATTCGGGCGTACGCTCCGACGTCGCCACCAGCACGGTGATCGCGCTCGCGAGCGTCAACGGCACCGCGAGCAGCAGGATCATCAGCAACGTGCGGACGCGGCGGCGCACGAGTGCGCGGGCGGCGAGTCGCGGCGCGATTCGCCATCGGGCGACGCTCATGCGCGCGCCACCTCGCTGCTCGCGACGATCCGCCCGTCACGGATGTCATGCACGCGATCGGCCACCGCCGCCACCGCGTCGTTGTGCGTGACGACGAGGCAACCGCCACCCTCGCCGGTCAACCCGCGCAGCAGTTCGACGACGCCATCGGCGTTGACCGAATCCAGCGCTCCGGTGGGCTCGTCGGCGAGAATCAGCCGGGGCGTCCCGCACAGGGCCCGCGCCACGGCCACCCGCTGCTGCTGGCCGCCGGACAGCTCGGCCGGATAACGATCCCGATGGTCCCCCAACCCCACCCGTTCAGCTCGGCATAACGATCCCGATGGTCCAGTGCGTCCATCATCGACGTCCAGTTCATCGACGAGCATCACGTTCTCGACGGCGGTCAATGTTCGCATGAGGTTGTAATCCTGAAAGATGAATCCGATGCTCCGCCGGCGAAGACGCTGCCGCTGCGGTTCCCGCAATTCGTAGACGTTCTCGCCGTCGACGTGCACCGAACCGGAATCCGGTGGCAGCAATCCGCCGGCAATGGAGAGCAGCGTCGACTTGCCGCAGCCACTCGCCCCGCGCAACGCCACCATCTCGCCGGCGCCGACCGTCAGCGATACTCCGTCGACCGCGCGGACGCGCGCCTCGTCCGTGCCATAGAACTTGTCGACCGCGTCGACTCGAAGCCTGATTCTCATTTTTCTCCCGACTTGAACAGCGTCTTTCCATGCCGCTACGCGGGCCTTCTCGACCCGCGCAGCAGAACACTGATCAACTGGGCACAACGCTATCCAGAGCTCTGCGCCAGATATCCGCCCACGCCGTACCAACACGTCCCCGGCGTCTTGAGGTACCGGTTGTCTCCCGACGTCCAGTCGGTGTAGATGTACCCGCCGAAGAAGCACGAACCCCGCAGCCTGATCGAACTGCCGCCCCAGGCGTCCACCTGGCCGTGCACCCGACTGTTGCCGTCCGTGGTGCCGATCCAGTCGACGTGCGTGCCCGCCATCGCGACGCCCGCACCGCCGGACGCGATCGCCGCGCCGAGCACCAGCGCGGCCGCCGACTTCTTGAGCGTCATCGCCTTTGCCATAGCTGTTCCTTTCTCTGTGATCACGACCGAGTGATCGCACTCACAGAGAACCCGAACCGCACAGGGAGGGCAACACCGGAAATAAGCGCGCGACGCCGTCTACGCCGCACCGAATCAGTGCCTTGACCTGCAGAAACGATGGCCAGACAGCCAAGTCGGCCGCGTTGAATATCCCCCGATCGTCGTAGACCATCCGGCGCCTTCGCCATGAACGCCCGGTTTACATAACCACTATGGTGTGCGTTACAGGCCATGTCAAGATGGCTTCGGATCTGGTCGTCCGAGAGGTGGCGCCAGCTATGCGCTGTGTCTACCCGCGCCCCAGATACGGCATGCCGCCCGCCGTCATCGTGAGGAACGGCACCTCGACGTCGAGCGGCAGTTCGGCCAGCGACACCACGGCCCGGGCCGCGTGCGCGGCGTCGAACGTCGGCTCGGCACGTAGCGAGCCGTCGGCCTGCAGGACGCCGGCGGCCATCCGCGCGGTCATGTCAGTGGAGGCGTTGCCGATGTCGATCTGACTGCAGCGGATGCGGTGTGGGCGCCCGTCCAGTGCGATCGACCTGGTCAGCCCGGTGACGCCGTGCTTGGTCACCGCATACGCGATGCTGTGCGGGCGCGGCACCTGCGCCGAGAT
>JBGANR010000028.1:0-51659 GCA_044222225.1 Mycobacteriaceae bacterium
TCGACGGGTTCGTTGCCGGGCGGGGCGGGGGTCATCACGGGGGACAACGATAACCGGGGGTGTCTCGACTCACGAGTAGGCCGGTAGCCGTCCGAGACTCTGACTCATCCGGCGACCGGCGGCTCATCCGGTGACCAGCAGCCCGACGGCCAGGGATGCCATGACCACGGCGACGCCGGCGTCGAACCGCCGCCATGCCTTCGGGCTGCGGAAGAACGGGCTGAGCAGGCGCGCACCGAAGCCGAGTGCCGCGAACCACACGACGCTGGCCGTCATCGTGCCGATCGCGAATGTCCACCGATCGGCGGCATAGCTGTTGGAGATGGCGCCGAGCATGAGGACGTCGACCCACAGGTGGGGATTGAGCCAGGTCAGAGCGAGACAGGTGGCGACGGTCGCGAGCAGCCCGCGCCGGGTTCGCGCCGTGTCGTCGTCCACCTCGGCGGTCTGCGGCCGGAACGCGCGCCTAGCCGCGAGTGCGGCGAAGCCGAATAGGAAGGCCGCGCCCGCGAGCTTGACGGTGGTGATGAGGCCGGGCACCGTGGCGATGAGCGTGCCGACACCGAGGACGGCGCCGCCGATGATGACGATGTCCGACAGTGAACAGATCGCCACGACGGCCGCGACATGCTCCACGCGCAGCCCCTGACGGAGCACGAAGACGTTCTGCGCGCCGACGGCGGCGATGAGGGCGATGCCGAACGCGAATCCGGCGAGGGAGGCTGTCACGTCGACGACGGTAAGTCGCCGACTACGCTGAAGTCCATCTAATCTTCTTGACGATGCATAAGGAGAGCTGATGATGAACCTCGATGCCGCACAGTTGCGCGCGCTCTCGGAGGCGGTGCGTCTCGGTTCGCTCGACGCGGCCGCGCGAGAGCTGCACGTCACGCCGTCGGCGGTGAGTCAGCGGATCAAGGCACTCGAGGCGGGCGTCGGGCGGGTACTGCTCGTGCGGTCCCGGCCGCTCGCCGTGACCGACGCCGGGGCGGCGGTGCTGCGCGCTGCGCGTCAGCTCGAGGCGGTGGCGGCCGACCTCGCGGGCGAGCTCGCCGAGGGGACGCGCCGCCGGATTCCGCTCGCGGTGTCGGCTGATTCGCTCGCGACCTGGGTGCTGCCGGCGCTCGCGTCGCTCGACGGGCTGCTGTTCGAGCTGTACCGCGAGGACGAACAGCGGACGACGACGCTGCTGCGCGATGGAACCGTGATGGCGGCGGTGACGTCGCGCGCCGAACCCGTCGCCGGTTGCCGGGTGCGTCCGCTCGGCGTGCAGCGTTACCTCGCCACGGCGGCGCCGGCGTTCGCCGCCCGGTGGTTCCCGGCCGGCCCGACGCCCGACGCCCTGGCCCGGGCGCCGCATCTGCTCTACGACGGGAACGACGACCTGCAGGATCGCTATCTGCGGGCGGTCACTCCGGCGCTCGGGCGCGGCGGGCCCGGCGGCCCGCCGGCGCACCGGGTGCCGGGCACGCATGAGTTCGCGACGGCCGTCCGGCTCGGCCTCGGCTGGGCGGTGCTGCTGGAGAACCAGGTCGCCGCGCTCGGTGACGCCGTCGTCGTCATCGACGCGGCGCGTCCGGTCGACGTACCGCTCTACTGGCAGCAGTGGAAGCTCGCCGGCGAGACGCTGGAGACGGTGGCGGCGGCGGTCGCCGCGGAGGCGGGGCGAGCGTTGCGCAGCCCGGTTCCCAAAGGTCCGTCTCCGCGGGGCGCCGTGGTGCATTTGTCCTCGGCGCCTCGCTGAGACGGACGTTTCGGAAGGTCAGACGTCCGCCGTCGCCTGCAGGCCCGCGTAGACGGCGACCGGGATCCCCTCGACGGCGTGCACCCGGACCGGGGTCTCGAAGATCTCCGTCAGCAGCTCGCCGCGCATGATCTCGGCCGGCGTGCCGGATG
This sequence comes from Mycobacteriaceae bacterium, assembly GCA_044222225.1. Classification (GTDB taxonomy): domain Bacteria; phylum Actinomycetota; class Actinomycetes; order Mycobacteriales; family Mycobacteriaceae; genus JBGANR01. Next base: position 1,897 of record JBGANR010000028.1, read on the forward strand.
CGGCGATGACGCCCTCTTTGAGGGCGATGATCCGGTCCGAATAGGCGGCGGCGAAGTTGAGGTCGTGGACGACGACGATGATCGTCTTGCCGAGCTCGTCGGCCGCCCGCCGCAGCTGCGCCATCATCCGTACCTGGTGCCGCATGTCGAGGTTGTTGAGCGGCTCGTCCAGCAGGATCACGTCGGTGTCCTGGGCGAGCACCATCGCGACGTACGCGCGCTGCCGCTGGCCGCCCGACAGTTCGTCGGTGAACCGGTCGGCGAGGTCGTCGAGCCCGAGGAAGGTGATGGCGTCGTCGATGTGGCGCTGATCGGTGGGGGTCAGCCGGCCCCGGCTGTGCGGGAAGCGTCCGAAGCCGACGAGGTCGCGGACGGTGAGTCGCGCGTTGATCCCGTTCTCCTGCCGCAGGATCGCCAGCCGACGCGCGACGTCCTTCGGCTTCATCGCGGTGACGTCGACGCCGTCCAGCGTCGCGTGCCCGGACGTCGGCGTCAGCAGTCGGCCGATGATCGTCAGGAGCGTCGACTTCCCGGCGCCGTTGGGGCCGACGAGGGCGGTGATGCCGCCGGACTCGAAGCGTCCGGAGACCGGACCGAGTACGACGGACTCCGCATACGCCTTGGTGATGTCGTGGAACTCGATCGTCGTTCCCGAATTGGTCGATTCCGCAGGCTTCATCTCAGATCGTTCCCCTTCGACGGAACAGGAGCGCGAGGAACACGATGCCCCCGCAGAACTCGATGATGACGGTGAGCAGTCCGTTCGCGTAGAAGACGTTGTGCATGACGAACTGCCCGGCGGCGAGCGTGAAGACGCCGAGGAGGAAGGCCATCGGCAACGTCGCGCGGTGCCGCCAGTCGCCGGCCAGCTGGTAGGCGAGGGTGGCGACGATGAAACCGAAGAACGTGAGCGGCCCGACGAGCGCCGTGCTGACGGAGACGAGCACGGCGATGAGCACGAGCGCCAGCGTCAGCTCCCGCTGGTGGTCGACGCCCAGGCTCGTCGCCTGCTCGCGGCCGAGCAGCAGGACGTCGAGCACGCGGCGCCGCCGCCACACGAGGACGCCGACGACGAAGCAGCAGGTGAACGCGATCGGCAGCAGCGTCTCGTTGATCGACCCGAGTCGTCCGTAGAGCTTGATGAACAGGGCGTCGAAGTCGGTGGGGGAGAGCAGCCGTTGCAGGAAGTCGGAGATCGCACGGAACGCCAGTCCCATGACGACGCCCGCGAGCAGCAGCAGATACAGGCTCGCGAAGCGTCCGGAGAACAGCCACCGGTAGAGCACGCCGGCGAACAGCACCATGCCGGCCGTCTGCGCGATGAACTGCGGCACGCTGTCCGAGTTGTCGACGAAGCTGCCGCCGACGACGAACACCGCGACCGTCTGGATGAGGACGTAGAGCGAGTCGAGGCCGATGATCGACGGGGTGAGGATCCGGTTGTGGGTCACGGTGTGGAAGAGCACCGTCGCGACCGCCTGACAGAAGGCGGCGATGAGGATCGCGGCGGCCGTCCGCAGCCGGCGCTCGTAGGACAGGCCGAACTGGAAGTCCCAGCGCAGCACGTCGTCGGCGCCCGTCCGCATGAGCAGATAGAGGGCCAGCGCGAGCGTCGCCAGTGCGGCGGCGATGCCGAGCCGCGCCCGCCAGTCGACGCGGACGCGCCCGGCCTCGATGGCCGGAGCGGCGGTCGCAGTATCAGAGAGCGACATTCGACCTCCTCGTGAGGATGACGACGAGGAACGTCGTCGCGCCGATGACGCCCATGATCACCGACACCGGGATCTCCATCGGGCGCACGACGACGCGGCCGATGAGGTCGCAGCCGACGATGAGAACCGTGGCCAGCGCCGCGACCCACGGCAGATTCCGGCGCAGGTCGTCGCCGCGCACGGCGCTGATGAGGTTGGGCACGACGAGCCCGAGGAACGGGATGAAGCCCACGACGACGGCCGTGACGCCCGAGGCGAGCGCGACCATCGTCACGCCGAGTCCGACCACCGCCCCGTAGCGCAGGCCGAGGCTGGTGGCGACGTCGCGGCCGAGGCCGGCGATGGTGAAGTAGTTGGCGAGCAGGTAGGCGGCGACGGCGATGGCCGCGACGGCCCACAGCGGCTCGTAGAAGCCCCGGACGATGCTCGAGAAGCCGCCCGAGCGCCACGCGGTGAGCGACTGCAGCAGGTGCTCGGTGCTGGCGAGCAGCGTCGTGATCGCGCCGACGACGGCACCGAGCATGAGGCCGACGAGCGGGACGATCGCGGAGCGCCTGGCCCGGATCCGGGAGAGGAAGCCGAGGAAGATCATCGTCCCGACGAAGGCGGTGAAGGTGGCGACGGCCATCTTCACCAGCGGCGACGCGCCGGGCAGGAAGAGCAGGCACAGCAGTACGCCGAGGCCCGCCCATTCGGACGTGCCGGCCGTCGTCGGCTCGACGAACCGGTTCTGCGTGAGCCGCTGCATGATGACGCCGGAGAAGCTCATCGCGACGCCGGCGAAGACGAGCGCGAGGGTTCGGGGGACGCGCGAGATGAAGAACATCCGCCACATCTGCCCGTCGCCGGCCTGCAGTCCGGCCAGGGTGATGTCGTATTCGCCGGTCATCAGTGACAGGGCGAGCAGCACGACGCACGCCAGCGCGACGAGCGGGAGTGCGAATCGGGAGAGCGCGGTGCGGGAGGGGCGGACGCGGCCCGGACGGGCCCCCTGCTGGGAGCCCGTCCGGGTGTCGTCGTCCGTCGTGGACGTCGTCAACATCTACTTCTTGCTGTTGATGGCGTCGGCGATCTTCTTGTAGTTCTCGCCGTAGCACTGGATGCCCTCGCGCAGGTAGAAGAACGGGTCGAGGTAGACGAGCTGGTTCTTCGTCATGAACTCGAGGCCGCGGAACGCGTCCTGCGCCTTGAACACCTCTTCGGCGGTCTTCGGCTTGCCGCCGCCCTCGGCCTCGACGGCCGCGTCGCGGTCCATGACGATGACCCACTGCGGGTTCGCCTGCGCGATCGCCTCCGGCGTGAGGCCCGAGTTCTGGTGGTGGTCACCGGCTTCGCCGGCGAAGACGTCCTTGAGGTTCAGCACACCGGTGAGCGGGCTCATCCGCTTGGCGCCGTTGTCGATCTTGCCGCCGTTGACGATGGACAGGAACACCGTCTGGCCGGTCGCGGCCTTCTTGGCGGCGTCGAGGTTCGCGTTGAAGTCGTCGACGATCTTCTGCGCGTCGCCCTCCTTGCCGAAGATGGTGCCCAGCGTCTTGGTCTGGGTGACGAGCGAGGCGGTGTAGCCGCCCTCGGCCTCTTCGTTCGCGGCGATGTCGATCGTCACGCCGCCGGTCTTGTCGGTGATCTTCTTGAGGTCGTCGTAGTACTTGGAGAACCGGTATCCGCCGATGACGAGGTCCGGATTCACGTCCTCGACGACGTCGAGCTTCGGTTCGCCGTGGCTGCCGACGTCCTTGATGTTCGGGTCGTCGATCCAGTCCTTGAAGACGTCCTTGGCGAGCAGACCCTTGGGCACGGCCACCGGCGTGATGCCGAGTGCCTTGATCGTCTCCACCGAGGTGTTGTCGAGGGCGACGACTCGCTTGGGGTTCTTCGGCACCTCGACCTGCCCCTTGGCGGTCGCGACGGTGACCTTCTCCCCGCTGCTCTTCGAGTCGTCTCCGGAGTCTCCGGAGCAGGCGCCGAGCGTGGCGGCGGTGGCAAGTGTCGCTATCGTCACGATCGACGCTTGACGGAACCTGGCGAACACGATGTGTCTCCCTTCATTGGCTGACGTTTGGCTAACCTAACATAGGTATCCCTTTACTAATGCACCGGAACGGATCTGTCCCGTCGGCCGGGATGGGGTGGTCGTGACGGGAGCCGGGCACGTCCCGTCAGGGCGGCGTTCAGGGGCGAGATGGGTGCGTTCCCCGATGCGCGGGCGGCCCGTCGGAGGGCAGGCTGGTGACGTCAGAAGAGATGTCGCCGTAGAAGGAGCCCGCCATGACGTACAGCGCACCCCCGCCCGCCCTGCGACTTCGCCGGTCGCGCACGAACAAGTGGATCGGCGGCGTGTGCGGCGGCCTGGCGCAGCGTTTCGGCCTGGACCCCACGCTCGTGCGGGTGCTGTTCGCGCTGTCCTGCATCCTCCCCGGCCCGCAGGTGCTCGTCTACATCGTGCTGTGGATCGTCATTCCGGCCGAGTAGAAGGTCGCCGCGGGGCGGGGACGCGCAGCAGGAGGCCCAGTCCCGCGGTCAGGACGAGCACGATGCCGATGATCCCGGCTCGCTCGGCGTCGAACAGCCAGACGAACAGGCCGAACAGCGTCGGCGCGAGGAACGAGACGGCTCGCCCGGTCGTGGCGTAGAGGCCGAACAACTGGCCCTCACGTCCGGGCGGCGTCATCCGCACGAGCATGGTCCGGGCCGACGACTGCGCGGGACCGACGAACAGGCACAGCACGAGGCCGAACACCCAGAACAGCAGCGGGCCGTCGATGACGAGCAGGATGAGGCTCGTCACCACGAGCGAGACGAGCGAGACGATGATGACGAACCGCGGCCCGAGCCGGTCGTCGACGCGTCCGGCCGTCAGGGCGCCGATGGCGGATACCACATTGGCGGCGACGCCGAACAGCAGCACGTCCGATTCGCTGATCCCGTAGGCGTTGACGGCCAGGACGGCGCCGAACGTGAAGACGCCGGTCAGGCCGTCGCGGAACACGGCGCTGGCGATGAGGAAGGTGACGATCGGCCGGTCGGTGCGCCACAGCTCGGCGATGTCCCGCAGCAGCCGCCGGTAGGACGCGAGGAACGATTCGCGTCGCGCCTTCTCGGCGAGGCGCGGCGGATCCGGCACTGCGAACAGCACGGGGAGCGCCGCGACGGCGAACCAGAGGGCGCAGAGGAGCACGACGAGCCGGATGTTCCAGCCGTCGTCCGACGAGACGCCGAGGAAGCCGTGGCCCGGGCCGTCGCCGGAGATGAAGCCGAAGTAGCAGATCAGCAGCAGGACGATGCCGCCGAAATAGCCCATCGCCCAGCCGAAGGCGGAGACGCGGCCGAGCGTCTCGCGCGTCGAGATCTGGTGGAGCATCGCGTTGTACGGCACGCCCGCCAGCTCGAAGAGGACGCTGCCGACGGCCAGCAGCGCGAGCCCGAGCCACAGATAGCGGTGGTCGTCGCGGACGAAGTACATGAGCGCCATGCACGCGACCACCGCGCCCGTCAGCAGGGCGAGCGGCCGGCGGCGGCCGCGCGTGTCGGTGCGCTGCCCGGTCACCGGGGCCAGGATCGCGATGATGAAGCCCGCCGCGCCGAGCGACCAGCCGAGCCAGGACGACGCCGAGACCGAGCCGGGCAGATCGTCGCCGACGGCCTTCGTCAGGTAGACGGAGAAGACGAAGGTCGTCACGACGGCGTTGAACGAGGCCGAGCCCCAATCCCAGACGCCCCACGCGAAGACCTGGCCGCGGCGGTCTTCCTTGACGCCGCCGCGGCCGGGCGCCGCCCGCTTAGCCACGACGCGCCGCGAGATGGGGGAGGACGTGATCGCGCAGCAGCGGGGCGATGTCCTCGGCGCCCGCGGCGTCGGCCGGATGCACCCAGCGCGATTCGGCGATCTCGCCCGCCGCCACGGGCTCCTCACGCAGCGGCGGTGCCGAGAAGACGGTGCCGACGATGACGGTGTCGGCGCCCTCGTTGGCCGGCGCCGACCGCCAGGTGCCCAGCAGCCGCAGGTCGGCCTCGTCCAGGTGCGCGCCGATCTCCTCGCCGATCTCGCGGACCGCCGCCGCGGCGGCCGATTCGTTCGGCTCCAGCTTGCCGCCGGGCAGCATGAACGCCTCGGTGCCGCGCTTGCGGACGGTGAGCACCCGGCCCGCGGCGTCCTCGAAGTAGACGGCTGCGACGGTCAGGATCGGCATGACGAGCACGCTACCGTCACAACCGCCGCGGACCCGCGCCTTCGGAGGCCAGCTGGTCGTTCGGGTTGAGCAGGCCGCACGCCTTCATCGACAGGCAGCCGCAGCCGATGCAGCCGGTCAGCTCGTGCTCGAGCCGCTCGATCGCGCGACGGCGTTCCTCCAACTGCGCCTTCCAGCTGCGTGAGACGCGTCGCCACTCCTCGTCGGTGGGCCTGCGGTCGTGCGGCAGGGTCGCGAACACCTCCTGCACGTCCGCGAGCGGGATGCCGAGCCGTTTGGCGACGACGACGAGCGTCACCCGTCGGATCATGTGCCGCGCGTACCGCCGCTGGTTGCCCGGCGTGCGGGTGGCCGAGATGAGCCCGAGTTCCTCGTAGAAGTGCAGGGCCGACGCGGCGACGCCGGTCCGGCGGCTCATCTCTCCGACGGTCAGCAGACTCTCGGCATCGGTCATAGCTCGACCGTACCTGCGCTATGTCCAGCTATCCCGGGGCCGGATCCCGGCCGTCGCGGGCTACGGTCGACCCATGGGAGCCGGTGGACGACTGCGCTGCGCGCTCGCGGCGCTTCTCCTCGCGGGCGTCGCGCTGAGCGGTTGCGCCGACGAGCCGCCGCCGCGAGCGACGTCGTCGCCCCCGGTGTCGCCCTCGGTCACCGAGCCGCCGAGCGCGTCGCCGCCGAGCGTCTCCTCGTCGAGCGCGCCGCCGCCGTACATCGCGTCGACGATGTGGCGCGACCTCGACTCGGGACGCAGCCTGGCCGTCGTCCCGACGCCGTCGGGCAGGCGCACGCAGGGAGTCGACGACGGTGAGCGCGCCTGGGCCGAGGTGCTGGGGCTGCAGCCCGACGCCGCGACGCCGGGCATGAAGGAGCAGTTCCTCTGTCACTGGGTGTACGCCCGGCTCGTTGACCCCGACAAGCCGAGCTGGAACCTCGAGCCCTGGCGCCCGGTGGTGAGCGACGACGAGATGGTCCGTACGCGGTGCAATCCCGGCGGCGCGGAGGAGACGGATCCGGCCGGCTGACGGTCGGGGACGGTCGTCGGGTCGATTCCGCAGGCTCCATCTCGGCCTGCGTCCATCACGTACCGTGGACGACGCGTCGAGGTCGGCGCGGTGCCCGGTACACGGTGCGCCACCTGAGATACATCAGATAAATCGCAGGAGTTCAAGCCAGTGGGAAAGCTCTCCAACACCATGTGGCGGCTCCTCGGCGCGCAGGCGTCGCGGAACCAGTCGAAGTCGATCACCGTCATCAATCGCGCCGACGGGTTCGAGGACTGGGCCGCCGAGGTCGACGACGCGGACATCGCGTCGACGGTCTCCGGACTCGACCTCGCTCACCACAAGGGCGACGGGATGCCGAAGTTCCTCGCGCTGGTGCGCGAGGCGGCGGACCGGACGCTCGACCTGCGGCCGTTCGACGTCCAGTTGCAGGGTGCGTTGCGATTGCTGGAAGGCGACATCGTCGAGATGGCCACCGGCGAGGGCAAGACGCTCTCGGGCGCGATCGCCGCGGTCGGCTACGCGCTCGGCGGCCACCAGGTGCACGTCATCTCCGTCAACGACTACCTCGCCACGCGTGACGAGCGCTGGATGGCGCCGTTGTTCGACGCCTTCGGGCTCAGTCACGCCGCCGTCTCGGAGGCGTCGACGCGCGAGGAGCGCAAGCGGGCGTACACGCGGGACATCGTCTACGCGTCCGTCAACGAGATCGGCTTCGACGTGCTGCGCGATCAGCTCGCCGTCCGCGAGGACGAACTCGTCGCGCCCACGCCCGACGTCGCGATCATCGACGAGGCCGATTCGGTGCTCGTCGACGAGGCGCTGGTGCCGCTCATCCTCGCGGGCGCCGCGCGGGGCGACGCCCCCCGGGCGCACATCGACCAGGCCGTCCGCCGGTTGCGCAAGGGCGTGCACTTCGAGATCGACGACGAGCAGCGCAACGTCTTCCTCACCGACGAGGGCGCGGCCCACGTCGAGGAGCTGCTCGGCGGCCTCGATCTCTACGACGCCGAGCACGTCGGCACGACGCTCGTCGAGGTCAACATCGCGCTGCACGCGCACAACCTCGTCGAGCGCGACGTCCACTACATCGTCCGCGACGGCGAGGTGCGGCTGATCAACTCCTCCCGCGGCCGGGTGGCGGAGCTGCAGCGTTGGCCGGACGGTCTGCAGGCCGCCGTCGAGCTCAAGGAGGGCCTGGCGCAGACCGAATCCGGCGAGGTCATCGACACCATCACGGTCCAGGCGCTCGTCGGCCGGTATCCGCACGTCTGCGGGATGACGGGCACGGCGCTCGCCGCGGGCGAGCAGTTCCGCCAGTTCTACTCGCTCGCCGTCTCGCAGATCCCGCCGAACACCCCCAACATCCGGGTCGACGAGCCGGACCGCGTCTACGACACGAAGGCGGCCAAGGCCGAGGCGATCGTCGAGTTCATCGCCGAGCAGCACGCGACCGGCCGGCCGATCCTCATCGGCACCCACGACGTCGCCGAGTCCGAAGAACTGGAGTTCCTGCTCCGCAAGGCGGGGGTGACGGCCCGGGTGCTCAACGCGAAGAACGACGCCGAGGAGGCGACGATCATCGCCGAGGCCGGCAAGAAGAACGCGGTCACCGTGTCGACGCAGATGGCGGGCCGCGGCACCGACATCAAGCTCGGCGGCAGCGGCCGGGAGGGGGCTCGCGGAATCGACCCGACGGACGGCGCGGACGAGGGCTCGCGGGAGGAGATCGTCGAGCTCGGCGGACTGTGCGTGGTCGGCACCGGCCGACACGACACCGAGCGGCTCGACTTCCAGCTGCGCGGCCGCGCCGGCCGGCAGGGCGATCCCGGCATGTCCGTGTTCTTCGCGAGCCTGGAGGACCCTGTCGTCACGCGGAACCTCAGCTTCAAGAAGCCGCCCGTCTCCGGCGAGGAGGACGGCTCGATGGGCGCCAAGGGCCGGGACACCGTCGAGCAGGCCCAGCGCATCGCCGAGGGCGTCATGCTCGAGGTGCACGCCAACACGTGGCGCTACAGCGAGCTGGTCAACCAGCAGCGCGACATCATCATCGCCCGCCGGCGCGAGTTGCTCGGCTCCGACGCCGCACTCACCGAACTCGCCGAGCTGGAGCCCGAGCGGCACGCCGAACTGACCGGCGACGGGAAGGCGGCGAAGGCCGCCGACGAGGAGGAGGCCGCCTCGGCGAAGGCTGCCTCGGCGAAGGCGGCCGAGCCGATCCCGGCGGACGTCCTCGAGCAGGCGGCGCGCGAGATCATGCTGTTCCACCTGGACCGGGCGTGGGCCGATCACCTGGCCTTCTCGTCGGACGTGCGCGCGAGCATCCACCTGCGGTCCATCGGCAGGCAGAGCCCGCTCGACGAATATCACAAGCTCCTCGTCGAGGAGTTCGCCGCGCTGCCGCAGCGCGCCCTCGACGCGGCGCGGGAGACCTTCCGGACGGCGGCGATCACGGCCGACGGCGTCGACCTGGAGGCCTCGGATCTGCGGCGTTCGACGACGACGTGGACGTACATGGTGCACGACAACCCGTTCACGTCGAAGGGCGGCGCGAAGGCCTTCGCGGGCATCGTCGGCATCTTCCGGTGATGCGGGGCGCGGGGGACCGGATCGTCACCGCGCCCAACGTGCTGAGCGCGCTGCGGCTGCTCGGGCTGCCGGTATTCGTCTGGCTCATGCTCGGACCGCAGGCGTACGGCTGGGCGTTCGCGATCCTCGTCTTCTCCGGCGTGTCCGATTGGGCCGACGGCAAGATCGCGCGGCTGCTCGATCAGTACTCGCGGCTCGGCGCACTGCTCGACCCGGCGGCCGACCGGATCTACTCGATCGTCGTCCCGGTGACGATGGCCGTCGACGGGATGGTGCCGTGGTGGTTCGTCGTCTCGCTCCTCGCGCGCGATCTCGCGCTGCTCGCGTCCGCGCCGCTGCTCCGTTCCCGCGGGGTGACGGCGTTGCCGGTGCTGTACGTCGGCAAGGCGGCGACGTTCGCCCTCATGGCGGCGTTCCCGTTCATCCTCGCGGGGCGGCTCGGCGGGCCGGTCGGGACGGCGGCGCTGCCGGTGGGCTGGGGATTCGCGATCTGGGGGCTGGGGCTCTATCTGTGGAGCCTGGTGCTCTACTGGGCGCAGACGGTCCTGGTGCTGCGGCGCATGCCGGCTCGCGCCGCGTGATCGCCGGCGTGACCGTGGACGACGCGTCCGCCGGGTGTCACCCATGCCATAGGGTGACGGTGGACATGCAACGGCGAGTAGAAGGCAGCCGATGAGCGAGCAGAACATCCCGAAGGACCTGCGCTACACCGAGGAGCACGAGTGGATCCGGGAGGTCTCCGGCGACGTCGTGCGCATCGGGATCACGGACTACGCGCAGGATCAGCTGGGTGACATCGTCTTCGTGCAGCTGCCCGAGCGGGGCGCCGAGGTGACGGTCGGGGACTCCTTCGCCGAGGTCGAGTCCACCAAGAGCGTCTCCGACATCTACGGCCCCGTGGCCGGATCGGTGAGCGCCGTCAACGAGGCGCTCGAGAGTTCGCCCGAGCTGGTCAACACGGATCCGTACGGTGAAGGGTGGCTCGTTGAGATCACTCTCGCCGAGGGCACGGACGTCGAGTCCGTACTCGACGCCAGTCTCAGCGCCGAAGCGTATGCCGAGGTCGTCGCCGAGTAGTACGACGGCACGGTAGGTTTTACAGCTCCATGCCGAGGCGTATACCGAGGTCGTCGCCGTGCTGCTCGTGGGCACGGTAGGTTTACAACAGTCAATCGACACGAAGGACGTAGGGAGAAGTGGTGAGCCAGAACGACGCCAATTCGGGCCAGGCGCCTGCCGAGACCACCTCGGTGTTCCGCGCCGAGTTCATCAGCGAGACCGACGCGTCCTCCACGCAGGAGGCACCGGTCACCGGGCTCGAGGCGCTGCCGGCGGGGGCCGCTCTCCTCGTCGTCAAGCGCGGCCCGAACGCCGGATCGCGATTCCTGCTCGACCAGCCGACGACGTCGGCCGGCCGGCATCCGGACAGTGACATCTTCCTCGACGATGTCACCGTCAGCCGCCGGCACGCCGAGTTCCGGCAGGTCGACGGCAGCTTCCAGGTCGTCGACGTGGGCAGCCTCAACGGCACCTACGTCAATCGTGAGCCCGTCGACGCCTCGACGCTCTCCAACGGCGACGAGGTGCAGATCGGCAAGTTCCGTCTCGTCTTCCTCAACTCCGCGGGCGCGTAGCGAGAGGTGGGCGCGCCGCATCGTCGACCCGATGAACCGATGTCCATCGGGTCGGTTCTGGAACGGCTGCGGAGCGAGTTTCCGGATGTCACCATCTCGAAGATTCGCTTCCTGGAGTCGGAGGGGCTCGTCACCCCTGATCGTTCGCCGTCCGGCTATCGCCGGTTCTCGGCGTCCGACTGCGAGCGGCTGCGCTTCGTCCTGACGGCACAGCGGGATCGCTACCTGCCGCTGAAGGTGATCCGCGAGCAGCTCGACTCGATGGACCGCGGAGACGCGGGCAGCGGGTCGCTGCGGCTGCTGTCGTCGGCGCGGACGGCCGTCGTTCCGGCGACCGACTTCGCCGACGTCGGTTCGGCGCGCGTCGCGCTCGAGGACGTCCTCGAGCGGACGGGCGCCGAGGCGGCGTTCATCCGGGAGCTGGAGCAGAACGGGCTCCTCGTTCCCGGAGCGGGCGGCTTCTACGACGACGATGCGGTGCGGCTCGTCGAGGCGGCGCTCGCGCTGGCCAATTTCGGCGTGCAGGCGCGTCATCTGCGGGCGTTCAAGGTGTCCGCCGATCGCGAGGCCGGGCTCATCGGCCAGATCGCGGGGCCCATCGCCAAGGGCAAGGGCGTCGGCGCCAAGGACCGCGCGATGGAACTCGCGCGCGAGTTGGCCGCTTTATCCGTCACGTTGCACACCCAGCTCGTGAAGGCCGCCGTCAAGGAGATCGTGGACTGACGTGGTCGATGCCGGCCGCGGCGTGATCGTCTAGATGATCGATCCCCGGACGGGGCGTGTAGACGCGTCGGCTCCGACCATCCGGCGACTAACGTCGAAGACGAGCCCTGTCGAGAGGAAGGAACAGCCGATGACCGCGATGCATCTCGTCGGGATCCGGCTGGAGCCGCCCGGCAATCAACCGGTGCTGCTGCTGCGAGAGGCGGACGGTCCCCGCTATCTGCCCATCTGGATCGGACAGGCCGAGGCCGCCGCGATCGCGCTGCACCAGAGCGGCGCGGAGCCGCCGCGCCCGCTGACGCACGATCTCATCGTCAATCTCGTCAACGCGCTCGGCGCCCGGCTCGTCGAGGTGCGGATCGTCGACATGCAGGAGGGCACGTTCTACGCCGTGCTGTCCTTCGCCGACGGGCTGCGCGTCTCGGCGCGGCCGTCGGACGCGGTCGCCGTCGCCATCCGCGCCGGCGCCCCGATCGTCGCGGAGGAGTCGGTGCTGGCCGAGGCCGGCATCGAGATCCCCGACGCCGAGGAGGCGTCCGCGGAGCCCGCCGGTGAGCCCGACGAGGTGGAGAAGTTCAAGGAGTTCCTGGACACCATCTCGCCGGAGGACTTCAAGGCGGAGGAGTAGCACGGCCTCGACGCCCAGACGGTCACGGTTCGATAACGCGCAGGTCACGGCCCGAACCCTCGATTGGTCTAAAGCTTGAGTTTAGGTTTAGTGTTGGGCGAGTCGCCCTGGTGTCGCCCGCTTCCGGGCGTATCGTGAGACGCGACATCGGGCCACACGAGAGGACCACGACGTGGGCGAACAGCCGACACAAGGATCGCTCGGGGACACCGCTCCGGGGCTGTTCCCCGGTGGCGTCGTTCCCGATGAGCTCGTCGGCTATCGCGTTCCCATCGCCTGCCAGATCGCCGGCATCACGTACCGGCAACTGGACTACTGGGCGCGCACGGGGCTCGTCGTCCCGTCGATCCGCAGCGCGAAGGGCTCCGGCAGCCAGCGGCTGTACTCCTTCAAGGACATCCTCGTCCTCAAGATCGTCAAGCGTCTGCTCGACACGGGCATCTCGCTGCAGAACATCCGCGTCGCCGTCAACCACCTGCGGTCGCGGGGCGTGGGCGATCTCGCCCGCATCACGCTGTTCTCGGACGGCGTGACCGTCTACGAATGCACCTCGGCCGAGGAGGTCGTCGATCTGCTGCAGGGCGGGCAGGGCGTCTTCGGCATCGCCGTCTCGGGCGCGATGCGCGAGCTGACCGGCACGATCGCCGACTTCCCGGCGGAGCGGGTCGACGGCGGCGTCAGCGAGAGCTCGCCGGAGGACGAACTCGCCTCGCGGCGTAAGAGCCGCGCGCGTCGCACCGGATAGCACGCGCCGCGGACCGGGGGCCGGGGAGCGGTTCCTACCGGCCGGTTTAACATGAACGTGCGTCATCTCTTCTCGCGGGAGAGACCCGGCCGAGACGAAAGACGATCGAGGACGGGCGCCGACGGAGCAACACCTTCCCGGCAAACTCTAAAGGCACCGAGGACCGCGTGGAGCCGACGCCTCTGGAAAGCGGCACACCCGTGCCCGCCGATGGTGAAAGGCCGCCCGCGGCCGAAACTCTCAGGCGCCCTCGGGCACAGACAGAGGGGAAGGGCCAGGCCGATACCTTCGGAGGTCCCATGCCCCATCTCGATTTCGCCGACCGTCACATCGGTCCGGACGCCGGTGAGGTGTCCCGCATCCTCGACGCGATCGGCGTCGCGAGTCTCGACGACATCGTCTCGCATGCCGTGCCGAGCGTGATCGCCGATCCGTCGGACGACAACGGGCTCGCCGCTCTCGGCGACGGGCTGTCGGAGGCGGAGGCACTCGCCGAACTCGCCGAGCTGGCCGCGACGAACACGGTCTCGACGTCGATGATCGGCCTCGGCTACTACGGCACCCATACGCCGCCGGTGCTGCGGCGCAACATCGTCGAGAATCCGGCCTGGTACACGGCCTACACCCCGTATCAGCCTGAGATCAGTCAGGGCCGGCTCGAGGCCCTGCTCAACTTCCAGACGATGATCTCCGACCTCACCGGCATGGAGGTCGCCAATGCGTCGATGCTCGACGAGGCCACCGCGGCGGCCGAGGCGATGACGCTGCTGCGCCGCGCCGGCCGCAGCAGGTCGGCGCGGATCGTGGTGGACGCCGACGTCTTCCCGCAGACCGCCGCGGTCATCGCGACGCGGGCCGAGCCGCTCGGCATCGAGGTGGTCACGGCCGACGTCGCCGCCGGACTCCCAAAGGGCGACTTCTTCGGCGTCATCGCCCAGACACCCGGGGCGAGCGGCGTCGTCCGCGATCTCGGGCCGATGATCGCCGAAGCCCACGAGCGGGGCGCGCTCGTCGCCGTCGGCGCCGATCTGCTCGCGGCGACGCTCATCACCCCGCCCGGCGAGCTCGGCGCCGACGCCTGCTTCGGTACGACGCAGCGCTTCGGCGTCCCGATGGGCTTCGGCGGACCGCACGCCGGCTACCTCGCCGTGCACACCAAGCACGCCCGGCAGATCCCGGGCCGGCTCGTCGGCGTCTCCAAGGACGCCGACGGCGACCTGGCCTACCGGCTCGCGCTGCAGACCCGTGAGCAGCACATCCGCCGCGAGAAGGCGACGAGCAACATCTGCACGGCGCAGGTGCTGCTCGCGGTGCTCGCCGCGATGTACGCGAGCTACCACGGGCCGGACGGCCTGGCCGCGATCGCGCGCCGCGTCGCCGGGCGGGCGCAGACGATCGAGGCGATGCTGCGGCTCTCTGGCATCGAGACGGTGCACCACGACTACTTCGACACGCTGCTCGTGCGGGTGCCCGGTGCGGCGGCGGACGTCGTCGGGCGTGCGCGGCGCGAACACGGGATCGACCTGCGGCTCGTCGATGCCGACCACGTCGGGGTGTCGTGCGACGAGACGACGACGCAGCTGACGGTGCGTGCGGTGGCCCGGTCGTTCGGCGCCGCGGCGCCGGACGACGCGATCGTCGGCGAGCCGGTGATCCCGTGCCCGCGGACCGGCGACTACCTCGGCCACCCCGCGTTCCACCGCTACCGCACCGAGACGGCGATGCTGCGCTACCTGCGCGCGCTGTCGGACAAGGACATCGCGCTCGACCGCAGCATGATCCCGCTCGGCAGCTGCACGATGAAGCTCAACGCCGCCGCCGAGATGGAGCCGATCACGTGGCCGGGCTTCGCGAACCTGCATCCGTTCGCGCCCGCCGAGGACACCGCGGGCATCCGCGAGCTCATCGCGCGGCTGGAGCGGATGCTCGTCGACGTCACCGGGTACGACCGCGTCAGCCTGCAGCCGAACGCCGGCAGCCAGGGCGAGTACGCGGGCCTGCTCGCGATCCGGCGCTACCACGTGTCCCGCGGTGACGCCGGCCGCGACGTCTGCCTCATCCCGTCCAGCGCGCACGGCACGAACGCGGCGTCGGCCGTCATGGCCGGACTGCGGGTGGTCGTCGTCGGCTGCCGGGAGAACGGCGACGTCGACACCGCCGACCTCAAGGAGAAGATCGCGCAGCACGGGGAGCGGCTCGCGGCGATCATGATCACCTACCCGTCGACGCACGGCGTCTACGAGCACGAGATCCGGGAGATCTGCGCCGCCGTGCACGACGCGGGCGGGCAGGTCTACGTCGACGGTGCCAATCTCAACGCGCTTGTCGGGCTCGCGCGTCCGGGGCGGTTCGGCGGCGACGTCAGCCACCTCAACCTGCACAAGACCTTCTGCATCCCGCACGGCGGCGGCGGACCGGGCGTCGGACCGATCGGTGTGCTCGAGCACCTCGCGCCGTTCCTGCCCGGGCATCCGCTGGCGCCCGAGCTCGGTGACGGGCCTACCATCGCCGCGGCGCCGTACGGCTCGGCGTCGATCCTGCCGATCACCTACGCCTACATCCGGATGATGGGCGCCGCCGGGCTGCGGCGGGCGACGCTGACGGCCATCGCGTCCGCGAACTACATCGCGGGCCGGCTCGACCCGTTCTTCCCGGTGCTCTACACCGGTACCGTCGAGCAGGCCGGCGACAGTCGTGGCTGGGTCGCGCACGAGTGCATCCTCGATCTGCGGGCGATCACGAAGCAGACGGGCGTGACGGTCGACGACGTCGCCAAGCGGCTGGCCGACTACGGTTTCCACGCGCCGACGATGAGCTTCCCGGTCGCCGGCACGCTCATGGTGGAGCCCACCGAGAGCGAGAACCTGGCGGAGATCGACGCCTTCTGCGAGGCGATGATCGCCATCAAGGGCGAGATCGACCGCGTCGCCGCGGGGGACTGGCCGCGCGACGACAATCCGCTGCGCGGCGCACCGCACACCGCCGAGTGCCTGGCCCTCGACTGGGATCACCCGTACACCCGACGCGAGGCGGCCTATCCGCTGACGCTGCCGTCGGCCGGGGGACGTCCGAAGGTGTGGCCGTCGACGCGCCGGATCGACGGCGCCTTCGGCGATCGCAACCTGGTGTGCAGCTGCCCGCCGATCGAGGCGTTCAGCGGCTGAGCGAGGCCGGCCCCGGGAGCGTCGCGGGGCCGGTCAGCCGTTCAGCAGCGCGTCGATCCGGGTGGCCGTCCGGGCGTCCGGGGCCGGCAGCGTCGGGCCGACGGCCGGGAACGTGACGGCGCCGGCCGGGGCGGCGGTCGTCGTGCCGTCCGGGCCGCGGAAGCCGGCGGCCCGCAGGGTGTCGAGGTGCTCGCCGAGGAACGTCAGGAAGGCGCCCGCCGCGTCGGAGCGGGGGGCGTCGATCCATGGTCCGGAGAGCCGGACGAGCGGGTAGTCGAGCTGCGGCGTGGGGCCAGCCGGACGCAGGACACGGAAGGTCGCGCCGTCACGGCTCGCCGCCCACGCCTGCCGTTCGCCGACGGGCAGCGCACCGACCGTGCCGCCGGGCCGGACGGCGGTGAGTGCGGCGGCGGTCGTGTCGCCGTCGACCTTCGGCTTGCGGGTCAGCGCCCGGCGGATCGGCTCCTCGGCGCGTCCGGCCAGTGCGGCGGCGACGGCGAGCCGGCTCGCGTCGGACCCGGCGCCGGGCGGTAGCGCCAGTCCGGGCAGGCGGGCCGCGTCCGCCCAGGTCCTGGCGTCGGTCGCAGGAGACGGAGCTCGCGGAATCGACCCGACGGCGGTATCGGCGGGGACCGCCAGCACGACGGGCGTCGTGACCAGTGAACGAGGGGTGCCTTCGACGCGTCCGGTGGACGTCGCCGAGAGCTGAGCGGACCACAGCGAGGACTGCGGGATCCACACCGACGGCCGCGACGCGAGCAGCGGGCCGTTGCCGGAGATGAGGCCGGCCAGGGCCTCGATCGAGGGCGTCGGCTGCAGTTCGGCGGTGACGCAGTGGTCGCGGACGACGGTGTCCGTCTTGTTGAACTCGTCGACCAGCCCGCTCAGCGCGCCGGCGAACTCGGGATCGACGACCACCGAGGCCACGACGTCGCCGGACACGCAGCGGCGCGCCTCCGCCTTGTTGCTGCGGTCGAGGTAGGCGCCGAGCTGCAGCCACCCGACGATCAGCACCACGACCACCGCGATGCCGCCGAGCGTCAGCCAGACGCCACGACTGATCTGAAACCGGCTGTCTCCGGTCCGGTGTCGTGACACGGGCCTCCCTTTCACTCTCGACGGGCGCTGTCGTCCGTGCGAACGACGCCGGCCGCCCTTCGGAGTCTAGAGGCGAGGGGTTTACCGGCGGAGCGTCGTCGCCGGCCCGGGCGGCACGACGTCGCCGGCATGGTGGATGACGCGCCCGGCGGCGCGGAAGGCCACGGCCTCGGCGCCGTGCAGCACGGTGGCCGGGAACGGATCGCGTGCGACGGCGCGGGCGAGGTCGACGGCGTCGAGCGGACCGGCGATGAGCACGAGGTTGCCGAAGCGCCGCCCCTTGAGGATCGCCGGTTCGGCGACGATCATGACGTCGGCGTCCAGCGCCGTGGCGATCGTGCGGGCGACGGATCGGGCGAACTCCAGCCGGGTGCCGTCGGCGACGTTCATCGCGAGCACGGCGTCCGGCGCGAGCAGGGGCCGAAGCGAGGTGAAGAAGCCGAGCGTCGTCACCGACGCGGGCACCTCGGCTCCGGCGAAGACGTCCACCACCACGAGGTCGACGGCGCCGGCCAGGCCGCCGGGGAGGACGGTCGCGGCGTCTGCGGCGTCGGCGCAGCGGACCCGGATGCCCGAGTTCTTCGGCAGCGGCGCCCGCTCGCGCACGGCGGCGATGACGCCGGGATCGGATTCGATGACCTGCTGCCGTGACCGCGGCCGTGAATGTGCGACGTACCGCGGCAGAGACATGGCGCCGCCGCCGAGGTGCAGTGCCGTGATCGGCGCTCCCGGCGGTGCGACGAGGTCGACGACGTGCCCGATCCGGGCCACGTACTCGAAGAGCAGCAGCCCGGGATCGGACGGGTCGACGTGCGATTGAGCGGCGCCGTCGAGCCGCAGCCAGAACGCGCCGCGCCTGCCGGGATCCTCGTCGATCACGGCAGGCGCGGCGCGGACGTCGTCGGTCACCTAGACGTTCGCGGCCTTGTACTCGCGGCGGCGACGATGCAGGATCGGCTCGGTGTAGCCGCTGGGCTGCGTCGCACCCTCGAGGATGAGCTCCTTGGCGGCCTGGAACGCGATGCCGCCGAAGCCGGGCGCCATGTTCCGGTAGGCCGGGTCGCCGGCGTTCTGGGCGTCGACGACGGGCGCCATCCGCTCCAGGCTCGCGACGACGTCCGCCTCGGTGATGACGGCGTGCCGCAGCCAGTTGGCGAGCAACTGGCTGGAGATCCGCAGCGTCGCGCGGTCCTCCATGAGCGCGACGTCGTGGATGTCGGGCACCTTCGAGCAGCCGACGCCGTGGTCGATCCAGCGGACGACGTAGCCGAGGATCGACTGGCAGTTGTTGTCGAGCTCCTCGCGCTTCTCGTCGTCCGACCAGTCCGCCGACGGCGCGAGCGGGATCGTGAGGATGTCGTCGACATCGGCCGGGCGGCGCTTGGCGAGCTCGTCCTGGACCGCGAAGACGTCGACCTCGTGGTAATGCAGCGCGTGCAGCGTCGCGGCGGTCGGCGAGGGCACCCACGCGGTGTTGGCGCCCGCCTTCGGATGGCCGATCTTCTGCACGAGCATGTCGGCCATGAGATCGGGCATCGCCCACATGCCCTTGCCGATCTGTGCGCGGTGCTGCAGACCGGTGGTCAGGCCGATGTCGACGTTGCTGTCCTCGTACGCCTTGATCCAGGCCTGCGACTTCATCTCGCCCTTGCGGATGACCGGACCGGCCTCCATCGAGGTGTGGATCTCGTCGCCGGTGCGATCGAGGAAGCCGGTGTTGATGAACACGACGCGCTCGGCGGCGGCGCGGATCGCGGCCTTGAGGTTGACCGTCGTGCGGCGTTCCTCGTCCATGATCCCGACCTTGATCGTGTTCGCGGGCAGCCCGAGCACCTGCTCGACACGGCCGAACAGCTCGGCGGTGAACGCCACCTCGGCGGGCCCGTGCATCTTCGGCTTGACGATGTAGACCGAGCCGGTGCGCGAGTTCTGCAGGCCGTCCTTCGAGAGGCCGTGGATGCCGATGAGCGACGTGACGAGCGCGTCGAGGATGCCCTCGCCGATCTCGTTCCCGTCGGCGTCGAGGATCGCGTCCGTCGTCATGAGGTGGCCGACGTTGCGGACGAACAGCAGCGAGCGGCCGTGCAGCTCCAGCTCGGAACCGTCGATGCCGGTGTAGCGGCGGTTCGGGTTGAGCCGGCGGGTGAAGGTGCGTCCGCCCTTGCTGACGTCCTCGGCGAGATCGCCCCGGTTGAGGCCGAGCCAGTTGCGGTAGCCGAGCACCTTGTCGTCGGCGTCGACGGCCGCGACGGAGTCCTCGAAGTCCATGATCGTCGTGACGGCCGACTCGACCAGCACGTCCTTGACGCCGGCGGCGTCGGTCGCGCCGACGGGGCTCGACGGGTCGATCTGGATCTCCAGGTGCAGGCCGTGGTGGCGCACGAGGATGCCGGTGGGGGCGTCGACGGGGCCGGTGAAGCCGCGCAGCGCGTCGGGGTCGGCGGGGGAGGTCGTGCGGCCGTCCGCGAGGGTGACGACGAGCCGGCCGTCGACGATCGCGTAGCCGGTGGAGCCGACGTGGCTGCCGGTCTCCAGCGGCAGCGCCGTGTCCAGGACGCCCCGCGCGTACGCGATGACCTTGTCGCCGCGCACCTTGTTATAGCCGCGGCCCTTCTCGGCGCCGTCGGTCTCGGGGATGACGTCGGTGCCGTACAGGGCGTCGTACAGCGAACCCCAGCGGGCGTTCGCGGCGTTGAGTGCGAAGCGTGCGTTGAGGATCGGGACGACGAGCTGCGGACCGGCCGTCGAGGTGATCTCGTCGTCGGCGCCGGACGTCGAGATCTCGAAGTCGTCCGGTTCCGGCTCCAGGTAGCCGATCTCGGTGAGGAAGGCCTTGTATGCGGGGAAGTCGACGCGGCCGCCCGAGGCGGGGTGCTCGCGGTGCCAGGTGTCGATCCGGGTCTGCAGCTCGTCGCGGACCGCGAGCAGCTCGCGGTTGCGCGGTGCGAGGTCGGCGATGACGGCGGCGGCGCCCGACCAGAAGGTCTGCGAGTCGACGCCCGTGCCCGGCAGCGCCTCCTCCTCGATGAATCGGTACAGGACGGGGTCGATGGCGATGCCGTCGATGATGACGCGCTCAGACATGTCCGCTGTTGGTCCTTTTCTCTCGGGGCCGGTCGTGCTCAGGCCGCCCTCATGTTACTCGTCGGTATCGACCAGTCCGGCCGCGACCTCCAGCTCGGTGAGCGATTCCTCCAGGTAGGTGAGGAGGTACTGGAGGTGCGGCACCGTGCGGCGGCAGCCGACGATGCCGAAGTTGAGCTCGTCGTCGGCGCTGATGACGGTGATGTTCATCGCCTGCCCGTCGAGCGGGATCGAGGCCGGGTACCAGGCGTCGATGCGCGCCCCGTTGAACCAGCGCGGGCCGTCCGAACCGGGCACGTTGGAGATGACGATGTTGAACGGCGGGCGGCTGACCAGCTTCGTGGTACCGGGGATGTACTGCAGTGCGAGGCCGCCGACGTTCAGTGCGCTGATCGCCATGATCTGGACCGGCGTCAGGCCCGCCATGACGCCCTTGGCGGCGACCATCGAGTCGTGCGTCCGCCGCAGCCGCACGACGGGGTCGGCCTCGTCCGTCGCGAGCTCGCAGAGCAACGCGCCGACGGAGTTGCCCGACGACTTGGCGCCGGCGTCGTCCTTCTTGAGGCCGACGGGCGCCATCGCCACCAGCGGTGTCGAAGGAAGTTCGCCCAGCTCGATGAGGTATTTGCGCAGGGCGCCGCCGCTCATCGCGAGGACGATGTCGTTGATGGTCGCGTCGTAGGCGGCACCGACGGCGCGGATGCGCGACAGCGACCAGGACTGTGCCGCGAACCGGCGCGCGCCCGTGATCCGCTGGTTGAAGATCGTGGGCGGTGCGTCGAACGGCAGGTGGGTGCCGGCGCGGGTGAGCGTGCGGAACGCGCCGGCCGCGAGGCCGGGTGCGATGTCGGCCGCCGACTTCACCGTGTCGGTGGCCCCGGCGACGATATTGCTCAGCGCCTTGAGCGGGCCGGACTTCGAGGACCCGGACGGCTTGCGTCGGTGGCCGGGGCGCTCGAACCAGGGCGCGACGCACGTCATGTCGTCCGGCGACTTCGACAGCGCCCGGAAGAACATCCGCGCGGCCGAGATGCCGTCGAACATCGCGTGGTGGACCTTGAAGAACAGCGCTACGCGACCGTCGGCGAGACCGTCGATGACGTAGACCTCCCACAGCGGGCGGTGCCTGTCGAGCAACGAGCCGTGCAGCATCGACGAGAGTTCGAGCAACTCCCGGATGCGGCCGGGACGCGGCAGTGCGAGCAGGCGGACGTGATACTCGATGTCGAGGTCGTCGTCGTACTCCCACCAGATCGGCGCGAAGTTGGACAGCACCCGGGAGGGCTTGCGCCGGAAGGTCGACTTGATCGGAAGGTCGGCGGTGAGTTGGTCGTGCAGCGTGCGCGCGTAGTCCTCGGCCCCCTCGGGAGGGTCGACGAGGCACAGGCTGGACACGTGCATCGGGTGTTCGCGCGACTCGAGCACAAGGAAGGCTGCATCGATCGGCGTGAAGATCTCCACGGTCAGACGGTAGCCCACGGCCCGAGGTGCCGGACCGGCGATGCATACGGTAAAACCCTGGTCGTGCCCACTGCCGCCGCGCCGCCGCCGCAGGTCGTCTCGGTCGGCGGGGTCGTCGACGCCGAGGCCGCCTTCGTTCTGCTGTTCGGCGGATCGCCGGACGCGTTCTGGCTGGACAGCGCCGCGCTCACCGCGGGAGCCCGGTACTCGATCGTCGGCGATGCTGGCGGGCCGCTCGGGCACGTCCGCACGTTCGCCGCCGGCGACGGGGTGTTCGGTGCGCTCGACGCCGGTCTGCGCGGGCAGGCCGCCGGCGCGACGTCGGATGTGCCCGGGCCGTTCAAGGGCGGCTACGTGGGGTGGTTCGGCTACGAACTGCGCGGTGAGCTCGGCTCCCCGCACACGCGCCGTGCCGCGACGCCGGATGCCGCATGGCTGTTCTGCGGACGATTCGTCGTCGTCGATCACGTCGCGGGCACCACGCACGTCGTCTCGCTCGTCGACGACGGCTGGGCCGAGCGGGCCGCCGATGTACTGCGGCGGTGCCGCCCGCTGCCCGGCCCGCCGCCGCAGGTGTCCGGGTTCCCGTTGCCCGTGCCGGACGGCCGGCGCTACCGGGCGGCCGTCGAGAGCTGCCTCGACGCGCTGCGGGCGGGGGAGAGCTACGAGCTGTGCTTCACGGACGAGATCGGCGTCGCCGCGACCGGCGAGCCGTTCGACGTCTACCGCCGGTTGCGACGCGTCAATCCGGCGCCGTACGGGGCGTTCCTGCGGATCGGCGGGACGACGGTGTGCTCGTCGTCGCCGGAGCGGTTCCTGCACGTCGGCGCCGACGGCGTCGTCGAGACGAAGCCGATCAAGGGCACCGCCCGCCGGACCGCCGACCCGGTGGCCGACGCGGGCGTCGCCGCCGCCCTGCGCGCCGACCCGAAGTCGCTGGCCGAGAACCTCATGATCGTCGACCTCATGCGCAACGACCTCGGGCGGGTCTGTGAGATCGGGTCGGTGACGGTGCCGGCGTTCTGCGCCGTGGAGAGCTATGCGACCGTCCACCAGCTCGTCTCGACGGTCCGCGGCCGGCTGCGTCCGGGGCTCGGCTCGCTCGACGCCGTCGCCGCCTGCTTCCCGCCGGGTTCGATGACGGGTGCGCCGAAGCTCGCGAGCATGGCCATCCTCGACGGTCTGGAAGGGCGGGCACGGGGGATCTACTCCGGCGCGCTCGGCTACCTCTCCTGCGACGGTGCCGCCGACCTGTCCGTCGTCATCCGGACGCTCGTCGCGACGGGCGGCGAGTTCCGCATCGCCGGCGGCGGTGCGGTCGTCCTCGACAGCGACCCGGACGCCGAGTACCGCGAGGCCGTCGACAAGATCGCGGCCGTGGCGTCGGCGGTCTGCGGTGCTGCCGGGGCGCCCTCTCCGTTCCAGCGCGCGTAGTCGGTTCCAGCCCCGTCTACAGACCCCCGCCGGAACCGAATACCCGAGCCCGAACCGACACCGTGTGCCGAGACCACCACATTGCTGAGGACGATCAGCCCGATGCCGGCCCATTGGTTGAGGTCGAGGGCCTGATGAAGCAGGATCCAGCCCGCCAGCGCGGCCCAGACGGGGTTGATGCTCGTGAAGGTTCCGAACACCGAGGCGGGCACCCGGCGCGGTGCGACGAGATCGGCGACGTAGGGGACGATCGAGGACATCAGTCCGCAGGCGGCGGCGAGGAGGACGGCCGCGACGGTCGGGGTGTGAAAGGTGAACCAGAGCGCGGCGATCGGCGTCCAGGCGGCGGCCGTGACGATGCTCGCGATCGCCGTTCCCTGCAACCCGGGGAGGCGCCGGCCGAGGGCGCGGTTGAGCAGGATGTAGGAGCCCCAGGCCGTCGCCGCGAGCAATGCCAGGGCGACGCCGAGGACGTCGGTGGTCGGGCCGGGATCGGTGAGCACCACCACGCCGACGGCGGCGAGGACGGCGCAGGCCACGTCGAGCGCGCGTCGCGAGCCGGCGATGGCGACGGTGAGCGGACCGAGGAACTCCAGGGTGACGGCGAGGCCGAGTCCGATCCGTTCGATCGCGGCGTACAGGCTGAGGTTCATCACGCTGAACACGAGCACCAGACCGAGGATCGGACGCCACTGGTCGGCCCGCAGGCCGCGGAACCTGGGGCGCACGATCGGCGTCAGAACGGCCGCCGTGACGAGTTGGCGGACGACGACCACGCCGACCGGGCCGATGGCCGGAAACGCCATCGCGCCCAGCGCGGCGCCGGTCTGGTTCGCCGCCGAACTGGCGAGCATCGTCGATGCCCGTGGCACGCAGCTGCTGGGGCGCCGCGGCGGAGGGACCGCCGGCGGGGGCGTGCGGCGTGCGCTCAGACGTGTTCATGCGCTCACCGTAGGACCGGGATCCGGCATCAACCTAATGCATGTGTGGGCGCTGCCATACGATCTGATCATGGACTGGAGTCTGCGCGAGCTGCGCTGCTTCGTCGCGGCCGCCGACGCGGGTTCGTTCACCGACGCGGCCGCTCAGCTGCACGTCTCGCAGGCCGCGGTGTCCCGCACGATCGCCGGGCTGGAGAAGGCTGTCGGAGCCCGACTGCTGCGCCGGGTGCCGCGAGGGTGCGAGCTGACCGGCACGGGTGGGAAGGTGCTGCCCCAGGCGCGCCGGGTGCTGGCCGAGGCCGAGAGGTTCACCGAATTCCTGGTCTCGCGTCACGGGGTGTTGCGGTTGGGGTACGCGTGGGCCGCTCTCGGGCGGCACACCCCGCGGCTGCAACGAGAATGGACTCGGCGTCACGAGGCGATCGAACTGGAGCTGATTCAGCACAACTCGCCCACCGGCGGGCTCGCCGAGGGCCTCTGCGATGTGGCGATCGTCCGCAGGCCGGTGGACGAGAAGCGGTTCGACTCCGTCGTGGTGGGGCTGGAACGCCGGCTGGTCGCCTTCGCGTCGGACGACCCGCAGTGGTCGCGCCGACGCCTGCTGAGCATGACCGAGATCGCCGACCGGACCGTCGTCATCGACCCCCGGGTCGGGACGACGGACGGCCGGCTGTGGACCGGGGCCGACCATCCGCCCCGGTTCATCGAGAGCACCGCCATCGACGGCTGGCTCGACGCCATCGCCGCCGGGCGGGGCGTCGGCACCACGGCCGAGGCCACCGCGCACCACCACCCCCGCTCCGGGGTGACCTACCGGCTGGTCAAGGACGGCCCGCGCATCCCCGTCCGGCTCGCCTGGTGTCGCGACCACCGCCCCGACGGCCTGGACCACCTGATCGACGCCGTCACCCGGCTCTACGCGACCGACTGACGGCGTCCGCCGCGGCCGCACGCCGCGCCGGCGATGCGGCTACGCCAGGTAGGCGTGCAGGAACGCGGCCCACTTCTCCTTGTCGACGAACTCGACCGGGTAGTACGTGTTGCCGATGCGGTACCCGTCTCGATCGGGGTCGTTGGCGAACTCGAGCCGGGTCTTGGGGAAGTACACCGCGACACCGTGCGAGCCGAAGCGGCCGCGCCGGGAGCGGGAGGCGTAGTTCGCGATGACGACGGCGTCGAGCGCCGCGCGCGCTTCCCTCGCGCGCGTCGCGAGCGTGCCGTCGACACCGTCGGCTTCGGCGACGCGGTCGAGGAAGCGTCCCAGATCGATGGAGTTGAGGCCGTAGCCGGGCGCGTAGTTCTCGCACGCGTCACGCGCTCGGGCCAGCACCGGACGGTGCGTGGCGAGACCCGTGGTCGCCGTCTCGGCGAACCGGGACACGGCCGTGGCCAGCGTCGCCGTCGCACCGAGGTCGACGGCCGACAGCGTCGTCGCGTCCCGGTCGCCGTAGTAGGCGCGGTAGCCCTCGACCATGAGCGAGCCGAGCCGGGCGGCGTCGGTGCCCGCGGGATCGGCGACGAGTGGTTCGAGGAACAGGTCGTAGCCCCAGCCGTCGCCGGGCTCCAGCTCCTCGCTGGCGACGAGGACCGATCCGACGTCGCGCAGCGCATACGCAGTCTCCAGCATCGCCATGAGGCAGGCGTCGAACCCGATGACGTCGATCGGCGCCTCCGTCGTGAGCCCGGCAAGGACGTCCTGGATCTCCCGGTTGTACAGCTTGTCGCCGGTGTCCTCATCGTGGGAGACGTAGCGGACGGCGCCGTGCAGCCGCGTGTCGTCGGGGATCGACGGCTGGCTGCCGAGGTCGTCGCCGAGGCGGGCGCGGGCCGATTCGCGCAGCTCCGTCAGCTCCGCCAGCTCAGCGGGGGCGAGCCGCATCGTCACCAGTTGCCGCCGGCGCCAGCCCTGGCCGTGATCCCAGACGGCGAGCATGGTGCGTCTGGCCGGATAGTGCGTCCGGGCCCAGGTGACGAAGTCGCCGAGGGCCGCGCCGTCGCCCATGTTGACCAGGCCGAGGTCCTCGACTGCCGCGTCTTCGGTCGGCGTCATCCCCTTCTCGACGCGGAAGCGGAGCGTCTTGGTCCACGCACCGTAGGCCTTGCTGTAATGGTGCTGCGGCCGGCCGAACTCGACGAGGATGTTGACGTCGTCGGTGCTGCCGACCTGCGCCATCTGCTCGAAGTTCTTGAACGAGAACGGTTCGAGGTTGTTCTTGGCGTTGAGGAACACCAGAACATTCCATTCGGCCGTCTTTCTCGTGGCTGTCGTCATCACGACACCTCCTGTGATGTGAATAAGACCGGGTGTGGCTCAGAAATCGAGCCGTGCCGCCGCGCGGCAGAATTCGAGCAGACCGCCGGTGACCTCGGCGATGATCTCGGTCATTTCGCGATACGGCGGATGGAACGGTGTGGGGTTGTTCTCCGAACCCCATTCGACGGTGAAGGCGAGCACTTTCGGTGCCGCCGGGTCGACGATATGGCGGCTGTACGCGTAGTCGTCCGACGTGCCGGACGTCGGATACAGATTGGCCGACTGCTGGACGGTGTAGCGGCGTCCGCGTACGGCCTCGACGCCGGCCTGCATCGCCGTCGCCAATCCGGTGAGCAGGACGTGATCGCCCTCCCGGAGATATTCGCGGTATTCGTCGTCGAAGACGCCCCGCCGGCCGTCCCAGCGCGGGTCGGCGAACGTCATCGCCGGGTCGTCCGTCTGGTTCTGGTCGTCGCCCCAGCTGTACATGATGAGCTCGCCGTAGCTGTGCAGGTCCACGAGGCAGCGGATCGCCGGATGCTCGTCGAGCAGCCACACGACGTTGCGGGTCTCCGGCTCGGACGCCGCGCCCGGCCCGATGTAGACTTGCGGATCGCACGGCCTGGTGGAGGAGGCGACGGCCGCCTGCGGATGGAACGCCGCCGGGTAGTTCCAGAGGAAGTCGAAGTTGCGATTGAGGTCGACGCCGACGCAGCCCGGTGAATGGGCGCCGTGCGGCGCCGGCCTGCGGTTCTTGCGCCAGCCGGGATCGACGGTGAGACTGTGCTGCCGGCCGTCGGGGTTGACCTGGGGGAACAGGTAGACGCTCGTGTCGTCGAGCAGTTCACGGACCTGCGCGGCGGGGAACCGATGGCCCCCGGTGACGATGTCGGTGCCGCCCTCGTCGGCGGCCAGCAGCCGCTCGGCGAAGGAGAGCAGGATGTCCGGGCTGCCCCACTCGCGAGCGTGCACGCCGCCGAGCAGCAGGATCCCCGGTGCGTCGGCTCCGCCGCGTCCGATGCGGATCGCCGTCGACGTCCGGCCCTCCCACGTCCGGTTCGGCAGCTCGACGAGCGCGACCGATCCTGGATGCGCGGCGGCGAGCCGGGCCGTCCGCGACTCGACGTCCCGCACGGAGAGGTAGCCGTCGGGTCCGCGGCCGGCGCGGGCCGCGCGGGGCTGCGCCACGGGAGCGGATTCGGGCGCGTCGCCGAGCGCGACCTCCCGGACCGATTCGACGCCGAAACCCGCCGCGACGAGGCCGTCGACGGCGTCCGGTTCGCAGTACGCCTGGACCCGGTAGCGATCGCCGTCGAGCGCGCGGAGCGTCTGCCGCACGACCTGGACGCCGTCCCGGCGCATGAGATCGGCCATCGCCGCGGAACCTTCACCGATCACGTTCACTCTTTGCATCGTGAATCTCCTCACCGGCCGGGTGGAATCTCCTCGCCGAATATCGAACTCGACGTCGGAACGGTATCGCGGTGCGGTGAGGACGAGCGCGCGTAGCGCGGTACCTGATCAGCCGGTAACAGGGAACGACGCGCCGGAATGCGGGGTCAGCAGCGTCTCACACGTGGCGATCAAACGCTTTCGCAAAGGAGCCGCCGCCTCGGCGAGCGCCGATTGCGCACGGACGTATTCGGCGCGGCCTGCGGTCGTCTCGATGCGGACCGGCGGAAAGCCGAGATCGGCGAGATCGTAGGGGGAGGCGCGCATGTCGAGCTCGCGGTGCGCGACGGCGAGCTCGAACGCGTCGGCGGTGAGTTCGGCGGAGACGAGCGGGCCGAGTTTCGTCGCCCACTTGTAGAGGTCCATCCCGGCGTGGATGCAACCCGGTTGCTCGCGGGCGACCTGGTCGGCGCGGCTCAGCCGCCAGGCGTTGCGGCCGACGGCGGCGTCGGTGAAGAACCGCACGGCGTCGACGTGACTGCAACGCAGCGGCATCGACTCGACCACCGCGTCGGTGCCGTCCGGTCCGAGCCGCAGCGGGACGTCGTGCCGTGGCCGCTCGGCCGGGGTGTGGCGGTAGACCATCGCCCATTCGTGCAGTCCGAAGCAGCGCAGCATCGGCGGTCGCGACGCCGTCGCGGCGAGCAGGTCGTGGATGTGCCGGATCGTGTCGGCGCGGTCGGCGACGTACGCCGGGTCCACCTCGACCCACGGGACGTCGCCGGGCACGACGCGGTGCCCGGGCAGCGCGGCGACGTCGCCGTCCGGATCGGCCGCGCGGACGCCGGGCCCCGGATGCCAGCGGCGCAGCCGCGACAGCCGGTGCGGGTAGTAGGTGACGAGGAAGCTCCACACGGGGTGCGCCTTGATCGCCGCCGGATCGCCGCCGAGCGGCGCGAGCAGCGCGTCCACCCGACGCGCGTGGGCCTCGGCCGCGGCCGTCGCCGCCGCGGCGTCGAGCAGGCGTACGGCGGCGAGCGGCACCGTCACCGCCGGTGCGTCTCGTCGCGGACGGTTCCGATCAGCTCCTCGACCAGATCCTCCAGGGCGACGATGCCGATCGTGTGACCCGTCGCGTCGACGACGGCGGCCAGGTGCGAGGACAGCCTGCGCAGCGACGCGATGGCGTCGTCGAGGGGCGTCGCGACGTCGACGACGGGCAGCGGATGCACCGCGCCCATGCCGACGAGCGTGTCGGGCCCGACCTCGGGATCGAGGATGGCTTCCAGCACGTCCTTGACGTGCAGGTATCCGGTGTAGGCGCCGGCGGCGTCGCGCACCGGGTAGCGGGAGTAGCCGGTGCGGGTGACGGCGTCTTCGATGGCGCCGATCGTCGGGCCGCCGCCCGACGCGCTCGCGCCGGCGGGACCGACGCTCTCGACCTGCGCCAAGGGCACCATGACCTCCGCGACGGTCCGCCGCGTCGCGGCGATGGCACGGGTGAGCCGCTCGTGCTCGGCGGCGTCCAGCAGCCCCTCCTGACGCGCCTCGCCGATGAGCGAGGACAGCTCGCGCACCGAGACCGTCG
The DNA here is from genome assembly GCA_044222225.1 of Mycobacteriaceae bacterium. Classification (GTDB taxonomy): domain Bacteria; phylum Actinomycetota; class Actinomycetes; order Mycobacteriales; family Mycobacteriaceae; genus JBGANR01. The sequence goes on from JBGANR010000028.1 coordinate 31,538, forward strand.
TCTCCAGCTCGTCCTTCGGTTCCACGCGCATGGCCCGCAGGCCGAGGTTGGCGAGGGTGTTGTAGAGGCCGATGATCGGCCGGGCCAGCCGGACGAAGGCCAGGTGCACCGGGACGAGCAGCATCGCCGAGCGTTCCGGCCCGGCGAGAGCGATGTTCTTGGGCACCATCTCGCCGAGCAGCATGTGCAGCACGACGACGATCGCGAGCGCGAGCGCGAAGGCGATCGGATGCGTCAGAGCCTCGGGCACGCGGGCGAGCTCGAGCGGGGCCTCGATGAGGTGCGCGACCGCGGGCTCGCCGACCCGGCCGAGCCCGATCGAGCAGATCGTGATGCCCAGCTGGCAGCCGGCGAGCATGAGCGAGAGCTGCTCGGCGGCGGTGATCACCGTCGACGCGCGCCGCTCACCCTGCGCGACGAGCGCCTCCAGGCGATCCCGACGCGCGGCGATGAGGGCGAACTCGGCGCCGACGAACAAGGCGTTGCCGACCAGCAGTGCGATGGCGATGACCACCGCGACGACGTCGTTCACGGCCGGCCCTCCTCGTCGCTCGCCGCGGACTCGTCGACCGGGTTCGGGTCGATCGGGGTGAGGGCGATGAGGTCGATCCGCCGGCCGTCCATCCCGACGACCCGAGCGCGCCAATGCGACTCCCCGGGGAGTTCGTCGTCGTCCTCGTCGGAGCTCCGCTCGGGCAGGTCCACGCAGTCGCCCTCGGCGGCGATGCGGCCGAGGGCGAACATGACCAGCCCGCCGAGCGTGTCGTAGTCGCCGTCGGGCGCCGCGTAGCCGACGGCGCCTTCGAGCTCGTCGATGCGCACCAGGCCGGAGCACAGATAGCCGTCGCCTTCGCGCTGGACGTCGGCGCGCTCGTCGTCGTGCTCGTCGGTGACGTCGCCGACGATCTCCTCGATGAGGTCCTCGACGGTGACGATGCCCGCGGTGCCGCCGTACTCGTCGGCCACGATGGCGACCTGCATGCCGTCGGCGCGTACCCGCTTCATCACCGAGTCGCCGTCCAGGCTCTCCGGGACCACTGTGACCGCTCGCGCGAGGTCGACCATGCGCATGGTCGCGCGTCGTGCCGCGGGCACCGTGAAGGCCTGTTTGACGTGGACGACGCCGATGATGTGGTCGAGATCGCCGTCGACGATGGGGAACTTCGAATGCCCGGTCTCCCGGGCGGTGGCGATGAGGGTGGGCAGCAGGTCGCGCTTCTCCAGGTACTTGATCTGCGGTCGCGGCGTCATCAACTCGTCGGCCGTGCGCTCGCCGAAGGCCAGCGAGCGGTCGACGAGCACCGCGGTGTCGGCGTCGAGCGTGCCCTGCCGGGCCGAGTTGCGGACGAGCGCGCCGAGCTCGCTGGCCGAGCGGGCAGAGGCCAGTTCGTCGGCCGGTTCGATGCCCGTCCGGCGGACGATCGTGTTGGCCGACGCGTTGAGACCGAGGATGACCGGCCGGAACACGGTGGCGAAACCGGCGAGAGCCGGGGCGAGCAGCCGCGCCGTCGGCAGCGGCCGCGCGATGGCGAGGTTCTTGGGGATGAGCTCGCCGAGCACCATCGACACGGACGTCGCGATGATGAGCGCCGATGCGAGCGTCAACCCGCTGACGACGCCGCCGCGCAGGCCGATCGCCTCGAAGGCGGGCCGCAGGATGACGGCGAAGACGGGCTCGGCGATGTACCCGGTGATGAGCGTGGTGATGGTGATGCCGAGCTGGGCGGCGGAGAGCTGGAAGGAGAGTCTGCGATGCGAGGCGGCGACGATGCGCGCTCGCAGGTCACCGCGCTCGGCGAGATCGGCGTCGACGGTCGAACGTTCGAGCGCGGTGAGCGAGAACTCGGCGCCGACGCAGACCGCCGTGCCGAACGTGAGCAGAGCGAAGCCGGCGAGGCTGAGGACGAGATACAGCGGATCGGACACGTCACCAGCCGCCGGGCAGTGGTCGACCCTCGGCGAAGCCGGCCGCCGACTGCACACCGAGGACCGCGCGTTCGTGGAACTCGTCGAGCGTGCGCGCGCCGGTGTAGGTGGCCGCACTGCGGACGCCGGAACAGATGTGATCGAGGAGGTCCTCGACACCGGGCCGGTCGGGGTCCAGTGCGATGCGGGACGTCGAGATCCCCTCCTCGAAGAGCGCCTTGCGGGCCCGGTCGTAGGCGCCGTCCGTCGAGGTGCGCGCCGTGACGGCCCGCTTGGACGCCATGCCGAAGTTCTCCTTGTACGGCAGGCCGTCGCGGTCGATCCGCAGGTCGCCGGGCGATTCGTAGGTGCCGGCGAACCAGCTGCCGATCATGACGTTCGCCGCGCCCGCGGCGACGGCGAGAGCGACGTCACGGGGGTGCCGGACGCCGCCGTCGGCCCAGACGTGGGCGCCTTCGGCGCGCGCGGCCGCGGCGCATTCGGCGACGGCCGAGAACTGCGGCCTGCCGACGCCCGTCATCATCCGCGTCGTGCACATGGCGCCGGGGCCGACGCCCACCTTGACGATGGTGGCGCCCGCGTCGATGAGGTCGCGCGTGCCCTCCGCCGAGACGACGTTGCCCGCGGCCAGCGGCACGCCGAGGTTCTCGGCCGCGATCGCCTTGAGTGCGGCCAGCATCTTCTCCTGATGGCCGTGCGCGGTGTCGACGACGAGGACGTCCGCGCCGGCCTCGGCCAGTTCGGCCGCCTTGGTGCGCACGTCGCCGTTGATCCCGACGGCCGCGGCGACCCGCAGCCGGCCGGCGGCGTCGACGGCGGGGCGGTAGATGCTCGCCCGCAGGGCGCCCTTCGCCGTGAGGACGCCGACGAGCGTGCCGTCCGGCGCCGTGACGACGGCGAGGTTCGACTTGGCGGTGTGCAGGACGTCGAAGACGGCCCGCGGGTCGGTGCCTGCGGTGACGGTGACGAACTCGTCGCTCGCGACGTCGCGCACGCGGGAGAAGCGGTCGACGCCGCCGCACGCGTCCTCGGTGACGACGCCGACGGCCCGGCCGCCCTCGACGACCAGTGCCGCGCCGTGCGCGCGCTTGGAGATGAGGGACGCGGCGTAGGCGACGGACTCGCCGGGGGAGAGGACGACGGGGGTGTCGACGACGACGTCGCGGGACTTGACGTCGGCGATCGTCTCCCGGACGGCGTCGGTGGGCAGGTCCTGGGGCAGAACGACGAGACCGCCGCGGCGGGCGACGGTCTCGGCCATCCGGCGGCCGGCGACGGCCGTCATGTTGGCGACGATGATCGGGATCGTGGTTCCGGTGCCGTCGCTGCTGGCCAGGTCGACATCGAAACGCGACGTCACCGCGGTCCGCCGGGGGATCAGGAAGACGTCGTCGTAGGTGAGGTCGTAGGGCGGAGCGTGACCGTCGAGGAACTGCACTGTGTGAACCCTACCGGACCTAGCCCGAGATCAACCGGGACAACTCGGTGATCCACGGCACGGCCACGGCGTACGTCGGCAGCACGAGGAGGGCCGCGGCGCAGACGTACGCGACGACGGCCGCGCGGCGGTCGGGGGCGTGCCGCAGCCGCCGCACCCGTATGAGCGTCGACGGCCCGCCCGCGGACAACGCGCCGTTCGGCGTCGCCGTCTCGCCGCACACGACGAGCGCGCGGGCGAGCGGCCCGGCGCCCGTCTCGCGGACGGCCTGATCGTCGGCGAGCAGCTCGACGAGCAGCGCCGCCGCCTGCAGCGCCGATTCGCTGCGGACCACGCGCGGGAACGCGGCGTGGACGGCGATGAACGCTTCGAGTACGAGATCGTGCCGGGCGCGCAGGTGGGCGCGCTCGTGGCTGATGACGGCGCGCAGCTCGTCCGGCGCGAGACGGTCGACGACGCCCTCGCTCACGACGACGCGCTGGCGCAGCCCCGGTACGCAGTAGGCCATCGGCGTGTCCACCTCGAGCATGCGGACGTCGGGCGCTCCGAGTTCGCCGTCGCGCCCGCGGGCGGCCTCGGCCGAGTCGAGGAGGTCGATGAGATCGCGGTGCTCGGACCGGCGGGCGCGGGTGCGGACGGCGAGCCGCAGCGTCGTCGTGATGAGCCGGGCGCCGACGAGGAGCGTCAGCGCGAAGACGGTGACGGAGACGACCCAGAGCGTCCAGCCGTGGTTGTCGACGGCCTCGATGGGATGGGTCGTCGGGTGCCCGTCGGGGCCGGGGACGAGCAGGTTGGCGGCGATCGCGAGACCGCAGCTGAACGCGGAGAGCACGGCGGCGAGAGCGACGGCCTGCCACAGCGTCATGGCGGCGCGGGGCGCGCGCAGCGGCCACTGCGCGCGGCTGAGGGCTGCCGGGACGGGACCGGCCAGCAGGAGCGCCATGACGCCGAACAGCGACGCCGTCATCGCGGGTGGCGTTTCTCCTGATGCTCGGCTTCTTCGAGCTCGGCGAGTGCGCGGCGCAGCGTCGCGGCTTCGGAGGCGTCGACGCGCCCCACGAAGTTGACGAGCGCCGCCTCGCGAGCGCCGCGTGCATCGGCCTGGCTGAGGGCGTCGAACATGAGACCGGCGACGAGCTCGTCCCGGCCGCGGGCGGCCCGGTACCGGTAGGCGCGGTCGTCGCGGATCTGGGTGACGAGCTTCTTCTTCGCGAGTCGCTGGAGCACGGTCATGATGGTGGTGTAGGCCAGTTCCCGCTCGGCGGCCAACGCCTCGTGGACCTGACGGACCGTCTGAGGCTCGTCGGATGCCCACAGGTGGTCCATGACCGCCCGTTCCAGATCTCCTAAGCCGCTCACCCGGACGAGTTTACGAGCTTGCGGGGCGCACGGCACCCCTCGCTGATCGGAGGTGGTTGACATGTTGGTAAGGCTAGCCTACATTCATGGATGACGCGGATCGCGAGAGTGTCCGGAGGGCTGCCGAGACCCCCGATCCACGCCTGCGGGCCCCCGCTGCGCCACCGGCGCGCGGGGGCCCGGCTACTTCTCCGGTCGGCCTGTGCCGCCCGTCATCGGAGCGTGTCGCGTCGTCGCTGGTGAGCGCTGCTCTGAGGCGGCGACACGTCCTGTCACCTGCGTGAAATACCGTGGAAACGCATTGATGGTTTCCTCTGGAGGTGGTCATGACCGATTCCGTTTCGCAGGCGGCGCCCGACGCGTACGCCGACATGATGCGCGGGTTCGACAAGCACATCGGGCTGCAGATGCGCGAGCTGGGACCCGATCGGGTGGTGGCGGATCTCACTGTCACGCCGGAGCTGCACCAGCCGTTCGGCGTCGTCCACGGCGGGGTGTACTGCTCGATCATCGAGTCCGTGGCGAGCTTCTCGGGTTTCTTCTGGCTGCAGCACACGGGCCAGGGCGGGCACTGCGTCGGCGTCAACAACAACACCGACTTCCTGCGCTCGATCCGTGAGGGCACGGTGACGGCCACGTCGACGCCGATCCACCGCGGTCGCAGCCAGCAGCTGTGGCTCGTCGAGATCGTCGACGAGTCCGGACGCATGATCGCCCGCGGCCAGGTCCGGCTGCACAACCTCGCCCCCACGGCCCGCGGCTAGATGATCGATTCCAGGTGGTGGCCACCCGGGCGGGCCGGCTCCGACCATCCGGCGACAGTTAAGGAGACACCGTGAATCTCTCGCCCCATGAGCAGGAACGCCTGCTCGTCTCGTATGCCGCGCAGCTGGCCTGGCGACGACGGGCGCGGGGGTTGCTGCTCAACCACCCCGAGGCCGTGGCGGTGATCACCGACCACATCTTCGAGGGGGCGCGTGACGGTCGCACGGTCGCCGAGCTCATGGCGAGCGGCCAGCGGGTGCTGACGCGCGCGGACGTCCTGGACGGGGTGCCGGAGATGATCCACGACGTCCAGGCCGAGGCCACGTTCCCCGACGGGACGAAGCTCGTCACCGTCCACCATCCGATCGCCTGAGAGGACGTAGGAGTGATCCCCGGAGAAGTCATCCCGGCCGAGGGCGTGATCGTCCTCAACGCCGGTGCCGACGTCGTGCGACTCGACGTCCGCAACACCGGCGACCGGCCGGTGCAGATCGGCAGCCATTACCACTTCGCGCAGGTCAACGACGCGCTGGAGTTCGACCGGGCGGCCGCGCGCGGGCTCCGGCTCGACATCCCCGCCGGGACGGCGGTGCGGTTCGAGCCGGGGCTGGCGCAGACGGTGCCGCTCGTGCCGCTGCGCGGTGCGCGCGTCGTTCCGGGGCTGACCGCCGGCGCACCGGGGGCACTCGACGGCGCTCGCGGAATCGACGGGGTGGCCGATCGTGGCTGAGCTCTCGCGGGCGCGATACGCCCAGCTGTACGGGCCGACGGTCGGGGACCGGATCCGGCTGGCCGACACCGACCTGCTCATCGAGGTCACCGAGGACCGCTGCGGCGGCCCGGGACGCGCCGGTGAGGAGGCCGTCTTCGGCGGCGGCAAGGTGATCCGCGAGTCGATGGGGCAGGGGCGGGCCACGCGCGCAGAGGGCGCGCCGGACACCGTCATCACCGGCGCCGTCGTGCTCGATCACTGGGGTGTGATCAAGGCGGACGTCGGGATCCGCGACGGCCGGATCGTCGCGCTCGGCAAGGCCGGGAACCCGGACACGATGGACGGCGTGCACCCCGATCTGGTCATCGGGCCGGGGACCGAGATCATCTCGGGCAACGGCAAGATCCTGACGGCCGGCGGCATCGACTGCCACGTCCACTTCATCTGCCCGCAGATCCTCGACGAGGCGCTGGCCAACGGCGTCACGACGTTCATCGGCGGCGGCACCGGACCGGCCGAGGGCTCGAAGGCCACGACGGTGACGCCGGGCGGTTGGCACCTGGCGTCGATGCTCGCCGCGACGGCGGGCTGGCCGATGAACATCGCGCTGCTCGGCAAGGGCAACACCGTCTCGGTCGAGGGGATGACCGAGCAGCTGCTGGCCGGCGCGTCCGGGTTCAAGATCCACGAGGACTGGGGCGCCACCCCGGCCGCCATCGACGCGTCCCTGCGCGTCGCCGACGAGTTCGGCGTCCAGGTGGCGCTGCACAGCGACACCCTCAACGAGGCGGGCTTCGTCGAGCAGACGCTCGCCGCGATCGCCGGCCGCAGCATCCATGCGTATCACACCGAGGGTGCGGGCGGCGGTCACGCACCGGACATCATCACCGTGGCCGGGCACGCCAACGTGCTGCCGAGTTCGACGAACCCGACGCGCCCGCACACCGTCAACACGCTGCCCGAGCACCTCGACATGCTGATGGTCTGTCATCACCTCAACCCGACGGTGCCCGAGGACCTGGCCTTCGCCGAGAGCCGCATCCGGGGTACCACGATCGCCGCCGAGGACGTGCTGCACGACATCGGCGCCATCTCGATGATCGGCTCGGACGCCCAGGCGATGGGCCGCGTCGGCGAGGTGGTGCTGCGCACGTGGCAGACCGCGCACGTCATGAAGCGGCGACGCGGCGCGCTGCCCGGCGACGGCGCCGCCGACAACGAGCGGGCGAAGCGCTACGTGGCCAAGTACACGATCTGCCCGGCCGTCGCGCACGGGCTCGACCACGAGATCGGGTCCGTCGAACCCGGCAAGCTGGCTGACCTCGTGCTGTGGGATCCGGCGTTCTTCGGCGTGCGGGCTGCGGTGGTCGTCAAGGGTGGTGCCATCGCTTTCGCGCAGATGGGCGACGCCAACGCGTCGATCCCGACGCCGCAGCCGGTGCTCGCGCGCCGGATGTTCGGGGCTGCCGCGCCCGTCGCCGCCGCGACCTCGGTGCACTTCGTCGCGCCCGCGGCGCTGGAGGCCGGGTTGCCCGAGCGACTGGGGCTCGACCGGCGCTTCGTCGCCGTCGGCGACGTCCGCAGGCTGACCAAGGCCGACATGCCGAACAACGACGCGCTGCCGGACATCGTCGTAGACCCGGACACGTTCACGGTGCGCATCGACGGTGAGGTGTGGGACGAGCGGCCCGCTGAATCGCTGCCGATGGCTCAGCGCTACTTCCTCTTCTGACGTGGCGGTTCCCGAAGCCGCTGCGCCGACCGCGCTGCTGTACGCCCTGGCCGACTCGCGACTGCCTGTCGGCGGGCACGTCCACTCCGGCGGGATGGAGGAGGCCGTCACGTCCGGTCTCGTGCGGGACGTCGCGTCCGTGCGGGCGCTGCTCGTCCGGCGGCTGCGGACGTCCGGGCTGGTCGCGGCGTCGATCGTCGCGCGCCGGGTCGCCGGGGAGCTGTCGGCGCCCGAGGCGGACGCCGTCGCCGACGCGCGGACGCCCGGCACCGCGTCGCGGGCCGCGTCGCGGGCGCAGGGCCGGGGCATGGTCCGGCTCGGCCGGCGGCTGTGGCCCGGCGGCTGGGACGACGTCCCGGCCCGGCCGCACGCGGCGACCGCCTTCGGCGAGCTGGCGCTGCGGGCCTGCGCCGCGCCACGCGACGCCGCCGCCGTCCACCTCTACACGACCCTGACCTGCTCGGCGACGGCCGCCCAGCGGCTGCTCGCCCTCGACCCCGCCGACGTCGCCGCCGTCACCGTGGAGCTGACGGGCCTCGTCGACGAGCTCGCCGCCGACGCCTGCCGCGGCGACCGCCTGGCGTCCGACCCGCTGCTCGACCTGCTCGCCGAACGCCACGCCCGGCGGGAACGCCCCTTGTTCGCTTCGTGACCCGAGGAGATCTCATGCCACCGCACCTCATCGACGGCTTGCCCCACACCCACGACGACCGGCCGCGGCGCGAACGACGCCCGGGGGAGGCGCTGCGCGTCGGCGTCGGCGGTCCCGTGGGCTCCGGCAAGACGGCGCTCGTCGCCGCGCTGTGCCGCACGCTGCGCGAGCGCTACTCGCTCGCGGTGCTGACCAACGACATCTACACCACCGAGGACGCCGACTTCCTGCGCCGGCACGCCGTGCTGCCGGACGAGCGGATCGCGGCCGTGCAGACGGGCGGCTGCCCGCACACGGCGATCCGCGACGACATCACCGCCAACCTCGACGCGATCGACGACCTCGTCGAGGCCAACCCGCCGCTCGACCTGATCCTCGTCGAGTCCGGCGGCGACAATCTGACCGCGACCTTCTCGATGGGCCTCGTCGACACCCAGATCTTCGTCATCGACGTCGCCGGCGGCGACAAGGTGCCGCGCAAGGGCGGGCCGGGCGTCACCTACTCCGACCTGCTGGTCGTCAACAAGACGGATCTCGCCGAGCGCGTCGGGGCCGACCTCGGCGTCATGCGGCGTGATTCGGACGCCGTCCGCGACGGCCGGCCGACGGCCTTCGTCTCGCTCACCGACGACCCGGCCGCGACCGTCGTCGCCGCCTGGGTCGAGGAGCAGCTGGCCGCGCCCGCGACGGCGTCGTAGCCGCGTGCTCACCGTCCTCACCATCGACGCCCATCCCGGACGCCGATTGCGGACCGACGTCCGCGGCGACGCACTCGCCGTCCGGCAGACCGGACCGGGTGTCGCGCACCTCGTCGGCACCGCGGCCGGTCCGCTCGGCGGCGACGAGGTCGTCGTCCGGGTGATGGTCGCCGCGGGCGCCGTGCTCGCCGTCCGGTCGGTCGCCGCGACGCTCGTGCTGCCCGGGCCGGCCGCGCGGCGTTCGCGATGGCGCTGGGAGGTCAGCGCCGCCGCCGACGCGCGCGTCACGCTGATCCCCGAGCCGACGATCGTCGCGGCCGGTGCCGATCACGACGCCCTGCTGGAGGTCGACGCCGTCGCGGGCGCGTCGATCGTCGCCGCCGAGCGCGTCCAGCTCGGCCGCGGACCGGCCGAGGTCGACGGCTGCGGCTGGTCGGGGGAGACGCGGGTGCGCGTCGACGGCGTCGAGGTGCTCGCGCACGGCGTCGCACTCGGCGCAGGAAGTGCGACGGACGATCTGCTGGCCGCGCCGCGCGCCTACGCCTCGATGCTGCGGCTGCCGGACGCGTCCGGCGACGCCGTGGCCGGCGAGCTGCGGCGAGGCGGACCGTCGGCCGTGCGGCTGGCCTTCACCGGCGGAACGGTGACGACGGCCCTCGCCGAGACGATGAAAGCCGCGGACGACGCTGAGAGCGTCGTCCGCGGCTGAGTGCTCAGGCGGGTCGGGCCGGTCAGCCGGCCTTCTCCACCGACTCCCTGTCCTCGACGTCCACGTCCTCCACCGACTCGGCGGTCGCCGCGTCGACGTCGGCCGTCGTCTCGTTGTCGGGCCGGTCGTCGGCCGGCGTCTCCTCGACCACGACCTCCTCGACGATCGTCTCGTCGACGATCACCGGGGCGGCGACAGCCGAAGCGGCGCTCGACGAGGCGAGCATGGCGGCGATCTGCGCGGCGTGCGCCTGCGCCGACGCCACCGTCAACTCGACCATCGCGTTGCGGGCTAGCACCTGCTGCTCGGTGATGGCCAGCTGACCGCGGTGGTTGGTGGCGAACGAGACGAACCACTGGAACATCGTGGTGAACCGGCTGCGGAAGCCGACGAGGTAGATGAGGTGCAGCACCAGCCACCCCATCCAGGCGAGGAAGCCCTCCATCTCGAGCTTGCCGACCTTCATCACCGCGGAGAACCGCGACACGGTGGCCATCGAGCCCTTGTCGAAGTAGCTGAACGGCTTGCGGTCGATGTTCTTCTGACCGTCGAGGCCGGCGATGATCGCCTTGGCGGCGTAGCGGCCACCCTGGATGGCGCCCTGCGCGACACCGGGGACGCCGGGGACGGACATCATGTCGCCGACGACGAACACGTTCGGGTGGCCGGGCAGCGAGAGATCCGGCCCGACGATCACGCGCCCGGCGCGATCGAGTTCGACGGGGCACTGCGCGGCGAGCTGTTCGCCGAGCGGACTGCCCGCGACGCCCGCGGACCACACCTTGCAGAAGGAGTCGATCCGGCGGGTGGAGCCGTCCTTCTCCTTGACGGTGAGCCCTTCGTGATCGAGACCGATGACCATCGCGTTGAGCTGGACCTCGACGCCGAGCTTCTCGAGCCGGCGCTGGGCCTTCGCGCCGAGCTTCGGGCCCATCGGCGGCAGTACGGCCGGCGCGGCGTCGAGCAGGATGACGCGGGCCTTGGTCGGGTCGATCGTGGTGAAGGTGTTCCGGAGGGTCTTCTCGCCCATCTCCTTGATCTGGCCGGCGAGCTCGACGCCCGTCGGACCCGCGCCGATGACGACGAACGTCATCAGTTTGGCGCGCTCCTCGGGATCGTCGGAGAGCTCGGCCTGCTCGAAGGAACCGAGGATGCGGCCGCGCAGCTCGAGCGCGTCGTCCAGCGTCTTCATGCCCGGGGCGTACTCGGCGAAGTGATCGTTGCCGAAGTACGACTGGTTGGCGCCGGCCGCGACGATGAGGCTGTCGTATTCGAAGGTGGTGACGCGTTCCAGCAGCCGCGAGGTGACCGTCTTGGCCTCGAGGTCGATCTCGTCGACCTCGCCGAGCACGACGCGGACGTTCTGCTGGTCCTGGACGATGACACGGGTGGCGGGAGCGATCTCGCCCTCGCTGACGATGCCTGTCGCGACCTGGTACAGCATCGGCTGGAACAGGTGCTGGTTCGTCTTGGCGATGATCGTGACGTCGACGTCGGCCTTCTTGAACTTTCGGGCGGCGAACAGCCCGCCGAAGCCGGAACCGATGATGACGACACGGTGGCGCTGGGCGCTCATGATGGTGTGCTCTCCTGCCGGGTGCGCATTTCTTTCAGGGGTAACCGTAGCGCTCTCGACCCGGGCTCGCGCGGACAACCGGCCGGACCGGTCACCGCTGCGTGACCTTGCCGTCCTTCATGACGAGCGTGCCGCCGTCGTAGGTCTGGCTGATGGTCCCGTCGCCGGGGGTCTCGTCGGACGTCGGGTAGCCGAGTTCGCCCTTCTCGTGGCCCTTCATGCCCCAGTCGTCGCCGATGACGCCGTGCACGATGAACGCCTTGCCGGAGGCGGGGTTGAGGTAGATCGAGCCGTGCTCGAAGGTGATGAACTTGCCGCCTCTGCGCAGGCCCACGATGGGGCCGAGCGGCTTGCCGAGGTAGCCGGTCGCGCCGCCCTTCGCGGAGTAGGCGGCGAGGATCGCGGCGTCGTCGATGGTGACCTGCTCGCCGTTCGGTCCGGTGACCGTGCTCGGCGCTCCGGCGCCCGGCGACGTCGTGGGGGAGCCTGCGCCGGTCGACCCGCCGGGACTCGTCGTACTCGCGGATGCGGCGGACGACGTCGAGGACGCGCCGTCTTTCTTGTCGTCGCTGCATCCGGCGGCGATCGCGATGACGGCTGCCGCAGCGGCGGCGGTGGCGACGGCCCGGGCGGTGGAGGTACGCATGAGTCTTCCCTTCCCCGATGTCCGGCGATCCGGGATGGTTCACCGGGTCGCCTATGACTCGGCGACACAGACAAAGTTATGCGAGAAAGGTGGCGTTCGACCAGGGCTTGCCGGGAACGGGACGAATGATATACAGACGGCAGTCCATCCGATTTGCGCGTAGTTTCGGATCGCTATGATATGATTCGGCTACGGTCATACCCGGAATGCTGACGCTCGCGGAAGTGCAGGCTGGCTGACGCAAGATCGAGTCGCGTCGGAGAAGTGGTAGTTCTGAGCGGAATCACGATCTCCCGACCTCCATCGTGGGTCGCTCCAAACGGCCGGTTAGAGGCGTGCCAGTATCTCGGCCTTCTTCTGTGTGAATTCTTGATCGGTCAATATGCCGGCTTGATGCAGCTCTGCGAGTTGGCGCAGCGACGCCATGTGGTCTTGCGCCTGCGGGGCGGCCGCAATCGGAACCTGTGTCTTCGTCAGTTTCGGCGGCATCGCGTGGCGAGTTGGCAAAGTGTGCTGCGGTTCCGGAACTGGGCTCGATTGCGGCGTCGGATGCCGGTGCTGCTGTGGAGACGGATGCTGTTGGAAAGGCGAATAAGGGTATTGCTGCGCCTGCGGAGCCGGGTACTGCTGGGTGCCGGACGGCTGATAATGCTGCGGAGCGGGGCGTTGCTGCCTTGCTCGTGCCAGGCGGTCGTGGGTGACATCGATGAATAGCTTGCCGTCCGCCTTTCGGCAATTTTTGAGTTCCGTCTTGTTGCCGTCGGCCAGGATGGCGATGCGGCCGTAGGGAATCCCCGAGATCCATTCAATTGACGAGATCGTGATGAGGGGAAAGGACTCCGACAGGGATGGCTTGGCGCTATTGGGTGTGAACAATATGCGATCGTTGGTGAGTACCGACAGTCCAAGGTCGTAGTAGTGCGTGCATGGAACTATCGCGACGACTTGCTCGTGCTCTAACAGTAGCTCGGGGAGCAGGCGAATGGCCTCTTTGTACGACCGGCGTAGTCCTGGCATTCGTGACACGACCCGCTCGATATCAGGGCGCAGCTGTTCCATGGCGGTCCTCCGGGTGGATCTTGGTTCTGATCTGTCGACTCTAACCTACATGGGTGGTCGTCACGAGGCGTGATGAGTGATGACCAATAACGCTCTAGCTACCGCTCTGGTACCTGAAGGGGCGTCTCGTGACTGAGCTCGGAACCCAGCGTCGATGCGAGGTGATGCTGAATGTCACGGATCGTCATCCCGCCCGTGTGCAGCGAGATGATCATCGCGTCGAGCCCGTCGAGCCCGTCGAGCCCGTCGAGCCGGCGTTGCCCCTTGGGTACCAGCATCGGGGTGAACGTCCCGTTCCGATCCCGCGGGACCGCGAGGTCGATATCGCCGATCTCGGTCGACACCGTTTTCGAGGCCGTGCCGTTACGCGAGTTCGGGAACGATGCCGCGTCCGGACTGCCCCGCTCATACCCGACATGCGCAGTGAGTTCGGGTTCCAGTCCGCGTTCGTGGTTGAACATGGTCGAGATCTTCTTCGGAGGGTGTCAGATTATCTGTGTAAGGGGTGCGTTTTATCTGTGTAAGGGGTGCGTTTCTGATTCGAAGGAGCACGCATCATGGAGACCACGGAGATCGGTACCGGGCGCGAGGAGGGTCGGCGGCGGCAGAAAGACGTCGCTGACCGGTTGAAGGCATTGGCGCGATCCTCAACAGAGACGACCACATCGACAGTCGACGACATACACCACGATACCGCGACAGTAAGCTACTTCATCACGCGACACTAGAGGCGGGCCAGTATTTCTGCCTTCTTCTGCGTGAATTCTTGATCGGTCAATACGCCGGCTTGATGTAGCTCTGCGAGTTGGCGCAGTGAGGACATAGGATCTTGCGTCTGTGGAGCGGGCGTGGTGGCTACAGTCGGAGTCTGTGTCTTCGTAAGTTTCGGCGGCATTGCATGGCGAGTCGACGGAACTTGCTGCGGCTGAGGAGTGGGGCTCGGCTGCGGAGCGGGATGCTGATACTGCTGCGGAGCGGGAGGCTGATACTGCTGTGGGGCGGGGTGCTGATATTGCTGTGGAGTGGGGTAGTGCTGCGGCGTCGGGTACTGCTGCGGTGGGCCGTAGTACATGGGTGACGCTGTGTTCTGTGCGTATCCGGCTAGGCGGTCGCGAGCGAGATCGACAAAAAGCTTACCATTCGTCTTGTCGCAATTCTTGATTTCTGCCTTGTTGCCGCTGGCGAAGATGATGATGCTGCCGAGTAGCATCCCCGAGGTCCACTGAATCGAGGACGTCTTAGCGAAGGGGAAATCCTCGGAGGAGGACGAAACGACGCCTTCGAAGGTGAATAAGATTCGGCGATCGGTGAGCACGAGCAACCCGACTCCCTTGCCGTATGCGCCCGCAACCATTGCCGCGACCTGTTCGTGTTCCCACAATAGTTCGGGGAGCTTGCGAATTTCCTTCTTGGCGCCGAGTCGGCTTGGCATTCGAGACATTGCCTGCTCGATATCCGGGCGTTGCTGTTCCATGTTCGTCCTCCCGATCGCTCCTAAGTCTTACCTGTCGACCCTGCCACATGGGCGGCCGCTTGGCGGTATGATGAGCGATAACTAGTTGCCCTCTAGCTATCTGCTGGGGCATGGGACTGAAAGATGGTCCGTCAGGATGCCTAAAAGCCCTGGTAGAAGCGCTACCAGGGCTTTTCGCAGTAAGCCGATGACGGTACGTGGGATCTCGACATCGTTGACGGGCTGACCGCCGGCGAGTCTGGTGATCGTTGACCGGTGAGCCGGGACTTCGGTGACATCTGTCATCGGTGATCGTTGACCGGTGTGTCGCGACATCGTTGACGCGTCGATGGGGTCGATGATCGGCGATGGGGTCGAAGGATAAGAACCTCGTCATCATCGGTGCCGTGACCGAGCAGGGGCTGACGCAGGCCCAGGGCGGCCGCCAAGTTCGGGGTCTCGCGGCAGTGGGCGCACACCCTGCTCGTCCGCTACCGGATCGGTGGACTCGACGCGCTCGCTCCGCGATCGCGGGCCCGAAAATCCGGCCCGGTGCCATCCTGCGCGTCGCGTAGCTGGTGGTTGCCGAATCCGCAACGCCCGAATGGTCCCCTTTCGGGTTCGGGCGGACCTATCAACGGGGTTCCTGCTATTCCTGCAGGCCGGTGCGGCGTTCGCCGGCGCGATGGTTGTACTCGCGATGAGTGCTTTGATCGACGCCTGCGGCCATGCGGCCACGTTGACCGACAACGGGCTGGTTGTTCACCGCACGCTTGGCCGGACGACGTGGCGGGTGCAACGGCTTTGGAAAAACTACTCGAAGCCCGCCGCATCCAGCAACGTAACGGCAGCCCCGGGCATCCGCCAGCCCAGGGCGAGATCGAATGTTCCATACCCGAGACGCTCGCCGAGCCGAAATGGCGCACCCGCGCCGACAAAGTCGATGCCTGCGGCAAGATCGCCCCTGCGTTATGCCGGACGACTGTGACATCCCGGGATCGGCCGCATCCACAGCAACAACGTCGCCACCTCGGATGCCAATACCGGTGAACCCTCACCGAGCACCACATCGACGAAACCCGCGACTATCAGAAACCGATCACCCGAACCCGCGCAACAACCGAGCCGACGACCAAAAGAAGACCGGAACCTGAACCCCCGACGGGAATCGAACCCGCGTAGCTAGTTTGGAAGACTAGGGCTCTACCATTGAGCTACACCCGCGTGCCCCGGGCGGCCGGGATCGCCGTCCACGCCGTTGCGAGACATCACCATACAGCGCCGCCGCGCGAGAGCGCGCATCGGGTGGCACGGCCCAGGCGCACCGGACGCCGCGGCGCGCACGTGCGCGCCGGGTGCCGTCGTGCGGGCCGGACGGGGTCGGCCGCGTCGGACCCCGTACGATGGGCCCTCGGTCGCGGGATGTGGCGCAGCTTGGTAGCGCATCCGCTTTGGGAGCGGAGGGTCGCAGGTTCGAATCCTGTCATCCCGACTCAGGCGCGTCCTGACTCGCTCGACGCGGCCCGCGAGACCGCACCGCCGACCCGACATCATCTGAACATCCAAGGAGAAGTACGTGAAGAGCACCGTCGAGCAGCTGAGTCCGACGCGCGTCAAGATCACCGTCGAGGTTCCGTTCGAGGAGCTCAAGCCCGAGTTCGACAGCGCCTACCGCAGCCTCGCGCAGCAGGTCCGCATCCCCGGCTTCCGTCCGGGTCGCGCGCCGGCCAAGCTCATCGAGGCGCGCGTCGGCCGTGACGCGGTGCTGTCGCAGGTCGTCAACGACGCCGTCCCGGCCCGCTACCAGGCGGCGCTCGATCAGACCGACGTCAAGGCCCTCGGCCAGCCGGAGATCGACCTGACGGAGCTCGCCTACGGCGAGACGGTGACCTTCACCGCCGAGGTCGACGTGCGCCCGGAGATCACGCTGCCGGATTACGCGGACATCGCCGTCGAGGTCGACGCGATCGCCGTCGCCGACGAGGACGTCCAGGCCGAGCTCGACACGCTGCGGGCCCGCTTCGGCACCCTCAAGGGCGTCGATCGTCCGATCGAGACCGGCGACTTCGTCTCCATCGATCTCGACGCCACCATCGACGGCACGGCCGTGCCCGAGGCGTCGACGCAGGGCCTCTCCTACGAGGTGGGCTCCGGCGATCTGGTCGACGGGCTCGACGACACCCTCGTCGGCCTGAGCAGCGGCGAGTCGGCGACCTTCCAGACGGCGCTCGTCGCCGGCGAGTTCGCCGGGCAGACCGCCGACGTCACGGTCACGGTGGGCTCGGTCAAGGTGCGCGAGCTGCCGGAGGCGGACGACGAGTTCGCCGAGCTGGCGAGCGAGTTCGACACCATCGACGAGCTGACGGCCGATCTGCGGACGCGCGTCGAGCGCACCAAGCGTGGCCAGCAGGCCAACGTGGTCCGCGACAAGGCCCTCGAGGCGCTGCTCGCGGCTGTCGAGTTCCCGCTGCCGGAGAAGGTCGTCGAGGAGCAGACCGAGAGCGAGATCCACGACGTCCTGCACATCTTCGATCACGACGAGGAGAAGGCCGACAAGTTCCTGCAGGACTCGCAGGACACGACGCTGGCCGACTTCCGGGCGAAGGCCCGCGAGAGCGCCGAGAAGGCCGTCCGCTCGCAGCTGCTGCTCGACGCGATCGCCGAGGCGGAGGAGACGAGCGTCAGCCAGGAAGAGCTGACGCAGCAGATCCTCTTCCAGGCGCAGCGCTACGGCATCCCGCCGCAGGAGTTCGTCAGCCAGCTGCAGAACGCCGGCCAGCTCGGCGCGCTCTACGCCGACGCTCGTCGCGGCAAGGCGCTCGCGAGCGTCGTCACCCGGGTGACGGTCACCGACTCCGCCGGTGCGCCGGTCGACGTCGCCGAGTTCTTCGGCTTCGCCGACGAGGACTCGGACGACGAGAGCTAGAACTTCTGCTGACAGCGGATTCCGTTCCGCTGTCAGAGAAAGGGGCGGCGCGGTGGACGATCGCGCCGCCCCGATTCGTTAGTGTCGTGTGCGAAGCCGGACCTCGGCGTTCGTGCCGCGGCGGCCGGGCGCCTCTGCGCCGCCGGCCGGTATTTCGACCCGGATTCGACCACGAGCTCGACCATGAGAAGGCAGGACAACACGTGAGCCAGCTACACCGCACGGCGTCCGACGGCGCCGTCATGCGCGCCCCGGCGTCGGGCCTCAACCTCACCGACTCGGTGTACGAGCGGCTCCTCGCCGAGCGCATCATCTTCCTCGGCACGCAGGTCGACGACGACATCGCCAACAAGCTGTGCGCGCAGATCCTGCTGCTCACGGCGGAGGATCCCACCAAGGACATCTCGCTGTACATCAACAGCCCCGGCGGCTCGGTGACGGCCGGCATGGCCATCTTCGACACGATGCAGCTCTCGGAGTGCGACATCGCCACGTACGGCATGGGCCTGGCCGCGTCGATGGGGCAGTTCCTGCTCGCCGCGGGGACCAAGGGCAAGCGTTACGCCCTGCCGCACGCGCGGATCATGATGCACCAGCCGTCCGCCGGCATCGGCGGCAGCGCCACCGACATCGCGATCCAGGCGGAGCAGTTCGCCGCCACGAAGCGCGAGATGAACCGCCTCAACGCGGAGTTCACCGGCCAGCCGCTGGAGAAGATCGAGGCCGACGCCGACCGTGACAAGTGGTTCACGGCGGCCGCGGCGCGCGATTACGGGATCGTCGACCACGTCATCACCCGGCCCTCCAAAGTCGGCGTCTGAGCGGAAGTGACCATCAACATGTTCATCCCTGAGCAGGGAATCGCGACCACGCAGGGCCCGCAGTCCCGCTACATCCTCCCGCAGTTCACCGAGCAGACGACGTACGGCGTCAAGACGTCCGACCCGTACAACAAGCTGTTCGAGAGCCGCATCATCTTCCTGGGCAACCAGGTGGACGACGTCTCGGCGAACGACATCATGGCGCAGCTCATCGTCCTGGAGAGCCAGGACCCCGAGCGCGACATCACGATGTACATCAACAGCCCGGGCGGCTCGTTCACGTCGCTCATGGCGATCTACGACACGATGCAGTACGTCCACTGCGACATCGCGACCGTCTGCCTCGGCCAGGCGGCCTCGGCCGCCGCCGTGCTGCTCGCCGGCGGCACCCCGGGCAAGCGTGCGGCGCTGCCCAACGCCCGCGTCCTCATCCACCAGCCGTCGACGTCGGGCGCCATGCAGGGGCAGGTCTCCGACCTCGAGATCCAGGCCCGGGAGATCGAGCGGATGCGCCGGCTCATGGACGAGACCCTCGCCCATCACACCGGCCGCACCCCCGAGCAGGTTCGCAAGGACACCGACCGCGACAAGATCCTCACCGCGATCGAGGCGAAGGAGTACGGGATCATCGACACGGTCTTCGAGTACCGCAAGAAGTCCGCGCGGAACTGACGCGGCGGGCGTCGCCGGTGCTTCGCCGGCGACGCTCCGACCGCTGCCGCGCGGAACATCGGCCGACACTCCGGGGGGCCGGATGCGGTCGAAGTTCCCCGGGCCCGCGGGTACGGTTCTTCAGTAGCCAACGGAAGTAGGGATCAACCACATGGCACGAGTCGGAGACGGCGCAGACCTGCTCAAATGCTCTTTCTGTGGGAAGAGTCAGAAGCAGGTCAAGAAGCTCATCGCCGGGCCGGGGGTCTACATCTGCGACGAGTGCATCGATCTCTGCAACGAGATCATCGAGGAGGAACTCGCCGACACGAGCGAGACCAAGCTCGACGAACTGCCGAAGCCGGCGGAGATCCACGACTTCCTGCAGTCGTACGTGATCGGCCAGGAGACGGCGAAGCGCACCCTCGCCGTCGCCGTCTACAACCACTACAAGCGCATCCGCGCCACCGACAAGGCGCACGCCCGCGGCGCCGAGCCGGTGGAGCTGGCCAAGTCCAACATCCTCATGCTGGGCCCCACGGGCTGCGGCAAGACGTACCTGGCGCAGACGCTGGCCAAGATGCTCAAGGTTCCGTTCGCCATCGCCGACGCGACGGCGTTGACAGAGGCCGGCTATGTCGGCGAGGACGTCGAGAACATCCTGCTCAAGCTCATCCAGGCCGCCGAGTACGACGTCAAGAAGGCCGAGACGGGCATCATCTACATCGACGAGGTCGACAAGATCGCCCGCAAGAGCGAGAACCCGTCGATCACCAGGGACGTCTCCGGCGAGGGCGTGCAGCAGGCGCTGCTCAAGATCCTCGAGGGCACGCAGGCGTCGGTGCCGCCGCAGGGTGGACGCAAGCACCCGCATCAGGAGTTCATCCAGATCGACACGACGAACGTGCTGTTCATCGTGGCCGGCGCCTTCGCCGGGCTGGAGAAGATCGTCTCCGACCGGATCGGGAAGCGGGGCCTCGGCTTCGGTTCCGAGGTGCG
>JBGANR010000029.1:0-49437 GCA_044222225.1 Mycobacteriaceae bacterium
GCCCGGGCCTGCGGCATCGCGCAGCGGGCGTTCGAGTTGGGTGCTCGGTATGCGCAGCAGCGCACGACGTTCGGCAAGCCGATCGCGCAGCACCAGGCGATCGCGTTCAAGCTGGCCGAGATGGCGACGAAGGTGGAGGCCGCGCACCTCATGATGGTCAACGCCGCCCGGCTCAAGGATTCGGGCGAGCGCAACGACGTCGCCGCCGGCATGGCGAAGTACTTGGCGAGTGAATACTGTGCCGAGGTGACGCAGGACAGCTTCCGCATCCACGGCGGTTACGGCTACTCGAAGGAATACGAGATCGAGCGCCTGATGCGGGATGCGCCGTTCCTGTTGATCGGTGAGGGGACGAGCGAGATCCAGAAGACCATCATCGCCCGGGGGGTGTTGCGGAGCTACGCGGTGTGATTAGTCCGGGTCGTTTCCGCTGAGGCTTGCCGTATGCGGAGGCTGGGCGCGACGCAACGTGTAGGCGGCAAATAGTTCTCGACCGTTGATCGTCACGTCGTTCATATCCAGCGCTGACGGGTTGTCAAAGCCGCTCAGATCGAACTCTTCACTTGGAATGACCTTCAAGAAGAGGTCGTCATAGAAGTGATCTAGGGAAGATGCTTCGGTGTCGGGTCTGCGCTGAATGCTGACGAATCGTGCGGCGATGCTCTGTTGGGATATCCCGCTTCCTTGCAGCGCTGCACGGACTTGTGCCCACATTGTGTCATCCATGAGATCGGAGAAGGACAGGATATTCTCTCCGGGCGGGGCGGACGGTGTTTGCAGGTCGCGCAAACATGCCTGTACTACCTGCTCGCGGATACTGCGCACAGCGACCGACAGTCGAGCGCCAGGGGGTGCGTTCCTCACGCGGTGATGGGTCAGTATCACTGCGGCGGAACCGAGACCGAACTCGTTGCAGTAGTCGTTGAGCATACGGCCCGTATCTTCGTCCGTGGGTGCGGTCGCTACTGCATGGGTGAGAATCCCGAAGATCACTGTGCCCCAGTCGAAGCGGAGACCTGCCGGGTCCAGATCGGGCAGGGATCGGGTGACCCAACGGGCGGCGTCTGCGCTGGTGTCTGGTGCGGATCCATCGATGACGTCGAGGCTGTTGTGTATCTTTGTCATTAGTCTGCGCCGTTGACGAGTGGGTGTTGAAAGGTGGCGGCTGATGATTGAGTTTGGGCCGAGTCGGCCTCGCCGGACCAGTTGCGAGAACGCTTCGCGGACTTCGACGTCGCTGAGATCGTCTTCCGGTATTGCGAACTGGAAATAACGGCCGAAGTAGTCTGGATTGCTGATCCGACAGGCGGCGGTTCGACTTGCCCACACAGTGCCTTGGTGGTGAGGCAAGCGTGGGAAGAGTGCGACCAACATCCGGTAGATCGCGACTACCGCCTCATCACTGGTGTCGCGCGCGACGGTGGTGCGGACGCGCGCGACGGTGGTGCGGACGCGGGCGAGCCAGCCCTCGGCTGCGCCCGTCGCGCGGTTGTCGAGGGCGACCAACATGGGTTGCCACGTCTGGATTCCTTCGTAGAGGTCGGGGTAGTTCAGGCGGATGTAGGTGAGGACCGCGGCATCGAAGAGGTCGATCTCTTCTGGGCCGACCATCGAACACAACACGTCGGTCTGCACGCAAAGCTGTTTGATGCTGCGCAGGGTCAACACACCTGGGTCCGGGAGGGCGCGGATCAGGTGCTGGACGGCGTACTCAGTGGCCGATGTGTCGGGGTCTAGGCCGAGGTTTCCTGCGACTGTCAGGAGCCCTTCGTGTAGTTCGTTCTTGATGTGGGTTCGTTGGATCGGGGGAAGGAGGAAGGGGTATTGGACGATCTTCTCGAGGTAGTGGTGCGCGCGGTCCCTGTTGTCACGGGCCAGGTCTGAGGAGGTGAGCAGGTCCAACACCGTGGTCCTGTCGTATGAAAGCAGGTAGTGAACGTTTGGGAAGCGCCCGAGCAGTCGCACCGCTTTCATGACCGCCAGGAGTTCGTCGGCGTGCAGGCGATCGAGGTCGTCGACAACAACGAGTACGCGAGTGCCAGTCTCTTGGATGGCCTCGGAGATCTTGTTGAATCTGATCTGGAACGGGTCTTCGGGCGCGTTGAAGGTGCCAAGCTTATCGGCCAGTTCGTCGGCTCCTGCTTGCAATGCGGCGTCGACACCGCCGGGTGCCCACCTCTCAATGGCCGCAGTCCCCAGTTTCTTGCCGAATGCCAACGCAACCGGTGCTGCAGATTTCAGCATTTTCCGTGCTTTTTTGGCCTTTCTGGGAAGGGCGGATGCGATTGCCGTGTAGAACTCGGTGATCAGTGAGTCGATGTCGGATGTCGACCACGGGGTGAAGTGTGCAACAGACCAACGGTGAGCATCGGTGTCGGCTTCTTTTGAAATATCTCCGAGTGCTTCGCCGATCATGTTCAGCATTGAGGTTTTACCGCTTCCCC
This sequence comes from Mycobacteriaceae bacterium, assembly GCA_044222225.1. GTDB lineage: Bacteria > Actinomycetota > Actinomycetes > Mycobacteriales > Mycobacteriaceae > JBGANR01. The sequence continues at coordinate 2,445 of JBGANR010000029.1, forward strand.
AGGGTCCGGCGAGGCCGAAGACGATGCTGGGTCCGGTTCCTGTTCTCGCGATGCGCTGCGCGATCCGGTTTGCGAAGACGGCCCGTGCTAGTCGATCCTCGCTCATGGACTCGATCGCTGCATCGCTACCATCTTCGGGCTGAGTTCGTGCCGGGCTCATAGTCCACGAATCGTAGTGCTTGAGTTCGCTGGAGAGCCATCCAACCCGTCACGATTCACCGTTCGACGGTCACCTGCACAGACGGTTACCTGTACAGATTGAAGGGAGGGCGACCGGGATGACACTGATGCTGGACGATCTCATGGCCGAGTACCCCGTGGACAGGGAGCGGATCGAGGCGCATAAGGACCGGACGCTCGCTGAAGTTCGAGCGTATCGCCGTCGGGGGCTGCTGGACGCGCCGGGCTGAACGTCCCGCGCGGCGGATCCGTGGTGTCGATCGACGACTCGGACGGCCGGTGGTCGCGGAGCTGTAGGTACGATCGAGCGCGTCGTCGGATTGTCGGCTTCGGCCGAGAGGTTCGATGACCCTCCTGTCGGGCCGTCGGTGCTCTTCGACAGCGGGGAGCGACCGTACGCCTGTTCGGCAGGTAGGGCCGCTCTCTCGAAGGGAGGTCGGTCATGCATCCGTTCAGATATCTGAACCTGCGTGACCTGGGGCGACTGTCGCCGAAACGACAGAACGCCGTCCTTGCGCTCGTGGGTTTCGCAATCCTCGCGCAAATGACGGCGTCCGTCGTGGTGGTGCTCGTCGTGATCCTGTAACAGGATCTTGACCCCAGGCCCTCGTCAGTGTTACAGCACTGGCGGGGGCCCCTTTGTCGGCGGCGGCGCGTCGTCGACATCACCGAGTATGCCTGCCCTGTCGGACGACCGTCAATCGCAGTCCGTCACACCGGCAGGCCCAGCACGATCCTGAGAAGCCGATCGCCCGGGTAGTCAGTGCCCGCGGGATCCGGGCGTCCGCGGACCGGATCAGAAAGTATCCGGATGCCACGGATGACGGCTGCGGTTCACGCGCATCTGTTTGATCGCGATGTGCAGGTCGGTGCGGGTGCGACCGTCGGTGAGGTCGGCGGCCAGGAGTTCGCTGATGCGTCGGAGTCGGTAATACAGACTGGTGCGATGGAGGTGGAGTTCGGCGGCGGTCCGTTGGGCGTCGCCGGCGTTGTCGAAGTAGGTCTCCAGCGTCTGGAGCAGGATGTCCGCCCGAGGTTCGGCGTCGAGGAGAGGGCTGAGTCGCCGGGTCGGGTCCGGACGTCGGTCGGCGGGGAGAAGGTGCTGGTAGCCGGCCAGCTCGGGCCAGATGAGGACGGATGTTTTGGTCGGTTCGATCGCCGCGGCGTCGGCCGCGGCGCGGGATCGATAGAACGCGGCAGCCACGGCGTCGGCGGTGATGGTGGTGGGAGCGCTGACGCCGACGACCAGGGTGTATCCGGTCGGCGTCCAGCGGGCGAGGGCCGTGACCGTTGCGTCGGCGAATCGCTCGACGCGGTCGGGCGGCAGCAGCAGTGTGATCGTCCGCGATTGCACTGCTATCGCCGAGGCCGGGCACCGGCGGCGGATCGCGGCTCGAACATCTGCGACATCGCCGCGAAGATCGGGTTGTGCATGACCGCCCGTTGCGGCGAGGGCCGCGGTGGCGATGACAAACCGGCGGTCGGGGCCGGCGCGGAGGCATTCGCGTAGCCGGTGACAGGTGTCTACGGGGTCGACGGGCTGGGGTCGGCCGAGGAGGTGGAACAGGTCGTCGGCGCTTCGGTGGGACGGGCCGTCGTCGCGCTCGGCCCGCAGCAGCGCGGCGATGCGATCGGCGGCCTTGATGAGGATCCGGTGGTCGATGTCGTCCGGCTCGGCACCGGTGTGGATGATCCACAGGCTGCCGAGCCGGGTGCGTCCGTCGTGGATCGGCATGCAGGTCCGGGCCGTCATGCCCAGATCGGGATTGGCCGGCAATGTCACGGGGCCGCGAGCGGTATCGACGCCGTTCGCCTGCTGCCAGGCGCGGACGTCTGCAGGCACGGTGCGGGTCAGGATCGCCGACGTCCGGACCCGGTCGATGTCGGGCGACTGCGCGCTGTAGGCCACCAGGTGCCCGGATTCGTCGTCGAGAGAGACGCTGCGGTGCAGGTCGGCGGCGAGTGAGTCCAGATCGATCTGGAGTTGCGACTGCATCTGACGCCTCCCAGGGTTCCTACAAGTGTAGGAGAGGCGGCGGCCGGAATCGGTTCATGTGCTCGACGCGCCAGCACCCCGCCAGTCCTAATGTTGGCCATCAAGCGCGCCGACATCCCGGCCGCGACCCCGCCTACCTCGTCTGGAGCCGACGTTGAGCCGATCCCTATCGCCCCGCCCGTGGACGCCGACACACGTCGAGGATCGCGTGCGGACGGTCGCCGATGCCACCGCGACATGGGACGCGGCCGGGGTGGATCGCGAACTGCATCGCCTCGTGGCGGAGAACCATCGGATCCACGATGTCGACTGCGTCAACCTCAATCCGGCGACCAACGTCATGAACCCGAAGGCCGAGGCCCTGCTGTCCGCCGGTCTGGGCTCGCGCCCGTCGTTGGGCTATCCGGGGGAGAAGTACGAAACCGGCCTGGAGGCCATCGAGCAGATCGAGATCATCGCCGCCGAGTTGGTCGCCGAGGTGTTCTCCGCCGGGTTCGCCGAGGTGCGGGTGCCGTCCGGGGCGATCGCGAACCTGTACGCGTTCATGGCCACCTGCCGGCCCGGCGACACGATCATCGTGCCGCCGCCGGCGATCGGCGGGCACGTCACGCACCAGGCCGCGGGCGCCGCCGGCCTCTATGGGCTCACCACCGTATCGGCGCCGGTCCGCCCCGACGGCTACACCGTCGACGTCGACGCGCTGCGGACGCTGGCCGAACAGATCCGCCCGACGCTCATCACCATCGGCGGCAGCCTCAACCTGTTCCCGCATCCGGTGCCGCAGATTCGCGAGATCGCCGACTCTGTCGGGGCCACGGTGCTCTTCGACGCCGCGCACCTGTGCGGCATGATCGCCGGCCGGGCCTGGCCGAACCCGTTGTCCGAGGGCGCGCATCTGATGACGATGAGCACTTACAAGAGCCTCGGCGGACCGCCCGGCGGCCTGATCGTCACCGACGACGCCGGCCTCGCTCAGCGGCTGGACGCGATCGCCTACCCGGGGCTCACCGCCAACTTCGACGCCGGCAAGGTCGCCGCACTGGCGCTGACGATGCTCGATTGGAAGGTCGCCGGACGCGCGTACGCCGCGGCGATGATCGAGACCGCCGGGGCCTTGGCCGCCGAGCTCGTCGCGCTGGGCCTGCCCGTGCATCAGGCCGCCCGCGGCGGGACGACCACGCATCAGTTCGCCCTGGAAACGGCGGATTTCGGCGGTGGTCAGCGGGCGGCCGGGCGGCTCCGGGCGTCGAACCTGCTGGCCTGCGGCATCGGCCTGCCGATCGCGGCGGTGCCCGGCGACCTGAACGGTCTGCGGATCGGCACCCCGGAACTCGTCCGCCTGGGCATGACGCCCGCCGACATGCCGGCGCTGGCCTCGTTCATCGCTCGCGGGCTCGACCCGGCCGCCGACGCGGCGGCGACTGCCGGCGAGGTCAGCCGATGGCGCCGAGGATTCACCGGCGTCCGGTTCACCGCGGACGATCCCGCCTGACGGGCGCTGCGCGTCAGCGTTGCGCCGCCACCATGATCGAGACGACGACGGCCGGCTCGTCGGTGTTGTTGCGCCAGGCGTGCACCGTGCCGCGCTGGACGAGATTGTCGCCGGGACGCAGCACGACCTCGCAGTCTTCGAGCACGGCGCGGACCTCGCCGCGGACCACGGTGACGACGTCGACGGTGTCGGTCGCGTGCGCGCCGGGGATGGCGCCGGGGGTGCCGGCCTGCTCGCCGTAGACGGCGGCGATCGCCTTGGCGTACTCGGCCGCGTCGACCTTCGCGTTGGGGGCGAAGGTGCACATTCGGTAGACGAGCCCGCCGGCGTCGGGGCGACGCACCTCGCCGTCGAGCCCGTCGCCGTCGTCGACGTTGGGCGGCAGCTGGTCGAACCGCCAGATGTCCATGACGAGGGAGCCGTCCGGGCGGCGGGCGACGGTCGTGACGTCCTCGTCGCTGACGATCGTCGACCGGCCGTCGGGGCCGACGCCCGTCACGACGCGGCGGGTGGTTCGGTCTGCAGATTCCGTTGGCACTGGTTGCGCCCCTTCGTTGCTAAGTGGTTGTTCAAAGTATAATGTGTTGGTCGTCACGTTCGAGGGGGAACGTGCCACCGGTCGCGCCGGCGCGCGCCGGATCGGCTCTCTGAAAGGCAGACAGGTATGACCACGCAACTCAACGGCGCGTCGCGGCTGTTCCCCATCATCGGCGACCCGGTCAAGTACGCGGAGTCTCCGGTGCGTCTCACGCAGACGTTCGCCGACCGCGGCCGGCCCGGTGTGTGCGTGCCGCTGGAGATCCGCGCGGACGACCTGCCGGTCGCGTTGGCCGCCCTGTCGATCATGCGGAACGTCGACGGACTCCTGGTCACCATGCCGCACAAGGCCGCGGTCGTGCCCCATTGCAGCACCCTTTCGCGCCGATCGACTCTGCTCGGCGTCGTGAGCCACATGCGCCGGAACGCCGACGGCACGTGGCACGGCGACGTGTTCGACGGGATCTCGTTCGTGCAGGCGCAGATCGACAACGGAGCGACGGTCGAGGGCGCTCGCGCGCTTCTCTTCGGCGCCGGCGGGGCGGGCAGTGCCATCGCGATCGATCTGGTGGAGAGGGGTGTGAGCGAGCTGGTGATTCATGATCCCAATGAGGCCCGGGTCGCCGAGCTCATCGCGGATCTCGCCGGCATCGGGGCGGCCGTCGTCCGGGCCGGTTCGGCCGATCCCACCGGGATGGATCTCGTGCTCAACGCGACGCCCATGGGCATGAACGAGGACGACCCGTTGCCGGTCGACCCGGCTCTGCTGAAGGAGGGGATGTTCGTCGGCGACGTGGTAGCCGGCCACGGCGTGACGCGCCTCATCGCCGCGGCGCGAGCGGCCGGTTGTGGGACGGCGACCGGGGCGGACATGGTGATCGCCGGGCTGAAGCCCATCGCCGACTTCATGTCCGGCGCGGTCTCCGGTTGACGGTGGTCGGCTGAACCGTCGAGAAGCGCCGGATTCGACCGATGAGGCGCGTGAGACCTCCCGGCTTCGTGGTGGCGCCGGGACGCGAGTGGCCGGTGTGGATCCCCTCCCGCACCGGCCGCTCTGCATCTGTGCATGTCGTTTTTGCGCCTCGACCGAAAGCTGTCGCTGAGCGGGGGTCCGTGGATATATAGACCGCCGGCGTCCGCATGGCGTCAGGTACCAGTCGGTATCAGAATCGGACAGGGGAGAGAGCGCCGCGGCCGGGCGTCTCGACCGCCAGTCCTCAACGCTTATCGCTTATGTCGTCGACCGGCTCGAAGAGGCTGCGAGGGTCGCTCGGGCGATGGGCTACATGGCGTCCTACCCGGCGCCGAGCGGCACCGGCGTCACTCGAACCGGATGACCGCCTTGCCCGCCGACTGCCTGTCGAACTCGGCGTACGCGTCGACGACCTCGTCGAGGCGCCAGTGGTGGGTGAACAGCGAGTCGACCGGGACATTGTGGCGGGCGATGAAGTCTGCGCACCGCTGCTGGCCGACGATCGACATCGACCACGACGTGCAGACGGTGAGCTGTCGCTGCAGGTAGTTGCGGACGTCGAGTTCGATCCGCGCCCCGATGCCGACGAAGCACGCCTTGCCCCACGGTGCGAGGGCGTCGAGCGCGACCCGGCCGGCCGGGGTGACGCCCGAGCTCTCGACGGCGAGCTGCGCGCCGCGTCCGGAGGTCAGGTCGCGGACGGCGGCCGGGACGTCGTCGGACATCGGGTCGAGGACGGCGGACGCTCCGACGGCGAGGGCGTGCTTACGCCGCTCGGGGGCCGGGTCGACGGCGATGACCCGGGCGCCGCGGGCGGCGGCGAGCATCGTCGCCGAGAGACCGACGGGCCCCTGGCCGGAGACGAGGACCGTCGCGCCGCCGACGTCGCCGAGACGTTCGAGGGCGCCCCACGCGGTGCCGGTGCCGCAGCCGATGGCGGCGCCGGCGTCGAAGCCGAGGGCGTCGTCGAGCGGCACCAGTGTCGACGCGGGCACCGTCATGTACGGCGCGTGCGCGCCGTGCAGCGTCGTGCCGAACAGCCCGAACTCCCTGACCGAGCACATCTGCGGCCAGCCGGACCGGCAGTATTCGCACATCGTGCAGCCCGTGTAGTGGTGCACCATGACGCGGTCGCCGGGCGTCGCGTGCTCGGGTCGCACACCGGCGCCGACCGCGTGCACGACGCCCGCCGGCTCGTGCCCGGCGATACACGGCTCGGCCGGGGCGTCGGCCGCCGGTGCGCGGTACTGATGCAGGTCGCTGCCGCACAGCCCGGACGCCCGGATCGCGACGACGACCTCGCCGGGGCCCGGCTCGGGATCGGCGAACTCCCGCAGCTCGACGCGTCGGTCACCGGTGAAGACGGCACCCTGCATGTTGATCCACCTGTTCTCTCGGCCGGCGCGGACGCGTCGGCGATGGTCGCCCGCTGTAGATGATTGATTCCCGGATGTGGTCACCCACGCCCGTCGGCTCCGACCATCCGGCGACCGGGCGCGCCGACCGGTCAGCCCGCGTTGAGGCTCTGGCCGCCGTCCACCACGAGGCTCGCGCCGGTGATGAACGACGCCTCGTCCGACGCCAGGAACAGCGCCGCATTCGCGACGTCCCACGCGGTGCCGGCGCGGCCGAGCGGCACCTTCGCGACGCGGTCGGCCATCACCCGGCTGCGGTCGACGCCGGCGGTGACGCGCGGCTCGATCGCCATCGGCGTCTCGATGAGCCCCGGCAGGATGACGTTCGCGCGGATCCCGTAGGCGGCGTTGGTCGTCGCGATGTGCTCGGTGAGCGCCGTGACGCCGGCCTTCGCGGTCTTGTAGCCGACGTTGCGGTAGTTGAGCAGCACGGCGTTGGAGCCGATGTTCGTCACGACGCCGCCGCCCTGGGCGCGCATCACCGGGATCGTGTGCTTGCAGGTCAGCACCATGCCCTGCAGGTTGATCGCGAGGATGTTCGCGTAGGCGTCGACGGCGATGTCGGTGACGGGGGCGTCCCGCGCCGGGTCGCCGACGATGCCGACGTTGTTGTGCAGCACGTCGATCCGGCCGAAGCGGGCGACGACGTCGGCGACCATCGCCGCGATGTCGTCCTCGCTGGTCACATCGGCGCGCAGCGCGAGATGTGCGCCCTCCGGGAGGAGGGCGACGGTGGCCTCGGCGGCCGCGGCGTCGCGATCGACCGCGACGACCGACGCGCCCTCGCGCGCGTAGACGATCGCCGCCGCGCGGCCGTTGCCGACGTTCTCGCCGGGCATCTGGCCCGCGCCGACCACCACGACGACCCGGCCCGCCATCCGCTGTCCCACGGTCAACTCCTCGTCTCGTGCCGAAGTGCGTGCTCGATCACCCGGTGCAGCACCGTCACGGCGCGCTGCGGCTCGGTGTAGGTGGGGACGCCTGCGGCGAGCAGGGCCGCGCGCGGCCGTCCGCTGCCGCCGGTCCAGGTCACGAAGAACGGCTTCGACGTGCCCCGATACGCCTCGACGAGCGCGGCGACGATGGCCTCGGCGCCCCGATCGGAGTTGCCGAGCACGACGAGCACCGCGTCGGTCTCCTCGTTCTCGCACACCACGGCGAGCGTCCGGCGCAGCAGGCCGGGATCGTTGATGAGCGCGCCGGTGAGGTCGAAGGGGTTCTTCGTCGAGCCGAAATAGGGCAGCTCGGCCGCGACGACCTCGCGGTCGGGGCCGGTCCAGGTGTCGACGGCGAGCCCCAGCTCGACGGCCGCGTCCGACGCCAGCGCGCCCGCGCCGCCGCTCTGCGTCACCAGGGTGAGCCGCCGGCCGGCGATCCGCTGGCCACGGCAGGCGACGAAGCCGAGCGCCGCGTCGGCCATCGCCTCCATACTCTCGACCCGGATCGCGCCGAACTCGGCGACGGCGGCGTCGAGATCGGCGTCGTCGCCCGCCGTGCTGCCCGTGTGGGCGGCGACCGCCCGGGCGCCGGCCGCGGTGCGTCCGGCCTTGAGCAGCAGCACGGGCTTGGCGCGCTCGTCGGCCGCGCGCAGCAGATCGCGCAGGCCGTCGCGGTCGGTGTGGTCCTCGAGGTGGCCGAGCAGCAGGTCGACGTCGTCGTCGACGACCAGCCCGCGCAGCAGTTCGACGACCGTCACGTCCGCCTGGTTGCCGGGGTTGGCGTAGTACCGCACGCCGACGCCGGTGGACGTCATGACGCTGTAGGTGAAGGTGCCGACGGCGCCGCTCTGCGAGACGAGCGCGATGGGCGACTCCGGGCGGGCGGCCGAGCCGTCCGCCGCGGGCTCGTCGAAGGCCGTCGAGAACGTCGCGTAGGCGCTGTCGGCCGCCGAGAAGGCGCCGAGGCAGTTGGGGCCGATCAGCCGCATGCCGGCCGCCCGAGCGGGGGCGGCGAGCCGTTCCTGCAGCTCGACGCCGGCCTCGCCGATCTCGCCGAACCCGGAGGCGAAGACGATCGCCGCGCCGACACCGGCCGCCGCGCAGCGCTCGACGGCCGTCACGGCCGCCTCGGCCGGGACGACGATGATCGCGAGGTCGACGGGCCCGGGGACGTCCGCGACGTCCGCGTAGGCCCGCACGCCCTGCACGACGTCCCGGCGCGGGTTGACGGCGTAGATCTCGCCGGTGAAGCCGAAGCGCAGCAGGTAGTCGAGCGGCCGTCCGGACAGCTTGTTCGGGTCGGACGACGCACCGTAGACGACGACGCTGCGCGGCCGGAACAGCAGGTCGGCGACGGGCCGGCCCACGGCTGCGCCTGCCCCGCCCACGGCCGCGCCGCTCACGGTTGCGCCCACGCCGCCCGCTGCGCCCGCGCCGCCCGCGACGTCACCGCTCACGACGTCACGACCGGGCTGAAGTTCGGCGCCCGCCGCTCGCGGTGCGAGGCGACGCCCTCGACGACGTCCGGCCCGCCGAAGCCGAGGAATTCCAGACCGAGGGAGGCGTCGAACAACGGCCCCTGCTGGCGGTACCACTGGTTGAGCGAGTACTTCGTCCAGCGCAGCGCCTCCTGAGCGCCGGCCGCCAGCCCGTCGGCGATGCCGCGCGCCGTCTCGAGGAGATCGGCGGCGTCGACGGTGAGCGAGACGAGGCCGGCCCGCTCGGCCTCCTCGCCGGAGATCTCCTTGCAGGTGAGCAGCAGGTACTTGGCCTTGGCCATGCCGCACAGCAGCGGCCACACCATCGTCGCGTGGTCGCCGGCGCACACGCCGAGCCGCGTGTGGCCGTCGATGATCCGGGCGTCCCGGGCGGCGATCGAGATGTCCGCCATGAGCGCCACGACGAGCCCGGCACCGACGGCCGGGCCGTGGATCGCCGAGATGATCGGCTTGTTGCAGGCCAGGAGGTTGTAGAAGAGGTCGCGCGATTCGCGGTAGACCCGCGCGCGGACGCCGTAGTCGTTGATCTGGGCGTCGATGAGATCGAAGCTGCCGCCCGCCGAGAACGCCTTGCCCGCGCCGCGGACGATGACGACCCGCACCTGGGGATCGACGTCGATCGCCGGCCAGATCTGCGCGATCTGCGAGTGCATGGCCTCGTCGACGGCGTTGAGATGCGGGCCGTCGAAGATCACCTCGAGCACGCCCGGCTGGTTGTACTCGAATCGGAAGGCCGTGAACCGGGAGTACCCGTCGAGGACGGAATCTCCAGAAGTCGATTCCGCGAGCTTCATCTCAGTCATGTTCGTCTTTCCTGTTCTCTCGCGGACGTCAGTACGACTTGGGCAGGCCGAGGACTTTGGTCGAGATGTAGTTGAGCACCATCTCCTGGGACACCGGCGCGATCTTGAGCAGCCGAGACTCCCGCCAGAAACGCTCGATGTGGTACTCCTTCGAATAGGAGAAGCCGCCGAGCGTCTGCATCGCGCGATCGCACGCCTCGAAGCCGGCCTCGCTGCCGAGATACTTGGCGGCATTGGCCTGCGGGCCGCAGGACTGGTGGTTGTCGAAGAGCTGCGCGGCGTTCATCGCGACCATCTCCGCTGCTTCGAGGCGGATCCACGAATCGGCGAGCGGATGGGCGATGGCCTGGTTCTTGCCGATCGGACGGTCGAAGACGATGCGCTCCTTGGCGTACTTCGTCGCGATCTCCAGGGCGCCACGGCCGAGGCCGACCTGCTCCAGGCCGACGACGATGCGCTCCGGGTTGAGGCCGTCGAGCAGATAGCGGAAGCCCTTGCCGACCTCGCCGACGACGTCCTCGTCGGGGATCTCGAGATCGTCGATGAAGATCTCGTTGGAATCGATGCAGGAACGGCCGAGCTTCTCGATCTCGTGCACGGCGATCCGGTCGCGGTCGAGATCGGTGAAGAACAGCGTCATGCCGGCCAGCGGATTCTCCTCGTTGCGCGGCTCGGTGCGTGCCAGCAGCAGGATCTTCTGCGCGTTCTGGGCGTTGGTGGTCCACACCTTCTGGCCGTTGACCAGCCAGCCGCCGTCGATCCGCTTGGCGCGCGTCGCGATGCGCGAGGTGTCGAAGCCGGCGGTCGGCTCGGAGACGCCGAAGGCCATGAGCAGATCACCGGTGGCGAGCTTCGGCAGGTACTTGCGCTTCATCTCGGCCGAGCCGTGCCGCAGGATCGGGCCCGGCGGGAAGATGTAGAAGTGCAGCGCGGACGCCGCGCCGGTGCCGCCGACGCGCGAGGCCTCCGACAGCATGACGCCCGCCTCGGTGAGGCCGAGCCCGAGGCCGCCGTACTCCTCCGGGACCATCGAGCCGAGCCAGCCGGCGTCGGCGAACGCGTGGACGAACTCCCACGGGTACTCGCTCTTCTTGTCCTTCTGCCGCCAGTATTCGAGGTCGAAACGGCGGGCCAGTTCCGCGGCGGACTTGCGGACGAGGTCGATGTCTTCGGGGGTGGGCATGGAATCGGCTCCTGTGGGTATCGGGGGATATCGGTGGCGCGGCGCAGGCCGGCTACGTCTTGACGGGGATGTCGTCGATGGGGGTGTTCGGGTCGAGCGCGGTCAGGTCGCCCTCCGGCTGCCCGAGGTGGCGGGCCCGGATGAGCCGGCGCATGACCTTGCCGTTCTTCGTCTTGGGCAGTGACGCGACGAGGTGCAGCGTCGGTGCGAACGCCCGGCCGACGTTGTGCTCGGCCGTGCGGCGGACGTCGTCGGCGTCGGCGGCCGGATCCGCGAGCACGGCGAAGGCGACCACCCGCTGCCCGCGCGCGGCGTCGGGGACACCGATGACGGCGGCCTCGGTCAGTCGCGGATCGCGCAGCAGGGCGGCCTCGATCTCGGCGGGGCCGACGCGCCGGCCCGAGACCTTGATCGTGTCGTCGGAGCGGCCGTGCACCCGCCAGACGCCGTCGGCGCCGGCACTCGCCAGGTCGCCGTGCAGCCAGACGCCGTCCCACCTGCGCCAATAGGTGTCGAGATAGCGCTCGCGGTCGTGCCAGAAGGCGTGCGTCATGCCCGGCCACGTGTTGCGGACGGTGAGCTCGCCGACCGCGTCGATCACCGGCTCGCCGGCCTCGTCGAGCACCGCGACGTCCATACCGGGCAGCGGGCCGTTGAAGGCCGCGGCGGCCATCGGCAGGAACGGATAGCCGACGAGGATGCCGCCGCCGGTCTCGGTGCCGCCGCTGTAATTGATGATCGGGCGGCGGGCGTCGCCGACCGCGTCGAACAGCCAGTGCCAGGTGGGGGCGTCCCAGGCCTCGCCGGTGGAGGCGAAGGCGCGGACGGTGCGCAGGGCCGCGGCCGGCGGCGCGCCGTGCGTCTTGAGGCCGCGAGCCGCGGTCGGCGCGATGCCCTGCAGGGTGACGCCGTGCCGTGCGGCGATGTCCCACAGCCGGGTCGGCGCCGGGTGGTCGGGCACGCCTTCCACGAGGACGATCGTCGCGCCGAGTTGGAGTCCGCCCATGATGAGCAGCGGACCGAGCATCCAGCCGAGGTCGGCGATCCAGGCGATCACGTCGTCGTCGCGGACATCGAAGCCGTAGCCGAAGTCGACGGCCGCCTTGACCGAGAACCCGGCGTGCGAGTGGACGATGCCCTTCGGCATGCCGGTCGTGCCGGAGGTGTAGATGAGCGTCAGCGGCTCGTTCGACTCCATGAGCTCGGTGGCGACCGGCAGCGGGGCCTCGTCGAGCTCGTCCCAGTAGAAGTCGCGGTCGGGGGTCATGGCGCAGCCGTCGCCGAGATGGCGCACGACGACGACCGCGGCGACATCGAGGCCGGTCAGCGCCTCGTCGGCGATGTCCTTGAGCGCGATCCGCTTGCCGCGCCGGGTGGTGCCGTCGGCCGTCACGAGGGCGACCGCGCCGGAATCGCGCAGTCGGGTGGCCAGCGCGTCGGGGCCGTAGCCGGTGAACGCGGGGACGGAGATCGCGCCCAGCATGGCGCAGGCGAGGAAGGCGACGACGGCCTCGGGGACGACCGGCAGGAACAACACGACGGTGTCGCCGCGGCCGACGCCCCGGGCCGAGAGGTTCGCGGCGAAGCGCCGGACCTCGGCGTCGAGCTGGGCATGGGTCAGTTGCCGGCGCGTCCCGCTGTCGCCCTCGTAGACGACGGCCGGTTTGCCGGCGAGCGGGCCGCGCGCGTGCCGATGGCTGCACAGCTCGGCGGCGTTGAGCCGGCCGCCGACGAACCAGCGCGGGAACTCGTGGCCCGCGGAATCATCCTTGGCCTGCGTGAACGGCACCTCGAACTCGACGCCCAGATCGTCGACCGCGGCGGGCCAGAACCATTCGGGCTCGTCGATCGAGCGGCGCTGCAGTTCGGCCAGGACGGCTGTCGGCGAACCGCCGGCGACGCCCCAACGGCCGGCCGCGGCGAGCAGTCGGCTGCGGTCGAGCGCGGCGGCGTCGGGGATCCAGGCGGGGGCGTCCTCAGCCGCCCGCGTCGCGGTGTCCGGTGCGTCGGCCATCACGCCTCCGCGCCGAGGCGCTGCCGATCGAGGGTCCGGGCGAAGGCGAGCACCTCGCGCGCCGTCTTGATGTGCGCGTAGTCGACGTGCATGCCCTCGTAGAGCACGGCGGCCCGGCCGTCGGCCTCGGCCTCCTCGAACGCCGCGATCATGCCGGCGAAGAAGGCCACCTCGGCCGGCGACGGGCTGTAGATCTCGTTGACGTCCGCGACGTGCGACGGGTGGATGAGCACCTGCCCGCGGAAGCCGAGCCTGCGGTTCTGCTCGGCGAAGGCGCGGGCGCCCGCGGGGTCGGCGATGTCCTGCCACAGCCCGCAGAGGGGGAACTCGATGCCGTTGGCGCGGCAGCTGAGCAGCGCCTTGCTGCGCAGGTAGAGCGTCTCGGCGCCCTCGGGCGTGAACTGGAAGCCGATCGAACGCGAGACGTCGGCGTCGCGGGCCACGCCGGCGAAGAGCGTCGCCACCCGCGGCGAGGCCGTCGCGATCTCGGCGCAGTTCTCGTACGCCTCGGCCGTCTCCAGCGAGCAGATGAACTCGAGTGAGCCGCGCGGCAGACCGTTGGAGTGCTCGAAGTGGTCGACGAGCGCCTCGAACCGGATGATGTCGTCGCGGCCGTAGGTCTTCGGGCAGACGAAACCGTCGAGTCCCGGAACCGCGACCGCCGAGATGTCGTCGCCGGTCAGGCCGGTGTCGAGCGCGTTGAGCCGGACGTACACGGCGACCGGCGAGCCCGCGTCGCGCAGCCGCGTGATCGACCGCGCGACCTCCTCGCGGGCCTGGGCCTTCAGCGCGTCCGGCACCGAGTCTTCGAGGTCGAGGATGATGCCGTCGACGCCGGAGGCCACCGCCTTCTCCACCCACGTGCCGCGATGCCCCGGTACGAACAGCAGCGAACGAAGCGCCTTCACGATTCCTCCTCGCGACGATGCGACCCGGCTCCCCGGATGGCGATTGAACACAAAGTACAAAGTGCAATGTGTGCGTTGCTAGGCTAGCATCCGCGGTAGCTGCTTCGCCGGTCGTTCAGGCGGAGGCTGAAGGTCTGGGCTCGTGCGGAATCGACAGCGCCGGTGATCGGCACAACGAGGTGTGGGTGAGGCTGGGTTGACTGGAAACAAGCCGCTGACGGGCATCCGGGTGCTGGAGGTCGGCGCGTACATCGCGGCGCCGTACGCCGGCTCGCTGCTGTGCGCGCTCGGCGCCGACGTCGTCAAGGTGGAGCGCACGGGAACCGGCGACGACTTCCGCCGGCTGCAGAACGATCGCAGCCCGTACTTCCGGCAGTACAACTCCGGCAAGCGCAGTCTGGCGGTCGACCTCAAGTCGCCGGCCGGAATCGCGCTGGTCAAGGAGCTGATCCCGCGGTTCGACGTGCTCATCGAGAACCTGCGACCGGGCAAGATGGACGCCATCGGCCTCGGGTCCCAGGCGTGCGCGGAGCTCAATCCGCGGCTCGTCTACACGTCGGTGACGGGCTTCGGCAGCGGCGGCCCGCTCGTCGCGCGTCCGGCGTACGACGCGATCGGCCAGGCCGTCGGCGGCATGTACACCGTGCTCAGCGACGAGAACCACGCACAGCTCTCCGGCACCTGCCTCGCCGATCTCGTCACCGGGCTCGCGACGGCGACGGGCGTGCTCGCCGGGCTCGTCGGCCGCGGTGCCACCGGCGCCGGGCAGCGGGTGGAGACGTCCGTGATGGAGGCCGTCAGCACCCTGACCGTCGACGCGCTGACGCAGTACTACGCCGACGGCCGGCGCGATCCGAGCAGGCAGAGCCGGCACCCGCAGGCGCAGAACTTCTGCCTGGAATGCTCGGACGGCCGGTTCATCGCCATCCACCTCTCGTCGTCGGAGAAGTTCTGGCGGTCGTTCGCCGCGGCCATGGGCCGCACCGACCTCGTCGCCGAACCGCGGTTCGCGCGCTTCCACGATCGGATGGACCGCTACTTCGAGCTCAAGCCGATCGTCGAGGCCGAGTTCATCCGGCGTCCGGCGGGGGAGTGGGAGAAGCTGCTCGACGCGGGCGACGTGCCCTTCACGGCCGTCCACACGATGTCGGACGTCGTCGAGCACCCCCAGACCGAGTGGCTCGGCCTGCTCGAGCCCGAACGCGACGGCCTCGCGCTGCTGCGCGCGCCGTGGCGGTTCGACGGCGACCGGCCGAGCCGGCCCGCCGTGACGGCGAAGGTGGGGCAGCACAGCCGCGAGGTGGCGGCCGAGGTCTACGACGAGGCGCGGATCGGTGAGCTCATCGCGGCCGGCGTCCTCGATCAGGCTCCGGCCGAGCCCGCCCCGACACCCGTATCCGAACCCGATGAAGGGACGTCCCGGTCATGACGACGATCGCGCAGCACCTCGCCGACTTCACCTCCGGCGCCGATTTCGACGCGCTGCCGCCCGAGGTCGTCGACGAGAGCAAGCGGCTGATCCTCGACTCCATCGGCTGCGCGCTCGGCGCCGTCGACCAGCCGAAGGGCCGCATCGGCATCGAATACGGCCTGCTCGTCGGGGGCGCCTCGGATGAGGCCACGATCATCGGCACGGATCGGCGGGCGTCGATCTTCGGCGCCGCCTTCGCCAACGGCGAGCTCATCAACACCCTCGACTTCGACGCCGTGCTGCCGCCCGGCCACGTCTCGCCGTACGTGCTGCCCGGCGCGCTGGCGACGGCTGAGGCCGGCCACGCCTCCGGCCGCGAGCTGCTCGTCGCGACGGCCGTCGCCCACGAGATGTCGTATCGGTTCGCCAAGTCGATGGACTATCTGCGCGACATCAAGGACGGCGCCGTCGATCTCTCGCCCGTCGTCGGCTACAGCGCGACGATCTTCGGCGCGACGGCCGCCATCGGCCGGCTCGACGGCTTCACCCCGGCGCAGCTCGCCGACGCGATCGCCATCGCCGCCAACACGACCCCGGTCAACTCGCACCGGTCGTGGTTGGGGCACGCGCCGAGCGCGACCATCAAGTACCTGCTGGCTGGCGGCCTGGCCCAGTCGGCCTACACCGCGGCGTACATGGCCAAGCTCGGACACCGCGGCGACCTGCAGGTCTTCGACGACGCCGAGATCGGCTACCGGCGCTTCATCGGCACCCGGCGCTGGGAGCCGCAGAACATCACCGACGGTCTCGGCGAGACGTGGCGCTTCCCCGCCGAGTCGACGATCAAGCCGTATCCGCACTGCCGCATCCTGCACGGGCTGCTCGACGTGATGACCGACATCCTCGACCGCAACGACATCCGGCCCGAGGAGATCACGGCGATCCGGACGTGGGGCGAGGCGTCTGTCATGCACCCGGTGTGGCTGACGCGCGAGGTCACCCACGTGCACGACGCGCAGTTCAGCATCGCGCACGGCATCGCCGTCGGGGCCCATCGGGTGGTGCCGTCCAAGGCCTGGCACGATCCGGCGCTCGTGTTCGGCTCGTCCGTCATGGACCTGATGGACCGGGTGACCTTCGAGCCGCATCCGCAGTACGCCGTCGCGATCACGGCGCACCCGTCGAGCAGGCCGTCCCGCGTGGAGATCGACGCCCGCGGCGAGACCTTCAGCGGCGAGAGCCTCTACCCCAAGGGCAGCCCCTCGCCGGATCCGGTGAGCACGATGACGACGGACGAGGTGGTGGCCAAGTTCCGCGTCAACGCCGGCGGCGTGCTCTCGCCGGGACGCACCGACGCCGTCGTCGCCGCGATCCTCGGCCTGGAGGCCGCCGACGCCGCCGCCGACGTGATCCGCCTGTTGGCCACCGACCTCGCATAGTTCGAAGGGAAACCTCAATGACGCAGTTCACCTACCGCCTGCCGCAACGCCGCGAACTCGTGACGTCGCTGCCCGGTCCGCGCTCGCAGGAGCTCGACAAGCGCAAGGTCGCGGCGCTGCCCGCCGGCGCGCAGTCGTCGGTCCCGGCGTACGCCCTCGAGGTCGACGGCGGCGTCATCGCCGACGTCGACGGCAACTCGCTCATCGACCTCGCCTCGGGGGTCGCCGTGACGGGCGTCGGGGCGTCGAACCCGGCCGTCGTCGAGGCGATCCGGGAGCAGGCCGGACGCTTCACCCACACGTCGTTCCTGGTGACGCCGTTCGAGAGCTACATCCGCGTCGCCGAGCGGCTCAACGCCCTCACTCCGGGTGATCACGAGAAGAAGACGTTCCTGTTCAACTCCGGTGCCGAGGCCGTCGAGAACGCGGTCAAGGTCGCGCGGCTGGCCACCGGCAAGCAGGCGATCGTCGCCTTCGACCACGCCTATCACGGCCGGACCAACCTGACGCTCGCGCTCACCGCGAAGCCGAATCCGTACAAGCGGTCGTTCGGGCCGTTCGCCCCGGAGATCTACCGGATGCCGGCGTCGTACCCGTACCGGGACGCCGAGGGCACCACCGGTGCGCAGGCCGCGGCCGAGGCGATCAGCCGGATCGAGCGGCAGATCGGCGCCGAGGCGCTGGCCGCCGTCATCATCGAGCCGATCCAGGGCGAGGGCGGTTTCATCGTTCCCGCCGACGGCTTCCTGCCCGCCGTCGCCGACTGGGCGAAGGCCAACGACGTGCTGTTCATCGCCGACGAGATCCAGAGCGGTTTCGCGCGGACCGGCACCTGGTTCGCGAGCGAGCAGTTCGGCGTCGTGCCCGATCTCGTCACGATGGCCAAGGGCGTCGCCGGCGGCATGCCACTCGCGGCGGTCACCGGTCGCGCCGACCTCATGGACGCCGTCCACCCCGGCGGGCTCGGCGGCACCTACGCCGGCAACCCGGTGGCGTGCGCGTCGGCGCTGGCGGCGCTCGACTTCATGGCGGAGTTCGACCTGCCGGCGCGCGCCCGGGAGATCGAGGCCCTCGCGAAGCCGCGGCTGGAGGCGATCGCCGCCGCGACCGGCGTCGTCGGCGAGGTGCGTGGCCGCGGCGCGATGGTCGCCGTCGAGATCGTGAAGCCGGGGACGAAGGAGCCGGACGCGGCCCTCACCAAGGCCGTCGCCGCCGAGGTCAACCGGCGCGGCGTCGTCATCGTCACCTGTGGCACGTTCGGCAACGTCATCCGGCTGCTGCCGCCGCTCGTCATCCCGGACGAGCTGCTGCTGGAAGGCTTGGACGTCATCGGCGAAGTCATCGCCGAGATGATCGGAGGATAGGCATGGAACTCGTACCCGCGAGGGAGCCGGCCAAAGGGCCGGCCGACCGCTTCACCGGCGACGTCTACGCGGCGGGCATCAGCGGGCCGGACGATCACCCGGCGCGGCTCGCGTCGGCGCTCGTCCGGTTCGAGGCCGGTGCGCACACCCATTGGCACATGCATCACAACGGGCAGATCCTGCACGTCGTGGACGGCGTCGCGCTCGTCGGCACCCGGGACGGCACGGTGGTCCGGGCCGAGGTCGGTGACACGATCCGCTGCCTGCCCGGCGAGGAGCACTGGCACGGTGCGACGCCCGAAGCCGCGATGGTGCACATTGCGATGGTCGTGGCGCCGGCCGATCAGGACGGAACGGTCTGGCTCGAGGCCGTCGACGACGCGGTCTACCACGCGGCGGCGCAGGACTGAGTCGATCACCTCCCCAGATGTCCGGCCCAGCGAGGCGCCATGACAATAATCTCCTCGGCGGCTCGCTCAGCCGGACATCTGGGGAGGCCAGCCCGCGGCCGGTAGCAGGAGGCCGCCGATGTAGGCGCCGAGATCAGCCGCCATGTCGATGATGTCCGGGTCGGTGAGCCACTGCACCTGGAGGCCGTCCATCAGGGCGACGATCGCCCGGGCCGCGCGGGCGGCGTCGACCTCCGGCCGGACGACGCCGTCGGCGAGTCCCCGTTCGAGGATCTCGGTGAGCCGCGCGACGATGAACTCGTAGCGCTCCAGGTAGTAGTCGTGGGCGGGGTGCTCGGTGGAGAGCGACTCGGCCGACATGACGGTGTGCAGGGCGATGACCTGCGGCATCGACGCGTTGTGCCGCATCAGCCGAAGGAGCCCGGCGAGCGCCTCGACGGGGTGCTCGACGTCGAGAGGGGACACGCCGAAGGCGAGCCGGTCGCGGTACTCGAGGACGGCGGCGAGAAGCTCCGGCTTGCTGGGGAAGTGGTACAGGATGGCGGCCTCGGTGATGCCCACCTGATGGGCGATCCGGCGGAGCGATCCGCCGCGATAGCCGTCGCGACCGAAGACGTCGAGCGCGGCGTCGAGGATGGCTTTGCGGCGGCCGACGGACTTCGCGTACGAGCCACGCCTGGCCGGCATCGACGTCCCCTCTGTTCACTCATGTGACAACCAGCCAGCCTAGCGGACGTCTCGGCCGAGATTCTCGACCCAAAAACCTAGCGCTTGTTCAAAGTGCAAGATATTGTGCGTGATGCGTGCCACTTTGGCGCCTCACCATCCTGCGGCTCACCGCGTCGACTTCCCGCGGCGCCGCACATCTCGAAGGGTCAACTCCGATGTCGCAGTCGTCCGCACCGTCGCAGTCCGCCGATCCACCGGTCGCCGAGCAGACACTCCCGCGCGTCTCGTGGGGGTTCATCGCCGCGTTGTGCGGTGCCTACTTCTTGTTCATGTGCGCCCTGTTGGGACCGGGCATCGTCGGTCTGGCGATCAAGGTGCAGACGATCGTCCCGGCGGCGGAGAAGGCGTCCGCGCTGGGTGTGGTGTCGGCCGTCGCAGCCATCGTTGCGACGCTCTCGAACGTGATCTTCGGCCGGATCTCCGACCGGACCACCTGGGCGGTCGGCCGACGGCGGCCGTGGATCGTCATCGGCACGGTCGTCATGGGCGCCGGCCTGCTGGGTACGGCGCTGGCGCCGTCGGTGGGCATCCTGGTGACGACGTGGGCCGTCGTCCAGCTCGGCGCGAACATGGCGCTGTCGCCGTTCAACGCCGTGCTCGCCGACTTCGTGCCCCATGAGCAGCGGGGTGTCGTGGCCGCGCTCAAGGGCATCGCGATCAACCTGGCGGTGATGAGCGGCACGTTCATGGCCAAGTTCTTCGTCGACAACATGCTCGTGCTGTTCTTCGGCCCCGTGGTCGTCGCGTTCGTCGCGGTCGTGGCGTACTTCTTCTACCTGCCGGAGAAGAAGCTGGAGGTGGCGCCGGCGAAGGCGACGTTCAAGGAGATCCTGGGCACCTTCTACTTCAACCCGATCAAGCACCCGGACTTCGGCTGGGCGTGGCTGTCGCGGTTCACGATGCAGCTCTCGACGTACATGTTCACGACGTTCCGGCTGTTCTACATGCAGGACGAGGTCGGTCTCACCACCAAGGACGCGGCGGCCGCGATCGCGACGGGCGTCCTCATCTACACCCTCATCTCGATTCCGGCGTCGTACATCTCGGGCAAGCTCTCGGACGTCATGGGCCGGCGGAAGATCTTCGTGCTCGCCGCGTCGATCCTGTTCGGCGCCGGAACGATCATGCTGTTCAACGTCGACACGGTGATGGGCTTCTACATCGTCGAGGCGATCCTGGGCCTGGCCTACGGCATCTACCTCGGCGTCGACCTCGCGCTGGTCATCGACGTGCTGCCCGACCCGAAGAACCCGGGCAAGGACCTGGGCGTCTTCAACATCGCGAACGCGCTGCCCAACGCCGCGGCGCCGATGATCGGTGCGCAGCTGCTGGCCATCGCGAGCCCGGACGCGAAGAACTACGCGGCGTTGGTGATCGCCTCGGGGGTCATCGCGATCCTCGGCGGTCTGTGCATCACCTTCATCAAGAAGGTGAGGTAGCCGTGACGAGCGTCGTGAAGGACGACACGGCCTACCTCGAATCGCTGCTCGCGAAGCTGACGCTGGAGGAGAAGGTCGCGCTCGTCCAGGGCAAGGACTTCTGGTCGACGGTCCCGCTGCCGAGTATCGGGCTGCGCTCGATGGTGCTCTCCGACGGCCCGGCCGGCGTCCGCGGACCGGTGTGGGACGAGCGGTTCCCGTCGCTCAGCATGCCGTCGGGCACGGCGATGGCGGCGTCGTGGGACGTCGCGCTCGCGCGCCGGTTCGGCGAGGCGTCGGCGAGTGAGGGCCGGCGCAAGGGCGTCGACGTCGTGCTCGGCCCGACGGTCAACCTGCATCGCAGCCCGCTGGGCGGGCGGCATTTCGAATGCCTCAGCGAGGACCCGTGGCTGTCCGCCGAGCTCGGCGTGGCCTACGTGCAGGGATTGCAGGACAACGGCGTCGCCGCCTGCCCCAAGCACTACATCGCCAACGATTCGGAGACGGACCGGTACACGGTCGACGTCCGGATGGACGAGAAGACGCTGCGGGAGCTGTACCTGATCCCGTTCGAGCGGTCCGTCGGCGTGGCCGGCGCGTGGACGATGATGAGCTCCTACAACTCCGTCGACGGCGTCACGCTCAGCGAGAACGAGCTGCTCGAGACGCCGCTGAACAGCGAGTGGGGGTTCGACGGTGTCGTCATCTCCGACTGGACGGCCGTGCGCAGCATGGCCTCGGCGACCGCCGCGCAGGATCTCGCGATGCCCGGCCCGGCGCCGGCGTGGGCGGGATTCGCCGACGCCGTCCGCTCGGGCGAGGTGCCGGAGGCGGCGCTCGACCGCAAGGTGCTGCGGATGCTGCGGCTCGCGGCCCGGGTGGGCGCGCTCGAGGGCGCCACGGTGGCGCCGCCGCCGGTTCTGGACGGTCCGGCGTTCGCCTACGAGGCGGCCGTGGAGGGCATGGTGCTCGTCAGCAACGCGGCCGAGCTCCCCTGGGATCCGGCCGCGCTGCGCAGCATCGCCGTCATCGGCCACAACGCCAGTCAGGCCCGCTTCCAGGGCGGCGGCAGTGCGACGGTGCTCCCCGAGCGCGTCGTCTCGCCGCTCGACGGCGTCCGGGCCGCATTCGGCGACGCCGCCGTCGAGTACGCGATCGGGACGGTCGTGCAGGAAGGGATCGCCGACTTCCCGCTCGAGGCGATGACGAACCCGGACACGGGGGAGCCGGGCGTCGTCGCGACGTTCCGGGACGCCGCGGGCACCGTGCTGCAGTCCGACGACCGCCGCTCGACTGCGCTGGTCTGGTTCGACGGCGACGCACCGCTCGACACGGCCGAGACCCTGGAGCTGCGCACCACGCTGACGCTCCCGGACGGCACCCATCACCTCGGTTTCGGCGCGCATCTGCGCGCCGTGTTCGAGGTCGACGGCGAGGTGCTCATCGACGTCCGGCCGGGGACGTCCGACCAGCAGCTGGGGGCGTCGTTCTCGTTCCCGCCGACGGCGACCGTCCCGGTCGCGTCCGACGGCACGCCGCTGGCACTGCGGGTGGTCTTCGACCTGCACTCGGGCAAGACGCCGCTGGCCAACGCCCTCGGGCTGACCGTCGGCAGCGCACCGGATCCGGAGGCGGCCGAGGACGAGCGGATCGCCGAGGCCGTGGCGGCGGCGCGGGCCGCCGACGTCGCGGTCGTCGTGGTGGGTACCAACTCGAAGGTCGAGTCGGAGGGCCGCGACCGCGGTGACCTGCGACTTCCCGGTCGGCAGGACGATCTCGTCGCCGCGGTCGCGGCGGCGAATCCGCGGACCGTGGTCGTCGTGAACTCCGGGGCGCCGGTGCTCATGCCGTGGCGCGACGATGTCAAGGCCGTGCTGCTCGGCTGGTTCGGCGGTCAGGAGATCGGCCGGGCCGTCGGCGACATCCTCGCTGGGCGCGTCGAACCCGGCGGCCGGTTGCCGACGTGCTGGCCCGCCGAGTTCGAGGATCTGCCGGTGGTCGATGTCACCCCGCGCGACGGCAGGCTCGTCTACTCCGAGGGCATCCACATCGGCTACCGGGCGTGGCTGCGCGCCGGCCGCGAGCCGGCGTTCCCGTTCGGGCACGGGCTCGGCTACACGACGTGGTCGTTCGAGGGCTGCGAGGTCGTCGCGGCGGAGCCGGGTGAGGGAGTGACGGCCGAGGTGGGCGTCGTCCGCGTCACGGTGCGCAACACCGGCCGGCGGCGCGGCAAGCAGGTCGTGCAGGTGTACGCCGAGCGGCCGGATTCATCCATTGATCGACCGGTCCGATGGCTCGTCGGGTTCGCCGTGGTGCGGGCCGACGCGGGCGAGACGGCGACCGTCGACGTCTCGTTGCCGCTGCGGCAGTTCACGCACTGGGGTGATGACGGCTGGGCCGTCGAACCCGGTGGGTTCGGGCTGCGAATCGGCTCGTCCGTCGTGGATCTACCGCTCGCGGCGGCGATCACACCGAATTGAGCGCCGCGGAGAAATGACGATGCGAGAGTGGTGGCGGTCAGCCGTCGTCTATCAGATCTATCCTCGGTCTTTCGCTGACGGAAACGGCGACGGCGTGGGCGATCTTCTCGGGATCATCGGCCGGCTCGATCACCTCGCCGATCTCGGCGTCGACGTGGTGTGGCTGTCGCCGGTCTACCGGTCGCCGCAAGTGGACAACGGGTACGACATCAGCGATTACCGGGATGTCGACCCGTTGTTCGGGACTTTGGCGGATCTCGACGCGCTGATCGCCGCCGCGCACGCGCGCGGAATCAAGATCGTCATGGACCTGGTGGTCAATCACACCTCCGATCGGCATCCGTGGTTCATCGAATCACGGGATCCGGCGTCGCCCAAGCGCACCTGGTATTTCTGGCGGCCGGCGCGCGCGGGGTGCGTGCTGGGGACGCCCGAGGCGGTTCCGGACGATCGGGCTGCGGCTTTCGCCCCCTCGGCCTGGAATCACGATCCGCGTAGCGGCGAGTATTATCTCGGGCTTTTCAGTTCGGCGCAGCCGGATCTCAACTGGGAGAATCCAGAGGTCCGCGGCGCCGTCTACGAGATGATGCGGTGGTGGGTGGATCGGGGTGTCGACGGATTCCGCATGGACGTCATCAACCTCATCTCCAAGCCGGGATCGCTCACCGGCAGCGAACCCTTCGAGGGCTCGGACACGTCCATGCGGAGTGTGCTGCAGGGGCCGCGGCTCGACGAGTTCCTGGCCGAGATGAACCGGGAGGTCGGCCTGGACGCGAACGACCTGCTCACGGTGGGTGAGATGCCGGGGTCCACCGTCGAGACGGCGATGCGCGCGACGGATCCGGCACGGCGCGAGCTGAACATGGTGTTCACCTTCGAGCACGTCGATCTCGACGCGCGGCCGGGCGGTGGCAAATGGGACGTCGTTCCGTTGCCGCTTCCCGCGCTGAAGAGGAATCTGGCGCATTGGCAGGAGGCGTTGGCGGACGTCGGCTGGAACTCGCTCTACTTCGGCAATCACGATCAGCCGCGGGTGGTCTCCCGGTTCGGCGACGATTCGGACGAGTACCGGGTCGATTCGGCGAAGACGCTCGCGACGGTGCTTCATCTGCACAAGGGGACGCCGTACATCTATCAGGGCGACGAACTCGGGATGACCAATGCGCCGTACACCGAGATCGGCCGGTATTCCGACATCGAATCGCTGAATCATCACGCGCAGGCCGTCGCGGCAGGCGTCCCGGAAGACGTGGTGATGCACTCGCTGGCCGTGAAGAGCCGAGATCATGCGCGCACGCCGATGCAGTGGGACGACACGGAGAACGCGGGATTCACCACCGGTGAGCCGCTGACGCCGGTCAACCCGAATCACGTGACGATCAACGCCGCGGCGGCGCGTCGGGATCCCGATTCCGTCTATCACCACGTGAAGAAGCTGATCGCATTGCGGCACACGGACGAGATCGTCCGCGAAGGCAGATTCCGGCTGCTGTCGCCGGAGCACGATCAGATCTGGGCGTTCACGCGGACGCTCGGCGATCGGTCGCTGCTCGTTCTCGCCAATTGCTCGTCGCGGCCGGCCGCGCTGCCGCTCGATGAGCTTTCCGGGCTGGACGGCGCCGTTCTCGTCCTGGGTACGCACGACGCGGCGGACGGACTGCTCGCGCCGTGGGAGTCTCGTATTCTTCGACTGGCGTAAGGCCGGATTCCACGGCCGAGAGGAAGGTGCATGCGCGAGACGGTGCGGCTCGTCGAGTTCGGCGAGAACGCGTTCCGCGCCGTCTGTGTGCGCGACGACAAGCGTCCGACATTCGGCGGCCGGCTCGTCGCGCAGGTGCTCGAGGCCGCGGGCCGGACGGTCGCTCCGGACCGGCGGCCGCACTCGGTGCACGCCCGGTTTCTGCGTCCGGGTGACCCGGCGGCGCCGGTCGACTACGACGTCGAGCGCGAGCAGGACGGACGGTCGTTCTCGGTGCGACGCGTCGTCGGCGGCCAGTCGGGGCGACGGATCGTCTCGGCGTCGGTGTCCTTCCACGTCGGTGACGACGCGGCGCCGCGCCGGTGGCACCCGGTGATGCCGGACGTGATCGGTCCCGAGGCGTCGACCCCGCTGGCGGTGCCGCTGCTGTCGGCCTTCGAGCTGCGGGTGCCGCCGCAGCGGCACCACCATCCCGAGTTGCCGCTGCGCTACTGGGCCCGCTGCGTCGACGTGGGCGACGACGCGCTGTCGCACGCCTGCGCGCTCGGCTTCCTCTCGGACTTCTCGACGGCCGTCGCGTACTTCGACGACGGCCGCCATCGCGGGGCGGGCAGCCTCGACCACGCGCTCTGGCTGCACCGCCCCGTCCGGATGGATCGGTGGGTACTCGTCGACCTCGAGCCGCGCGTCGTCGCGGACGGACGCGGCTGGTATTCGGGCACCGTCTACGCCGCGGACGGTGACCTGCTCGCCACGATCGCCCAGGAGGCGCTTTTCCGGCAGGCTTCGGGCGGATATCTCCTCTAGGCCAGCCCGGCCACGTACTCCTTCGGCAGACCGATGGACTTCGGCTCGACGTAGGCGTCGAAACCTTCCAGCCCGGCCTCGCGGCCCATGCCGCTGGCCTTGACGCCGCCGATGGGCGAGGCGAAACCGACGGGGTTGCCGTTGATCTCGACCGTGCCCGTGTGGATGCGCCGGGCGACGTCGATGGCGTGTTCGACGTCCGAGGTGAAGACGGCGCCGTTGAGGCCGTAGTCGGAGTCGTTCGCGATGGCGACGGCCTCGTCCTCGGTCTCGTACGGCAGCACCGCGAGAACGGGGCCGAAGATCTCCTCCTGCGCGATCCGCATGCCGGCGTCGACGCCGGCGAACACCGTCGGCTCGACGAAGTAACCGCGATCGAAACCGGCCGGACGGCCGCCGCCGGTGACGAGGCGCGCGCCCTCGTCCTTGCCGATCGCGATGTAGCGCTCGACGGTCTCGCGCTGCCGGGCGCTCACCATGGGGCCCATCTGGGTGTCCCGGTCACGTGGATCGCCGATCGGCATCGACGCGATCATCGCGGTCAGCCGGTCGAGGAACTCGGCCTCGGTGGCCTTCGGCACCACGAGCCGCGTCTTGAGGCTGCACACCTGGCCGTTGTTGCGTAGCGAGCCGTACCGCAGTGACTCGACCGTCGCGGCGAGATCGGCGTCGTCGAGGATGATCGCCGCCGACTTGCCGCCGAGCTCGGTGGTCAATCGCCGCAGGTCACGGCCGCAGATGGCGGCGATGTGCCGGCCGACGCCCGTCGAGCCGGTGAACGTCACCTTGTCGACCGACGGGTGGCTGACGAGGTATTCACTCTCGTCCCGATGGCACGGCAGCACGCTGACGACGCCGTCGGGAAGGCCGATCCCGGACAGGATGTCGGCCAGCAGGTAGGCGTTGAGCGGCGTCTCCGAGGCGGGCTTGAGCACGACCGTGCAGCCCGTCAGGAGCGCCGGAACGAGCTTCATGATCGCGATGTTGAGCGGCACGTTCCACGGCACGACCGCGGCGACGACGCCCACGGGCTCGCGCACGAGGAGCGACGCGCCGGTCGCCGACGTGCGCACGGTGCGGAACGGGTACTGCTCGGCGAGCTCGAGGTGGGCGGCGACCGCGAGCGGCGGCAGCCCGGCCTGCATACGCTCGGACATCGTGATGGGGCAGCCCATCTCGTCCGTGATGATCGACGCGGCCAGCCCGCGGCGGGCGTCGAGCTGTTCGCCGAGCCGCCGGACGACGGCCATCCGCTCGGCCAGCGGCATGCGGGGCCACGGTCCGTCGTCGAACGCGGTGCGTGCCGCGGCCACGGCCCGGTCGACGTCCGCCTTCGACGCCGCCGGCACCTGCGCGATCACCTCCTCGGTGAACGGGGAGAGGACGTCGATGACGGCGTCGGTCTCCGGTCGGACCCAGGTGCCGCCGACGAACAGCTTCGAATACTCGCCTTGCCAGACCATGTCTCTCCTCTCAGATCTCACGATGCTTCCAACTGAATGTGTAATATCGTATCCCTCGGCCGATGTTTCCGGGAGTGGGGTGTCGAAGATGAACGCGCCTTGCCGCCCGATGTCCACGGTCCTCTCCGTTCCTCGGTAACGCGGCCGCTCATCCGGGGGATATGCCCTCGGAGGGGCGCCGTGCGGCCCGCCGCGGGAAGGGGCGCTCGTGAACGAGTCGAGGGGCGTCGTCGATCCGCCGCCGTCGGCGGGGTGGCCGGCATCCGACGAGGTCGTCGGCCGGATCCGGGACCGGATCGTCTCGGGCGGGCTCGCGCCGGGCGACGTCCTGCGGACGAGCGCGATCGCGCGGGAGCTGGGCGTCGACGTCGGACGCGCCCGCGAAGGGCTGCTCCTGCTGCAGCGCGAGGGCTTCGTCGACCTGATCCCGCGGCAGGGATTCCGCGTGATCGACGTCGCCGACCAGGGCGTCCGCGACCTCTTCTGGACGCAGGCCACCATCGCGGGCGAGCTCGCCGCCCGCGCCGCCGGGCGGATCACGGACGCCGAGCTGGCGGTGCTCGGCGATCTCCTCGCCGAGCACCGGGTGATCTCGGCGGCGGGTGGTGATCTCGCCGGGATCGTCGCCGTCGGGTGGGAGTTCCACCGCCGCATCCATGACGCATCGGGTTCGCCGCGGTTGTTCGGGCTGCTCGAGACGGTGCTCTCGCAGATGCCGGTGGACGTCCCCCCGTCGCTCGGCGACCACCTTGAACGCGTCTTCGAGGATCACGGCGCCATCCTCGCGGCGCTGCGGGGCCGGGACGGCGGCGCGGCGCGGCGACTGATGCGCGACCATCTGCTCGCGGAGTTGGCGAAGGTCCTGGAACTGCAGCGGAGCGCTGGAACGGGCTGAATCGGGCGCGTCCATTGTCTGTGTACTGTAGTCACAGGCAATCGACGGCGGGAGACACCATGCTGTGGCGGGAGCGGGAGGTGAGCCGCGACGGTGTGCGGCTCGCGGTCTTCGAGGCGGGGGAGCCGGGCAGGCCCACCGTGCTGGCGGTGCACGGCTGGCCGGACACCCACCGGCTGTGGGACAACGTGGCGCCGGCGCTCGCCGAGCACTTCCACGTCGTCTCCTACGACACGCGCGGCTACGGCGCCTCGTCGCGTCCGGCGCCGACCTCGGCGTACCGGCTGACCGAACTGGCGCGCGACCTCTTCGCCGTCGCCGACGCCGTCAGCCCCGACGCGCCGGTGCACATCCTGGCCCACGACTGGGGTTCTGTGCAGGCGTGGGAGGCCGTCACCTCCGCGGGCGGGCGGATCGCGTCCTTCCTCTCCGTCTCGGGCCCCGACCTGCATCAACTCGGCGAATGGACGCGCGCGACGCTCTCGCGGCCGACGCCGCGCAACCTCGCCGCAGCGCTGTCGCAGGCGGGCTCGTCGGCGTACACGGCGTTCTTCCAGACGCCGGTGCTGCCGGAGGCGTTCTTCGCCAGGGCGGGCAGTGCACGCAACTGGCGTCTGCTGCAGCGCGTCGTCGAGGGCACGCCCGCCGAGCGCGTCACGCTCTCGCCGACGCTGCGCGAGGACATGGTCTCCGGTCTCGCCTACTACAAAGCCAACATCGGGCCGTCGCTGCGACATCCGCGGCCGCGTCCGACGGACGTCCCGACGCTGCTGCTGGTCAACCGCCGCGACATCGCGCTGCGTCCGGCGATCTACGCGAACGTCGGCGCCCACGCGAGCGAGTTGTGGCGGATCGACGCGTCGACCGGCCACTGGCTGCCGTTCGCGCAGCCGGACTATCTCGCGCGGCTGACCATCGACTGGGTGCACGGCGTGATCGCCGGCGAGCAGCCGCCGCACATCGCGCGCGGCCGCGTCGACGGCGAGCGGCGGGAGTTCTCCGGCCGGCTGGCCGTCGTCACCGGCGGCGGCAGCGGGATCGGACGCGCGACGGCCTACGCGCTCGCCGCGCGCGGCGCCGAGGTGATCGTCGCCGATCTCGACCTCGCCGGAGCCGAGGAGACCGTCGGTGGCATCGCCGGCCCGGCCCACGCCTACCGGCTCGACGTCTCCGATACAGACGCGTTCGCGGAGTTCGCCGAGACCGTGCACCGGATGCACGGCGTGCCGGACATCGTCGTCAACAACGCCGGGATCGGGCTCGCCGGCGGCGCGCTCGACGCGACGGACGCGCAGGTCGACAGGCTGTTCGACGTCAACCTGCGCGGCGTCGTCACCGGCTCCCGGTTGTTCGGCCGCCAGCTCGTCGAGCGCGGCGTCGGCGGCACGATCGTCAACATCTCCTCGGCCGCCGCGTTCACCCCGCAGCGCTCGCTCGGCGTGTACGCCGCCAGCAAGGCGGGGGTGCTGCTGTTCACGGAGTCGCTGCGCGCTGAGCTCGCCGGGCACCACATCGGCGTCAGCGCGATCTGCCCCGGCGTCGTCGACACGCCGATCGTCGCCGCGACGGAGTACGCGGGCGTCGCCGACGCGGGTGCGGCCCGGGACAAGATGATCGCGACCTACCGCAAGCGCGGCTACGGCCCCGAGAAGGTGGCGACCGCCATCGTCACGGCGATCCGCCGGGACCGGGCCGTCGTGCCGGTGACCCCGGAGGCCGCGATCGGCTACCGCACCTACCGTTTCGCCCCGTGGCTCTCGCGGGCGCTGGCGCGCGTCGACGTGCTGCGCTGAGAACGTCGGTTCTGTCGGCGGTCCGTCGTACGCTTCCCTCAGATTCGGGCAAGGGTGAGGTGACGGGTGTCCCCCGGGCCGCTGGCATCGGGTCTGGCGGGAGCGCCGGCGAGGAACGAGCCAGCGCGGGGGACTGCGGTCCGGGGGACACCCGTCACCTCACCCGGCGGTGACCACGGGAGGGCGTGCGTTGAGGCGCAGACGGAGCGACTACGGCTCGATCCTGCTCGGCTCGACCGACGACGGCCCGCGCCACCAGCGCGTCCGGGTCCAGCTCATCATCATGCTGACGGTGACGCTCGCGAACCTGCTTGGCGTCGTCATCGCGGCCTTGCTGGCGACGTTCGGCATCCCCGGGCCGTCGGTGCTGGCGCGCCAGCTGTGGTGGATCACCTTCGTCGCGGTGCCGATCTACGTCGCGGTGGCGTTCGTCGTCGGAACCCTGGTGGGGACGGTGTGGTCGGTGGGTTCGCTGCGCTGGGCGATCGACGACCGGGTGCCGTCGGCCCGCGACGCCCGCGCCGTCCTCACACTGCCGTGGCGGCTGACGGTGGTGCAGGCCGTGCTGTGGTTCGGCGGGACGCTGCTGCTGACGACCCTCTACGGCCTCGTCGTGCCGGAGCTCATCCCGAAGGTGCTGCTCGTCGTCGGATTGTCGGCCGTCGTGGTGTGCGCGATCTCGTACCAGTTCACCGAGTTCGCCATGCGGCCGGCGGCGGCGCGGGCGATGAGCGTCGGCTTCCGGCCCCGCAGGCGCGGGCGGTTGCGCGGCCGGGCGCTCCTCTCGTGGGCCGTCGGCTCGGGGGTGCCGATCGTCGGGATGTTCTTCGTCGTCTTCTTCGGCATGTTCCGCGAGGAGACGAGCAAGGCCGACATCTTCGTCGCGATCACCGCGCTGTGTGTGACGGCGCTGTTCACCGGCTTCCTGCTGACCTGGCTGAACATGGGCGCGATCGTCGCGCCGGTGCGGATCCTGCGGTCCTCGATGGAGCGCGTCGCGAACGGCGACTACACGACCGAGGTCGTCATCTTCGACGCCACCGACATCGGCGAGCTGCAGGCCGGCTTCAACTCGATGACGCGCGGGCTCGCCGAGCGGGAGAAGCTGCGCGACCTGTTCGGCAGGCACGTCGGGCGGGACGTCGCCGCCGCGGCGCTCGGCCGGGAGGTCTCGCTCGGCGGCAGCGAGCAGACGGTGGCCGTGGTGTTCGTCGACGTCATCGGGTCGACGACGCTGGCCGCCACCCGGACGCCGACCGAAGTGGTCGCGCTGCTCAACGAGTTCTTCGCGATCATCGTGGCGGCCGTCGAGGGCAACCGGGGGCTCGTCAACAAGTTCGAGGGCGACGCCGTCCTCGCCATCTTCGGCGCGCCGATCGCGCACCCGGATCCGGCGGGCGGGGCGCTGCGGGCGGCCCGGGAGATCGCCGACCTGCTGCCGGATCGGGTGCCCGAGCTGCGGGCGGGGATCGGGGTGTCCTACGGGACGGTCGTCGCCGGCAACGTCGGGGCGATCGAGCGCTTCGAATACACGGTCATCGGTGATCCGGTCAACGAGTCGGCGCGGCTGTCCGAGGTGGCCAAGCGCGACCCGCGACGCCCGGTGGCGGCGGCGCGGGCCGTCGACGCGGCGCGCGGCGAGGAGCCGGAGTGCTGGGAGTTCACCGACGCCGTCGTCCTGCGCGGCCGGGACGAGCCGACGCGGCTGTACGCGGGCGTCGTCGGGGCGCCGGAGCAGTGGCGGCGGTGACCTGAAACGTTTCAGCTCCGGCCGGCTTGACGGAAGACCTTCCCAGATGTCCGCCTGAGCGGCCCGCCGAGGAGATTATTGTCACGGCGCCCCGCTCAGCCGGACATCCGGGGAGTCGCCCGCGCCGCCGCTGCGGCCAGACCGAGCCCGAGCAGCGCGAAAGCGGCGACGTAGCCCGCGACGCCGGGCCAACCGGCCGCCGCGTAGGCGAATCCGCCGCACGCGCCGACCACGGAACTGCCCAGGTAGTAGCCGAAGAGGTAGAGGGCGGCCGCCTCGCCGCGGTCGCGCCGGGCCCGCGCGCCGACCCACACCGAGGCGACGGCGTGCGCGCCGAAGAAGCCGCCGGTGAACACGAAGACGCCGGCGAGGACGAGCGGCAGGGAGTCGGGGAGCGTCAGGGCGAGGCCGGCGACCATGAGGGCGATCGAGGCGGCCAACGCCCGGGGACGTCCGATGCGGTCGGAGAGGGCGCCCGCCCGGGCCGAGCTGACGGTGCCCGCCAGATACAACACGAACACGAAGCCGACGGCGGACGGCGGCAGCGAGAACGGCGGTGCCAGCAGCCGGTAGCCGAGGTAGTTGTAGGCCGTGACGAAGCCTCCCATGAGCGTGAATCCGACGCCGAACAGCGCGAACATCCCGCGATCGCGCAGGTGACGGGCGAGCGCGGCGGCGACGGTCCGGGGATGGATCGAGCGCGGTGTGAACCGCCGGCTCGGCGGCACCGTCCGCCAGAAGACGACGGCGAAGACCAGCGACGTCCCGGCCCCGACGAGCAGTGCCGTGCGCCAGCCGGTCGCGTCGAGCACGACGGTCGGCAGCAGTCGGCCCGCCAGCCCGCCGAGCGTCGTGCCCGCCACGTAGCGGCCCATCGCCCGTCCGAGCGTGCCCGGATCGCTCTCTTCGGCCAGGTAGGCCATCGCCGTCGCCGGGACGCCGGCGAGCAGCAGTCCCTGCAGCGTCCGGCCGGCGAGCAGCAGTTCGAAGGTCGGCGCCCAGCACAGTGCGACGCCCACGACGCCGCTGCTCAGCGCTGACGCCGTCATCACCGGGACGCGTCCGACGCGCTCGGAGAGCACGCTCGCGGGGATGATCGCGAAGGCGACGGCGCCCGTCGTCACCGACACCGCCAGCGCCGACGCCGCGGGTGAGGCCCCGAACGCCGTGCTGAACTCGGGCAGCAGCCCCTGCACGAAGTACAGCCCCATGAACGTCGACATCCCGGCGGCGAACATGGCGGCGGTGCCGTTTCGGCGACCGTCGGACCATCGGGGTCGGTGGCGTCGGGCTGCGGGCACGGCGTTCAGCATCGCAGTCGGTGTTCTCGCGGGCATCGGAGCCGCCGTCTAGCGTGACCCCATGGCGACCATCGACCTCAACGCCGACCTCGGCGAGAGCTTCGGCACCTGGGTGCTCGGCGACGACGCGGCCATGCTCGACGTCGTGACCAGCGTGAACATCGCCTGCGGCTTCCACGCCGGCGACCCGGCGACGATCCTGGCCACCACCGCCGCGGCGCTGCGCCGCGGCGTCCGGATCGGCGCGCAGGTGGGCTACCCGGACCTCGCCGGCTTCGGCCGCCGCCACATCGACATGGCCCACGACGACCTCGTCGCGGCCGTCGTCTACCAGGTCGGCGCCCTGCGCGGACTCGCCGCCGCGGCGGGCGGCAGCGGGGCGGACGTCGCGGCCGGCGGCAGCGTCGTCTACGTCAAACCCCACGGCGCGCTGTACAACACGGCGGCCGTCGATCCCGGTCAGGCGGACGCCGTGGTCGCGGCGGTCGCGGCCGTCGACCCCGGGCTGGCCGTCATGGCGCAGCCCGGCTCACAGCTGCTGACGCGCGCCGCCGCGGCCGGCCTGCCGACGATCGCCGAGGCCTTCGCCGACCGCGCCTACCGCCCGGACGGCACGCTGGTCTCCCGCCGCGAGCCCGGCGCCGTGCTCACCGATTCGGCCGAGATCGCGGCCCGCGTCGTGCGGCTCGTCGTCGACGGCGAACTCACCGCCGCCGACGGCACCGTGATCCGCCTGCGCCCCGACTCCGTCTGCCTGCACGGCGACACCCCGGGCGCAGTCGCCCACGCCCGGGCCGTGCGCGCGGCGCTCACCGCCGCCGGCGTCGAGATCGCGGCTTAGGGGACCAGGATCGCGCGCCCGGCGACCCGTCCCGCCTCGAGATCGTCGAACGCCCGCTGGAAGTCGTCGAGCGGATACTCCACCGTCTCGACGTGGATCTTCCCGGCCTCGGCCAGGGCGAGCACCTGCAGCAGGTCGGCGCGGGTGCCGCCGTAGCTGCTCTGGACGTCGACGCCCCACGGCAGCCGGCCGCCTGCGCTGGCGACGAAGCCGACGTCGCCACCACCCAGGCCGACGAGCCGGAGCAGCCCCTCGGGCCCGATGACGCCGGTCGCGATGTCGACCGTCGGCTGCACGCCGACGAAGTCGAGGACGACGTCGACGCCGTAGCCGTCGGTCTCGGCGAGGATCGCCGCGACCGCGTCACCGTTGCTGGGCAGGGCCAGATCGGCGCCGTGCCGCCGGGCGAGCTCGAGCTTGCTCTCGTCGGTGTCGAGCGCGATGACGCGCGTCGCGGAGATCGCCTTGAGGATCTGCAGGCCGAGGTGGCCGAGGCCGCCGACGCCGATGACGACCGTCGTCGACCCGGGTGTGAGCCGATGCAGCACGGAGTTGATGGCGTGCATCGGCGTCAGCCCGGCGTCGGTGAGCGGGGCCGCGTGGCGCGGGTCGACGCCGTGCAGCGGCTCCACCTGCCGCGCCGGGGCCAGCATGTATTCGGCCATCGCGCCGTCCGGGCCGAGGCCGGGGGTGGTGGGGAAGGTGGTTCGGCTGCCGGCGACCGAGCAGGCGTTGTCGCGGCCTTCGAGGCACGCGCGGCAGGCGCCGCAGTTCCACAGCAGGTGCACGACGACCGGCGTGCCGACGGCGGGCGCGTCGACGCCGGGGCCGAGGGCGTCGATCCAGCCGGCGCCCTCGTGGCCGACGGTGCCGCCGAAGAACGGCCACTCCTCGCCCATGTGCAGGACGTGCAGGTCGGAGTGGCAGAGCCCGGCGCCGGCCACCTTGACGCGGACCTCGCCGGGGCCGGGCTCGGGGATCGGCGTCTCGAGGAGCTCGAGGGTGTGGGGCTTGGTGAGCTTGACGGCGCGCATGGGGGTCCTCATCGTCGGGGTTCGTCTCATGCCACAGTACGAATGAGTCTTGCGTGGCCGGGCTGCTTTCGAGGGGTCGGGTTGGTCGGGCCGTGGGGTGGCCGGGTCGGGGGCCGGTGGGGTGGGGGTGTCGGCCGGGCCGCAGTCCCCCGGACGCTAGCGCGTCCTCCCGCCAAGCCCGATGCCAGCGGCCCGGCCGACACCCCCACCCCACCGGCCGTTCGTAGCTTTCGTCGTCTCGTCGAACGCGATGCCGGCGGTCCGGCCGACACCACGGCCCGGCTGCTCGTCGCTCGTCGCGAATTGCGCAAACGTCCATGTCATCTGTCAGGTTCGGACGGTGACATCCGCACGATGTGGTGGGGGGCGGGAGGCGGCAGGCTGTCTGTGTGATGACTGACGCGACCCGGCGCCGGCCGAGGACCTCGAACGAGACGGTGTGAGCGCCGGGCCGATCGTCGAGGCGATCGCGGCGCGTGGGCTGCGTAGATCGTTCGGCCCGCAGCGTGGCGTCGACGCCGTCGACCTCACCATCACTCAGGGCGAGACCGTCGCCCTGCTCGGCTCCCTCGGGTCGGGGAAGACGACGCTCGTCGAGTTGATGGTCGGCCTGTGCCGTCCCGACGCGGGCACGGTGCGCGTGTTCGGCCTCGAGCCGCGGACGGCCGTCGCCGCGGGCCGGGTGTCGGCGGTCGTCCGCTCGGGCGGGCTGCTGCCGGACTTCACGGTGGCCGAGACCGTGCGGACCGTCGCCGGGGCCATCGGTGCCGGGGCCGCCGCGTCGGAGGTCATGGGGTGTGCCGGGATCGCGGACGTCGCCGGGCGGCGCGTCGGCGACTGCACGCCCGGCGAGGTGCGGCGGCTGCGGCTCGCGCTGGCGCTGCTGCCGGATCCGGACGTCCTCGTGCTCGACGAGCCGGCGAAGGGGTTGGACGCCGACGCCGCGGGGGCCTTCTGGGCGGCGATGCGCGACGACGCCGAGGCGGGGCGCACGGTGGTGTTCACGACGTCCGACCGCGCGGAGGCGCAGGCCTTCGCCGGCCGGATCGTCGTCCTGGCGCACGGCCGCGTCGTCGCGGACGGCATGGCGGCCACGGTCGGCGCCCAGGCCACGGTCGGCGTGCGGCCCGCCGGGCACGTCGCGGGCGAGCAGAGCGCGAGGTGAGAAGCGGCGCCGCGCGGCTGCCGGGTTTCTCGACGGCCTATGTCGGGCTCGACCTGCTCCGGCTGCTGCGACATCGGACGGCGATACTCGCGGCATTGGCCGCTCCGCTCCTGCTCTACCTCGTGTTCGGGGGCGCGACGTCCGACGGCGACGACCCAGACGCCGACGGCAGGGCATACACCCTGGTCGGGGCGGCGACGTGGGGCGCCGCGCTCGCGACGACCTGGGCGGGCGTCGGCATCGCGCGCGAGGTCGCGATCGGCTGGCCGCGGCTGCTGCGGCTGACGCCGATGACCGCCTGCGGCTATCTGCTGGTCAAGGCCCTCGTCGCGGCCGTGTTCGCGGGGCTGCCGTTGCTGCTGCTCACCGTCGTCGGCCTGGCGACGGGCGTGCGTGCGCCCGCCGGGGCGTGGGCGGCGTCGCTGGTGATCGGCTGGCTCGGTTCGGCGGGGTTCGTCGCCTTCGGGTTCGCGATCGGCGCGTCGGCGCGCGGCACGCCCGCACGCCCGGACGGGACCGCACGCCGCGGGAGGTACTGCGCCGCGGTCCGGCGCCTGGCCGCGGCGGGCTGTCTGCTGCTGCTGCTCGGCGTGTTCGCGGGTGTCACCCGGCCGGCCGGTGTCGCTCTGCCCGCCTTCGCGGAGTTCACGCCGATGTACGGTGTCCTGCACCTCGCGCGATGTCCGCTGACGCTCTGCGATGAGGTCGCCGAGTGGGGCGCCGCCGCGGCGAATACGCTGATCTGGTTCGCGGTGTTCGCCGCCGCGGCGGGCTACGTCTACCGCAGGAGCACCTCGCGACAGTGAGCAAAGCCGTCATCGCCGATCGGCGCCCCCGGGATCACGGGTGGGGATACGCCGTCGGCTGGCTGTGCTTCCTCGCGTACCCGATCGTCGGGACGGCCACGGCCGGCGTCCATCCGCTGGTCAAGGCGGCCATGTTCGCCGATATCGCGGCCTTCGCCGCGGTGTTCGTCGGATTCTTCTTCCGCTCCCGGTGGCATATGGTCGACGTCCGCCGCGCACTCGGCACGATCGCCGTGCTCGGCGCGCTCATCCTGCCGCTCGTCCCGGTGCTGCACATCGCGGCGACGGCGATGGTGACCTACCTGCTCGCGGTCGCGGCGTTCGGGCTGCCGGTGCGGGGCGTCGCCGCCTTCTTCGTGCTCGTCGGCGGGGGCCTGGTGTCGATGGAGTTCTGGGCGCCGGGGTTCGCGCTCGACGCCTCGGCGGGTCTCATCGTCGCGGCCGTCGCCGTGGTCCTGCTGCTGATGCGCTCCCTGCAGACCCGGACCGCGGCCGACGAGCGGGCCGAGGACGAGCGCCGAGCACTGGCCGCCCGGCTGGCCATCGTCGCCGAGCGTGAGCGCGTGGCCCGTGACGTCCACGACATCCTCGGCCATTCGCTCACCGTCATCGCCCTCAAGTCCGAACTCGCGGCGCGTCTGGTCGACCTCGACATCGAGCGCGCCCGCACCGAGATGGCCGAGGTCAACGTCCTCACCCGGCAGGCGCTCGGGGAGGTCCGCGCCACCGTCGGCGGGCTGCGCGTGCTCGAGATCGACAGCGAGTTGCGAGCCACCGCGTCGGCCCTCGACGCCGCGAACATGGCCTATGACCTGCCCGTCTCGGGCGACGCCGTCGACCCCGCCTACCGCGGCCTGTTCGCCTGGGTGCTGCGCGAGGCGGTGACCAACGTCGTCCGGCACGCCGGGGCGTCCCGCTGCCGCGTCACGCTCGGCGGCTCTCGCATCGTCATCGAGGACGACGGCCGCGGCTTCCCCGGCGACGTCGGCGATCCCGGCGCGCTCGCCGTGACGCGTGGCAACGGCCTGCGCGGCATCGGGGAGCGCGTGGGCCCGAACGGCGAACTGTTGCTGTCGGTCAGCGAACTCGGCGGCGCCAGGGTCGCCGTGGTGATGGGATCAGGCGTATGACGATCAGGCTGCTGCTCGCCGACGATCAGGCGCTCGTGCGGGGCGCGCTCGCCGCGCTGCTCTCGCTCGAGCCGGATCTCGACGTCGTCGCCCAGGTCGGGACGGGCACCGCCGCCGTCGCGGCGGCGCGCACCGGGCGGGTGGACGTCTGCCTGCTCGACATCGAGATGCCCGGCGGCGGCATCGAGGCGACGGCGGTGCTGCGCCGGGAGATGCCGCACGTCCGCGTGCTGATCGTCACCACGTTCGGGCGGCCCGGCTACCTGCGACGCGCCGTCGACGCGGGCGCCGCAGGCTTCATCGTCAAGGACACGCCGGCGTCCGAGTTGGCCGACGCCGTCCGGCGTGTCCACGCGGGCCTGCGCGTCATCGATCCGGCGCTCGCCGCGGAGTCGATCACCGAGGGCCGTTCGCCGCTGACGCCGCGCGAGTGCGACGTCCTGGCGATCGCGCTGGAAGGGGCGACGGTCGCGCAGATCGCCGCGCGGGTCTACCTCTCGCAGGGGACGGTGCGCAACTACCTGTCCTCGGCGATCGGCAAGACGGGGGCGAAGACGCGGGCCGAGGCGGCGCGCGTCGCGCGCGACCGGGGCTGGTTGTAGCCGTACGCACGTACTGCGATTTCTGCCGACGGCCGAGGCGTGCGACAATGAGGTCTCATCGCGGTGGCATGCGGGTGAACCCGCGCATGTCACCGACGAATTCGGCAACGTCGCCGATACCGGAGACCGGATGCGACGTTCGCTGCGCCGTGTCCACGCCCCCCAGCCCCGGGGCGTGTTTGAACAGACAATGCCCGCCCAGGCGGGCGTATCGATAGGCGATCGAGTATGCAGCAGCCCCCCCGTCGCGGCAGCGACATCACGACCTCGAGTGGCACCCGACCCCCGGGCCGCGTCGGTCTGTACGACCCGGCCAACGAGCACGACGCGTGCGGTGTGGCCTTCGTCGTGGACATGCACGGCAGGCGCAGCCGCGACATCGTCGAGAAGGCGATCACCGCGCTGGTCAACCTGGAGCACCGCGGTGCCGCAGGTGCCGAGCCGAACAGCGGCGACGGCGCCGGCATCCTGATCCAGGTCCCGGACAGGTTCCTGCGCGAGGTCGTCGACTTCGCGCTGCCCGTCGAGGGTTCCTACGCCACCGGCATCGCATTCCTGCCGCAGGGCGGCGAGGAGTCGCGGCTGGCCGTGGAGGCCGTCGGCAAGGTCGTCGAGGCCGAGGGCCTCGAGGTGCTCGGCTGGCGTGACGTCCCCATCGACGAGTCGTCGATCGGCGCGCTCGCCCGCGACGCCATGCCGACCTTCAAGCAGGTCTTCGTCGGCGGCGCGTCCGGCCTGGAGCTGGAGCGCAAGGCGTTCATCGTGCGCAAGCGCGTGGAGCACGAGCTGGGCAACAAGGGAGCGGGCCTGGGCGCCGAGGCGTCCGAGACGGTCTATTTCCCGAGCCTGTCGGGCCGGACCTTCGTCTACAAGGGCATGCTGACGACGCCGCAGCTGCGCGGCTTCTACCTCGATCTGCAGGACGATCGCGTCGAGTCGGCGCTGGGCCTGGTGCACTCGCGCTTCTCCACCAACACCTTCCCCAGCTGGCCGCTCGCGCACCCGTACCGCCGCGTCGCCCACAACGGCGAGATCAACACGGTCAACGGCAACGAGAACTGGATGCGCGCCCGCGAGGCGCTGCTCGACATGTCGTCCTTCGGGCCGGGCGCCGACAAGGTCTTCCCGATCGTCACGCCGGGCGCGTCCGACACGGCCCGTTTCGACGAGACGCTGGAGCTGCTGCACCTCGGCGGCCGGCCGCTGCCGCACGCGGTGCTCATGATGATCCCCGAGGCGTGGGAGCGGCACGCCACCATGAAGCCCGAGCACCGGGCCTTCTACGAGTACCACTCGGCGCTCATGGAGCCGTGGGACGGTCCGGCGTCGGTGTGCTTCACCGACGGGTCCGTCATCGGCGCCGTCCTCGACCGCAACGGTCTGCGGCCCTCGCGCGTCTGGGTGACCAAGGACGGGCTCGTCGTGCTCGGCTCCGAGGTCGGCGTCCTCGACATCCCGGCCGGCGACGTCGTGGCCAAGCTGCGGTTGCAGCCCGGCCGGATGTTCCTCGTCGACACGGCGCAGGGCCGGATCGTCGACGACGCCGAGATCAAGGACGAGCTCGCCGCCGAGCAGCCGTACCAGTGGTGGCTCGACAAGAACCAGGTGCGGCTCGCCGACCTGCCCGCGCCGCCGCACCGGCACATGGCGCACGACCGCGTCGCGTTGCGGCAGCAGGTGTTCGGCTACACCAACGAGGAGCTCTCGCTGCTCGTCACGCCGATGGCGGAGACGGGTGCCGAGGCGATCGGCTCGATGGGCACCGACACCCCGATCGCCGTGCTCTCGCTGCGGCCGCGGATGCTCTTCGACTACTTCAGCCAGCTCTTCGCGCAGGTCACCAATCCGCCGCTCGACGCGATCCGCGAGGAGATCGTCACGAGCCTGGGCATCCGGCTCGGCGCCGAGGCCGACCTGCTGCACGCGACGCCCGCGTCGTGCCGGCACATCGTGGGCGCGTCGCCGATCATCGACAACGATGATCTCGCCCGGCTCGTCGAGATCGACACCGATCGCTACCGCGAGTTCCGCACCGTGACGATCCGCGGCCTCTACGAGGTCGCGGCCGGCGGCGAGGGCCTGCGCCGGGCGCTCGACGACGTGCGCGCACAGGCGTCGGCCGCCATCGCGGACGGCGCGGGGATCCTCGTGCTGTCCGATCGCGAGTCCGACGAGACGTACGCCCCGATCCCGTCGCTGCTGCTCGTCTCGGCCGTGCACCACCACCTCGTCCGGGAGCGGACGCGGCGGCACGCGAGCCTCATCGTCGAGAGCGGCGACGCCCGCGAGGTGCACCACATGGCGCTGCTCGTCGGTTTCGGTGCCGCGGCGATCAACCCGTACATGGCCTTCGAGTCGATCGAGGACATGCTCGAGCGCGGTGCGCTGACCCTCCCGAAGGCGAGCGGCAATCACGCCGTCGACTTCGCGAAGGCGCGCGAGAACTACGTCAAGGCCGCCGGCAAGGGCGTGCTCAAGGTGATGAGCAAGATGGGCATCTCGACCATCGCCAGCTACACCGGTGCGCAGCTCTTCCAGGTCATCGGCATCTCGCAGGCCGTCGTCGACGAGTTCTTCACCGGCCTGCGCAGCCAGCTCGGCGGCATCGGTCTCGACGAGATCGCCGCCGACGTCGCCACCCGGCACGCGCTCGCGTTCAGCCACCATCCGGAGGAGCGCGCGCACCGCGAGCTCGAGGTCGGCGGCGAATACCAGTGGCGTCGCGAGGGCGAGTACCACCTGTTCAACCCGGACACGGTGTTCAAGCTGCAGCACTCCACGCGCACCGGTCAGTACAAGGTGTTCAAGGAGTACACGAAGCTCATCGACGATCAGAGCCGCAAGATCGCGGCGCTGCGCGGCCTCTTCGACTTCAAGTTCGACGATCGCGA
This sequence comes from Mycobacteriaceae bacterium, assembly GCA_044222225.1. Taxonomy (GTDB): domain Bacteria; phylum Actinomycetota; class Actinomycetes; order Mycobacteriales; family Mycobacteriaceae; genus JBGANR01. The sequence continues at coordinate 43,811 of JBGANR010000029.1, forward strand.
TCCGATCCCGCTCGACCGCGTCGAGCCGGCGAGCGAGATCGTCAAGCGCTTCTCGACGGGTGCGATGAGCTTCGGCTCCATCTCGGCCGAGGCGCACGAGACGCTCGCCATCGCGATGAACCGGCTGGGGGCCCGGTCGAACTCGGGCGAGGGCGGCGAGGATCCGAAGCGCTACACGCCCGACGAGAACGGTGACCTGCGGCGCAGTGCGATCAAGCAGGTCGCGTCGGCGCGGTTCGGCGTCAGCTCGCACTACCTGACCAACTGCACCGACATCCAGATCAAGATGGCGCAGGGCGCCAAGCCCGGTGAGGGCGGCCAGCTGCCGCCGCACAAGGTGTACCCGTGGGTCGCCGAGGTGCGCGGTTCGACGCCGGGCGTCGGCCTCATCTCGCCGCCGCCGCACCACGACATCTACTCGATCGAGGATCTCGCCCAGCTCATCCACGACCTCAAGAACGCGAATCCGCAGGCGCGGATCCACGTCAAGCTGGTCAGCGAGGTCGGGGTCGGGACGGTCGCGGCGGGCGTCTCCAAGGCGCACGCCGACGTCGTCCTCATCTCCGGTCACGACGGCGGCACCGGCGCGACGCCGCTGACCTCGGTCAAGCACGCCGGCGCCCCCTGGGAGCTGGGCCTGGCCGAGACGCAGCAGACGCTGCTGCTCAACGGCCTGCGCGACCGGATCGTCGTGCAGGTCGACGGCCAGCTCAAGACGGGCCGGGACGTCGTCATCGCCGCCCTGCTCGGCGGCGAGGAGTTCGGTTTCGCCACCGCGCCGCTCGTCGTCTCGGGCTGCATCATGATGCGGGTCTGTCACCTCGACACCTGCCCGGTCGGCGTCGCCACGCAGAACCCGATCCTGCGACAGCGTTTCGCCGGCAAGCCGGAGTTCGTCGAGAACTTCTTCCTGTTCATCGCCGAGGAGGTGCGAGAACTGCTCGCGCGGCTCGGCTTCCGGACGCTGGAGGAGGCCGTCGGCCAGACGCAGATGCTCGACTTCGGCAAGGCGATCGAGCACTGGAAGTCGGCGAAGGCGGGCAAGCTCGACCTCTCGCCGATCCTGGCGCAGGTCGATCCGCCGTTCATGAACCAGGACCGGTACAACTCCGGGCGTCAGGAGCACGGCCTGGAGAAGGCCCTCGACGTGCAGCTCATCGAGCAGGCGCGGCCGGCCATCGACCGCGCCGAGCGGGTGTTCATCAGCTCGCCGATCACCAACGTCAACCGCACGGTCGGCACCATGCTCGGCCACGAGGTGACGAAGATGTACGGCAAGTCGGGTCTCCCCGACGGCACCATCACCATCGACTTCACCGGCTCGGCGGGCAACAGCTTCGGGGCGTTCGTGCCGCGCGGCATGACGCTGCGGCTGGCCGGCGACGCGAACGACTTCGTCGGCAAGGGGCTGTCGGGCGGCCGGATCATCATCCGGCCCTCGCTCGACGCTCCCGAGGGCTTCGTCGCGGAGGACAACATCATCGCCGGCAACGTCGCGCTCTTCGGTGCGACGGGGGGCATGGCGCTCATCCGCGGCATCGTCGGCGAGCGCTTCGCGGTGCGCAACTCCGGGGCGACGGCCGTCGTCGAGGGCGTCGGCGACCACGGCTGCGAGTACATGACGGGCGGCCGCGTCGTCGTCCTAGGCCGGACGGGACGCAACTTCGCGGCCGGCATGTCGGGCGGCGTCGCCTATGTCTACGACCCCGAGGGACGGCTGCCGGCCAACCTCAACCCCGAACTCGTCGACCTGCAGCAGCCGGCGAAGGACGACGTCGAGTTCCTGCGCGAGCTCGTCACCCGGCACCGGAACGCGACGGAGTCGGCCGTGGCGATCCGGATCCTCGACGGATGGGAGACCGAGATCGGTCACTTCGTCAAGGTGATGCCGCGCGATTATCAGAAGGTCCTGCTCGCTATCGAGGCCGCCGAGCGCGATGGCCGGGACGTCAACGAGGCGATCATGGAGGCCGCTCGTGGCTGACGCACGCGGATTTCTCAAGCACACCAGCCGCGAACTGCCGCGGCGCCGTCCGGTGCCGCTGCGGCTGCTGGACTGGAAAGAGGTCTACGAGGACCACGACCGCAAGGTGCTGCGCAAGCAGGCCAGCCGGTGCATGGACTGCGGAATCCCGTTCTGCCACAACGGGTGCCCGCTCGGCAACCTCATCCCCGAGTGGAACGACCTCGTCTACAAGGACCGCTGGTCCGACGGCATCGACCGACTGCACGCCACCAACAACTTCCCGGAGTTCACCGGGCGGCTGTGCCCGGCGCCGTGCGAGGCGTCGTGCGTGCTGGGCATCAACCAGCCGGCGGTGACCATCAAGCAGGTCGAGGTCGAGCTCATCGACAACGCCTTCGCCGAGGGCTGGGTGACCCCGGTGATCCCGAAGGAGAAGACCGGCAAGAAGGTCGCCGTCGTCGGCTCCGGTCCCGCCGGCCTGGCCGCCGCACAGCAGTTGACGCGCGCCGGCCACGACGTGACGCTCTTCGAGCGGGCCGACCGCATCGGCGGACTGCTGCGCTACGGCATCCCCGAGTTCAAGATGGAGAAGCGGCACATCGACCGCCGTCTCGAGCAGATGGCGGCCGAGGGCACCGTCTTCCGGACGGGCGTCAACGTGGGTGTCGACGTCACCGTCGAGCAGTTGCGCGGCGATTTCGACGCGGTCGTCCTCGCCAACGGATCGACGATCGGGCGTGACCTGCCGGTTCCCGGCCGCGAGCTCGACGGCATCCACCAGGCGATGGAGTACCTGCCGCTGTCCAATCGGGTGCAGCTCGGTGACGACATCGTCGACGACGCAGGCCTGCCGCCGATCCACGCGAAGGGCAAGAAGGTCGTCATCATCGGTGGCGGCGACACCGGCGCCGACTGCCTGGGTACCGCGCTGCGTCAGGGTGCGGCGTCGGTGCATCAGTTCGAGATCATGCCGAAGCCGCCGCTGCACCGGGCCGCGTCGACCCCGTGGCCGACGTACCCGCTGATGTACCGCGTCGCGTCGGCCCACGAGGAGGGAGGCGATCGCGTCTACGCGGTGAGCACCGAGCGCTTCGTCGGCGAGAATGGCACAGTGACCGGGCTGCACGGCTCCGAGGTGGCGCTGGTCGGCGGCCGGTTCCAGAAGGTCGAGGGCACCGACTTCGAGCTCGAAGCCGACCTCGTGCTGCTGGCGATGGGCTTCGTCGGTCCGGAACGTGGCGACCTGCTGGACCAGCTGGGTGTCGAATACGACGCGCGCGGCAACGTCAAGCGCGGCGCGGACTTCCAGTCGACGGTGCCGGGCGTCTTCGTCGCCGGCGACGCCGGCCGCGGCCAGTCGCTCATCGTGTGGGCCATCGCCGAGGGCCGTAGCGCGGCGGCGGCGGTGGACGCCTACCTCGTCGGCAGTACCCAGCTGCCCGCGCCGATCGAGCCGACGGCCGTCGCGCAGCGCTGACGCGCCGTTCTATCGGACAAACGCCCCTTCCTGGCTTCGGTCGGGGAGGGGCGTCGTCATATCGGTACCCGTACAGCGTCGTCGCGACGATTATTGTCGCGACGACGCTCAGAGGCGCTCGATACGACGCGCACGGACCGTGTGTCGGGCCGGTTCGCCGGGAGGCGGCGTCCTGTGGTGTCAGACACGCCACGGATCGGTAACGGTTCGGCGCGTCGTCGCGATGACGTCGATACCGTGATGGGTGGACGGGTCGATTTTCCAGTGCGAGGTGACGAGAAAGTGAATACGACGAAGACGAGCGCACGAAGACGGAGCGGCATCTGGCCGTTCGGCAAGCGGCATCGGGTGGTGCGGATGCTGCCCGAGGACGCCGAGCGGTTGGTGACGACAAGCGAGCTCAAGGCGCTGCGTGACGCCTGAGTAGACGATCGAAACAGTGGCCCTCGTGGACGGATGCCCGCGGGGGCCACTGTCGTGCGCGATCGACGGTGCCGAGTCGCCGGGATGACGTTCAGGCCAAGGCGTCGACGATCGGCGTCCGGCCGCCGTTGAACTCGATGACCCGGCGGATCGTCTGCGGGGCGTCCACGGTCGCGGCGATGACGGCGGCGACGTCTCCGCGCGGCACGGAGCCCTTGTCGACGGAGCCGTCGTTGACCTCGATCGTGCCGGTCGGCGGGTCGAAGGTCAGGAGGCTGGGGCGCAGGATCGTCCAGTCGAGCGACGTGCCCTCGAGGTGCGCGTCGGCGATCGTCTTGGCGTCGGCGTACGGGAAGAACGACGCTCCGGGTTCGACGCCGTGGTCCGGGCCGGCGCCGAAATAGGACACCATGACGTACCGCCGCACGCCCGCACGTTCGGCCGCCGTCATCGACGCGATGGCGGCGTCCCGGTCGACGGCGTACGTCCGCGCCGGATCGCCGCCGCCGGCGCCGGCCGACCAGATGAGCACGTCGGCGCCGGTCAGCAGGGCGGCGATGCCGTCGGCGTCGAGGGATTCGACGTCGGCGATGACGGGTTCGGCGCCGGTCGCGGCGACGTCGGCGGTGTGTTCGGCGTTGCGGATGACGGCCCGCACCGTATGGCCCGCGGCGACGAGCAGCGGTTCGGCGAGCAGGGCGACCCTGCCGTGGCCGCCGATGAGAACGATCGTGCTCATGTGCTGACACTCCATCTTCTGCGGTGACGACCTTCTGCGGTGACGACGGTTCGACGCGGCGTCGTCCGATGACATGAATCGCTCGGCGAACGGGGTGCCGCCGCCTGCCACGTGAGACAGTAGAACACCGCCTCGACTTGGAGGGCGACAGTGGATCCTGAGAATCGGCGACCGTTCCGTGAGACCGGTCCGCAGCCGGGTTCCGGCCCGCGACTCGGTTGGGCGGCCGCCGGGGAGCCCGGAGCCGGACCGCCTCCTGACGACGGCGAGACGGCCGTCGTCCCCACAGGACGTCGGCCGCCGCTTCCCCCGGACCCCGACCGCACGATTGTCGGCGACACAGCGGTCGGCCGGACTGCGGAGCGACGTGATCAGCCGGGCGCATCCGGCCCGATCAGCGGGTACAGCCCGACCGCGCCGCGCCGGACGGGGCCGTTGCCGGGCCCGATGAACGCACCGCCGCGGGCGTACGGACCGCCGGGACGGAAGACGGCCTCCGGTCCGCTGCGACCGATCCCCAGTCCGATCGCGCCGCCGCCAGCCTATCCGCAGCCTTCGGGCCGGCCGGGCGCCGTCGGACGTCCGACCGGCTCGATCAGACCGATCGGGCCTGGCGGCCCGCCGCAGTTCCCGCCTGGGCCGCCGCAGTTCCCGCCTGGCGGACCGACACCGTTCCCATCCGGCGGCCCGCCGTTCCCACCCGGCGGGCAGCCGCCGTTCGGTCCGGGCGGCCCACCGATGCCACCCGGGCCCGGCGGCCCACCCGTCCCGCGACGCGGAGGCGGTGGCCGGCGGCGATACCTCGCCCTGGTGTTGGCGGCCGTCGTCGGGATCGCCGCGGTGCTCGGCGGGGTCGGCTGGTGGGCGGGCTGGTTCGACACGGCGAACCCGCCGACGATGCTCACGGTGCAGGACATGGGGCCGGATCCGTTCGGCGACAACTTCGGCCGCGTGACGGTGGAGTCGGCCGAGCACATGGCGCAACTGCGCCGGACGGGCGGGGTGACGGCGTCCGACGGCGC